>NZ_LQIN01000035.1 GCF_001500065.1 Mycobacterium sp. IS-3022
ATGAATCCCGTCCGCAATTGACCGCCACGGCCTCAGGACGACGCTCCACTTGCACGGCGAACAACTCAGGAACCGATCCGCGCGGGAACGTGGCGTCAGTCAGCACCGCGCGGTTGCCCACCTCGTCCAAGCGGTGGTGCTCGCCGGCATCGAGCACGTCGATCGCGGCGATCGCTCGATGCGGATCGGCGGTCATCGACGTCAAGACCCGCTCGAACCGGTCGACGAGCGCTTGGATGCTGGCCGGATCGAAGATGTCGGTGCGGAACTCGACCGCACCCCGGATGCCGGCCGGCCGACCGGAATCGGTGAAGTGCTCCGCAAGCGAGAAGGTCAGATCCATGCGGGCGGTGTGGGTGTCGACCGGCAGTTGAGTGACGTGTAAGTCACCCAGGGACAAGCCGGCCGCCGGATCATCGCCGAGGCCGGGCAGATTCTGCCAAGCCAACAGGACCTGCACCAACGGGTGATGCGCAAGCGATCGGACTGGATTGAGCCGCTCCACCAACAACTCGAACGGCACGTCTTGGTGGTCGAACGCCGCCAGGCTGCGCCGCCGCACCTGGTCGAGCAACTCGGCGAAGCTGGGATTGCCGGTCAGATCGACCCGCAGCACCAGCGTGTTGACGAAGAAGCCGATCAGCTCGTCGAGCCCGGGATCACTGCGGCCGGCGATCGGAAAACCCACCGCCACATCGGAGCTGGCGCTCAGCCGCGACAGCAACACCGCCAGGCCGGCCTGCATCACCATGAACGGAGTCGCGTGATACTCCGCGGCCACCTCCCGCACCCGGTGCTGCAATTCGGCGGGCCAATCCACCGCCAGACTGGCGCCCCGTTGATCGGCGAGCACCGGATAAGGCCGGTCCGTCGGCAGCTGCAGCCGCTCCGGCAGACCCGCCAAGACCTGCTCCCAGTGGGCCAGCTGCGCGGCGATTCGGCTGTCGCTGTCGTCGAGATCACCGAACCGCGACCGTTGCCACATCGTGTAGTCGACGTATTGCACCGGCAACGGATTCCATTGGGGTGGCTGTCCGTGTCGGCGGGCCTCGTAGGCCTCACCGAGGTCCCGCACCAGTGGGGCCAACGACCAGCCGTCGGCGGCGATGTGATGTACGACGCCCACCAGGACATGGTCGTCGTCGGCGACGCCGAATAGGCTCGCCCGCAAGGGAATCTGGGTGGCCAGGTCGAAGGTCTTCGCCGCCGCGTCGCCGATGGCGTCCGTCAGCCGGTCTGCTGACCATGCCGTGGCATCGACGACGTGCAAGCCGACATCGGCTCGCGCACTGGGAACCACCAGCTGCTGAGCGGTCCCGTCGGGCGCGACGAACAGCGTGCGCAGGGTTTCGTGGCGGTCCACCACGTCTCCGAGCGCCGCGCGTAGCGCATCGGCGTCAAGTAGCCCGTGCAGTTGCAACGCCAACACTATGTGGTAAACCGCCGAGGGACCGTGCAATTGGTCGATGACCCACAGCCGGCTCTGGGCGAATGACAGCGGAATCACCGCAGGCCGCTGGACGGGCACCAACGGTTCGCGACCGCCCGCATCGCGGTTGATTCGGGGCGCCAGTTGACCGACAGTCGGCGCATCGAACAAGGCGCGCACAGGGAGATCGGCGTGAAGGCCGGCGTTGATCGCGGCGATGACGCGCATGGCCGATACGGAGTCTCCGCCGAGGTCGAAGAAGGAGTCGTCGATGCCGACCCGCTGCAGGTCGAGGA
>NZ_LQIN01000036.1 GCF_001500065.1 Mycobacterium sp. IS-3022
ATGAATCCCGTCCGCAATTGACCGCCACGGCCTCAGGACGACGCTCCACTTGCACGGCGAACAACTCAGGAACCGATGCCGCCGCGGATCGCGGTGCACTCAGCACCCGCCGGTTGCCCACCTCGTCCAAGCGGTGGTGCTCGCCGGCATCGAGCAGGTCTATCGCGGCGATCGCTCGATGCGGATCGGCGGTCATGGCCGTCAAGACCCGCTCGAACCGCTCGAGCAACGTGGTGACGGTGTCGGGTTCGAAGACGTCGGTGCGGAACTCGACCGAACCTGAGATCCCTGCCGGCTCAGCGGTTTCCGTCCACTGCTCGGACAACGAGAACGACAGATCCATCCGTGCGGTGTGGGTGTGCACGGGAATCTCGGTGACCTCGAGCCCGCCCACTGCCAGTCGGGCGGCTGGATCGCTGGTGTGCCCGGGAAGGTTCTGCCAGGCCAACAACACCTGGACGAGCGGATGATGGGTCAGGCTCCGGGTTGGGTTCAAGCGGTCGACCAGGACCTCGAAGGGCACATCCTCGTGCTCATACGCCTCGATGCTGCGTCGGCGCACTTGCGCCAGTAGCTCTTCCACCGTGGGATCGCCGGACAAGTCGACGCGCAACACCAACGTGTTGACGAAGAATCCCACCAACTCGTCGAGGGCGGGATCGGTGCGTCCGGCGATCGGAAAACCCACCGCCACATCGGAGGTGGCGCTCAGCCGCGACAGCAACACCGCCAGAGCGGCTTGGACCACCATGAAACTGGTTGCGTTGGATGCGGCGGCCAACTGACGTACCCGCCGCTGCAACTCGGCCGGCCAGTCCAGCCGCACCGTCGCCCCCTGCTGGTCGGCCACGGCGGGATAAGGGCGATCAGTCGGAAGCTGCAGCCGCTCCGGCATGCCCGCCAATGCGTCGCGCCAGTAGGCCAGCTGCGTGGCGATGGGGCTGTCGCCGTCCTCGAGATCACCGAATTGGTCGCGCTGCCACAACGCGTAGTCGATGTACTGCACAGCCAACTCAGACCACTCGGGAGCACTCCCCTGACGTCGCAATTCATACGCCTGCCCCAGATCGCGCGCCAGCGGTGTCACTGACCAGCCGTCGAAGGCGATGTGGTGCACCACGATTCCCAGCAGGTGCTGTTGCCGGCCGACCGCGTAGATCTGGGCACGCAGCGGAATCTCAGCCGACAGGTCGAACGGGTATCCGGCCAGCGCCGACAACCCGTCGAGCGCATCGCGCTCCGACATCGTCTCAACCAGAGCGCCGCGGTGCCGCCACATTCCAGCGCGGGCGGGCAGTACCTGTTGGGATGGCACGCCGTCGGTTTGCGGATAGATGGTGCGCAGCACTTCGTGGCGCGCGACGACGTCGTCGAGGGCCGTGCTCAGCGCCTCGACATCGAGCGGACCGCAGATCTGCAGCGCGGTCGGCATGTTGTAGGCGCCACCCTGCAATTGGTCCAGGAACCACAGCCGACTCTGGGCGAACGACAACGGAATTGGCGCGGGCCGCTGGACGGCAACCAGAGGGGCGCGCCGATCCCCGTCAGTCCTGACGTGTACTGCCAGCAGGGCAACTGTGGGCGCGTCGAACAGCGTGCGCACGGTCAGATGGGCATCGATAGACCTGGCGATCGCGGCGACGACGCGCATGGCCGATACGGAGTCTCCGCCGAGGTCGAAGAAGGAGTCGTCGATGCCGACCCGCTGCAGGTCGAGGA
>NZ_LQIN01000037.1 GCF_001500065.1 Mycobacterium sp. IS-3022
GCGGTGATGACCAGGCGAGCCTTCGACATCCACTGACCGTCACCACCGTCACGCTATTCCGATGTCTTGACACACCCCATTCCTATGTCCTGACGCACAACACTGCACCTGCCACCATTGTGATGTCTCGCGACATCGTTGACAGATGTCTCGAGACATTTACATCTGGAGCCCTGTTTCGGGTGAGTTTCCGCATTTGACGCCGCGTGGTTGGTAGTCGCGGGTGGGGTCGAGGGTCAGTTTGCGGATGAGTTGGCCGGTGTCGCGGTGCAGGACGCGGATGTCGCGGTCGTTGATGAGCACGGTGACTTTGGTGCCGCGTAGGTGTTTGGACAGACCGATGTGGTGTAGGCGGCTGTTGTAGCGGATGGTGATGACCCCGCCGGCGTCGATCCTGTCGTGGCGTACCCGGTAGTGCGGTGGGATCTGGTACCCGCTGGGGAAGGCCTTGGGTCGGTCGTTGAATGCCTCGAGGGGTGTGCGGCGTCCTAGCGCCCGGTGGGGTCGGACGGTGTTGTAGTAGTCGAGGAAATCGTCGATCTGGTACTGCAGTTCGTCGATGGTGGCTGCCGGGGGCAGGGCCCGTAGGTGTTTTTTGAGGGTTTGGTGGAAGCGTTCGACCTTGCCGCAGGTCTGGGGGTGGTAGGGGCGGGAGCGGCTGTATTTGATGCCGAGTTCACCGAGCATGATTTCCAGGGCAGTGCGTCCGGCGCCGCGTTGTTTGGCGGTGAAGATGGCGCCGTTGTCGGTGAGCGCGCCCGCTGGTGTGCCCCATTGGGTGATGGCCGCGGTGACGGTGTCGACGACGTCGGCGCCGGTGGTGACGGGGCGGGCGGTGCTGGCCAGGACCACACGAGAGTGGTCGTCGAGCATGTCGAGGATTTCCACCGCGGTGTCATCGGCCAGGCGCCAATGGGTGACATCGGCTTGCCATAACTGGTTGGGCTGTTCGGCGCAGAAGCGTTTCCACGACGAGCGGGGCCGTTTTTGGGGCTGCGGGGCTACGAACCCGCGGCGCGTCAGGATGCGCCAGATCGTCGATACTGCAGGCGCTTTGGTGACGGCGGGGTCGCGGGTGAGGTGTTCGGCGATGGTGGCCGCGCCGGCGTCGTAGCCCTGTTTGTCCAGGGTTTTGCGTAACCGCATGATCTTGTCTTCGACGGTGGCGTCGATGGCCTGGGGACTGTGGTGTGGGCGGCGCGAGTGCGGTTCGAACGCCGCGGCGCCTTCGGACTCGTAGCGTTTGACTAGTTGCTGGACCCAGGTGCGCGAGACGTCGTAGTCGCGGGCGACTTCGCTTTTGCTGCGTCCCTGCAGTACGACGGCGGTGATGACGAGCTGCGCCTTTGACATGGCCGGCCTCCCACGACAGCTGAGATGCCAACTATGTCCCGAGACACCTGCCAACTATGTCGTGAAACCAGACACTGCACCTGCCACCATTGTGATGTGTCAAGACATCGGAATAGCTCTGAACCTGCGTTTGGGGTTCAGGGCTTTTTCTTTGGTCGGCCGCA
>NZ_LQIN01000038.1 GCF_001500065.1 Mycobacterium sp. IS-3022
TCCACTGACTCAAACTTTTTGACAGGCCCGCGTTATCCACAACGCGGCGTTGTTGAGGAGGTTGAGTGAGGCATGGTCAGATCACGACGAACGAAGATTCCCGCCGAGGAGAAGACCCGCCTGGTGCTGGCGGTTCTGGCTGGAGAGATGACCGGTGCTGAAGCCGCGCGGCGGTGCGGGGTGGCTTCAACACAGGTGACCAAGTGGAAGCACCAGTTCCTTGAGGCCGGGTCTGAGCGACTGCGCGAAGTACCCAGCGGTCCCGCCGGTGCCAAGGGCAGCCCGGAGCAGCGGCGGCTGCAGCTGGAGAACGAGCAACTCAAACTGGCGCTGGCCGAGGCGACGGTGCAGCTGCGGATTTGGCAGCGCGGTGCTGCGTTGGCCGACCAGGTCCCTTCCAAGACCTCGAAATCCTGAGAGAGGCGGCGGGTCTGCCGGTTTCGAGGTTCGCTGGTCTAGCCGGTATCCCGGAGCGGACCTACCGGCGCCGGCTGGCTCGGATGCGAGCCGGTGATCCGCCCAAGGGCCCATGGCCGGCTCCCGTTGTTGACCGCATCGAGGACTTGGCCGCCAAGTACGCCGAAGAATGGCCAGCCTGGGGCTACCGCAAAATCGCGGCTTTGATGCGCGCCGACGGTCATCAGGTCACTAATTCGTCGGTACAGCGAGCATTACGGCGCCGGGGACTGCTGTTGCCGCAAGGCTTTAGGGCCGACCGAAAGTCTTGGGCTGCGTTGCGTCGCCGTGTGTTTCGCGATCCGCCGACCCAACGCAACAGGGTGTGGCAGACCGACTTCTCAGAGTTCGAAACCGCCCACGGTGGGATCTGGCGGATCAGCGCGGTCATCGATTACGTCAGCAAGTACTGCCTGGCCATCACCGTCACGCCCACCAGCCGCGGCCGCGACGCCGCGCACTGTGTGCGACTGGCCGTCGAGGAAGCCACCCGCGTGCTCAACCTGGCCGACCTGCGCCTCGATCGCGGCGAAATGGACGTCCTCGATGAGCACGACAACATCATCGGCCACACACCGGCGCCCATCGCCATCGTGTCCGATAACGGCCCCTGCTACCGCGGCAAAGACTTCCGGACGTTATTCACGGGCCACGATCCGCTCCTGCGGCACATCCGAACACGCTTCAAATCACCGCAGACCAATGGCGTCATCGAGCGATTCTTCGAGTCGTTGAAATACGAGCACCTGTTCCGCGGCTACATCGGCGACGGTGATGCCCTCGACATGGAAGCTCACCGCTTCCGAATCATCTACAACACCGTCCGACCACACCAGGCTCTTGACGACCGCACCCCACGGCAGGCCTACCTCCACGCCATTACCCACGAAAACCTGCCAATTTCTTGACTCAAGACA
>NZ_LQIN01000039.1 GCF_001500065.1 Mycobacterium sp. IS-3022
GGGTGTGTCAAGACATCGGAATAGCGTGACGGTGGTGACGGTCAGTGGATGTCGAAGGCTCGCCTGGTCATCACCGCTGTCGTCGTCGAGGGCCGCAGCCAATCTGCTGTGGCTCGCGAGTACGGGTTATCGCAGGGCTGGATCAGCCGACTCGTAGCGCGTTATCACTGCGAAGGCGACGCCGCGTTCGAGCCGCGCTCGCGCCGACCACACACCACTCCGACCCGGCTACCGCAGTCGAGCATCGATCTGATTGTCGAGCTGCGTGAAAAGCTGACCAGCAACGGGCTGGACAACGGCCCGGAAACCATCGCCTGGCACCTGCGCCACCACCACGGCTTAACGGTGTCGACACCGTCGATCATCCGGTACCTTCGCGCGGCCGGTTTGATCACCCCCGCACCCAAGAAACGGCCCAAATCCTCCTACATCCGCTTTGCCGCCGATCTGCCCAACGAACGCTGGCAAGCCGACTTCACCCACTGGTGGCTGGCCGACCAAACCCATGTCGAGATCCTGTGCTGGATCGACGACCACTCCCGCTACGCGCTCTCGGTCACTGCACACCGCCGCATCACCGGCGTCATCGTCTTCGATACGTTCGGCAAAACCTATGCTGCCCATGGCATTCCAGCATCAACATTGACCGACAACGGCATGGTCTTCACCACCCGCCTATCCGGCGGCAAAGGCGGACGCAACCAGCTTGAAGTCGAGCTACACCGCCTCGGCGTGCGACAGATCAACTCCACACCCAATCACCCAACCACCTGCGGCAAGGTCGAACGCTTCCACCAAACCCTCAAACGCTGGCTGACACGCCAACCTCGCGCCGCCACACTTGCCGACCTGCAAGCACAACTCGACACCTTCGTCGCCGAATACAACCACCACCATCCGCACCGCGCCCTACCACACAAAGCGACCCCCGCGACCGCCTACGGCGCCCGACCCAAAGCCCAACCCGGCAAACGCACCGACACCCACGACCGGGTGCGCCGCGACCGCGTCGATGACACCGGCAGCCTCACCCTGCGCCTGGCCGGCCGCCTGCACCACATCGGCGTCGGCCGAACCCACGCCCGAACCCACGTTCTGATGCTCGTTCAAGACCTCGACGTCCGGATCATCAACGCCTCCACCGGAGAACTGATCCGCGAGCTAACCATCGACCCGACCAGGGACTACCAACCCCGAAACGTGCCCTGCGGCCGACCAAAGAAAAA
>NZ_LQIN01000040.1 GCF_001500065.1 Mycobacterium sp. IS-3022
ACGGTCTCCTTGCCGTCGGAGAACAGCACGATGCGCGCCGGCGGCGGTTCGTCGCCGCCACCGATCACCGCCCCGACGGTGGAGATCGACGAGAGCGCGGTGAAGATCGCCTCACCGGTGGCGGTGCGGTCGGCAACCTGCAGATTGTCGATGGCGCGCCGGCTGGCGTCGCGGTTGGTGGTCGGCGACACCAGCACCGTGGCGGTGCCGGCATAGGCGATCACGCCCAGGTTGATGCCCGGGGTGAGCTCGTCGACGAATTTCTTTGACGCCTCCTGGGCGGCGGCGAGCCGGCTGGGTTCGACGTCGGTGGCGCGCATGGATTGCGACACGTCGATCGCCAGCATGACCACCGCGCGGTTGCGCGGCAGCCGTTGGTCGTGGGTGGGCCCGGCCAGCGCAATCGTGCACAGCAGCAACGCGATTGCCAGCAGCGCCGCAGGCACGTGCCGCCACGGGCTGGGACGCTTCGGCGCCACACTGTCTAGTGACTCGGTGTTGGCGAACTGCTGCAATCGCCTGCGCCGAGCGAATTGGGCGGCGACGTACAAGCCGACCAGCACCAGCAGGACGACCAGGAACAGCAGGAACCACCAGATGTGCTGAAAACCCGTGAGCGATACCGGCCCGAGCAGCGGAAGCGTCATGTCAGCTGGTCATCCCTTGCGCGTCAGTTCGGCAGCCGGCGGTTGATGAACAGCGCCGCCAGCGTCGCCAGGGCCAGCGCCAACGCTCCGAGCCGCAGCCAGCCGACGCTCGCGTCGCCTCTGATCGTCTCGTAGCCGATCTGCTGCTGCAGGTTGGCGTAGACCTCCCGCAGCTGTTCGAGGCTGGACGCGGTGAACGCCTCACCGCCGGACAGATCGGCGATCTTCTTGAGCATTTCGTCGTCGACGGGCACCGGCTGGCGTTGATCGTTGATCTCCACGTAGCCGTAGGGCGTACCGAACGAGATCGTCGAGATCGGCACGCCCTGGTCCTTCGCGGTGCGGGCGGCGGTGTAGGCACCCTTGGGGTTGTCGGGGTTCGACGGCACGGTCTCCTTGCCGTCGGAGAACAGCACGATGCGCGCCGGCGGCGGTTCGTCGCCGCCACCGATCACCGCCCCGAC
>NZ_LQIN01000041.1 GCF_001500065.1 Mycobacterium sp. IS-3022
TGGCTGAGTGGCGTCGTTGATTGTTGTAGTGCTCGAGCCATGGGGCAAGGGCTGCGCAGCGGGCGTTGTTGGTGGTGAAGACCTGGTGGTAGGCCCATTCGGTCTGCAGGGTGCGGTTGTAGCGCTCCACTTTGCCGTTCTGCCAGGGGCAGTGTGGCTTGATAAAGACGTGTCTGGCGCCCAGAGCGGCGATGACGGCAGCGACGTCGTTGGACCGTCGGTAGCTGAAGTGGTTGTCGGTGATGACGGCCTCGATGGTGGTTATGCCGCGAGCGGTGAAGTATTCGGCTGCCCGCGCTAGGAACGCGCCGCATGTGGGGCCTTTCTCATCGGCGAGGATCTCCGAGTAGGCCAGCCGCGAATGATCGTCGACAGCGGAATGGACGTAGTCGAACCCGATGCGGGCCTTCTTGTGCGCTGCGCTGTGGCCGATTTGGCGGCCGTGAGCCTTCCACCCGCCACCGTCGGGTATTCGGCCAATCTTCTTGACGTCCATATGAATCAGTTCGCCAGGGCGTGCCCGCTCGTAGCGCACCGCCGTCATCTTTGATGCGCGGATTACCTCACCGGTCAACGGATCACAGTCACGCAGGTAGGCCATCTCGTAGCGGCGCAGAATCGCACTGACGGTGCGCGCCGACAGCCCCAACTCAGCTGCTATCCAGTCCTGGCCGCGACGCGAGAGCCGGCGCAATTCGACCACCGCGACTTCCACCGCGGCTGGCGTGCGGCGCGGGCAGTGGTGCGGGCGTGAGGAGCGGTCGGCCAACCCGGCCGGTCCCTCGGTGAGGTAGCGGTTGAGCCACCGATAGGCGCATTGGCGCGATACACCGAGCTCAGCGGCAACATGAGCGGGCGGTCGCCCGCCAATCACGATTCGATCGACCAACAGTTGGCGGCCATGAACGGTTAACCGAGCATTAGCGTGGAGCACGAGGACCTCCGTGTGAGTAGAGACGTAGACATCTCCACTAAGCCCGGAGGTCCTCCCTTCTCACAGCCAAACCGTCAACAACGTCCCTGCCGAGTACA
>NZ_LQIN01000042.1 GCF_001500065.1 Mycobacterium sp. IS-3022
AGCTGCCCGCGGCGTTCCAACCACACCTCACAGCTGGCATCACACAACAGGTATTGGCGGTCGGCATCAGTCAGCAGCGAGCCCAGATGCAGCCAGCCGGCGCGCTTGTCGACATCGAGATGCACGATCACGCTGGTGTGCTGGCCGTGCGGGCGCCGCGCCACCTCAGCGTCCCAGGCCGATTCCACCATGCGCACGAACGCATCGGTGAGCGTCGGCAACGGCGCAAGACACTGCGACTCGCGCTGCGCACGGCGTTCGGGCTCCTCGCCGGGGGTGTCGGGACCGTACGCGTCGGTGTGTTCGCTGATCAACGCCGCACGATGGGACTGCAGCGCGGCGTCGACCTTGGCCGCCTCGATATTGGGCACGGTGATCCGGTAGGTGGTGAACTCCGCACCGCTGATCTTGGTGATCGACCGCTGCGGCTCAGGTTTGGGATCAGGCTTCGGGCGCGGTTCCAGCCGGACCGCGGTGCGCAGCTGGTTGACCGTGGCCACCGACGCCAGCTTCGCGTAATGCTCATCAGAACCGTGGCCCGCGCGCTGGGCGATCACCGCGACCTGATCCAACGACAACCGGCCCTGCGACATCTCGGCGGTACAGCGGGGGAACTCCTCGAACCGATCGGCGATCGCAGCCACCGACTTGGCCGTCGCCTCGGCCATACCCAACTTCCAAGCCACCAACGCCTTGACCGACCGCGCCCCGGTGATCCCCCACAAGTTGTCGTGATCGAGCTCGGCGACGATCTCCACGATGCGCCCATCAACGGCATTGCGCTGACCCGCCAACTCCTCCAACTGCCCAAACAACTCCTCCAGACGCTCGAGGCGACTCAAATCCACCTCAACACCAGAAGGAGCGAACGAAACCATAACCGCATCATGACAGCACCC
>NZ_LQIN01000043.1 GCF_001500065.1 Mycobacterium sp. IS-3022
TGGTGACCGGTGCCGGCGGCTGCGTCGCGGGGGCGTGGCGGGGGGTCTGGCGCTGGGGCGGCGTGGATCGCTGCGCGGGTTGGACGACGACGTTGGTGGGCCCCGGCGCTGGGGGCGCAGGAGCGTGCGCCGCCGGCGCAGGAGTCGGAGCCGGCGACACAGGCGCGCTGGGCGGCGCGACCGTCGTCGCCGCCTCGACCGGGGTTGCGGTGTCGTCACGCAGTTGCATGACGCCGAACAAGGCCGTGGTGACCACCGCGACCGCCGCGGCGAGGCCGAACAGGATGACCGGAGACCGCCGCGGCGCCGCCGCTTCGTCCTCCTGCCACTCCTCGTGCTGGAAGTGAAGGTCGGGCCGGAAGTCGGCCGGGGACTCGGTGAGGTGCACGGGCAGTTCCGCATCGTCCTGGTCGTCCTGCGACCAGGCCAGCGCGCCGAACATGCTCGACGGCGCCTCGGCGTCGAACAGCGTCGTCGCGCTTTCGACGACCCCGCTGCGCTGGGCCATCAGCGCGGCGCCCGCCGCGGCGGTCAATTGTGGTTGCGGGGTGGTCACCACCGGCGCCCGCAGGTGTGCGGAGAGCGTCTGGGTGATCAGCGGGACGCGTG
>NZ_LQIN01000044.1 GCF_001500065.1 Mycobacterium sp. IS-3022
GAGCCTCCGGAGATGCCGCCGGACACCCCGCCGTCGATGTCTCCGACGGTGGTCTGGTTGCCATCGACATTGGTGGTGCTCGAGTCGGCGTCGTTGATCACGATGCCGCCACCGGCACCACCGGCCCCACCGGTGGCGTTGCCGCCGTCGTTGCCGACACCGATCAGCCCGCCGCCGCCATCACCACCGACCGCGCCGCCACCGGAACCGCCGCTCATGTCGACGTCGTTGATCACCGGGCCCTCGTTGTCGGAGATGATGTCTCCGCCAGCGCTCTGATCACCGCTGTCGTCGATCTCGTTGTCCTCGCCGATGTTGACGTTGGAATCCTCGATGTCACCGGTGTTGACGTTCTCGTTGTCATCGCCGACCACATTGCCGTCACCCTCGACGTTGGTGGCATCGATGTCCCCGGCGGTACCGGTGTTGACCACCCCGCCGTCGGTGGCGGTGTTGGTGGTCTTGTCACCGAAGGTGATGTCACCGAACTCCAACCCGACATTGCCGATGCCCTGCTGCTGATCCTCACCGGCATGATTGACGGTGTTGGTCTCCGGGCTCAAGAACCGGGTGTCGTTGTTGCTGAGCGTGTCGTTGTTCGACCAAAGATCGGTCTGGCGCTGCGGAGCAAACGCGATCCCATGCGTCTGGGCCACCGCCTGCTGCAGACCCACCACCGGATCACCCCCACCATGCACCACCGCAGCCGGCGCCAC
>NZ_LQIN01000045.1 GCF_001500065.1 Mycobacterium sp. IS-3022
AGACGCTCGAGGCGACTCAAATCCACCTCAACACCAGAAGGAGCGAACGAAACCATAACCGCATCATGACAGCACCCACCGACAAATCCGGCCGACCAACCACACCGCCTGTGAAATGGCGGAAATAGCCGGAGCCGCAGCTGTTTTAGATCAGCGAATCACTCGCCGTGGATGTTCAGGCCGTGGGCGGCGGCGTAGGCCAACGCCTGGTCGACATCGATCTTCGCGCCGCGCAGGCTCGCGGTGGTCCACAACGTGGCATCCGTTCGGGCGCCGCGCAGGTCGGCCTCGTCCAATCGGACGTTCTGCAGCCGGGCGCCGCTCAGATCCGCGCCGCGCAGCACCGCCTTGCGCAGGTCGGTGTCGACGAGCCCGGCCTCGCGTAACCGGCACCCGGCGAGATCCACTCCGCGTAGGTCACATCCGCCGAGGACCGCCAACGTCAGGTCGACGTCGACCAGGGTCAGCGGCCGCAACCGGCTCTCGGTGAACACCGAGCCGAGCATGCTGCATTGCCGGAAAATGCTGTGGTGCAATGTGGCCCGCTCGAAGCGGCAGTTGCGGAAAGCCGAGCCGACGTGCTCCGATTCGGTGAAGTCGACACCGCGGAAGTCGCACTCGTCGAACACGGTCCGCTCGGTGCGCAGCCTGCCGAAATCCTCATCGCGGAAGTCGCGGCCGACGAATTCGCGTTCGGTCCAGACCTCTTCGTCAGAACTCACCCGATCAGCCGCGCAACGAAGTCAAGCTGTCGAGCGCGTACTCGGTGATCGCGATCAGCGCCGCCTTGGTGGAGCGTCGGTCACGCGCGTCGACGGTGATCACCGGGATGTGGTCGGCCAGCGCCAGCGCCTTGCGAACCGCCGCGACCGGATACCTTGGCGCACCGTCGAACTCGTTGACCGCGATCAGGAACGGCAGGTTGCGCGCTTCGAAGAAGTCGACCGCGGCGAAGCTGTCCTGCAGGCGGCGCACATCGACCAGGATGATCGCGCCGATTGCGCCGCGGACCAGGTCGTCCCACATGAACCAGAACCGGCGCTGCCCGGGCGTCCCGAACAGGTACAGAACCAGATCCTCGGCGAGCGTGATGCGGCCGAAATCCATCGCGACTGTCGTCGTGTTCTTCTGCGGGGTGGCTTCCAGGCCGTCGAGGCCCGCCGACGCCGTTGTCACCAACGCCTCCGTCCGCAGCGGCATGATCTCTGAGACCGCACCGACGAACGTCGTCTTGCCGGCGCCGAATCCGCCGGAGACGATGATCTTCGTCGCGGATGAGCGCTCGCGCGAAGACCCTGTCAAGGCAGCCTGCCCCGACGTGTTCGGCGCCCGGCGCTCCTCAAAGTGCCCTGAGGCCACGCAGTGTCCTTCCTATCAGCTCACGTCGTTCGTCGATGGTGGTCGACTCGCTCAAGGTGCCACGCACCGCCACATAACCCTGCGCCACCAGATCCCCGATCAGCACGCGCGCCACGCCGAGCGGCAAGGATAACTTCGCGGCAATCTCGGCGACCGACGGGTGGTCGACGCACATGGTCAAAATCTGGCCCCGCACATCGCTGCTCGGCCATCGCGTCGGCTTGTCCGAGTCGAGCGTCTCGATCGGCGCCTCCAACGGTAGGTAGATGCGGGAGTCGGTGCGGCCCGCGGTCAGGATGTAGGGCCGAACGAGACTCGGCTCTTCCCCGACATCGCGTTCCCACAGCGATGTGTCGGCCGCCTCGTCCGCCTCGTCCCAACTCTCCGGATCATCCATGGGCCGCTCACGAGTGCTGAGGTGCGCGCCGTCGAGCGGACTGGACGACGGTGCCCACCCGTTCGACCAATACCGCCATCTCGTAACCGATCTGGCCGATGTCACAGTTGCGGGTCGCCAGCGTGGCCAGATTCGAACCGTCGCCGACGCGCATCAGCAGCAGGTAACCATTCTCCATCTCGACCACCGACTGCAGCACATGGCCGCCGTCGAACAGTTGTGCCGCGCCGGTGGACAGACTGGCCAGACCGGACGCCACCGCCGCGAGTTGGTCGGCGCGTTCGGTCGGGATGTGCTCGCTGGCGGCCATCAGCAGACCGTCGGCGGACACCAGCACTGCATGGGACACCCCGGACACGTCGCGGGCGAATCTCGAAATCAGCCAGTCGAGCGAGTCGCGCTGCGTCGATCGCGCCGGGTAGGTCATTCGGTATCTGTTCCTCTGTTTCCGGTGGTCTCACTTGCGTGCGAGCGGCCGGCATGCACCCCGCCGAAGTGGCTGCTGATGCTCGCGCGAACGGCTTCCGGATCCCGCTGCGGCGCACCTGCGGATGAGGTTTCCACGCCAGCGCCGAACTCAGCCGCCGATGCTACCGTCTCGTCGTCCGCGGCAGCGGCGCCCGGCACCAGACGGGCGCCGGGGTCACGTATCGGAAGGCCCTCATCGGTGACGCGGGTGACGGGGGCCTCGTCGGCGGCGGCCGCGGCTGACCAGCCATGGTCCCAGACGGACTCCCAGTTCAGGTCCTCGCTGTTGGCCAGTTCGGTCGGATCGACCAGCCACTCCGAGAGCATGCTCTGATAGATCGCGTCGTCCGAAGCGGCTTGCCCCGATGGTTCGGCCGCAGCGGCGTGCGACGGTTCGGCCGCAGCGGCGTGCGACGGTTCGGCCGCAGCGGCGTGCGACGGTTCCGGTTCCGGCGCGCGGTCGCTCGCCGTCTGCGACCGCGCCGCGAAGAACCCGGAGGTGTCCGTCGGCCGCTCGGCGACGGGCGTCGGGGGCAGCGCGGCGGGGATGTCGGCGATTCCACTGGCGCCGGGGTTGCGTTGCGGCAGAAGCGAAATCGGTACCTCGGCGTGCCCGTTGAGGTGTTCCGGCTCGGCGTGCCGGTGGTCGCGGTCCGCGTCTCGGTGATCAGCGTCGAGCGCCAACGCCGTCGCGATCCCCGCGTGGGCGTCGGCGGGCATCGCGTATTCGGGTTCGCTGAATTGATCGGGCTCGCCGGCCCGCCTGAGCAGCTCGGCGGGAACGTACACACCCGCGGTGGTGCCCGAATTCGGTTCGCCCGCAACTGTGCTGCGCAACCGGACCACCAGCCCGTGCTGCGTCGCGAGACGACCCACCACGAATAGGCCCATGTGGCGCGCGGTGTACGGGTCGACCTCTCCGCCGGACTGCAGGCGGGTGTTGGCTACCCGCAGGTCCGACTCGGTCATGCCCAGTCCGATGTCGCTGACCTCGATGACCAGTCCGCCGTTCGCCGTGTGCACCGCCGAGACCCGCACCTGCGAGATCGGCGGGGAGTACCGCAGCGCGTTGTCGAGCAGTTCAGCCAGCAGGTGAACCAGGTCGCCGGCGACCGCACCGCTGACCTCGCTGTCGGGCACGGTCGCGGTCACCACCCGGGTGTAGTCCTCGACCTCGGACGCGGCGGCGTTGATGACGGCCGACACCGGGACCGGTTCAGCTTGTTCGCGCGGCACCCTGGCGCCCGACAAGACCAGCAGGTTGGCACCGTTGCGGCGCATCCGGGCGGCCAGGTGGTCCAACCGGAACAGGCTCTCCAGCCGCTCGGGGTCTTCCTCGTCGCGCTCCAGCCGGTCGATCAGCGACAGCTGCTGGTCGACCAGGGACCTGCTGCGGCGCGAGAGGGTTTCGAACATGTCGCCGACCTGCAACTGCAGCCGCGATTGCTCAGCGGCCAGGACGACGGCTTGTTCGTGTAGTTCGTCCACCGCGTGCGCGACCTGACCGACCTCTTCGGAGGTGTGCACCGGAATCGGCGTGATCGGAGGGGCGTCGCCGCCCGCGCGCACCCGCTCGATCTCCTTCGTCAGGTCGTCGTGGGCAACCTTGAGCGCGCTGTCGCGAAGCCGGCGCAGCGGGCGCACCAGCGTGCGCGCCACCAGGATCACGATGATCAGCGCCAGCAGGATCGCCCCGCCGACGATCGCCGCGTCGCGGATCGAGGTGGTGCGCTGCGCGTCGGCCCGCTCCTGGACGGCGGAGGTGACCGTGGTGGTGATGCGGTCGATGATCTGGCGGGCGATCAGCTCGGTGGCGGCCACGGACGCCAACAGTTCGGGGTTGTTGACCAGGGGCACCGCCGGGTTGGTCATCAGCGCCATCCGCTTGACGAACTCGGCCTGAAGCTTCTGCGCCTCCGGCGATCCCACCCCGAGCACCTGGCTCATCCCGAACAGTGTCGACGGCTCGGTGCCCGCGAGCGCGATCACCGCGGTCCGCAGCTCGGGCTCGGGCAGCTCGGCGCCGCGGGTGAGCGCCAGCTTCTGCATTGTCATCTGGCCGCGGGCGCCGATCGCGCGGGACAGGCCGAGCGTCTCGGCGCGGATGCGCTCGTCGTCGACCCGGACCGATCCGGTGACCGCATCCTCGGCGGGCAGCAGCAGCAACGCGTAGGCCTGGATGGTGTCGCGCAGCCCGATGGTGTTCGAGGCGACCTTGTCCACCAATGCCTGACCGTCATCGATCATGGTCGTGACGCCCCGGCGCACATCGGGTGCGACGTCAGTGCCGTCCAACCGGCGCTGCAGATCCCGACGGCTGCTGTCGAACCGGGTCAGCACGGCCTGGATGTCCCCGCCGGTGGAGGTTGCCAGCATCGCGCTTTCCAGCGCGGCCATGTAGCTCTCGATGGCCGGCACCATTTCGGTGCGCTCGGCGGCGCGACGCAACTCCGATTCCTCGGTCACGCTGCCGTAGATCCGCAAACCGCCGAATGTTCCGGCCAGAATCAGCGGCACCAATACGATCGCGAGCACTTTCCAGCGGACGGGCCAATTCGACAGCGCCCACCGCGACGGCCGCTTTACCGGTGGCTCCGGTTTGGATTCGAAATCCACCAGCGTGCCATCGGCCTGCTTGAGCTGGGAGAACACGCTCATCGACGCGCGCCCCCACGGTCGGCCGGCGGCCCGGGATTCAGTAACGGCGCATCGTTCATAAGGCTTCCCACTGATTTCCTACTGATATTGCCCTGATATTGCCCCGCCCCCGGCGGGCACGTTCTGGCCCTGGCAATTGGTCGAGTATGCCAGCGATGTGCGGCCGATTCCACAATTCTTACTGAACAGACAGAGTTCATAATCGCAGCTCAGAGCCGTTGTGCGAATTGCGAGCAAATACTCCGAACGCGATTGTGATGCGGGCGCCCGGGCCGCGGATTACGCCGGCCGCAGAAGCGCGACGAGGAAGTCGGAATTGTCGGTGAACGGCCGAACGTCCCAGGTGGACAACAGAAGGTCGGGCGCCAAGCCCGCGGCGCCGGCGTCGTCGGAGAATTCGGCGAATTCGTAGTCGCGGCCGGCGCCGAAGCCGATCACCGCCCGACCCTCGTCGCGCAGATGGGCACGCAGCCGGGAAAGCACCTGCACCCGGGTGCTCGGCGCGAGGAACGTCATCACGTTGCCTGCCGACACGATCACGTCGAACGGTTCGGTGATTCCCCGTGCGGGCAGGTCGAGCTCGGCGAGATCGCCGACCAGCCATCGCGGTCCGGGATGGTCCTGTTCGGCTGCTTCGATGAGTGCCGGATCGACGTCGACGCCGACGACGCGGTGACCGGCCGCGGCCAGGTATCCGCCGAGCCGTCCCGGACCACAACCGGCGTCGAGGATGTGGGCACCGCGTGGCGCCATGGCGTCGACGAAGCGGGCCTCGCCGGCCAGATCTTCGCCGGCGCGGGCCATCGCGCGGAAGCGCTCGATGTACCAGTGCGAATGCCCGGGATCCGCCGACACCTTCTGCATCCAGAGGCTCTGCGCGACCATGCGAGCATTATCGCAGCAGACGGTCGGCGAGCCGGTGGCGGTGACGTCGTAGCGCTCTCACACTGAAGAGGTCGTAGTTGTTCAGGTTGATGTTCTTTGCGCCGCGCATCGCGCCCAACACCGGGAATGCCATCCGGATGGTGGCGGCGACCGGGTGCGAACTGCACCTGGTCGAGCCGATGGGGTTCGACCTGTCCGAACCGAAACTGCGCCGCGCCGGCCTGGACTACCACGACCTGGCGTCGGTGACCGTGCACCGCGACCTCGCCGCCGCGTGGGCCGCGCTGGCGCCCGAGCGCGTCTACGCGTTCACCGCGCACGCGGCGACCTCGTTCGCCGACGTCGAGTACCGGGCCGGCGATGTGCTGATGTTCGGGCCGGAACCCACCGGGTTGGACGCCGAGACGCTGGCCGATCCGCACATCACCGCCCAGCTGCGGATCCCGATGCTGGCGGGCCGGCGCTCGCTGAACCTGTCGAACGCGGCCGCGGTCGCCGTGTACGAGGCGTGGCGGCAACACGGGTTCAGCGGAGCGGTGTAGTCACCTTCCGATGTGGGCCCACGCGCGAAGGGCAGGGGACGCTCGCGCGGAGCGCGTTACCAGCTGTTGAAGTGTGCGATCTCCTCGACGGGCAACCGCTTGGCGGGGCGGAAGTCGGTGCCCTTGGTGTAGGCGATCGGGAACAGACCGCCCTGGCTGTACTTGTCATGCGGGATGCCGAGCAGTTCGGCGGCCTGCTTCTCGCCGTCACCGAGCAGATGCAACGTCGTCCATGCGGAGCCGAGGCCGCGCGAGCGCAACGCCAGCATGTAGCTCCACGCCGCGGGCAGCAGTGAGCCCCAGAAGCTCGCACTCCCCGCGCCGGGTGCACCGTCGACGCGTCCCTCGAGACACGGGATCAGCAGCCACGGGACCCTCTCCATGTTTTCGGCCAGGTACTCGGCCGACGACACCACCGCCTGTCGCCGTTCCCCGCGGCTGTCGCCGTCGGCGTATTCGGGTTCGGGCATCGTTCGGTACAGCTTCCAGCTGGTGCGGTAGATGTCGGCGAGCGCCTTCTTCTTGTCGGGGTCGTCGACGAAGAGCCACTGCCAGCCCTGGGCGTTGGATCCCGTCGGCGCCTGCACCGCGAGCTCGAGACATTCCAGCAGCATCTCGCGCGGCACCGGCTTGTCCAGATCCAGCCGCTTGCGCACCGAACGGGTGGTGGTCAGGACTTCATCCACGGACAGGTTCAAGGTCATTTTTCGAGACTACATTCGCCTCATGGCAATCGAATTCACGCAAGAGGTAGCGGACAGGCTCTCCTCCGACAAGTACGGCTGGTTGACCACGGTGGCGAAGTCGGGACAGCCCGTGCCGAAGTTGGTGTGGTTCTTCTTCGACGGGTCCGACGTGTTCGTCTACACCGAACCGCGCGCCGCCAAGGTCAGACACCTCAGGGCGAATCCGCGGGTCAGCCTGAACCTGGATTCCGACGGGAACGGCAGCGGGATCATCGTCGTCGGCGGCACCGCGACGGTCGACGCCGAGAACGCGAACCCGTTGCAGGACGAGCGGTACCGCGCCAAATACGGCGAGTACGCGGCCAACCTCGGTTTCAGCGACGAGTTCCTGGCCGCCTACGACACGCGGCTGAAGATCAGCGTTGACAAGGTGTGGACCACACCGACAGGGGGATAGTCCGCCGCTGAACCGTGGGCGCGCTCAGCGTCTGGGCGGCGGCTCGCTCGCCGCTGCGAGCCGTTGGCGTGCGCCCGCCCCTGGCCTACTTCGCGAACTCGGACCGCCCGCGTGCCGCGAGGTTCTCCGCCACTTCCTGTTCCCACACCCCCATTGCCTGGGTGGTGTCGACTTCGAGTTCGAAGCGGTCGGTCATGTCGGAGGTGACGTCGGCGAGGTCGACGTAGAACTGCTCGTACCACCGCCGATGCTGGTAGACGGCGCCATCCTCTTCCGTCAGCAGCGGGTTGTCGATCCGTGTCTTGTTCTTCCAGATTTCGACGTCCTCGAGGAAACCCTCACCGAAGGACCGGTTCATCGCCGCCGCGAGCTTGGTGGCCTTGTCCGGGGGCAGACCGGGCATCTGCTGTACGGCGACACCCCATTGCAGCACAAACGAATTGTGGGTGACCGGATAGTGGCAGTTGATCAGCGCGACCTCGACGGTGAAGCCGGGACCGAGATCGTTGTGCAGCCAATTGATCATGTAAGCAGGGCCGAAATACGTGGCCTCGGAACGCAGATACGTGCCGTCCCAGAGCTTTTCAGGATTGGGAGTGGAATCCGGACGCGGTTTGGATTCCATGTACTGGCTCGCCATGTGACCCTCGATCACATTTTTGAAGTACGTCGGGTAGGCGTGATGGATGTAGAAGAAGTGAGCCATGTCGACGTTGTTGTCGACGATCTCGCGGCAGTGCGAACCCTCGATCAGGATCGAGTTCCATTGCCAGGGCGACCAGATGCCGTCGCTGTATCCCTCGATCTCCGGCGGAGTCAGTTCCTGCGGCGGCGAGGAGCCTTCCGGGTCGTGCCACACCAGCAGCTGGCCGTTGACCTCGCAGGTGGGCCACTTGCGGGTTCGGGCCAGCCGCGGTACCCGGCGCGCATAGGGCACGTCGACGCAGCGACCGGTCGAGCCCTGCCACCGCCAATCGTGAAAGGGGCACGCCAGATTGTCCGCTTTGATGGACCCGCGGGAAAGGTCAGCCCCCATGTGCCGGCAGTAGCCGTCGAGGATGTACAGCTCGCCGGTCGAGTCCCCGTACACCACGAGTTTGGAGCCGAACGCCTCGACGCCGTGGGGTTGCCCGTCACGGAACGAGTCAGCCAGACCGAGACAATGCCAGCCACGGGCGAACCGCGTCATCGGTGCGCCGGTGTCGATCTCGCGAATGTCACTCATCGGCTGTTGATTCCTTACGCGAGCGCTCGTCATGGTCCCTGCCTAACATGTCTTTGACCGCCAGGTGGCTGAACAGCATGCTGGTGCCGATCGGATTGCCGCCGCCCGGATAGGCCGTGCCGCTCGGTGCTGCCATCGTGTTGCCGGCCGCATACAGACCAAGGATCGGGTGGCCGGAGGTGTCGAGGACCCGCGCCGCGGTGTCGGTGCGCAGACCACCCTTCGTGCCGAGATCGGAGATGCCGAACATGGCGGCGTGAAACGGCGCCTTTTCGATCGCGACGAGTGGTGAGCCACCGCCGAAGAAGGCGCGGTCGTACGCTTCGTCGCCCCGGCCGAAGTCCCCGTCGGTGCCGTCGGCGACGAATTCGTTGAACCGCGCGACCGTTGCCACCAGATTCTCGGCGGGCACTGCGATCTTGTCGGCGAGCTCCTCGAGCGTGCCGGCGGTGTGCCAGAGCCCCGCCTCGACATACTGTGCCGGCTCCACCATCGACACGTTGGTGGCCTTGACCGGCGGTATCTCACCGTCCCTGTCGTCGTAGATCATCCAGTACGGCAACGTGATCGAGCCATCGGTCAATTGGGCGAGGATGTCGCGGCCGATCCTGTCGTACGGCGCGGACTCGTTGACGAACCGTCGGCCGTCCTGGTTGACGAAGATGCCGCCGGTGAACCACAGCGCAAACGCCGAACGCCCGTCCGGATGCGTCATTCCCGGCGACCACCACGCCTGGTCCATCAGGTCGATATCCGCGCCGACCGCAACGGCCGCCTGCAACGCTTGGCCACGATTTCCCCAGGGCCCCATCGTGTCTCGGGCTGCGCCGGGTACGCCGTAACGGCGACGGAGTTCCTCGTTGCCCTCGAACCCGCCGGCGGCCAGCAGCACGCCACGCCGCGCGCGAATGGCCCTGCGTTGCCCCTCCGTCTCGACGATCGCGCCGACAACTCGGCCGTCCTCGAGCACCAACTCGACCAGCGCGGTGTTGCGTCGCAGCGCTGCGTGTGAATATCGGCCGATGGCCTTGAGGAAGCGGGCAATCAGAGCGCGACCGCCGATGAAGTAGTCGTCGGGCTGCGGCGTGCCGAGACGATCGGCGTCGAGCGGGCCGCGGACCAGCTCACGCAGTTCCGGTGCCTTGGAAACGGCCAACGGCCGTGCGGTGATATGCCGTTGGCCGTCGAGGCGGGCCTTGGGCGCCTTGCCGAAATAGTCCGGCCACGGCAGGACCTCGAATTGCAGACGAGAGTCGTGTTCGAGGTATTCGATCAGCGGGGCGCCGCCGCGGACGTAGGTCTCCTGAAGTTCATACGGCGTGCGGTCGCCGACCACCGCGTGGTAGTACTCGAGCGCGTCCTCGATCGTGTCGTCGGTACCGGCGCGCACCAGAACCGGATTGCACGGGAACCACACCCCGCCACCGCCGGAATATGCTGTTGTGCCGCCGAATTGGTCGGTCGCTTCGACCAGGATGACGTCGAGTCCCTCGCGCGCCGCAGTGTACGCGCCGGTGACACCGCCGCCACCCGATCCGGCGACCAGTACGTCGCATTCCTCGTCCCAGCCACTCATGCGTATTGTTTCCGCCCGTGAAGTTCGAATTCGGCGTCCAGTGACTGCTTTTCGTCGTCGTTCATGCGGTGGTACACGGGCGCGCCTCGGCCGGACCACCGGTAGACCGGCTCGTCGGTGTGCCATCGCTGTCGTTGCAGTTCGCGTTTGAGCACCTTGTTGGAGCCGGTGACGGGCAGTCGGGTCGACAGCCTCAGAAACCGCGGGACGCCCTTACTTCCGAGGTCCTGTTGGTTCACCAGATAGGCGGTGAACTCCTCGATGTCGAAGGCGTCCGGATCGGCCACCTCGATCGCGGCCATCACCTGATCGCCCGAGCGTGGATCCGGCACCGCGAACACCCCCGCGGCGACCACCCGGGGATGACGTCGCAGCACCCGTTCGATCGTCAAGGCCGAGGTGTTCTCGCCGTCGACCCGGATCCAGTCGCCACGCCTACCGGCGAAATAGATGAAGCCGGCGTCGTCGAGGTAGCCGAGGTCTCCGCTCCAGTACCAGCCGTTGCGGATCCGTTCGGCGTTGGCCTCGTCGTTGCGGTAATAGCCCTCGAAACTGCGGGTGCCGAATTTGTCGACGATCTCGCCGACCGCCTCGTCCGGATTGCGTACGCGACCGTAGTCGTCGAGAACCGCTCGCGCACAATCTTCTAGCGTGTCCGGGTGCACCACCGCGACGCCGGCGTGCAACGGGCGGCCGAGCGCTCCAGCGGGGGCTTGCGGATCAGGCGCGACGACCGCGCCACCCTCGCTGGACCCGTAACCCTCGAACAGTTCGGCGCCGAACCTGCGGCGGAACTCGGCCCGGTCGTCAGGTGAAGCCTCCGTGCCGAAGCCCCGCAGCAACGGGTTGTCGGCATCGTCGGGTCGCTCCGGGGTGGCCATCAGATAGGCCAGCGCCTTGCCGACATAGGTGAAGAACGTCGCACCGAAATACCGTACGTCCGGCAGGAATCCGGATGCCGAGAACGACGATGTGAGGCACACCGTGGCACCGTTGGCCAGCGCCGGGGCCCACAGCGCCATGATCGCGTTGCCGTGGAACAACGGCATGCAGCAGTACTCGACGTCGGCTCGCGAATGCCCGAATTTCTCGGTGGCGGCGTAGGCGATACGGGCCAGCCTGCCTTGACTGCATTTGACCGCCTTGGATGCGCCCGTCGTGCCGGAGGTGAAAAGGAGCAGCAGCAGTGAGTCCTCGTCCACACCGCCGGTGACACGGGGCTCGACCCGATGCGCGTCGACAGCTCTGCCGTAGCCCGGATCGTCGATCACGAGGAATCGATCCGCGGCCAAGCCGAGCTCCAGCTCGCGCAACCGATCGAACCCCGCGGTGTCGGTGACGATCAATTGGCAATCGGCATGGCGGATTTCGGCTGCCAGCTCGGCCGCGCCCCGAGTGGGGTTGATGCCGACCACCGTCGCTCCGACCAGGGCGGCGCCGCCCAGCCAGAACACGAAATCCGGGACATTGTCCAGCAGTACCCCGATGTGAAACGGGCCGTCGCACCGCATCGCCTGGGCCAGCGCACCGCGCGCCGCGGATTCACGCACAACCTCATCCCAGGACCAATCCCGTTGACGGGTGCGCAGACCGAGATGCTCGTCACCGAGGCGATCGAGCAGCAGGTCCGCGATGGAGTGGTGTCGTGACGAGACGTCGGAACACATTTCAGGCGGACGGATGGACAAGGTCCAGGTAGGCCTGCGGCAGTTCCTCGCGCGACAGTTTGGTAATGCTGACCACCCCGGGATTGTAGGAGTCCTCGCCGAGGATCTTCCCGTTCTCGTCGATCGGCCACAGCAGCAACTGCCGGAACACGATGAGGTAGTCGGCGTCGACGTCGTCGACGGGAATGCCGATGCGTTGGGCTTCTGCGCCGGGGTAGATCTGTTTGAGCAGACCCTCGGTCACAAGGCAGTGGTCATCGACGACGAGCCGCTGCACCTCGAACTCGAGAATGTTTGTTCGGGTGGCCAGGAAGTCGGTGTAGTAGGTCTTCACACCCGCGGTGGTCTTGGGCCCGAAGTCGCCTTCGGCGCCCCAGAAGTGGTAGTCCGGATGCGGGGCCAGCGTCGCCATCAAGCGAGCCATATCCGGGGCGGCTTCGGCTTTCATGTGCTCGATCACGGCGTTCAGCACGACTCGGTGCCGCTCACTGGTGGTGTCGGCCAGACGCTTTTCCAGCGGTTCCCAGGTTCGGGTGGGATCGATAACTGCCATGTGGTCATCATCACGGAGCCGCCGCGTCCAGTCACCCGCCGTCCGTCGATCAAATCCGTTGATACACCCGACATGTGTCGGGCTCGAGCAACTCCTCCGACGACAGGGCAATACGGCGCACCATGAGCACCAGCGTGGCCAGGAACCGGTCCATCGGATCATCGAGATCCCAGCCCATCGTGCGCGCCACCTGAGCGAGGCGAGCCGCGACGGTGCTGTGGTGCACGTGCAACTCCGCGGCCGTTCGGCGCAGCGAGCCGAACACAAGGAACGCCTCGACGGTCTGCACCGCGAGCGCACCCGTCGGCGTCGCCGCGATCTCGTCGATGCGGGCCATCTCCCGGTTGCCCCGCACCCGATCGAGCGGCAGGTCGGCCAACAGCTCCAGCAAGCTGAGCCGTTCGTAAGCGATGGCCCGCCTGCCGTAGCCGGTCGATGAGGCGAAGCGCAACGCGCGCATGGCTTGATGCCAGGACGTCGGCGCGGCGAGCACGCTCCCACTGGAGCCGATTCCGACCCATGGTCCGCGGTCGGAGTTTACGCGTCGTGGCGGCGGAAACGCGTCGACGATCGCCCGCTCGAGCCCGTCGGAGAGCGCTCGGGTATCGCCGGCGTGCTGGCACAACACCGCCGTGGCGTTGCCGATCGCGACCGTGCGCACCGCCACATCGGCGAGTTCGCGGGTGATGATCTGCAGTGCATCGGACGGTGATTGCGCGGAAACGGCGAGGACGCGAACCTTGCGGGTTTCGTCAAGCCCGAGTAGGCGAATGGCCCGTGCCCGGTCCTCTCGATGTTCCTTTTCCGAAAGTACGACCTCCAGCAGTGCCGGGTCACCGAGTTGCGGTGTGACCGAGCTACGTGTCAGAACCCTTCGCAGCGAGTGGCTCACGCGGTCGATGAGCACCGGGTCCAGCTCCGAAGGGCCGCCCCCACGCTCGACCCACACGACCGGTTCGTCGTCAACCGACGGCGCCGCCGGGACGCTTCCTGTGGTGTCCAGCTCACCCACCGAGTCATAGCGGACGACGACGCCGGATGCCCACCGCGCACCGACCGGGCATTCGGCCAGCAATGCGGCCGACCGCACAACGGTGTCCGCGCTTGCCGCTGACTCGTCGAGCTCGTCGAAGTAGGCAATGATCCGCAACACCGACGCGGGGTCGGATCCCAGCTCCGACATCCGAACCGGGCGGCGGCTCATGCCGCCAGCTTAAGCCGTCGGCTGGGTTGACGTTTCACCATCGAGTGGCCGGTCAACTCGGATGTGACAGTGGGTCAGGAAGGGGCCGGGTCATGGTCGATGGACATTTCACGTCAAAGTGCCGATACGTCGCAGCGCCCGCGTTGCTCGGGGTGTTGGTTGTGGCATTAAGCGGATGCGCCGGCGGTAGCGACGAGGACGCAGGTTCGGCGGGGACGACCTCCGCGCCGGAAACGAGATCTGCTGCGCCCGCCGTGACATCGTCCGCGCCGGCCACGGCTGCTCCGGCAAACACCGGCATCGACGCGCTGCGCCGGGCCGGAAGCACTGCGACCGCAGCCGTGCCCGACAGCACGCTGATCTCCATCGAGACCGAGCGGGATGGCCGGTGGGAAGTCCAGGTCGTCACTGCCGATGGCACCGAGCACGAGATGGATATCTCCAACGACGGCGCCACGGTGACGATGGGGCCGACGGCCAAAACCGAGGACGAAGCCGACAAGGCCAAGCACCGCGATCGGGTGCAGGCCGCTCAGGTGGACTACCAGGCAGCGGCGGACAAGATCCTCGCCGAGGTGGCCAACGGCACCATCACCGAACTCAACCTCGATGGCAACAACGGAAAGACGGTCTGGGAAGCCGATGTCATCGACGATTCTCAGGCCAAGCACGAAGTCACCATCGACGCCGGTTCCGGGCAAGTGCTGCAGAACACGACGGGACGCTGAACATCGCCTGCGAGACGGCGGGGCGGCCTGGCGCGTCGGGAGTTAGCGGAAGTCGCGGGACTTCGAGCCGATGGCCAAGGTGAGCTTGCCCATCCGCTCGGCGACGACGGTGACCGCGCCGGTCGCGTTCTGCACCTGACCGCGAATCAACAATGCCGCGGCCGTCTGCGCCAACTTGCGGTGCCGCGCCCACACGCCGCGCGAGCAGATGATGTTGACCATCCCGGTTTCGTCCTCGAGGTTGAGGAACGTGACGCCCTGGGCGGTCGCGGGCCGCTGGCGGTGCGTGACGGCCCCGGCCACCAGCACCCGGGAGCCGTCGGGCACGTCGAGCAGCTTGCCCGCCGGTATCACCCCCATGGTGTCGAGGTCCTCGCGTAGGAACTGCGTGGGATAGCTGTCGGAAGAGACACCGGTCGCCCAGACGTCCGCGGCGGCCAACTCGAGGTCGGTCATACCCGGCAGTGCGGGAATGTGTGACGACGCGCCCACCCCGGGCAGCCGGTCGGGCCGCTGGGTGGCGGCGGCCCCCGCCGCCCACAGTCCTTCGCGCCTGGTGATGTCGAAGCAACCCAGCGCTCCCGCGGTGGCCAACGCCTCGGTCTGCGGCACCGACAGTTGCACCCGGCGGGTCAGGTCCAACAGGGAGGCGAACGGGCCGTTGGCTTTTCGTTCGTCGACCATGCGCTCGGCCAGCTCGTCACCGATGTGGCGGACATTGCCCAGACCCAATCGGACGGCGTTCCCTGCGTCTTCGAGGGTGGCGTGCGCCAGGCTGGCGTTGACGTCCGGGCCTCGGACGACGACGCCGTGTCTGCGAGCGTCGGCCACCAGCGACTGCGGGGAATAGAAGCCCATCGGTTGCGCACGCAGCAGCGCGGCGCAGAATGCGGCGGGATGGTGCAGCTTGAACCACGACGAGTAGAACACCAGCGACGCGAAACTCAGCGAATGACTTTCCGGGAAGCCGAAGTTCGCGAACGCTTCCAGCTTCTCGTAGATTCGGTCGGCCACCTCGCCGGTGATGCCGTGCCGCTGACGCATACCGTCATAGAACCTGCCGCGAAGCCGGCGCATCCGCTCGGTCGACCGTTTGGACCCCATCGCCCGGCGCAGTTGGTCGGCCTCGGCGGCGGAGAAACCCGCGCAGTCCACCGCGAGCTGCATGAGCTGCTCCTGGAACAGCGGTACCCCCAAGGTCTTGTGCAACGCCGGCGCCATCGACGGATGTTCATAGGTGACGGGCTCTTCCCCGTTGCGCCGCTTGATGTACGGATGCACCGATCCGCCCTGAATCGGGCCGGGCCGGATCAGCGCCACCTCGACGACCAGGTCGTAGAACACGCGGGGTTTGAGCCGCGGCAGGGTGGCCATCTGTGCGCGCGACTCCACCTGGAACACCCCGACGGAGTCGGCTTTTTGCAGCATCTCGTACACGGCGGGCTCGGACAGGTCCAGCTGGGCCAGGTCGACGTCGATACCCTTGTGCTCGCGCACCAGGTCGATGCAGTAGTGCAGCGCCGAGAGCATGCCCAGACCGAGCATGTCGAACTTCACCAAACCGATTGCCGCACAGTCGTCTTTGTCCCACTGCAGCACGCTGCGGTTCTCCATCCGCGCCCATTCCACCGGGCACACGTCGGCGATGGGCCGGTCGCAGATCACCATGCCGCCGGAGTGAATGCCCATGTGCCGCGGCAAGTTGGAGATCTCCTTGGCCAGCTCGATCACCGGCTCGGGGATGTCTTCGACATGCGGCGCCTCGGTGAGGTTGCCCCACTGCCCGAGCTGCTTGCTCCAGGCGTCCTGCTGGCCCTGCGAGAAACCCAGGGCGCGAGCCATGTCGCGCACCGCGCTGCGGCCCCGGTAAGTGATCACGTTGGCCACCTGGGCGGCATAGTCGCGGCCGTATCGGTCGTAGACGTATTGAATCGCCTTCTCCCGCAAGTCCGATTCGATGTCGATGTCGATGTCCGGGGGACCGTCGCGCGCCGGGGACAGGAACCGCTCGAACAACAACTCGTTGGCCACCGGGTCCACGTTGGTGACGCCGAGCGCGTAGCAGACCGCGGAGTTGGCCGCCGATCCCCTGCCCTGGGCCAGGATGCCGTTCTCCTTGCAGAACCGGGTGATGTCGTGAACCACCAGGAAATAACCCGGGAAGGTCAGTTGCTCGATGACTTTCAGCTCGTGCTCGATCTGCGCGTACGCCCGCGGCGCCCGCTCCGGGGGCCCGTACCGTCGGCGTGCACCCTCCATCACCAGATGCCGCAGCCAACTGTCCTCGGTGTGCCCGTCGGGGACGTCGAACGGCGGCAACTGGGGCGCGATCAACGAGAGCCCGAACGCGCACTGCTCGCCGAGGTCGGCCGCGGCGAGCACCACCTCGGGACGGTCGGCGAACAGTCGCGCCATCTCCGCGCCCGACCGCAGGTGCGAACCGCCGAGCGGGGCAAGGTAACCGGCCGCCTCGTCCATCGAGTGCCTGGCGCGGATCGCCCCCATCGCCATGGCCAGCCGGCCCCGCGACGGCTCGGCGAAGTGTGCGGCGGTGGTCGCGACGACGTTCAGGCCGAAGCGCGGCGCGAGTCCGGCCAGAGCGGCATTGCGTTCGTCGTCACACGGATGCCCGTGGTGGGTGAGTTCGATGCTGACCCGGTCCCGGCCGAACCGGTCGACCAGGTCGGCCAGCGCGTCGGCGGCCGCGTCGGGACCACCGGCGCAAAGCGCTTGACGGACATGGCCTTTGCGGCAGCCGGTGAGGATATGCCAGTGCCCGCCCGCAGCCTCGGTCAACGCGTCGTAGTCATAGCGCAGGACTCCCTTCGCGCCACCGGCCAGATGCGCCCTGGCGAGTTCGCGCGACAGCCGCCGGTAGCCTTCAGGGCCACGCGCCAGCACCAGCAGATGCGGCCCGGGCGGATCGGGATCTTCGGTGCGGTTACCCCCGCCGAGCGACAGTTCGGCGCCGAACACCGTCGACATTTCCAGTTCCTTGGCGGCTTCGGCGAAGCGCACCACCCCGTAGAGGCCGTCGTGATCGGTCAGCGCGATCGCCCGCAGATCGAGTCGGACCGCTTCCTCGACGAGTTCCTCCGGTGTGCTGGCGCCGTCGAGGAAGCTGTACGCCGAGTGCGCGTGCAGTTCGGCGTACGGAACGGCCGAGCCCGACCGCTCCAGATCGAGCGGCTGGTACTGACCCCGCTTGCGAGACCAGGCCGGGCTGTCGCCACCGTCGCCGATCTGCTCGTCTATGGGCCAGCCGGCACGGCGCGGTTTGCCGTTGAGCACCCGCTCCATTTCCGTCCAGCTCGGCGGCCCGGTATGCCAGCCCATCCTAGCAGTGTATCGAACATGTGTTCGGTCATGAAGCGCGGTGTTTCGGGTATGCGAAAGACCATGGTCCGAGTTGCGACGGCCGCCGATCAGGTGCGAGAAATCATTGTCGACGCACCCGACGGCGTGCCACCACCCGATGTACTGGACGCGCTCATAGGGGACGCACGTGTGGTGCTGATCGGCGAGAGCTCACACGGCACCCACGAGTTCTATCGAGCCCGGGCCGAGATGACGAAGTGGCTGATCGAGGAGAAGGGCTTCCTCGCCGTCGCCGCCGAGGCCGACTGGCCCGACGCCTACCGGGTGAACCGATATGTCCGCGGCATCGGAGGCGACGCCGACGCCGAGCAGGCCCTGCGCGGTTTCCGCCGCTTCCCCACCTGGATGTGGCGCAACACCGTGGTCCGCGACTTCGCCGAGTGGTTGCGTGCCCACAACCGGAACAGGGCCTACGAACAGCAGGCGGGCTTCTACGGCCTCGACATGTACAGCCTGCACCGGTCGATGGAGGAGGTGATCGGGTACCTCGACAAAGTCGACGCGGCCGCGGCGGCGCGCGCGCGTGAACGTTATTCGTGCTTCGACCACGCCTCATCCGACGAAGACGGCCAGGCCTACGGTCACGCCGCCGCGTTCGGCGCGGGTCGGGACTGCGAGCAGGCGGCCATCGACGAACTGCTCGACGTCCAGCGCCATGCCGTCGAGTACGCCCGCCGCGACGGCCTGCTCGCCGAAGACGAGGCCTTCTATGCCGAACGCAATGCGCACGTGGTGCGCAACGGCGAGGCGTACTACCGCGGCATGTTCGCCGGCCGCGTCAACACTTGGAACCTACGCGACACACACATGGCCGACACGCTCGACGCGTTGCTGCAACACCTCGATCACCGCGGATCCGGTCGAGCCCGAATTGTGGTGTGGGCACACAATTCTCACGTCGGCGACGCCCGAGCCACCGAGATGTCCGCCGACGGGCAGACCACGCTGGGCGCCCTGGCCCGCGAGCGGTACGGCGAACACACCCGGCTGATCGGGTTCTCCACCTTCACCGGCACGGTGACCGCGGCCAGCCGGTGGGGTGGCGCCGCCGAGCGCAAGATGGTCCGGCCCGCCCTGCCGGACAGCGTCGAAGGCCTGCTGTCAGAGGTGGGTGCACGGTCCTTCTATGTGGCCATGCGTGCGGACGGCCGCGTCGCAGCCGAGCCACTCGAGCAGACGCGATTGGCCCGCGCCATCGGCGTCATCTACCGACCGCAGACCGAACGCCAGAGCCATTACTTCCATGCGTGCCCCGCCGATCAGTTCGACGCGCTGATCCACATCGATCGCACTCGTGCACTCGAGCCGCTCGAGCGCACCAGTGAGTGGATCGAAGGCGAAGTGCCCGAGACGTATCCGTCTGGGCTGTAGCGCGCGGAGTCCTACGCTCCATATTGCATAGAGGGCTGTGATTCTTTCGCCGCAGCAACCCTGTGTGCAATCTCGGCCCTAGCGTCGTCGGACGGTTACGGCAGGTCTTCTGGGCCGAGTTGTTCGCGCGGCACGACCACCATCGGGACGTCGAGGACGCGCAGCATCTTGGCCGCCGTCGACCCGAGGAAAAGCCGCCGAGGCGCGCTGAGTCGACTCGACCCGACCATCATCAAATCCCCGTCCTGCCAGTCCAGTTTGCTGACCGCCTCTTCGACCGTCGCGCCATCGACGATCGTCGACGCCACGGGGAACCCTTGCGGGAGCTCGGCTTTCGCCGACTCGTGAACGTGACGCGCATGCGCCAGCGCCCGCTCCTGCGCCGCGTCGCCGTCTCCGCGCAACGCCCCGAACGTCGGGTCCAGGGCCACCAGCGACACCAACCGCAGCGGCGTGCCTGCCGCCCGACTGAACCGAACTGCGGTGTCCAGCAGGATGTCTGCGCCTGCCCGCTCACCGATCGCGCACGTCACTTCCCGCACGCGGTCGATACCCGAGTCGCGCGTTCTCCGAGGCGCCACCGCGACCGGCACCGGAGCCGAGTGCAACAACTCGTTGACCACCGACCCCAGTGAGAAGCCACCCGCCAGGCCGCCGCCCGCTGCGCCGACGACGATCATGTCGGCCTCGACGCGCGCCGCCTCCTGGATGAGCCCGTCGGCCGACGAGTCGTCGAACCGGACGTGGCTGCGCACGACGATGTCGTCGGGCACCGTGGCACTGGCTGCGGCCAGCCACTCCCGGGCCTGCGCGGTGAGGTGCTCCTCGAAATCGCCGATCGGTTTGATCGACGGGGCCACCCGGTCCGGCGGCAGCACGATGCACAGGTCGAGCTCGGCGCCGAGCGTGCGGGCGAGCCGCACCCCGAGCGCCACCGCATCGGCACCGCCTGAAGTGGCCAGATAACCAACGACGAGCCTCATGGTCGACCATCCTGTCAATCCAGGGCAACCGATGCCGGCGGATCGACCAAATGCCGGTCAGTCCCGGTATTCCGCGGCGCCGTCCTCGAGGACGAGGCGGGCGTTCGAACCGTCGGGATCGGCGGCCTCCGTGCGGAACACCGCGCGGCCGGCCTCGGTCCGCCAGATCGACGTCGTGAGCGTCTCGCCCGGAAACACCGGCGAGGTGAACCTGGCGTCGATCGCGCTGACTTTCGTCGCGTCACCGCCGCCGAGTTCGGCGACCAGCGCGCGGCCGGCGACGCCGTAGCTGCACAGCCCGTGCAGGATCGGCTTCGGGAAGCCGGCCAACTCGCGGGCGAACCACGGGTCGCTGTGCAGCGGATTGCGGTCCCCCGACAGTCGGTAGATCAACGCCTGGTCTTCGCGCGTGGGCAGCGCAATTCGCGCATCCGGTTCCCGGTCGGGAATCTCCGGCGCGACGGGCCGCTGCCCCGGTTGCCCGCCGAAGCCGCCCTCGCCACGGATCACCGCGGTCGTGAAGGTCTCCGCGACGACGTTCGACGTGTCCGGATCGGTACCCGTCGCCTTGAGCATGACGATCGCGTTCTTGCCCTCACCCTTGTCCTGGATGTCGGCGACCTCGGCGACCACGCTGAGCTTGCCCGCCGGCTTGAGCGGTTCGTACAACCGGATCCCCTGCGAGCCGTGCAGCAGCATCGCGAAGTTGAACGAGCCGATCATCGCCGCCGCCGCGAACGGCAGACACGCGATCACCGCGTAGGTGGGCAACACCTGCTGTTCGATTCCGTGGCTGTTTTCGGTGGTGAACGCGAGATCGTCGGTGCCCGCCCCGACACCCAGCGCGTAGAGCAGGGTGTCGCGGTCGGTCCATTCGAACAGTTGCGGTTCGGTCTTGGCGCCGATGGCGTTGGGGTCGAGTGGCATACACGGACGATAGCCACTCGGTCACACGGCATTGACGTTTCACCCGCCGAGGGCCACGATGACTCGCATGCGCTATGTCGTTACCGGCGGTACCGGGTTTATCGGACGGCGAGTGGTGTCCCAGTTGCTGGCCCGCGACTGGGACGCCGAAGTGCTGGTGCTGGTCCGCCGGGAGTCGCTGTCCCGGTTCGAGAGGTTGGCCGCGACGTGGGGTGAGCGCGCGAAACCGCTGGTCGGTGACCTCACCGCAGAGAACCTGGGGCTGACGCCCGAGGCGCTCGCTGACGCCGGCGCTGTCGACCACGTCGTGCACTGCGGTGCGATCTACGACATCACCGCATCGGACGCCGACCAGCGCGCGGCCAACGTGGAGGGCACCCGCGCGGTGATCGAGGTGGCGAAACAACTCGACGCGACGCTGCACCACGTGTCGTCGATCGCGGTCGCGGGCACCTTCCGCGGCGAGTTCACCGAGGACGACTTCGATGTCGGCCAGGAACTGCCGACGCCGTATCACCAGACCAAGTTCGAGGCCGAGTTGCTCGTACGCACCGCCACCGACCTGCGCTACCGGGTGTACCGGCCCGCGGTCGTCGTCGGCGATTCGCGTACCGGCGAAATGGACAAGGTCGACGGGCCGTACTACTTCTTCCCAGTGCTGGCGAAGCTGGCCAAGCTGCCGTCGATCACCCCGATGGCGTTGCCCGACACCGGCCGCACGAACCTGGTGCCGGTCGACTACGTGGTCGACGCGCTGGTCGCGCTCATGCACCTGCCGGATCGCGACGGCCAGACGTTCCATCTCACCGCACCGAAAACCATTGGCCTGCGCGGCATTTACCGCGGCGTCGGCAAGGCGGCCGGACTGCCTCCGCTGCGCGCCTCGCTGCCGCGCTCGGCCGCGACACCGTTTCTCAAAGTCGGCGGTCGCGCCAAGGTGGTGCGCAACATGGCGGCCACCCAACTCGGCGTGCCCGCCGAGATCCTCGACGTGGTCGACCTGATGCCGACATTCACCGCCGAGCGCACCGCGGAGGCGTTGCGCGACACCGGTATTGCGGTGCCCGAGTTCGCCGATTACGCACCGGCGCTCTGGCGGTACTGGGCCGCGCATCTCGACCCGGACCGGGCCCGTCGCGACGATCCGGCGGGACCGCTGGTCGGCAGGCACGTGATCATCACCGGGGCCTCGAGCGGGATCGGTCGGGCGTCGGCGATCGCGGTCGCCGAACGCGGGGCGACGGTGTTCGCGTTGGCGCGCAACGCCGATGCGCTTGACGAACTGGTCGCAGAGATCCGCGCCGCCGGTGGCCGAGCGCACGCGTTCACCTGCGATGTCACCGATTCGGCGTCGGTCGAGAGCACCGTGAAGGACATTCTGGGCCGGTTCGACCACGTCGACTACCTGGTGAACAACGCGGGACGTTCCATCCGTCGGTCGGTGGTCGCATCCACGGACCGGCTGCACGACTACGAACGGGTGATGGCTGTCAACTATTTCGGAGCGGTGCGGATGGTGCTCGCGCTGTTGCCGCATTGGCGCGAACGGCGATTCGGTCATGTGGTCAACGTGTCGAGCGCGGGGGTGCAGGCCCGCAACCCCAAGTACAGCTCGTACCTGCCGACGAAGGCGGCGCTGGACGCGTTCGCCGACGTGGTCGCGAGCGAGACACTGTCGGACCACATCACGTTCACCAACATCCACATGCCCCTGGTGCGCACCCCGATGATCGCCCCGTCGCGGCGGCTCAACCCGGTCCCGGCGATCAGCGCCGAGCATGCCGCGGCCATGGTGGTGCGCGGCCTGATCGACAAACCCGCCCGGATCGACACGCCGTTGGGCACCCTCGCCGATTTCGGCAACTACTTCACACCGCGACTGTCGCGGCGCGTGCTGCACCAGCTGTATCTCGGTTTCCCGGATTCCGCAGCGGCCCGTGGCGAGACGTCCCAGCAGACCAGGCCCAGCGGCACCCGTCGTCCCAGGCGGCCGACGCGGGCGGTGCCCCCCTTGCGAGTGCCGCGGCCGGTCAAGACCGCGGCGCGGTTGGTCCCGGGCGTGCACTGGTAACCGAGGTTTCCTATCGTTGGCGGCGTGACGCAGCCCGTGTTCGCCGATGTCGACACCGGCGTCGACGATGCGATGGCGTTGGCGTACCTGTTCGCCAGCGCCGACGCCGAGCTCGTGGGGATCGCGAGCACAGCGGGAAACGTTGGGGTACAACAGGTCTGCAGCAACAATCTGGGCCTGCTGGAGTTGTGCCGGATGCCGCCCATCCCGGTCTCGCAGGGATCCGAACAGCCCATCGGCTCGCTGCTGCGCACCGCCGAGGACACGCACGGCCCCGAGGGCTTGGGTTATGCCCGGTTGCCTGCGACCGCGCGGCAACTCACGCAATACGACGCCGCCGAGGCATGGGTGCGCGCGGCGCGAGCGTATCCCGGTGAACTGGCCGCGATCGCCGTCGGCCCGCTCACCAACCTGGCGCTGGCGCTGCGGATGGACCCCGCGCTACCGACGTTGCTGCGCCGGTTGGTGATCATGGGTGGCGCGTTCGACTATCGGGGTAACACCACTCCGGTGGCGGAGTGGAACATCAGCGTGGACCCGGAAGCCGCGGCCGAGGTGTTCACCGGATGGAATGCGGCGTGGGACGGCGGACAGCCCACGCATCTGCCGATTGTGTTGGGGCTGAACCTGACCGAGCACATCGCGATGACACCCGCCCTGCTGAACCGGTTGGCGACGGAGGCCGGCGCGACGTCGGTGGCGATGAGCGTGTCCGATGACCGCGGCGCCCGGTCGGCGACGGCCAACCCGCTGATCGCGGTGCTCGAGGACGCGATGCGGTTCTACTTCGAGTTTCATGTCGACCAGGGCGAGGGCTATCTGGCGCATCTGCACGACCCGTTGGCCGCGGCGGTGGCGCTTGACCCCGACCTGGTCACGTGCCGGGCGACCACCGTCGACGTCGAGTTGACGGGCACGTTGACCCGCGGCATGACCATCGCTGACTGGAGTAACCGGTGGGGCCGGAAACCGAACGCGCTCATCGGCGTTGGCGTCGACCCGGGCGCATTCTTCGACCGGTTCATCGCGCGCGTCGGCGCGTTTGCGCGGCGGCTGGCTTAACCGACGATCAGCCACACCGCGGCGGCCAGGAACAACAGCACGAAGAGCGCGACCGCGATGACGCTTGCGACGGCCGTCGGCGTCCACCGATGCCGGGGCCGCGATTTCACCGCGCCCACGCCGGAGGTCTGGTCGGAGTCGGGCGGCGTCGACCCGGGCGGCACTCCACCACCGGGTTCGAGGTCCGGCGTGTCGGCCGGGTCGGGGTCTGGCGGTATGGCGGTCATCGATGTGCGGGTACCCGGTCGCGCCGGTGTCACTCATAAATCCCTTCGACGTACCACCGTCGCTGCCGGTAACACAGCAGCAGAGCCTGCCCCGGCTGGGCGTCGCGGGCGGACGCGTCGAGCAGGACCTGCGCCCGTGCAGTGCGGCCGGCCCGATCTTGTTCGGGATCCCACCACCGCTCGTCGACCGGCCACGGCCCGGCCCACCAGGCCAACCTGCCGGCCTTGACCACCTTCCCGGGCGCGGCCAGCCGTGCCGGATCGGTGGAGAACAGGCCGCGGGCGGTCACCCGCACCGGACGGCCCTCGACGTCGAACAACTCGACCGGATCGTCGAGCAACACGGTCGGCGACGGTTCGGGCAGTCGGCCCGGCCACGGCTGACGAGGGTCGGCCCGCGGTACGGGCTCATCCCCCAGCGGGGTCAGCGTGATGCGTTCGGCGGGACCTCGCCCACCGCTGAGCACCGGCACCTGCACCGCCTCCGGTCCGAGCAGACCCTGCACGCGCACCAGCGCGCGACGGGCACGCAGCCGATCCTCTTCACCGACGCCACCCCACAGCGGCAGCTGCAGCGCTTCGGCCGACACCACCTCCACCGGACGCAGCCGGATCACCGTGATCGGCGCCGTGGGCCGGTCATTGGGGTTGCGCCTGTTCAGCCAGCCGTCGAGTTGCCAGCGCACCCGGTCGGCGGTGGCGTCCTCGGTCAGTGGTTCGGCGCAACGCCAAACCCGTTCCAGCTCTTCGCCGTTGGCCGTGATGGCATGGATGGCCAGGCGGGTGCAGCCCACCCCGGACGCCGCCAAGCCACGGTGCAGCTCAGAGGCCAGCGAGCGCCCGGCGAAGGCCGCGGCGTCCACCCGGTCGATGGGCGGGTCACAGTCCATGACGGCGTCGAGTTCCGGTTCGGGTTCACGTCCCGACGGCCCGCGGGAGGGCTCGCCGCGGGCGAACTGATGCGCAGCGACCGCGTCGGCACCGAACCGTGAAGCGACATCGCTGCGGGCCAGTGCGGCGAACTGTCCGATGTTGCGGATCCCCATGCGCCACAGCAGGTCTGCCAGGTCTTCCCGTCCCGGCGCGGCCAGGCTGGGCTCGGTGGCCAGTTGACGGATCGACAGCGCCGACAGGAACGACGCATCCTGCCCGGGCTCGACGATCCGCCCCGCCCGCGCGGCGAACACAGCGGTGGGCAACTGGTCGGCGACACCAACCTGGCATTCGGCACCCGCAGCGGCCACTGCGTCGACCAACCGCTCAGCGGCGGCTTGTTCGGACCCGAAGTAGCGGGCCGCCCCCCGGACCGGCAGGACCAGCAGACCCGGCCGCAACACCTCGGCCCGCGGCACCAGGTCGTCCACCGCGAGCGTCACGCCTTCGAAATGGCGGGCATCGCGCGCCGGGTCGGCGGTGGCCACGTGCAGTTCCGGGCACCGCGCCTGCGCTTCCCGGCGGCGCAGCCCCCGCCGCACACCTACCGATCGGGCCGACGCCGAACAGGCGATGACCCGGTTGGCCAGCGTCACCGCGATCGGTGCGGTCGACGGCAGGTCCGCCGCGGCCGCCGCGGCGACGGCCGGCCAGTCCATGCACCAGATGGCGAGAACGCGCGGGGACACTCATCCGCCCACTGCACGCCCGGAACCGAAAGCCCGTCCCCCGGCCCGCATGGCCAGTCGCACCCGGCTGATGCGGCCGAACCCCGGGCGCCCTTGACCCGCGATCTCGTAACCGCACACCCTGGCCTCCAGCCGGGCCGACGCCCCCTGCCAGTCACCGCCGGTGACCAGCAGGGTGCATCCCCTCTGCCGTGCCCGGGCCACCACCGCCCGCGCACGGCTTGCCGGCACGGATCGCCCGCGCAGGCCGAGCACAACCAGGTCCATACCGTCCATCAGCACCGCGGCGACCTCGACCGGATCGGCCCCGGGTTCGGGGACGACCGCGATCCTGCTCAGGTCGGCACCCATCTCCACGGCCGCCAGCAGACCGGCGTCGGGTTGGCCGACGATCGCGGCATGCCCGCCGTCCGCCGTCACCGCCGCCACCATGCTCAGCAGTAGCGACCGGGCCCCGGTCACCACTGCCACGGTGCCGCGCGGCAACGGCGCGGAGGACAGTTCGGCGAGGGTTTCGGGCATCGGCAGCAAAGTTTCCGAGGTTGGAAGCCGATCGACCGAGGGCGCCGCGCCGCGTCGGCCGGCACCGACCTTGCTGGAGACCGCCGCTATCTTGCGACGCAGGTGTTCTACCTGTTCAGCACGGGTAAGCTGGCGCTGATCCAGGCTGACGACAGCTGTCACATCAGCACCTCCTGCATCGTCTGACTCACACGATTTTCGAATGTATGTTCGATACGCCGAGTAAACACCTCCCCACCGACAAGCGTCAAGCGGACATCTTCCGGCGACTTCTTCCGGCAGCAGACGCAAACTGCCCCGAAACTGCGCCGAAAGCCGGCGTTTTGCGACCGCTCACCGAAGAGGCCGGGGCCCGCCCGCGCCCTCGCCGCCATCGACAATTGATGACATTGACAAATGTCACCAATCGGTGGTGTACTTCAATGGTGCTCAACGATGCGCCGGTGCTTGCGTGGGTGACGCGATGATCTTCGGACGCAAGCGAAGTCGCGACGCCGCGGCTGTCATCACCGGCGCCGGCAGCGGCATCGGCGCCGCCTTCGCCATCGAACTCGCCAACCGCGGCGGCCGGGTGGTGTGCAGCGATATCAACGAAAACGCCGCCCGCACAACGGCAGACGCGATCAAAGCCGATGGCGGGCAGGCGATATCGATGCGTTGCGACGTCACCCGCATCGACGATGTCACCGCGCTGGCCGACGAGGCGCAATCCTGGTTCGACGGTTCGCCCACCGTGGTGATCAACAACGCCGGCGTCGGCGCCGGCGGGCTACCGATCGGCCAGGTGAGCCTCGACGACTGGCGCTGGGTGCTCGACATCAACCTGTGGGGTCCGATCCACGGCTGCCACGTGTTCGCACCGATCCTGCGCGACGCTGGTTACGGCGGCATCATCAACGTCGCCTCGGCCGCCGCGTTCGGCGCGGCCCCGGGGATGGCCGCCTACAACGTCAGCAAAGCGGGGGTGCTGTCGTTGTCGGAGACCCTGGCCGCAGAACTGAGTGGCACCGGCGTGCACGTCACGGCGCTGTGCCCGACTTTCGTCAAGACCAACATCGTCCAGTCCGGCCGTATCTCGGCCAGGTCCACCCAGTTGGCCGACCGGCTGATGCGCTGGACCGGCTTCTCGCCGGCCCGGGTGGCGCGCGTCTGCTTGGACACCCTCGACCGCGGCGGCCTGTACTGCATGCCGCAACCCGACGCCCGAATCGGCTGGGGCATCAAGAGATTCACGCCGACGGCGTACACCCGCGCCGTCGGTCTCACCAACCGCGTCACCACCTAGGAGGTTCCCGATGACCCCCAAGACCAAGATCGACATGGACGCGATGCTGGCCAAGATCAAAGACCGGCAGTGGGCGTTGGCCGACATCGACTGGGACGCCCCGGGCGCCGAGTTGATCACCGACGAGCAGCGCCCGAAGTTGAAGGCCTTCATGGCCGACCTGTGCTGGATCGAGAACATCGGGGCACGCGGGTTCGCGGCGCTGGCCAAGAAGGCGCCGACGCCGACGATCGCGGAGATCTACCGCTACTTCCATGCCGAGGAGCAACGGCACGCCAACGCCGAACTGGCGCTGATGAAGCGGTGGGGCATGCTCGAAGACGGTGAGGTCCCCGAACCCAACGTCAACATCCGGCTGGCCATCGACTGGCTGGACCGCTGGGCGGACGACATGCCGCTGTCGCTGCTCGGCACCGTCATTCCGATGCTCGAAGTCGCCCTCGACGGCGCGCTGCTGAAGTTTCTGCTCGACGAGGTGCACGACCCCGTGTGCCATCGGGTGTTCGAAAAGATCAACAACGACGAATCCCGGCATCTGGTAGTCGATTTCGAGGTGCTCGACATGATCGGCCATGCCAGGATCCGGCGGTTGCTGATTGACTTCGTCGGCCACAACGCCACTCCGGGGCTGATCATCGGTGCGGTCATGGGTGCACCGTTGATAAACAGGATCCGCAACGAGATCGTCGCCATGGGCATGGAGCCGGAGCGGCTGTACCGGGCGGTGAAGCGGTTCAAGGAACTAGGCGATCGCGGCGAGTACACCAGCCGGGTGCCGACATACCGCTTCCTGCGGCGCTACGCCGGCGTTGTCACCAACCCGCGCCACCCCTACCACTTCCTTGCCAACTCCATGGTGTGGCTGTCCGACCGGTATCCGAGGCCATTGCTGCCGTCGGTGCCCAGCTGGGTCAAAGAGGTCACCCACGAGCCGGCGGCCTGACATGGAGATCCACGACACGCTGATCGTCGGTGCCGGGTTCACCGGAATCGGCGCGGCGATCAAGCTCTCCGAGGCGGGGGTGGAGGACTTCGTCATACTCGAACGCGGTGACCAGGTCGGCGGCACCTGGCGCGACAACACTTATCCCGGTGCGGCATGCGACATTCCATCGCTGCTGTACTCATTCTCGTTCGTCAGGAATCCGAACTGGTCGCGGTCTTATTCGCCGGGCGAGGAGATCCGCGCGCACATCGAGGACATGGTCGACGATTTCGGCCTTCGCCACCGCATCAGGTTCGGGGTCGAGGTGAACGCCCTGCACTTCGACGAGACCGACGGCGTGTGGACGGTGAAAGCCAAGGGACGTAAACGCTTTCGGGCGCGCACCGTCGTCATGGCATCCGGGCCGCTGCCGGACCACAAGTGGCCCGACATCCGCGGCCTCGAAACCTACCGGGGCCATAAGATCCACAGCGCACGATGGGATCACGACTACGACTTCACCGGCAAGCGGGTGGCCGTCGTCGGCACGGGCGCCAGCGCGGTGCAGATTGTGCCCGAACTGGTGAAGCGGGCCGACTTCGTCAAGGTCTTCCAGCGCACGCCGGGCTGGGTGCTGCCCCGGCTGGACATCGCCACGCCGGCTGCCGCGCAGACCCTGTTCGCGAAAGTGCCTGCGGCGCAGGAGATCGCGCGGCAGGCGTTGTTCTGGGGTCACGAGCTCACCGCGACCGCGCTGGTGTGGGACACCCCGCTCACTGGGCTGGTCGCCCGGCTGGGCAAGGCGCACTTGCGGTTACAGGTCAAGGATCCGTGGCTGCGCCGCCAGCTCACACCCGACTTCACCCCGGGCTGCAAGCGGATGTTGGTGTCCAGTGACTACTATCCGGCGCTGCAACGGGACAATTGCAAGCTCATCGACTGGCCGATCGCGACCATGAGCCCGGCCGGCATCCGCACCAGCGACGGCGTCGAACACCACTTGGACTGTGTGGTTTTCGCCACCGGTTACGACGTTCATCTGACCGGACCGCCGTTTCCGGTGACCGGCATCGGTGGCCGCAACCTAAGCGAGGACTGGGCCGGCGGTGCACAGGCCTACAAGAGCGTCAACGCCCACGGCTATCCCAACCTGTTCTTCATGACGGGTCCGAACTCCGGCCCGGGCCACAACTCGCTTCTGGTCTACGTCGAAGGCCAACTCGACTACACCGTTCGGGCGATCACCACCATCCTTCGCGAACACCTTCGTTATCTCGATGTGCGCGAGGACGTCCAGCGGCGCTACAACGAGCAGATCCAGAAGCGGCTGACCAAGACCACCTGGATGTCGGGTTGCCGCAGTTGGTACCTGACCGCCGACGGCTTCAACGCGTCGATGTACCCGGGCTTCGCCACCCAGTATCTTCGACAGATGCGGGACTTCCGGCTGGACGACTACGTCGCGGTAGCGCGCGACGCCTACGCGGTCACGACACCGGCCTGACGTGACAGGACGGCAGCCGCGACCGCCGGCGGGACCGATCTCGGCGATCCTCAACGGGCTTCGGCGAGCGGACAAACGGGTGCGCCGCAGTTCACGCGATGTGGTCGCGACGGCGGTCTCGCAGCTGTTCGACGCCGCCGTGCAACCCCACGGTGTCGAGGCGTCCGGCGAGTACCGCATCGAGGAACTCGCTCGGTTGGCCGGCACCACCACCCGCAACATCCGGGTGTACCGCGATCGTGGTCTGCTGCACCCGCCGCTGCGGGTGGGCCGGATCGCACTGTTCAACGACACCCATCTGACCCGGTTGCGGCTGATCACGTCGCTGCTGGACCGCGGCTACAACATCTCGCACGTGCGCGAGATGTTGTCGGCGTGGGAGCAGGGCAAGGGCGTCGGCGAGATCCTCGGGCTGGAGTCGGCGATCGCGGGCAGCTGGGCGACGGAGAAGCCCGAGCGGATGAGCGTCGCCGACGCCAGGCGGCTGGTCGACGACGACCCTGGTTTCGACCGGATGGTCGGGCTCGGCGTGATCAAGCTGGAGGACGGGGAGGCCGTCATCGTCCGGCCCAAGCTCATCGAGGCGTTCAACGACATCCGCCAGTACGGCGTCGGCACCGACAAGCTGATCGACCTGCACGAGCGGATCGCCCCGCTGATCGACCAGATCAGCGGCATCCTGGTGCAGGCGGGCATCGAGGAGGTGCTGCACCGCATCAACCCGGGCGCCGCGCTACCGCCGGACACCGAGATCGCCGAACTGATCACCATGCTCGTGCGGTTCCGCACCCAGGCGGTGTCGGCGGTGTCGGCGACCTTGGCGTTCTCGATCGAGTCGACGATCGAGTCGCTGGTCGGTGAGATCCTCGGCGACGTCATCGAGAAGGACGCCGGAGGCAAGGGCGAGGAAATCAAGGGCGAGCAGACGTGAACTGCCCCGAAAACCAGCGAAAATGGGGCACTTCCCGTTCCGCTACCTGCGGTGTGGGCCCAGCTCGCCAAAGGAGGGAAGATCACTCCCACTCGATGGTGCCGGGCGGTTTGCTCGTCACGTCCAGCACCACCCGGTTGACCTCCGCCACCTCGTTGGTGATGCGGGTCGAGATGCGTTCGAGCACTTCGTAAGGCACCCGAGTCCAGTCGGCGGTCATGGCGTCCTCGCTGGACACCGGACGCAGCACGATCGGATGCCCGTACGTCCGGCCGTCGCCCTGCACGCCCACCGACCGGATGTCGGCCAGCAGCACGACGGGGCACTGCCAGATCTGGTTGTCGAGCCCGGCCGCGGTCAGTTCCTCGCGGGCGATCGCATCGGCGCGACGCAGCGTCTCCAGCCGCGACGCGGTGACTTCGCCGACAATCCGGATACCCAAGCCGGGGCCCGGAAACGGTTGGCGCGCAACGATTTCCTCGGGCAGACCCAGCTCACGGCCGACCGCCCGCACCTCGTCCTTGAACAGCAACCGCAGCGGCTCGACCAAGGTGAACTTCAGGTCGTCGGGCAGGCCCCCGACGTTGTGGTGGCTCTTGATGTTCGCGGTGCCCGAACCTCCGCCGGACTCCACCACGTCGGGATACAGCGTGCCCTGCACCAGGTACTCGATATCGGCGCCGTCGTCGCTGACGAGGCCGCGCACCGCCCCTTCGAACGCCCGGATGAACTCCCTGCCGATGACCTTGCGTTTGCCTTCCGGGTTGGTCACCCCCGTCAGCGCCTCGAGAAACCGGTCGGCGACGTCGACGGTGACCAGGTTGGCGTGGGTGGCGGCAACGAAGTCACGCTGCACCTGCGCGCGCTCCCCCGCCCGCAGCAGGCCGTGGTCGACGAACACGCACGTCAACCGGTCGCCGATGGCCCGTTGCACGAGCGCGGCGGCCACCGCGGAGTCCACCCCGCCGGACAGCCCGCAGATGGCCCGTCCGTCGCCGATCTCCTCGCGCACCTGCTCGACGAGCGCCTCGGCGATGTTGGCCGGCGTCCAGGTCGAGTCGATCCCGGCGAACTCGTGCAGGAAGCGACTCAACACCTGCTGACCGTGCGGCGTGTGCATCACCTCGGGGTGGTACTGCACACCGGCCAGTCGCCGACCCCGATTCTCGAACGCCGCGACCGGCGCACCGGTGCTGGCGGCCACCACCTCGAAGCCCGCGGGAGCCTCGGTGACCGCGTCGCCATGGCTCATCCATACCGGCTGCGTCGCCGGCAGATCCGAATGCAGTTCTCCGCCAGTGACTTTCAACTCGGTGCGGCCGTACTCGCGCGTCCCGGTGCGAGCGACGGTTCCACCGAGCACCTGTGCCATCGCCTGAAAGCCGTAGCAGATGCCGAACACCGGTACGTCCAAGTCGAACAGCTCCGGGTTCAGCCGCGGGGCGCCGTCCTCGTAGACACTGGCCGGCCCGCCGGAGAGCACGATGGCCTGAGGGTCACGGGCCTTGATCTCCTCGACGCTGGCGGTGTGCGGGATCACCTCGGAATACACCCGCGCCTCGCGGACCCGGCGAGCGATCAACTGCGCGTACTGCGCTCCGAAATCGACAACCAGTACGGGTCGGGGAGATCCTGATGTCACCGGGCCAGTCTAGTTGGCGGCGTCGAGGCCAGACGCCCCAGCGCGGTGCGCGTCACATGTCGTACGACATACCGCCCGCAACGGCGATGATCCCGTAGATGACGATGACGATCACGCCGGCGATCGCACCCCATATCGCCCACTTCTTCGCGTCGTCCGACGCCTTCTGCGCCTGCGCGTACTGCCCCTGCGCCCACAACCCGGACACCTTGCTGGCGTACACGATCGACACGATGCCAAACGGCAAGCAGCACAACACCGTGACGAGGATTCCCCACACGAGGTTGCTGTCGGGCTGCTGCGCGGGAACACCGCCGGGCGGCGGGCCGTACCCCTGCGGAGGCGGGGGCGGGGGCGGAGACTGCGGCGGATAAGTCATCGGTGTCCCTTTTCTCGAGTAGCGCCTGCGGGTGGGAACCGGCAAGCCCGCTCAATATAAGGCACCGGTTTGCTGTGTGCGTCAATTTCAGTTCAACGCCGTAACCGCGCCGTCGAACGCTTGTCGCCACCGTCACTTCGCCTCCGCAGCCGAAACGATATGCGCGCCAGACATCTAACGATGCCGGACATCGAGTCACGTCCCGGTGATTCGCCTCGCGCCCGCGTCGTCGGCGCCCACATCGCACGCTCGACCGCGTGATCGGCACCCCTGCGCGCCTTCGCTGCAGTAAGTTCCTCGATGCGCAAGCATGCCCGCACGCGATAACGGGAATGGGTTAATGGTGCCTGGAACCGAAGAGCTGACGGAAAAACTAGGTCTGCCCGCCGGGATCCGCGCGGTGCTGTTCGACCTCGACGGCGTGCTCACGGACACCGCGAGCGTCCACAAAAAGGCGTGGAAGGCGATGTTCGACGACTTCCTTCGACGGCGGGCTGAGCGCACCGGCGAGTTGTTCACACCGTTCGACGTGCACACCGACTACCTGAGCTACGTCGACGGCAAGAAGCGGGAGGACGGCGTGCGGTCATTCCTACTGAGCCGGGGCATCGAGTTGCCCGACGGTGGCCCGGACGACGCGACCGAGCGCGAAACCGTGTCCGGGCTGGGCAACAGGAAGAACGAGATGTTCCAGCGCGTCCTGCAGACCGACGGTGTCGAGGTGTTCGAGGGATCGCGCCGTTATCTGGAGGCCGCCGCGAACGCCGGACTGGGGATCGCGGTGGTCTCCTCGAGCGCCAACACACGCGAGGTACTCGAATTGACGGGGCTGGCGCAATACGTGCGACACCGGGTGGACGGTGTCGTGCTGCGGGAGGAGAACATCGCCGGAAAGCCCGCACCCGATTCGTTCCTGCGGGCCGCGGAACTTCTCGGCGTCGAACCCGAACACGGCGCGGTGTTCGAAGACGCGCTGTCCGGCGTCGCGGCAGGACGGGCCGGACACTTCGGTCTGGTGGTCGGCGTCGACCGGGTGGGGCAAGCAGAAGCGTTGCGACGCAACGGGGCCGACGTCGTGGTGTCCGACCTGGCGGAGCTGCTCACATGACGTTCAATGACGACATCTTCCCCGTCGAGCCGTGGCAGGTCCGGGAGACGTCGCTCGACCTCGGCATGCTCGCGCAGTCGGAGTCGCTGTTCGCGCTGTCGAACGGTCACATCGGGTTGCGCGGAAATCTCGACGAAGGAGAACCGCACGCCCTTCCGGGCACGTACCTGAACTCCTTCTACGAATGCCGTCCCCTGCCGTACGCCGAGGCCGGTTTCGGCTATCCCGAGGACGGGCAGACCGTCGTCAACGTCACCAACGGCAAGCTGGTGCGACTGCTGGTCGACGACGAACCGTTCGACGTGCGCTACGGCGCTTTACACCAGCACGAACGTGTACTCGATCTGCGGGCAGGCACCCTGACGCGTACCGCGCTCTGGGAATCACCGGCAGGCAAGAAGGTCAAAGTCGTTTCCACGCGGGTTGTTTCGCTCACTCAGCGCAGCGTCGCCGCAATCGAGTACGTCGTCGAGGCCGTCGACGAGTTCGCGCGGGTGACTTTGCAATCCGAACTCGTCGCCAACGAGGAGTTGCCCCCGTCGTCGAAGGACCCGCGGGTGTCGGCCGTGCTCGAGAAGCCGTTGGACCCGGTGCAGCACGAACACTCCGACCGCGGCGCGATCCTGCTGCACCGCACCCGGGGCAGCAAGCTGATGATGGCCGCGGCGATGGACCACGACATCGAGGTGCCGGGCCGCTTCGAGGTCGACACCGGCGCGGGCCTGGATTGGGCCAACACCACGGTGATCTGCGGGTTGCGGCCCGGCCAGCAGCTGCGCATCGTCAAGTACCTCGCTTACGGGTGGTCCAGCCTGCGGTCGCGGCCGGCCCTGCGGGACCAGGCTGCCGCCGCGCTGAGCAGCGCCCGGTACACCGGCTGGCAGGGCCTGCTCGATGCGCAGCGGGCATATCTCGACGACTTCTGGGACGGCGCCGACGTCGAGGTGGAGGGCGACCCCGACTGCCAGCAGGCGGTGCGCTTCGGGCTCTTCCACGTGTTGCAGGCCAGCGCGCGCGCCGAGCGCCGCGCGATCCCCGGCAAAGGGCTGACCGGAACGGGTTACGACGGCCACGCCTTCTGGGACACCGAGGGTTACGTCCTTCCGGTGCTGACCTACACCCATCCGACGGCGGCGGCCGACGCGCTGCGCTGGCGCGCATCGATCCTGCCTCTCGCCCAGAAACGGGCGGCTCAACTCGATCTCGAAGGTGCCGCATACCCGTGGCGCACGATCCGCGGCGAGGAGTGCTCGGCGTACTGGCCGGCGGGCACCGCGGGCTTTCACGTCAACGCCGACATCGCGATGGCGTTCGAGCGGTACCGCATCGTGACCGGCGACCATTCGCTGGAAGCGGAATGCGGGCTCAGCGTGCTCATCGAGACCGCCCGGCTGTGGCAGTCGCTCGGGCATCACGACCGACACGGGGTCTGGCATGTCGACGGCGTGACCGGCCCCGACGAGTACACAGCAGTGGTGCGCGACAACGTGTTCACGAACTTGATGGCGGCGGCCAACCTCCGGGCAGCCGCCGACGCCTGCGCGCGCAACGTGGATGCGGCCCACGCCGCAGGCGTCTCCACTCAGGAGATGGCCGCGTGGCGCCACGCCGCCGATTCCGCGCACATTCCGTTCGACGAGGAATTGGGTGTGCATCCCCAGTGCGCGGGTTTCACCACGCTGCGGGAGTGGGACTTCACGAGCAACACGATCTACCCGCTGCTGATGAACGAGCCGTATGTCCGGCTCTATCCGGCTCAAGTGCTCAAGCAGGCCGACCTGGTACTGGCGATGCACTGGCAGGGCCACGCGTTCACCGCCGAACAGAAGGCCCGCAACGTCGACTACTACGAACGACGCACGACCAGGGATTCGTCCCTGTCGGCCTGTACACAGGCGGTGATGTGCGCCGACGTCGGTCATCTCGAACTCGCGCACGACTACACCTACGAAGCCGCGATGATCGACCTGCGGGATCTGCATCGCAACACCCGCGACGGTCTGCACATGGCCTCGCTCGCCGGGGCGTGGACCGCTCTGGTGGCGGGTTTCGGCGGGTTGCGTGACGACGAAGGGGTGCTTTCGCTGGACCCGCGGCTGCCCGACGGGATCTCGTGTCTGCGATTCCGATTGCGGTGGAGGAACTTCCGGCTCACCGTCGACGTGAACCACGACGACGTCACCTACACGCTTCGTGACGGCCCGGACGCCTCGCTGTGGATCCGCCACGGCGGCGAGGAGCTGGAGCTGGACTCCCGAGCGCCCAGCACGGTGCCGGTCCACCGGTGCGAGCCGTTGCTGCCGACGCCACAGCAGCCGCCGGGGCGGGAGCCACTGCGCCGACGGCGGGTCTAGCGCTACGCCATCTGCTTGTGCACCGGCAGACCGCCGGTCGCCTCGAACACCACGCGCCTGCCGATCTCGACGGCGTGGTCGGCGAAGCGTTCGTAGTAGCGGCCGAGCAACGCGACGTCGACGGCGGAACAGACCCCGTCCTGCCACTTGTGGTCCATCAGCAGCGTGAACAGGTGCCGGTGCTCGGCGTCGACGGCGTCGTCCTCGTCACGCAGCCGCGCCGCCTTCTCGGGATCGCGCGACAGCAGTACCTCCTGTGCCGACTTCGCGAGTTCGACCGCCCGGGCCCCCATCTCGGCGAAGCTGGTGCGCACGTCGGCCGGCAACGCGCAGTCCGGATGCCGCAAGCGGGAGATCCCGGCGACGTGAACGGCCAACGCGCCCATCCGGTCGATGTCGGCAGCGATGTGAATGGAGCCGACCACCGTGCGCAGCTCGCTGGCGACGGGCTGCTGCAGTGCGAGGATCCGCAGCGCGGCTTCCTCCGTCCGCCGATTCAGCGCGACGATGTGCTCGTGGTCGGCGATGACCTGCTCGGCCAGCGGCAGATCGGCCTCGAGCAGGGCCTGGGTTGCGCGTTCCATCGCGCTGACCGCCAGCCCGCACATCTGCCCGAGCTGGCCGCACAGCCCGGCCAACTGCTCGTGATACGCGGTCCGCATCGCGACCCTCCTCCCTCGCGAGACGCCCCTCAGACGATGTCAGGTACCCCTATCGCCGGGTTTTCAACCAGCCGAGGTGACCGGCTCGATCGGCAACCGCCGCAACGCCGCCGGCGCCTCGGCGGGCACCGCCGGGTGTTCCGGCGGCACGGGCGCCAACCGGCGGTACGGTCGGCCCTGCTCCGGCCGAAGGTCCTGCTGCCCCTTGTTGGGCCACAGCGACGTCGCGCGTTCGGCTTGTGCGGTGATCGAAAGTGACGGATTGACACCGAGATTCGCGGAGATCGCCGCTCCGTCGTGCACCGACAACGTCGGATAGCCATACACCCGGTGGTACGGGTCGATGACACCGTGCTGTGGGTCGTCACCGATCGCCGCACCGCCGAGGAAGTGTGCAGTGAGCGGGATGTTGAACAGTTCGCCCCAGGTGCCACCCGCGACGCCGTCGATCTTCTCGGCGATCCGGCGTGTCACCTGGTTGCCGACCGGGATCCAGGTCGGATTGGGCGCACCGTGACCCTGCTTGCTCAGGTACCGCCGGACGCCGAACCTGTTCCGTTTGGTGTAGGTGGTGATCGAGTTGTCGAGATGCTGCATCACCAGGGCGATCAGCGTCCGCTCACTCCACTGCCGGACGTTGAGCATGCGCAGCGTTCCGCGGGGGTTGGTTCGGGCGTTGTGGAAGAACTGTTTCCAGCGCGGTACATCGGTACCTTCCGGGCCCGACCCATCGGTCATGAGGGTCTGCAGCAGTCCCATCGCATTCGAGCCCTTGCCGTAGCGCACCGGTTCGATGTGGGTGTCGGAGGTGGGGTGGATCGAGGAGGTGATCGCGACGCCGTGGGTGAGATCGAGATCGGGCGTCACCTCGAAGCGTCCGGCTCCCACAATCGACTCGGAGTTGGTCCGTGTCAGGACCCCCAACTTGTCCGACAGCTTGGGCAGCTTGCCCTTGTCGCGCATCTTGAACAACAGCTTCTGGGTGTTGTACGTCCCCGCGGCGAGCACCACGTGCTGCGCGGTCAACGTCCGCTTCCTTCTGCGCACCCAACTGCCGGTGCGGACGGTGTGCACGTTCCACAGCCCGTCGGAACGCTGCTCGAAGCCGGTGACCGTCGTCATCGGAAAGACTTGTGCCCCAGACTTTTCGGCGAGATACAAGTAGTTCTTGACCAAGGTGTTCTTGGCGTTGTGGCGGCACCCGGTCATGCATTCGCCGACTTCGATGCAGCCGGTACGCGCGGGCCCGGCACCGCCGAAGTACGGATCGGGCACCGTCACGCCGGGCGCCTTCGTGCCGTCGGGGCCGAAGAAGACGCCCACCGGCGTCGGCACGAAGGTGTCCCCCACACCCATCTCGTCGGCGACCTGCTTGACGACGCGGTCGGCGTCGGTGAACGTCGGGTTCGTGACGACACCGAGCATGCGCTGCGCCTGGTCGTAGTGCGGCATCAACTCGGCGCGCCAGTCGGTGATGTCCTTCCACTGCGGGTCGTTGAAGAACGGGTCCGGCGGCACGTACAGGGTGTTGGCGTAGTTCAGTGACCCGCCGCCGACGCCCGCGCCGGCCAGGATCATCACGTTGCGCAGCAGGTGGATCCGCTGGATGCCGTACATGCCGAGCCGCGGCGCCCACAGGAACTTGCGCAGATTCCACGACGTCTTGGCGAAATCCTCGTCGGCGAAGCGCCGACCGGCTTCCAGCACGGCGACGCGGTATCCCTTCTCGGTCAGCCGCAGCGCGGTGACGCTGCCGCCGAACCCCGAACCGATCACCAGGACGTCGTAGTCAGGCTCCATCGGTCCAGTATGACGTTACCGAGGGGTAACTCTCTAGCAAGGTCAGATGCCGACGGCGGTGCCGCAGATGCCGCAGACCTCGAACTGCCTGCGGTTCCAGCGCGCCACCGGCACGAAGAACAACGTGAACTGCTTGAACTCGCGGACCCGCGACCACTGCGTGGTGTTGTGGCAGCGCGGGCACGTCCTGACCTCCCCCGCACCGAGGTGTTGCTGCTTGGTGCCGTAACCGAAGAGGAAGAAGAACACCCTGCTCAGCGTAGGCGCGACTCAGCTGCCGACGGTCAGGCCCACTTTCTGGAACTCCTTGAGGTCGCAGTACCCCGCCTTGGCCATCGAGCGACGCAGCCCACCGACGAGGTTCAGCGAGCCGAACGGGTCGTCGGACGGGCCGGTGAGAACCTGCTCCAGCGACGGCCGTTCACCGACGGCGACCTGCAGGAACGCGCCTCGCGGCAGGGACGGATGGGCGGCCGCGGCGGGCCAGAACCAGCCGTCGCCCAGCGCCTCGGCCGAGCTGGCCAGCGGCGTGCCGAGCACCACCGCGTCCGCGCCGCACGCGATGGCCTTGGCCAGGTCGCCGGAGGTGTGCATATCGCCGTCGGCGAGTACGTGCACATACCGCCCGCCGGTCTCGTCGAGGTATTCGCGCCGTGCTGCGGCCGCGTCGGCGATCGCGGTGGCCATCGGCACGCTGATGCCCAGCACTTCGTCGCTGGTCGTCACGCCGCTGGTCGAGCCGTAGCCGACGATGACGCCGGCCGCGCCGGTGCGCATCAGGTGCAGGGCGGTGCGGTGGTCGAGCACGCCGCCGGCGACCACCGGCACGTCGAGTTCGGCGATGAAGGTCTTGAGGTTCAGCGGTTCGCCGTCGGACGCCACGCGTTCGGCCGAGATGATCGTGCCCTGAATGACCAGAAGGTCGATCCCGGCGGAGAGCAGCGCCGGTGTCAGCGCCCGCGCGTTCTGCGGGCTGACGCGCACGGCCGTCGTCACCCCGGCTTCGCGGATCCGCGCGACCGCCGCTCCCAACATGTCCGGGTCCAGCGGTGCGGCGTGCAACTGCTGTAGCAGACGGATCGCCGCCGACGGTTCGGGCTCTTTCTCGGCTGCCTCGATGACCTCGGCGATCTTGGCCTCCACGTCGGCGTGCCGACCGATGAGCCCCTCGCCGTTGAGCACACCAAGGCCGCCGAGCCGGCCCATCTCGATGGCGAACTCGGGCGACACCAGCGCATCGGTGGGATGGGCGACGACCGGGATCTCGAACCGGTAGGCATCCAGTTGCCAGCCGGTCGAGACGTCCTGAGACGACCGCGTGCGCCGCGACGGAACGATGTTGATGTCGTCGAGTTCGTAAGTGCGGCGGGCGGTTCGGCCCATGCCGATCTCAACCATGTCTCGCATGGCGGTGGATCCCCCTGTCAGCGGGTGTAGTAGTTCGGCGCCTCGACGGTCATCGTGATGTCGTGGGGGTGGCTCTCCTTGAGCCCGGCGGCGGTGATCTGCACGAACTGCGCCTGCTGCAACTGTTCGATCGTCGCCGACCCGGTGTACCCCATGGCGGCGCGCAGGCCGCCGGTGAGTTGGTGGATCACCGTCGAGAGCGGTCCGCGGAACGGCACGCGACCTTCGATGCCTTCGGGCACCAGCTTGTCCTCGGAGAGCACGTCGTCCTGGAAATAGCGGTCCTTGCTGAACGACTTGGCGGCGCCGCGGCCCTGCATCGCGCCGAGCGATCCCATGCCGCGGTAGCTCTTGAACTGCTTGCCGTTGACGAAGATCAGCTCGCCGGGCGACTCGGCGGTGCCCGCCAAAAGCGAGCCGAGCATCGCGGTCGACGCTCCCGCGGCCAGTGCCTTGGCGATGTCGCCGGAGTACTGCAGCCCACCGTCGGCGATGACGGGCACACCCGAGGGTGCGCATGCGGCAACGGCTTCCATGATCGCGGTGATCTGCGGTGCGCCGACGCCGGCAACCACGCGGGTGGTGCAGATGGAGCCCGGCCCCACCCCGACCTTCACCGCGTCGGCTCCCGCTTGTACGAGGGCGGCCGCGGCGGCCCGTGTCGCGACGTTGCCGCCGATCACCTCGACCCGGTCACCGACGGCGGCCTTGACCCGGCTCACCATGTCGAGCACACCGCGGTTGTGCGCGTGCGCGGTGTCCACGACCAGCACGTCGACGCCGGCGTCCACCAGCGTCATCGCCCGGGTCCAGGCGTCGTCACCGACACCGACGGCGGCGCCGACGAGCAGCCTGCCGTCCTTGTCCTTGGTCGACAGCGGGAACTGTTCGGTCTTGACGAAGTCCTTGACGGTGATGAGCCCGGTCAGCTTGCCGTGCCCGTCGACGATCGGCAGCTTCTCGATCTTGTTGCGGCGCAACAGGCCCAGCGCCGCCTCGGCGGACACCCCCTCGCGCGCGGTGATCAGCGGCGCCTTGGTCATCACCTCGGAGACCGGCTTGGACTGGTCCACCTCGAAACGCATGTCGCGGTTGGTGATGATGCCGACCAGTTCGCCGGTGTCGTCGACGACGGGCAGCCCGGAGATCCGGAACCGCGCACACATCGCGTCCACCTCGGCCAGGGTGTTGTCCGGTGAGCAGGTGACCGGATCGGTGACCATCCCGGCCTCCGAGCGCTTGACCGTCTCGACCTGACCGGCCTGCTCGGCCACCGGGAGGTTGCGGTGCAGCACACCCATGCCGCCGGCGCGGGCCATCGCGATCGCCATGCGCGATTCGGTGACCGTGTCCATGGCGGAACTCACCAGCGGCACCTTGAGCCGGATCTTGCGGGTCAGTTGGCTCGAGGTGTCGGCGGTTGCGGGCACGACGTCGGAGGCGGCGGGCAGCAGCAGCACGTCGTCGAAGGTGAGGCCGAGCATGGCGACTTTCGTCGGGTCATCCCCGCCGGTCGGCACAGGCACCGCGATCGGGATGCTGCTCTCGGCAGTCGACGTGGGTATCGACAAAATGAGCCTCCAGTAACAAACGCAGCCGAGCGAGCTAGAAAACCATCCTATCGGCTGCGGGCCGGCATCCCGGCCTCACGTGCCATGACGCACACAACTATTGGCGCACCTGTTGGCGAGCCGCCGCCAACGGCAGTAACGGCTGGCGCGATCGCGGGGCCGCTGCGTAGGGTGGGACTCGTGCGTGACCACCTGCCACCGGGTTTGCCACCCGACCCGTTCGCCGATGACCCGTGCGACCCTTCGGCGGCGCTGGACGCCCTTGAGCCCGGCCAGCCGCTGGACCCGCAGGAGCGGACCGCGGTCGAGGCCGATCTCGCCGATCTGGCGGTGTACGAGGCGCTTCTCGCGCACAAGGGAATCCGCGGTCTGGTGGTGTGCTGCGACGAGTGCCAGCAGGACCACTATCACGACTGGGACATGCTGCGGGCCAACCTGCTGCAGCTTCTGGTCGACGGGACGGTGCGGCCCCATGAGCCGGCTTACGACCCCGAGCCCGATGCCTACGTGACGTGGGATTACTGCCGTGGCTACGCCGACGCATCACTCAACGAGGCGACGTCGGACACCGACGGCTACCGCTGACGCTAGCTCGGCTCCTCGACCGCATCCGGGACCAGCACCGTGGTGGTGATCACCGTCTGAGGCTCGGGCGTCTTTACGATCGACTGCTGTGACGGCGGTTCCACCGAGGGTTGCTCGTCTTCCTGCTGCTCGACCACCGACGGTTGTGACGACGGCGTGGGAACCGGAATCCGGCTGGTCGTCGGCAGCGGCGTGTCCGCGGTCGGCGTCGGCACCGGGGTGTCCTGAGCCGACGTCGGCAGCGGCGTCGGACGCGGAGTGCCTGTCGGGGTCGGCAGCGCGGTGCCGGGCACCGAAGTCGGAGTGCTCGGCAGCACCGTCGGCACCTGCGTTGACGGCGACGGCGACGGCACCGATGGCGAGGTGGTCTGCGATGGCGACGTGGTGGCCGACGACGTGCTGGTCGGTGACGGCGGGGTGGTCGGTGACGTGGTGGTCTGCGACGACGTCGTCGACGATGTGGTGGCGTCTGTCGGTGTGTCGAGTACGACGGCCGGAACGTCGGGGAAGGTCGGCAGCGGCGCACCCGGCGGCACGGTGGCCGCGGGGTTCTGGGCCTCGACCTTGACCGTCAACTCCTGCCACTGGCTGACCAGTTCTTCCTTGCGTGCGGAGTCGTTCACCGTCGCGACGGTCGTGGTCAGCGTCTGCAGCTTGTCCTGGGCGGCTTGCCACTGACCCTGATCGATCAGCTGCTGCACCTCGGCCATCTGCGTCTGCGCGGCGAGGACGACCGCGTCCTGGCGGGTGTCCTGCTGCTCACCGAACAGCATCGTGCGCAGTCCGTACAGGGAGTCGCCCGGGCCCGCTCCGGCCACCACCGCGCCGAACCCCCCGATGCACAACACCGCGGCCGCCGCCGACCCGACGACCGCCAGCGACGTGCGGCCGCGTCGGTGCGAAGCGGCGGCGCGGTCCAGGGCCAGCACCGCGTCGCGGGGGGTGACCGTCGCGGTGAGCGGGGCCTCGCGGATCTCGTCGCGCCAGCCGGCCATCAGCTGTGCCAGCTCGGCCTCGCTGGGGTCCGTCGAGTACACCGGCTGCTGATGGGCCAGCGCATCGAGGAACCGGTCAGTGCGGTTCAGTTCGTTGAGCGACGGGTCTCCCCCGTTGGAGGTCCAGCGTCCGAAGTCAGGCATAGTCGCGCCCCGTCGCGACGATCTCGGACTTGAGCCGGGCCAGCGCCCGGTGCTGGGCGACCCGGACGGCGCCCGCGGTGCTGCCGACGGCCTCTGCGGTCTCTTCGGCGCTCATCCCGACGACGACCCGCAAGATCAAGATCTCGCGCTGTTTTTCGGGCAGTACGGCCAGGAGGTTGTTCATCCGCGCCGATGCCTCGGCGTCCAGAGCCATCTGCTCGGGTCCGGCGTCCAGCGAGAACCGCTCTGGCACGACATCTGTCGGGTCGGATCGGTTCCTGGCTGCTGCGCGATGCGCGTCAGCAACCTTGTGGGCCGCAATGCCGTACACGAAGGCCAGGAACGGTCGTCCCTGATCCTTGTAGCGCGGCAGCGCCGTGATGGCGGCCAAGCAAACCTCCTGCGCAACGTCGTCTGCTGAGAGGCCACTACGTTCGGTCGCCCCCACCCTTGCGCGGCAGTACCGAACAACGATCGGGCGGATGGTCTCCAGCACCTCCCTGAGCGCGTCCCGGTTCCCTGCCACAGCCTCAGCAACGACAGCATCGAGACGTTCTCCCGAAATTGTCATCGTGGGCGATCTCTCCAACGTTACGAACGGGACCGAACCCGGAAGGGCGGTCAGCTAAACAATAACTTTGACGTACGCGCGGACCCGGTTACCGCACCGACCACTCGCCGCCCCGCCGACGCACTGTATCGGCACAGCCGTCGCGAAGCACCACCATGTCCTGCGCCGAATACCGTGCGCTGCCGATGTCGGTCAGCAAGCAGGCCAACGCCCATTGCAGCGGAACCATTCCGAAGCGCTGCGCATCATCGAGCGCCGAGTCGGCCACAGCGCGGGCGGCGGCCGGGTCGCCGGCGCTGCACCGCGCCGCCGAGAGCACGACGGACGACTTCACCCGGTGGCGCGCCGAACCCAGCGCTGCGGCGTGTTCGACGGCGCGTTCGGCATGGCCGACGGCAGCTCCGCCTTCGCCGCGGGCCATCGCGAGTTCGGCGGTCACCCAGGCCAGTCGCACCCACAACCGCGGCGGCGCGGAAGGCGTCAGAAGCGTGGCGGCGCGGTCCAGCGCGCGTGCCGATGCCTCGAAGCGCCCCACCCCCAAGGCGTCGGCGGCAAGACCGATGAACGCGTCCGCCACCCCCTCCGGGTCCGACCCGGCGAGTGCCAACGCCCGGCCGTCCCATCGCCGAGCCCTGGTATGCCAGCCCAGCTGGCGCAGAAACGACGCCTGAGTGCTGTGTGCCAACGCGTTCTCCGGCCCCCCGCCCCGGTACAGCTGGGCCAAGTCGGCACGCGCGCTCGCGTAGCGGCCCTGACCGCCCGCGGCGACGGCGCGCAGCCACAAGTCCCGTGGCGTGGTGGCGGACGGTAGCGGCCACAGTCCGGGGTCGTCGCCGAAGGCGGCGTTCGCCAGAACGGTGTCTGTGGGCATCGAGTGGCGACAGTATCAATCGGCCCGAGGCTTGGTTAACAGTTGATGGTCGCAATGTTACTTCCATGTAAGCGGAAAGAAGTAGCCGGCGCCGGGGAGATTGACGCGAACTGCAGCAATACGTCGAGCATTCAACCGCGATGCATTTAATTGGCACCGTTCGGGTTCTTAAGCGTCGCAATGATGAACGTGATGTAAATTCTTGGCCTGCGGTTATGTCAATGGCCACACGGTCGGACTATTGACGGAATTTCATGACCCCCCATACTTTGTGTGCACGAGTGGTCATCGGCGACATGAGCTCGAATCGGATTTGAAACTCACGCACCCGTTCGTTTTGTGAATGGGTGTCCGGAGAGGGGTTTTCCAATGCCACAGCCGCAAGAGTTGCCCGGGCCCAATGCTGACGTGTGGGACTGGCAGATGGCCGGGCTTTGCCGAGGCGTCGATTCCTCCGTGTTCTTTCACCCCGATGGCGAGCGTGGTCGCGCTCGCGCGCAACGCGAGATACGCGCCAAGGAGATGTGCCGGCGGTGCCCGGTGATCGCTCAGTGCCGCGCGCACGCCCTGGCCGTCGGTGAGCCGTACGGCATCTGGGGCGGACTGTCCGAATCCGAGCGCGAACTGTTGCTGAAGCGAGGCATCCGCCGCGCGTCGTAGGGCCGTCGGTCTCGTCAGACACCGTCGAGATGCATGCGGCCGGGCGGACCGCCGATGACCATCATCTCGTCGTAGAAATACTCCGCCGGTCCGTCAGGCCGGTCGAAGGGGAGCCGGCACGGCGGATCGTCGTCGCCTTGGTCGCGGATCAACCAGGCGCCTGCCGCTTCGGGCCCCAAGATCTCCTCTGCGGAACCGCCCACCGATGACCACATTCACAAGCATTCAATTCCCACTGAAGCGAACTATGTTGTAGCTCTGTGCATTTCGTGAGAATCCGACGATCACGACTTTCCGAGGACCCGCTTGACGAAACCCCGTGGCAATACTGGAACCTCGCCGTCGGTCCGGGGCAGAAGGGAGCGCCGATGGTCAGCGACGCCAAGAGTGATCTCCCCTGTTGGGAAGACACGATGCCGCATTTTTCCACTCGCGAAAAAGGTGATCGCATCACGGCGATGCCCCTCAATGCGCCCGGGATGCTGACCTTCTTCGCCGTGGCGACGTTCATCCTCTGGGTACCCGCAGGAGTCGGAGGGGCGCTCTACTGCCACACGCTCAGCCAAGGGGGCAAGGAGCCGTGGCTGCTCGGGGTCGGCTCCATCTTCTACACGTTCCTGCCGTCGATCGTCACCAGCATCACCACCGACGAAGCACGTAACTTCTTCGGACAGCGCACAACGGCCAAACGCATCTCCGCCATTCCGGCATTCACGGGAGCGGGCGTGGGCATCCTCGGCGCAGCAATATGGGTGGGCGGTTCGAGCCGAGCGTGGTTAGCATTGGCAAGCGCGGGATGTGGCGTCGTTGCGGCCGTGGCCACGCTGGCCGCGTGGAGAGGTATTCGGTACACCCGTGACCGTCAGACCTGGATGGCCTGGATGCGCCACCACGGCGAGCGCACCCACGGCGTTCTGCGCGAGATCAGCTTCCTGGAGAAGTGGAGCGACACCCACCCGTTGTTCACCGTGGTCGTGGAGTTCAGCACCGAGAGCGGCCCCCGGCGGGTCGAGGCGAACATGATCACCGCAAAGCGCCGGGTGCCGCGAAAGGGAACCGCCGTGGTAGTCACCCTTTCCCCCAACGATTCTCGGGCGGAGGTGCACATCGAACTCGACTATGCCCAGCGTCCCGAGTTCGACCCCGCTGCCTGGAAGTACAGCCAGCCTTCTGGGAACTAGCCGCGATCGGCCAGCTCGCGCAGCACCGAATCGGTTGTCGCCCAGTCCATGCACTTGTCGGTGACCGACTGCCCGTAGGTCAGCGGCCGGGCTTCCGAGGACTGTGCCCCGGCGACCAGGAAGCTCTCCAGCATCACGCCGCTGACCGGAAGTCCGTCGCGCATGAGCTGTGCCACCTCGCGGGCCACCACGGCTTGGCGGATGTGGTCCTTGCCGGAATTGGCGTGGCTGCAGTCGATCACGACCCGACCAGGCAGCCCGGCCGCGGTCAGGTTCGCAGCCGTGGCGCGCACCGTCTCGACGTCGTAGTTCGGCCCGCCGGTGCCGCCGCGCAAAATCACGTGGCAATCCTCGTTGCCGGCGGTATTCACCAGGGCACCGCGCCCCAGGTCGTCCATTCCGAAGAAGACATGTTGGGCGGCAGCGGCTTTCACGCCATCGACGGCGACCTGAATGTTGCCGTCGGTCCCGTTCTTGAACCCGACGGGCATCGACAACCCGGAGGCCAGCTGCCGGTGCACCTGGGATTCGGTGGTGCGCGCACCGATCGCGCCCCAGGCGACGGCGTCGGCTATGTACTGCGGGCTGGTCGGCTCGAGGAACTCGCATCCGACGGGCAGGCCGATGTCGATGATGTCGAGGAGCAGATGACGCGCGATACGCAGCCCGCGGGCCACATCGAAGGTGCCGTCCATACCCGGGTCGTTGATCAGACCCTTCCAGCCGATCGTCGTGCGCGGCTTCTCGAAGTACACCCGCATCACGATCTTGAGCCGGTCATCAAGTTCGTCGGCGACTTTGACGAGCCGGCTGGCATACTCCAGCGCCGCGGCAGGGTCGTGCACCGAGCACGGTCCCACCACGACAAGCAGCCGACCGTCACGCCCGGCGAGAATGTCGGCGATCTCGTCGCGGTCGCGGGCCACCCGCTCGGCGCGCCGAGCACCCAGCGGGAACTCGGTGAGCACGTCGTGCGGGCTGGGAATCTCGCTGAAGCCGCGGACGCGCCGGTCCGACGTGGCAGGAGGGGTGGCGGTCTGCGCCAAGTTCATGTTCGGGTGCCTTTCTTGGTGCGGGCACCTGCGTGAATGTCCGGTGCCCTTGAACGACGAAAGGCAGCGACCCGATGGTCACTGCCTGGGCTCCGGGTGGATGCGCGCTTAGCGCTGCGCCTTATCGGCTCCGCCCGGAGCCTTGATAAAGCGCCAATAGCTGGCACGCACACCGATGTTCACGCGGGCCAGGCTACACGGCCGTCGTCGTCCGGCCAAATGCGGCCTAGTCCCCCTCCACCTCTGCCGCCCATTCCGCGGTCACCCGTTGCTTTTGCTCCTCGACGACCTGTCCGAGGTTCACCGCCTTCGGCCAGCCGTAGTAGGCGGCGAAATGCAGGACGAGTTCGTCCATTTCGTCGAACGACACGTCTCGGCTCTTGAGCGCCGCGTAGACGTGGCTGAGAATCGGTATCGGTGCGTCCTGGAAAGCCACGCACGCCACGGTGACCAACCGGCGTTCCTTCATGCCCAGTCCCGGTCGCAGCCACATCTCGCCGAAGACGAAGTTGAGGATCCCCGCACCGGAATACGGATTGTCCCGAATCGGTGCGAACGGAATGCAGTTGATGTCTTTGAACGCCTGCTCACCGACACGCAACCGGGCATGCGGGTCGCTGGGCGTAGGCAGCGGAAGGAGCGACTCGGGCGCTGGCACGGTCTGATCCCGCTCGCGGTGAATCCGTTCCCATTGTTCGTCGACGACGATGTTGAACCGCGACGCCTTCGGCCAACCGCCATACACGGCGAAGTGCAGCACGGTCTCGCGCATCTCGACGATCGACAGGTCCCCGCTGTTGAGCGCCGCGTAGACGTGGTCGCGCAACGGCTGTTCCGCGTCGGCGGCCGCCACGCAGGGCAGTGTCACGAACCGGCGGGCGCGACGGCTCAGACCCGGTCGGCACCACACCTGCGCGAGGAAGTCGAGCATCGCCGCAGCGGCGGGACTGGCGTCGGCCGGCGCGGGAAATGTCATCACCTCAGCGAGACTGCGTCGGGCCGACTCGCGTCGTTCTGCGTCTGTCGTTGTCACATCGTCTCTTTCGTCGGCTGCGGCTAGCGCAGGGTGACGCCTGCGTCGACCTTGAACTCGAGGCCGGTCACGTATCGCGATTCGTCCGACACCAAAAAGAGCACGGCATTGCTGATGTCGATCGCCTCGGCCATGACGATGGGCAGCGCGTTGAGGAAGATCGGCACCAAGTCGGGCCGCGATTCGCCGAGCAGGCCGTGCAGCGACTCGGGCGTCATTCCCGTCGGGACGCCAGTCGGGTGCACGGTGTTGACGCGTACGTTCTGCGCGGCAAGCTCATTGGCCAGTGCCCGGCTCAATCCGACGACGCCGTGTTTCGACGCGGTGTAGGGCAGATGCAGCGGCGTGCCCTTCAGACCGGCGGCGGAGCTGATCAGCACCAGGCTGCCGCCGCGGTCGACCAGATGCGGAAGCGCCGATGCGCAGGTGTTCCAGCTACCGATCAGGTTCACGTCGACGACGGTGCGCCATTGTTCGGGAGTCGTTGTGTCCCAGGTTCCGACGGTCAGCACGCCGGCGTTGGCGACCGCCGCGTCCAAGCCGCCGAGTTCGCTCACGGCGGCGTCGACGGCTTCGGTCAATGCCGCCGCGTCGCGCACGTCGACGACGCCGGTCACCGCCCGGCCGCCGCACTTCTCCACCAGGCGAGCGGTCTCTTCGAGGTCCTCGGCCGAGGCCAGCGGATATTCCACCTCCGGCAACGACTCGCAGATGTCGACCAGGATGAGATCGGCGCCTTCTTCGGCGAGCCTGACGGCGTGGCTGCGTCCCATGCCCCGCGCAGCGCCGGTGACCAGGACACGCTTGCCGAAGACCCGTCCCTCCCGGGAATCGTTGTCGCTCATAGCTTGTTGCAGAACCCTGCGTCGACGGGGAACGTCACCCCGGTGATGTATCTGGCTTCGTCGGAGACCAGATAGGCGATTGCGGCGCTGATGTCTTCGGGCTCGAGGAGTTCGACGGGCATGGGGTTCTGCAGGTGAGGGCCGTCGCCGGGATAGTTCTCCAGGAACTCCGTCATGGCCGGGTTGACGGCCATCATCGTGTTCACCGCTGTCGGGTGCACGGTATTGACCCGAATGTTGGCCGGCGCAAGCGCATTCGCGAGCGTGCGCATCAGCCCGACGATGCCGTGCTTGGAGGCCGCGTAACCGAGTCCGCCGCCCTGCATGCCGCCGAAGCCCTTCAGCCCAGCGGTCGAACTGGTGAAGACGATGGCGCCGCCGCGGTTGCCCGCCAACAGATGCGGGATCGCCGCCCACGCGGTGTGGTACGCGCCGTCGAGGTTGACTCCGATGGCCGCCCTCCACTGCGCAAGTTCTTCGTCGACGCTCTGCTCGTGAAACGCGACCGGTGCGATGCCCGCATTCGCCAGGACGATGTCGAGACGCCCGAACTGTTCGACGCCTGCATCCACAGCGGACTTCACCTGATGAAAGTCGCGGACGTCGGCCACCGATGCGGCGATCTTGCCGCCCGCCGCTTCGACGAGCGCCACGGTCTCGTCGAGGTCGTCACGACTGGCCATCGCGTAGTGATTGGCGGGGATGTCGTCGCAGATGTCGACGCCGATGACGCTCACGCCCTCCCTGGCGAGGCGGATCGCGTGGCTGCGTCCCTGACCTCGAGCGACACCGGTGATGAAGGCGACTCTGCCGTCAAGCGTGCCCACTGGCTCCTTCTTTCTCTCGACCGTCTGCGCGTCGGTAACTTGGTTACTCCGTCCGCACAGTAACATGGTTATCGTGCCGACAACAAAGGACCGTCCAGCCGTGAGAGCCGCGGAGTCGCCGGCTCGTCACGATGCCGATCACCTCCTCGAGATCGTCGTCGAGTTGCTCGACGAACACGGCGACGAGGCCGTTCAGCTCCGCGAGGTGGCCCGGCGGGCGCGAGTCTCGCTCACGACGATCTACAAGCGGTACGCCACCCGCGACGAGCTGATCGTCGCCGCGCTCGAGTGGTGGATGGAGACCAACCGATACGCGGGCTTGCCGACGCCCGCCAGCGATCCGAGCGGAACGGTGTACACCGAGCTGATGCAGGTGCTGCGCACCATTTTCGAGCCGTGGGAACAGCACCCGATGATGCTGCGGTCGTACTTCCGGGCGCGCACCGGGCCCGGTGGCGACAAGTTGATACAACGTGGCGTCGACGCTGTCGTGCCGGTGGTCAGATCCATTCTGAGCCGGGTCGATCCGGCGTACGCCAAGGACCTCGAAACGGTCCTCACGAGTGTGGTTTTCGGGTTTCTGGGACGCTTCGCCGCGGGCGAGATCGACGTGACGGACATCGTTCCCGGGATCGAGCGCGCGGTGTTCTGGCTGACGGCGGCTCACGAGAACCGGCCCCGATGACGGAACGGAAGCCCCGTTCCGTTTGGGCTACGACCGCTCCCGTGCCAGATCGGCGAGGTGCTTGAGCGAGTTCTCCAGGTGCTGCCGGTCGAACGGCGGGAAGCTGATGTGGTCGCGAACGGCGGGCGGCACCGCCGACCAGTCGTAGGTCAGGGTGACCTTCGTCCGGTCGCCACCGAGCGGCTCGAGATCGTAGCGCCAGATCCAGCCGCCGAAGTCGAGGTTGGCGTCGTCAGCGCCTTGGCCCGGCAACCACGCAATCGCGTGCGGCGGCTCGAAAACCTCGACCCGGTTGGCCATCTCGTAGTGCATGCCGCCGTAGTTGTCGTGGTACATCGCCATCCGGAAGATCTGGCCGACTGCCGTCAGTGGCTTGCCGTCGAGCGAGTCCCGCACCCAGCCGGTGCCGTCGATCGTCTGATGGGTGGTCGGGTCGGCCAGCACCGCGAACACGGTTTCGGCCGGCGCGTTGATGGTGCGCGCGGTGCTCATGGCGTCGTCAGTCATACCCGTACCGACCGAGGGCAGCTCAGAAACTCATCGAGACTGCGCGTAGATCGTCATTTCGCCCGAAAACCGCGATCTCACCGCAGGCTCGGCGCGGTTCGGCGGTTGAGGCGAATTGACGGTATCCCCGATCAGGCAATTGCCCTGGTGCTGCTAGCGGTGAGGCAGCCAGGAACCGTTGAGCATCATCCGCTTGACATGCAAATCTTTATCCAGCACAACGCAATTGGCGTCCATGCCGACACGTAGGCTGCCGACGCGATCGAGGTTCAACGCGCGAGCCGGGGTGGTCGCCGTCATCCGTGCCGCCTTGGCCAGCGCCTCATCCGAGCCGCCGAGTTGGCCGACCGCGGTCCGGAAAATCTGATCCATGGTCGCGGTGCTGCCCGCGATGGTCGACGTCCCCCGCACCCGAGCTATCCGTTCGGTGACCTCCACCTCGAGTGCGCCGATCCGAAATGGTCCGTCCGACAATCCGGCTGCCGCCATCGCGTCAGTGATCAGCGCGACGCGACCGAACCCGACCGTCTCGATGACCTGCCGAACCAGCGCGGGGTGGACGTGCACGCCGTCGGCAATGAGCTCCACGGTCACCCGCGGATCTTCCAGCAGCGCCAGCGCCGGACCCGGGTCGCGGTGGTGCAGCGGCCGCATCCCGTTGAACACATGAGTGCCGACCGTCGCCCCCAGTTCGATCGCACGCTTCGCGTCGTCGTAACTGGCATCTGTATGGCCGATGGCGACGATGACATCCGCGTCCGCAAGGCGGGCGATGGCGTCCTGACTGCCCGGCAGCTCCGGCGCCAGCGTGACCATCCGGATGGTGCCGTCGGCGGCGGCGAGCAGGGCGTCGATCTCGGCTGAGTCGGGCTTTCGCAAGAGCGTTGAGTCGTGTGCACCGCAGCGCGCGGCGCTCAGCCAGGGGCCCTCCAGGTGCACGCCGGCCACGGTCTTTTGTCGAGTCATCTCGGCGAGTACGCGGACTTGGCGCAGAAGATCGTCGGGTGATGCGGTGACGAGGCTGGCCACCGTCGTGGTGGTGCCGTGGCGCCGGTGGAACTCGGCTGCCTGTTCAATCTCTGAGCTGATGCCGTCGGTGTACGACGCGCCGCCGCCTCCGTGCACGTGCATGTCGACAAACCCCGGCACCACTATGTAATTCGCAAAGTCGTGGTCGGGCGGTCGCGGCGCGGGCCCAGGTCCGCACTCGACGATTCGACCGGCAGAGGTGGCCAACCAACCCGGCTTGCAGACCTGGTCATCCAGGACCATGGTCCCCGCGGCGACAAGCGTCACAGCGTCTCCGGTGACCTCATGCCGTGTTTCTGGATTTCGTCAGGCCAGCGCCCGCCGTTCTCCCAGAAGTGCCGAATCTCTTCGAGCTGACGGCCTTTGGTTTCCGGCGCGAATCGATAGACGAATACGAGCGCGGCCAGCGCGAAGGCGCCGAACACCGCGAATGTTCCGCCACCGCCGAGCGAATTGAGCATGGTGAGGAAGAAGGCGGCGATGATGGCATTGGCCACCAGATCGGAGGTGAGCATCGCACTCGAACCCATCGACCGGAGCCGGGTCGGGAAGCTCTCACCGGCGTAAACCCATACCAACGCGCCGAAGCCGAAGGTGAACCCGATGGTGAACAGCAGCACGCCGAGGAACCCGATCGTGGTGAGCGCACCGCCGAACTCAGTCCCGGCCACGAAGACGCCGATCAGCATGGCGTTGGCGACGATCATCATCGCGATGCCGCCCAAAAGGATCGGCCGTCGACCGACTCGATCGACCATCATCAGTGAGACGAACACCGCTGCCAAAGCCGCCACTTGTATCAGCGCTGGAAGTATCAGCAGCGCGAAGTCACCTTCGAAGCCCATGGCTTCGAACAGTCGGGGGCTGTAGTAGACGATCGCGTTGATGCCGGTGATTTGGATGAAGAAGCCGAGCACCACCACGAAAACCGTGGCGCGAAGGTAGGGCCGCCGCAGCATTTCGCGCACCGCGCCGCCGGTTTCTTCCTTGAGTGCGCGGCTGATTTCGGCGAGTTCGGCCTCGACGTCAGCGGTCGGCTCGACCCGGCGCAACGTTTGGCGGGCCTCCTCGACCCGGCCCTTGATCATGTACCACCGCGGGGTGTCCGGCATCCACAGCAGCACCAACGTCACTAGCACTGCAGGTATCGCCGCCAGGCCGAGCATCCAGCGCCAACTGCCCGAGCCGGCCAGGAAGTACGCCGCCAGGTAGCCGATGATGATGCCGACCACCGTGGCCACCTGATAGGCGACCAACAACGAGCCGCGGACCTTCGCCGGTGCTGATTCGGCGACGAAGACCGGCACGACCACCACCGACACACCGATGGTCAGGCCGAGCAGAAAGCGCGACACCAACAACATGGGCACCGACACCGACAACGCGCTCAGAAGCGCGAAGGCGGCGTAGGTGACAGCGACGAGCACCATCGACTTCTTGCGTCCGATGGCATTGGCGAGCATCCCGCCGCCGATCGCCCCGACGATCTGGCCGATGACTATCGCAGTGGTCACCAACTCCTGCTGCCGGGTGGTCAGTCCGAATTCATCGGTGATGAAAAGAAGCGCACCGGCGATGTTGGAAAGGTCGTAGCCGTAGATGACGCCGACACTTGCCGCCGCGACGGCCACCAGCGTTCCCAGGCGGGGGGCTCGCCGGATAGCGGTGTTGCCCACGTTGATCCTCTCGCCGGGGTTTGGATTGGTATATACCAATTCTGTCGCCGAGGTGGCCGGACCAGCTCTGCAGGCGCGCCGCCGTACATCGCGGCCACCCTCAGTCATGATTGCGGTGTTCGGCTGCGATTCCCGTCGAGAGTGAGCTGACTGCGAAAAACCGGCAGAAATTTCGCAGTGGCCGCACGTTCGGCGGCTGAGAGGAAAGGCCCCGGGTCAGACCGGCCGGAAACCGTACCGCAGTGAGCGCTCGCGGGACCGCCTGACAGAAGTGCCCCCGGCCATGACGACCGGGGGCGCTTCGTAGAGCTCACTCAGTGATGGTGGTGATGGCCATGGCCGTGGCCGTCGTCCTCCGGTTCCTCCGGCTTGTCGACGACCGCCGTTTCCGTCGTCAGCACCATGCGGGCCACCGACGCCGCGTTCAGCACCGCCGACCGCGTGACCTTGACCGGGTCGACGACACCGTCGGCCGCGAGATCACCGAACGCCAGCGTGGCCGCGTTGAAGCCCTGCCCGACGGGAAGTTCGGCGACCTTGTTCACCACGACCGCACCGTCGAACCCGGCGTTGGTGGCGATCCAGTACAGCGGTGCCGCGAGCGCGGCATCGAACACGTCGACGCCGAGGCGCTCGTCACCGGTCACGCTGTCGCGCAGCTTGTTCAGCGCCTCGCGCGCCTTGACCAGCGCCGCACCGCCGCCGGCGATGATGCCCTCCTCGACGGCCGCCTTGGCCGCCGCGACGGCGTCCTCGACGGCCTCCTTGCGCTTCTTCAGATCGGTTTCTGTGGCCGCACCGACCTGGATGACGGCGACGCCGCCCGCCAGTTTGGCCAACCGCTCCTCGAGCTTCTCGCGGTCCCAGTCGGAGTCGCTGGCTTCGATTTCGGCCCGCAGCTGCGCTTTACGCGCCTCGATGGCCTCCTTGGTGCCGCCACCGTCGACGATCGTGGTGCTGTCCTTGTCAACCACCACCCGCCGCGCGGTGCCCAGCACGTCGAGGCCGACCTCGCGCAGCACCAGACCGACGTCCGGGTTGACGACCTGACCGCCGGTGACGATGGCGAGGTCGTCGAGGAACGCCTTGCGGCGGTCGCCGAAGAACGGCGCCTTGACCGCGACGGCCTTCAGCGTCTTGCGGATCGCGTTGACCACCAGTGTCGAAAGTGCCTCGCCTTCAACGTCTTCGGCGACGATCAGGAGCGGCTTGCCCGCCTCGGCGACCTTCTCCAGCAGCGGCAGCAGGTCCGGCAGCGAGCTGATCTTCTCGCGGTGCAGCAGCACCAGCACGTCCTCGAGCACCGCCTCCTGGGCGTCGAAGTCGGTGACGAAGTACGCCGACAGGTAACCCTTGTCGAAGCCGATGCCGTCGGTGATCTGCAATTCGGTGTTCAGCGTCGACGATTCCTCGACTGAGACGACGCCGTCGGCGCCGACCTTGGTCATCGCCTCGCCGACCAGTTCGCCCACCTGCTCGTCACGCGAGGAGACGGTGGCGACCTGTGCGATGCCGTTCTTGTCCGACACCGGCGTCGCCGAGGCCAGCAGCGCCTCGGACACCGCATCGGCGGCCTTGGAGATCCCCGCACCGAGCGCGATCGGGTTGGCACCGGCCGCGACGTTGCGCAGGCCGCCCTTGACCAAGGACTGCGCCAGCACCGTCGCGGTGGTGGTGCCGTCGCCTGCAACGTCGTTGGTCTTGGTGGCGACCGACTTGACCAGCTGGGCGCCGAGGTTCTCGAACGGGTCTTCCAGCTCGATCTCACGGGCGATGGTCACGCCGTCGTTGGTGACGGTCGGCCCGCCCCAGGCCTTGGCCAGCACGACGTTCCTGCCGCGCGGCCCCAGAGTCACCCGCACCGCGTCGGCCAGCTTGTCTACGCCGGCCTCCATTGCGCGGCGCGCAGTCTCGTTGAACTCAATCTGCTTGCTCATCGCTGTCTTTCCTTAAGGTCCTTACGGGCTGCAATTCCCCATGGACGCATGCCGCCCCGGAAATCACCCGTGTAGACGGGGATTCCCGGGGCGGAACACGGGTGCTTACTTGTTGACGACGGCCAGCACGTCGCGAGCCGACAGGATCAGGTACTCCTCGCCGTTGTACTTGATCTCGGTGCCGCCGTACTTGCTGTAGATGACGGTGTCGCCCTCGGAGACGTCCAGCGGAATGCGCTTCTCGCCGTCCTCATCCCAGCGGCCGGGGCCAACTGCGACGACGGTGCCTTCCTGCGGCTTCTCCTTGGCGGTGTCGGGAATGACCAGACCGGAAGCGGTCGTGGTCTCGGCCTCGTTGGCCTGAACGAGGATCTTGTCCTCGAGTGGCTTGATGTTCACGCTCGCCACGATGGAGCCCTCCACTAGTTCGGGTGTCGATCCGGGGTCCCGGATCTCTCAGTTACCAGGTGTTTCGGCATGGCGCCCGTGCCCACGCACCGTCGTCGCGGGTGCCGGCGCAGGGATTGGCCGCCTGCCACCTAGCACTCTATACATGAGAGTGCTAGCACTCAAGGCCTGGCTACGCCACCTGGCCCTGCACCACCGGCAACCCGGGGTCGCTGGCCGCATCCAGCGGCGACGGCGACGCACCCGCAGCGATCAGGTGAGCGGCGAACGAAGCGATCATCGCGCCGTTGTCGGTGCACAACCTGGGCCGCGGGATACGCAGCGTCAGCCCGTTGGCGACGCACCGCTCCTGAGCCAGTTCCCGTAGCCGCGAGTTCGCCGCCACCCCGCCGGCGATCAACAGCGTCTTGACTCCCAGTTCGTTGCACGCGCGCACGGCCTTGAGCGTCAGCACGTCGGCAACCGCCTCCTGGAAGCCCGCGGCCACGTCGGCCTGCGACGCATCCGGGTGGCTCTCGACGTAGCGCGCCACACTGGTCTTGAGTCCGGAGAAGCTGAACGCATACGGGTCGTCGCGTGGGCCGGTCATTCCGCGAGGGAACACGATCGCGTCGCGATCCCCCTCTCGCGCAAGGTCGTCGAGCACCTTGCCGCCGGGATAGCCGAGGCCGAGCAGTCGCGCGACCTTGTCGTAGGCCTCGCCTGCGGCGTCGTCGACGGTGCTGCCCAGTTCGATGATCGGCTCGCCCAGCGACCGCACGTGCAACAGGTTGGTATGCCCACCCGACACCAGCAGGCCGACGCTCTCGGGCAGCGGGCCGTGGTCGTACACGTCGGCGGCCAGGTGCCCGCCCAGGTGGTTGACGGCGTAGAACGGCACCTGCCACGCCGCCGAATACGCTTTGGCCGCAGCCACTCCCACGAGTAGCGCACCCGCCAGGCCGGGACCGATCGTCGCCGCGACGATGTCCGGTTTGGCCAATCCGGCTGCCTGCAGCGCGCGTCGCATCGTGGGGCCCAACGCCTCCAGGTGCGCACGGGACGCGATCTCCGGGACCACTCCGCCGAACCGTGCGTGTTCGTCGACGCTCGATGCGACCTCGTCGGCGAGCAGCGTCACCGATCCGTCAGGACCCAATTCGGCGATCCCGACGCCGGTTTCGTCACACGAGCTCTCGATGGCCAGGATGATCATGTCGAATCGCGCCTCATCGTATAGGCGTCCGCGCCGCTGGCGCGATAGTAGCGCTTGCGTATCCCCACGTTGACGAAGCCGACGCTCTCGTAGAGCTTGATCGCCGCTTCGTTGTCCGTGCGGACCTCGAGAAATACCGCGCCGCCTGCCGCGTGCTCGAGCAGTTCGGCGAGCATCCGGCGGCCGATACCCTGCCCCTGATAGGCGGGGTCGACGCCGATTGTGTGAATCTCGTACTCGTATGGCTTCTTTCGGCCCAGCCGCGCGATTCCGGCGTATCCGACGAGCTTGTCCCCATCGCGCGCGGCGACGTAGCGGATGTGCTTGGCGGCGAGTTCGGCGAGGAATGCACGCGTGGGCCACGGGTCGTCACCGTCGAACAGCTGCGCCTCCAATTCGGCGCACCGAGTGGCGTCGGACGGCTCGAGCGGGCCGTACTCGATGTTCATCGGCGGGCGACCGACGGTTTGGCGTCGGGGCGACGCAGATACAGCGGCATCAGGGGCGCCGGCTCGGACGTCCAGTCCGCCACCGCACGCACGAGCCCCGCGACGGTCGGGTAGACGGGCGGTCGGGCGAGCGCCTCCGCGGCCCCGGGCACGTCCGCCGGTGCGTTCACCGCCGGCCCGTCGACACGGACCCCGTCGCGGTAGCGCGCCCAGTACACCTCGCGGCGGCGCGCGTCGGTCACCACAAGAACCTCCGAGCCGTCGCCTCTGCTTTCTATGCCGATCGCGTCGAGGCTGCACACGCCACGCACCGGTATGGCGAGGGCGTGCCCGAAGGCGGCGGCGCTGGCCATCCCGACGCGCAGGCCGGTGAACGGCCCGGGCCCGCAGCCGACGACGACGGCGCCGAGGTCGGCGACGGTCACCTGGGCGTCGGCGAGCGCGGCGACCACGTTGGGCGTGAGCTGTTCGGCGTGTGCCCTGGCGTCGACGGTGACCCGCTCGGCCAGCACCTCGAGCCCATCGAGGCGGACGACACCCGCGGTGACCGCCGGCGTCGCAGTGTCGATGGCCAGGATGAGCGTCACGGGCTGCTCCACTTCCAGATCGCCGTGCGGACCTCGGTGTCGCGAGCCCGTTCCAGCCGGATGTCGAGATGGCTGTCGGAGAGCCGTTCGGCCAGTCCCTCACCCCATTCCACGACGACCACGGCGTCGTCGAGATCCGTGTCCAGATCCAGCGAGTCGAGTTCGGCGAGCAGATCTACCGAACCGTGGTCCAGGAGCCGGTACAGGTCGACGTGGATCATTGCCGGCGCGGCCGGGCGGCGGGCACGGTGCACCCGCGCCAGTACGAACGTCGGCGAGATCACCGGTCCCTCCACCTCCATCGCCTGCGCGATGCCCTTGGCCAACACCGTTTTCCCTGCACCCAGCGGTCCGGACAACACGACGACGTCGCCCGCGCGCAGTTGCTGCCCGAGTTGCACACCGAGCGCGACGGTGTCTTCGGCGGTGGGAAGTTCTGCTGTGCCCGAGGCGCGTTCAGCCATGGTTGCGGACCTTCTCGCGTACCCGGCGGGTGAGCGCGACGAGCTTGGACGGTGTCGAGCGTTCGACGAGCCGCACGAGTGCATCGTTGATGGCCTCGGGCTGCTCGAGCTGGACGAGATGGCCTGCGCCGCCGACGATCACCAACTGGGCTTTCGGCAGCGCGGCGGCCATGGCCTGCGAGTACTCCATCGGTGTGAGCAGGTCGCGGTCCCCGCACGCGATCAGTGTCGGTACCTTGCGCAGCGTCGCCAAACCCTCGCTCTCGTCGTGCACTTCGAGGGCGTGCAGGAACTCGACGAGGGTCGCGATCGGGGTGCCGTGCATCATCCGTTCCGAGAAGGCAACGACGCTCGGGCTGATCTCCTCGTCACCGTAGGACGCGGCCCGCAGAACCGGGGCGATCACCGACTTCGCGGCGCCGCGTGTTCGGTGCACCGCCTTCGGCGCGTAGCGCACCGCGAATCGGGCCGCCTCCAGCGCCGGGTTCTTCAGGATCTCGCCGAGTGGGGACCGCGAAACACCTTCGGCGGCAGAGGCGATGAGCGCGGCACCGACAACACGGGTCGGATAGCGGTGCGGGAACTGCCGCGCGTGCGACAGTACGGTCATCCCTCCCATCGAGTGACCCACCAGCACCACCGGACCGCGCGGTGCCACCACCGCCAACACAGCTTCCAGGTCCTGACCGAGCTGTGACACCGTGTACGTTTCGGGCGGCGCCTCGTCCGACTGCCCGTGACCACGCTGGTCGTAGAACACCATCCGGACCTGGGCGCCCCACTGCTCGGTCAACCTGACGCGCTGAAAGTAGAAGGCGCCCATCCGCAGACAGAATCCGTGCGCGAACAGCACGGTCAACGGGGCGTCTTCGGGGCCGACCTCGCGGACGGCCAGCGATACCCCGTCCGCGGTGGTGACGACGGAACTGCGGTCGGCGTCGAGAAGCTCGAAATCCTCGTCGCGGTACTGGTCGTCGGCGGTGACGCGGCGCCGCAGCGAACGGGCGACCGACATTCCGGCGGCGCTGCCGACCGCGGTCAGGCCAGCTGCGCCCGCGAGCCAGCGCGTGTTCGAGTTGCGGCCGCGGGGCCGGGGGAAATCGAGTTCACTCAACGTGTTTCGCCCGTCGACCCGGTGTAGGTCCGCACGAAACGACCGCGCGGGCTGGTCACCACTTCGTAGTTGATGGTGCCGAGCAGATCGGCCCAGTCCTGAGCGGTCGATTCACCCCGGGTGCCCGGCCCGAACAGGATCGCGTCGTCACCTTCGACGACGTCGCCATCGGGTCCGAGGTCGACGACGAACTGATCCATGCAGATTCGCCCGACACCGCGGCGGAGCCGGCCGTTGATCAGCACGTCGATGCGGTTGCTCAAATTACGGAAGACACCGTCGGCATATCCGACGGGCAACAGCGCCACCGTGGTGTCGCGGTCGGCGACCCAGGTGTGCCCGTAGGACACACCATCTCCGGCACGCAGCGACCGCACCAGCGCGACCGGACATTTCAGCGTCATCGCCGGGCGCAGCCCCATGTCGCCGCGTTCGGGTATCGGTGTCTGTCCGTACACCGCGATGCCGGTGCGCACCAGATCGAAGGCCAGGTCGGGCCGCGTCATCGCCGCCGGGCTGTTGCTCAGATGCACGATCTCGAAATGCACGCCCTGTTCGGCCGCATAGCTTCGCATCTCGACGAGTCGTTGCGCCTGTTGGCTATTGAGCGGATCGTCCGGATTGTCGCCGTGCACGAGGTGAGACATCAGTCCGCGGACCCTGAGTGCGCCGTCGGCCTGGGCGCGCTTCACGGCGGCGATCATCGCCGGATAGTCGGCCTGACCGACGCCGTTACGGCTGAGCCCGGTGTCGGCTTTGACCGTGACCGACGCGCTGCGTCCGGTCCGGCTGACCGCGTCGAGCAGTTCGCCGAGCTGGCGCACCGACGACACGGCGATCTGCACGTCGGCGGCCACCGCGGGCGCGAAGTCGGTGCCGGGCGGATGCAGCCAGGCGAGCACCGGGGCGGTGATGCCGTCACGCCGCAGTGCCAATGCCTCGGCGACCGTCGCCACCCCGAGTTCGGCGGCGCCTGCGGCCAGGGCCGCCCGGCCGACCTGCGTGGCGCCGTGGCCGTAGCCGTCGGCTTTGACGACGACCAGCACCTGCGCCGTGCCCGCGCGTTCGCGCAGCAGCCGCACGTTCTGGGCGATCGCATCGAGGTCGACCACCGCCTGCGGGGCCGCGGTCGCGGTCGAATATGCCTGCAAGGTATCCATCTGGCCCAATTGTCCCAGACCGCCGACCCGGGCCGTCGACACATGAACTTGTGTTCGATTTTTCGCGCACAAGTCGACGTTCGACGCGCATTTTCAGTGCGCGAACGGCTGCTCGCGGTCGAAGTGGCCCTGCGGCTTGAGCTCGTCGAGGTGCGCCAGCACCGTGGCAAGATCGTCGTACAGCGCCCGGGCCAGGTCTGCGGACAAACCCTCCCGCACCACGATGCGCAGCATCGTGACGTCGGCGGCGCCTTCCGGCATCGTGTAGGCGGGCACCTGCCAGCCGTAGGAGCGCAACGCCTGGGACACGTCGAACTCGGTGTATCCGAAGTCGCCGGCCAGTTTGAAGCTGACCACCGGAATCGCCGACCCGTCGGCGACGACCTCGAAGTGCTTGCTATCGCGCAATTGGTCGCCCAACCACCGTGCAGTCTGCGAAAGGCACTGCATCACTTGTGAATACCCGCCCCGACCGAGACGCAGGAAGTTGTAGTACTGGCCGACCACCTGATTGCCGGGCCGCGAGAAGTTCAATGTGAAGGTCGGCATGTCGCCGCCGAGGTAGTTGACATGGAAGACCAGGCCCTCGGGCAGGCAGTCCGAATTGCGCCACACCACGAACCCGATGCCCGGATAGGTCAGGCCGTACTTGTGGCCGCTGACGTTGATCGAGACCACCCGCGGCAGCCGGAAGTCCCATTCCAGGTCGGGATGCAAAAAGGGCACCACGAAACCGCCGCTGGCCGCGTCCACGTGGACCGGAACATCCAGTCCGCCGCCCGCTGCGAGGTCGTCGAGCGCGGAGCAGATCTCGGCTATCGGCTCGAGTTCACCGGTGTACGTGGTGCCCAGGATGGCCACCACCCCGATGGTGTCCTCGTCGATGTTCTCCAGCACCTGCTCGGGGGTGATGACGTAACGGTCCTCCGCCATTGGCAGATACCGCGGTTCGACGTCGAAGTAGCGACAGAACTTCTCCCAGACCACTTGAACGTTGGACCCCATCACCAAGTTCGGCGTGCGGCCCTTCCAGTCTTTTCCGACGCGTTCGCGCCAGCGCCACTTCATCGCGAGGCCGGCCAGCATCACCGCTTCGCTGGAACCGATCGTCGACACCCCGACCGCGCTCGACGGGTCGTCGTCGCGCAGGCCCTCGGCGTGGAAGAGGTCGGCCACCATGCACACGCAGCGCTGCTCGATCGCCGCGGTCGCCGGGTATTCGTCCTTGTCGATCATGTTCTTGTCGAACGTCTCGGCCATCAGCTTTTCGGCCTGCGGGTCCATCCATGTCGTGACGAATGTCGCCAGGTTGAGCCGGGAACTGCCATCGAGCATGAGCTCGTCGTGGATGAAGCGGTATGCGGCATCGGGATCCATCGCATCGTCGGGCAGCCGCAGTGACGGCACGGGCGCCATCGCCAGCCGTCCGGTGTAGGCGGGGGCGACCTGCGGCGCGTGACTGCGCGTGGGCGACATGGCGTTCCTCTCGTTACAAACTGGCTAGGGCACTTCGGACGTGCGCGAGAATCCGCGAAGCAGAAGTCGGGGCGGGATGCGGTCCCGGATCGGAAGCGGCCAGATTTGCGGCGCGGGCGTGGACGAATGCCGCGGCGGCGGCGGCCTCGCCGGCGGGCAGACCCGCGGCCAGTAGCGCGCCGATGACGCCCGTCAGCACGTCGCCGGATCCGGCTGTGGCGGCCCATGATTGGCCTGCGGGGTTGAGGTAGACCGGCCCGCCCGGCTCGGCGATGACGGTCACGTTCCCCTTCAGCAGCACGGTCACGCCGAGCCGGTCGGCCAGCTTGCGGGTGGCTCCGACGCGGTCGTCGCCGGGAGCCGAACCGGCCAGTCGCGCGAACTCACCGGCGTGCGGCGTAAGCACCGTGGGCGCCGCGCGACCGTCGACGAGATCAGGATGCGCAGCCAGGATCGTCAGGCCGTCGGCGTCGACGACCACCGGCAGGCCGCTGTCCAAGGCGAACCACAGCGCCGCCGCGCCCGTGTCATCGGTACCCAGACCGGGCCCGACCGCCCACGCCTGCACGCGACCCGAAGCGCCCGCACTCGGCGCGGCAATCACCTCCGGCCACTGCGAAAGAACCTGCTGGCCAGCGCTTCCCGCGTATCGCACCATGCCCGACGTCGCCGCGACCGCCGCGCCGGTGCACAGGACCGCGGCGCCCGGGTAGGTGGCGGACCCCGCGAGGACGCCGGTGACTCCCTGGGTGTACTTGTCGTCCTTCGGCCCCGGCACCGGCCAACGGGCGGCCACATCGGCGGCGTCGAACGACATCATGTCCGACAACGGAAGATCGAGCCCGATGTCGACCAACTCGACGCGGCCGCAATCGCCCAGTGCGTGAACGGGTTTGAGGCCACCGAACGTCACGGTCAACGCGGCCCGCACATGCGGCCCGTCGGCGAACCCCGTCTGCACATCCACGCCGCTGGGTATGTCGACGGCGACCACGGGAATGGCGGCTTCCTCGACGGCGGTGAACACCTGGGCCGCGTTCGGCCGCAGTGGCCCGGTGCCGGAGATACCGACCACGCCGTCGATCACCAGGTCTGTCTCTGCGGGGACCTTTTCGACGATCCGTCCGCGCGCGCCGGTGAACGCCGCGAGCGCCGTGCCGTGTGTGCGGTCGGGGTTGAGCAGGATTGCGTCGGCCGCGGCGCCGCGACGCCGCAGGAACGTCGCCGCCCACAGCGCGTCGCCGCCGTTGTCGCCGGAACCGACCACCGCGCATACGCGGCGACCCGAAATCCCGCCGGTGCGCAACGTCAGTTCGCGGGCGATCGCGACGGCGAGACCGTAGGCGGCGCGGCGCATCAGGGCACCGTCGGGCAGGGACGCCAGGAGCGGCGCTTCAGCCTCGCGGACCTGGTCCGCGGTGTAATAGTGCCGCATCGCCGCCTACGTTAGTGCGCGAGGCGCCCTATCGTCAGGCATTCGCGCCGAGCGATGGAGGCGCCGGCCGACCGCCGAAACTGAACTCATCGTCGAAATTCCGACAGATTCGCGCGCATATGTTCAGTTTCGGCGGTCGGCCTGCTTCCAGAAATCCGCTGCCCGTTCGGCGATCTCGACCGCGTACTCGCCGTTGATCGCGTGCGAGGCGTCGCGCCACAGTTCGACCTGCCCGCGTGCCAGCAGGCTTCGCGCCCGCTCCGCCGCCCGCTCCGCGTCGTGCATCACGCTGCGGCCGCCGATCAAAGCCAGCACCGGGATGTCCAGCGAGCGCAACTGCTCATCGGTGGTCATCGTGGGCATCGCCTTGCGCACTGTGTAATCGCTTGAGCCGGCCGAGATCAGTGCCGCCTCGCTGGCCGCTTCGTCGATGTCCGCGCCCCCGGAGATCCAGCTGAGCACCCGCTTGCGCACGCCCGCGGGAACGCCGGGAAGGAACAACGCGGGCGACGCCAGCACGGCCTTGATGGCGATCGGGGCGAATGTGAACACCGGATCGAGCAGCACCAGTGAGGCGGCTCGGCCCGGGCGTCGGACGGCGTAGTTGGTCGCCGTCCATCCGCCGATCGACACTCCCATCAGGTGCACCCGGGAGAGCCCCAGGCCCGCAAGTGTTTCGTCCAGCCACTGCGCCTCATCGTTTGGGCCGGCGATCGGCTTCCTCTGCACGGACAGTCCCGCCTCGCCGAGCAGGTCGACGCCGAAGACGGGCCGGTGCTGCAGCAGGTGGACAATGTTGCCCCGCCACATCGGGGTGGACGCATTGCGCCCGGGTAGCAACATGACCGGCGTCCGCTCCGCAGGCTCGCCGAACCGATACACCCGCACGGTGCCGAACGAGGTTGACACATCCTGTGATTCGCTGACGGTCGGCAGCCCGGTCATCGCCGCCCGGTAGACGTCGAGGAAGTGGGCGCGAGCCTGGTCGCTCTTGAAGTCTCCGACCCGGCTCGGCACTACTCGACGGTGACCGACTTGGCCAGGTTGCGCGGCTTGTCGACGTCGTAACCGCGGGCCTGGGCAACGCCGGCGGCGAACACCTGCAGCGGAATCGTCGAGAGCAGCGGCTGGAAAAGCGTTGAGACGGCGGGAATCTCGATCAGATGATCGGCGTACGGGCGGACGGTGTCGTCGCCCTCCTCGGCGATGACGATGGTGATGGCCCCGCGGGCCTGGATCTCGCGGATGTTCGACAGCAGCTTGGCGTGCAACATCGGCGAGTTCTTCGGGGACGGCATCACGACGATGACGGGGAGGTCGTCTTCGATCAACGCGATCGGACCGTGTTTGAGTTCGCCCGCCGCGAAGCCCTCGGCGTGCATGTACGCCAGTTCTTTGAGTTTGAGGGCGCCTTCGAGCGCTACCGGGTAGCCGACATGCCTGCCGAGGAACAGCACGGTCTGCGACTGCGCGAAGCGGTGCGCCAACGCCTTGACCGGTTCGACGGTCTCCAGGACGCGGGCGACGAGGTCGGGCATGGCCTCCAGTTCGCGGTATTCGCGCTCCACCTCGTCGGGGTACTTGGTGCCGCGCGCCTGCGCCAGCGCAAGCCCGACAAGATAGTTCGCCGCGACCTGAGCCAGGAAGGTCTTCGTCGACGCCACCCCGATCTCCGGTCCGGCGCGGGTGTAGAGCACCGCATCGCACTCGCGTGGGATCTGGCTGCCGTTGGTGTTGCAGATCGCCAGCACCTTGGCCTTCTGCTCCTTGGCGTGCCGGACCGCTTCCAGAGTATCGGCGGTCTCACCGGACTGCGAGATCGCGACAACGAGCGTGTGTTGGTCCAAAACCGGGTCGCGGTAACGGAATTCGCTGGCAAGCTCGGCTTCGACCGGCAGCCGGGTCCAGTGCTCGATCGCGTACTTGGCCAGCAGCCCGGAATGGTAGGCGGTGCCGCAGGCGACCACGAACACCTTGTCGATCTCGCGCAGTTCCTGATCCGACAGGCGCTGCTCGTCGAGCACGATGCGGTTGCCGGCGAAATGGCCGAGCAGCGTGTCGGAGACCGCCGCGGGCTGCTCGGCGATCTCCTTGAGCATGAAGTACTCGTAACCGCCCTTTTCGGCCGCCGACATGTCCCAGTCGATATGGAAAGGGCGAGCACGCGCGGACGCATCATTGCCGTCGAAGTCGGTGATGCGGTAACCGTCTGCGGTGACGACGACCGCCTGATCCTGGCCGAGTTCCACCGCGTCGCGGGTGTGTTCGATGAACGCGGCGACATCCGAACCGACGAACATCTCGCCATCCCCGACGCCGACGACCAGCGGGGTGGAACGGCGCGCCGCGACGATCATGCCCGGATCGTCGGCGTTGGCGAACACCAGCGTGAAGTGGCCCTCCAACCGGCGCAGCACCGCGAGGACGGACGCGGGGAAGTCGCCCGCGGTGTTGCCGTGGCGGAACTGCCACGAGACAAGGTGCACCGCGACCTCGGTGTCGGTGTCGCTGGCGAACTCCACCCCGGCGTGCTCGAGTTCGGTCCGCAGTGCGGCGTAGTTCTCGATGATGCCGTTGTGGACGACCGCGATCTTGCCTGCGGCGTCACGATGCGGGTGCGCGTTGCGGTCGGTGGGCCTGCCGTGGGTGGCCCAGCGGGTGTGCCCGAGGCCGGTGCTGCCCGTCAGTCCGGCGGCGCCGGTTTCGGTGAGCGCCGTTTCGAGGTTGGCCAGCCGCCCGGCCCGGCGGCGGACCGTGAGCCCGCCGTGGCCGTCGAGCAGTGCGATACCCGAGGAGTCGTATCCGCGATACTCCATCCGGCGCAGCGCGTCGACGACGATCTCGCAGGCAGGACGCTGCCCGACGTAGCCGACGATTCCGCACATAGGCATTCAGGGTAGTGCAAGAGCCGGCTGAAACCCGGTCGGCTACGGTCGTTCTGTGGCCAGCACGAAGAAGCTCTTCAAGGCCCTGACCCGCCGCGGCCCGCACCGCGTTTTGCGCGGTGACCTGGCATTCGCCGGGCTTCCCGGTGTCGTCTTCACCCCCGAAGCCGGGCTGAACCTGCCCGGAGTCGCGTTCGGCCACGACTGGCTTGCGACAGCGGACCGCTACCACGGCACCCTGGAGCACCTGGCGTCCTGGGGCATCGTCGCGGCGGCGCCTGCGACGGAAACGAGCCTGGCTCCTTCCGCGCTCAATCTGGCCTATGACCTGGGCACGACGCTCGACATCATTTCCGGTGTCCGACTGGGTCGCGGCGACATCAGCGTGCACCCGACCAGGCTCGGCGTGCTCGGGCACGGGTTCGGCGGCTCGGCTGCGGTGTTCACCGCGGCCGGGATGCCCGTCAAACCGAAATCCGTGGTTGCGATCTTCCCCACAGTCACCGCGCCACCCGCCGAGGAGCCTGCGGCGACGCTGCAGGTCCCGGGGCTGGTGCTGAGCGGGCCGGGCGACCCGATGACGCTGCGGTCCAATGCGGTGGAACTGGCGCGGGCGTGGAAGACCGCGACGCTGCGCACCGTGAACAAAGCCAAGCCCGGCGGCCTCATCGAGGGCCGCCGATTGGCCCGGGTCGTCGGACTGCCGGGTGCCGACCGCAGCACCCAGAAGGTGGTCCGGGCCCTGATCACCGGTTATCTGCTGCACACCCTGACCGGCGACAAGGCGTACCGCGACTTCGCCGACCCCGAAGCGGCGCTGCCGAAGGCGCCGCCGGTCGACCCGTTCGCCGACGATCCAGTGGATCTGGAGAACAAGGTCGTCGCCTTGCTGAAGCCCTGAGGTGACCAACCAACCGGTTGGGTATATAACTCGATGATGCGCACCGGAATCTTCCTCAACTACACCGACGGTTTCCTGCAGGCGGTGGATCAGGTCGTCGAGCTCGAGAAGGTGGGCGTGGACCTCGCGCTGGTGGCCGAGGCGTACTCCTACGACGCGATCAGCCAGCTCGGCTTTCTGGCGGCGAAGACATCAAGCATGGAACTGGGCACCGGCGTCGTGCCGATCTACATCCGCACGCCGACGTTGTTGGCGATGTCGGCCGCGGGGCTCGATTACGTCTCCGGCGGCCGCTTCCGGCTCGGCATCGGGACGTCGGGCCCGCAGGTGATGGAAGGTTTCCACGGCGTGCCGTTCGACGCGCCGCTGGGGCGCACCCGCGAAGTGGTCGAGATCTGTCGGCAGGTGTGGCGTCGCGAGCGTGTGCAGTTCGAGGGCAAGCATTATCAGATCCCGTTGCCCGCCGAACGGGGCACCGGCCTGGGCAAGCCCTTGCAGTTGATCAATCACCCTGTCCGCGAACGCATTCCGATCACAATCGCGGCTCTGGGACCCAAGAACGTCGAACTCACCGCCGAGATCGCCGAGGGTTGGCAACCGGTCTTCTTCTATCCCGAGCGAGCCGACGACGTGTGGGGTGAGGCGCTGCGGACCGGGTTCGCCAAACGCGATTCCTCGCTGGGTCCGCTCGACGTGATGGTCAGCGCACCCTTGGCGATCGGCGACGATGTCGATGACCGGTTTTCCTGGGTGAAGCCGCAGTTGGCCCTCTACATCGGAGGGATGGGTGCGCGCGGCCGCAACTTCTATCACAACCTGGCGACCCGCTACGGCTACGGCGAGGTGGCCGATGTGATCCAGGATCTCTACCTGTCGGGCAAGAAGGCTGAAGCGATCGCCGCGGTGCCCGACGACTTGGTGCGCAACGTGTCGCTGGTCGGACCGCGCGGTTTCGTCAAGGAGCGCATCGCCGCGTTCGCCGAAGCGGGCGCGACGACGCTTCTGTTGCAACCGCTTTCCGTCGACCGAGACGAAACCGTCGGATTCGTCGAGGAATTGCGCAGCCTGCTGCCGTAGCTGATTTCCCGGAAGTGCCGACTCCCCTGTACAGTGTGCGCAGCGGCATCTTCTGTTCTGCCTTTTGCCGCTTCTCGATCGTCATACCGAGCGCCGCGGGCCATCCGCGCCGGGCAGGACGACCACTCTAATCTCTCGGAGCTTTTACTTGTCTGTCGAAATCGCCAGTGGCACAAGCGTGCCCACCTTCGCCGACCTCGGTCTCCCGCAGGCCGTCGTCGCCACTCTTTCCGCGAACGGCATCGCGTCGCCCTTCCCGATTCAGGCGGCGACGTTGCCTGATTCGTTGGCCGGCCGTGACGTGCTCGGTCGCGGTCGCACCGGATCGGGGAAGACCTATGCGTTCCTGTTGCCGGTAGTGACGAGGCTCACTGCGAGCCCGGCCAAACGCGTTTCCGGTCGCCCGCGCGCGCTCATCCTCGCGCCCACCCGCGAACTGGCCGCCCAGATCAGCGCATCACTCGCGCCGCTGGCAGCGGCCACCAATCTGCGGTCGGTGACGATCATCGGTGGCGTCGGACCCGGCCCCCAGATTCAAGCGCTGCGACAGGGTGTCGACATCGTGATCGCCTGCCCGGGCCGGCTGGAAGACCATGTCAAGTCAGGCCATGCCGACTTGTCGGCGGTCGAGATCACCGTGCTCGACGAGGCGGACCACATGGCCGACCTCGGTTTCCTGCCACCGGTGAAACGACTGTTGGACAAGACTCCGCGCACGGGGCAGCGGATGCTGTTCTCGGCGACGCTCGATGGTGGTGTCGACGTTCTCGTGAAGCGGTATCTGACCGATCCCGTTGTGCACAGCGTTGATTCGGAGCAGTCCCCGGTCGCTGCCATGGAGCATCACGTATTGCATGTCGACAAGGCGGCACGCGTCAATGTGCTGGCCGACCTGGCCGCGTCACCGGGTCGGACCATCGTGTTCGCGCGAACGAAGCACGGTGCGAAGAACCTTGCCCGCCAGTTGAACTCACGCGGAGTCCCGGCGGTGGAGTTACACGGCAATCTGTCACAGAATGCGCGGACCCGAAACCTCACCGCCTTCTCCGACGGCACGGCCACCGTGCTGGTGGCCACGGACATCGCCGCACGCGGGATCCACGTCGACGACGTGGGGCTTGTCGTGCACGCGGACCCACCCGTCGAGCACAAGGCGTATCTGCACCGGTCGGGTCGAACGGCGCGCGCCGGTGCCGACGGCACCGTGGTGACGCTGATGCTCGATGAGCAGGTGTCGGATGTGCGGCAGCTGACCCGCAAGGCCGGGGTGAAGCCGACGATCACCCGCTTCAGCGGTTCCTCACACCCGGTACTGCACGAAATCGCACCGGGGGAACGGACTTTCGGCAGCCCGATCGTCGCCAGCCGGCCCGAGCCCGCGAGGCCACACCAGCCTGCGACGGGCAGAGGACACCAGCCCCGTCGGCGCCGGCCGGCACGGTCGAGGCGGCCGGCGAACGCCTGACAAAGGTCCGGCCTGGCCATGTTGGTTTCAGGCTCGCCGGCGGTCGGGTGTCCACCCGGCCGAGCGGGCGCCGACACTGATGACGACAGCGTTCGGGCAGTCGTCGTCATCCAGTCGGCGCAGAGCCCGGCGTACTCCGACATTTCGGCCCTTTTGCGAGGTGTGTCCTCCCAACACCACAAGAATCGGCTGCGAAAATAGAGCCATGAGGAGTCCAAAATGAGTGCTCTCTCATGAACGTTGTCTGCCAACTCACCTGCCAACGCGAACCGTCCGGAGGTTCCCGCCAAACACCCGCTTAAGCCGCACACCTGTGGGTATCCAGGTTTCACTCGCGAAGGAGATGCAGCTATGAACTCTGATACTTATGGGCTGCTACCCAACACCGGAATTTGTGCGCGTCCCCCGCGGCCGCTGGCCTACCGTCGGACAACCACGGGAGCAGGGCTCGCGATGCTCCTGAGCCGCGGGCACCGACGGACTGATCGCGGCATGGTTCATTGCTGGTGTGAGCACTGCGGCACAACCCATCGCGATCGATTGGTGACGGCCGAGTGCTTCCGACTGCTCGTCAACGGTCCCGACTGGCCGGAGTAGGCGCCCGAACCTGCCCGCTGTCCGGCTCGGGCGCAGAACGTCACTCCCCCACTTGGGGTAGTTCATCGGCGGCGATCTCACACGGCGTCCCAGAATCCGATCCGCCGGACGGTGGATCGGAAGGCGGATCCGGCGTGACCTCCAAAGGTTCCGGCGTGACCTCCAAAGGTTCCGGCGTGACCTCCAAAGGTTCCGGCGGCAGGGGTTCAGGCGGCGGCGTCGCAGCCGGCACCGGCTCCGGCGGACAACCGGGCGCGGCGGCTGGGTCGATGGCCTCCCCCGCCGCGTCGATTTCGCCTGTGGCCTCGGCCTCGTCGGGCACTTCCTCTGTTTTCTCAGCCTCAGTGGCCTCTGACTCCTCGATGTCCGGTTTCTCGCCATCATCGGGTCCGTCGATATCCGTCTCCTCGACGTCCATCGGCTCGTCAACCTCCAGGGGATCGCCGAGCGCGCCATCGCCGAACAATCCGCCTAGCATGTCGCCGAGCTGCTGGCCGAAACTCGCTATGCCACTGCCGAAGTCGGGCACTCCCCCGCCCAGCGATGGTGGCGGCGGAGCGGCCGCCGGCTGCGCCATTGCGGCATCGGTCAGTGGCGCGGCCGGAAGCGGCGCCGGCTGGTGTGGCACGGCGGCCGCCGGCATCGGCGCCGCAACAGGCGCGGCAGCGGGCGCCGGTGCGGCGGCCGCGGGTGCCCCCCATGCCGCCGGTACGACGGGGGCCGACGCCTCGGGCATACCGCCCGAAACGGGTGCTGCGGTAACGATTCCCGCGGGTGCCGTCGTTGCGACGCCGTCATTCACCGGCGACGGCGTCCATGCCGGTCCGATTTCGCCCGGCACATCGAACGTCGCTTCGGCCTCCGAGGCGAGTTCGGCCTGCACCGCCTGGTAAGCCGCCTCCACCGCGTCGACGGCTGCCCGCATCGCCGCGAGCCACTGGCCGCCGATGACGTTGTCCACGAACGGCTTCACTTCTTGGTCCACGAGCTCGCTGGCGACCGCCCGGTCCCCGGCGCCCGTGGTGACGGTCTGCGACGCCGCCAGCCAGTCGGCGCGCCGCGCGTGCGCGCCGTCACCGACGGCCAGCACGGCCGCGACCTTGCAGTCCACGGCCCGCCAGAGCCGGTCGCGCAGATCGGCATAGGCCTGCGCCGCGGTGCGCACGGCCGCGGCCGCGAGGGCAGACGCTTCACTGTGGCGGCGCAGGAACTCCCGAGACGAGTTCGCACCAGCGCCCTGCCAGGCCGTCATGAGCCTGCCCAGCTGGTCCTCCTGGCGGGCGAGCGCGTCGCCAACCGCCGTTTCCGCCGCCCGCAGTGCAACGCAATCGGTGTCAAGCGCGGTCAAATCCATACCTTCTTCGTTGGCATACCGGTCACGCACCTGCGCTGGGTGCGCTGTCAGATCCGGATGCTGGTAGCCGAGAGCCTGGCACGCCCGCACGTACTGCTCGATATCGGCGACACCTGGCATCCCGTCCGCCAACCGCGCGGCAACGTCGAATGTTTCGGCCATCCTCAGCCCACCCTGCGTGCGGCGCGCTCATCGGCTTCGGCGTATCGGTCGGCGGAAACCCGCAGCGCTGCGGCGATCTCCGCCGCCGCCCGCGACCATCGGCGCAGTTGGTCCACGACTTCCTCGACCGCCGACCGCACCGCGTCACCATGCGCGACATACGACCGGCCCGCGCTAGCGCCGTCAAACACCAAGTCGCTCAAATGCGTCCGCACAGCCCCGTCGACGAGGTCGACGACAACCTCATACTGATCCGCGATGCTCAACAGCGCGGCGACGTCGACGCGGGACGCGTCCCTTGCTCCCATGTAAAGGTTGGACGCGCAGGGACGCTCGCGGGTTCCCCTCTAGTGTTGAGCGCTGACCTGCTCGGCGACCCGCACCGCCAGTTGCCGCGCGGTGTCTTCGTCGGCCGCCTCGACCATCACGCGCACGACCTGCTCGGTTCCGGACGGGCGCAACAGGATTCGGCCAGTGTCGCCGAGTTGCGCTTCCACCTCGGCGACCGCGGTGCGCACCGACGGAGCGTCGGCCACGGTCGCCTTGTCCGCGACCTTGACGTTGATCAGAACCTGAGGCAGGGTCCGCATCGGCTCAGCGAGCGCGGCGAGCGGAGTGCGGGTCTGCGCCATTCGCGACATCAGCCGCAGGCCGGTGACGATGCCGTCGCCCGTCGTACCCAATGCGGGCATGACGATGTGCCCGGATTGTTCGCCGCCGAGCGCGTACGCCCCGGCGCGCAGTTCCTCCAGGACGTAACGGTCGCCGACGCTGGTGGTGCGGACCTCGACCCCGGCCGCCCGCATGGCCAGATGCAGCCCGAGGTTGCTCATCACCGTCGCCACCAACGTGTTCGACGTCAGTTCGCCGCTCTCCTGCATGGCGAGGGCGAGGATCACCATGATCGCGTCGCCGTCGATCACCCGGCCGTGCGCGTCGACGGCAAGGCACCGGTCGGCATCGCCGTCGTGCGCGAGGCCCAAATCGGCACCGTAAGACACGACCGCGGACCTCAGCGTCTCCATATGGGTCGAGCCGCAGCGGTCATTGATGTTCAAGCCGTCGGGCGCTGCGTTGATCGTGATGACGTTGGCGCCCGCGGCGCGGTAGGCGTGCGGCGCGGCGGCCGAAGCGGCGCCGTTGGCGCAGTCGACAACGACCGTGAGCTGGTCCAACCTGGTGGTGACGGCCTTGCTGACGTGCCGCAGATAGCGGTCCAAGGCATCCTCGGCATCGACCACGCGGCCGATTCCCGCGCCGATGGGCCGGTTCACGGGGCCCTGGGTGACCAGTTCTTCGATCCGGTCCTCGGTGGCGTCGTCGAGCTTGTGCCCGCCCGGACCGAAGATCTTGATGCCGTTGTCGGGCATCGGATTGTGCGAGGCGCTGATCATCACGCCGAAGTCGGCGTCGTAGGCGCTGGTCAGGTAGGCGACCGCCGGCGTCGGCAGTATCCCGACGCGCAATGCGTCCACACCCTCGCTGGTCAGTCCCGCGATGACGGCCGCTTCGAGCATTTCTCCGCTGGCCCGCGGGTCACGCCCGACGACGGCCACTCGCCTCGCGTGCCCGCCGGAGCTGGCCAACCGGCGCGCCGCCGCGGAGCCGAGCCCCAGCGCCAGCTCAGCGGTCAGGTCCTGGTTGGCGACGCCGCGCACTCCGTCGGTGCCGAACAGTCGAGGCATGCCGACAAACTTCTCATACCTGCCCGGCGAAGACACAACCGACGAGGTGATCAACCATCTCTACGTCGAACTGGTACTCGGCCGAGACCCGACAGGAAACACCGCCCGCACCCCTGAGGATGCGGGCGGTGTGTCATCCGGTTCAGCGAGCCGGACCGCCCGGGGTCGGGTTACCCGGAGCCTGAGCGGGACCGCCGCCCGGCGCCTGACCCGACTGACCCGGAGTACCGGCGTTCTGCGTGAGGTTGATGGGGCCGCCCGTCACGTCGCAGACCGTCTCGGTACCACCGTCGGCGTCAACCGACTCGGCCAGCACGTTGACCGGTCCCACCTCGAGACCGCAGATCGCAGCAGCCACATTCGCGGCCACGCCCACGTTCACGTCTTCGAGGATGGTCACATCGCCCACAGCGACGTTGACCAGTCCGTCCTGCAGGTTCAGCGGCTGGGCCTGGGCCATTCCCAAGCCCGCGGTGAACAGCAGCGACCCTCCCATTACGGCGCCTGCGGACGCCCTCTTCACGATGTTGTGCATGAGATATTCCTTCCTGTCAGGAAGCAGCGGATCCGGCCCCCGACGGGCAAAGCCCCGGTGGCAGGGTCTGCCTGCCCTGGCGCGAAAGGCGCCTCTGCTTCCGGGGGGCTGGGTTCCACGATCAATCGGGAAGTCAAACCGGAATCTTGGAATACAGATTGCGCATCGTGGGTATTCTGCGACCGACTAATTAACTGAGGCGACAATTAGATCCGGTGTACGCCGCAGGTCAGAGCATCTACTCCCACATCGCGCTGTCCTGCGCAGGACGTTACTCATGGCCGGTAAATCAATCGCGGCGTCTTTTCGTTGGAAACGAAAACCGCCGGGCATGCGGTGCACACCCGGCGGTTTCGCGGCTTGATCAGCGCTTGCTGTACTGAGGCGCCTTACGGGCCTTCTTCAGGCCGTACTTCTTGCGCTCGATGGCCCGCGGGTCGCGGGTCAGGAAGCCGGCCTTCTTCAGCGCAGGCCGGTCCTCAGGCTGGACCAGGATCAGCGCACGCGCGATGGCCAGGCGCAGCGCGCCCGCCTGACCGGACGGGCCGCCGCCGTCGAGGTGGGCGTAGATGTCGAAACTCTCCAGCCGGTCGACGGTGACCAGCGGAGCCTTGATCAGCTGCTGGTGGACCTTGTTCGGGAAGTAGTCCTCGAGGCTGCGACCGTCGAGGTCGAACTTGCCCGTGCCGGGAACCAGCCGCACCCGGACCACGGCCTCTTTGCGGCGGCCGACGGTCTGGATCGGGCGATCGATGAAGACCGGCTCGCGGGGAGCCGCTTCCACCGCGGCGTCGGTCGCGGCTTCAGTGGTGTCGACGGTTGTCTCTGGCTGAGTCACTGGGCCACCTGCTTGATTTCGTACGGAATCGGCTGCTGGGCGGTATGCGGATGATCCGGCCCGACGTAGACCCGCAGCTTCTTCTGGATCTGACGGCCCAGCTTGGTGTGCGGAATCATGCCGAGGATCGCCCTCTCGACGACCCGGTCGGCGTGCTTTTCCATCTCGTCGCCGAGCGAACGCTTGCGCAGGCCGCCGGGATAACCCGAGTGCCGGTAGGCGAACTTCTTCTGCAGCTTGTCGCCGCCGATGGCGACCTTCTCGGCATTGATGACGATGACGAAATCGCCACCGTCGACGTTCGGCGTGAATGTCGGCTTGTGCTTGCCCCGCAGCAGATTCGCTGCTGCGACGGCGAGCCGGCCGAGCACCACGTCGGTGGCGTCGATGACGTACCACGAACGTGTGGTGTCACCCGCCTTCGGCGTGTACGTAGGCACAGCGCTACCTTCCTTTTGCCCTGTCGGGTTTCGAGTCCCGGTGACCGGGTGCCGGTCAGGCGTTTGCGGAGGGGCTGATCTCGGCGACCGACGTTGACCCGAGGACCCGTGCTCACCGCACGCCAACGACGCAGCTTACCTGCGGGCGTCGTCGCAGGTCAAAACGGTGCCTCGAGGGGCTCGTCCGATCACCGCGAGCCCGACCCGAACATAGGGAAATCCCGGATTCCTTTTCACGTCCACCGCCCTAGCGTCGTCGCGGGGGTGGCAGCAAACCGGCCGTCTCGCATTCGGAAATCCAACATCGCAATGGAGTGAAAATGATTCGTGGCTTGATCGTCGCCGCATTCGTCGTCGCCGCAACCGCGGCCGGTGCTGCGACCGCGTCTGCTGACGTGTACTACAAGAACTGCACCGCTGCGCGCGACGCCGGGGTGGCGCCGATCATGCAGGGTGAAGACGGTTACGCCGAGCACCTGGACCGCGACGGCGACGGGGTCGCCTGCGAGTAGGCGGTATGCGCCACCGTGGCCGCTCTCCTCGACCACGGTGGCGCCAACCGTGCGATCCCGTTGGCTCCCCTCCAGTCGGGACCGCACAGGCATCTTTCCCCGGTCACGACCCCCAAGCATTCGCGGCGCTGCGGTCGGTCGCGGCGACGTCATCGGCGCCATCACGGACCGCATTGCCGAGGCTGACCAGAATTTCGTTCAGCGCGCCGGCCGCCTGCTCCCACCTCGCCTGCTCGACGCGATATGCGTCGGCCGCTTGGCGCGTCCACACTTCCCGAAGCGGCGCGATCTGCGCGCGCAGGTCCTCGAGCGCGCCGTTCAACCGGGCCGACGTGGCGTGGATCTCCTGCCGGACGGTGTACTCGATCTCGTCGAAGTTGTACGACAACACGTGATCCATCACGACTCCTCTACAGGTGGTTGGCCACCGCACCGATGCGGTTCGAGTGGCTTTCGGTGGCTTCCCGGAGCGTCTGCTCGTTGAGCCGGATCGTTTCGGCGATCCGCTGCAGCGAGGCATGAAGTCTCAGCGATTCGGAGTTCCATCGCTCGACGACATCGCGGAAGCGAGTCGCCGCGACGCCGCCCCACACCGACGGCGGCACCGCGCTCATCCGCCCGATGAACGACTGCAGCATCGCGCGGATCTCCTCGTTGCGGGCGTCGGTCTTGTTCGCGACCGCGGCCATCAGGTCGAAATCGGTGTTCAGTGAACCGCCTTGCGGTGTCGTCATGCGCGTCCTTCCGTTTCCTCACTTCGGTTCTGATTGGTACGACGCATCCGGTGCCGGTTCGGTTCCACCGGATTTCAGGCAATTGCCCGAGCGGACCGGACCGCCTGGTCGCACACCTCGCGCACCCCGGATTCGCGGCCCGGCGCGCTCTGGCAGCCGATCGCGATCCGGACCCGGCCGTCGACGAGCACGGTCCAAGCGACGTGATGGTCCGGACGGAGCTCCCGATAGGTGACAGCGCTGCGGCCGGCCGGGGACCCGGATGCGTCGAAGTCGACGAAGACGTCGCCCGCCTCGTCGGCCAGCGCGGCTCGCAACGATGTGGCAGTCTGCGCGAGATCGGTTCCCGGCGGGCCGACCGACTGGGTGAGGTGAAGCCTGACATCGTCGTCCGACGGTGAAACCACCTCGAGCCGAGCCGATCCCGGCCCGGACGTGATCCGCTGCACGGGCCATGCCACGGGCACCATCATCTCGACCCGGCCCTCCGCCAACAGCGTTGTCGCTGCGACTGCAGGCTCTGCGGCGCCCCCGCGCAGAGTGAGCCCGCCGCAAACCGCCACCGCCGCCACGACGACGCTCGCCATCGCCGCTGTCCGACGCCGTCGGCTCCCGCCGGGGCCCGGGGCGACATCGATGGGTGCCGCCTGCCGCGTTGCGGCCCGACGCACCGCATCCTCGTCGGCCAGGCGAGCCGACACGCCGGAGCTACGAAGCCGTTTCAGAACTCCGTCGACCAATCGACCGGCATGCATGTTCGCGGGCGCGTCGATCAGCACCGGCCCGACCAGCCCGACCGCGGCGGTCACCTCCTCCGCTACGTCGCCGTCGTGATCAGCGATGACCACCGCACGCGCGCCCACCCTGGTGACAACGACCAATTCCGGGGCGATCTCGACGACGGCCGCGCGAGTGTCGTTCTGCAGCACCGCAGTCCGCCCGAGCACCTCGACGGTCGTCGCGGCCCGCTCCGCGGCTGCCCGGACCCGCTCGATTCGCGTGCTCGGCCACCATGTCGGACACACGAGGACGACAGCGTCGGCGCCGTCCACCGCCACACGCATCAGTTCGGCCCACAGTTCGGGCACCGACACTGGCTGTTCGGCGAGCAGCGCAAAATCGTCGTCGATGGCTTCCAACGCCGCCGAAACCGCCTCCTGCTCAAGGCACGTTGGCCCACGCACCGTACTCGGGCCCACTTCGACAACCGGATGGCTCACGGCGGATCGGTCCAGCCGACCTGGATGAGCTGCTCCCCGTCGCCACGGGTGATCAGCGTGCCACGACCCGGTGGCTGCGCCGACGGCCGAACCGAGCCCAGCAGTACGCCGTCGTCGGGACTTGCACTCATCATCACGCCCATGCATCCGAGCTCGCGCATCCTGGCGAGCACGGGATCGAACATCGCTCGCGCGGCGCCGCCCGATCGACGGGCGACGACGAGGTGTAGCCCGAGGTCTTCGGCATGCGGGAGAAGATCGGCCAGCGGAGTCAACGGATTGCCGGTCGATGCGGCCACCAGGTCGTAGTCGTCGATGACGAGGAAGACCTCGGGGCCTGACCACCACGACCTGTCCCGCAGTTGCCGCTGTGTCACGCTCTCGCCCGGCATGCGCGCCTCCAGCCGGCCGAGCAATTTGGGCAGCCTCGTGGCCAGCGCCGCCGGCGATGCGGCGTATCCGCAGAAGTGCTCGGATTCCACGACACCGAGCAGCGATCGCCTGAAATCGACGATCTCCAGCAATGCCCGGCTTGCGTCGCAGGTGCGGACGATCTCGTGGCACAGCAGCCGCAACAACGAGGTTTTACCGCAGCCGGCCTCTCCGAGCACGAGCAGATGAGACTGATCGGCGAAGTCGACTGTGAGCGGCCGCAATTCGCGCTCTTCGATCCCGATCAGCAAGGTACCCGCGTGCTGTGCGGCCGGAGCCGACTCGATCAGCTGAGAATGCGTCACGAGCGTCGGCAGGAGCTCGATGCGCGGCGCGCACTGCCCCGCCCATCGCTGTAGATGCCGGTCGACGGTCGCGGTGATCGCGTCGCGCAAACCGGCCACACCGCACACGCCGTCCCAGCGAGGTAGCGCAATGACCATCTCCCGCCCGTCGGCGGTGATGCCGCGCCCCGGCGGTGAGTTGGTCAGCGCGCGGGCCCGCCGGCGATCCATCTCCGACTCAGTCGGGTCCCCGAGCCGCAGTTCGATGCGGGTCCCGATCTGGTCTTTGAGCGCCGGGCGAAGTTCGGCCCACCGCGACGCGGTGACGATCAGGTGTACGCCGAACGCGAGTCCCTGTGCGGCGATGGCGGTGATCTCCGCCTCCAGATACTCGAACTGCTGGCGCAGCTGAGCCCACCCGTCGACAACGAGGAACACGTCGCCGTAGGGGTCGTCGGCCGCAGCGGGGTCGCCCGCGGTACGCCGTGCGTGGTAGTCGGTCATCGAATCGACTCCCATCCGGCGAAACCGGTCCTCCCGCGACCGGATCAGCGATTCGACCACAGCCACCGTGCGGCGACACAGGTCCGTATCGGCTCGACCCGACACTGATCCCACGTGCGGAAGCTTCCCGAGCCCCATCAGTGCACCGCCGCCGAAATCCAGGCAGTAGAAACCGATCTCGGTGGGATCGTGCGCCTCCGCGAGAGCCAGCATCAGCGTCCGCACGGCCGTCGACTTGCCCGACTGGGACGCACCGACCACCGCGACGTTGCCCGCCGCCTCGCCCAACTGCGCGACCAGCACATCGTGACGCTGGTGAAAAGGGCTGTCCACCAGTCCGATCGGCACACTGAGCCGGCACCGCGAATCGGGATGCACGATCTGGTCCAGCGTCGGCGACGCCGCCAGCGGCGGCAACCACACCGGGTGTGCGCCCGGCCCCCGCCCGCCGACTCGGTCCAACACCGCGTCCAACAGCGTCGGCACCGGGAGACGGTGCTCGGGCTGGGCATCGCGCTCGGTGACCGGTCTGACGGGTGCCGCTGTGAACAGCATCGGCCCGGGTGCTCCGGCCCGGCGTTCGCGCTGCCGTTGTGGGCACGGACCGGAGACGAAAGCGGTCTGGAACCGGATCAGCTCACCGGCAGCGGTTTTCAAGTAGGCCGCACCAGGTGTGCCGGGCAGGGAATGGGCGTCCGCGACGCCGAGCACGGCACGTGACTCGCTGGCGGAGAAGGTCTTGAGGCAGATCCGGTACGACAGATGCGTGTCCAGGCCACGCAGCCTGCCCTCGTCGAGCCGCTGACTCGCCAACAGCAGATGGATGCCCAGCGATCGGCCCAGCCTGCCGATCGCCCCGAACAGCTCGGCGAACTCGGGATGGTGGCTGAGCAGTTCGGAGAACTCGTCGACGACGATGAACAGCGCGGGCAACGGCGGCAGCGGGGCGCCGCAGGCCCGAGCGCGCGAGTACTCCGTCACGTTGACGAAATTGCCTGCCGTGCGCAGCAGCTCCTGTCTGCGATGGACCTCGCCGGCGAGCGCATCGTTCATCCGGGCGACCAGATGAGCCTCGTCGGCGAGGTTCGTGATCACCGCAGCCACATGCCGTGCCCGCTCCAGCCCGAGAAACGTCGCGCCGCCCTTGAAATCGACCAGCACGAGGTTGAGGGCGCCCGGCGAGTGGCTGGTGATCATGCCGAGCACCAAGGTGCGCAACAGCTCCGACTTCCCCGAACCGGTGGCGCCGACACACAACCCATGCGGGCCGATGCCGTTACGCGCGGCCTCGTTGATGTCGATCAGCACCGGCGCACCCTCGGTCGTGACGCCGATCGGCACCGGGCGGATCTCATCGGTTCGCAGCCAGTGCTTTTCGGTGCTGATCTGGCTGGGCACGGCGACGTCGAACAGGTCGAGCCAGCCACGTGCCAGAGAGGCACGGTACGCACCATTGGCGGGGGCCGCCTCGCGTCGGGTAGCCGCCAGCCGCCGGGCGCACATGAGCGCCTGCGCCGGTGTCAACGAGTCCGGCCGGCAGATCACCTCATGCCCATCGGCGGAATTCAGGCTCAGCCGGTCGGAATCGACGATCACAGGCAACGCGGTCGACCGCGCCTCGGCCGAGGTGGCTCCGATTGCGATGACGGTGACGTTGCGGGTCGGGCTCAGCCGTTCGGCGTCCGTTGCCGATGCGCCGTCGGCGATCACCACGAGGTGCCGGTCCGCTGGATCCACGTCGGTGTCCTGGTGGTGTGGCAGCCATTTGAGCCAATCCCATTCGTCACGCGTCGACGGGGCGGTGACTGCGGCGATCGCCACCAGGTGAGCGCCGTGAAGCGCGGCCAGCTGACACACCATCGCCCGCACCAGTGCTCGCGCACACTGTTCGTCGCCGCCGACCGCGATGACGGCGTGTCGCCGCAGTGCCAGTGCGATCGGCACCTGCTCGACGACCGAACGCCTTCGAATCAGCGAGCGCACGGCGGTGACCGTCACGGGATCCCGGTCGTCGACGGCACCGAGGTCGGGCTCCAGCAGAGGCGCCGACAGTTCCTGGTCACCGATACCCAGGCGGACACAGCAGAAGTCGTCATCGTCCGGTCTGCGCTCGGCAATCCGGTCGTGTGCCAACGTCCACAACGAATCGGGGGCGGGATGGCGCCGGTGTTGTGACCGGTGCTGGTCGATCGCGGTCGTCACGATGTCGTCGTCGAGACAGTCGAGGTAGTGCAGGTAACTTCGCCGATTTCCGTCGATCTCGGTGGACCGGCCGACGCCGCCGCGGGCACCGTAGGCCACCGTCCCGAGCACCGACATGATCATCATCACCGGAAAGAACATGAACATGGGGCTGCGGCTCGTCCCGGTCCCCGAGGTGAAGTAGACGGCCATCATGCCGATCGCCGCGACCAGCATGGCCACCGGCAACAGGCGCGCGACGGGATTGCTCGGCACCTCTTTCGGAAGCGCCGGGGGCGGTTTCACCACGACGCCGCGCGGCTCACGGTAAGGCTCCATCGATGAGGTGGACGCGGCGGGTGTCGGTTCGGTTCCATCCCCGACGAAGAAATCTGGTGCGCGTGTGACCTCGTCGGCTGCGTTACGGTGAGCGCACCGGCGTCATTCGGGGGGATGCGATGCCTGATTCACTGTGCCGAATCGCGGTTCACGTCGGCGACGGAAGCGCCATGGAGACAATCGATCTCGCGTTGCCGAGCGGTGCCGTTCTGGGCGATATGCTGCCGTCGATCGTCGAGCTGGTCCATCCGGATCACCAGCGCGCCTGGACCGGGCGGCGCTGGCGGCTCCGCCGGATCGGTGGACCGCCGCTCGACGAGTCGCTGACACTGCAGGACAACCAGGTCCGCGACGGTGAGCTGTTGTGGCTCACGACTGACGACGTTCCGGCGCCCGTCTACCTCGACCGCGACTCGAGTCGTATGGTCGCCAGGCTCGGGCCCGCCCGCGCAACCGTGCCCGCGCAGTTGTGTGTCGGCGGCACCCTCACCGCCGCTTGTATCGGGGCCGCCGCGATCATCTGGTCGGCGCGCTTCACCGGGGGTGCGGGACCGCTCGTCACCGCCGCCGTCTTGACTGCCGCGGCGGTCGGGGCAGCGCAATTGGCTCGACGCGCACATCCCGAGACGTCGCTTTTCCTCGATCTCAGCGCAATTGCGGTGATACTGGCCGCGGTCACTGGCGTCGTGACCGTGCCCGCCGGCCCGCCTGCCGCGCATGTGCTGCTGGCGTCCGCCGCCGCACTGTCGGTGGCGGTGCTGCAACTGCGGTTCGCCATCTGCGGCCATACCACGTTGACGGTCTGCGCCACCACCGCGCTGCTGTGCACCGCGGCCTCGGCGACCGCAATCGCGTGCAATCTGGACGCCGCCGCCTCAGGCGCATTGCTCGCGACGCTGGCGCTCGCGGCGCTGAGTTCGGCTCCGCGGTTGGCGATCCTGGTCACCCGCATCGGTCCCGCGCCGCCGGACGACGACAACGATCCTCCGGCCACCGTTGCGCACAGCCGTGCGATGCTCGCCCATGACACGTTGACCGGCATCGTGATCGGCGCATCGCTGGCCGCGGCGACCGGTACCGCGCTCGTCGGCTGTGCCGCCGCTGAGCGTCGTTTCCCGGTCACCGCAACGGTGTTCGCCATTGTCGTCGGCGTGACGCTACTGCTGCGCACCCGTACCCACGTCGGAGTCGGTCGGCGCTGCGCATTGGCGGTCTGCGGGTTCACCGGCGTGGCAACCGGTTTCGCGCTCATGGCGATCACGGCACCGCAGCGCGCACACTGGGTCGGCGCGTTGGCCGTCGTCGCGGGCGCGGGCGCCCTGCTGCCCCTTGCCGGTATCACGCCGAGCCTTGCCGCGCGCCGCGCCGCCGAAGTTGTCGACTATGTGGCGTTGGCGGCGGTGATACCGCTGGCCTGCTGGATCGCCGGTGTCTTCGACCTCGTCCGCCATCTGGCGCTGACATGAAGTGCACCGTCAAGCGGGTACTCCGCATCGTCCTCACCGCGGTGTTCGCCTGCGTGCCCTGGGTCGGCACCTTCGAGGCGGCCGCGATAACGCCGCCGGCAGTTGATGATTCGCTGCTCCCGAACCGGGGGTCTCCCGTACCGCCGCGGCGCACCGAGCAGACGGAACAATGCGTGACCTCCAACGGCGTTTCCGTCGAGAACGACGTCGGTGATCAACTCGACGACCTGGATATGCAGCCAGTGTGGCGACTGTCCCGCGGGGCGGGTCAGACCGTCGCGGTGATCGACACCGGGGTGTCCCGCCACCGCCTGCTGCCTCATCTCGTTGCCGGCGGCGATTACGTGTCAAGTGGCGACGGCACCGACGACTGCGACGGTCACGGCACGATCGTGGCGGGAATCGTCGGCGCCGCCCCGGATCCGGACACGGCGAACCGGTTCAGCGGTATCGCACCGGACGCCACGGTCATCGGTATCCGCCAGTCCAGCAACAAGTTCACGGCCGCCGACGACCCCGCCGGATCCGGTTTCGGCGACGTCGACACCCTCGCCGGAGCGGTTCGCACTGCGGCGGACATGGGTGCGACCGTCATCAACATCTCCACCGTCGCGTGTGTGGCGGCTGACGCGAAACTCGACGACCGGGCGCTCGGCGCCGCACTGGCGTATGCGGTCGAGGTGAAGAACGTCGTGGTGGTGGCCGCCGCCGGCAACGTCGGTGCGCCCGGACAGTGCCCGCACCAGAATCCCATCCGGCCCGGCCCGCCCGACTGGAACGACGTCAAAGCGCTGGTCAGTCCCGCGTGGTACGACGACTACGTCCTCACGGTCGGATCGATCGGGCCGAACGGACGGCCCTCCGACTTCAGCCTCGCGGGACCCTGGGTCGACGTCGCCGCCCCGGGCGAGCAGGTGGTGTCGCTTGACCGCGATGGCGAGGGCCTGATCGCAACCTTGCCGACGGCCACCGGCGAGAAGCCGCTCGCCGGAACCAGTTACGCCGCACCCGTGGTCGCGGGCGTGGTCGCGATTCTGCGATCGCTTTCGCCGGAGTTGACCGCCCGGCAGGTGATGCACCGCATCGAGGAAACGGCACGCCGTCCCGCCGCCGGGTGGGATCCCGTCGTCGGCCACGGGGCCGTCGACGTGCTGGGCGCGGTGACGGGCGGGTCCCCGCCCGCCGCAGATCCGGACCGAGCGACCGTCGTGTCGGTTCCGGCGCCCGCGGTGCACGACGGTCGGTCCACCGACATCGCGGTCCGCGGCGCAGCGATCTGCCTGGGAATCGTCGTTGCCGTCATCGCAACGACGTTGTCGAGTCGGCGGTTACGGAGCTTTCAGGCCGTCGCGCGCGACTGAGGCGGCCGCGACACTGAGCTCCGGTCCTCGTGGCAGTCGTGCCAGCAGCGCCCACGGTGCCGGCACCGGCTCGCCGGTCAGGCCGAGCCGCTCGGCCGTTTCCCCGTCGCGGATACCGAACACCACACCGGCGTCGCTGACCAGGTAGAGCGTTCCGTTCCGCGCCCCGTCGCCGGTCACGCCGACCGCGCGCACGTACGCGCTGCGTCCCCCGCCCATCGAGAAACCGTCGATGCCGGCGCCCGCGGCGTCGGCCTGCGCCAGCTGTACCGGAGGTGCGGTGCCTCCCAAGGGAAGTGAGCCGGCGGTGACGGTCGCGGTGGCGACGGACTTCGAGCCGGCCGACCACCGCCACTGCCCGCACAGCACCGGATCATCCGTGGTACCGACGCGTTCGGGAAACTCACCGATCGGCAGGTCGTCGACTACCGGCACAGCGCCGATGGCACCCGGTTCGACGGTGACGATTTCGTGCCCTTCCTGCGCTTGACTGAATCTGATGAGATCAGCCGCCACCACGCCTATTCGCTGCACTCCCCGCGTGAGCACCACATAGAGCTCCTCCGAATCGGCGCGTGATACCCGCACCACGGTGCCCACCCGCAAACCGTGCAGGGGTGCGGGCCCGACCGAACCGGCGTTGCGGATGTGTGGTGCGGCGATCTGGGGGACCTCGGGCATGGCGTCCAGAAGCGCGCGTGAAACGGGCCGGGGCGCAATCCCGTCGAGCTCGAGCGCGCGGATCACGGCGGGGTTTCGCAAGTCCACTTTCGCGCGCCGCCCGTCGAACAGCAGATAGGTGGCCGCAGCGCCCTCGCCCGCGGCACTGACGAGCACGTTGCGTCGCGCGGTGGGCGGCTCTGCGACCGGTCCGGCCAGCACCGTGGTCGTCGAGGATCCGTCGTCGCAGACGAGCCAACCGGATTCGTCGCCAGTCAGCGGCGCGGCGATCGTGTCGGGGGCACCCGGGATGCCGAGCATGGCGCCGCGGGGTGTGGTGTCGACGGCTGATGCGCTGACGAGCCGGGGCTTGTCCGACGAACCGGTGATCAACCGGGCCGATGCCAGATTCAGCACCGGGTGCAGCGTGGGGCCGACCCGCACGTACAAGGCGCCGGTGTCGCGCACCATGACGATCGGGACGTCACCGAGCGCTGCTCGTGGCGCAAGGAACGCCAGAACGGCGCAGGCCCCGATCGCGATGACCGCCAGCACGCCGCCGACGAGCAGGGAAAGCGCCTGCGCGCGCATCGGATCGTCGACCATCCGGACATCGCCGCGCACGAGGGCGTGTTCCATGCGCCGCAGCAGAAACCGATGTCCGCTGATCTGCAGTTTTGTGGTCGACCGCCCTGTCATCACTCCCCCGGGGGTCAGCCTAAGCCCGCCGGGACACCCCGCCGGTCACCGTTTCACCCGCCTCCGCGGGAGGAGCAGCGGTCGGTTGAGCTTCCTCGTTGCGGGGGAACTGTTGGCCGACGGCCCCGTCGGTATGTGAGTATGTCCGCGTGACTTTGCTGCGTGAGACGGCCCGACTGGTGGCCGCCGTGGCCGCCGTCGTCGCGCTCGTCGGCGGCGTGGCCCCGCTGTCGGCGGCCCAACCGGGTCCCCCACCGGGACCGGTCGGCCCCGGATACGGCTCCGGCGCCGCGCCCGGGGCGGCGACGCCCGGATACGGCTCCTCGGATTCTTCGTGCGCCGACATCGAGGTGATCTTCGCCCGCGGCACCGACGACACGCCTGGGCTCGGGACACCCGGCACGGCGTTCGTCAGCGCGCTGCGGAGCCTGACCAGCGGCCGCAGCCTCAGCACGTACGCGGTCAACTATCCCGCCTCGTACGATTTCCTGGCCGCCGCCGACGGCGCGACCGACGCCACGAACCGCATCGCGATGATGTCGCAGCAGTGCCCGTCGACCCGCCTGGTGCTCGGCGGGTACTCGCAGGGGGCCGCGGTCATCGACATGCTGGCCGGCGTGCCGCCGCTCGGCAACAAGATCGGCTCGGTCGGTTCAGCTCCTCCGCTACCCAGGAGCCTCCTGCCCAACATCGCCGCCGTCGCGGTGTTCGGAAACCCGGCGACGAAGTTCAGCAACCCGATCACCAGTTCCGTGTTTGCGGGCAGGGCGATCGATCTCTGCAAGGACGGCGATCCCATCTGCTCACGCGGCCGCAACCCGTTCGCGCACAACGACTACGTGAGCTCCGGAATGGTTCAGCAGGCGGCGAATTTCGTCGCCGGTCTCGTCTGACCGCACCGACGACGCAGCAAATCTATCTACCTGCGCGTCGATTAGTTCCGTTAAGATCGGCGGGGTGCAAAGTGATCTTGTTCGCCGTTGGGGCCGTCGGGGGACGCTGCTCGTAGGTGCAGTCGTTCTTGCCGCGGCCGGACTCATCGTGCCCGCCGTCGCCGGCCAGCGGGAGGCCGTGCCGCTGGCCGGCGCTCAGTCGTGCCCGCAAGCCGAGCTCATCTTCGCGCGCGGCCGTACCGAAGCGGCCGGTGCGGGGGTGGTCGGTGTCGCGCTCATCAGCGCCGTGCGCAACAAGACCGACAAGAACGTCAACCTCTACGCCGTCAGTTACCCCGCCGATTACGAGATCGACATCGGCGCGAACGACATGAGCTCGCGCATCCAGGACATGGCCGGCCGTTGCCCCGACACCCGGCTGGTGCTGGGCGGCTATTCGCTGGGCGCTGCGGTCACCGACGTCGTGCTGGCCGCGCCCATTGCGGCGTTCGGCTTCGACAAGCCGCTGCCACCGGGCATGGACCGGCATATCGCGGCGATCGCGTTGTTCGGAAACGGGGCCGCATGGGTGGGTCCGATCACCAACTTCAGCCCGCTCTACCGGGAGCGCACGATTGAGCTCTGCCACGGCGCGGACCCGATCTGCAACCCAGCCGAACCCAAGACCTGGGAAGGCAACTGGCCCGACCACGCGGCGAGGGCCTACGTCAACGCGGGCATGGTCAACCAGGCCGCGGACTTCATCGCGGGCCGCATCTAACAGGTGGTTTCGGTGTCGTTGGTCGCGATGAGCGCGACCGGCGACACCGAAATCACTCTTCGACGACGCGCAGATCTCGGGTGACCTTGGTGCGGGCCTCGAGTTCGTCGTCGGGCGGATAGTCGACGCCGACGAGCGTCAGACCCTGCGGCGGTGCCGCCGCGAACTCGCTGGAGCGTCGCTCGGCCGTCAACAGCGTGGCGCACCAACCGATCTCGCGACGGTGCTCCCCGACCGCCAGCAGCGCACCCACCAGCGACCGGACCATCGACCAGCAGAACGCGTCGGCGGTCACATGAGCGGTGACCCGTGTGCCCTCGCTCGACCAATCGAGGCGCTGCAGGTCGCGAATGGTGGTGGCCCCCTGGCGGTGTCGGCAGAATGCCGCGAAGTCGTGCAGGCCCAACAACTGCCGCGAAGCCTCGGTCATCGCCACGACATCGAGGGGGCGAGGCCAAGCGGTCACGTAGCGCGCGTCGTGCGGTTCGACCCCGTACGGCGCCGTCGACAAGCGGTAGACATAGTGGCGACGTAGCGCGGAGAACCGGGCGTCGAAACCCGGCGCGGCCCGAACAACGTCGAGTACCCGAACGTCGTGAGGAAGGAACCGCCCGAGCCGTCGCACCAGCGGCAGGAACTCGCTGTCGCCGGGGCGCGTGGCGCGCGGATAGGCGTTCGGCAACGCATCCACCGGCACGTCGACGTGCGCGACCTGACCGGTGGCGTGCACCCCGGCATCCGTGCGGCCCGCCGCCCGCAACACCACCGGGATGCGGAACACCGTTGACAGCGCGTCTTCGAGGACACCGGAGACGGTGCGTTGCCCCGCCTGCACCGCCCAGCCCGCGAATTCGGTTCCGTCGTACGCGATGTCGAGCCGGAGACGAACGAACCCGCCACCGTTGCCGGTGGCGGGTTCGTTCACAGCACTACTAGGACTTGTCGTCATCCTCGGCTTCGGCCGTCTCGGCCTCGGCGGGCGTCTCGGCCTCGGCGGCTTCGGTCGAGTCCGCCTTTGCCTCCTCGACCGTCTCGGTCTCCGTCGGCCCCTCGGTGGCCTCCGGCTCCACGGCCGCCTGCGGCGCGGCCGCCGCGGCGACGGGCTGCTCGGCCGCCTTCTGCGCGCCTGCGGCCCGGCGGGCACGGTTGGCCTCCGAGGTCACCGTCTTCTCCCGCACCAGCTCGATGACCGCCATGGGCGCATTGTCGCCCTTGCGGTTCTCGACCTTGATGATGCGGGTGTAGCCACCGTCGCGGTCGGCGAAGAACGGACCGATCTCGGCGAACAGCACATGCACGATGTCCTTGTCGCGGATCTTCTTCATCACCTCGCGCCGGTTGTGCAGCGTGCCCTTCTTGGCGTGCGTGATGAGCTTCTCCGCGTAGGGCCGCAACGCCCGCGCCTTCGGCTCGGTCGTCTTGATCCGGCCGTGCTCGAAGAGCGCCGTGGCCAGGTTGGCCAGAAGCGCCTTCTGGTGAGCGGATCCCCCGCCGAGGCGAGGACCCTTGGTGGGCTTGGGCATTGCGACTATCTCCTAAATGGGGCCGATCCCCGTATCAGGTAGGACCGGGACGGATTCTTCTAGAGCTGTTCGGTTTCGGCGTAGTCCTGGTTGTCGTCCAGGTCGTAACCGGCGTCGCTGTTCCAGGTGCCGGTGGCGACGTCGTAGCCGGCGACCTCGGACGGATCGAACGTCGCCGGGCTGTCCTTGAGCGACAGACCCAGCTGGTGCAGCTTGATCTTCACCTCGTCGATGGACTTCTGACCGAAGTTGCGGATGTCCAGCAGGTCGGACTCCGTGCGGGCCACCAGCTCGCCCACCGTGTGCACACCCTCGCGCTTGAGGCAGTTGTACGACCGCACCGTGAGGTCCAGGTCGTCGATCGGCAGCGCGAACGAGGCGATGTGGTCCGCCTCGGCCGGCGACGGGCCGATCTCGATGCCTTCCGCCTCGACATTGAGTTCCCTTGCCAGACCGAACAATTCGACCAGCGTCTTACCGGCCGATGCCAGCGCATCACGCGGTGTGATCGAGTTCTTGGTCTCGACGTCGAGAATCAACTTGTCGAAGTCGGTGCGCTGCTCGACGCGGGTGGCCTCCACTTTGTAGGTGACCTTGAGGACCGGCGAGTAGATGGAATCGACCGGGATGCGGCCGATTTCGGCGCCCGACGCCTTGTTCTGCACGGCGGGGACGTAGCCACGACCGCGCTCGACGACGAGCTCGACCTCGAGCTTGCCCTTGTCGTTGAGGGTGGCGATGTGCATCTCCGGGTTGTGCACCGTCACACCCGCGGGCGGAACGATGTCGCCGGCGGTGACCTCGCCCGGGCCCTGCTTGCGCAGGTACATGGTCACCGGCTCGTCCTCCTCGGACGACACGACCAAACCCTTGAGGTTCAGGATGATGTCGGTGACGTCTTCCTTGACGCCCGGCACCGTGGTGAACTCGTGCAGCACCCCGTCGATGCGGATGCTGGTGACCGCCGCGCCCGGGATGGACGACAGCAGCGTACGCCGAAGCGAATTGCCAAGGGTGTAACCGAAACCGGGCTCCAGCGGCTCGATGACGAACTGGGAGCGGTTCTCGGCCTTGACTTCTTCGGACAGTGTGGGTCGCTGAGAGATCAGCATTTTTTCTTCTTCTCCTCCTCGGCACCCGCTATTTGATGCCGTCGATGGGGGGTTCTCGGGGGCGGCGCCCCCGAGTGGAGTCTTACTTCGAGTAGAGCTCGACGATCAGCTGCTCGGTGAGCGGGACGTCGATCTGCGCACGTTCCGGCAGCTGATGCACCAGGATGCGCTGGCGTTCGCCGACGACCTGAAGCCACGACGGGATCGGCCGCTCACCCGCGGTCTCCCGCGCGATCACGAACGGATCGGTGTTCAGCGACTTCTCCTTCACGTCGATGATGTCGTACTGCGACACCCGGTAGCTCGGGATGTCGACCTTGACACCGTTGACGGTGAAGTGGCCGTGGCTGACTAGCTGGCGGGCCATCCGGCGGGTGCGCGCCAAGCCGGCGCGGTACACCACGTTGTCCAGCCGGCTCTCCAGGATGCGCAGCAGGTTGTCACCGGTCTTGCCGGGCTGACGCACCGCCTCGTCGTAGTAGCGACGGAACTGCTTCTCCATCACGCCGTAGGTGAAGCGGGCCTTCTGCTTCTCCTGCAGCTGCAGGCGGTATTCGCTCTCCTTGATCCGCGCGCGGCCGTGCTGGCCGGGCGGGTAGGGGCGCTTCTCGAACGACTGATCGCCGCCGACCAGATCGACGCCGAGGCGGCGTGACTTACGGGTCGCGGGTCCGGTGTAACGAGCCATGACTTAGTTCCTCCCTAGACCCGACGCCGCTTGGGCGGACGGCAGCCGTTGTGCGGCTGCGGCGTGACATCGGCAATCGCGCCGACCTCGAGGCCGGCGGCCTGCAGCGATCGGATGGCGGTCTCGCGGCCCGAGCCCGGGCCCTTGACGAACACGTCGACCTTCTTCACGCCGTGTTCCTGCGCCTTGCGGGCGGCGTTCTCGGCGGCCAGCTGCGCGGCGAACGGCGTGGACTTACGCGAGCCCTTGAAGCCCACGTGGCCCGACGACGCCCACGCGATGACGTTGCCTTGCGGGTCGGTGATCGTCACGATCGTGTTGTTGAACGTGCTCTTGATGTGCGCGGCGCCGTGCGGAACGTTCTTCTTTTCCCGGCGACGGGTCTTCTGACCCTTCTTCGATGATGAAGCGGCTGCTTTCTTAGCTGGAGGCATCTACTTACCTGGCCTTCTTCTTGCCCGCGATGGTGCGCTTCGGTCCCTTACGGGTGCGCGCGTTGGTCTTGGTCCGCTGACCGCGCACCGGAAGGCCGCGGCGATGCCGCAGACCCTGGTAGCAGCCGATCTCGATCTTGCGGCGGATGTCGGCCTGCACCTCGCGACGCAGATCGCCTTCCACCTTGAGGTTGCCCTCGATGTAATCGCGCAGCGCCGTCACCTGATCATCGGTGAGGTCTTTGGTGCGCTGGTCCTTGTCGATACCGGTCGCCGCCAGGATCTCCTGGGACCGGGTACGGCCGACGCCGTAGATGTAGGTCAGCGCGATCTCCATGCGCTTGTCGCGCGGTAGATCGACGCCCATGAGACGTGCCATCAGGCAGTGTTCCTTCTTCTCTGCGGAGGTCTGGTCCCAGCCCGTTCCCTCTTCGTGATGGGGTCCGGCCTCCGTGCCGGACGTGTCGAGCGGCGTACCCGCTCAGTGGCGCTGGGAGTTCGTCATTGAGTTGTCGGCAGCAGAGTGCGGTCTAACCCTGTCTCTGCTTGTGGCGTGGATCTGAGCAGATCACCATGACCCGCCCATGCCGACGGATCACCCTGCACTTATCGCAAATGGGCTTGACGCTCGGGTTCACCTTCACGGCTCGTTCGATCCTCTGTGCTCTGTAGTCGACTCGCGCAAGCGCTCGTCGGTGGTCTGGTTACTTGTACCGGTAAACGATGCGGCCCCGGGAGAGGTCGTAGGGAGACAGCTCCACCACGACGCGGTCCTCGGGCAGGATGCGAATGTAGTGCTGCCGCATCTTGCCGCTGATGTGGGCAAGGACCTTGTGTCCGTTCTCCAGCTCAATGCGGAACATCGCATTGGGCAGGGGTTCGACCACCCGGCCCTCGACCTCGATGGCACCGTCTTTCTTGGCCATTGGTTTTCGGAGATCCTCCGTGTCCGTCTAGATAGTTGGCGCCTTTCCGCCGCGAGCGGCGGATACTGCTCGAGCGCAGAATCCGCTCCGACTACAAAACGTGAGCCAGTAGCCAGAAATTCCAGAACAGGGCACGCAAGAGTCGGCGCGATCACCGCACCGTTGGTCCATATTACCTGCTGGAGCGCTCGCCCCAAAATCGCCGGACGACCATCTCACAGCGACCGGATTCACCACTATATCCGCTGGACAACCGGCGCATACTTGATCACGATGACCGGCGCCACTCCGCAACCCCGTAAGCCCGTGATCCTCTCCGTCGACGACGACCCTGCCGTGTCGCGCGCGGTCGCCCGCGATCTGCGACGCCACTACGGCGAGAACTTCCGCATCGTGCGCGCCGAATCGGGACCCGATGCGCTCGAGACGCTCAACGAGCTGAAGCTGCGCGGCGAGACCGTCGCGGTGTTCGTCGCCGACTACCGGATGCCGCAGATGAGCGGCATCGACTTCCTCGAAGAGGCGATGGACATCTACCCGATGGCCCGTCGCGTACTGCTCACCGCGTACGCGGACACCCACGCCGCGATCGACGCCATCAACGTCGTCGACCTGGACCACTATCTGCTCAAGCCCTGGGACCCGCCGGAAGAGAAGCTCTACCCGGTGCTCGACGCGCTCATCGAGGCGTGGCGCGAGACGGGCGACCGCGCGATTCCCCACACCAAGGTGATCGGCCACCGCTGGAACGAGCGATCGTGGCAGGTACGCCAGTTCCTGGCGCGCAACCAACACTCGTTCCGCTCGTTCATGGCCGACGAGCAGAAGGGCAAGCAGCTTCTGGACGCGGCCGGGCTGGACGAGTACCGGCTCCCGGTGGTGATCACCGAACAGGGCGAGACGCTGGTCGAGCCGACCGACGCCGAGTTGGCCGCGATGCTCGGACTGTCCACCAACCCCACCCTCGAGCTGTATGACCTGGCCGTCATCGGCGGCGGGCCCGCGGGCCTGGCGGCGGCGGTGTACGGCGCCTCGGAGGGCCTGAAGACCGTGCTGATCGAGGCGACGACGACCGGCGGTCAGGCCGGCCGCAGTTCGCGAATCGAGAACTATCTCGGCTTCCCGACCGGCATCTCGGGCGCCGAACTGACCACCTCCGCCCGCCGGCAGGCCGAGCGCTTCGGCGCCGAGGTCATCACCACGCGCAAAGCGGTCAGGCTGCACGCCGACGACAGCGGGGCTGCGCGGACTATCGAATTCGCCGACGGCGGAACCATCGCCGCCCGAGCAGTCATCCTCGCCACCGGCGTCGCCTACCGCCAACTGCGCGACGTCCCGGGCTGCTGGGACGACCCCGACGAGAACGCGTGCAACTACATCGGCCGCGGCGTCTTCTACGGCGCTTCGGTGTCGGACGCCTCCGAATGTGCGGGCGAGGACGTGTACATCGTGGGAGGCGCCAACTCGGCGGGCCAGGCCGCCATCTTCATGTCGGAGAAGGCCAAGTCGGTGACCCTACTGGTGCGGGGCCCGTCGCTGGCCGCGTCGATGTCGCACTATCTCGTGGATCGCATCGAGAAGAACCCGAAGATCCACGTGCGCACCTGCACAGAGGTCGTCGACACCTTCGGCGAGGACGACCATCTCGCGGGCCTTGTCCTGCTCGACAAGCAAACGGGCGCCAAAGAACGCGTCAACTGCGACCGGATGTGCTGCTTCATCGGCGCCGAACCACGGACCGAATGGCTGGACCTGGTGGCCAAGGACGACCACGGGTTCATCCTGTCCGGCCCGGATGTGTCGAAGGTCGCCGGGTGGACTTTGGACCGCCCGCCGCACCATCTGGAAACAAGCCTGCCCGGTGTGTTTGTTGCAGGAGATGTGCGTTCTGAATCCGCCAAACGGGTGGCGGCCGCTGTCGGCGAAGGGTCGATGGCGGTGATGTTGGTGCACCGGTACCTGGCGGAAGCGTGATTGTCGGCACCACCGATGAGGCATTGATTGTCGGCACCGCCGACGAGGCATAGGAGGAACGACATGGGCGACTCACCGCAGTGCCTGCCCGACGAACTGCGGACACTGTTCCTGTTCGAGAAGCTGACCGACGCGCAGCTTCAGATCCTGTGCGAGAACGGGCACATCCAGACGTTCGAGCCGGGCCCCGTCGTGGTGGAGGGCGAGCCGGCGACCTGTTTCTACGTGTTGATCGACGGTGAGTTGGTGATGTCGAAGCGCTCAGGCGGCGTCGATATCGAGACCACCCGTACGTCGCAGCGGGGCGTGTACTGCGGGGCGTGGTCGGCGTACATCCCGGGCGCCGAAGCGGCCTACTCGGCCTCGGTGCGCGTCACCAAGCCGTCGCGGTTCTTCGTGCTCGACGCGGATGCGTTTGCGCGCTTCATGCAGTCGGAATTCCCGATGGCCGTGCACCTGCTCGAGGGACACCTGGTCGGCGGCCGACGGCACAGCCAGATCATCGGCCAGCGCGAGAAGTTGTTGGCGCTGGGCCAACTCTCGGCGGGACTGACCCATCAACTCAACAATCCCGCGGCGGCAACTGCCCGTGCTGTTGCGGATCTGCGTGATCGGGTCGGCAAGATGCGGCACAAGCTGTCGATGCTGGCCGACGGGAAGTTCAGCCCGGAAGCCTTGTGCGTGCTGACGCGGATCCAGGACGAAGTCGCCGAGCAGGTCGCCAAATCCAAGGCCACCGAACTCACCGCGTTGGAAGCCGCCGACCGTGAGGAAGCGATCGGAGAATGGCTCGAGGGGCACGGCATCACCGGCGGATGGGATTACGCACCGACTTTCGTCGACGCCGGGCTGGACACCGATTGGCTGGAACGGGTGTCCGCCTCGGTCGATGAGGTCGATGCTTCGGCGTCGCTGCAGGGCGCCATCGGCTGGCTGAAATACACGATCGACACCGAACTGCTGATGAACCAGATCGCCGAGGCGAGCAAGCGGATCTCGGCGCTGCTCGCCGGCGCCAAGCAGTACTCGCAGATGGACCGTGCCCCATACCAGTCCGCCGATGTCCATGAGTTACTGCACAGCACGTTGATGATGTTCGGCGAGAAGGTCGGCAAGGACCGGCCCGTCAAGGTCGTCAAGGAGCTGGACAAGTCGATACCGGAATTGCTCTGTTACCCAGGTGATCTCAATCAGGTGTGGACGAACATCATCGACAACGCGATCCAGGCGATGGATGGTAGCGGCACGTTGACGTTGCGGACCAGGCGTGAGAACGAGGAGATGATCCGTGTTGAGATCTGCGACGACGGGCCAGGCATTCCCGAGGACATCATCGGCAACATCTTCAACCCGTTCTTCACCACCAAGCCGTTCGGCGAGGGCACCGGCCTCGGCCTGGACCTGGCCCGTCGGATAGTGGTGGAGAAGCACCTCGGTGATCTACGGGTCGAGTCCGAACCCGGGCACACGAAATTCATCGTGCTGCTGCCCCTGGTGGCTCCCGGTCCGGAGGCGTCGACGCCGGCAGAGCTTGCGGCCACAGCGGAATAGCCGGACGAACCCGACGGGTTGCAGCGACCATGACGAAACCGGATCTCGGCGCGTACGGTGCCTTCGGCCACCACTCGATGTGGCGGCAACTCAGCGCGGACCAATTGCGGGCGATCGAAGGCCTCGGCCACGGGGCCATCTGGGCCGGCGGCTCCCCGGCGGCCGAACTGCCTTGGGTGGAGCCGATTCTGGAGGCGACCACCAACCTCAAGGTCGCCACCGGCATCGTCAACATCTGGACCGCGGACGCCGGCCCGGTCAGCGAGTCGTTCCATCGCATCGACTTGGCCTATCCGGGCCGCTTCTTGCTCGGCATCGGTGTCGGCCATCCCGAAGCGCACGCTGAATACCAGAAACCCTTTGACGCGCTGCGCCTGTACCTCGACAAGCTCGACGAGTACGGCGTTCCCAAGGACAGCCGGGTGGTTGCCGCGCTGGGGCCGCGGGTGCTGAAGCTGTCGGCGCAGCGCGCGGCCGGCGCGCACCCCTATCTGACGACGCCCGAGCACACCGCCGAAGCGCGAGAGCTGCTCGGCCCCGATGCGTTCATCGCACCCGAGCACAAGGTCGTGCCGACCACCGATGCCGAGAAAGCCCGCGCCGTCGGCCGCAAGGCGCTCGAGATCTACCTCAACCTGACGAATTACCTCAACAGCTGGAAGCGTTTGGGCTTCACCGACGCCGATGTCGCCAAGCCCGGCAGCGACCGCCTTGTCGACGCCGTGGTGGCCTATGGCACCGTCGACACGATAGCCGCACGATTGAAGGAGCACTTCGATGCGGGAGCGGACCACGTTCCGGTGCAGGTGCTCACCCGACCGGACAAACTGGTGGACGCACTCGCCGATCTGGCCCGCCCGCTCGGGCTCAACTGACACAGGGGGAACCGCATGACTGAGCTCAAGCCCGATTTCGGCCGCTACGGCGTGTGGACGTTCGGCGTCCCCAAGCCGGAACAGGCGGTCGAGATCGAGAAACTCGGCTACGGCGCGGTGTGGATCGGCGGGTCGCCCGCCGGCAACCTCGAGTACGTCGAGCCCATCCTCGAACGCACGGAGAATCTCCAGGTCGCCACCGGCATCGTCAACGTGTGGACGGCGCCCGCCGACGAGGTCGCCGAGGCGTACCACCGCGTCGAGGACGCTTATCCGGGACGGTTCCTGCTCGGCATCGGCATCGGCCATCCCGAACACACCGACGAGTACCGCAAGCCCTACGACGTGCTGGTCGAGTACCTCGACGCGCTGGATGCCAAGAAGGTGCCGACAAGCCGGCGCGTGATCGCCGCGCTGGGCCCGAAGGTGCTCAAACTGGCCGCGCAGCGCAGCGCCGGAGCGCATCCGTATCTGACCACGCCGCAGCACACCGGTGAAGCGCGAAATCTCCTGGGCCCCACCGTGTTCATTGCCCCGGAGCACAAGGTCGTGTTGGCTCGAGATGCCGAGACGTCGCGCAAGATCGGCCGTGAGACCGTCGACTTCTACCTGAACCTGTCGAACTACCTGAACAACTGGAAGCGGTTGGGCTTCACCGACGACGACGTCGAGAAACCGGGCAGCGACCGGCTGATCGACGCCGTTGTCGCGCACGGCACGACGGACGCGATCGCTGCGCGACTGAACGAACACCTGGAGGCGGGGGCCGATCACGTGGCGATCCAGGTGCTCGGAGGGTGGGATGCGCTGCTCCCCACGTTGACCGAACTGGCGGGGCCGCTGGGCTTGAAGGGCGCCTAGAACCGCATCGAGTTGTGCCGATCGTCGGGCCCGAAACGCTCGTGCAGAGTTCGCAGCACGGCGGCGCAGGCGGCACGCTCGGCCGGATCGATGCGATCCAACACCCGGCGCAACTCGCGCCGTCGATACGCGGTCACCCGCCGGACCACATCGCGGCCCCCGTCCGTCAACTCGAGGGTGACGACGCTGCGGTTGGCGGGGTCTCCGCCACGCACCAGATACCCGCGGGCATGCAACCGATCGGCCAGGCGGGTCACCGAGGAGCCCACCACGCCAAGGGCCTTGGCGCACTCCGACGACGTCGAGCGCCCAGCCCGCTGTAGCACCAGCAGCAGCCGAAACTGCGGCAGCGAGACGTCGACCTGTTCCACGCTGCGCAGCGCGACACCCACCAGGTCGCCGGTGGCCACCTCGAACGCCACGAGCTCGTCGAGCGGCGTCTTGGTCGTATCACCCTTACGCACGTGCGAAGTATTGCATGGTGCAAGCCCTGCAGACGTCCATCAGTGGCGGGCCGCCAGCTGACGCCGTAGCTTCCTGGTCTCCTCGAAGCGCGCGGTGACATCGCGCAGGGTCGCTGCAATACCGAGCATCTCGTCATCGGCGCCGAACAGCGGCGCAATGGTGAACTCGACGGAGATGGTGCTGCCGTCGTTGCGCACCGCCGGTACCGCCAGGAGGTCACCGGCCCCGTAGCGGCTCTGCCCGGTGTCCATCACGTTCTGCCAACCCTTCCAGTGCCGTACGCGAAGCCGCTCGGGGATTATCAGGTCGAGTGACTGCCCGACGGCCTCGGCGGGGGTGTATCCGAAAATTCGTTGGGCACTGCCGTTCCAGAACGTGATGACGCCGTCGCGGTCCGCGCAGATGATCGCGTCAGGTCCGGTCAGAATCGCCGCGCCGACCAATGCGTCGTCCATGTTCACCCCACGTTTGCATACCGCAACACTTGCAATATGCAAGAGAAGGTAGCAGAGTGGGACTTGAGTCGACCCAATCTCCGAAGGAGGGTGCGATCGTGACCCTCTGGCACGACAGGCTGCGGGCGTCGGGATTGCGGGTGACCAAACCACGTCTGGCGGTGCTGGCCGAGGTGAGCGAACACCCGCACGCCGACGTGGAGCGCATCACCGCGGGCGCGCGCAAACGCATCGGATCCTTGTCGACACAGGCTGTTTACGACGTGCTCTACGCGCTGACCGATGCGGGCCTGTTGCGGCGCCTCGAGCCGGCGGGCTCACCGGCACGGTTCGAGCTCGAAACCGGTGACAACCACCATCATCTGGTCTGCAGGTCGTGCGGTGGGATCGCCGACGTCGACTGCGTCACCGGCGAGAAGCCCTGCCTGCGCGCCGGCGACCAGTCGGGCTACCTGATCGACCAAGCCGAGCTGACGTTCTGGGGCATCTGCCCCGACTGCCAAGTCCGTAACAGCCCAACTGATTGGAGATCGGCATGACCACACCACGTTTCGGGTCGACCACCGGGTCCGGCGCACCGGCCGCCAGCGACCGCAACTCGTTGACGGTGGGCGCAGGCGGTCCGATCGTCCTGCACGATGTGCACTTCCTCGAACAGATGGCGCACTTCAACCGCGAGCGGGTGCCCGAGCGCAGTCCACACGCCAAGGGATCGGGGGCGTTCGGTGTCCTGAAGGTCACCGAGGACGTCTCGCAGTACACCAAGGCGGCGCTGTTCCAGAAGGGTGCCGAAACCGATCTGCTGGTGCGGTTCTCGACCGTCGCGGGCGAGCAGGGCAGCCCGGACACCTGGCGCGATGTACGCGGCTACGCGATGAAGTTCTACACCTCCGAGGGCAACTACGACATCGTCGGCAACAACACCCCGATCTTCTTCCTGCGCGACCCGATCAAGTTTCCTCACTTCATCCGCAGCCAGAAGCGGCTGCCCGACTCCGGCTTGCGGTCCGCCCAGATGCAGTGGGATTTCTGGACTCTCAACCCCGAGTCGGCCCACCAGGTCACCTACCTCATGGGTCAGCGCGGGCTGCCGCGAACGTGGCGGCACATGAACGGTTACGGCTCGCACACCTACATGTGGGTCAACGCCGGTGGCGAAAAGTTCTGGGTGAAGTACCACTTCCACACCCACCAGGGCATGGAATTTCTCACCAACGACGAAGCCGCGACCATGGCCGGTGAGGACGCCGACTTCCACCGCCGCGACCTGTTCGACGCCATTGCCGCCGGCGACTATCCAAGCTGGCGGCTGTCGGTGCAGGTGATGCCGTACGCGGAGGCGGCCGACTATCGCTTCAACCCGTTCGACCTGACCAAGACCTGGTCGCACGCGGACTATCCACTGATCCCGGTCGGCATCTACACGCTCAACCGCAATCCGGAGAACTTCTTCGCCGAGATCGAGCAGGCCGCGTTCTCGCCCGGAAACACCGTGCCGGGGGTCGGACTGTCGCCGGACAAGATGCTGCTGGGCCGAGCGTTCGCCTACAACGACGCTCAGCGCAACCGCATCGGCACCAACTTCCACCAACTGCCCGTCAACCGGCCCCGCCACGGGGTCGAGGTGAACACCTACATGTTCGACGGGCAGATGACCTACCACCACTCCGGCGACGCCGCGGTCTACGCGCCCAACAGCACCGGTCGGCCGTGGGCCGATACGACCGGACCGGCAGAGGACGGTTGGGAGGCCGACGGCGAGTTGTTGCGCGCGGCATACTCGCTGCATTCCGAGGACGACGACTTCGGGCAGGCCGGCACGCTGGTACGCGAGGTCTGGGACGACGCACAGCGCAGCGCTGCGGTCGAGACGATCGCCGGGGCCCTGCTCGGCGGTGTCAGCGGCGACGTCCTGGACCGCGCGCTGCAGTTCTGGCGCAACATCGACGCCGACCTCGGCGCGCGCGTCGAAAAGGCCGTTCGCGCAGGCGATGTGCCCGAGCCCGTCGACGGCATGGGCGACGCGTAGGCCGCCTCACCAGAGCCGGGTTCCGGGACACGGGACCCGGCTCTTGCGTCGGCGACCACCGCATTACTAGGATATCCAACTATCTATCAGTGAAGGGCACGCTCATGAGCACACAGATTCCGCATTTCATCGACGGCAAGCGCACGAACGGCCAGTCGAGCCGCACCGCCGACGTCTTCAATCCCAGCACCGGCGAGGTGCAGGCTCAGGTGGCGATGGCATCGGCCGCGGATGTGGACGCCGCGGTGGCGGGCGCCGCGGAGGCGCAGAAGGCATGGGCGGCGTGGAATCCGCAGCGCCGTGCCCGTGTGCTGATGAAGTTCATCGAGCTGGTCAACCAGAACGCGGACGAACTCGCCGACATGCTCTCCCTCGAGCACGGCAAGACCCACGCCGACTCCCTCGGCGACATCCAGCGCGGGCTGGAGGTCATCGAGTTCTCGGTCGGAATCCCCCACCTGCTCAAGGGCGAGTTCACCGAGGGTGCGGGCACCGGCATCGACGTGTACTCGCTGCGCCAGCCACTCGGCGTGGTCGCGGGCATCACGCCGTTCAACTTCCCCGCCATGATCCCGCTCTGGAAGGCCGGACCCGCGCTGGCGTGTGGCAACGCGTTCATCCTCAAGCCGTCCGAGCGCGATCCCTCGGTTCCGGTCCGGCTCGCCGAGTTGTTCCTCGAAGCCGGCCTACCTCCGGGCGTGTTCCAGGTGGTGCAGGGCGATAAGGAGGCCGTCGACGCGATCCTCGAGCATCCGGTCATCCAGGCGGTCGGCTTCGTCGGCAGCTCCGACATCGCGCAGTACATCTACTCGACCGCGACGGCAAGCGGCAAGCGCGCCCAGTGCTTCGGGGGCGCCAAGAACCACATGATCGTGATGCCCGACGCGGACCTCGACCAGGCCGTTGACGCCTTGATCGGCGCCGGCTACGGCAGCGCGGGTGAGCGCTGCATGGCGATCAGCGTGGCCGTGCCCGTCGGCGAGGAAACCGCCAACCGCCTGCGCGCCCGGCTCGCCGAGCGCGTCGCCGAACTGCGCGTCGGTCACAGCCTCGACCCCAAGGCCACCTACGGTCCGCTCGTCACCGAGGCGGCGCTCAAGCGGGTGCGCGGCTACATCGACGCGGGTGTCGAGGCCGGTGCCGAGATCGTGGTCGACGGCCGCGAACGCACCAGCGACGACATGCAATTCGGTGATGCCAGCCTCGAGGGCGGCTTCTTCATCGGGCCGACCCTGTTCGACCATGTCACCACCGACATGTCCATCTACACCGACGAGATCTTCGGCCCGGTGCTGTGCATCGTGCGGGCCCACGACTATGAGGAAGCGTTGAGGCTTCCCTCCGAGCACGAGTACGGCAACGGCGTGGCCATCTTCACCCGCGACGGCGATGCGGCTCGCGACTTCGTCTCCCGGGTGCAGGTCGGCATGGTCGGCGTCAACGTGCCGATCCCGGTTCCGGTGGCGTACCACACCTTCGGTGGCTGGAAGCGGTCCGGCTTCGGCGACCTCAATCAGCATGGGCCGCACTCGATCCTGTTCTACACCAAGACGAAGACCGTCACGCAGCGGTGGCCGTCGGGCATCAAGGACGGCGCCGAGTTCGTCATCCCGACCATGAAGTAGCGCCCGACGAGCGCTCGCGCGAGGAGAAAGCAGCGGTGGACTACTTCGGCTTCGACGACGACGAACGCGTGATCGCCGAGACGGCGGCCGCGTTCGCCGAGAAGCGCCTCGCGCCACACGCTTTGGAGTGGGATGCCACCAAGCACTTCCCCACCGACGTGTTGCGCGAGGCCGCGGAACTGGGGATGGCGGCGATCTACTGCCGCGACGACGTCGGTGGCAGCGAGTTGCGACGGCTGGACGCCGTGCGGATCTTCGAGCAACTCGCGGCGGCCGACCCGACCGTCGCGGCGTTCCTGTCGATCCACAACATGTGCGCCTGGATGGTCGACACTTACGGCACCCACGAACAACGCAAGACGTGGGTGCCGCGGCTGGCGTCGATGGAGCTGATCGCCAGCTACTGCCTGACCGAACCCGGTGCCGGCTCCGACGCAAGCGCGTTGCGCACCAGGGCCGTCCGTGACGGCGACCATTACGTCCTCGACGGCGTCAAGCAGTTCATCTCGGGCGCCGGGTCGTCGAATCTGTACATCGTGATGGCTCGCACCGGCGGTGACGGGCCCCGGGGCATCTCGACGTTCCTCGTCGAAAAGGACACTCCCGGGCTGAGTTTCGGCACCGACGAAGACAAAATGGGCTGGCACGCCCAGCCCACCGCACAAGTGATCTTCGACAACGTTCGGGTGTCCGCCGAAGCGATGCTCGGGGGCGCCGACGGCGAGGGTGCAGGCTTCGGGATCGCGATGAACGGCCTCAACGGCGGCCGCATCAACATCGCCGCCTGCTCGCTCGGCGGCGCCCAGGCCGCCTACGACAAAGCCGCCGCCTATGTGCGCGACCGGGAGGCGTTCGGCGGCGCACTGCTCGACGAGCCCACCATCCGGTTCACCCTCGCCGACATGGTCACCACGCTTGAGGCATCGCGAAACCTGTTGTGGCGCGCGGCCCGAGCGCTCGACGAGAACCACCCGGACAAGGTGGAGTTGTGCGCGATGGCCAAGCGCTACGTCACCGACTCGTGTTTCACCGTCGCTGACCAGGCGCTGCAACTGCACGGCGGCTACGGCTACCTCACCGAGTACGGGCTGGAGAAGATCGTCCGGGATCTGCGGGTACACCGGATCCTCGAGGGCACCAACGAAATCATGCGCGTGGTCATCGGGCGGTCTCAGGCCGCCAAGGTGCGCGAATCGGCATAGCGTCGGAACAGGAGAGCACATGAGCACAGTGGCGTTTCTGGGGCTCGGCCACATGGGCGGGCCGATGGCGGCGAACCTGCTCGCCGCCGGGCACGCCGTGCACGGCTTCGACCCGGTGCCCGCGTTGAAGGACGCCGCCGCCGGCAAGGGCGCATCGGTGTTCGACAGCGGCGCAGAGGCGGTCGCCGCGGCCGACGTCGTCATCACCTCGCTGCCCAACGGCGACATCGTGAAGGCCTGCTACGCAGAGGTGTTGCCCGCCGCGCGCGAAGGGGCGCTGTTCATCGACACCTCCACGATCTCCGTCGACGACGCCCGCACCATCAACAAGCAGGCGGCCGACCGCGGCTTCGCCCAGTTGGACGCACCGGTTTCCGGCGGGGTGAAGGGCGCGACGGCGGGCACGCTGGCGTTCATGGTCGGAGGTGAAGAGTCGGCGGTCGAGCAGGCTCGTCCGGTGCTGGAACCGTTGGCGGGCAAGATCATCCACTGCGGCGCCGCCGGCACCGGCCAAGCCGCCAAACTGTGCAACAACATGGTGCTCGCCGTGCAGCAGATCGCGATCGGTGAGGCGTTCGTGCTGGCGGAGAAGCTGGGCCTGTCGGCGCAGTCGCTGTTCGACGTGATCACCGGCGCCACCGGCAACTGCTGGGCGGTGCACACGAATTGCCCCGTGCCAGGGCCGGTTCCGACGTCACCTGCGAACAACGACTTCAAGCCCGGCTTCGCGACCGCTCTGATGAACAAAGACCTCGGACTGGCGATGAACGCGGTCAAGTCCACGGGCTCGAACGCGCCGCTGGGCAGCCACGCCGCGGAGATCTACGCCAAATTCGCCGCCGACCACGCGGACAAGGACTTCAGCGCCGTGATCAAAGTGCTCCGCGAAAGCTGATCCAAAGCTGATTCAGAGCGTGCCCGCTCGCCCGTCGAGCCAGGCACGCTTGCCGTAGCCGTCGAGGTGGGCAACTTCGGTGACCGGTTTGCGCGTCGTCGGCCCGTACCGACCACGCGGCCAGCCGAGGGGGACGACACATACGGGTGTCACCGTCAGCGGCAGCCCCAGGGTTCGGCGCGCGGATGTCACGCTCCACAGCGGCAGGGTGATCAGCGACGCACCGAGCCCCATCGCCCGCGCGGCGAGCAGCAGGTTCTGCACGCTCGGGTAAATCGATCCGAAGAACGACGATTCACCGACGAAAGGCGACGGCACGTACGGCAACCGCATACCGCCGCGCAGACACGGCACGACGAGGACGGGTATCTCACTGAAATGATCGACCTGCCACTGCACGGCCCGCAGAATCTTCAGCATCGACTCGTCACCGGCGGCGACGCGCCGGCCGAGTCCGCCGTAGAGCGACCAGGCTTGCCGGTAACGTTTGCCGAGCGCGTCCTTGACAACCTGGTCCTTCACCACGATGAACTCCCAGTTCTGCCCGTTCGAACCGGTGGGGGCCCGCAAGGCCAGCTCGATGCACTTCAGCACGACGGCATCGTCGACCGGATCGGGAAGAACGCGGCGCACCGCACGCTGGGTCATCATTGCCTCGACCAGCGGCATGTCGAGCCGGGCGAGCGCTTCGTCAGTTGTGGGGATGTCGGTCATGTGACCGACGCTACCGCTACGCGGCGGCGGGCTTGCGGACCTTCCACCAATTCGCATGCAGCCGTTGGCAATCCGCGACGGTCAACGGAGGCTCGCCTGCGTAGTCCGGCCGCACCGCCAGGGCGGTCGGGATGTCGGGGGTGCCCTCGCCGGTGACCACCACGGTGGCCAGGCCCGCGGCGTTCGCGGCTCGCAGCCCGCAGGCCGAACCGGTCACGGCGATCGCGTCCTCGGCGGACAGGCCCAGTTCGTCGAGTGCGTGACGATGTGCTTCGGGGTCGGGCATCGGCTTGGTGATGTCTTCGGTGGTGACAACGGTCTCGACCAGCCCCTCGCCGACCAGTTGCCGCACCAGTGGCTCTGCCCAAGCGCGCCTGCCATTGGTCACGACGGCCAGCTGGACGCCGGCGCGGACCGCGTCCATCACGAAGTCGACCAGACCGGGTCGCGGTGAGAGGTCGCGTTCGAGGATCAACTCGTCGAACATCATTGCCTTGGTCGTGTAGATGTCGTCGGCCAGCAGCGCGGTCAGCACATCGGACTCGGTGGCGACGCAGCGCTTGCGCAGTTCCGCGGCAATGCGCTGGCGCTCGTCGGTCAGTGCCAGCAGCTGCCGGTACCGGGCCACCGACCACTGACAGTCCAGGCCGTGTGCCGCGAAGGCCGCGTTGTAGGCCACGCGGTGGCCGTCGCATTCGATGTCGGTCAGCGCGTCGAGGTCGAAGACCACGGCGCGGATGGAACAGCCCGGCCCGGTGGGCGATGCGCAGTCCCACCAGAACCGGCCGGCGCGCCACGTCGTCTCATGCGTTGTCGGCATGCAGACAAGGGTGGCCGATGTCACATGTTCCCGACCTCCCCCAATCGGGGGATCGGCGATGCCAAGTTGCGCTACCACGGCAAACGGCACCTCTAAGGTTGGTGCCATGCCGAGCAGCCCCCCGGTGCGATTAGTGCTGGTCGACGATCACGAAATGGTCATCGAAGGCCTCAAGGCCATGCTCGCGGCGTTCTCGGATCGGGTGCAGGTGGTCGGGCAGGCCGTGGGCGCTGAGCGAGCGCTCAGCGTCGTCGACGAACTCGACCCCGACATCGTGTTGTCCGACGTCCGCATGCAGGGCTCGAGCGGACTCGACCTGTGCCTGGAGCTGCGCGAGCGCAAGCCGGAGCGCAAGGTCGTGATGCTGTCGGTCTACGACGACGAGCAGTACCTGTTTCAGGCGCTGCGGGTCGGGGCGTCGGGTTATCTGCTCAAGAGCATCAGCAGCGACGAGTTGGTGCGCCAGTTGGAGTTCGTCCACCGCGGCGAGACCGCGATCGACCCCGGGATGGCGGCCCGCGCCGTCGACACCGCGGCGCGGCTGCAGCGCGACGAGTTCTGGCCCGGCGCCCGGCAGGGGCTCACCCAACGCGAGAGCGAGATCCTGTCGTTCGTCGTCAACGGGCTGTCCAACCGCGCCATCGCCACCAAGCTGGTGATCGGCGACGAGACCGTCAAGACGCACCTCAGCTCGATCTACCGCAAGCTGGGGGTCAGCGACCGCACCGGCGCGGTGGCGACGGCACTGCGGGAAGGGATCTACCATTGACGTCCTCCCCACACCCAAGCCGGGGATTCCAACTCACATCCCCCTACGCGGCAGGGTTAGCGAGTTGAGGTTCACGGTTCACAGACTGCCCGTCGGCGAGGTCTCCCCGTGCAGTCACCGCCCGTCCGGCGGCGATATTACGCGCAGCATTCACATCGGCATTGCACGGTCCGGCATCGCACACTTCACACTCGAAGACCGCTTGGCTCTTGCGGTTTCCAGAGGCGATGTGCCCACAAACGGAGCAGCGCTGCGATGTGTACGCAGCTGGTACTTGCTCGACTCGGCCGCACGCTTTGTGCCCCAGGCGCAAAACAAGCTGGCCCCATCCACTTCTGCGGATTGCGCGGTTGAGCGCACGTTTACGCGCGACTCCGACACCCGGCCGCTCGATTGTTCCCCGGGCCGAGCGGGTCATCGCACGAATGTCGAGACCTTCGACTCTGATGATGTCGAATCGTCGCGCCAAATCTGTGCTGGTCTTCTCGATCCAGTCCTTACGCCGATCGACCTCGCGTGCCTGCAATCTAGCGACGGCGTTTCTCGTCTTCCGGCGACGGTTCGAACCGGGCGCGGCCCGAGACAGTCGCTTTTGCAGCAACCGCAATCGTCTCGACTCTCCTCGACTGAGGCCCGGCACCGACAACAGTTCGCCATTCGAAAGCGCTGCGGACACCGTTATCCCGCGATCGATGCCAACCACACTGCCATCGGCAGGGCCCGGGATAGCGCTCGGTATATGTGCGAACGAGATATGCCAGCGGCCAACACGATCGCACGTCACCCGGTAAGACTTGACACCATCCGGCACTGGCCGCGAGAGCTGAAACCGTACCCAACCAACCTTCGGTACCCACACTTGACCGAAGCGGCGGTTCAGTACCCGGATGTGTCGCGGCTTCACAGCAACTTGCCGAAACCCCTCGTTCACACGGGCTTTGCGGTACTTCGGGCGGCGATGCGTCCCACGGAAGAAGTTCTGCATCGCCTGCGCGAAGTCACGCAGTGCCTGCTGCTGAACAGTTTGGCTTCCGGCACGGAGCCATGCATGTTCCGCTCGCACTTCGGTCAACTGGGCGCACTGGTCGACGTAATTCGGAGATCTCCGTCCAGGTCGCCAGTGTCGAGACTGCTCCACCGCCAGATTCCAAACAAACCGCGCATGACGGCAGTGCAGCATCAACACCTCTTCCTGGTGAGGCGTCGGTACAAGTCGGAACCGCGACATACCAGGACGGTAACGTCACACACCGACATCCGACGCGGACGTAGGGTGCAGGCAGGGTGAGCGACTATGAACTGCAGAACCGATTCGTCGGTTGATCGGAAACCCATATGAATGCCGGATATCCCGACGCCGTGCGGGAGCTGAGCCAGTACGCGTTGGCCGCCGACCGGGAGCTGGCGCTGCTGCGCGAGCTGATCCAGGCGGCGTCGAAGGGGCCGGGCGTCGAACCGCTCGCCGCGGCGGCGGCACGGATGATCACCGCCGCGACCGCCAGCGACGTCTGCTTCGTTCACGTCCTCGACGACAGCGACCGGTCGCTCACGCTGGCGGGCGCCACGCCGCCGTTCGACGCGGAGATCGGCAAGATCAGACTGCCGCTGGGACAGGGGATCTCGGGCTGGGTGGCCAGCCACCGCGAGCCCGTGGTCATCACCCAGGACAAGGAGTCCGACCCCCGCTACATGCCGTTCCAGTCGCTGCGCGGCTCGGACTTCACCTCGATGGTGTCGGTCCCGATGGAGACCGACCCCGGCGGCTTGGTCGGCGTGCTCAACGTGCACACCGTCGAGCGCCGCGAGTTCACCGAACGCGATGTCGAGCTGCTCGTGGTGATCGGAAGGCTCATCGCGGGCGCCATGCATCAGGCCCGGCTGCACCGGCAGCTGGTGGCCCGCGAGCGGGCACACGAGAACTTCGTCGAGCAGGTGATCGAGGCCCAGGAACTCGAACGGCGCCGGCTCGCAGGCGATATCCACGACGGCATCTCGCAGCGCCTGGTCACGCTGAGCTACCGATTGGACGCGGCCACCAGATCCGACGACCCCGCGATCGTCGCCGAACAACTGGGCAAAGCGCGCGAGCTTGTGGAGTTGACCCTGCAGGAGGCCCGCGCGGCGATCAGCGGGCTGCGGCCACCGGTGCTCGACGACCTCGGGCTGGCCGGCGGGCTGGCCAGCCTGGCGCGCTCGATACCGCAGGTCGGCATCGAGGTGGACCTCGCCGAGCGCCGGCTGCCCGACCACATCGAGCTCGCGCTCTATCGGATCGCGCAGGAGTGCCTGCAGAACGTCGTCAAGCATGCCAAGGCCACGTCGGCCCGGCTGATGTTCACCGTCGACGCGGGTGACAGCAGCGACGTCGCTCGGCTCGAAATCATCGACGACGGCGTGGGTTTCGACACCTTCGAGCATCCGCTCGGCGGTGACGACATGGGCGGCTACGGTCTGCTGTCGATGGCCGAACGCGCCGAGATCGTCGGCGGCCGGCTCAACATCAGGTCTCGCCCGGGAGCGGGCACCGCGGTGACGGCGACGATTCCCATTCCGTCGGTTCCGGATTAGGCGCGACCAGACGCAAAGTGACCAATTTTCGGCGGTTTTCCGGTCAATTTGCGTCTGCTCATGCTGAGAGGTCGCCCGCCCAGCGCGCCCTCCTAGCGCGGCTAGAAGTCACCCGAGTTGCGGCGCAGCGTCTGGATCGAGGCGGCCAGGGCCCGCGACTCGGCGTCGGACATTCCGATGTCGGCGAACACCTCGTTGTTCAACGTCACCGTGGCGTCCTCGACCGTCGAGCGGCCGAGGTCGGTGATCTGCACCAGCGTCGTGCGCCCGTCGGTCGGATGGGGGACCCGCTCCACCAGGCCGTCGGCTTCCAGGCGCCGGATCGCGTGGGTGACGCTGGTGACGTGCACCTGCAACCGGTCGGAGGCCTTGGTGATCGGCAGTGCGCCGTTACGGCTGAACGCCAACAACCGAAGCAGCTCGAACCGCGAGAAGCTCAAGTCGTAAGGCCGCAGCGCACTCTCGACGCGGGCCAGCAGGATCTGATGCGCCCGCATCACCGACGTCACCGCGACCATGCCGTCGGCGACCTCGCCCCATCCACAGCGCTCCCAGTTGGCCCGCGCGAGCGCGATCGGGTCGCGGTCGTCCTGCCGCGGCGATTCGAAGGGCACGCCCCTTCATACCGCATTGGTCGACGCGGTCAGCGGCTTTCGGCGCACGGCTTGGGCCACCGCCGCCACCACTGCGCGGGTGGATTTGCGGTCGCCCACGGTGATGCGCACGCCGCCGTCGGGGTAATGGCGCACGCGCATCCCGATCGTGTCGAACGCCTCTTTCCAGCAACGGCCGCACTCCGGCAGGTACACGAAGTTGGCGTTGCTCTCGGTGCTGTACACCCCCATCGCCCGCAGCCGCATCCGCAGGTACCGGCGCTCACAGGTGATCATCCGGATGCGTTGGCGCAACTCGGCTTCCGCGTCGAAAGAGGACGCCACCGCGACCAGTGCGGTGATGGGGACGCCGAACGGCAACTGCACGGCCCACAGCCGCCGGGCCAGCCCCGGCGCACAGAAACCGTAACCGATGCGTAGTCCGGCCAGCCCGTACGCCTTGGAAAAGGTCCGCAGCACAACGACGTTCGGATGCCGTGCGACCACTGCCACGGCGTCGATCCGGCATTCCGGTGGTAGGAATTCCACGTAGGCCTCGTCGAGCAGCACCACGGTGTCCGGCGGCACCCGTCGCAGGAACCGCTCGAGGTCGGCGGCGGTTTCGACGGTGCCGCTCGGATTGTGCGGCCGGCACACCACCACGACCCTGGCGTCCGCTGCGGCGGATGCCATCGCGTCGAGGTCGTGATGACCGTGCGCGTCGAGCGCGACGGCGACCGATTTCAGCCGGGCCATGTGCGCGAAGACCGGATACCCGTCGAACGTCGGTGAGGCCGTCACCATCGTGTCGCCGGGACTGGTCAGCGCCTGCAGCACCTGCATGATCACACCGGTCGCGCCGGCCCCGATGACCACCTGCTCGTCGCGCACCCCGATGCGCTCGGCGATCAATGTCCGCAGCCGCTCGGGCAGATACTCCGGATACCGGTTGGCCGCCTCGATCGAGGCGATCAGCGCCGACCGGACGGACGGCAGCGGCGGGAAGGGATTCTCGTTCAGCGACAAGGCCATCGGGTTCGTCGCGTTCGGTAGCGCGCCGACGGCCACCAGTCCGCTGCACCCCGGTGTCGCCATCACCCGCGACCGCCCCACCGCACGGCGGCCGCGCCGGCGAAGTCGCCGGCATGGGCGAATGCGGCCATCAGCACCACGTCACCCGCAACGAGGCGTCCGCTGCCGATCGCGCGGTCCAAGTTGACCGGAATGCCCGCGGCAAACAGGTTTCCGCACGTTTCGAAGGTGTCGACGTGCCGTTCGGCGGGCAGCTCGAGCGCTTCGCGCCAGTTCCTCAGGAACACCCGGTTCGGCTGGTTGGTGACGAGCAGGTCCAGGTCGGCGGGCTTGACGCCGATGCGGTCGCACACCGCATAGGACACCTCGGGCACCTGCCGGTTGCCGCGCGCGAGCACCTTTGTGATCTTGCTTTCGGTGAAGCCGATGCACCCCTCCCCCGGCCCCGGCTGCCACCATTTTCGCGGCGGGTCGATCGCGATCGTCATATCGCCGGCGAACTCGCCGTAGGTGCGGCATTCCACGTCGAGAATCGGCGACTGCTCCGAGACCGCCACGAGCCCGACGGCCGCGCCGTCGCCGGGCACCGACGCCTGCGCCTTGCGTCGCACCCCGGGTTGGTCGAACACCTGCCCGGCGGCGTTCTGCGCGACGGCGATCAGCGCCGTCCGGCCCGCCCCGGAGGACAGGAGTTGGCGGGCCACCTGGAGTCCCAGCACGAAGGCCGCGCAGCCGCCGTTGTGCAGGTCGAGCACCCAGTCCGGCTTCATGCCGAGGCGATGGGCCATGGCGCCGCCGCCGCCGTAGAACGGCATGTCGGGCATCTGGGTGTGGGTGATGAGCACGTCCGCACCGGCGATCGCGTCGTGGCCGTGCCGCTCGATCAGTCCGGCCGCCGCACGCTCGACCATGTCGACCGCTGTCTCGTCGGGCGCAACGTGGTGGCGGAACCTGGGTGCGCGGAACATCACGTTGTCACGCAGGTCGTCGGATTCGGCGAACTGCGCGTAATAGTCGGCGCCGATCGGATCACCCGGCAGGTAGGTCGAAACATCCAGAAGGCTGACGGTCATCGGTGCTCACCTCATCCAGTCGGGTGTCACGGGAAGGCCGTTGCGGTGGCGGTACTCGACGATCGCCTTGAGATTGCGCAGCTCCAGCAGGTGACCGGCACCGAACATGTCCCAGAAGTCGCCCACCCAGACCGGTCGCTCGGGCGGCGCCGTCTCCGGATAGGGATTGCGGTCGTAGAACGGGTGGTGACAATTGGTCCACAGCACCACCGACCCGGGCTTGTCCAACACGACCTGGGCATCGACAACACGCATCAGATAAATCATCCACAGGTGCCTGCCCTGGTCCCAGGCGCAGTGATAGTCGACGGTCCCGGCCGCTTCGTTGGCCACGGTGCGGGTGAAAATCTGTGTCTGCGAACCCAATCGGTCATGAGCCAGCCATAATCCGGGCTCCTCGGTAGGGGTGAACCCGCGCAGGCTGTAGGTCCACTCCTCCAGACACCGGGTATCGGCCAGATAGTCGAACAACTCGTCGGGCGGACAGTCGATGTAATCGTTGACGGTGCAGTACTGGCCGTACACCTCGTCGTGCGGGTACACCGACCGCATCATCTCCATGATGATCGGGGTGGCCTTCTCGCGCGGTGAGGTCTCGATGCGGATCAGGCCGTCCAGCGGTTCTGCGGTCCCCCGGTGAGCAGAGATGTCGTCAAGTGCGGGCAGCGACATTGGTCGGGATCTCCTTTGTGACAGACGGATTACTGGTGGCGCCGTCGAGAAACGCTGCGAACGGCGGGATCTCGTCGGCCGAACATTCGATGCTGATGACCGCCGGACCGTCGGTGTCCAGGGCGGCGCCGAGCGCGGCGGGAAGCGAGGCAAGCTCGTCGACGTCCGTCGCGGGCAGTCCGGGGAACATCGCGCTCAGCCCCGCCCCCAACCGGCTGGGCCCGAACCGGTTGTAGCTGTAGCGATCCCGATAGAACATCTGCTCACGGGTGACACACATCGCGTGCGCGTGGTTGTCGAACAGCAGGAAGGTCACCGGCAGCCCGTACTCCCTGGCGGTGTGGATCTCCATGCCGTGCATGAAGAAACTGCCGTCGCCCGCGATGACCACGGTTCGCCTGCCGCGCCCGAACGCCATTCCGATCGCGGCGCCGAAGCTGTACCCCATCCCGCCCATACCGAGCGCGACGACGAACCGGCCGTTGCGCCGCACCGGCAGGTGGTGTATCGCCGCCGCCCCGATGTTGCCCGCGTCGACCACGATGTCCACACCGGCGGGCAGCGTCGCGTCGAGCGCGGCCATCGCGTCTCGGTACCGGATGCCGGGACCGCGGTGCGGCGGCGGTCGCAACTCGGCGTGCGCCACCACATCGGGCACCCGTACCGCAGCAGGGCGGCCCTGCCCGGACAGTGCGGCGGTGAGCGCCGACAGCGACCCGCGGAGGTCTTCGCTCTGCAGGTGTGTGCACGCGAGATACGGTGCCGCCGAACCGATCGAGTACACCGGCACCGAAGCCAGCGCGTCGTCCAGCCCGGCGCGTGCGGTCACGGGCAACCGGGCACCCACGAGCAGGCACAGCGCGCTGCCGGCCACGGCCGCCGCGATGCTCGGATGGCCCATCACACCGGTCACCCCCAGCGCCGAGGACGAGCCCATCCCGGGTGTGCCCGCGACGTCTTTGGCATCGGGCACGGTGGCCACCCGGGCGCGCAGCACGGCCCGCAGCGCCTCGAGTTCGGCGCGCGCGTCGTCACGCGCCACCTGATCCCCGGCGATCAGCGTGACGGGGCCGGCGGCCCGCCGCAACGCTCGGGCGATCGGATGCACATCCGCCTGCTGTACGGTGGCCCGCTCGCCGATGACCACGCCGCCGTTGACGGGCACGTCCGCTTGTTGGATGTCCTTGGGCAGCAACAGCACCGCCGGCCCGCGCATCGCCTGCGCTGCCGCAATCGCGGTGGGCAGCGCGGTGATGATGTCCGCCGGAGCGAGCACCCGTCGGCAGTGCACCGAGACCGCCGAGAACAGCGCGTGGCCATCCAATGCACCGTTACGGCCGCTGGTGTCCTGGAACGCGCCCCGCCCGTCGAGGCGGGTCGGCGGCTGCCCGATCAGGGCCAGCACCGGCACCCGGCTCGCGAGGGCCTCGCCCAGCGCGGGCACCGTGTTCAGGCAGCCGCCGCCGGAGGTCGCGGCGACCACGCCGATGCCGCAGCCGCTGCGGCTGTATCCATCGGCCATCGTCGCTGCGGAGAACTCGTGTTTGGCGAGCACCGCGGTGATGTCGGAACGGAAGAACGCTGCGTCGTAGAGGTCCTCGATGTTGGCGCCGTCGACACCGAAGACATACTCGACGCCGATCGCGGCCAGGTGCTCGACGATGTGGTCGACGACCCGATGGCCCATAGCTCACCTGCTTTCGCACGCTTCAGCAGTGACACGGAGCGTGGGCCGGTTGGGTTCACCCGTCGCGCAGATTCACAGTGAGCGTTCCAGGAGCACCTCGCCCGATTCGGACGAGACCAGTTGCACCGCAGCGATTTCGTCCATCTGCATCGGGGTGTTGGCGCTGGGCAACGCGGTCGCCCCGGACAGTCCCAGCCACGTCGCGATCTGGTTGCGGCTGCCGTCGTCGCCCACCACCACCATCGCCAGGTCCTGGGGCGGCGCATCGCGTTGGCCCCAGTCGCCGTAGGTGCACGCCATGTCGATGCGCGTGCCCCAGCCGTAACCCGTCATCGAAATCGTTGCGTTGATGGGTGTCTCGGACACCTTGTTCATCTCCAGTTGCTCGCCCGACGCCTGCGGCGGCGTACCGGTCTGCTGACCGAAGGTGTCGGGGCGCATCACGATCGCGATACCGACCGCCAGCACCGCGGCGGCCAGGCCGACCGCGGCCGTGGCCATCCAGCGCGACCGTCGGCGCCGGGCCCGCACCTTGTCCAGCAGGCCGGGCAGCAGCTCTGGAGGCGGTTCGGCAGCAGCCGAGTCGAACTCTCGGAAGTCGGCGGGCCCGACCTTGCTCAACAGCGCGGGGATGCCACTCAACTCGGCGACCGCGGACCTGCAGTGCGCGCACGTCTTGAGATGCGCCTCGTATTCGCGGCGCTCCTCGCTGGAGAGTGAACCCAGAACGTAGGCGGCGTCCCAGGTCGCGTACCGATCGTCGTCCGCCCGGACGAGGGCTGGGTCGAATGCGGTCACCGCGTCACCCCCATTTCCTCCAACTTGAGCTTCAGCGCTCGTACCCCGTAGTGCAGCCGCGACTTCACGGTGCCCTCCGCGATGCGCAGGTCGTCGGCGATCTGCGCGGTCGTCCAACCCTGGTAATACGCGCGGCTGATGACCGCGCGATGCTCCTCGGACAGGCAGGCGATGGCTTCGCCGAGCATCATTCGGTCCAAGGCAGCCTCCACCTCGTCGGGTCCGGCCCGGTCCGCGGTTGCCTCGATGTCGGGGGTGCCGGACTCGCTGCGGAACCGGGCGCTGCGCCGCTCATCGATGATGAGGTTACGGGCCACGGTGAACAACCAGGCCCGCACGGACCTCGTGGAATCGGCCGTCACCTCGGGGTGGCGCCACGCTCGCAGCAGCGTTTCCTGCACGACATCCTCCGCCCGGGCCGTATCACCCGTCAGCCGCACCGCATAACGCCAGATCGCGGCGGCGTGCTCCGCGTAGAGCACCCGCACGACGGTCGCCTCCGGGTCGTCCAAATTCAACCTCCGTTATGGATACGAGGTTGCCGGTCGTCCGGTTCAAGTATTCGCCGTCAAGACCCCTGCGTGAGGATGCGAGGTCCGTTCTCGGTGACCGCGACGGTGTGCTCCCAGTGTGCGGCCCGCGAGCCATCGGCGGTGACGACGGTCCACTCGTCTTCGAGGACCACCGTTTTTGTGCTGCCCAGGGTCAGCATCGGTTCGATGGCCAGCACCGAGCCGACCGCCAGATGGGGACCGCGGCCCGGGGCGCCCTCGTTGGGCAGGAACGGGTCCATGTGCATCTGTCTGCCGATGCCGTGCCCGCCGTAGCCGTCGACGATGCCGAACGCACGCCCGTAACGCTTCTCGGCCGCGCGCGTTGCGGTCTCGATGGCGTGCGACACGTCGGTGAGCCGGTTGCCCGCCACCATCGCGGCCGCACCGGCTTCCATGGCCTCCTTGGTGGCCTGCGACAGCGCGTCGTCGACCGGGATCAACGTCCCGATGCCGAACGTGATCGCCGAGTCACCGTGCCAGCCGTCGACGATGGCGCCGCAGTCGATGGACACCAGGTCGCCGTCGGCCATCGTCTCGCTCGCCGACGGGATCCCGTGCACGACACGGTCATTGACCGACGAGCAGATGCTGGCGGGGTAGCCGTGGTAGCCGAGGAACGACGGCACGCCGCCGCCGTCGCGGATGACCGACTCGGCGATCTCGTCGAGCGCCAGCGTGGAGACCCCCGGGGCGGCGGCCCGACGCACCGCGGCCAGGGCCGCGGCCACCAGTGCGCCCGCGACGGCCATCGCGTCGAGCTCACCGGGTGTGCGCTGCGGTACCACCTTGCGGCTGCGCAGACCCATCAGGCCCATGTCCGACTACTTACCGAGCGCCTGCAGCGCCCGCGCGAAAACCTCGTCCAGCGCGCCGACCGCGTCGACCTGTTGGAGGTTGTTGTGGCTGTAGTACTCCAGCAGCGGGTAGGTCTCGTCGCGATAGACCTGCATCCGGTTGCGGATCACGTCTTCGGTGTCGTCGTCGCGGCCGCGCGCCTTGAGCCGCTTGAACAGCTCGTCCTCGGAAACCTTGAACTCCAGCACCGCGTCGAGTTTGGTGTCGTGACGCTTGAGCATCTCGTCGAGCGCCTTGGCCTGCTCCACCGAGCGGGGATAGCCGTCGAGAATGAACCCCGCAGCCGCATCCTCCTGCTCGATGCGGTCCTCGACCAGCTTGTTCGTCAGCTCCGAGGGCACCAGGTCACCCGCGTCGAGGTAACGCTTGGCCTCCAGGCCGAGCGGGGTGCCGTCGCCGATGTTCTGCCGAAACAGGTCGCCTGTCGAGATCTGCGGGATGCCGAGCTTCTCGGAGAGCTTCTGGGCCTGCGTGCCTTTACCGGCACCGGGTGGTCCGAGCAGAACGACTCTCACTTGAGGAACCCTTCGTAATTGCGTTGCATCAGCTGGCTCTCGATCTGCTTCACGGTATCCAAGCCGACCCCGACCAGGATCAGAACTCCGACACCGCCGAACGGCAGGTTCTGCACGGGGCCGCTGGCACCGACCTGAAGGAACATGTTCGGCAGGACGGCGATGACACCGAGGTAGATCGAGCCCGGCAGCGTGATGCGGCTCAACACGTAGCGCAAGTAGTCGGCGGTCGGTTGGCCTGGGCGGATGCCGGGGATGAACCCGCCGAACTTCTTCATTTCGTCCGCGCGCTCGTCCGGGTTGAACGTGATCGACACGTAGAAGTAGGTGAAGAAGACGATCAGCACGAAGTAGACCGCGATGTAGGCGGGGCTACTGGGATCCGTGAGGTAACTGGCGACGAACGAACTCCACCAGTTGGTGCTGTTCGGATTGGAGCTGCCACTCTGGATCAGCTGGGTGATCAGCTGCGGGATGTAGATCAGCGACGAAGCGAAGATGACCGGGATGACGCCGGCCTGGTTGACCTTCAGCGGCAGGTACGTCGACGTGCCGCCGTACATCTTGCGTCCGACCATGCGCTTGGCGTACTGCACCGGGATCCGGCGCTGGCCCTGCTCGACGAACACCACGCCGACGACGATTGCCAGCGCGCCGAGGCACACCAGCGCGAACACCAGGCCGCCGCGGCTCTCCAGAATGGCCTGGCCTTCGCCGGGCATCGCCGAGGCGATGCTCGCGAAGATGATCAGCGACATGCCGTTGCCGATGCCCCGCTCGGTGACCAGCTCGCCCATCCACATCAGAAGCGCCGCGCCCGCCGTCATCACCAGGACGATGACGACGAGGGTGAAGATGTTCAGCCCCTCGCTCTGGCCCTGGATGATGTCGAGCGTGCAGCCCTGCAGCAATCCGCCGTTGGCGGCCAGCGCCACGATGCTGGTGGCCTGCAGAATGGCCAGCGCAATCGAGAGATAGCGCGTGTACTGCGTCATCTTGGTCTGGCCGGACTGTCCCTCCTTGCGCAGCTGCTCGAACCGCGGAATCACCACGGTCAACAGCTGCACGATGATGCTTGCGGTGATGTAGGGCATGATGCCGACCGCGAACACCGACAGCTGCAGCAGCGCACCGCCGGAGAACAGGTTGATCAAGGAGTACACCTGGCCGGCGTCGCCGCCGCTGACCTCAGCGATACACGTCTGGATGTTCGGGAAGTTCACGCCGGGAGACGGTATGGAGGCGCCGACCCGGTAAAGGATCACGATGCCCAGGGTGAACAGGATCTTTCGCCTCAGGTCGGGTGTCCTGAGTGAAGAGATGAAAGCCGAGAGCACTCTTCCTCCTGCGCAGCCGACCTTTTGATCGCGGCGTGCGGATGGGGCTGGATTCGACCAGCGTCTTGGTTAAGTCGTGTGCGGACCCCCGTCAAGCGCACAGCCTGCAGAGTTACCCGCCAAACAGTCTACGAGAGTAACAGTTAGGGCACTGTCGGCCCGCATCCCGCCGACGGTCTGGTTCTCACAGCCACTTCTCAGGCCGGGAACATATCGTGGACCCCATCTCGTTATATCCCCTAAGTAATAACCGGCAGGAGCGGATGAATGGCACGGACGGACAATGACACCTGGGATCTGGCTTCGAGCGTCGGCGCGACGGCGACCATGGTCGCGGCGGCGCGGGCAATCGCGACCACCGGCGATGACCCGCTGATCTGCGATCCCTACGCCGAACCGCTGGTGCGTGCCGTCGGTGTCGACTTCTTCACCCGCCTCGCCGGCGGTGACCTCAAGCTCGAAGATCTCGACGCCGACAACGCGGCGGCCGGGATGGCCCGGATGACCGACAACATGGCGGTGCGGACCAAATTCTTCGACGAGTTCTTCGAAGACGCGGGCAACGCGGGGATTCGCCAGGCGGTGATCCTGGCGTCGGGGCTCGACGCGCGGTCCTACCGGCTGGCGTGGCCGGCCGGCACGACGGTTTACGAGATCGACCAACCCGAGGTCATCGCGTTCAAGAGCCGGACGCTGGCCGACCTCGGCGCCCAACCGACCGCCGACCTCAGGTCCGTGTCCATCGACCTGCGATTCGACTGGCCCGCGGCGTTGAAGCAGGCCGGTTTCGACCCGGCTGTTCCGACGGCGTGGAGCGCCGAGGGTCTGCTCGGCTATCTGCCGCCGGAGGCGCAGGACAAACTGCTCGACACCATCACCGAGCTGAGCGCCCCGGGTAGCCGGGTGGCCGTGGAAAGCGGCCCGACCAGCACGGGCCCCGAAGACCGCGAGAAGGTGCTCGAGCGCATGCAGGCGACCGCGCAGCGGTGGCGCGAGCACGGCTTCGAACTGGATTTCGCCGAACTCGTCTACCTCGGCGATCGCAATGAGGCCGGCGCCTACCTGGCCGACCGCGGCTGGCGGCTGAGCCGCCGCACCGTAGGCGAGCTGCTGGCCGACAGCGGTCTGCCGCCGTTGCCTGAGGACGAAGACGCCGCCCACTTCGGCGAGCTGCAGTACGTCACCGGGATACTCGAGGCGTGAGCCGGACCGATTCGGACAGCTGGGACCTCGCGTCCAGCGTGGGCACCACGGCCACGATGGTCGCGGCCGCCCGCGCGATCGCCAGTCGCGAGGACGACCCGCTGTTCGACGACCCGTACGCCGCGCCACTGGTGCGTGCGGTCGGGGTCGATTTCTTCACGCGTCTGGTGGACGGTGAGATCGAGCTGAACGACGCCGACGGTGCCGGGGCGCGGTTCATGGCGCGCCTCATCGCGGTCCGGACGCGGTTCTTCGACGACTTCTTCCGCGATGCCGGGGCCGCGGGTATCCGGCAGGCGGTGATCCTGGCGTCGGGCCTGGACTCGCGGCCCTACCGGCTGCCGTGGCCCGCCGGCACCGTCGTCTACGAGATCGACCAGCCGCAGGTCATCGAGTTCAAGTCGGCGACGATGGCCTCGCTCGGCGCGGCGCCGGCGGCCGAGCTGCGCACCGTCGGCATCGACCTGCGAGAGAATTGGCCGAAAGCGTTGCGGGACCGTGGTTTCGATCCCGGCCAGCCGGCCGCTTGGAGCGCCGAGGGGCTGCTGGTGTACCTGCCGCCCGAAGCGCAGGACCGGCTGTTCGACAACATCGCCGCGCTCAGCGCACCCGGCAGCCGGCTCGCGACCGAATACCACCCCGACGCCGCGGCGACGATCGGCGAACGTAGCAAGGCGATCAGCAGGCAGTGGGGCGAGAACGGAATGCATTTCGACATCTCCGACCTGTTCTACGCCGGCGAGCGCAGTCACGTCGCCGACTATCTCACCGGCACCGGCTGGCACGTGTCCGCCCGCAACCGCCCCGAGGTGTTCGCCGCATACGGCCAGGAGTTCCCGGAGACGGAACTTCTTGCGCCGATGCGTGATTCACTCGCGATCGTCGCGACCCGCAACTGAGGAGAAGAAATGGCACGCACGGATGACGACTCCTGGGACCTGGCCTCCAGCGTCGGCTCGACCGCGACGATGATCGCCGCACAGCGCGTGTTGAGTCACCGCGAAGGCCTGATCGACGACCCTTACGCCGAACCGCTGGTGCGCGCGGTCGGACTCGACTTCTTCGTGCGGGCGCTCGACGGCGAGATATCGCTGGACGACATCGACCCCCGCTTCAACACGCGTCGCGCCGCCGAGGGGATGGCGGTACGGACGCGCCATTTCGACCGGCTGTTCACCGACGCCGCAGCGGCGGGTGTCCGGCAGGCGGTGATTCTGGCCGCCGGCCTGGACGCGCGCGCCTACCGCCTGCGGTGGCCGGCGGGGTCGACCGTCTTCGAGCTCGATCAGCCCGAAGTCATCGCGTTCAAGAGCGACACCCTGGCCGGGCTGGGCGCCGACGCCAAGGCCGATCGGCGTGCCGTGGCGATCGATCTGCGCGACGATTGGCCGAAGGCGCTGCTGGCCAACGGTTTCGACTCGACGCAGCCGACGGCGTGGATCGCCGAGGGGCTGCTGATCTACTTGCCGCCGGAGGCGCAAGACCTGCTGTTCGACTGGATCGACGAGCTCAGCGCGCCAGGCAGTCGCGTCGCGACCGAGCACATTCCCGACGTCAGTATGTTCTCCGACGAGCGGTCACGGGAGATCGCCGACCGGTTCAAGGCCTACGGCCACGACATCGAGATGGGTGAGCTGATCTACCACGGCGAGCGCAACGACGTGATCGACTATCTGACCGCCCGCGGATGGGACGTCACGACGCAGCCGACCCGGGATGCCTACGCCGCCAACGGGTTCGAGTTTCCCGAGGACGGCCCCATGGTTTCCTTCGCCGACATGAGCTACCTGTCGGCAGTCAAACGTTAGTACACGCCGAACGGACGCTTGTTCACGCCTCTTCTCGCGATTTGTGTACATCAGCCGTAGCGGTCGGCCAGTTCGAGAAACCGGCCGTAGCGGTCGGCGACCGCTGACGCCCAGGCCGGATCGGGTTCGACGACGCGTCCCGTGCGCGCCCAGCGGACGGCGTCGGTGGGCGACGACTCCAGACCCGCCGCCATCCGGGCGAGAAACGCCGCGCCCAGCGCGGCACCTTCGGCGACGGCCGACACCTCGACGGGCAGTCCCGTGGCGTCGGCGATCGCTTGCATCCACGACTCGACCCGGGTGCCGCCGCCGGTCGCGACGATGCGGGTCGCACATGCTCCGCTCATCTCGATCAGTTGCCGCACCACAAATCCCGACGCCTCCAAGGCGGCGCGGCGGATCGCGGCGCCGTCGTGCGTGAGGTCCAGGGCGTCGAGCACTCCACGGCGGTTGGGATTGTGATACGGCACCCGTTCGCCGCGCAGATAGGGCGACCATACCGGGACACGCTGCGGGTCAACCGAATCCCCCGCAGCCACGACGCGGTCGACCCAGTTGAGGAAGATGCCGCCGGCATTGCTCGGCCCGCCGATCTGACACTTGCCCGGCGCGGTGTGCGGCAGCGTCCAGAGCCCCGGCACCTCGCGGTACTCCGGGATCGTCACCCACACGATCAACGTGGTGCCGCACAGCACCAGGACGTCACCATCGCGCTGGGCCCCCGCGACCAGCTGCTCGCACACCGCATCCACCGCCCCTGCACCCAGCAGCGCGTCAGAACCTCGAAGCCGACCCGCGGCAGCGCCGGTGGCTTCGACGCGCGGCAATTGTGCCGGCGTGACACCGCAATCGGCACATCGTGTCTCGCTCCAGCCGGTGTCCTCGAACAACGGGTACATCGTGGCGGCTGTCGCGCTGTCCACGACGTCCTCACCGGCCAACGCGTAGTTCGCGACCGCCGCCGCCGGCCAGTATCCGCGTGCGCCCGGCCGCTGCCCGGCGGTCCAGCGCAAGAATTCGGCCGTCTCCCGACTGAGGAACGTCGAGCTTGCACCGCCCGGCCCGCGCCCGCGGCCGTCGCCGTACAGCAGTCCCGGTGTCTGCGGCGTCCCCTCGTCATCGACGGCGGTCAGCGAAGGCACCATCGCGGTGACGGCGACCGCGGCCACGTCTCGGCGTGCCAGCTGTTCCAGCGCCGCGAGCGGGCCCTGCCGCCACGCCACGCCGGCGTCGTGCTCGAAGCGGTCGGGACTCGGCACGTGGAGCGTGTGCGGGATGCGGGCCCGGGCGGTCACCCGGCCGTCGCCATCGGCGACCACGGCCTTGACGGCGGTGGTGCCGATGTCGACGCCGATTGTGGCCTCTTTGGCTGACACGCGCGTCACCGTACGCCAGCATGTGCAGTCGTGACCCGACTTCGCGCGCTCGTGACGGCCCCACTGCGCGGCCCCGGCTTCGCCAAACTCAACGAGTTGATGGAGGTGCTCTACGACCCGTGGATCGAACAGCGCCCGCTGCGGATCCACACCGCCGAGCAGCTGGCCGAACGGGCCGCCGCCGAGCACGCCGACGTGCTTGTCGTCGAGAGTGATTCGGTCGCCGGACCGGTGTTCGACCTTCAGCTGCGGGCGGTCGCCTCGACGCGCGGCGACCCGAGCAACGTCGATGTCCGCGCCGCCACCGCCGCGGGAATCCCGGTGCTATACACGCCCGCCCGCAACGCAGACGCCGTCGCCGAGATGACGCTGGCGTTGCTGTTCGCCGCGACGCGCCACGTGCTGACCGCCGACGCGGATGTCCGCGCCGGCGAGATATTCCGCGATGGCACCTTGCCCTACCAACGCTTGCGGGCATGGGAGATCGCCGGCCAGACCGCCGGACTGGTTGGACTCGGAGCGGTCGCCCGAGCGCTGCGATGGCGACTGGAAGGCCTCGGCGTGAACGTGATCGCCTGCGACCCCTACAACGACGAGGCCGGCCACACCCTGGACCAGTTGTTGGCCGACGCCGACATCGTCTCGCTGCACGCGCCTGTCACCGAGGAGACCGAGCGGATGATCGGCCCCGAGCAGTTCGCCGCGATGCGCGACGGCGCGGTGTTCCTCAATACCGCCCGCGCGCAGCTGCACGACACGGACGCGCTGGTCGCCGCGTTGCACAGCGGCAAGGTGGGCGCGGCAGGCCTTGACCACTTCGCCGGCGAATGGCTGCCCGTCGACCATCCGCTGACCGGCATGGCCAATGTCGTGCTCACGCCTCACATCGGCGGCGCCACCTGGAACACTGAGGTACGGCAGGCGCAGATGGTCGCCGACGACCTCGAGTCGCTCCTGTCCGGGCGCACACCCGCCCACATCGTCAACCCGGAAGTGCTCAGCTCATGAAGTTCGTCGACCACCCCGAGGACGCCGTGCTCGCCGCCGCGAAAGACATGTTGCGCCGCGGCCTGGTGGAAGGTACCGCGGGCAACATCTCCGCCCGTCGCGAGGACGGCAACATCGTGATCACGCCGTCGTCGGTGGACTATCACGACATGGCACTCGACGACCTCGTGCTCGTCGACCCCGAAGGCGCCGTGGTCACAGCCAAGGACGGCCGCACGCCGTCCACGGAGATGGCACTGCACCTGGCCTGCTACCGGGCATTCGACGACATCGGCAGCGTCATTCACAGCCATCCGGTGTGGGCGACGATGTTCGCGGTTGCGCGCCAGCCGATCCCCGCCTGCGTAGACGAGTTCGCTGTCTACTGCGGCGGGGACATCCGCTGTGCGGACTACGCGGCATCTGGCACACCGGACGTCGGCCACAATGCCGTCAAGGCGTTGGAGGGCCGCGCCGCAGCGCTGATCGCCAACCACGGCCTAGTCGCCGTTGCGCCCCGGCCGGACAAGGCGCTGCACGTCACCGCACTCGTCGAGCGGACCGCCCAGATCGCCTGGGGCGCAAGAGCTCTCGGCGGGCCCGTGTCGATTCCTGACGAGGTGAACGCGAACTTCGCCGCGGTTTACAACTACCTGCGTACCAACCCGAGTTGACTTCTTCGCGAGCGCGCGTGTTTCTGATGCTGGCGTTAGAAGCGGTAGTCGCCCGGCAAGAGCGCGCTGACCCCGCTCAGCGATCGCTCGGCTTCACTGACGACCTGCGCCACCGAGCGACCGAGCAGTGCGGCAACGGCCTCCGGCACCGACGCCGCGGCGGGTTGCGATGACGGCTTGGGCCGCAACCGGTCCAGTAGCGACGAGCCCGGATATCCGACGATGCGCACGTCGGCGTCGGGATCCAAGCCGGCCCGCACCTTGGCCCGGGTCACCGCCTCGCGCAGCCCGCCGAGGTGGTCGACCAAGCCGCGCTCGAGCGCGTCGGCACCGGTCCACACCCGGCCGCGCGCGATCGCATCGACCTCCGTGACGCTCATCGAGCGGCCCTCCGCCACGCGTTCGACGAAATCCCCGTAATACAAGTCGGTTTCGGCGTCCAATTGCGCGCGTTGCTCGTCGCTGAACGGCTCGTTGATCGACCAGACATCCGCGTTCGCGTTGGTGCGCACCGAGTCGAAGCCGATTCCGAGCCGGCCCTTGAGTTCACGAGCGACGAATTTGCCCGCCACCACGCCAATCGATCCCGTGATCGTGCCGGGATTGGCGACGATCTCGTCGGCGGCCATCGACACGTAGTAGCCGCCCGACGCCGCGATCGCGCCCATCGACGCGACCACCGGCTTGCCCTTGTCACGTATCCGGGCCACCTCGCGCCAGATCGTCTCCGAACCGTTGATGGATCCGCCCGGTGTGTCGACCCTGAGCACGACCGCAGACACGTCGTCGTCGGCGCCCACCTCCCGCAGCGCCGCGGCGATGGTGTCACCGCCGACGCTCGAGCCGCCCAGCAGCGGCCGCGGACCACCTCGCCCACTGACAATCGGTCCGTGCACTGTCACCACCGCGATCGTCGCCTTGGTCTTTCGTCCCGGGATGGGCGGTGTCGGTAGGGCATGGCGTTCGGCGGTGGCGCGCGCGTATCGCGACAGGTACAACCGCGGGGGCGCGTCATCGGAGTCCGCGTCGGCGTTTGTGATCTCCGGCGCGCCAACCAGTTCGGTGATCCGGGCGTAGGCCTCGTCGCGGAAACCTATCCGGTCGATCAGGCGAGCGGCAACCGCATCGTCACGCAGCAGCGGTGCCCGGTCCGCGAGCGCGTTGACCTCGTCAGGCTCGATGTGGCGCGAGTCCGACACCGCCCGCAGCACCTGTTCGTGCAAGCTCTGGATGACCCGCGAGTCTGCTTCGCGATGGGCATCGGTGTAGTGGTCCTGCGTGAAACGGTTCGCCGCGGACTTGTATTCGCCGCGAGCGACGAGTTCCGCCTCGAGACCAGCCTTCTCCAGCGCGCCGCGTAGGAACAGCGCGTTGGTGGCGAATCCGACCAACCCCACGGTGCCCGACGGCTGCAACCAGATTTCCCGAAATGCCGTCGCCAGGTAGTAAGAAAGCGTCCCAGGGTAGGTCTCCGCCCACGCCAGCGAGGGCTTCACATCGCTGAACGCGGCGATGGCCGAGCGCAATTCCTGCACCGGACCTGCAGGGGCGAGGGGATACTGCACCCGCGCAATCAACCCCGCGACCCTGGTGTCCTCGGCCGCCCGGTGAATCGCCGCGACGGCCTCCCCGAGCAGCAGGGGCTTGCCGGCGCCGGCCAGCAAGGCGAACGGGTCGAACCCGCCGGTTTCCTCGGGGACAGACAGCAGGTCGAGTTCGAGCACGCACCCGTTCGGCACGCCGTTGTGGCGGGCGGTGTCGACGCGCCGGGTCAGCGCGCGCAAGGTGTCGGGACCGGGCAAGCCCGGTAGTCCGGGCAGGAATGCAGGCATGCTGCGAGCCTACCGACGCCGGATCGACCGGGCCTGTCACCGCGATTGCTGACGATTAGATGCTTTAACTTGTTGATCATGAATGGTAGAACCGAAACCATGACGATCAAGATGAGACTCATCGCACCGGCGGTGTTGGTGGCTGCGGCCGCGATCGCCGCGGCGCCGGTGGCCGCCGGCGAAACCTACGGTGCTGCAGCACAAGCGTCGATCGTCCCGTTGTCGCAAGGCCCCGACTACAGCGGGTGCACCGCCGACGGGACATGCGGTCACGGCGGTGCGGACGGAGGCGGTGGCTGCACGGCCAACGGCGTCTGCGGCCACGGCGGACCGTCGGGCGGCGGCGGCTGCGTGCCGGGTGTCGGCTGTTTCGAGTGGAAGCCGTAGCGCGGAAACAGAAAGCCCCGCCACGCCGTCACGGCGTGCGGGGCTCTCGTCCCCCGCTTGCGCGGGAACCGACCGCTGAGATCAGAGCTCGGTCGCGGAACCGCCTGCGGCGGAGATCTTCTCGCGGGCGCTACCGCTGAACTTGTGCGCAGTGACGTTCACCTTCACGGTGAGCTTGCCGTCGCCCAGCACCTTCACCAACGTGTTCTTGCGCACCGCACCCGCGGCCACCAGCTCGTCGACTCCGACGTCGCCGCCCTTCGGGAACAGCTTGTTGATGTCGCCGACGTTGACGACCTCGTACTCGGTGCGGAACCGGTTGCGGAAGCCCTTCAGCTTGGGCAGCCGCATGTGGATCGGCATCTGCCCGCCCTCGAACGTCGCGGGGACGTTCTTGCGGGCCTTGGTGCCCTTGGTGCCGCGACCCGCCGTCTTGCCCTTGGAGCCCTCACCGCGACCCACGCGGGTCTTGGCGGTCTTCGAGCCGGGGGCCGGCTTCAGGTCATGCAATTTGATGGGTGTCATTTGGTCTCGACCGCCTCTACTTTCACGAGGTGGTGCACGGTCTTGATCAGACCGCGCGTCTGCGCGTTGTCCTCACGGACGACGGACTGGCGGATCTTCCGCAGCCCCAACGACCGCAGGCTCTCCCGCTGCTTCCAGCGCGCACCGATGGTGCTACGCACCTGGGTGATCTTGAGCTCTGCCATGGTTACGCCGACCCTTCACGTGCGGCCGACGCGGCAAGCGCCTCAGCCTCGCGCCGCGCCCGCAGCATGCCCGCCGGCGCGACGTCCTCGATCGGCAGCCCGCGCCGGGCCGCGACCTCTTCCGGACGCTGCAGCAGCTTGAGCGCGGCGACGGTGGCATGCACCACGTTGATCGCGTTGTCGCTGCCCAGCGACTTGGCCAGGATGTCGTGCACGCCAGCGCATTCCAACACCGCGCGAGCGGCGCCGCCGGCGATCACACCGGTACCGGGGCTGGCCGGGCGCAGCATCACGACACCGGCGGCGGCTTCGCCCTGCACCGGGTGGGTGATGGTGCCGCCGATCAGCGGGACCCGGAAGAAGTTTTTGCGGGCCTCTTCGACGCCCTTGGCGATGGCAGCCGGAACTTCCTTGGCCTTGCCGTAGCCGACGCCGACCATGCCTTTACCGTCGCCGACGATCACCAGCGCGGTGAAGCTGAACCGGCGGCCACCCTTGACCACCTTGGACACGCGGTTGATCGAAACGACGCGCTCGAGGTAGTTGCTCTTGTCGCCGCCGTCGCGGCCACGACCGCCACGGTCATCGCGGCGGCCACGGCCGTCGCGGTCACCTCGCGAGCCACGACCTTCCGGGGGGCCGCCGGCAGTTGCCTGTTCGGCCATCATGCAGTCCTTCCGTTGTGAGTCATCAGAATTCCAGCCCGCCTTCGCGCGCCGCATCGGCAAGCGCCGCGATCCGTCCGCCGTAGGTGTAGCCACCGCGGTCGAACACGACCTTCCCGATCCCCGCGGCTTTCGCGCGCTCGGCGATCAGCTGGCCGACCCGCACGCTGTGGGCCTTCTTGTCGCCGTCGACCGCCCGCACATCGGCTTCGGTCGACGAAGCGGCGGCCAGCGTGGTGCCGTTGAGGTCGTTCACCAACTGCACGTGGATGTGCCGCGACGAACGGTTGACCACCAACCGCGGCACTTCGGCCGTACCGGAGATCTTCTTGCGCAACCGCGCGTGCCGACGCAACCGCGCCACCCGCCGGGTCTCGGAGATGTTCTGCCCCACGGGCTTACGCGTCGTCGGCGCCTCAGTCTTCGCAGCCATTTCTTACTTACCTGTCTTTCCGACCTTGCGGCGGATCTGCTCACCCTCGTAGCGGATGCCCTTGCCCTTGTAGGGATCGCTCTTCCGCAGGCGGCGGATGTTCGCCGCGACCTGGCCGACCTTCTGCTTGTCGATGCCCGAGATCGAGAACTTCGTCGGCGTCTCCACCGCGAACGTCACACCCTCGGGGGCGTTGATCGTAACGGGGTGGCTGTAGCCGAGCGCGAACTCGAGGTTGGAACCCTTGAGTTGCACGCGGTAGCCGACGCCGAAGATCTCCATCTTGGTGGTGTAACCCTCGGTGACGCCGGTGATCAGGTTCGACACCAGCGTGCGTGACAATCCGTGCAGCGAACGGCTGCGCCGCTCGTCGTCGGGGCGGGTCACCAGGATGGCGCCGTCGTCGTCGCGCGCCACCTTGATCGGCTCGGCGACCGCCAGTTCGAGGGTGCCCTTGGGCCCCTTGACCGACACGTTCTGCCCGTCGATCGACACATCGACCCCGGCGGGAACCGGGACCGGTTGCTTTCCAATACGCGACATTTGAGCTCTACTCCCCTACCACACGTATGCGAGGACTTCGCCGCCCACGCCCTCTTGGGCTGCCTGGCGGTCGGTTCGGAGGCCCGACGACGTGGAGATGATCGCCACGCCGAGGCCGCCCAGGACCCGCGGCAGATTGGTGGATTTCGCGTACACCCGCAGGCCGGGCTTGGACACCCGGCGCAGCCCGGCGATGCTTCGCTCCCGGCTGGGGCCGTACTTCAGTTGCACGACAAGCGACTTGCCCACCCGCGCATCCTCGGTGCGGTAGTCGGCGATGTAGCCCTCTTTCTTCAGGATCTCGGCGATGTTGGCCTTGATCTTGGAGTGGGGCAGCGTCACCTCGTCGTGATACGCCGAATTGGCGTTGCGCAGACGGGTCAAGAAGTCTGCGATCGGGTCCGTCATGGTCATGACAGCCGGCTCACCTTTCTCGCGGTGGTTCCCGGTCCCAGAGCCTGGAGTCGGGCCTGCCGCAACCTGTTTGGTTGGTCTGGTCGGTTGGCTGGATTACCAGCTGCTCTTCTGCACACCGGGCAGTTCGCCGGCGTGGGCCATCTCGCGCAGGCAGATCCGGCACAGGCCGAACTTGCGGAAGACGGCGTGGGGGCGGCCGCAGCGCTGGCAGCGAGTGTAGGCGCGCACCTTGAACTTCGGCTTCTTGTTGGCCTTGTTGACCAGTGCCTTCTTTGCCATTACTCAGTTCTCCTTGAACGGAAAGCCCAGCGCCCGCAGCAGCGCTCGGCCTTCGTCGTCGGTCGTCGCCGAGGTGACGACGGTGATGTCCATGCCACGGGGCCGGTCGATCGAATCCACGTCGATCTCGTGGAACACCGACTGCTCGGTCAGGCCGAAGGTGTAGTTCCCGGTGCCGTCGAACTGCTTGGGCGACAGCCCGCGGAAGTCGCGGATACGCGGCAGTGCGATGGAGATCAGCCGGTCGAGGAACTCCCACATGCGGTCGCCCCGCAGCGTGACGCGCGCGCCGATCGGCATACCCTCACGCAATTTGAACTGGGCGATCGACTTACGTGCCCGGCGGATCTCCGGCTTCTGACCGGTGATCAGTGCCAGGTCGTTGACCGCACCGTTGATCAGCTTGGCGTCGCGGGCGGCGTCGCCGACACCCATGTTGACGACGACCTTGACCACGCCGGGGATCTGCATGACGTTGCCGTAGCCGAACTCTTTTTGCAGCGCGGTCCTGATCTCCTCGCGGTAGCGCTGCTTGAGGCGAGGCAGGGTCTTTTCAGCAGTAGTCATCAGATGTCCTTGCCGTTGGTCTTGGCGATGCGGACCTTCTTGCCGGTCTCGTCGTCAACCCGGAACCCGACGCGGGTGGGCTTGCCGTCGGAGTCGACGACCATCACGTTGGAGGCGTCGATCGGCGCCTCCTGGGTGACGATGCCGCCGGACTGCGCGCCGCGCTCGTTGCTCGACACCGCGGTGTGCTTCTTGATCCGGTTGACGCCCTCGACGAGCACCTTGTTGCGGGCCGGGTAGGCGACCAGGACCTTGCCCTTGGCGCCCTTGTCCTTGCCGGAGATGACCAGGACGGTGTCGCCCTTGTGGACCTTCATCTACAACACCTCCGGAGCGAGCGAGACGATCTTCATGAAGCGCTTCTCGCGCAGTTCCCGGCCGACCGGGCCGAAGATGCGCGTGCCACGCGGATCGTTGTCGGGCTTGATGATGACGGCGGCGTTCTCGTCGAACTTGATGTAGCTGCCGTCGGCACGACGGCGCTCCTTGACGGTGCGCACGACGACGGCCTTGACGATCTCGCCACGCTTGACGTTGCCGCCGGGAATGGCTTCCTTGACGGTCGCCACGATGACATCGCCGATGCCGGCATAGCGCCGCGACGAGCCGCCGAGCACGCGGATGCACAGGATCTCCCTGGCACCCGTGTTGTCGGCGACCTTCAGCCGCGATTCCTGCTGAATCACTCGATCTCCTCGACCTGGTTTTTGTCTGCACGCCAGATACCGACCTGGACGTGCGCGGTCTTGCTGTCACCGAAGAGCACGCGGGGCCTGCCACGAAGGCTGGCCGAGGTCTGCCCAAGGCAACCGCCTGATTCTATGGGACGACCTGCGGGAAACCAAATCCGTGCCATTGCCGCGACCGACCGCGTCTGTACGCCGACACGCCGTCTCTCCATGTACGGGAGCGGTCGCTCGCGGGCGGTGAGAACCCGCTACAGGTCGGCGACGCAGCGGAAGCCGATGTGGCTGGTCGCGCTGTCCTGCGATTGCGGCGAACGGGCGGCCGGTCGGTAGCGAAGGCAGTACTCGGGAGCGCACAGATGCGAACCGCCCTTGAGGGCTTGGTTCACGTTCGGGTCCGCGCGGCCGCTCGGCGCGCAACACGCCTTGACCGGCTGATCGAGGCGGTGGTGGGCAAAGAACTGCGTCGTCGTCCACTCCCAGACGTTGCCGATCATGTCGACCAGTCCGAACCCGTTCGGCGGGAAGGTGCCGACCGGCGAGGTTCCTACCCACCCCCGCGCACCGGTGTTGCGGTAGGGGAACCTGCCCTGCCAGGTGTTGGCCATCAGCCGACCGTCGGGAGCCGCCTCCTCGCCCCACGGGTACGTGGTGATGGCCCCGCCGCGCGCCGCGTACTCCCATTCCGCCTCGGTGGGCAGCCGGCGCCCGGCCCACCGGGCGTAGGCCGCGGCGTCGGGATAGGCGATCTGCACGACGGGGTGGTCGAGTCGGTCCGCGAAAGTGCGGTTGCCGCTGTCGGGCCCGAACGGGTGCCGCCAGTCGGCCCCAGGCGTCCAGCGCCACCATTGCCGCCAGTCGCGCAGGTCCACCGGCCCGGGCGTCGGCCGGAACACCAGCGCCCCCGCAACCAGATCCTGCGGCGCGGCCCCGGGATAGAGACGCGGGTCCGGGGCTTCTTCGGCGACGGTTCGGTAGCCGGTCGCGGCGACGAACTCGGCGTACTGCGCATTCGTGACGGGATGGCGATCGACGGCGAACGCGGACACGTGGACGGTGTGCGCGGGCGCCTCTTCGGGATAGAACTTCGTCGAACCCATCCGGAAAGATCCCCCCGGCAGCTCGACGAGCTCGGTGAGCATGAAGCCAGGGTATGACGAGCAGACCTCAATCCTTCGCGAAAGCCCGCGCGAACTCCTTCTCCAGATCCGCATACGGCTTGCCCGAGACGTCGATGTTCACCTGGGCGATGGTGCCGCCGGTGAACGCGAAGGGTGCCTTGTACGAGCGCGAGACCGGCGAGCCGGTGTTGCGGCCGACGCTCAGGCTGGCACCGGCGAGCCCGAACGTCCCCGGATGCACACGCATCCCGGTCAGCGCGGCGACCTGTTCGACGTCGATGTACAGCGCGGCATCCCCTATCGGGGTGTGACTGCCCTCCACCGTTCCGGTACGCACGTACGCGACTCCGAGGGTGTGGCGCCCCATCGGCACTGCACCCGGCGACGACAACTCCTGCTCTTCCTCGCCCAGGAAGTTGTAGACGTAGTGCAGCCGCCCGTCCTGGACGAACATCACATGTCCGCCGTGGGCGCCGCCGTGTTTGAACACCACGCCTTCGACGCCGGGGGTTTCGACGGTCACCTCGGCCATCGCCGAGAACGACCGGCCCTGGATCTCGACCGCCGCGCCCATGCCGACGTCGGCCGTGCCCGGGTAGTAGAGGTACGAGTCACGCCGGCCCGCGAGATGAGGCCGCCATCGCGAGATCGTGTCGAAGATGTTCAGGTCGCCGAGCGGCAACCCGTTGTACTTGTCGGCCTCGGCGAACCACAGCGCCTTGAGTTCTTCGAGTTTCTCCGGGTTTTCGGCCGCCAGGTCGTGGCACTGACTGCGGTCGGCCTCGATGTGGAACAGTTCCCAGCGGTCGCTGTCGAAGTGCGACCACCCGGCAGGGGATGCGGCGTGAACCGTGTTGGCGAACCAGCCGTCGTGCCAGATACCCCGGGTACCGAGCATCGTGTAGAACTGCGTCTGCTTGTCGGTCGATGCCGACGAGTCATCCAGTATCTGCCTGAAACTCACACCGTCCAGCGGCTTCTGCGCCACTCCCTTGACCGTTTCGGGCGGGGTGATACCGAGCAGTTCGTAGATCGTCGGCGTGACATCGCAGACGTTGATGTAGTCGTCGCGTACTTCACCATGTGCCGCAATGCCTTTGGGCCATGAGATGATCGCCGGATCGGCGATCCCACCCTCGTGTGACGCGTAGCGCTTGAACAGTTTGTAGGGCGTATTGAACGCCATCGCCCAGCCGGTTGGATAGTGGTTGTACGTCTCGGGACCGCCGAGGTTGTCGAGCAGTCGCAGGCTCTCCTCGACGGTGTCGATGTATCCGTTGAAGAACTTGACCTCGTTGACCGAGCCGTTCGGGCCACCCTCTCCACTGGCGCCGTTGTCGGAGATGACGACGACGATCGTGTTGTCGAGCTGACCCGATTGCTCCAGATAGTCGAGAATGCGCCCGATCTGGGCGTCGGTGTAGGACAGGAAGCCGGCGAACACTTCGGCCATGCGGGCGAAGACTCGCTTCTCGTCGTCACCGAGTTCGTCCCAGGGCCGTACCGTGTCTTGAGCCGGCCACGGTTCGCCGTTGGGGCCCTTCACATCTCGGTACGGATTGATCGGCGAGAGTTCGGTGTCGGCAGGCACGATACCGAGCGCCTTCTGCTTCTCGAGCACCATCTCGCGGTACCGCTCATAACCCATGTCGAACTTGCCGGCGTACCGGTCGGCCCACTCCTTGAAGACGTGGTGCGGCGCGTGCCCGGCTCCGGGGCAGACGTAGGAGAACCACGGTTTGTCGGGCGCGATGACCTTCGCGTCGCGGATGAACTCGATGGTCTTGTCCGCCAGGTCCTTCGACAGGTGGTAGCCGTCCTCCGGAGTCGCCGGCGGCGCCACGGGATGGTTGTCGTAGACCAGGTCTGGATACCACTGGTCGGTCTCGCCGCCCATGAAGCCGTAGAACCGCTCGAAGCCCCGCGCCAGCGGCCAATGTCGTTTGGTCGACGCCAGATTGGACTCTTCAAGCGGCGTCAGGTGCCATTTCCCGACACAGTAGGTGTTGTATCCGTGTTCGGCGAGCACCTCCGGCAACAGCGCGGTGTCGAATGGTATGCGCCCGTTGCAACCGGGGAAGCCGTCGGTGAACTCCTCGATGGTCGCCATGCCGACCGTCGTCGGATTTCGACCGGTCAACAGGGACGCGCGGGTCGGCGAGCAGAGCGCGGTGGTGTGGAACTGCGACAGCCGGACACCGCGTTCGGCGATGCGGCTCATCGTCGGCATCTCGACCAGACCGCCGAAACAGTCCCAGGTGGCGATCCCGGTGTCGTCCCAGACGATGTAGAGCACATTGGGTGCATCGTCCGGGGCCGTCGGTGCGGCGTACGGGCCCCAGTCCGGTTCGGAGTCACGGATATCGAGTTCGATCCTGCCGTTGAATTCGGTAGCCATGCTCTGCCTCGTCCCGTGTCGCCTCGCAGTTGGCCGGAGATTACACCCGCGACGTCTCCGTCAGCCGACGAATTGACGACGACGCCATTAATGGCCGCCTGATCAACCACCACTGCACGATTCCCAGCGGGACGGTCCAGCCCAGCCATCCCCCGAGGCCGGCGACGAACCACAGGAAGTGCTCCGGATTGCCACCAAAAACGCTGTCCTGCAACGGTTGACACGTTACGAAGATGATCGGCGTCCAGATCCGGTTGGTAATGACCGACAGCGCCAGCGTCGCGCTGCGCACCATGTGGCGGCGGTGCACGGACAGGCGTCGCTGCCGTGCGGCGAGGAAGCCGTTCACCGTGAACCACAACCACAGGGCCGCGAGCACGACGTTGCTCACCGCGAGCAACGGCCCGAACGGGGTGGCTGCCCCGATCACCATCGCAGACGCGGCCGCTGGGATGGCGGCGGCGACGTAGATGCGACCGCACCGCCGGTGCAGCGCCGGACGACGGGCCCGCAGGCGGGGCCAGATCTGCACGACGGCGGCGACCATCGCGACGCCGGCGAGCATCACGTGGATCACCAACAGCGGGTAGTGCAGCGGGAAGGTGGCGGGCACGCGCGTGCCGCCGGCGAAATAAGGCGGAAGAGAGAAAGCGAGAAACCCCGCGACGACGACCGCGAGCACGGCTGCGAGCCAGCGCGGGCGGGCACTTGATGCGTATGACATACGCAACAAGCGTACGGCATACGCTAGCGTTGTCCAGTCGTTTAGGCTGGCGATCGATGAGCGAACCACTGCCCCGCGCGCTGCGGATTCTCTGGCACGAGCCGAGCGCGCCCGGGCGGTCCAGGGGGCTGACCCGGGAACGGATCGTGCGCGCGGCCATCGAACTGGCCGATGCCGAGGGGCTGGCGGCCTTGTCGATGGCGCGACTGGCCGAGCGCCTCGGCTGCGGCACGATGTCGCTGTACCGGCACGTCGCGAACAAGGACGAGCTGGTGATGTTCATGCTCTCCGCTGCTCCCGGCCCCCCACCGTCGATGGATACGACGAATTGGGCTGCCGCACTGACGAACTGGGCGGTCGGACTGTGGGAGGTCTATCACTGCCACCCGTGGATCCTGCAGGCAGCGGCCGCGGGCGCACCTGTGGACCCCGGCCAGCTGGCATGGCTGGACGCCGGACTCGCAGCGCTGGGCGACACCGGGCTCGCCGAACGCGACAAGCTCACCGCCGTGATGGCGGTTCTGCACTTCGTCCGCGGTGCGGCCGCGTTGGACATCGAGGCGGGCAGCGTGGACTGGCCCGACTATCCGGCCTTGCTGCGCAGGCTGGTCGAGCCGGAGCAGTTTCCCGCGCTCGCGGCGGCGTTGCAGGACGGTGTGTTCGACCGAACGGATGACGATCCCCATGCGCAATTCCGTTCGGGTTTGAACCAATTGCTCGACGGTATCGCCGCCCGGATCGGCTAGCGGAACGCGGGCGAGTTGCTCGCAGTCGAGCGAGCCGTATCGTCTCAAACGCGCCCGTCAATATGTGAAGTCAGCCGCGCAATTCGGATACCGTTCCCTACGTGTCTACGTCGTTGCCGGGATTCGATGACTGGCTGAACCGCTCGCTCGAAGAATGTGCCCGCAACGCAGGCGAGGACCGCGATACCTATGTCGCGCGTGCCGTGGCCAGACAAATGATGGCCGACAAGGTGCGAACCGACAAGACGTCGACCAGGGAACTTCTCGACCACCTCTCCGAATGCGGGGTGCTCGATACCGACTTGATGCCGGACGTATCGGCTGTGATAGCCGACCCCGATCGGCTGCGCTCTGTTCGTGCCACCGGGCTGCTCGATACGCCGCCGGAAGAGGTCTACGACCGGATCACCCGCGCAGCCGCCGACGCGCTGGATGTCCCGTTCGCGGCATTGTCGCTGGTAGACGCCAACCGGCAATTCTTCAAGAGCACTGCGGGACTGGGCGATTTGTCAGTCCAGGAAAGTCAGACGCCACTGGACCAATCCATCTGTCAGTTCGCAGTCGCCGCCGGCACGCCGTTGGTTCTCGAAGATGCAAGAAGTGACCCGGTTTTCAGGAATCATCCGGTGGTGCGCAGCGGTGCGGTCATCGCCTATCTCGGCATACCCCTGAACGATCACGACGGAAACGCCATCGGCACGCTTTGCGTATTCGACAGCAAGCCACGACTGTGGGGCACCGGCCACGTCCAGGTCTTGAGTGATCTGGCGCAACTCGCCGCCGAGCGAATTTTCGGTCCAATGCCTGCTTCGAGCCAGTAAGACGTCTCCCGGTTTCTCCGCGGGTGGGGCAGCCGTCCCTGCGACGGGCAAAGATGCGACCGAGCCGCTCATTCGGCTGTCTGCCTCGCCGCGGCGCATCTAGGATTGGTTGCCACTGTTCCGTTCGGGGGGTTGAAGATGCAGCTAGACGCGCGTTCGACGACGGACCCGTCAATTAGCCGTCCCACGATCCCGCGACTGGAGGCCACGCCGGAACCGGTCCAAATCGGCGTCCCGACGCTGCCGCGCTGGCTCGAACGCATTCGCACCGACCCGTGGTACTCGATGATCACCGTGGTGGTCGATGCTCTGTACGCCGCCATCGCGGTACTCCTGGCCCATTGGTGGATCCCGGGCGAGCTGGAGCAAGAGCGCAACATCGCCCTGTATTCGTGGATCTTCGTGCCGGTAGTGGTTTTCGCGTTGGCCACCCGGTCGCTATACCGGCAAAAGCTCAACGACGGATTTCTCGACGACTTCGAACCGGTGGAGACGTCAATCGCAGTGGCCGCTCTGGCGACGTTGACGATCATGCTGCTGCTTGTGCCTCGCTTCGAGGCCGGCGACGTTGTCGTCCCCTATGTCCGTCCCAGCGAGATTGTCTTGCGGATCTGGGTATGCGCGGCCATTCTCATCCCGGCGGTCCGCCTGCTCAGGTCGTTGATCAACCGCTGGCTACGACGCAAGTTCCATGTTGGTGTGCCGGCGCTCATCGTCGGCTCCGGCCCGATCGCCCATCAGCTCATCTCCCGGATGCGCCAGGTGCCGGACTACGGCCTCTGGCCCGCAGGCATGCTGGACGATGTACGGCCAACTGACGCAGAGGAATCCGGGGTGCCGTACCTGGGCACCACGGGCAATCTCGAGAGCGCCGCGCGCTACTGCCGCGCCGAGGAGCTCCTCATCGCGCCGTCGACGTTGTCTGACGAGCAATTGGCGCGGACCGCCCATCAGGGCCAGCAGCTCGGAATGCGGGTTCATGTTGTGCCCCGGTTGATGGACGCCGTCGGCAGCGGCACCAGGATCGAGCACCTGGGCGGCATACCTCTGATGGTGCTAGCCCGCGTGGATCCAAAAGGTTGGCAGTTCGCCGTCAAGCACGTCCTCGACCGGGCGGCTGCCCTGGTCGGCCTGGTGCTCGTCTCTCCTCTGTTGATCGTGCTGATGCTCGCGGTAAGACTCAGTTCGCCCGGGCCGATCTTCTTCGGTCAGGAGCGGATCGGACGCGACGGAAAAGTCTTCCGCTGCCTGAAATTTCGCACTATGCGCCGCCAGGATCCGGCCGAGGCGAGTTTTGAATTGGAGACAGGGGCGGCACCTGGCGGAGTGGAGGGCGATGATCGGCGCACTCGGATAGGCAAGATCATGCGCAAGGCGTCGCTGGATGAGCTGCCTCAACTGTTCAATGTGCTGCGCGGGGAAATGAGTCTGGTCGGCCCGCGTCCCGAACGCCCCGAGTTCGTCGAGTTGTTCGAGATGCACGTACGGCGCTACGGCGAGCGGCACAGGGTGAAGGCAGGCGTCACGGGCTGGGCTCAAGTGCACGGCCTTCGGGGACGGACCTCAATTGCTGACCGGGCCGAATGGGACAACTATTACATCGACAACTGGTCGCTACACCTGGACTTCAAGATCCTGGTGCTGACCCTACTGGCGGTGCTGCGCCCCGTGGAAGATTGAAGTCGTCTTCGTTGCGATCACCCGCGATGTCCGAGTCGGCGGGACGCGAAAGCCCCCGCGTTGCGGGGGCTTTCGGCTGAATAGGGCTACTTGGCCTTTTCGAGGATCTCCACGAGCCGCCAGCGCTTGGTCGCCGACAACGGGCGGGTCTCCATCAGCGACACGCGGTCGCCGATGCCCGCGACGTCATTCTCGTCGTGCGCCTTGACCTTCTTGGTGGTGCGGATGATCTTGCCGTACAGCGGATGGCTCTTACGATCTTCCAGCTCGACCACGATGGTCTTCTGCATCTTGTCCGACACCACGTACCCGATGGCCGTCTTGCGGCGGCCCCGCTGCTCTTCCTTGCGCGGGGTGCGCTTGGGTCCCTTGGTCTGTTCTGCTTTTTGCGCCATTACGAATCCTCACCAACGGGTCCGGAGGCCAGACCCAACTCACGTTCACGCAGCACGGTGTACACGCGCGCGATCTCCTGACGCACCGTGCGAAGCCGGCGGTTGTTGGACAACTGGCCGGTCGCCATCTGGAAGCGCAGGTTGAACAACTCTTCCTTGGACTCGCGCAGCCGATCCTTCAACTCGTCGTCGGTCAGCTCGCGCAGTTCGCCCGGCGTCACTCCCACTGCCATCAGAAGTGCTCCTCTCGGGTAACGATGCGTGCCTTGATCGGCAGCTTGTGGATCGCGCGGGTCAGCGCTGCCCGGGCGGTCGCCTCGTCGGGGTAGCTCAGCTCGAACAGCACGCGACCCGGCTTGACGTTGGCCACCCACCACTCCGGCGAACCCTTACCCGAACCCATGCGGGTTTCGGCCGGCTTCTTGGTCAGCGGACGGTCCGGGAAGATGTTGATCCACACCTTGCCGCCACGCTTGATGTGCCGGTTGATCGCGATACGCGCGGACTCGATCTGCCGGTTGGTGATGTAGGCGTGCTCCAGTGCCTGGATGCCGTAGTCACCGAAGCTCACCGTGGTGCCACCGCTGGCGATGCCGCGCTGCCTCGGGTGATGTTGCTTGCGGTGCTTGACCTTGCGGGGAATCAGCATTGTCTAGCTCTCCGTCTTTTCAGTCGTCTCCGCCGCAGCACCGGCCGCGGCTTCGGTTCCCGCAGCTGCCTCGGCGGCGGCGGGCGCAGCTTCGGTGGCGGCGCGGCCGGCCTCCGTGCTCGTCGCGGTGGTGCCCGATGCGCCGCTACGGCGCGGCCGAGTACCCGAAGGACGTTCGCGGCGTGGCCGATCCGAGCCCGCCGGCACCGCGGCCGCCAGCTCGCGCTTGCCACCGACGATGTCGCCCTTGTAGATCCACACCTTCACGCCGATGCGACCGAACGTCGTCTTCGCCTCGTACAGGCCGTAGTCGATGTCGGCGCGCAGCGTGTGCAGCGGCACGCGGCCTTCGCGGTAGAACTCGGAGCGGCTCATCTCGGCGCCGCCGAGACGGCCCGAGCACTGCACCCGGATGCCCTTGACGTTGGGCTGGCGCATCGCCGACTGGATCGCCTTGCGCATGGCGCGGCGGAACGCCACGCGGTTCGAAAGCTGCTCGGCGACACCTTGTGCCACCAACTGAGCTTGCGACTCAGGGTTTTTCACCTCGAGGATGTTCAGCTGCACCTGCTTACCGGTCAGCTTCTCCAGGTCGGCGCGGATGCGGTCGGCTTCGGTGCCGCGGCGGCCGATCACGATGCCCGGGCGAGCGGTGTGGATGTCGACTCGAACTCTGTCGCGAGTCCTTTCGATCTCCACATCGGCGATGCCTGCGCGCTCGAGACCGGTGGCCAGCAGCCGTCGGATCGCCACATCTTCCTTGACGTAGTCCTTGTACTGCTTGTCGGCGTACCACCGGGACTTCCAGTCGGTGGTGATACCGAGTCGGAAGCCGTGGGGATTGATTTTCTGGCCCACTACTCCGAGCCCTCCTTCGATTCGGAAGCTTCAGCCTTCTTGGCGGCCGCCTTCTTGGCCGGGGCGGCCTTCTTGGCCGGTGCCTTCTTGGCGGGCGCCTCAGTCTCAGCCTTGCTCGCCGGAGCCTTGCTCGCCGGCGCCTTCTTCGCCGCTGCCGCCTTGCTGCCCTGCGCGCGACGCGAACGTGCGCTGGCGGCCGAGGCCTGCCCGGCACGCTGCTCGCGGCTCGGACGGGATTCGACGATCACCGTGATGTGGCTGGTGCGCTTGCGAATCCGGAACGCGCGGCCCTGGGCGCGCGGCCGGATGCGCTTGGCGGTCGGACCCTCGTCGGCGTAGACGGTGGCGACCACGAGCGTGGACGGATCCAGGCCTTCGTTGTTCTGCGCATTGGCCGCGGCGCTCGCGATCACCTTGGCGACCGGCTCGCTGGCCGCCTGCGGTGCCCACCGCAGGATGTCCAGCGCGTCGGACACCGATTTGCCGCGCACCAGGTCGATGACCCGGCGCGCCTTCGTCGCCGACACGCGCACGAAGCGCGCCTTGGCGACGGCAGTCGGATATTCAGTCGTCGTACTCATTACCGGCGCTTAGCCTTCCGGTCGTCCTTGATGTGACCCTTGAACGTGCGGGTCGGCGCGAACTCGCCGAGCTTGTGCCCGACCATCGCCTCGGTGACGAACACCGGGACGTGCTTGCGGCCGTCGTGCACCGCGAAGGTGTGCCCGATGAAGTCGGGGATGATGGTCGACCGACGTGACCAGGTCTTGATGACCTGCTTGGTGTTCTTCTCGTTCTGAGCGTCGACCTTCTTGAGCAGATGGTCGTCGACGAACGGACCCTTCTTCAAACTACGAGGCATCGCTGCTACTCCTTCCGCGGCCTAGCGCTTCTTGCCGGTGCGCCGGCGTCGGACGATGAGCTTGTTGCTCGACTTGTTCGGCTTGCGGGTCCGGCCCTCGGGCTTACCCCACGGGCTCACCGGGTGGCGACCACCGGAGGTCTTACCCTCACCACCGCCGTGCGGGTGGTCGACGGGGTTCATCACGACACCGCGGACGGTGGGGCGCTTACCCTTCCACCGCATGCGGCCGGCCTTACCCCAGTTGATGTTCGCCTGCTCGGCGTTGCCCACCTCGCCGACGGTCGCGCGGCAGCGCACGTCGACGCGGCGGATCTCACCGGACGGCATGCGCAGCGAGGCGTAGGTGCCTTCCTTGCCCAGCAACTGGATGCTGGAGCCGGCGGACCGGGCGAGCTTGGCGCCGCCACCGGGACGCAGCTCCACCGCGTGAACCAGGGTGCCCGCGGGGATGTTGCGCAGCGGCAGGTTGTTGCCGGCCTTGATGTCGGCGTTGGGACCCGACTCCACGATGGCGCCCTGCTTGAGTCCCTCGGGGGCGATGATGTAGCGCTTCTCGCCGTCGAAGTAGTGCAGCAGCGCGATGTTCGCGGTGCGGTTCGGGTCGTACTCGATGTGCGCGACCTTGGCGTTGACACCGTCCTTGTCGTTGCGCCGGAAGTCGATCACCCGGTAGGCGCGCTTGTGCCCGCCGCCCTTGTGCCGTGTCGTGATGCGGCCGTGGGCATTTCGACCGCCCTTGCCGTGCAGCGGCCGAACCAGCGACTTCTCCGGATGGTCGCGCGTGATCTCAGCGAAGTCGGAGACGCTGGCACCGCGGCGACCGGGGGTCGTCGGCTTGTACTTGCGAATTGCCATGATTCTCTAGGTCTTCCTCCGTCGCCGGCCTGAACAAATCAAGCCGGTGCTCCGAACAGGTCGATGGGCTTGCTGCCCGCGGCCAGCGTCACGATGGCGCGCTTGGTGTTCTTGCGCTTGCCGTAGCCGGTGCGGGTGCGCTTGCGCTTGCCCTGCCGGTTCGCGGTGTTCACCGAATCGACCTTGACGCCGAAGATCTTCTCCACCGCGATCTTGATCTGCGTCTTGTTCGAGTCGGGGTGCACGATGAACGTGTACACGTTGTCTTCGATCAACCCGTAGGACTTCTCGGAGATGACCGGGGACAAGATGATGTCGCGGGGGTCAGTGACGGTCGCCATCAGGCCGACACCTCCTCTTTGTCCTTCTTGGTATTCGCGCTGATGTAGCTGTTCAGCGCTTCCACGCTGAACACCACGTCATCGGCCTTCAGCACGTCGTGGGTGTTGAGCTGATCGGGTGAGATCACGTGCACGCCGGGGAGGTTGCGCACGCTCTTGGCGCCCGTCTCGTCGGTCCGGCCGATCACGACCAGCACGTGCTTGCGATCGGTGAGCGTGGCGAGAAACGCCTTGGCGCTCTTGGTCGACGGCGTCTGGCCCTCGATCAGCTCCGTGACCGCGTGGATGCGGCCGTTGCGCGCCCGGTCCGACAGGGCCCCGCGCAGCGCGGCGCGGATCATCTTCTTCGGAGTGCGCTCGCTGTAGTCACGCGGCTTGGGGCCGTGCACGGTACCGCCGCCGGCGAACTGCGGCGCCCGGGTCGAGCCCTGACGGGCGCGGCCGGTGCCCTTCTGCCGGTACGGCTTCTTGCCGCCGCCGGACACCTCTCCGCGCGTCTTGGTCGAGTGGGTGCCCTGCCGTGCCGCGGCCAGCTGCGCCGTCACCACTTGGTGCATCAGCGCGATGTTCGCCTCCACATCGAAAAGGGCAGCCGGTAGTTCTATCGAGCCGTCCTTCGTACCGCCCGGGGTGTGGACGTCGATCTTGAGTGTCTTTTCGGCAGCCATTACTTCTCGCCTCGCTTGATTGCGCTGCGGACCATCACGAGCCCGCCGTTGCGGCCGGGGATCGCGCCCTTGATGAGCAGCACGCCATTCTCGGCATCGACCTTGTGCACCAGCAGGTTCTGCGTCGTCACCCGGTCGTTGCCCATCCGCCCGGACATCCGGGTGCCCTTGAACACCCGGCCCGGGGTGGCGCAACCACCGATGGAGCCGGGGCGGCGGTGCACCGCCTGGGCGCCGTGGCTGGCGCCCTGGCCGCGGAAGCCGTGGCGCTTCATCGTGCCGGCGAAGCCCTTGCCCTTGCTGGTGCCGGTCACGTCGACGTAGTTGCCGTCGGCGAAGATCTCGGCGGTCAGCTCCTGTCCGACCTCGTATTCGGCGGCGGCGGCCTCGTCATCGAGCCGCAACTCCGCCAGATGCCGGCGCGGGTTGACCCCGGCGGCCGAATACTGACCTGTCACAGGCTTGTTCACCTTGCGCGGGCTGATCTCGCCGTAGGCCAGCTGCACCGCGCTGTAGCCGTCACGCTCCGTCGTGCGGATGCGCGTCACAACATTGGGCCCGGCCTTGACGACCGTCACCGGCACGACCCGGTTGTTCTCGTCGAACACCTGCGTCATGCCCAGCTTGGTGCCCAGAATTCCTTTTCTCGCCATGGTTTTCTGGAATCTCCTACTGAATGTTGACGTCGACGCTGGCCGGCAGGTCGATGCGCATGAGCGCGTCGACCGTCTTCGGCGTGGGGTCGAGGATGTCGATCAGCCGCTTGTGGGTGCGCATCTCGAAGTGCTCCCGCGAGTCCTTGTACTTGTGCGGGGACCGGATGACGCAGTACACGTTCTTCTCGGTCGGCAGCGGCACAGGGCCGACCACACTGGCGCCGGTTCTGGTGACCGTTTCCACGATCTTGCGCGCCGAGGCGTCAATCGCCTCGTGGTCGTAGGCCTTGAGCCTGATGCGGATCTTCTGTCCCGCCACGCTTCTCCTACCTCACTCATACAGGGCCCGAAATCGGGCCGCCGGCAATCGAGCCTCGCGCTGCTATGCCGCCGCTGTTCTTCTGTCTGTGGTCCACCGGTCCCCGCGGTCGGGTGTGTCGCCCGCACGCACACTCGTCCGCGGCGAAAATCGTCACGATCGAGAATGGCACCGGATGCGCCCGGTTGGGCGCCGGTCGTATGCCCCGACCACGTGGTCCGAACAGGCACCATCCCGGCTCAAGGCAACCCGAACAGTATGCCCTAGAAAACGGCACGCTCCAAATCCCTGGCCACGGGAAACCCGGCGACGCCGGTGTCACCGCGCCGGGACGATCTTACCGATGAGTAAGGTATTCCCACATGGCCGCTCCGACCTCCACATATCGCGCATGGAAACGCCTGTCCGCGATGCCGGGCGGCACCCGGGTGTTCTCGGCCGCGGCGATCGCGCGGGTGCCGTATTTCGCCTCCATCGCCCCGCACGTCGTGCGAATGGAACCCGGCTACGCCGAGGTCACGGTGCCCAAGTGGTTCTTCGTTCACAACCACCTGCGCACGGTGCACGCGATCGCGTCCTGCAACGCCGCCGAGATGGCGATGGGCATGTTGATGGAGGCCACCGTGCCGGCCAGCCACCGCTGGATCCCCAAGGCGATGAACGTCGAATATCTGGCCAAGGCCACCACGTCGCTGCGCGCCCAGGCGCGCCTGGCCCCGCCGGACTTCTGCTCGATCACCGAGGGCGCCGATCTCGTGGTGTCCGTGAGCGTGGTGGACCGGGCCGGCACCGAAGTCGTACACGCGGACATCACCTGCTGGGTCACACCGGCCTGATCATCGCCGGCTCAGCTCGGCAGGCCTCCCCAGAACGCGCACTGATGTCGCTGTTCGAAGTCGGTGACGACGTGGCTGGCGTCCGGTTGCAACCACATCCGCTCACCCGCCACGGCTGTTGTGAGTTCCGGCCAGTCCGGCCCGGGCGAACCGGTCGCGACGAATCGCACCCAGTAGTCGATCATTTCGTCGGACAGCCGCTGTTGGGCGGGGCTCAGCGGTGGTGCGCCGCCGACGTCGAACAGGTACCGCAGCTCGAGCGAATGGGCGGCCCCGACCGGGAACGGCGCTTCGCGCAACGGCTCTGGCGCCGGCGCCTCATCGTCGCCGAACTCGTAGGCGTAGACGGGTTGGCCGGACAGTGCATCGGCCATCCGGTCGGCCACGCAGGCGAAGTCAGCCGCCGTCACGGCTGCCGAGTAGGCCAGTGCGACGTTGCCGCCGTACCGGTCGGGCGGGTAGTGCGCCGCCACCGCGGCCGCGTGCGGCCCGAAGACCTCGGCGAGCAGTTCCGGGTAGTGGGCGGCGTCGAACGGGCGGCCGCGCAGAAATTGCAACGCCGCGAACAAGGCGAACTCGTCTTCGGTGGTGCCGATCATCACCGGTACCCGGGCGGCCTTCCCGCTGGTGATCGCGGTGAACGAATTCTCCGGCAGGGCAGGCGTTCCCGCGACCGGACCGCTCAGCCGTTCGGTCCCGAACCCGGCATACGTCAGCGGGGCCCGGAATCGGTCCGCGGGCAGCGATCGAAGACACTGCGCGGCGACAAGCGGATCGGCGCATCCGATTCCGGAGGCGTAAGCGGTGCTGGCCTGCTGTGCGGCCGGCAGGTCGTATTGCGCCTGACACGGCGCGCTCTGGATGATCGCCGCGCTGAACAAGCCCCGGGACCCCGGTGCGACGAGGTGGTCACACACCGCCATTCCGCCCGCCGATTCGCCCGCGATCGTGACGTTGTCCGGATCGCCGCCGAATTCGGCGATGTTGTCGCGGACCCAGCGCAGCGCCGCCTGTTGGTCGGCCAACCCGTAGTTGCCGATTTCACCGTCGGAGCCGAGTGCGGGGTGGGCGAGGAAGCCGAGGGCGCCGAGGCGGTAGTTCATCGTGACGACGACGACACCGCGACTGGCCAGCTGCCGCGCCCGGTAGATGTCGCCGCTGCCGTTCAGGAAGCTGCCGCCGTGGATCCATACCATCACCGGCCTCGCATCGCCCGCGGGTGGTGGCGTCCAGACGTTGAGGGTCAGACAGTCCTCGCTCGGCGGACGATGGTCGACGTCGGAACTCGTGTCCTGGATGCAGCGCGCGCCGGGGCGGGTCGCATCGCGGAATCCCGTCCAGGGGGCGACCGGTGCCGGCGGTTGCCAACGTAACGCGCCGAGCGGTGCTGCGGCGTAGGGGATTCCGGCGAAGTAGCGATGATCGGCGGCGACGGTCCCGCGGACCGCACCGGCAGTGGTCTGCGCCACCCCGGGATCGACGGGCACACCTTCGGCGGCCGTCTCTTTGCCGGCACATCCCGCGAGCAGACCCGCGACGGCGAGCAGCACCGCGGTAGCCCGGACTCGACGGGGGCAGCGCAAGGGCACGAACGCCGAGCCTACTGAGCAAGTTGGCCGCGGCCCTTTGCGACGTGGCGCCCGTCACATAGACTGTCGACTTGACACGCGTCAAGTTTGTCCGCAGCCCGGTAGTGAAGGAGCCCCGATGAGCATCCCGACGATGGATGACGCCGCGAAGGTATTGGCCGACCCGAAGGGCTATGCCGACGACGCGCGACTCCACGAGGCGCTGACCCATCTACGGGCGAACAATCCGGTGGCGTGGGTCGACAACCCGCCGTACCGGCCGTTCTGGGCAATCACCAAGCACGCCGACATCATGACGATCGAGCGCGACAACAACCTCTGGCTGTCCGAGCCGCGGCCGTTGCTCGCGACCGCCGAGGCCGACGACGTCCTGAAGGCGCAATTGGAGGCGGGTATCGGGTTGCGGACGCTGATCCACATGGACGACCCGCACCACCGCAAAGTGCGCGCGATCGGCGCGGACTGGTTCCGCCCCAAGGCGATGCGCGCGTTGAAGGTCCGCGTCGACGAACTGGCCAAACGCTACGTCGACAGGATGCGCGAGATCGGTCCGGAGTGCGACTTCGTCACCGAGATCGCGGTGAACTTCCCGCTCTACGTGATCATGTCGCTGCTCGGCCTGCCCGAAGAGGACTTCCCCCGCATGCACATGCTCACCCAGGAGATGTTCGGCGGCGACGACGAGGAGTTCCAGCGCGGCCAGAATCCCGAGGACATGCTCGCGGTGCTCGCAGACTTCTTCAACTATTTCGCCAAGCTCACCGCGTCGCGCCGGGCCAGCCCGACCGAGGATCTCGCGTCGGCGATCGCGAACGGCCGCATCGACGGTGAACCGTTGTCGGACATGGACACCGCGTCCTACTACGTGATCGTCGCCAGCGCGGGGCACGACACCACCAAGGACGCCATCTCCGGTGGACTGCACGCCCTGATCGAGAATCCCGGCGAACTGGACCGGCTGCGGCACGATCTGGCCCTGATGCCGACGGCCGTCGAGGAGATGATCCGGTGGTCGACGCCGGTCAAAGAGTTCATGCGCACTGCGGCCGAGGACACCGAGGTCAGGGGCGTGAAGATTGCCAAGGGTGAATCCGTTTACCTCGCTTACGTTTCCGGAAACCGGGACGAAGAGGTGTTCGACGAGCCGTTTCGCTTCGACGTCGGCCGCGATCCGAACAAACATGTCTCATTCGGCTACGGCGTGCACTTCTGCCTTGGTGCCGCGCTGGCGCGGATGGAGATGAACAGCTTCTTCACCGAACTCCTCCCCCGCCTGGAGTCGATCGAGTTGGCCGGCACTCCCGAATTGACCGCCACCACCTTCGTCGGCGGCCTCAAGCACCTCCCGATTCGCTACTCGCTGAGGTGATGCCGTCCGGCTTCTTGGCATGCGCGGCCAAGAAGCCGTCGACGGCCGCCTCGGCGCACGCACGGTAGTCGAAATCGGCCACGGTGGACAGCTTGCCGAGAACCAACGGGCCGATGAGCAGGGCGATGGCCTGCATGCGATCCACCTCGTCGAGCTCCTCGACCGCCTGCGCACTGTCGAGGATCGCGTCGAACGGCACCGAGTACAGCTGGATGATCCGCGCCCTGAGAGTGCCGACGGCGTCCGAACCAGCTTGCTGCGCTTGGGGGTACGTGTCGACATCGGGTCCGGAGGCCATCCACGTCATGGCCGTGATCATCGCGGGCACTTCGGCGATCGACTCCGCCCAGCCCACCACCACGGCGATCAACCGGTCGCGCAGACTGCCTTCGGCGGGCGGCATCGGCGCCGGGTTGAGCAGGCTCATGAACGCCGCAGCCATCAGGTCATTGGCGCTGGAGAAGTGGCGGTACAGCGTGGCCCGCGCCACGTTGGCGGTACGGGTGACCGCGTCGATCGTGACGGCGTTCGGCCCCCCGGACCGCAGCAACGTCGTCGCAGCGTTGACCAGGCGGGCCCGGGAGCGGGCCGGCCGCGGATCAGTACTCCCGCCGCTCATCGTGTGATCCCCTCCGTTGTCTCGACGCAGCCTCGTCCGGCCCGCCCAGGATATCGACGCCTTGATGCTTCTGCTGGGAGCAGTTCGCTTCCGTCAAGTCCGACCGAAGCGGTCAGACGACGAATCCGGCCGCCCGATGCCCGAGCATGACGATCGTCGCGTGCGGCCCGCGGCTGGGGATCGCCGGCAACACGGACCCGTCGACCACCCACAACCGGTCGACACCCCGCACGCCGCACCGCGAATCGACCACTGCCGCCTCGTCCCCGTCGGCGCCCATCGGCGCGGTCCCCGACAGGTGCTGCGATGTCGACCACGTCACCGGACCAAGTTCTGTTGTCGCACCGATGAGTTCACGAGCCAGCTCGGTTCCGGTCTGCAGTTTCGCGATGTCGTCGGGTTCGGTGTCGTAACGATGTTCGATGGCCGGGGCGACATCAGGGTCAGCGGTGACGACGCGTACCCGTCCTCGAGACTTCGGCCGCATCAACGTCACCCCGATGTGGGGATGGTCGCCGGGATCGTCGCGGCGGCCGCTCACCATCGCACCGAAACCTGCAGTGTAAGGGCGGATCTCGAGAGAATCCTCCGTGGTCAACACCGCCTCCAGCGGAGGCAGTCCGTGCGTTTCCGACCAACTCACCGGTAGTACCCATTCCGGGTGGTCCGACGTTTGCGTGCCAACCGGCAGATCGACGGTCACAGGTATTCCCGCCGCCGCCAGAACGTCATTCGGTCCGATGCCGGACAACATCAGAAGGTGAGCCGAACCGATTGCGCCCGCACACAAGACGATCCGGTCGGCGTCAAGCTCGACGGCGCCATGCGGGCCCACGCAGCTCACTCCGACCGCACGGCCGGCGACGATCCGGATTCGCAGGACGCGGGTATTGGCGAGCAGTGTCAGGTTTGGCCTGTCCACCGCGGGTTGCAGATGGGCACCGCCGGGACCGACGCGGGTGCCCTGGTGGATGTTCAGCGGCACCGCTCCCACTCCGGGGCGCAGCGGCGCCTCGGGCGTCGACCCGTTGAGATCGTCGATCCACGGGTGTCCCGCGGCGGTGGCGGCGTTGACGAAAGACGCTGTGCATCCGTCGAATTCGGCCACCCGCCGGATCAGTATCGGACCCTCCGACCCGTGTATCGCGTTGTCGAAGTCCAAATCGGTTTCGATGGCGCGAAAATGCGGCAGCACTTCCGTCCATGCCCACTCGGGGAGTCCCCAGCTGTCGAAGTCCGACGGCAGTCCTCGGCAGAAGTAGCCGCCGTTGACCGCCCCGGACCCGCCCACCACGGCGCCGCGCATGATCTGCGCATGCCGTGGGGGGTCGACGGTCAGGGTGGTCGGATATCGTCGCACCACCGAACTGGCGGCCCCGATCGGCAGCCGCAACCCGTCGCTGATCTGCGTCAGCACCCGAGGATCCGACGGTCCCGGGCCCGATTCGACGACCGTGACAACGCACGACGGATCTGTGGAGAGTCGCTCGGCCAGAACGGAACCGGCGCTGCCGGCACCGACGATCAGGACGTCACTGCGCACGCGAGGAGCGAAAGATTCATTGCGCACGCGAGGAGCAATAGATTCATTGCGCACGCGAAGAGCGTCGTTTCAGGTCCGGATCTGGGGTTTGAGCGCGCCGAGATGACGCTCGCGGACCACGCCCGCCCACAAACCCGTGCCGTAGGCGATGTCATCGAGGCGTTTGAGGGCGATGTAGGTGAGCAGCCCGACCCGTGGGGTGTCGTCCTCGGCGCTGCCGTTGCGAGCCAACCAGTCGACAACACCTTCGATCACCGCGGCCAGCAGTACCACTTGCCGGCACCGCCTGGACAGCAGCGCCGCGATCAGCGCCAGCGGCCAGTAGTGCCGACAGATCGCCGACGCGAGCTGCATGGCGGCGGACCACAGTCCGTGCGCCGCCACCACCGCGACGTCCCTGGGCTCGGTCTCGACGCTGGACAGCGACTTGGCGATGCGGCGGCCGGTGACGGTCGCAACGATGATCGACGCCAGATACCCGATCGATGAGCCCATCGCCATCAGCATCCATGCCAGCAGCGTCCAGCCCGAGATCACCAGCGGAGCGGTCTTGCCGGGATGCCGGACCGACAGCGGCGCGGCGGCTTCACCGTAGAAAGACCTGCGCGAGAACCACTCTCGCAGTTGGGTGCGATGGTCGTGCGCGACCAACGCGATGGGTTCGTAGCGCAGACGCGCTCCCGACTCGATGAGACGCCAGCACAGGTCGACGTCTTCGCCTGACCTCAGCGTCTCGTCGAAGCCGCCGACCTCGCCGAGCATGGACCGGCGGCAGATGATCGCGGCGCTGGGGACGTAGGACACCGTGCCGTACGGCATCACCGGGGCCTCCCGCAGACCGAGGTCGAGCGACGACCGCACCGCCTCGTACCGGGCGACCACGTTGTCGGGTTCGCGCAGGCCGACGATGCGGGGCGCCACCAGCCCGACGGCGGGATCGCAGAAGTGGCCGAGCAGCGCCTCCAGCCATCCGCGTCGCGGCACGACGTCGCTGTCCAGGAAGGCCACGAAGTCGGTGTTGCACGCCGCCAGGCCGGTGTTGCGGGCCGCCGCCGGCCCCCTGCTGCGGTCGTGGCGAAGCACCAGCACGTCGCCGTGCAGATCTATGAAGTCGGACCGCTCGAGCGGGGTGGCCGAGCCGTCGTCCACGACGATGACCCGGAGGCCGCGCACCGCCGTGAGCAGCCGGCGCACGCCAGAAGCATTGTCGCGCACCGGGATCACCACAGTGACATCCCGGTGGGACGGGCCGCTGGCGGGCCGTGGATGTGCCACGGTCGCATCGAGCAGCGCTCGTGCCACCTGCGCGCTGACCGCGTCGTGCACCTCGAGTCGGCCGCCGCTGAGCATGGTCTGCGCGGCCGGCGCCAGGCGCAGAAGACGGGTCGGGGAACCGCCGAGGAGGGCGGACCCTTCACCGAGCACCTTCACCCGCCGATCGACCTGGACGGCGAAGCCGTCGGGTAGCCGCGGTCCTGTCATGTCAACATCCCGTCGCGGTCAGGTACCCAGCGGGTGATCCGCCGCAAGCATGCCTCGACCATATCGGGGAAGATCCGGGCGCCGTCTTCCTCCGTCGCGGTGGTGGGGTCGCCGAGCACGCCGATCTCGCTCACCGCGGCGACGCCTGCCCGTCGCAGTTCCGGAATGAGTTCGCGAAGCGGCGCAACATTGCCGGGCACGGTTTCGTGGATACGAACGTCCTGCGGCGAAATATGTAGCAATACAGACGTTTCGGTGTGACCGGCGTGCGCATCGGCGCCCGCCACGGTGCATGGGCACCAACCCGCGTCGCGGCCCTCGTAGCGCAGCAAAGCCGTCGCCGCCGCCAGCGCCTCGACGTTGCCTCCGTGACCGTTGACGAAGACCAGCCGCGACGCCCACCGCGATGCGGACCGGCCGTACTCCACCAGCAACAACCGCAGTGCAGCCGTGCCGATCGACACGGTGCCACTGAACTCCTCGTGCTCGCCGCTCGCGCCGTAGCCGATCGCGGGCGCGACCATCCAGTTCAATTCATTGCGGCCGGCCAGTTGGTCAGCAACGGCTCGAGCGACGGCCGTCGCGATTCTGGTGTCGGTGTCCAGCGGTAGATGCGGACCGTGCTGCTCGGTGGAGCCGACCGGGACGAGCAGGGCTGACGGGGTGCTCTGCAGCTGCTTCGACGTCGCATTCGCGAGTTCGCTGACAGATGGCACCCGCCGATGGTAGGCCGAATTCACCTGTCGTGCGCCAATTGTTGGCGCATGCGCAGCAATTCATTCGGTGGAATTTTCGCTAGCACCATCGACATCGTCCCGCCAGCCTCGTGCGTCCCGCCTCTACCAGCGAGTTCCCTCGGACGCGGTCGGGTCAAGCGGTCGGGCCGGGGGGCACGCCGAGTGCCCGGACGAAGTCGGGCGGAACCAGGATGTCCTCGGCCTCGAGATCATGGACCGACGCGCGACCCAGGCCCATCAATGCAGAATCGATGCCGCCGCGCAGGACGTCGAGCACGTTCTCGACTCCGGCCTGACCGTTGGCAGCGAGGCCCCACAGGTACGCCCTGCCGATCATCACCGCACGAGCGCCGAGCGCGACGGCCTTCACCACATCGCTGCCCCGGCGGATGCCGCCGTCGAGCAACACCTCGACGTCGTCTTTGACCGCCTCGGCGATCGCAGGCAGGGCACGGATCGATGCCGGGGTCCCGTCCAGGTTGTTGCCACCGTGGTTGGACACGGAGATCGCCGAAACCCCAGCATCCACAGCGCGTTTGGCGTCGTCAACCCGCATCACGCCCTTCAGCATGAAGGGACCGCCCCACAGCTCGCGAAGCCACGCGATGTCTTCCCAGGTCGGCGGGGGCGTGCCCATCCACTCGCCGTACGCGGCGAAGAACGGCGGCCCCGGCTCGCCGCGCGCCGCCTGATTGGGCACCCGCAGGTTCGGCGGCCGCAGGGTCTTGCCCCACTGCCACATCCAGCTCGGCCGGGTCAGGCCGGTCGGGAGCATGCGCACGGTCGTGCGCAGATCCATCTGCTCGGGGATCTTCGGGCTGCCCCAGTCACGGCCGTGCGAGAAGCTCCAGTCGGTGGTCACGATCAGCCCGACGGCGCCGGCCTCCCGGGCCCGCTCGACCCTGGCCGCGATCGCGTCCCGGCCACCGAGCCAGTAGACCTGGAAGAAGAGCTTGGGGTTGGCCGCGATCACCTCTTCGATCGGCTTGCTGGCGAAAGACGACAGGCCCATCGCGGTGCCGCGGGCGGCTGCCGCGCGTGCGACCGCGACCTCGCCTTCGGGGTGGACTGCCTGCACCCCGGTCGGCGAGATCAACACGGGCAGCGAAATCTCTTGTCCCATCACGGTGGTGGCCAGATCGCGCTTCTCGGTCGCCCCGATGACGTGCGGCGCGAAGCCCAACTCGGCGAAGGCGTCGACGTTGTCGGAAACCGTCACGCCCTTCTCGCTCGCGGCGATCAGCGCCGAGTACACCGGCTTGGGAAGTCGACGCTTGGCCCGCTCCTGAGCGGCGGCGACTGTCTCGAACCACGTGTCAGCCATGATCACACCGGACTTTCGTTGCAGAATCGGGCCGGGGGTTTGGTCAGCAGCTTCAGGGCCACCGGACCTTGTTTGGTTCCCCTGGAGTGGTCACCACTGGGCTTCGGTTTGACGCGCTCCCGCTCCAAGGCCGGGGCACCCCAACCCTCCACGCATTCGGGGTCAGGGCCGTCCAGTGGCAAACCGGTGAAGAACTTGGCAGCCATGCAGCCGCCGCGGCAGCTGTCGTAATGGCCGCAGCTTCCGCAGGCACCTGCCGACTGTGGCTCGCGCAGCTCGCGGAACAGTGGTGCGTGCTGCCAGACGTTCTGAAAACCACCGTCGGACAAGATGTTTCCGGCCAGGAACTTGTCGTGGATGGCGAACGGGCAGGCGTAGACGTCGCCGACGGGGTCGATGAGGCAGACCACCCGGCCGGCGCCGCACAGGTTGAGCCCGGCCAGCGCGCCGGGTGCACCCAGTCCGGACAGGTGGAAGAACGAGTCGCCGGTGAGCACCCCGTCCCCCTTGGCCACCAGCCAGTTGTACAACTGTCGCTGCTGATCGGCCGTCGGGTGCAACTCGTCCCAGGTGTCGGCGCCGCGGCCGGAGGGCCGCAGTCGCGTGATCCGCAACGTGGCGCCGTACTGTGCTGCGAGAGCGGCGAATTCGTCGAGCTGGTCGACGTTGTGGCGGGTGACGACCACCGAGATCTTCGCGTCCTTGAAGCCGGCGTCGGCGAGGTTCTGCAGCGCCCGGGTGGCCATCGCGAACGAGCCGGTGCCCCGCACGGCGTCGTTGACGTCTGCGGTCGCGCCGTCGAGCGAGATCTGCACATCGACGTAGTCGCTGGCGGCCAGCCGAGTTGCCACCTCGGGCGTGATGCGTACGCCGTTGGTGGAGAACTTGACGCCGACGTGATGAGCGGTGGCGTAGTCGACGAGTTCCCAGAAATCCGAACGCACGGTCGGCTCGCCGCCGCCGATGTTGACGTAGAACACCTGCATGCGCTCGAGCTCGTCGATGATGTCCTTGCACTGCCGGGTGGTCAACTCACGCGGGTCGCGTTTGCCCGACGATGACAGGCAGTGCACACACGCCAGGTTGCACGCGTAGGTCAGCTCCCAGGTGAGGCAGATCGGGGCGTCGAGGCCGTGCTCGAACTGCTCGACGAGCCGAGGCACGGGCTGGGCGAGCTCCGAATTGGTGGCCGGCGCGAGCGCCGAATCAGTGGACGTCATTGCGGGACCAGCATTTTCGATTGGGCAAGCACAGAAAGTGCGTGCAGGTACGGTGCCTGCTGCGCGTCGTCGATACCGGCGGCGCGGCAGGCGGATCGGACGTCGGGATGGTCGGACAGCGCGTTGACGACGTCAACGATCGTCCTGTTCTTCAGGAATGACAGCTTGCGCGTTCCGAAGTGGTAGAGCAGCGCCCCGAACGGCTCCGGCCGAACCGCCACCTGGTGGTGCAGCCGCCAGCCGAGTCCCGGGTCGAACACCGGGCCGGGGCCCGAATCCAATCCGGTGCCAGGGCCCGAATCCAACCGGGCGCCGGGGCCCGAATCCAACACCGGGCCGGCGCCCGAGTCGGGCCCCGTTCGGGACGCCGCTCTCGACGAAGTCACGGTCAGTAGACCCCGCACATCCCGTCGATCGACACCTCTTCGACCAGCGTCTCGGTGACGAGTTCGTCGGCCTGCACCTGCTCATTCGGTTCCATGGGCTTGCCTTTCTCGGGGCGCTTTCGCTGTTCTCGACAATTGTGATCGAGATCGCAATATTATGGCATCGGGTGCCAGAAAGGAAGAGGGGCCCGGAAGAGGAGCGCGCATGGGCTCGGAAGCCCCGCATCGAGTGGGCCGCCGGCGCGCGACGACGTGGGCGCACATCAGCAATGTCGCCATCGACATGTTCGCCGAGCACGGCTTCGAAGAGGTCAGCGTCGACGACGTCGCCGAGGCCGCGGGCATCGGTCGGCGCACGCTGTTTCGCTACTACCCATCCAAGAACGCGCTGCCGTGGGGCGATTTCGACGCCCACCTCGAGCACCTGCAAGACCTTCTCACCGCCCTCGATCCGGGCGTGCCGATCCGCGATGCGTTGCGCACAGCGCTGTTGGCGTTCAACACCTTTGACGAGGCCGAGACCGCGCGCCACCGACAGCGCATGCGAGTGATCCTCGAGACCGCGGCGTTGCAGGCCTACTCGATGACGATGTACGCCGGGTGGCGCGGCGTCGTCGCGGCGTTCGTCGCCCACCGGCTCGGTACCGGGGCCGGTGACCTCGTGCCGCAGACCGTCGCGTGGACGATGCTCGGCGTGGCGCTGTCTGCCTACGAACACTGGCTGGCCGACGAGTCGGAATCGCTGGCCGAAGCGCTGGGTGCGGCGTTCGATGCGGTCGCCGACGGCCTCGATGCGCTCGGCTGAGCGGCGCGGCAGAATTTTTTTCGATTGGGGCGTCGGAGTTCGGTCCCCCGCGGCGACGATAAGGGTGTGAGCGCCGAACCGGATGGCACCGACGCTCCGCGGGCACTGCTGGCGCTGTACGACGAGGCGCTGCCGGTTGTGTACGGATACTTCGTCCGGCGCTGCGGTGACCGTGGAACCGCCGAAGACCTGACGTCGGAAACGTTTCTGGCGGCGATGGATGCCGCCCGGAAGACGGCTCCACCCCCGATGAGCGTGCCGTGGCTGATCGGGGTGGCGCGTCACAAGCTGGCCGACCACTACCGGCGCCGCCACGACCGGTTCAGCATCCCCGTCGCCGACCTGCCCGAGCCCGCAGAGGCGGCCGACGACTGGGATGAGGAGCTCGACCGCATCGTCGCCGAAAGTGTGTTGGCCAAGCTGCCCGAGCAGCATCGGACGGTCCTGGCGCTGCGCTACATGGACGACTGCTCGGTGCCCGAGTGCGCCGAGCTGATCGGCCGAACGGTGCACGCCACCGAGGCGCTGCTGGTGCGGGCCCGCAAAGCGTTTCGAGCTCACTACCCCGAACCGGAAGGAGGGCGGTCGTGAACAACAGCCACGATCCGCTGGCCGTGCTGCACGGCGACGAGCTTCCGGTAGCACCCGATCCCGCGTTCGCCGCCCGGTTGCGCGCACGCCTGGAAACAGCATTGTCACTGCCCAATCGGACACAAGGAGTTCAAATGAGTGGCACCGATACCGCGATCGCCGAACTCACCGAACCGTCGGTCGCGACGTCCGTCGTCCCCCGCAGCGCCGCGCTGCCATACCTGACCGTCAGCCCGGCGCGCGACGCGATCGCCTGGTACGTCGATGCGTTCGGGGCGAGGGTGGTCGGCGATCCGATCGTGATGGACGACGGCCGCATCGGCCACGCCGAGCTGGCGATTTCGGGCGGCGTGTTGTACCTGGCCGACGAGTATCCCGAGCTCGGCCTCAAATCACCTGCCCCGCAGGCTACTTCGGTGTCCCTGATGCTCGAGGTCGCCGATACCGACCGTGTGCTGGCCCGGGCCAGGGACCGCGGCGCGACGGTGCAGCAGGAGGTCGGTGAGGCGCACGGTACGCGCAGCGCGACCATCGTCGACCCGTTCGGCCACCGCTGGATGCTCAGCGGGCCGTTGACCGGCTCGGCGGTGCCGATTCAGCACGGCGACGTCGGCTACGTCTCGGTGTGGGTGCCCGATGCCGAGCGTGCCGCGGCGTTCTACGGCCACGTTCTCGGCTGGAGCTACGATCCGGCGACCCACCAGGTGACCAACACCGATCAGCCGATCGGCATCTACAGCGTCGAGAGTGCGCAGGGAATGCTGTGCTGCTACGCGGTCACCGACCTCGACGGCGCACGGCAGTCCATCATCGACGGCGGCGGCGTGGTCGGCCAGACCCAGGAGTTCGACTTCGGCACCGTTCTCGATGCCACCGATCCCGCCGGTACTGCGTTCGCGGTGTTCCATCCGGCACCCGGCACGCCCCGGCCGGCGCTCAACGGCACTGGGCCGGGCGAACTTTCGTACATCACCTATCAGGTCCCGGATTCCGCCGCGTTCAAGGCGTTCTACGGCAGGTTCCTGTTCTGGACGTTCGAGCCGGGCCGCGTCGACGACGGCTGGGGGGTGCGCGAAACCCATCCGATGGCGGGGTGCGCCGGCGGCAGCACCGAGGCGGTGACCGTCCCGATGTGGACCGTCGCCGACATCGACGCCGCGGTGGCGCGGGTGCGTGAAGCGGGGGGCACCGTCATCGAGGAGCCGTCGCAGCAGTCGTACGGGCGTTCGGCGCTGTGCACGGACGACCAGGGCACCCGCTTCTACCTCGGCGAACTATAGCGATTTCGGTGTAGTTGGTTGCGGTCACAGCGACTAACTACACCGAAATCACTCAGCCGAGGACGTCGGCGATGGGTGCGCCCGCCGCGATCTTGGCGCGCACCTTCATGACCTTGCCGGGCATGCCGCCGCCGACCACCCCGACGACCACGCCGTCGCGTTCGTAGAAGGCCAGGAACTTGCGGCCGTCGTCCTCGACGACGTGCACCGTGTCGTCGGCGTGCGGTTCGCCGAGGCACTGGATCTTGACGTCGTACTGATCGCTCCAGAAGTACGGCACCGAGACCGCGGTCGGCGGCTCCTGCCCGAGCATCGTGGGCACCAGGACCCGGGCCTGATCGGCGACGTTGCTCCAATGCTCCACGCGCACTTGATGTCCCGTTTCGTGCCGCCAGGAAGCGACGTCGCCGATCGCCCAGACGTGCGGCGCGCTCGCGCGGCCGCGGTTGTCGCAGACGACGCCGTTGTCGACCTCGATGCCGCTGCCCTCCAGCCAGCCGGTGGCAGGGTGAGAGCCGATACCGACGACCACCAGGTCGGCCTCGAGAGCGGTGTCGTCGCTGAGCACGACCGTCTCGACGCGACCGGCGCCGCGCACCTCTGCGACCCCGATGCCGCAGCGCACGTCCACGCCCTCGGCGCGGTGCACCCTGGCCACCAGCTCACCGATCTGCTCACCGAGCACCGACGCCAGCGGCGCCGGCTGCGGCTCCACCAGGGTCACCTCGACGCCGAGCTTGCGCAGGCTCGCAGCCACCTCACAGCCGATGAACCCGGCACCGACGACGACAGCGCGCCGGGCCGAGCCGGCCTCCTTCCGCAGCGCCACGCTCTCGTCGTAGTTGCGCAGTACGTGGATGCCCTCGAGATCGGGGAACGACGGAATGCGTTTGGGTACCAGCCCGGTAGCGATGATGAGCTCGTCGTAGCCGAGCTCGCTGCCGTCGGCGAGGCTCAGTGTCTGCGTAGCCGTGTCGACCGACCGTGCGCCGCTGCCGAGCCGCACGGTGATGTCGTTCTCCTCGTAGAACTCCGCGGGCTTGAGCGTGACGTCGTCGGTCTCGGAACGCAACACTTCCTTCGACAGTGGCGGGCGGTCGTACGGCAGATGGTCCTCGTTGCTGACGATCGTGACCGGTCCGGTGTACTCGGATCGACGCAACTGCTCGGCCGTGCGGGCCGCGGCCAGTCCGCCACCGACGATGACGATGCCCCCTGATGTGGTCATGGGCAGTTCTTACACGATGCCTGCGGCGATTTGTCTGCCACCCCGGCCGAATCCTACGGCCCGGACATCAGCCGTGACCGCGGTCGATGATGTTCGTCAGCACCACGATGCTCTCGCTGCGCTCCACCTCGGCGGCCGAACGGATGCGCTCCAGCGCCTTCTCTAGGTGGGCCATGTCGCGAGCCACCACGTGCAGGATCGCGTCGGCCGTACCGGTGACGGTTGCCGCGCTGATGACCTCGGGAATGTCAATCCACGCCGCCCGCAACCGGTCTGGGGCGATGGTGCCGTGACGAAACACCTGCACGTACGCCTCGGTGGTCCAGCCCAGCGCGCTGCGGTCGACGACGGTGGTGAAGCCGCGGATCACGCCGTTGTCGAGCATGCGGTCGATCCGCCGCTTCACCGCGGGCGCGGAGAGGTTGACCCGCTCTCCGATGTCGGCGTAGGTCGCGCGGGCATCGTTGGTCAGCGCGGCGAGGATCTGCTCGTCGGTGTCGTCGAGACGATCCATGTCCACCTCCGCACAATGAATCGCTGTGTCACCGGACCCTACACAACAAAACGCTGGTAGACACGCAATAAACGACGATTGATTGCGCCATCAGCGCGTCTTACCGTTTGTTCATGACGCTCGATACCGCTCCCGTCATGTTCGGACCTCGCGGTCCACAGCGGGACGCAGGGATGACCGCCACCGAAGCGGCGATCACGCTCGACCACCGCTATGTGGCACACAACTATTCGCCGCTGCCGGTAGTCGCCGCCAGCGCCGACGGCGCGTGGATCACCGACGTCGAGGGCCGTCGGTACCTGGACTGTCTGGCCGCGTATTCGGCGGTGAACTTCGGGCACCGGAACCCGGAGATCACCGCCGTCGCGCACGCCCAGTTGGACACCGTGACATTGGTCAGCCGCGCCTATCACTCCGACCGGCTCGGCTCTTTTTGCGCGGCATTGGCCGAGCTCTGCGGTAAAGACATGGTGTTGCCGATGAACAGTGGCGCCGAGGCGGTGGAGAGCGGCCTGAAGGTCGCCCGCAAATGGGGCACCGACGTCAAGGGCGTGGCGACCGACGCGGCCAACATCGTGGTGGCGCACAACAACTTTCATGGCCGCACCACGACCATAATCAGTTTCTCCGACGACGAGACCGCCCGCCGGGGCTTCGGCCCCTACACGCCCGGGTTCCGGTCCGCACCATTCGGTGATGCCGACGCGTTCGCCGACGCGATCGACGAGAACACCGTCGCTGTGCTGATCGAACCGATTCAGGGCGAAGCCGGAATCGTGGTTCCGCCTGACGACTTCCTGCCGCGGCTTCGGTCACTGTGCACCGAGCGCAACGTGCTGATGATCGCCGACGAGATCCAGTCCGGTCTGGCCCGAACCGGCCGGACGTTCGCGTGCGAGCACTGGGGCGTCGTGCCGGATGTCTACCTGCTCGGTAAGGCGCTCGGCGGCGGCGTGGTGCCGTTGTCGGCTGTGGTGGCAGACGCCGACGTGCTCGGCGTGCTGCATCCCGGTGAGCACGGTTCGACGTTCGGGGGCAACCCGCTGGCCGCGGCAATCGGCTCGACCGTGGTGGCGATGTTGCGAGGCGGCGAATTCCAATGCCGCTCCACCGAACTCGGCGAGCATCTACACCGAAGGCTGAGTGAGCTGATCGGCCACGGCGTCGTCGCGGTCCGCGGCAAAGGGCTGTGGGCCGGCGTCGACATCGACCCCGCGTCGGGTCGCGCCAAGAACGTGACATTGCGCATGGCCCGCCGCGGGGTCCTGGTCAAGGACACCCACGGCTCGACGCTGCGATTCGGTCCGCCATTGGTGATCACCGTCGACGAAATCGACTGGGCCGTCGACCAGTTCGCCGCCGCACTGGCGGAATGAGGTAGGGGCTTTTCATGGCGTGAGCAGACGCGAAGTGTTCGGAAATACCCCCGAAAAGGAGCAATTTGCGTCTGCTCGCGAGTGAAAGGTCAGTGCTTCATGGCGCCGCGGTCGACGGCGATCTGGCTGCCCGACAGCGTCTTGGAGCCGTCACCGGCCAGCCATGCAACGACGTCGGCGACTTCCTCCGGCTCCATGAAGCCCTGCAGACCTTTGCTCTCCTCGTCCAACGGCTGGTACGGCATCGGCGAGAAGCTGTGCAGGTAGCTGGGGTACTTGGCGAAGATCGCCATCATCGCGTCTTTCTCCACCATCGGCGTCTCGATCGAGTACGGATGGATCGAGTTCACCCGGATCCCGAATTCACCGGCCTCGATCGCAAGGGCGTTCGTCAACGCGGTCAGCCCGTGCTTGGACGCTCCGTAATGCGCATTGCCGGGCGTGGCCTTCAGCCCGGCCGACGAGCTGACGATGATGATCGATCCGCCGTTGCCCGCAGCGATCATCGCGGGCACCGCCGCGCGCAGGGTGCGCCAGGTGCCGTTGAGGTTCACGTCGATGACGGTGTCCCACTGCTCTTCGGACATCTCCCAGATGCGGCCCCAACTGAGTACACCGGCATTGGCGACCACGATGTCGAGCCTGCCGAACTGCTCGACGCCGTCGGCCACCACCTGCTGCAATGCGGCCAGATCCCTGATGTCGACCTCGCGCGCAAGCACCTTGCGCCCAGTCGCCTCGACGGCGCGCACCGTTTCGGCCAGTTCTTCTGATGTCGCCATCGGATAGGTGATGGTTTCAGATATCGGCGCACAGATGTCGATCGCGATGATGTCGGCGCCCTCTTCGGCCAGCCGGATCGCGTGCGCCCGCCCCTGCCCGCGCGCGGCTCCGGTAATGAAGGCCACTCGGCCTTCCAGAGGTTGCTTCGTCGGCGCCACCGCTGCTCCTTTCGGGATGCTGCGCACAGGCTAACAGCCCAACTGAAACGTGTTCTAGTAGCCGTCCCGTGAGCCGGGACAGCTCAGAGCTCGGCGATGATCTGCTGCCGCTTGGCGGTGTACTCGTCTTCGGAGATCGCGCCGGTGGCACGCAACGTCTCGAGTTCCTGCAGGCGTTGGGCGGTCGACGGCTCGGGCGCCGCGATCGGCGAGGCAGTCGGTGCCGAGGAAGCCGGCGGTGCGGTCGCGGCCGGCGCCTGCTGGGCGGCTACTCGTCGCACGACCGCCTGAACTTGTTGTCGTGCAGCGGGATTGGATCGCAGGTCGACCATGTTGTTCAGGCCGATGTTGTGCGCCTTGAGGATCTGCAGGATCTCCATCAGCGCAGCGGTCTGACCGGTCAGGTCGTACGTCCGGTTGTCCTCGGCGATGGTGAAGTTGGCGGGCATCAGCCCGCTGACCAAACCGCTTCGCTCCCAGTCGATCTGATACTCGTTGGTCGTCGGGTCCACCAGTGCGACCAGTTTGCGGTTGGTGATCATCGGCAGCCTGGTGATCGAGGCGAGCACTCGGTCCTGGCTGGCGAACGGCGCGATACCGGGCCCGGAGATCTGCAGGTCGAGTTTCACCAATGGCTGTTCGTTGATCCGCGTGCCCGTTTCGTGAATGCCGGTGACCTGAGCCAGCGCGAGCACCCCGGTCTGCTCGAGCGCGGCAGTCTTGGCGGCTGACCTAGCGCCCGCGGCAGTGATCGCCAACGCGATCAGCACGTCGACGGCGGTGATCAGCAGGCCTGCCCAGAACATCCACTTCATCAGCGGATCGCCGCCCGTCGCGAAGTAGATCACCAGGAAGATCGGCCCGACGATGCCGCACAGCAACACGAACGCCTGGACCTTGATGTAACGCCACAACATCTGCCTGCCACGCTCCCGTCGTCCGCGACTGCGTGTCAGATTATCGCCAAACCGCCGTCGGCGAGGTTACACAAGCTTTGGAGCGGCTGACGATCACTCGGACGGGGCCGTTGCGTGCAGAGGCGTCGTCGCACCCAGCGGTGCGATCGGAAGCGCCTCGGGTGCCTCGGTCGCAGTCGCGGGTCCGACGAGTTGATACAGCGGCTTCGTCCACCGGTACCCACCGGCGGCCGTCGTGTAGCTGGTGTGGATGACGGTCGACACCTTCGACACTTCCTCGGCGTCCGGATCGTAGTCGCAGACCGCGTCGCCGAGTTCGCACACGCTGATAGTGCGCGCGCCGATGGCGGGTGGCAGCGGTTGCGGAGCGTGGGCCAGAATCGGCCAATCCTGCGCAACGCCCTTCCCGGCGCCCGGAACACTGGTGACCGAGCCGATGTTGATGGTCGGGTCGGCGGGCAGCCGGTCGCCGTCGGCGATCAGTAACGCGGCAACCATATTCGGGTTCGTACCGGCCGTGTGCAGGTTGCGGTGTACCACCATCGCCCCCTGCGAGTACCCGGCGAGCACCACCTTGGACTCCGGGCAGCGCTGGGTAAACGCCGTGTACTGCGAGCCGAGCGCCGCGGCGCCGGCGTCCACACTGCTCATGAAGCCCATCCACTCCCCGACGCCGCCATCGTCATCGGGCACCGCGACGGCGGGATACTCGACGGCCTCGGCCGTCATCGTGCGCCCATCGCGCTGCACCAGCTGGCGCAGATCGAGGTAGGACTGATAGATGTCGTCGCCCATTCCGGCGTTCGCGGTCAGGTCGCCGTCACGCTGACCCGAGCCCGCCGCGCCGAACCAGTGCACGTCGGGACAGCCCGGAGCGGCTTGTGCCTGCCCTGCGGAGAGGCCGGCGAACGCGGCACCGGCGATCGCGGCCGCGCTGGCGAGCGTAGTGAGACGACGAAGCATGAACCCAACCCTTCCGCGCCCCGACCAGGGCAGTCGGAAAATACATCGTCACAGTCGTCTCAGCCGTTACACCGCACCTCGCGAGGCGCCCAACCGGAGGTGAGCGCCGCTAGCCGGCTGACAAGACGCAAAATGCCCCGAAACCTGTCGGTTTCGGGGCATTTTCCGTCTGCTCGCGCAGAGACTAGATCACTTGATGATCTTGGTGACCCGGCCGGCGCCGACGGTACGGCCGCCCTCGCGGATCGCGAAGCGCAGACCCTCATCCATGGCGACGGGCTGGATCAGCTTCACCGAGATGTCGGTGTTGTCACCAGGCATCACCATTTCGGTGCCCTCCGGCAGCGTCACCACACCGGTCACGTCGGTGGTGCGGAAGTAGAACTGCGGACGGTAGTTGTTGAAGAACGGCGTGTGCCGGCCACCCTCGTCCTTGGACAGGATGTAGACCTGGCCCTCGAACTCGGTGTGCGGCGTGGTGGTGCCGGGCTTCACGACGACCTGGCCGCGCTCGACGTCCTCACGCTTGATGCCGCGCAGCAGCAGACCGACGTTGTCACCGGCCTGACCCTGATCGAGCAGCTTGCGGAACATCTCGACACCGGTGACCGTGGTCTTGGTGGTGTCCGGACGGATGCCGACGATCTCGACTTCCTCGTTCACGTTGATCACGCCACGCTCGACGCGACCGGTGACCACGGTGCCGCGGCCGGTGATCGTGAAGACGTCCTCGACGGGCATCAGGAACGGCTTGTCGGTCTCGCGGACGGGATCCGGGATCGACTCGTCGACGGCCTCCATGAGCTCCTCGACCGACTTGACCCACTTCTCGTCGCCCTCGAGCGCCTTGAGCGCCGACACGCGGATGACCGGGGCGTCCTCGTCGAACTCCTGGGCGGCCAGCAGTTCGCGGACCTCCATCTCGACGAGCTCGATGAGCTCCTCGTCGTCGACCGCGTCGGCCTTGTTCAGCGCGACCAGGATGTAGGGCACGCCGACCTGGCGGGCGAGCAGCACGTGCTCACGCGTCTGCGGCATCGGGCCGTCGGTCGCCGCGACCACCAGGATCGCGCCGTCCATCTGGGCGGCACCGGTGATCATGTTCTTGATGTAGTCGGCGTGACCGGGGGCGTCGACGTGCGCGTAGTGACGCTTGTCGGTCTGGTACTCCACGTGGGAGATGTTGATCGTGATGCCGCGCTGACGCTCCTCAGGCGCATTGTCGATCTGGTCGAATGCGCGCGACTCGTTCAACTCGGGGAACTTGTCGTGCAGCACCTTGGTGATTGCTGCGGTCAGCGTCGTCTTGCCGTGGTCAACGTGACCGATGGTCCCGATGTTGACGTGCGGCTTCGTCCGCTCGAACTTCGCCTTCGCCACTGTGTGGTCCTCCTGGACTGTGTTGGTGCTTGTCTAAAGCAGTGTTGATCTTTGCAGTTGTTTCTCGCCGCGGTAACGACGGGTCCGATTAATGACCCGTCGCCTTCGCGATGCTCATTGCTCGACTCCGGGTCAGCTCCGATCCTCGGGCCTGGCGGCCCTCGATTCTCACTGCCCCGTCGCCTTCGCGATGATCTCCTTCGACACGGCCGCCGGAACTTCTGCGTACGAGTCGAACACCATGGAGTAGTTCGCCCGGCCCTGGGTCTTCGACCGAAGGTCTCCGACATAGCCGAACATCTCCGACAGCGGCACCTGCGCCTTGACGACGCGGGCACCGGATCGCTCCTCCATGGCCTGGATCTGACCACGGCGGGAGTTCAGGTCGCCGATCACGTCACCCATGTAGTCCTCGGGTGTGGTCACTTCGACCGCCATGATCGGCTCGAGGATCACCGGCTGCGCAGCCTGTGCCGCTTTCTTGAGCACCTGCGAACCTGCGACCTTGAAGGCCATTTCCGACGAGTCCACCTCGTGGTACGCACCGTCGAGCAGCGTCACCTTGAGGTTGACCAGTGGGTAGCCGGCTAGCACGCCGTACTGCATGGCGTCCTGAGCGCCGGCGTCCACCGACGGGATGTATTCGCGAGGGATCCGGCCGCCGGTGACCTTGTTCTCGAACTCGTAGGTCGCCCCGTCCTCGCCGGTGAACGGCTCGAGGTCGATGAGCACCTTGGCGAACTGGCCCGAGCCACCCGTCTGCTTCTTATGGGTGAACTCGACCTTCTCGACCTTGCGCTTGATCGTCTCGCGGTAGGCGACCTGCGGCTTGCCGACGTTGGCCTCGACCTTGAACTCGCGCTTCATCCGGTCGACGAGGATGTCGAGGTGAAGCTCGCCCATACCGCCGATGACGGTCTGGCCGGTCTCCTGATCCAGGTGGACCTTGAACGTCGGGTCCTCCTCGGCGAGCTTCTGAATCGCGGTGCCGAGCTTCTCCTGGTCGCTCTTGGTCTTGGGCTCGATGGCCACCTCGATCACCGGATCGGGGAAGGTCATCGACTCCAGCACGATCTGCTCGTTCGCGTCGGACAACGTGTCACCGGTGGTGGTGTCCTTGAGCCCGATGACCGCGTAGATGTGGCCTGCCGAGGCACGCTCGACGGGGTTCTCCTTGTTGGCGTGCATCTGGAACAGCTTGCCCAGCCGCTCCTTCTTGCCCTTGGTCGAGTTGATGACCTGTGAACCGGACTCGACGGTGCCGGAGTAAACGCGAACATAGGTCAGCTTGCCGAAGAACGGGTGCACCGCGATCTTGAACGCCAGCGCCGAGAACGGCTCGTCGACCGACGGCTTGCGGCTGATGACCTCGTCCTCTTTGCCGGGCACATGACCCTGCACGGACTCCACGTCCAGCGGCGACGGCAGGTAGTCGATGACCGCGTCCAGCATGGGCTGCACGCCCTTGTTCTTGAACGCGCTGCCACACAGCACCGGGTACAGCTCGGAATTGACCGTCAGCTTGCGGATCGCGGCCTTGATCTCGGCGACCGTGAGTTCCTCACCGCCGACGTACTTCTCCAGCAGCTCCTCGTCGGTCTCGGCGACCGCCTCGAGCAGCTTGGTCCGGTACTCCTCGGCCTTCTCGGCGAGCTCGGCCGGGATGTCCTCGACCTCGTACTTCTCGCCGAGCGCGGTCTCGCCGCGCCACACCTTGGCCTTCATCTCGACCAAGTCGACGACGCCGATGAAGTCATTCTCGGCACCGATGGGCAGCTGGATGACCAGCGGGGTGGCACCGAGCCGCTCCTCGATGGTGCGCACGGTGAAGTAGAAGTCGGCGCCCAGCTTGTCCATCTTGTTGACGAAGCAGATGCGCGGAACGTCGTACTTGTCGGCCTGCCGCCAGACCTGCTCGGACTGTGGCTCCACGCCTTCCTTGCCGTCGAACACCGCGACGGCGCCGTCGAGCACGCGCAGGCTGCGCTCCACCTCGACGGTGAAGTCGACGTGGCCCGGGGTGTCGATGATGTTGATCTGGTTGTCGTTCCAGAAGCAGGTGACGGCCGCGGAGGTGATCGTGATGCCCCGCTCCTGCTCCTGCTCCATCCAGTCGGTGGTCGAAGCGCCGTCGTGGGTCTCACCGATCTTGTAGTTGACGCCGGTGTAGTACAGGATGCGCTCGGTCGTCGTGGTCTTGCCGGCATCGATGTGCGCCATGATGCCGATGTTGCGGACCTTGTTCAGGTCGGTAAGCACGTCCTTCTGTGCCACAGAAGTCTTCTCTTTCGCTTGGTAGTTGCTTCGGGTCTGTCGACCGCGGCGCCGCGCCTTATGTCGTCGCTTCGCGACTCCGGCACGCCGGCGGTGAAATCACCAGCGGTAGTGCGCGAACGCGCGGTTTGCCTCGGCCATCTTGTGGGTGTCCTCACGCCGCTTGACGGCGGCACCCAGGCCGTTGCTGGCGTCGAGAATCTCGTTCGCCAGGCGCTCGATCATGGTCTTCTCGCGGCGCTGCTTGGAGAAGCTGACCAGCCAGCGCAACGCGAGCGTCACCGAACGGTCCGGCCGCACCTCGACGGGAACCTGGTAGGTGGCGCCGCCGACGCGGCGGCTGCGAACCTCGAGCGCCGGCTTGACGTTGTCCATGGCCCGCTTGAGGGTGACCACCGGATCGGTGCCGGTCTTGTCGCGGGCCTGTTCGAGCGCACCATAGACAATGCGCTCGGCCAGCGATTTCTTCCCGTCCAGAAGAACCTTGTTGACCAGTTGGCTGACCAGCTGCGACCCGTACACCGGATCGTTGACCAACGGACGCTTGGGCGCGGGTCCCTTGCGCGGCATCAGCTCTTCTCCTTCTTCGCGCCGTAGCGGCTACGAGCCTGCTTGCGGTTCTTCACGCCCTGGGTGTCCAGCGAGCCGCGGATGATCTTGTAGCGCACACCCGGCAGGTCCTTCACACGACCGCCGCGCACCAGCACCATCGAATGCTCCTGCAGGTTGTGGCCCTCGCCCGGGATGTAGGCGGTGACCTCGACCGCGCTGGTCAGCTTGACGCGCGCAACCTTGCGAAGTGCCGAGTTCGGCTTCTTCGGCGTGGTGGTGTACACGCGGGTGCACACTCCGCGACGCTGCGGGCTGCCCTTGAGGGCCGCGGTCTTCACCTTGGCGATCTTGTCGCGGCGACCCTTGCGGACCAGCTGCTGGATGGTTGGCATCTACCGGCTTTCTGTGTTGCTGCTCTGAAGTTCTGGTCAAGTCTGGAGTACTGCACTTTTATCCCGGTCACGTACCCCGCGATCGGGTGTGTCGCACACGCCCGCCCGACACAATCGAAGGCATTGCCTCAATTCTCAGGGCATGGCGACATGCGAATTGGCCCGGCGTGCAGGCACGCTTCGCAGGTCCTGTTGACGACCGCACCTGCAATGCGCCTTATCTGCCAGGCACGATCGTCCACAATACCAGCACGGGGGCAGCGCTCCAAACCCGTTGGCCGCGCACTAACCGCAGGTCAGGTTACCTTCATGCCGACGGCTGCTTGTGCGTCTACCGACGCTCCATGCCGGACGCCAACCGCATCACCATGTCGCTGTACACCGCGTCGGTGTCGATGCCGTCCATCGCTCCGGTCATCTCCAGCAGCACGAACCCGTGCATGGCCGACCAGAACTCCAGCGCCGCATAGAACGCGTTCTCGCCTTCGAGCCCATAGGACGCCAGCACCGCGATGACCGGTGCGGCCGCCGCCCTGGTGGCCTCGGTGAACTCGGGGTCGTCGCCACCCAACGGCATCCGGGTGAAGGCTGAATAGCGACCCGGGTGGTGATGGGCGTAGCTGCGATAGGCGCTGGCCATCGCCGTCACCGCGTCGTCGCGGGTGCGGCCCTCGCCCACGTTGGTGAGCATGCCGATGATGTCGCCGACGACGCGCATCCGCACCGTTCTGCGCAGGTCCTCGAGGCTGTCCACGTGGTTGTACAGCGACGGGCCCTTGGTTCCGAGCTGGGTGGCGAGCGCGTTGATGGTCAACGCGTCCCAGCCTTCGCGGTCCAGGAACGTGAGCGCGGCGTTGACGATCGAGTCGCGACTGAGTCGAGGCGATCGCCTGGTCGGCGTGCCCGAGGGCTGTGCCATGCGCGCGTCGCCCCCTGCCGTTTCGTCGGTTCCCGGTTGTCCCGGAGAAGAAAACTAACACCTCTAGTTTCCTCCAACTCAGTTGACGCGCTCCTGACTGAGCTCGGCGAGTTGCTCGGTGATCGAGCACAGATCGGGCAGCGTCGCCGGATTCATCGTCTGGATCGACCAGGTGATGACGTCGCCGCCCTTGGCCACGTAGAAGCTGCACGCGTTCCCGTCGAACGCCTTGAACCCCTTGTTGCCGTCGACCGACAGTTCGGTGAGCGTGCGGCCGGCGTGTTGTTCCAGCGACCGCTCGGTGTCCATGTCGCTGCCGCGGTACCACCAGGTCGAGATGCCCATGCCGGCGCCGACCGTGCCGAACACCGTGTTCTCCTGCCAGAAACAGCCCGCGTCGCTGACGACGGCCCTGGTGAACTGCGCGGAGCCGGCGGCCGTGGCGATGTCGACGTCGGTGATGCCGTTGCAGTCGACGCTTCGGAAACCGCTGTCGACGGCGGTCGGCGACGCGGTCGGGGGCGCCTCGTCGGATGAGCCGCAGGCCGTGAGCAGCGCCGCCGAGGCGGCCAGCGCGGCGATTCCGCGGTGGACGGCCACTGTCACATCTCCGACTTCAGGGTGGCCGAGAGGAGTCTTTCCGCGTCTGCGCACGGGTCGCCGACGGACTGGTCGCGCCGCTGCACCCACCAACTCAACACCCCGCTGCCGGCCGCGGCAGTGGCCGAGCAGGCGGCGCCGGTGATGTCCCGCCGCGCCATGAACGCCTGATGACGTTCCACCACGGTCTCGGCGACCTTTGCGCCCCGCTTGGTGGCCAGCTCGCGTTCGCGGTCGAGGCTGCCGGTCTGGAACCAGGAGAATGTGGCGTCGATCGTCGCGTCGCCACTGAACAACACGTACTGGCAGACCGCGCCGCTGTAAGGCCGCATGACACGATCGGCGCCCAGGATGTCGCGAACGGTGTCGTCGTCGAGCAGAGCGCATCGGTCGTTGGCGTAGCCGTAGTCGCGCTCGGCATCGGGTCCGTCGGGATGAGCCCGCTGCGCGCGTCCGTCGACGGTCTCAGCACATCCTGCCACCGTCACCACCGCTACGATCGCCGCGACAGCAATCGAACCGACCCGCCAACGCATCGCCGCTCACGCTACCCAGCGCCGGCGTTCATGGCGACTCGGGCGAACCATGCCAAGACCGGCACCGGGCAACGTACGCTCTCCCCCATGATGTGGACTGTTGTCGCCCGGGCACTTACGGCATCCGCCATCGTGTTTCCGCTGATCCTCACCGCTCCCGGCGCGTATGCGCAACCGGTGGTCTGCAACCCGTTGGCGCGTAACTGCGCCGACACCGGTGTCGTGGGCGCCCACCGGGGGACTGACACCCACATCACGGGTATCGGCCTCGTCGAGACGATCGACTGCAACAACTCCACGCTGCTCGTCAACGGCACGGGTAATCAGATCACCGCGCTGGGCACCTGCTGGGGGGTGACGGTGCAGGGCAGCGGCCACGTCGTCGTAGCCGACAACGTCATCAACGACGTGACGGTCTACGGCTGGGACCAGACCGTGCTGTACAAGAACGGTGCGCCGGTGGTCTTGGACCGCGGACGCGAACTGGGCATGACCAACCACATCAATCGGGTACCCGCATGAGCATGCGCTCGCATTCCCCGTCCCGTTCCATCGCCGCAACGGTTGCCGCGGGCGCCGCGGCGGCCGCGCTGCTGTTCGCCGGCTGCGGATCCGAGAGCAGCGACACCAACAGGCCGACCGCGACGGCGGGGTCGTCGGGCGCCCAGGTCGAGATCGGCAACACCATCAACTACGGCTCCTTCGGCACGACGGCCGACATCGACTGCGCCGACGGCAAATCCCTCAACATCGGCGGGTCCAACAACACGTTGACCGTCAAGGGCACCTGTTCCAACGTGAACATCGGCGGTGCGGACAACAAGGTCAACTTCGAAAAGGTCGACAAGGAGATCAGCGTCGTCGGCCTGAACAACACCGTGACGTATCAGGACGGTGATCCGAAGATCAACGACACCGGCACCAACAACAAGATCACCAAAGCCTGACTGTCAGGCGCTGGCGCCGTGCCGACCTGCACCGGCCGCGAAACGTGCTGCCCCTTCCAATGATTCGGCGGCCACGCGCGACATGCTGCCGAACTCGAAATCCATCGCCTCGGCCTCCGAGCGTCCCCACTGGTTGAGCATCGACAGTCGATCAGCGCGCATGCACTGCTGTGGCAGCTTGGCGAGTTCGGCGGCGAGTTCCTCCGCCCGTTGGCGCGCTTCGCCTTTGGCCACCACCCGGTTGGCCATACCCATCGACAGGGCTTCGGCCGCGTCGACGGCGCGGCCTGTGAGGATGAGATCCATTGCGCGGCTGTGCCCGATCAGACGCGGCAACCGCACGGTGCCGCCGTCGATCAGCGGCACCCCCCAGCGGCGGCAGAACACACCCATGACCGCGTCCTCCTCGACGACGCGCATGTCGCACCACAGCGCCAGTTCCAGACCGCCGGCGACCGCGTAGCCACTGACCGCGGCGATCACCGGCTTGGACAACGCCATTCGGCTCGGTCCCATCGGACCGGGGCCGGTGCGGTGCACGGGGTTGGCGTCGGGCGTGCCGAACGCCTTGAGATCGGCCCCGGCGCAGAAGGTTCCGTTGTCCCCCCACAGCACCGCGACAGCCGCCGAGTCGTCCTTGTCGAACTCGTCGAAGGCCGCGTACAGCCCCGCGGCGGCCGGACCGTTGACGGCGTTGCGAGCCTCGGGCCGGTTCATGATCACCGTCGTGACGGCACCGTTCTTCTCGACCCGCACCCCACCTGTCATGTCGCCTCCATCAGTCGGTCACTGTCGCGCCGCGCGGACAACTCCGCGGCGAAGTCGGTGTACGCCTGGCGCAGCGCGGCGCCGGGCCAGTCGTCGGGCAGCAGTTCTTCCGGCAGTACCGGATCGGTGAGCAGGTGGCGGACGATCGCGGCTGCGGCGACGAAGCGCCCGGGTACCTCAGCGGCCGAACCCATTTCGTCGAGCAGCGCCCGGCCGATCCGCGCCCAGCCCGGCAGGTCCCACAGCCGGGCCGCCAGCTCTGCGGGCTCGGCGTCACGGGCCTGCAATACCCGCGCCCGCCGCAGCACTTGCGGCGGCAATTCGGTGCCGAGGTTGTCGGGCCGCAGCCACACCCCTTCCCGCAACTCGGCGAACCGGCCCTCGTGCAAGGCGTTACGCAATCCGGCGCGGGTGCGGGCGTCCGTTCCGACGCTGGTGATCACCACCGTTGTCCAGTCGCCGTCCCACGTGCGCAGCCGCGGATTGATCGCGTCGTCCTGGCGACGCTGCCGCGCCAACAGCCGGTCCGACAAGCGATAGCCATCCGCTGAACGCACCAAGTCGCCGGCGCTGACCATTCGTGTCAGCGCGACCCGGACGGTTGGCTCGCGGATATCGAAATCGGCTGTGAGGCGGAGCAGCTCGCTGACCGTGGCCCATGCCGGGTGTGCGCCGAGCAGCACGCTCAACACGACCGAGCGGGCCGTCATCCGCGAAAGCGACTTCGCCATTACACGCCGGATGTCTTGCGGCCGTGGTCGCCGAAAGGTTCGTCGCGCTGCCGCACCGCCTCGCGGAAGCCGTGTTCCCGTGACTGCGCGACGAACGCATGCCCCTCGGGTGTGTGTCGCGCGATGCCGTCGAACACGGTGGAGATCATCGCGCTGTTCGCGGTGCCCTGGTTGTACAGCGCCGAGTTCATCGCCAGTTTGACCATGATCAGCTGGTTGATCGGCACGCGCGCGATCCGCTCGACCAGTCGCTCGGTGCGCTCGTCGAGGTCCTCCGGTGTCGGCGCCTCCACGGCCAGCCCCCACTCGGCGGCCTGCGCGCCGGTGATCGAATCACCGGTCAGCAGAAGGCGTTTGGCCCGCTGATCGCCGAGCCGATGTGCCCACATCCCCGCCGCGGGCACACCCCACACGCGGGTGGGCGGATAGCCGATCTTGGCGTCGGCCGCCGCGATCACCTGGTCGGCGTGCAGCGCGATGTCGGTGCCGCCCGCGACGCAGTAGCCGTGGATCTTGACGACCGTCGGCTTGTCGCAGCGCATCAGGCTGGAGAAGCCGCGGACGAACCGGCTCATCATCTGATAGTCGATCATCGGATCCCACGGCTGATCCGGCAGATGGTTGACGGCCTGCGTCTTGCCCGACAACACGGTGTCGCGGTACGGGCTGCCGCCACCGGCCGACGATGAGCCCTCGGCGTACGCCGACAGGTCGAAACCCGCGCAGAACCCTTCGCCCCGCCCGGAAACCAGGATCACGTGCACGTGCGGGTCGAGGTCGGCCCGTTCGACGAGCGCCGACAGTTCCAGTGGCGTGTCCGCGACGATCGCGTTGCCCTTCTCCGGCCGGTTGAACGTGATGCGGGCGACCCGATCGGTGACCTCGTAGGTCATCGTCTTGAGGTTGTCGAAGTCGACGGGCCTGATCGCGTGCGTCATCGCCGGGTCGCCTTTCCTCGCGAACAGACGCAAAATGCCCCGAAATGACGCGGAAATAGGGCAATTCGCGTCTGCTCGGCGAGGGGCGTCATCCCTTCACCAGGGCGCGTTCGATGATCGGCGCGAGATCGAGGCCTGTGGGCATAGTTCCGAATGCACCGCCCCACGCTCCGCCCATCCGGGTGGCCAGGAACGCCTCGGCGACCGCGGGATGTCCGTGGCGCACCAGCAGCGACCCCTGAAGCGCGAGGCTGATGTCCTCGGCGACCTTGCGGGCGCGGTACTGAATGGTCTCCAGGTCGCCCAGTGCCGGCCGCAACGCGTCGACGTGGGCGTCCAGGCGCGGATCGGACCCCGCCGTGACGGCAAGCTCGTCGAACAGCACGTCGACGCACTCCGGCCGAGTCGCCATGGCGCGCAACGTATCCAGCGCACTGACGTTGCCCGAGCCTTCCCAGATGCCCATCAGCGGCGCTTCCCGGTACAGTCGCGCCATTCCGAAGTCCTCGACGTAGCCGTTACCGCCGAGGCATTCCATCGCTTCGGCGGCGTGCGGGGTCGCGCGCTTGCACACCCAGTACTTGCTGGCCGCCAAGCCGATTCGGCGCAGCAGCGTCTCGCGGGCATCGCCGCGCACCGCGGCGTCGGTCGCGCCGGCCATGCGCATAGCGACGATCGTCGCCGCTTCGGCCTCAACAGCGAGGTCGGCCAACACGTTGCGCATCAGCGGCTGATCGATCAGATACTCGCCGAACGCTTTTCGATGTTGTGCGTGATGGATCGCACGGGCCAGGCCGTTGCGCATGCTGGTTGCGCTGCCCAACGTGCAGTCCAGCCGGGTGAGATTGACCATCTCGATGATGGTTGGCACGCCGCGGCCCTCTTCGCCGACGAGCCACGCGATCGCACCGTCGTACTCCACTTCAGACGATGCGTTGGCGTGGTTGCCCAGCTTGTCTTTCAGCCGCTGCAAGAACATCCGGTTGCGGCTGCCGTCGGGCAGCACCCGCGGCAGCAGGAAGCACGAGAGCCCGCCCGGCGCTTGCGCCAGCACGAGGAAGATGTCGGACATCGGCGCCGAGGTGAACCACTTGTGGCCGCGCAGCGAGTAACTGCCGTCAGCGTTCGGGGTCGCCTCGGTCGTTCCGGCGCGCACGTCGGAGCCGCCCTGCTTCTCGGTCATCGACATGCCCGCGGTGATGCCGGCCTTGGTGGTGGGCACCTTCAGTTCGGGGTCGTATTCGCGGCTCACCAGCAGCGGTTCGTACACCGCCGCCAACTCGGGGTTGTGCCGCAGCGCGGGTACGACGGCGTAGGTCATCGAGATCGGGCACATGTGTCCCGGCTCGGGCGTCCACACCGACGTCTTGGCGGCACGCACGACGTGGGCGCCGGGCCGGTCATCGGCCCACGGTGCGGCGTGCAGCCCGTTGCCGATGGCGACGGTCATCAGCGAGTGATAAGCGGGGTCGTACTCGACCTCGTCGACGCGGTGCCCGTAGCGGTCGTGGGTGCGCAGGATCGGCTGGTTGCGGTCGGCCAGCTCGCCCCAGCGCTGCGCCTGCCGTGACCCCGACAGCGCGCCCAGCTCGGTGACCTCGTCGAGGCCCCACTCGCCGCCCTCGCGGATCAGCGCCTCGGTGAGTACCGGCGACGTCGCCGGGTTGTAATCCTCCAGCGGGGAGACTTGGTTGGTGACGACGTGCGTGTCTGGCATGACGTCGATATTACACTTTTCCTACAGTCGCACAATACTCGTAACAGTCACTCGCCGACGCGCACGCTGGGGACGACCGTTTCCTCACGCGGCTCGTCGAGGGAATCCGCACCGTCGCCGGTCCCCTGCTCTTGCGTGAGCTCACTGGCATGGGTCTTGTTGGCCTTTCGGGCCCGCCACGCCTGGTACCGGTTGAGCGCGACGATCATCGCCACGGCCAACGCCCAGCCCAGCAGAATGTCGATGACGTAGTGCTCGGCGGTGTACACCAACGTGAAAGCCATGACCAGCGGGTAGATCACCAATAGTGGTCGCCAACCTCGGTGCACCCGGCTCCACAGGAACATCGCGACGGCGGCGGTCATGGCGGCATGCAGCGACGGAATGGCGGCGACGAGGTTGACACTGGCCTGACCCTGATCGAGCAGTGCAGTGGCGGAGTGGAGGTTCAGCTTGCCCCAGCCCCGTCCGACGATCCGCTCGATCCAGTCGTTGGCGCCGTCCCGCGTGGTATCCATGGCGCCGAGCAGACCCCCGTCGGGCACGCCGCGGGCCGACCGAAACATGCACCGGGGATTGGCCGGGCCGTCAGCGATGTCGCCCGGGGTGCAGCGCGCGGCGGCCCATGGCGGCGCGGCAGGAATCAGTGCGTAGATCGCCAATCCGGCGAACGACAGCCCGACGAACAACCGGACGAAGGCTTTCCATTCCTCGCGGTCGCGCAGCCACAGCACGCCCGCCACCACGTAGGGCAGGATGAAGAACGACATGTAGACGCAGCTGATGACGACTTCCCACCAGGGTGGATGCGGAAGCTTCAGCTCCTCCTGCAGCCACACGGTCGGCACCGTCCCGAAGAACAGCCACCGGTCCACGTCAACGGGCCACTCCCATAACGTCGGCCGGCCGATCATGTCCGCCGCGCCCCTGCTGAGGTCGTAGGCGATGAGCACCACCGCGAACGGCAGCCAGTCGCGAATGATGTACAACATGCGGCGACCTTGACCGATGCTCGCGGCGGCCAACCCCGTACAGACGTAGAGCAGTACCAACTCGCGGTTGAAGGCGAAGCCGTCGGTTGCCGTGCGATAGATGATGATGGCGGCCCAGATCCCAATCGCGACCCAGCGCAAGATCCGGAGCCACCGACGGCGCTTGGGAACGGGGGCCGTCGCTTCTGTCAGCACAAGTGACTGCTGGTCAGTGGCGGACACAAGAGCCTCTCGATGCCGGTCGGCGATCAGTACCGCCTGTTCCCGCCGAAGATCCTAGTTAACCGCCACGCCACCGAAAATTTGAAGGCCGTTTTTGTTACGGCACTGTGCTCAAGCGACGGTCGGGCCGCTTCGTCAGCCAGCCCGGTCAGCCACAGTGTTCGCGCAGGAACGCGATGTCGTCCTTGCGGCCCTCGTCGGAGGTTTCGCAGATCACCGGCGCGTCGGCCGCCTTGACCACCGCTACCAGTAGTTGCGGGTCGATCTGACCGGTACCGAAGTTGGCGTGCCGGTCGGCGCCGGAACCGGCGGCGTCGCGCGAGTCATTGCAATGCACCAGGTCGATGCGCCCGGTCAGCGCCTTGATGCGGTCGACGGCGTCGATCAGCCCTTCGCCGGCGGCCCAGGCGTGGCAGGTGTCCAGGCAGAACCCGATGCCCTTGTCGCCGATGTGGTCCCACAGCCGGCCGATGACGTCGAAGTGGCGGGCCATCGCGTGGTCGCCGCCCGCGGTGTTCTCCAGATATACGGGCACGTCGGTCTCGAGGTAGTCGAGCGCTTTGACCCAGCGCTCGAAGCCGGCTTCGTAGTCGTTGTCGTCGGCGTGGCCACCGTGCACGATGACCGCCGTCGCGCCGACGTCGGCCGCCGCGTCGCAGGTGTCCTGCAGGATCTTGCGCGACGGGATACGCACCCGGTTGTTGGCCGATGCGACGTTGATCAGGTACGGCGCGTGCACGTAGAGCGGCATGTTCGACGCCTTGAGTACATGGGCGTCCTCGCGCGGCTTGGGCTTCTTCCAGCTCTGCGGGTTGCCAAGGAAGAACTGCACCACGTCGGCGCCGTCCGCCGCGGCGTCGGCCAGGGGGTCGTCTCCGTGAACATGCGAACCGATAAGCACGATGCCGAGTCTAGGCGGGCCGGCCGACAGCGATGAGTCTCGCCAGCGCGGCGGGTCCCTCTTTCATGCCCAACGATGTGTGGCCGCTGGTTCATGCGGAGCGGCGAGCGCTGATCGCCGACCTCGAACGCCTCGACGACGCCCAGTGGGCGCAGCCCTCCTTGTGCGACGGGTGGAGCGTGCACGACGTGGCCGCTCACATGGTCGACGTGGCGACGACGACGCGGTTGGGCTTCATCGTGGCGATGGCGAAGGCGCGCTTCGACTTCGACAGGCAGAACGAGGACGGTATCGAACGTGCGCGCGGCGCCTCACCGCAGCAGACGTTGCAGCGAATGCGCGAGGCGGCATCGCGGACCTCGACTCCGCCCGTGCCGCGCGACACCCGCATCGTCGAGGAGGTCCTCCACGGCGAGGACATCCGCCGGCCGCTGGGACTCACCCGCGACTATCCGCAGGAGGCGGTGGCCAGATCGTTGCGCTGCCTTGCCGGCATGTCCGTGAAATTCGGCGGGGCGAAGGAACTCGTCGCCCGGGTACGCCTCAGCGCAACGGATTTCGACCTTTCTGTCGGCGACGGCCGCGAGGTGCGCGCGCCCGCACTCGACCTGCTCCTCGCCGCATCGGGACGACACAGTCCGCGTGTGAATCTGACGACGTTCTGAGCCAGAAAGCGTCGGCCAGTTTCGTAGACGGCACGACAGCAACCGCCGCGTTCACTGGACCGTCAGTGTCGCCGCCATGTTGGCGTGGTACTTGCAGTGAAATGCGTAGCTCCCCGGCTGGGCCGGCGCCACCAACGACGAAACGCCGCCCCCGCCGGACACCCGGACGTCGAACAAACTGCCCTGATCGGCTGTAACAGAGTGGGCTCCGTCGGCCTTGTTGACAACGGTGATCCGCTCACCCGGCTTCACCGACGGCGGTACGGCGAAGGCGTAATCGGTGATCACGATCTCCGGGCCCGCCGGCGCAACTGGGGTTGGACTCGGCGAGTACGCCGTTCCGGCTGTCGGAGCCTGGCCACCTGTCGTCACCGGCGCCGACGAATCGTCGCCACCGCATGCAGCCACACCCCCGACGAGCGCTATCGACATGAGCATCATCGCGACGTATCGCATCATGTTGGCCCCCTCGTAACGACGAAGCGCGCACGTAAAGCATCGCACCGACACCGAACGTCCGTCTACTGCGAAGACCCCGCGGAGCTCATCGCCGCCAGAACAGGTGATGGGTGACGCCGCTGGGGCTGGGGACGACCTCGTGGTGAAACCGGTCGTCGAGTTCGTCCGGCGAACCCCAGAGACGGGACCCGGAACCGAGTTCCACTCGTGAGACGGCCACGTGCAGCGTGTCGACGAGCCCCGCGTCGAGGAACTCCCGGATGGTGGCGGCCCCGCCACCCAGGCGGACGTCCTTGCCGTCGGCGGCCGCCTTCGCCCGCTCGAGGACCGTGGCAGGGTCGGCATTGACGAAGTGGAATGTGGTGTCCGACAGCGTGAACGACGGCCGTTCGTGATGCGTCATGACGAATACCGGGGTGTGGAACGGCGGCTCGTCGCCCCACCAGCCAAGCCATTCGTGATCTCGCCATGGGCCACGCTGCGGGCCGAACTTGTTGCGGCCCATGATCTCTGCCCCGATGTTGTGGTGGAAGTCGCGCGTCAAGTAGTCGTCGAGCCCGCGGCTGCCGCCCGGGTCCGTGCGGTTGGGCCAGCTTGCCGTCGCGCCTGCCCACGCGAACATGTCACCGGGATCGGCGTGGCCGAACGGTCGCTCAAAGCTTTGGTTCTCCCCCGCGCCGAATCCGTCGCGCGAGACGTTGAAGTTCTGAACCTTGAGAAGTTGGGTCATGCCCAGTTAGACCACCCGGGACGGTGGACCTCATCGCGGATCACGATCACAATGTCGGCCTGACAGCGTTTCCGTGCATATATATCCTCGACGGCGCCCCCAGCACGACATTGTGTAAGCGACACGAAAAAGCCCCGGGGCGAACCCGGGGCTTTCTCGTGACTAGCGGTAGTCGCTGTAGCCGTAGTCGTCCAGCGGCACCGCGGCGCCGGTGGCCTGGCCGAAGTCCGGGCTGTAGTACTGATCCTCGTACGACGGGATCGTGTACGCGGCTGCCCGTGCCTCTTCGGTCGGCTGTACCTGGATGTTGCGGTAGCGGTTGATACCCGTACCGGCCGGGATCAGCTTGCCGATGATCACGTTCTCCTTCAGACCCTGCAGCTTGTCGCTGCGGCAGTTGATCGCCGCATCGGTCAGCACGCGGGTGGTCTCCTGGAACGACGCCGCCGACAGCCACGAGTCGGTGGCCAACGACGCCTTCGTGATGCCCATGAGCACCGGACGACCGGCCGCCGGCTCGCCGCCCTCGGCGACCACCCGACGGTTCTCGGTCTCGAACTCGCCACGCTCGGTCAGCGAGCCGGGCAGGAACTCCGTCGAACCCGAGTCGATGATCGTGACGCGGCGCAGCATCTGCCGGACGATGACCTCGATGTGCTTGTCGTGGATCGACACGCCCTGAGCGCGGTAGACCTCCTGGACCTCCTTGACGAGGTGGATCTGCACCTCGCGGGGACCCTGGACACGCAGCACCTCGTGCGGGTCGGCGGCGCCTTCCATCAGCTGCTGACCGACCTCGACGTGGTCGCCGTCGGTGAGCAGGCGCTCGGTGCCGTCGTCGTGCTTGAACACCTTCAGGCGCTGACGACGGGAGAGCTTGTCGTACACCACTTCTTCGCCACCATCGTCGGGAATGATGGTGATCTTGTAGAAGCGCTCGCCCTCCTCGAGTCGCACCCGTCCGGTGACGTCGGCGATCGGCGCCTTGTTGCGCGGGATACGGGCCTCGAACAGTTCCTGCACGCGGGGCAGACCGCCGGTGATGTCCTCACCCACGCCGCCCTGGTGGAACGTGCGCATGGTCAGCTGCGTGCCGGGCTCGCCGATGGACTGCGCGGCGACGATGCCGACCGCTTCGCCGATGTCGACGAGCTTGCCGGTCGCCATCGAGCGGCCGTAGCACATCGCACACACGCCGGTCCCCGTCGCGCAGGTCAGCACGGAGCGGACCTTCACCTCGGTGATGCCCGCGGCCAACAGCGCCTCGATCGCCGGGTCGCCCAGGTCGTGGCCGCGCTCGACGACCACGTTGCCCTTGGCGTCGACGGCGTCGGTGGCCAGCGTCCGCGCGTAGGCCGACGTCTCGATGTGCTGATCGCGCACCAATGCGTCACCCTGCAACTCGGCGAGCGTGACCGTGATGCCGCGCTCGGTCTCGCAGTCGGTCTCGCGCACGATGACGTCCTGGCTCACGTCGACCAGACGACGGGTCAGGTAGCCCGAGTCTGCGGTACGAAGTGCGGTGTCCGCCAGACCCTTTCGGGCACCGTGGGTGTTGATGAAGTACTCCAGCACCGTCAGGCCCTCGCGGAACGAGGACTTGATCGGACGCGGAATGAACTCACCCTTCGGGTTGGTCACCAGACCCTTCATGCCGGCCAGTGTCCTGGTCTGCGTGAAGTTACCCGTGGCACCCGAATCGACGATCGTGATGATCGGGTTGTCCGTCGGGTAGTGCGCCCGCAGGGCCTCGCCGACCTCTTCGGTGGCGTCCTGCCAGATCTTGACCAGTGCGTCGTTGCGCTCGTCGTGGTTGAGCGCACCGCGCTGGTACTTCTTCTCGATCTGGTCCGCTTCCTTCTCGTAGCGGTCCAGGATCTCCTGCTTCTGCGGCGGCACCAGCACGTCGGCCATCGAGACGGTGACACCCGAACGGGTGGCCCAGTAGAAGCCGGCGTCCTTGAGCTTGTCCACGGTCTGCGCGACCACGATCATCGGGTAGCGCTCGGCGAGATCGTTGACGATCCGCGCCTGGACCTTCTTGTGCATCTGCTCGTTGACGAACGGATACCCCTGCGGCAGAAGCTCGTTGAAGAGCACCCGGCCCAGCGTGGTCTCCGCGGTCCAGGCGTCGCCCGGCTTCCAACCGTCCGGGAACGTCGAGGCCTCGATGTCGGCGGGCGGACGCAGTTGCGTCAGCCGCACCCGGATCTTGGCCCGCACCGACAGCGCGCCGCGGTCCATCGCCATGATCGCCTCGGCCGGCGAGCTGTACACGCCGGTCTCCGGTTGATCCTTGGCCGCAGGCGTGAATTCGCCGGGGTCCCCGTCGATCATCGTCGTCAGGTAGTACAGGCCGGTCACCATGTCCAGACGCGGCATGGCCAGCGGTCGGCCCGACGCCGGCGACAGGATGTTGTTCGACGACAGCATCAGGATGCGAGCCTCGGCCTGCGCCTCCGCCGACAGCGGCAGGTGCACGGCCATCTGGTCGCCGTCGAAGTCCGCGTTGAACGCCTCGCAGACCAGCGGGTGCAGCTGAATGGCCTTGCCCTCCACCAGCTGCGGCTCGAAGGCCTGGATACCGAGGCGGTGCAGAGTCGGTGCACGGTTCAGCAGCACCGGATGCCCGGCGATGACCTCTTCGAGGACGTCCCACACCTGCGGACGCTGACGCTCGACCATCCGCTTGGCGCTCTTGATGTTCTGCGCGTGGTTGAGATCCACCAGACGCTTCATCACGAACGGCTTGAACAGCTCGAGCGCCATCAGCTTCGGCAGACCGCACTGGTGCAGCTTGAGCTGCGGGCCGACCACGATGACCGAACGGCCCGAGTAGTCGACACGCTTACCGAGCAGGTTCTGACGGAACCGGCCCTGCTTGCCCTTCAACAGGTCCGACAGCGACTTCAGCGGACGGTTACCCGGCCCGGTGACCGGGCGGCCGCGGCGGCCGTTGTCGAACAGCGCGTCCACCGACTCCTGAAGCATGCGCTTCTCGTTGTTGACGATGATCTCGGGCGCGCCGAGATCGATCAGCCTCTTGAGCCGGTTGTTGCGGTTGATCACGCGGCGGTACAGGTCGTTGAGGTCCGACGTGGCGAACCGGCCACCGTCGAGCTGCACCATCGGCCGCAGCTCCGGCGGGATCACCGGAACCGCGTCGAGCACCATGCCCATCGGCGAGTTGGACGACTGCTGGAACGCCGCGACCACCTTGAGCCGCTTCAGCGCCCGGAGCTTCTTCTGCCCCTTGCCGCTTCGGATGACCTCGCGCAGCTCTTCAGCCTCGGCCTCGATGTCGAAGTTCTCGATGAGCTTCTTGATCGCCTCGGCACCCATCGCGCCGATGAAGTACTCGCCGTAGCGGTCCTGCAGTTCGCGGTAGAGCACCTCGTCGACGATGAGCTGCTTGGGCGCCAGCTTGGTGAAGGCGTTCCAGATCTCCTCGAGCCGGTCCAGCTCACGCTGGGCCCGGTCGCGGATCTGACGCATCTCGCGCTCGCCGCCGTCGCGCACCTTGCGGCGCACGTCGCTCTTGGCGCCTTCCTTCTCCAGCTCGGCCAGGTCGGCCTCGAGCTTCTGCGACCGCTCGGCCAGGTCGAGATCTCGCTGATCCTCGACGGCCTTGCGCTCGACGGCCATCTCCGCCTCGAGCGTGGACAGCTCGTTGTGGCGCATCTCGTCGTCGACGGCGGTGATGACGTAGGCGGCGAAGTAGATGATCTTCTCGAGATCCTTCGGCGCCAGGTCGAGCAGATAGCCCAGCCGCGACGGCACACCCTTGAAGTACCAGATGTGCGTGACGGGCGCGGCCAGCTCGATGTGGCCCATCCGCTCGCGGCGCACCTTGGCGCGAGTCACCTCGACGCCGCAGCGCTCACAGATGATGCCCTTGAAGCGGACGCGCTTGTACTTGCCGCAGTAGCACTCCCAGTCGCGAGTCGGTCCGAAGATCTTCTCGCAGAACAGGCCGTCCTTCTCCGGCTTCAGCGTGCGGTAGTTGATGGTCTCCGGCTTCTTGACCTCGCCGTAGGACCACTGACGGATGTCGTCGGCGGTGGCGAGACCGATCCGGAGCTCATCGAAGAAGTTGACGTCTAGCACGTAACTCCCTTTCCCCTTTCGGGATTAGAAACTATTAGGCCAAATCCTCAACAGAGGCAGATTCGTTGCGCGACAAGTTGATTCCCAGGTTCGCCGCGGCGCGCTCCAGGTCCTCGTCGTCGCCGTCGCGCATCTCGATCGCAGCGCCGTCGGAAGACAGCACCTCGACGTTGAGGCACAGCGACTGCAGCTCCTTGAGCAGCACCTTGAACGACTCGGGGATGCCCGGCTCGGGGATGTTCTCGCCCTTGACGATCGCCTCGTACACCTTGACCCGGCCGACGGTGTCGTCGGACTTGATGGTCAACAGCTCCTGCAGCGTGTACGCCGCGCCGTAGGCCTGCATGGCCCAGCACTCCATCTCGCCGAACCGCTGGCCACCGAACTGCGCCTTACCGCCCAGCGGCTGCTGGGTGATCATCGAGTACGGGCCGGTGGAGCGGGCGTGGATCTTGTCGTCCACCAGGTGGTGCAGCTTGAGGATGTACATGTAGCCGACCGTCACCGGGTACGGGAACGGTTCGCCACTGCGTCCGTCGAACAGCATCGCCTTGCCGTCCTCGTCGACGAGCGTCTCGCCGTCGCGGTTGGGCAGCGTGGCCGACAGCAGACCCTGCAGCTCCGCCTCGCGGGCACCGTCGAACACCGGTGTGGAGACGATGCTTCCCGGCTCCGACTCCAGCAGCTCCTTCGGCAACGCGCTCGCCCAATCCGGTGAGCCGTTGATCTTCCAGCCGCTCTTGGCCACCCACCCGAGGTGGGTCTCCAGGATCTGGCCGATGTTCATCCGTCGCGGCACACCGTGCGTGTTCAGGATGATGTCGACCGGTGTGCCGTCCGGCAGGAACGGCATGTCCTCGACCGGCAGGATCTTGCCGATGACGCCCTTGTTGCCGTGACGCCCGGCCAGCTTGTCGCCGTCGGAGATCTTGCGCTTCTGCGCGACGTAGACGCGGACCAACTCGTTGACACCGGCCGGCAGCTCGTCGTCATCCTCGCGGGAGAACACCCGGATGCCGATGACCTTGCCGGACTCACCGTGCGGCACCTTCAGCGACGTGTCGCGAACCTCGCGGGCCTTCTCGCCGAAGATGGCGCGCAGCAGGCGCTCCTCCGGGGTCAGCTCGGTCTCGCCCTTCGGGGTGACCTTGCCGACCAGGATGTCGCCGTCGCGGACCTCGGCGCCGATGCGGACGATGCCGCGCTCGTCGAGGTCGGCCAGCACCTCATCGGAGACGTTCGGGATGTCCCGGGTGATCTCCTCGGCGCCCAGCTTGGTGTCGCGGGCGTCGATCTCGTGCTCCTCGATGTGAATCGAGGTGAGCACGTCCTCCTCCACCAGGCGGTTGGAGAGGATGATCGCGTCCTCGTAGTTGTGGCCCTCCCACGGCATGATCGCCACGAGCAGGTTCTTGCCCAGCGCCATCTCACCGTTCTCGGTGCACGGCCCGTCGGCGATGACCTGACCCGCCTCGACACGCTGGCCGGCGTCGACGATCGGACGCTGGTTGGCGCAAGTGCCGTGGTTGGAGCGGGCGAACTTGCGCATCCGGTAGGTGTGCCGGCTGCCGTCGTCGGCCATCACGGTGACGTAGTCGGCCGAGACCTCCTCGATCACGCCCGACTTGTCGGCGACGACGACGTCACCGGCGTCGATCGCGGCGCGCAACTCCATGCCGGTGCCGACCAGCGGCGCCTCGCTGCGCACCAGCGGAACCGCCTGACGCTGCATGTTGGCGCCCATCAGCGCGCGGTTGGCGTCGTCGTGCTCGAGGAACGGGATCATGGCCGTCGCGACCGACACCATCTGGCGCGGCGAGACGTCCATGTAGTCGACCTCGGCCGACGACACGTACTCGACCTCGCCGCCCTTCCGGCGGACCAGGACGCGCTCTTCGGCGAAGCGACCCTTGTCGTCCAGCGGCGAGTTGGCCTGCGCCACGACGTGGCGGTCCTCCTCGTCGGCGGTCAGGTACTCGATGTCGTCGGTGACCACACCGTCCTTGACCTTGCGGTACGGCGTCTCGATGAAGCCGAACGGGTTGACCCGCGCGTACACCGACAGCGAGCCGATGAGGCCGATGTTCGGGCCTTCCGGGGTCTCGATCGGGCACATCCGGCCGTAGTGGCTGGAGTGCACGTCGCGGACCTCGAGGCCGGCGCGCTCACGGGACAGGCCGCCCGGGCCCAGCGCCGAGAGACGACGCTTGTGGGTCAGGCCCGACAGCGGGTTGTTCTGGTCCATGAACTGCGACAGCTGGCTGGTGCCGAAGAACTCCTTGATCGCCGCCACGACCGGGCGGATGTTGATCAGGGTCTGCGGCGTGATCGCCTCGACGTCCTGGGTCGTCATGCGCTCGCGCACGACGCGCTCCATGCGCGACAGGCCGACCCGGATCTGGTTCTGGATCAGCTCACCGACCGTGCGCAGACGACGGTTGCCGAAGTGGTCGATGTCATCCACTTCAACAGGGACCTCGACACCACCGGGGACGGTCATGGTCTTCTGACCGTCATGCAGCCGCACCAGGTACTCGATGGTCGCGACGACGTCCTCTTCGGTCAGCGTGGTCGACGTGGTTTCGGCCGGCTTTGCGGTGATGCCGAGCTTCTTGTTCACCTTGTAGCGGCCCACGCGGGCCAGGTCGTAGCGCTTCTCCTTGAAGAACAGGTTCTCCAGCAGGGTTTGCGCGGACTCCTTGGTGGGCGGCTCGCCCGGGCGTAGCTTGCGGTAGATGTCCAGCAGCGCCTCGTCGGTGCCGGCGGTGTTGTCCTTCTCGAGCGTCGACATCATGATCTCGGAGAAGCCGAAGCGCTCGGTGATCTGCTCGTTGGTCCAACCCAGCGCCTTGAGCAGCACGGTGACCGGCTGACGACGCTTGCGGTCGATGCGCACACCGACGGTGTCGCGCTTGTCGACGTCGAACTCCAGCCACGCGCCGCGGCCCGGGATCACCTTGACGCTGTGCAGCGTCTTCTCGGTGGACTTGTCGATGCTCTCGTCGAAGTAGACGCCCGGCGAGCGGACCAGCTGGCTCACCACGACACGCTCGGTGCCGTTGATGATGAACGTGCCCTTCTCGGTCATCATCGGGAAGTCGCCCATGAAGACCGTCTGGCTCTTGATCTCGCCGGTGTTGTTGTTGATGAACTCGGCCGTGACGAACAGCGGGGCCGCGTACGTCATGTCCTTGTCTTTGCACTCGTCGACCGGCGCCTTGACCTCGTCGAAGCGCGGATCGGAGAAGGACAGCGACATCGAGCCCGAGAAGTCCTCGATCGGGCTCAGCTCGGAGAGCACCTCTTCGAGGCCGCCAACGGGCGATTCCTCGCCGCGCTGCTTGGCCTTCTCACGCCAGGCCTCGGAGCCGATCAGCCATTCGAAGGACTCGGTTTGAACATCAAGAAGCCCGGGAACCTCGAGGGGCTCACGCAGCTTTGCAAAGGAAATTCGGTTTGGTGCTCCTGGGACGGAGTTTTTAGTAGCTTCTGCTGTCTTGCTTGGGCGGGACCCTGCCAAGATGCATCCTTCCAGCACCTCATGCGACTCTGAAGGGGCCGGTACCACCGGATCCTCATGTGCCGCGATATCTGCGTCGGTTCGGCCGGCCACTCACGACCACGAACTTCCCGAACGCACGGCACGCAACTAGATCACTGAGCGGGGCTCAGGCTAGGACATCGGTGTCAGGTGCGGGTTTTAGGTGGGCAGGATGCAGCCAGCGCAACGTCCAACAGTACCGCAGGACGGCGTATTCCTCAACCACCGCGCGCCGGGGTCTAGCGGGCGCTGGCTGGCGTCCTTGACCCGTGCACACATGCTGACCAACAGATTGGCCCCTCAACGGCCGTCCGTCAAGAGATAACACGGTGTTTGGTGTGGAGTTTTACGGTCCGGGGGAGGTCGCTGCACCGGTCCGGCAGAGCCCGCGGTTCCCTCACGCGGCGATCGTGTCGCTGCAGTTTCCGACGCCGGAAGTGCCGACGGATGCGCCAACGCATACCGGGTCGAAGGTGAAGAACCCGTTGGCCAGCGACATGAACGGCTGCAGGAAGTTCAACCAGAACGGTTTGGTCAGCGTGTTGGGCAGCGCGACCACGGAGGCCTCGCCGGCCGGGGTGTCGAAGCTGAACTGCTCGCCGAGCTCGAGGTAGATGCCCGTTTTCTTGTTTCCGGCGAACATGTCGTTGACCCAACCGACCATCAGCATCTGCGCCGCGGCGGCGTTCTCGGGCTGCGTGAACCCGGCGACCAACTCCTGGGCGAACTGGATCAGCGGGTTGCCACCCCGCATGGTGTCGACGTGCGACCCGTTGACCAGCGTCACGCCCACGAACTCGCCCGGCCGCGCCGCGACCAGCGCGTCGAGCCCCGCGCCGAAGTTGTTCCACATGTAGACCGGCGCGGCGAGCTGGTAGATCGGGATGTCGAGCGGAACCTTCTTCAGCGATGCCGTCATCCGGGCCGGGTCGCCCAGCGCGACGCCGTCGAGCAGTACGACCCCGGCGAGCCTGTCGACGGTTCCGTCGTCCACCATGTGGCCCGCCATGCCCGATACCGCGCCGCCGCCCAGCGAGTGACCCATCAGCACGACGCGATCGGGGATCGGGCCGTTGTAGCCCGCCGCCCGCGCGCTCTCGAGCAAAGCCGTGTTGTCCTCGTCGAGCAGCCCAGCCATCGCCTCGTGCATCGGTGCGCCTCCGAGCCAGCAGGCATCGGCGGCGAAGAAGTTCGAGGTGATCGACGGCGCGACGACGATGCTGTTCGTCTGCTCGGCCAGCGCCGCGGCGGTGTGGCTGTACCACGGGCCGCTCGCCAAGAAGCCGTGCTGCAGGTAGATCAGCCGGTCCGGCGGTGGCTTACCCTCCTCGGTCTTCGGGATGTACCAGTCCGCGGGCACCTCTTGGCCTTCGCCCTCCTCGCACGCGCAGTCGATCCGCAGCGACGAGGAGCGCACGGTGACGGTGCTGTTCGGCGGGAGGATCGGTGGGCCGCCGAAGATGCGGGTGGCGATCGCGTACAGGTCGAACACGATCGTGCCGATCACCCTGATGATGCCGGGTAGCTGTGGCGCGGTCGCGGTGGCAGTCGCCGCGAGAGGGGCCGACGCGAACGCCACCGCCTGCACTTCGGGTTCTTCGATGTGCTCGACGACCTTGTCGAGTGCGATCGTCGTGGTCTGCTCGACGGGGGGCTGGACGGTCGCGGTCTCGAGGTCCGTCTCGATGACGGCCTTCTTCTCGGACTCGGGTGTGACGGTGGTGTCCTCGTCCGAAGTGGGGGCCGTGACGTCCGCCGTGGCCGCAGCGCTCGTCCGATTGGTCGTGTGGTCGCTGTTCGAGCGGGCCTTCGTGACGACGTCATCTTCGGCGGTGACGACGTCGTCGTCGGTGGAGGTCGCCGTGTCGTCGGTCGCCGTGTCGTCGGTGGCTTCCTCCTCGGTGGCCTCCTCCTCGGTGGTCTCCTCGTCGTCCTTCGGGTCCTTCACATCGGCGTTGTCGGGATCCGTCGCGTCGTCCGTCGCGTCGTCCTTCGCGTCCTTCGCGTCCTTCGCGTCGTCCTTCGGGTCGGCCTTCGGGTCGGCGGAGTCCGCCCCGTCGGCGGAGCGCGCGGCACCGGAGCGCCCGGCACCGGTCGGTGAATCCTTCTTGCCGTCAGTCGAATTCGATGTCTGAGAGCTCTTCGAAGCACCGGCGTCGGACGGGGAACCGTCGTCGGCGATCGCCACGCCCGTACCCGCGAGCATCGCGGCCGTCATACCGGCGGTGACCACCCCGGCGCTCAACCACACCCACAACCGGTCGACCATGACCTCTCCCTGTTCGACGACGCGAGAAAGATAACGTCCGTTGTCGCTACCCGGAGTGCGTTTCGGTCGTTGGGACTGAACTCATGCAGGAGTATCGGCGCGTTCGACACGCACCGGCACACCGGTCAACCGGGCCATGCCGGCCAAGCTCTCGATGTCCGCCGGATCGCTCGACATGAGCCGATTGACGTTGGCCCCGCCGGCGTCATTGGCCACCCGCCAGCCGGCGGTGCCCCTGTGCCCCCAGCCGTGCGGAACCGCGACCACGCCGGCGACGATGTCCTTCGTGACGACGACCGGCAGCTCGATCTCGCCGTGCGGCGATGCGATCCGCACCGTGTCGCCGTCGACGATGTGCGCCGCGGCCGCGTCGTCGACGTGGATGCGCGCCTGATGCGTGCGCTCGCCGCGCATCAGCAGCGGCGAGTTGTGCAGCCACGAGTTCTCCGACCTCGCCTCGCGCATGCCGATCAGGCGCATCGGGTAGCCGTCGGGAACGCTGCGCCGCGACAGCTTGTCCACCTCGGCGGCGATCTCGTCGTGCCGCAACCGGATCCGGCGGCCGCGGTACACGACGGTGTCGCGCAGCACGCCGTCGCGCAGATTGTCGGCCAGCACGGTGCCGTGCGGGTGGCGGCCGGTGAGCTTGGTGAAGCTCAACCCGCGGCGCAGGCCGAACCGGTCACCACCCTCACCCAGCCGGATCACCGCATCGACGAGCAGGCGGGGAGTGAGCCGAACACCGGACACGGACAACGCTTTCCGCATGCCGGCGAGTGCCGCCAGCCCGGGCGTCGACCGCCACATCCTGGCGGCGAGGTCGTCGATGATCTCCCATTCCGCACGCGCCTGCCCCACCGGCGCGATGACGGCCTCGGTGGCCTGGCGGAACGGGGTGGGTTGCAGGGTCTGGAACGGCAGCGGGAAGTCGTCCCGCTCATACATCGACGTCGCGGGCAGCACATAGTCGCAGTGCGCCAGCGTCTCGTTGACGTAGAGGTCGATACCGACCATCAGGTCCAAGGACTCCAGCGCCGTCTCCAACTCGTCGCCGTTGGGCACCGACAGCACCGGATTGCCCGCCCCGACGAACAGCGCCCTGACCTGGCCGCGGCCCGGTGTGGTGATCTCCTTGGCCATCACGCCGGCGGGTTCCGAACCCAATACGGACGGGAAGCCGCCGATGCGTGATCGCCTGCGGGTATAGACGGCGCGCAACAGCGCACCGCCCGCCTTGTTCAGCCACCGCTCCCCCGGCAACCCGAACCGGCCGAACATGCTGCCGCCGGGCACATCGAGGTTGCCGGCCACCAGGTTCACGGCGTCGAGCAGATACGTCGTCAGCGTTCCGTTCTCCCCGGTGCTGGTGCCGACGCGGCCGTACACCGCGGCCCGTTCGGTGCGGGCGAGGTCGTGGGCCAGTGAGCGGACGGTCTCGGGTTCGATGCCGGTGTGCGGTTCGGTCGCCTCGGGGCTGAACGGCCGGGCCAGCCGCTCCAGCCAGGCGACACCGTCGGCTTGCGATGCGAGTCGGTGCCGGTCGACCAGGTTCTCGGCGAACATCACGTGCAGCAGCGACAGCAGCAGATAAGCGTCGCCGTCGGGGACGATGCCCAGCCACTCGAACTGGGCGGCGGTTTCGGTCTTGCGGGGGTCGACCACCAGCACGCGTCCGCCGCGCTTCACGATGTCGTGCATGCGGTCCCTGATCCGCGGCACGGTCAGCACGCTGCCGTGCGAGATGACCGGATTCGCGCCGATGACCACCAGCAGATCCGTGCGCAGCACGTCGGGCACCGGAAGCGCCAGCGGTGACCCGTATAGCAGCTGGCTGGCGACGAAGCGGTTGTTGACGTCCTGGGATCCGGCGGTGAAGACATGCAGTCGCGGGCCGAACCCGAGCATCAGCGTCGTCAGGCTCAGCGTGTACGAGTAGCTGAACGCGCCCGGGTTACCGAAGTACCAGCCGATCGCACCCGCCCCGTGGGTTCGGTGGATGGCGCCGAGCCGTGCGGCGATGTCGGCCATCGCCTCGTCCCAGCTGACGGTTTCGAAGCCGCCGTCGGGGCGCCGCCGCAGCGGGGTGGTGACGCGGTCGGGGTCGTTGACGACCTCGCTGAACGCGATGCCCTTCTGGCAGGCGAACCCCGCCGAGAGTGGATGGTCCCTGTCGGGGCGCAGTGAGGTGAGGCGGCCGTCCTCGACGGTCGCGATCATGCCGCACAGCGGCTCGCAGATCCGGCAGAACGTCGGTTTGTTCTCGACGCCCACCAGCGTGGCTTACTGTTGCGCGCGCGGGATGGCGCCGGTCGGCGCCTCTTCGTCGACCGTGCGGTGCCGGGCCGTCGGGTCGTCGACGTCGGGGATCGAATGCGCCTGGTACCGGTGCGTGCCCTCGAGGTCGTCGCGGATGGCTTCCTGCGCCTTGGGCGGCAGCGTGTGCATGATCTCGCGCACCCGAGCCTGGCGGCGGTAGACCGCCTGGCGCTCGGGCATACCCGGCGTCGCCTGGATCTGCGGCGGCACACCCTCGATCTCCTCGACACCACCGTCGTGGTGGCCGGCGTCGATCATGGCCTGCTCTTCGGCCATCGTCGACTCGTCCTTCTCCTCGGACATGCCGATCGGGCCGATACGGCGACCGTTGAGGAACTGACGCACGACGGGCTCGTCGCTGGTCAGCAGCACCTCGCGCGGACCGAACATCACCAGGTGCTTGCGGAACAGCATGCCCATGTTGTCCGGCACCGTGCGCGCGATGTTGATGTTGTGCGTCACGATCAGGATCGTGCAGTCGATCTGCGCGTTGATGTCGATCAGCAACTGGCTCAGGTACGCGGTACGCACCGGGTCCAGACCCGAGTCAGGCTCGTCGCAGAGGATGATCTGCGGGTCGAGCACCAGCGAACGGGCCAGGCCCGCGCGCTTGCGCATACCGCCGGAGATCTCGCCGGGGAACTTGTTCTCGTCGCCGGCCAGACCGACCAGCTCGAGCTTCTCCATGACGATCTGGCGGATCTCGCTTTCCTTCTTTTTGGTGTGCTCACGCAAGGGGAAAGCGGTGTTGTCGTAGAGGCTCATCGAGCCGAACAGGGCACCGTCCTGGAACATCACGCCGAACAGCGTGCGGATCTCATAGAGCTCCTTGGCGGTGCACTGGATGACATCGGTGCCGTCGACGATGATCTTTCCGCGCTCCGGGCGCAGCAGCCCGATCAACGACTTCAAGAACACGGATTTGCCGGTACCGGACGGGCCGAGCAGAACGCTCACCTCACCCGGCGGCAGGTCGAATGTGACGTCCTCCCAGATTCGCTGGGGGCCGAAGGACTTGGTCAGTCCTTCAATTTGAATTCCAATGCCCACGCTCGCGATCCTTCCGCCAGTCATCGTCACACCACATCGCTTGCCCGCTTGTGGCTTGAGTCACTGTAGCCTACGCCCCCTGGCCACAACACTCCTCCGCGGTCAGATTGTGACTCATCCGCGAGACGACTGTGGGGCCGACCCATTTGCTGGATCGACCCCACAGTTGTGGTATTACCGGCTCGCCGGCATGCGGTGACGCAGGTGCTACTTGACGGTGACCGTCGCGCCCGCGGCCTCGAGCTTGGCCTTGGCGTCGTCGGCGGCCGCCTTGTCGACCTTCTCGAGCAGCGGCTTGGGAGCGCCGTCGACGAGGTCCTTGGCCTCCTTGAGGCCCAGGCCGGAGACGATCTCGCGGACGACCTTGATGACGCCGATCTTCTTGTCACCGGCACCCTCGAGGATGACGTCGAACTCGGACTGCTCCTCAGCGGCCTCGGCGGGGGCACCACCGGCAGCGGCACCCGGAGCCGCGGCGACGGCGACCGGAGCAGCGGCGGTGACCTCGAAGGTCTCCTCGAACTTCTTGACGAACTCGGAGAGCTCCAGCAGCGTCAGTTCCTTGAACGCGTCGAGCAACTCGTCGGTGGACAGCTTGGCCATGGTTGGTCCTTTCTGATTTCTTTTGATGTGCGATTTGTGGAGTATTGGCGGCGGTCAGCGCCGGTGCGGCTCCACAAGTCGCGGGTCTTAGGCGGCTACGCAGCCTCTTCGGAGCCGGCCTTCTTCTCTTGCAGAGCTGCGGCCAGCCGGGCGACCTGGGACGCCGGAGCGTTGAACAGACCGGCAGCCTTGGACAGGTTCGCCTTCATCGCGCCGGCCATCTTGGCCAGCAGCACCTCGCGCGACTCCAGGTCGGCGATGCGCTCGACCTCGGACACGCTCAGCGGGCGGCCGTCCATGTAGCCGCCCTTGATGACGAGGGCCTTGTTGTCCTTGGCGAACTTCTTGATCGCCTTGGCGGTGTCGACAGCCTCGCCCTTGACGAACGCGATCGCGGTGGGACCGACGAACAACTCGTCGAGCCCCTCGATGCCCGCCTCCGCCGCGGCACGCTTGACCAGCGTGTTCTTGGCGACCGTATAGGTGGCGGAATCACCGAGCGAGCGGCGCAGGTCTTTGAGGTTGGCCACCGTCAGCCCGCGGTACTCGGTGACGAGCGTCGCCGAAGCCTCCTTGAACTGCTCGGCGATGTCGGCAACCGCGGTGGCCTTGTCAGCCTTGGCCATGCATGCCTCCTCGTGGATGGGAACCATCGGCCGAGAAGGGATGAGGGACCGGAAACGACGAACGCCCCGACGCAGACAGGTCGGGGCGCACACATGACGTACTAGCCTCGTCCTCCTGCGTGGGCCGCCCGGGAATCCGGGACCTTCAACCGATTGCTCGGTGACCGACGGTCTTCGGTGGAACGTCGGCAAGTTTAGCCTGCCGCCCACTCATCAGCCAAAACGCGGGCGATTTCGGTGTACTTCCTCGCGCTCGGCGCAACCAGCTACACCGAAATCACCAGCAACGCGTACAGCACAATCAACAGGCCGACCCGCAGCCCGTGCAGCCGATCCCACCGACGGGCCAGGTCGCGGTCGACATCGTCGGCATCAGACCAGCGGCCGATGCGATTGTTGATCGGCACCATCAGCGTCACGGTCATGAGTACGACGACGGCCATCAGCGCAGCAGCCGCCGTCACGAGCCAGGCCGGTCGCAAGATCACGGCCGCCACCACTAGCACCGCCAGCGTCGCGATGTACCAGAACGGCATGACCCGTCCCAACACGCGGCTCCCATCGGCGCGAGCCTGCCGGAACGCGCCGTCGGGAAGTCGGTTGAAGACCGGATTGGTGAACGCGGCCACGGCGATCTCGACCCCGACCATCGGACCGGCGATCAGCAGGGCAGCGATCTCGATGATTTCCCTCATGTCTCGACCGTGCCCGCTATGCTGACACAAAACAAGGTACTGACAAATTTGTCAGCTCAGGAGGGCTTATGGCGGTGTCGAAGAAGGGGATCAACGAGTGCCCGATCGACACCGCGCTGACGGTCATCGACGGGCGTTGGAAGGGCACCATCCTGTGGCGGCTGCAGGACGGTCCGATGCGCACCGCCGAGCTACGCCGCAGCATCCCCGACATCACCGAGCGGATGCTCATCCGCCACCTGCATGAACTCGTCGACGACGGCATCATCGAGCGACACGACGCCCGGACCGTGCCACCGTGCGTGCACTACTCGATATCGGAGTACGGAATGACGCTCGCGCCGGTGCTGCAAAGTCTGTGCGACTGGGGGCGAAAGCACATGGCGCGCAGCTGATTTCGCGGTCAGTGGGCCAGCAGCGCCGCCGCGCCGACGAGGCCCGCTTCACCGCCGAGCTCGGCGGGCACCACCCGCAGCCGGCGAATGAAATCCAGCCCGGCGTAGGACGTCAACGCCTCACGGACGGGGTCGAACAGCAGCGCCCCTGACTTCGCCACGCCGCCGCCGATGACGACCCGGTCCAGATCGCACACCGCGCCGACGGACGCGATCATCGCGGCCACGGCGACCGCACCGCGGCGAAACGCCCGCAGCGCGACGGCGTCGCCGGCAATGGCGGCATCGGCCAACTCCTTGGCGTCGGCGTGCACGGGCGCATCCCAGCCCTGCTCGCGTGCCCACTGCGCCATCCGCGGCCCGGCGGCGATGGTCTCGACGCAACCGTGTCCACCGCAGGTGCACGGCCCGCCGTCCGGATCGACGACGACGTGGCCGACGTGCCCGGCGTTGCCGGTACGGCCGTCGTAGGGTGTGCCGTCGAGCACCAACCCGCCGCCGACGCCGGTCGACACCACCATGCCGAGCAGGAAATCGGCGCCGCGGCCCGCGCCGCGCCACCGCTCCCCCAGCGCCATGCACAACCCGTCGCCGGCCAGTCTCGCCGGGGCGCCGACGGCCCCCGACACCCGCTCGACAATCGGAAAGCGTTGCCACGCGGTGATGTTGATCGGGCTGACGGTGCCCGTCGCCAGGTCGATCGGTCCGGCCGAGGCGATTCCGGCGCCGCGAACCCGGCCTCCCGCAGTGGCCAGCGCCTCCGTGATCAGCGAATCCACCACTGTCCAAATCATTTCCGCGTCACCGTCAGGCGTCGGCAATTTTCCTTGATGCACCAGCGTCCCCGCATCGTCGACCAGACCGACCGCGATCTTGGTGCCGCCGACGTCGATTGCGAGCGTCAGACTGGACTCGGCCATCAGTGCCGGTGGGTGTTGTCGGGCTGTCGCGGGTCACCGGGATGCTCGTACCCGGGGGCCAGCTGCACGACGGCCGCGCATCTGGCGTCCAGCCACAGCCGGAATGCGCGACGGCGGGCGGCGGCACGTAGATGCGCCGCTACCTCTTCGATCCCCCCGAAACGCAAAGGGTTCCGCGCCTGGTACGACGTGACTTCGTCGTCGGTGACGTCGATCTCGGAGGTCACCTCCGCGAACACCGCGCGAGCCAACGGGTCGGCCAGCACCGACGCCGCCACGCTGCCGATCTCCATCCGCACCGTCACGTCGGGCAGCAGTGCGGCTTCGGTGGGTGCCCCGGCCGCGGTCAACCCGCGCGCCTGCGCCTCGGCCGCCACGACGCGTTCGGCCACCAGGAGCTGCGTCAGCCAACGTCGTAGCTGCCGGCCCTCGCTGGTCCCGGGCCGCGGCAGCGACGACGCGATCCGCGACGCTCGCAGCGAAGTCTCGCGTGCGTCGACCTCCTCGACCGACACGGGCGCACCGTGCACCGTCGCTGCGACGCCCGCCCACTCAGTCGCGTTGCTCATCGCACCGTCACCTTCACCGCAGGCGTGTAGACGAGCTGCCCGGCCGCCGCCAGGCGCACCAACGCCCACCATTCGCCGGGCGCTACCCAGTCCGGAGGTGCGACGTCGAAGCCGATTTCGGCGGTGCCGCGGGCGGACAGCTCGAGGCCGGATGCGGCCGGACCCAGCCATTCCCATGTGCCCCACGGGCTGATCAGGTGTGCCTCGACGGCGATGTCGGCGTACGCGTCGGTGCCGACGGTGACCACCAGGCGTGCCGATCCGCCGGCGTTGACGTCGACGGGCTCGGGTCCAGCGACCAGTCGCAGCAGGGTGTCGTCGGGTGGTGCGTCGACCGCGATGACGCACACGTCCTCCACCATCTGACGCCACGCGGGAGGGATCGAGACGTGCGCGCCCGTCAACGCGAGTTCTGCACGCACGGGGTACAACCCGGGCGACACCTTCTCCGGTGCGGACAGGCTCACGCTGGTGTCCAGATACTCCCCCGGCGGCAGCATGAACGACAGCACGGCGGGCTCAGCCGTCCAGCCGTCCGGGCACAGCAGGTGCACCCGTCCGTGCAGTACCTCGTCGCTGCAGTCGCTGGCGGCGGTGAGACGAAGCTGCACCGACCGACCAGACGCGACGACGTGCTGCGGATGCAGGTGCGCGACCGCGGGCAGGCCGCCGAGCGCCGCAGGCCCCCGGTTGTGCAGCCAATAGCGGGCGTAGAGCGGCTGCGCTTCCTCCGCGTCGGGCGCCAGCACCGCATGATCGGCCTGTAGCACCTGCGGCATGTTGAACCGCGCCAGCACGGTGGCGATCTCGAAGCCGTGCAACGACAAACCGTCCGGCGTCACCTCCTGCACTCGGGGCCGCTCGAGGAGATCCACCCGAACCGCTGCGGATACTCGACGTAGCCCAGAGGTGACCGTGACTTCTGCGGTGGCTCCGGTGGTTTCGACGAGCCGCATCGCGACGCCGTCCGACGGGTGAACCGCCCGGGCGCTACCGCCGGCCAACGGGTTGCCGGCGGCCTTCAACGCACCGAGGTGCACCGAGCCCGCCGGCTCGATCTCCAACAGCGATCCCGACGACGGCAGCCCACCCGCGGCACCGGACCTCTCCGTCACCGCGAGAAGTGGATGCGAGTACTCGGCGCTGCGGGCCGGAACGCCCGCTCGCCGCCAGTCGCCGTCACCGGAGATCAATGCGTATTCGAAAGTGTGTGTCCAGTGCTGCAATTGGAAGTTCGACCCGTCGGGCGCAGTTCGGCGCGGCGGGTCGATCCAGGTGCCCGACGGCCACCCGGTGCACGACCGCATCAGCGAAAGATGCATCGTCCCATCGGGTTCGACGGCGAATCCCGGCAGTCCGCGATTGAGCACCGCCACCGTCCGGTCCTCGAATGAGGCCATCCGCGCGGGTGAGTCCTGCTCGACGGCGATCTCCCAGTCGGCCAGGTCCTCGACGACTTCCGTCACTGCGTCGTCCAGTACCGACCCTGCGACGATGAGCACCGGCAGCGCCCGCACGTCGCGCAGATCCGCGCCCGGCACCCACACCTCGGCCAGCGGCACGGCCGCCGGCACCCACACCCTGGCGGTGCCGGTCGCATGCAGTTGCCGTTTCAGCTCCTCGGTGTACGAAGAATCCGCCTCCGCCAGAACCGCTGCGGTGAAGACGTTTTCGTCAGGTCCACCGATCGCGAGCCGCGTATCGGGGAGGTTCGAGTCGACGGCAAGATCGCCGTAGCGCGGCTTGTCGGCACCGCTGCAGGTCGCCGTGACTCCGGCGCGCGCCAGCGCCACCATCAGCGGACGGGCCACCGCGGACGCGGTCTCGGTCGGCGTCACCACCTCGGCAACGGACACCGCGTGACACCCGTCGCCGACGCGCACCCGCACCGTCGACGACAGCGCGAACCAGCCATACGCCGGGTTGTCCAGCGTCCACGGATGCGTCGCGGCATCGATCGCCGTTTCCTGTCCACGTTCGTGCAGCAGCCCGAACCCTCGCCCGATGACCGCGTCGCCGACCTCGCTGACCGGCAGCGCCCCGGGTACCGGGCACGGCCAGCGCAGCCGCAATAGCCGGTCGGCGCCGGTGAACTCGTCGATCGTGGTCTGGCAGTCGACGCGCGCGACGCCGCGCCACAGCGTGAGGACCTGTTCGTACCGCAACACCTCACCGATGCGGCCGCGGATCTTCAGCCGCTCGCCGAGCGGTCCGCGGTAGGCCTGCACGTCGGCCGCCGAGGAGGACGAACACATCACCGGCCCCTTGGGTAGCAGATGCCACGGACCCTCGCCGGCCTCCGGGTGTGCGGAGTATTCGTCGTAGACCGCCAGCTCGTTTCCGACCTTGCCGTCGGCGAGCAGCGAGCGACCCGAGCCGTCGATCAACCAGTCCACCGCTCCGCCACGCGTCGGGTCGACCCGTAGCCGGTAGTGCTCATTGTTTATCTCGTTGCCGCGCAGCCGTTCCCAGTTCGTCGAGGCACCCGAGTCCTCGAGCCGGTAGGCCTGCCAGCCCAGCGACGGCACGTCGCGGGCCAGCCAGCTGACCGACCGTGCACCGCACTGGGCGGGCACCTCCTCACCGGCACAGTCGACCACCCGCACCGGTCCGCTCGCTTCCGGAAGCCGGGCAGTCACCACGTCGGTGCGCTTGTGCGTCAACGTATTCCACACGACGACCGATCCCTCGACCGCGCCCGACAGCACCGCCAGCGCGTTGTCGCGGGCCGCCGACCCCAACTCCCAGGCATCGCGCCAGCCGGTCAGCAGGTCGAGGTACACCTGGTCCGATTCCGAACCCGTGATCGCGTCATGATGTGCGCCGTAGGCCAATTGGACCCAGGCCTTGGCCAGCGCCGCCTGCGGGTAGGTCGCACCGCCGAGAAGCCCGGCGAACACTGCGAACTTCTCCGCGTCGAGCACGGCGTCCTCGGCCGCCCGGTTGGCCTGCTTGGTGTCGATGTAGGAGACGTCTTTGCCGGTGTAGATCGGGTTCATGTCACGCGTCTGCGGCGACGGCTCGACACCGCGCTCGGCAAGTTCGTCGCGCACCGCTGCGAAGAACTCCTTGGGCAACGCGCAGACGAAGCGCGGCCACGTGTATCGCGAGTTCCACGACCGGTGAATCGCGGTGACCCACTTGTTCGGCGGCGTGTAGTCGGTGCCGACGGGCAGGAGCACGTTGCGGGTCAGTGCCACCTTCTTCAACGAGATGAACAGTTGATAGGTCTCGGCTTCGGCCTGTTCCAGTGTGGGCGCCGAATCCATCCACCAGCCCGCCGAGTAGTGCGCGGGCATGTAGTGGGTGAGCAGCCCGCGCCCGGACGGGGAGATCCAGTCGAACTCGCTGCTGAACTGCATCCGCTCCGGATCGCCGTCGCCGGCCATCGGGCCCCACTGGTGATGCGGGCCGCGGGCCCACGAACTCGACGTCAGCCCCGCATCCGCCGCCATTCCGGGGAACTGCGGGTCGTGGCCGAACGCGTCGAGCTGCCAGGCGGTCGCCGGGTCGGCGCCGAGCACGTCGCGTTGAAACCCGATGCCGTGCACGAAGTTTCGGATCGTCGTTTCGGGGCTGGTGAGGTTGGTGTTCGGCTCGTTGTACGTGCCGCCCATGATCTCGACGCGGTCGTCGGCGATGAAGCGGCGGAGATCGTCGCGGTCTTCGGGGTGGGTGTCCCAGAACGGCTTGAGGTAGTCGACTTCGGCCAGCAGGAACTTGTATTCCGGTTCGCGTCGGGCCATTTCGAGGTGAGCGCTGACCAGATCGAACCCGTTGGTCTGCCTGCACCGGCCCGGCGGGTCCTCGCTCCACGCCGTGGTGTAGGCCGCCTGCGTGTTCCACCACACCGGGTCGTAGTGGAAGTGGCTGATCATGTACATGGTCCAGCCGGGTTCGGCGACGGTGAAGACGAACGGCGTGATGCCCTCACTGGTGACCACGCGGGCCTGGCGCTGCTCGCCGACGACCGCGTTGGTCACCGCGACCGGCACCTCCACGCTGGCGTCCCCCGCGTCCGCCCTCGCGTGACCCGTCACGCCGTCACCGTCGACGCGCACCTCGCCCGCGCCGCCGGTGTAGCCGACCCGCACGATCTGCTGCGGCGCATCGGCGGGCCCGACGAACAAGTCCGTCGACTCCGCCGAAATGACCCGCACACTCAAACCCTACGGCGTGTGAGGTCGCGGTGATCGAGACTGCGGGCAGATCGCGAAAACACGTGTGCGCGCGATCTCTGTGCAGTTTCGGTGGACGGTCGGCACCATCAGGCCCGGGAGAGGTCGACCACCAGAGCGCGGTGATCCGAGATCGTCAACGACGGCGCGCAGCACCGCTCCACCCGCAACCCGGGATCGTCGGTGACGATGTGGTCGAGCTGACGGTCGGGGTCGTGGGCGGGAAACGTGAGGGCCGTGGCCAGCGGCCGCAGCCGGGCCCACCGCCTGACGGTGGGCGGCGCCATGTTCAGATCGCCCATCAACACCCGCGGCGACGGGAAGCCACGCATATCGCGCAGCAGCCGCCACAACTGCACCCGGTTCCAGCGCGGGACAAACGACAGATGCGTATTGGCAACGGTCAGCGGTCCGAGCGGGGTGTTGAGCTGCCCCACCATCGCCGCGCGCGGCTCCTCGTTGACGATCTGCACCCGATTGGGACCGGGCAGGTACATCGGAAACGGCACGGGAATCCGCGGCAGCCGCAACACCTGCCACGACTCCGCCGGAAACCGTGACAGCAGCGCGATCCCATAGGCCGCGGTGCCGGGTTGCTCGTCACCGGTCGCGGCCATCCAGGTGGCCCCCGGCGTCCCGGAGATCGCCGCGACGAACCGGTGGCTCACCGCGCCCATCGCTTCGGCGGCGACCGCGGTGAGATCGGCCATGCCCGAACGTGGCTGATCCACGTCGACTTCCTGCAGCGCCAGGATGTCGGCGTCGAGTTCCCGAACGGATTCCACCAGCCGGTCCCGGTGAACTACGCCGTCATGCACGCTGCGCCCGTGCAAGATGTTGAAGGTGGCCAGACGCATCCGCATGGGTACTAGCTACCCACAATGGCCGCTAGGCGATCAGTCGGCCCCAGGAGAGTAGTGCCCCAGAGAAACGATGATCTGCGCGACGCGCTCAAACGCGCGGCGTCGGCGCTGCGTGCCCAGGGCCCGGATTTCGCCCTGGCCGGCAGTTACGCGCTGTGGGTGTTCGGCGGCCCCGAACCCGTGCACGACGTGGATTTCGTGGTCGCGGAGCCCGACACGGAGAAGGCGGCGGCGACGCTGGAGGAGGCCGGTTTCCGGATCGAACGCACACCGGAGGACTGGTTGTTCAAGGCATGCGTCGGGCAGGACTTCGTCATCGACGTGCTGCACCGGCTCAACGGCGTGCCCGTCGAGAAGGAGAGCATCGTGGCGGCCGAGGAGCACGACGTGCTCGCGATCCGGATGCGCGTCCTGGCGCCCACCGAGGTGATGCGAGAGAAGTTGAACTCGCTCAACGAACACCATTGCGACTTCGCCGCGTTGCTGCCCGCCGTGCGAGCGGTGCGCGAACAGCTGGATTGGGAGCAGATCCGCGCCGACACCGCCGACAACCCGTTCGCCGCGGCGTTTCTCATGCTGGCCGACCGGCTGGAACTCACGTCCTGAGGCTGCGCTGCAACCGCTCGGACACGGCCCGGACCGCGCCCACCACCTCCGGCGGCTCCAGCACCTCGAAGTCGCACCCGACCGTCGCGAAGTACAACACCATGCGCTCGGGGTCGTCGGCGCCCGCGGTGACGATGCACGCGTCCGGACCGTCGGCCTCGACCGTCGCGGAGGCCGCCGAGAAATGCTGCGCCAGAATGCGTTCCGGCGCATGAAAGCGCACACGGGCGACGTACCGGTACGGCGAGCTGCTGATTGAGCGCCGCACATAGGTCGCGGCGTCGGGCGCCTCGCGCGGCGTGAACGTGCTGCCCTGCGCCCGCACGTCGGCCATCCGGTCCAGCCGCAGGCTGCGCCAGTCCTGCTTGTCGCGGTCGTAGGTCAGCAGATACCAGCGCCGTCCGGTGGTGACCAGTTGGTAGGGCTCGAGCCGCCGCTGGGTGGCGTTTCCGCGGATGTCGACGTAACCCGCCCGGACGTGCTCGCGGTCGCGGCAGGCCCGGGCCAGCGTCATCAACACGTCGGGTTCGACCGGCGCGTCCGAGGTAGGCGACGTCAGCGTGACGGTCGAATCGTGCACCGCCGCCACCTGCGAGCGCAGTCGCGCCGGCATCACCTGGTCGAGCTTGCTCAGCGCCCGCAGCGCGGACTCGCCGACACCGGCGACCGTCCCGCCCGCGGCCAGCCGCAGGCATACGGCCACCGCGACCGCCTCGTCGGGGTCGAGCAGCAGCGGCGGCAGTGCCGCGCCGGCGCCGAGCTGGTATCCGCCGCCGTGGCCCTTGCTGGCGTGCACGGGATAACCGAGGTCGCGCAGGCGTTCCACGTCGCGGCGCACGCTGCGGGTGGTCACCCCGAGCCGCTCCGCGAGGTCTTCACCGGTCCACACGCGGCGGGACTGCAGCAGGCCGAGCAACTGCAGCACCCTGCTCGTCGTTTCCGCCACGCGTCAATCCTGTCGCAGTTATAGGACTGAAACCGTCCTATATTCCTGTCAGAGTAGTCGTATGACGACGACAGACCAGCTTGCGGAGCAGTTGGACTTCCACTGGACGCAGTTCCTGCGACCGCGCTTCGATGGGCTCACCGACGACGAGTACTTCTGGCAGCCGGTCCCCGACTGCTGGACCGTGCACCCGGACGGGTCGATCGACTTCAGCTATCCCGAGCCGGAGCCGGCACCGTTCACGACGATCGCCTGGCGGCTCGCGCACGTCATCGTCGGCGTGCTGGCGATGCGCAACCACAGCCACTTCGGCGCGCCACCGGCCGACTACCAGACGTGGTCGTACGCTACTGACGCCGCGACCGCGCTCAGCCAACTCGACGAGCAGTACGGCACCTGGATCGACGGCGTCCGCGCGTTGACCGACGACGACCTGAACCGGCCGTGCGGCCCTGCCGAAGGCCCGTACGCCGACTATCCGTTCATCGCGCTGGTGCTGCACATCAACCGCGAGGTGATTCACCATGGCGCCGAAATAGCCTGCATCCGAGACCTTTACGCCCACACCCCCGATGAGAAGAGGAATTAGCCATGCCCGGAATGCCGCCTCCAGCCGCCGACGAACGCCAGAGTCTGTTGGAATTCCTTGCGTTTCAGCAGAACGCGTTCTTCGCGGTGGCGTACGGGTTGACCGACGAACAGGCGCGGTCCACGCCGTCGGTCAGCGCGCTGTCGGTCGGCGGGCTGGTCAAACATGCCGCCGGCGTGCAGGCCGGTTGGGTGCAGCGGGCGGCCTGCGCGCCCGCCTTTCCCCCGAGAGACGACCGCCCGATGGAGGAGCTCATCGCCGAGTACGGCGACCAGTACGTGATGCGCGAGGACGAGACACTCGACGGACTACTCGACGCGCTCAAGCGGCAGAACGCCGAGACGCTTCGAGTCCTGGGCGAATGCGACCTCGACACACCGGTTCCCGTGCCGCACGATGTGCCGTGGTTCCCGCAGGACATCGATCACTGGAACGTGCGCTGGGTGATTCTGCACCTCATCGAGGAGCTGAGCCGCCACGCCGGTCATGCCGACATCATCCGCGAATCCATCGACCGCGCAACGATGTACGAGCTGATGGCCGCCAACGAGGAATGGCCGGAGACCGACTGGATCAAGCGCTGGCGGCCCTGAGTCCCCCATCCGCCGAGTGCACGGCTGGTGTACACATTTTCGGGTTCGCGTACACCGACCGTGCACTCGGCGCATAGGAAGCGGCTAGCGCAGCACCTGGCTGACGGCGTGCTCGACGACCGCGTCGAGGTCGGTCCCGAGCCGGCCCGCCAGCCACTGCTGGGCCAGCTCGGCCATCGCGCCGGTGTACATCGCCGCGCCAACCTGGGCGGCGACCGAGTCGGTGTCCGGCTGCAACCGCCAACCCTCGGTGAGCACGCCCTCACGCAGCAGGTCCTGCGTCGCCGCCCGCCGCGTCGACAGCACGGGATTCGATCGCGCGTCGGTGAACAACACCCGCCCGCGGCGGGGATCCTCGGAGCTGAACCCGAGCACCGCGGCGATCCCCGCGCGCGTCCTGGCCCGCAACGAGTCGCCGGCCTGGGCCATCGCGGCCTCGACCGCTTCGGCCAACTGGGCGCTCACCTGGTCGTAGACCGCACCGAGCAGATCGTCGGTGTCGGCGAAGCTCTCGTAGAAGTACCGGGTGTTCAACCCGCACTCCCGGCAGACCGAGCGCACCGACACCGCGGCCTCACCGCCCTCGCCGAACAGCCGGAAAGCGGCATCGATCAGCTGCGCACGGCGTTCGGCGCGGCGATCCGTCAGGGGCACGCCCGCCCAGCGGGTGGGAGTCGACACCACCTCAGCGTAGGCCTGCCGTCGCCAACTCTGGTCACATACGTGACCAAAATGTATTCTGGTTACAGCCGTGACCAAGGTTTGTGAGCAAGGAGCCGACGTGATTCTGCTGCCGCACCAGTTCATCGGAGAGTTCCTCAACCAGCGCTTCGACAAGGACGTGCGGCGCAATTACTTCCGCGGCATCGAATTCGCCGCGCCCGTCGGCGACCCGGGCTGGTTCGGGCCGGGCAGCGCGGTCTGGCACGTGCACTCGCACATGCAGGCGTTGATCTTCGGGCTGCAGTGTGCGGCGTTCATGGAGCGGCTCGACCCGTCGATCTACTGGATGGGCATGCACCATTCACGGCTGGTCAAGCGCGACGAAAACGGCGTCGGTCGACCGGAGATCGATCCCAAGGGTGCCGCGGTGCGCCTCGGTCATTCGATCGCGTTCTTCATCGGCACGGCATACGGATCGACCGAGACCGCCGAGCGGCTGGCGCAGACGGTGCGGTCGATGCATCACACCATCAAGGGCACCCGTCCGGACGGCGCCCGCTATGACGCCGACGACCCGGATTGGCTGCGGTGGAATTACGCCACCGTGGCGTGGGGCCTGGCCACCGCACACGAGCTGTATCATCCGAACCCGTTGCGCGGCAAGGAGATCGATCGCTACTACCGCGAGTTCGTGCGCGTCGGCCACGCGCTGGGCGGCACCGACCTGCCGGAGACCAAGGCCGAGGTCGCCGAGTGCCTGGAGTCCTACCTGCCGCGGCTGGCCGTCACGCATGGGACGGCGGTGGCCACCGGCCCGGGTCTGCCGCTGGCGCAGAGCGCCATCAACTGGGCCATCCGCGACACCATGCCGCGCTGGGCCAAGCAGCTGATCCAGCACAAGGACCCCAACATCATCGAGCGCACCACCCGTCGGGCGACCGTGTGGTCGGTGATCAACGCGCTGCACCTGGCGCAGGGGCCTATTCCGGAGTTCCAGCAGGCGCAAGCCAGGGTGGCGTCGGGCACCGACGTGCCGCACACGCTGCCGACCTACCAGCCGGGCGACGACCCGGTGCGCAGCCGCGAGGAAGTGGAGCGCGCTTTCGCGCAGGCCTGACGCCACCGCAAACCGGGCGCACTGTGAGCCGGTCCACAGCTTTTCGCGGCCCACCGCCGATTTTGAGACACTGCAGGGATGAGTACCACGCCGAAGACCAAGCACCGCGAGGTTGCCAGGCTGGACCGGGTCCCGCTGCCCATCGAGGCTGCTCGCGTCGGCGCGACGGGCTGGCAGATAACTCGCACCGGCGTGCGCGTCGTCTCGAACATCGCCGGGCGCGGCTCGTGGCAGCAGAAGATCATCAAGCAGATCCCGCAGACGTTCGCCGACCTGGGCCCCACCTACGTCAAGTTCGGCCAGATCATCGCGTCGAGCCCCGGCGCGTTCGGGGAGCCGCTGTCCAAGGAGTTCCGCAGCCTGCTCGACCGGGTGCCGCCCGCGGACGCCAAAGAGGTGCACAAGCTGTTCGTCGAGGACCTCGGCGACGAGCCGGCGAACCTGTTCAAGAGCTTCGACGAGAAGCCGTTCGCCTCCGCGTCCATCGCGCAGGTGCACTACGCGACGCTGCACAGCGGTGAAGAGGTCGTCGTCAAGATCCAGCGACCCGGAATCCGCCGACGCGTCGCGGCCGACCTGCAGATCCTCAAGCGGGGCGCACGCCTGGTGGAGTTCGCCAAGCTGGGCCAGCGCTTGAGCGCCCAGGACGTCGTCGCCGACTTCGCCGACAACCTGGCCGAGGAACTGGACTTCCGGCTCGAGGCCCAGTCGATGGACGCCTGGGTGTCGCACATGCACGCCTCGCCGCTGGGCCGCAACATCCGTGTGCCGCAAGTTTATTGGGACCTCACCAGTGAACGGGTGCTGACGATGGAGCGCATCCAGGGCACCCGCATCGACGATGTGAAGGCCATCCGCCAGAAGGGCTTCGACGGCACCGAGCTCGTCAAGGCCCTGCTGTTCAGCGTCTTCGAAGGCGGCCTGCGCCACGGCCTGTTCCACGGTGACCTGCACGCGGGCAACCTCTACGTCGACGACGACGGCAAGATCGTGTTCTTCGACTTCGGCATCATGGGCCGCATCGACCCGCGCACCCGCTGGCTGCTGCGCGAACTGGTGTACGCACTGCTGGTGAAGAAAGACCACGCCGCGGCGGGCAAGATCGTCGTGCTGATGGGTGCCGTCGGCACCATGAAGCCCGAAGCGCAGGCGGCCAAGGACCTGGAGAAGTTCGCGACCCCGCTGACGATGTCGACGCTGGGCGACATGAGCTACGCCGAGATCGGCAAGCAGCTCTCAGCGCTGGCCGAGGCCTACGACGTCAAGCTGCCGCGCGAACTCGTGCTGATCGGCAAGCAGTTCCTCTATGTGGAGCGCTACATGAAGCTGCTCGCGCCGAAGTGGCAGATGATGTCCGATCCGCAGCTGACGGGATACTTCGCCAACTTCATGGTCGAGGTCAGTAGGGAGCACTCCGAAGAACTCGACAGCGAGGTCCAGGCCTAAGTGCAGATACGAAGCGGCGCCGCCAAATCAGGCGAGCTCGACATCCACTATGAGGACATGGGCGACCCGAACGACCCGGCGGTGCTCCTCATCATGGGTTTGGGCGCCCAACTCCTGTTGTGGCGCAAGGACTTCTGCGAGAAGCTCGTCAACCAGGGGCTGCGGGTCATCCGCTACGACAACCGCGATGTCGGCTTGTCGTCGAAACTTCCCGGGCGCCACAGCGGCGCCCCGCTGCTGCCGCGGATGCTGCGTTCGCTGGTCGGGATGCGCAGCCCGGCGGGCTACACGCTCGAAGACATGGCCGACGACGCCGCCGCGCTGCTCGACCACCTGAACATCGACCGGGCCCACATCGTCGGGGCGTCGATGGGCGGCATGATCGCCCAGGTCTTCGCCGCCCGCCACGCGCCGCGCACCAGGACGCTGGCGATCATCTTCTCGAGCAACAACCAGGCGTTGTTGCCGCCGCCAGGCCCGCGGCACCTGCTCGCGATCCTGACGCGGCCCAAGGACTCCTCCCGCGAGGCCGTCATCGAGAACGCCGTCAGGGTCAGCAAGATCATCGGCAGCCCCGGCTACCCCGCTACCGAGGAGCGGCTTCGCGCCGACGCGATCGAGGGTTACGACCGCTCCTACTACCCCGCCGGCATCGCGCGCCATTTCGCCGCGATCCTCGGCAGCGGCAGCCTGCGCGCCTACGACCGCCAGATCACCGCGCCGACGGTGGTCCTGCACGGCAAGGCCGACAAACTGATGCGGCCGTACGGCGGGCGGGCGATCGCCAAATCGATCAGCAACGCCCGGCTGGTTCTGTTCGACGGCATGGGCCACGAGCTGCCCGAGCCGCTGTGGGACGACATCATCGGCGAGCTGAAGACGAACTTCGCCGCCACCACCTAGACCTGCGCAAAGTTTGCACGATTCGTGAGCCGACGCGATCAGCGGTACATTCAGCACGGAATGCTTCGGGCTCGTATGCCACCACCGGCGTCGCCCAGCTTCCGACCGCCCCGGAAAGGCACCACATGGCTGCAACGCGCAAATTGACGCCCCATTTCGCCGATGTGCAGGCCCACTACGACCTGTCCGACGAGTTCTTCCGCCTCTGGCTCGATCCGTCGCAGACCTACAGCTGTGCCTATTTCGAACGCGATGACATGACCCTCGAGCAGGCCCAGCAGGCGAAGGTCGATCTTGCGCTGGGCAAGCTGGGCCTCGAGCCGGGTATGACGCTGCTCGACGTCGGCTGCGGCTGGGGTTCGACGATGCTGCGGGCGATCGAGAAGTACGACGTGAACGTCGTGGGCCTCACCTTGAGCGAGAACCAGCACGCCCACGTCGAAAAGGTGTTCGCGGCATCGGAGAGCCCACGCACCAAGAGGGTGCTGCTGAAGGGTTGGGAGCAGTTCGACGAGCCCGTGGACCGGATCGTGTCGATCGGCGCATTCGAGCACTTCGGCAAGGACCGCTGGGACGACTTCTTCGCGATGGCTCACCGGGTGTTGCCCGACGACGGGGTGATGCTGCTGCACACGATCACCGCGCTCACCCTCCCTCAGATGGCCGAACGCGGTATGCCGCTGACGTTTTCGGTGGCTCGCTTCGTCAAATTCATCCTCACCGAGATCTTTCCGGGCGGTTACCTGCCGACGATCGAACTGGTCGGCGAGCATGCGGAAAAGGCCGGTTTCGAGTTGACCCGCCGCCAGAGCCTGCAGCCGCATTACGCGCGCACGCTCGACTGCTGGGCGCAGGCGCTCCAGGAGCACAAGGACGAAGCGATCGCGGTTCAGTCCGAGGAGGTCTACGACCGCTACATGCACTACCTGACCGGATGTGCGCACGGCTTCCGCGTCGGCTACATCGACGTCAACCAGTTCACGCTGGCCAAATAGCTCCCGGAGTGGCGCCCGGCGAAATTAGGGTCTGACTCTGGCCGAACGCTAGGGTGTACGACCAGATCATCATGGGACGATGCGCAGGTGAGCGTGTCGTCATCGGGAAAGGCCAAGCAGGGGAAATATGTCTGACAACTCAACCGGCACGAAGGACATGACTCCTCATTTCGAGGACATCCAGGCGCATTACGACCTGTCGGACGACTTCTTCGGCGTATTTCAAGATCCGACGCGCAAGTACAGCTGCGCGTACTTCACCGGCCCCAACGTGACGTTGTCCGAGGCCCAGATCGCCAACGTCGATCAGCACCTGGACAAGCTCGACCTCAAGCCGGGGATGACGCTGCTCGAGGTCGGCTGCGGCTGGGGCCTGACGTTGCAGCGCGCGCTGGAGAAGTACGACGTCAACGTCATCGGCCTCACGCTGAGCAAGAACCAGAAGGCGTACTGCGAGCAGCTGCTGAGCAAGATCGACACCGAGCGCACCTTCGACGTGCGGCTGGAGGGCTGGGAGCAGTTCGGATCGCCCGTCGATCGCATCGTGTCCATTGAGGCGTTCGAGCACTTCGGCTTCGAGCGCTACGACGACTTCTTCAAGATGTGCTTCGACGTGCTGCCCGACGACGGCCGCATGACCATCCAGAGCAGCGTCGGCTACCACCCGTACGACCTGGCCGCCCGCGGCAAGAAGCTGACGTTCGAAATGGCGCGCTTCATCAAGTTCATGATCACCGAGATCTTCCCGGGCGGCCGCCTGCCGACCACCCAGATGATGATCGAGCACGGCGAGAAGGCCGGCTTCCAGGTGCCCGAGGCGCTCTCCCTGCGCAACCACTACATCAACACCCTGGCCATCTGGGCGCACCGGCTCGAGCAGAACAAGGAGACCGCGATCGCGGCCGCGGGCGAAGAGAACTACCACCGCTACATGCGGTATCTCAAGGGCGCCCAGTACTACTTCATCGACGAGGGCATCGACGTCAGCCTGGTCACCTACCTGAAGCCGGGCGCCGCGACGCAGGCCGACAAGACATAGGGAAAACCCCGATTCGCTCGGCCTGACGACCCGCTACCGTTTCGCCCATGAGCGGAAGCGGCGAAGCCGCGTGCTACCTGGCGGAGTGGTATCTGCCTGAGCTCACCGAGCAGAGCGTCGACGATCTGGTCGCGCGCCTCGACGCGGCCGCGGCCGTCGCCACCGGTGAGGGCACTCCCGTCCAATTGCTGCTCACCGTGTCGGTCCCCAGCGACGAGGTGCTCTACGGCGTCTTCGACGCCGGCTCACAAGAGATCGTCTCCCGGACCTGCCACGCCGCCGGCGCACCGCATCAACGGCTCTCGTCGCACGTCGGCGCACGAATCCGGCAGTGTCCGTGACGTTGCCGCGGGTAACCGGCCCGATCGACGCCCGCCACGCCAAGCGCTTCCCTTAGCAGCACAACCTCGGGGCGACAGCTGCGTAGCCCTGGAATCGGCGGGGTACCCTCGATTTGCTGTCTCTCGGGGGTAGGGCCATTGGTTTCCGGCGTAGTCGAACGTCCAGCCGAATTCCGGGCGGTGACAGATCTCCTGCGATCCGCTGCGGACGCGCCCTGCGGGCTGGTCATCGAGGGGGAAGCCGGAGCGGGCAAGACCACGCTGTGGCTGGCAGGTGTCTCCGCGGCCGGTGAGCGCGGCTTCGAGGTATTGACGGCCCGAGCGGGGCAGGCGGAGACCGCCCTCGCGTATGCCGCCGTCGCCGATCTGCTCGGCGGCGTCTCCCTCGAGGTTCTCGCCGGCCTGCCAGAGGTTCAGCGCCTCGCCGTCGACCGGGTGCTGCTACGCGCAGACGGTGAGGGCCCACCGACCGATCAGGGCGCCGTCGCGGCGGCGGTCACCGCGGTCATCGAGCGACTGAGCGCCGATAGGCCGCTGCTGGTGGCCGTCGACGACGTGCAGTGGCTCGACCCGTCCAGCCAGGCTGTGCTGGCGTTCGCCGCGAGGCGGCTCAGCGGACCTGTGGGCTTGCTGCTCACCGAGCGAACCGAACACGAAGGTGCCGGCGCCGCGAGTTGGCTGCAGTTGGGCGGCGCGGCGGAGGTGCGGCGGGTGCACGTCGGCCCACTGAGCGTCGGCGGACTGCACGCGCTGATCTCGACGCGGCTCGGTCGCTCATTCCCCCGCCCGACGATGGTCCGGATCGCCGAGATCTCCGGTGGCAACCCGTTCTACGCCCTCGAACTGGCGCGGGCGGTCGAGGCGGGCGGTTCCCAATCCGTGCTGCCCGCGTCGCTGGCCGAGTTGATGCGCCGGCGCATCGGTCGGCTGGACCGCGAAACCCAGGTGCTGTTGTTGGCCGCCGCGTGCGAGGCCGCACCGAGTGTCGGCCTGCTCGCGCGCGTCACCGGCAGCGGCGTCGAGCGCACACTCGAACTGCTCGAAGAGGCGAAAGCCAAGGGGATCGTGACGATCGACGGGGACAACGTGGCGTTCGCCCACCCGTTGTTGGCGCGCAGCGTCTACACCGATGCGAAGCCGGGTGAGCGCCGGACCATGCACCGCGCGCTGGCCGAGGCCGTGGTGCTTCCGGAATCCAGAGCCCGGCACATGGCACTGGCGGCCTCCAGCGCCGACCCGACGACGCTGGAGGCGCTCGATGTCGCCGCCGGTGCGGCCCGTGAACGCGGTGCACCCGCCGCGGCGGCCGAGCTCCTCGAACTCGCGATCGGTCTCGGCGGGGACACCCCGGCACGGCGGATTCGCGCCGCCGACCACCATCTGCACGCCGGGGACCTCCAACGCGCGCAGTCGCTGCTGTACCGGCTGACCGACCGGGTACCGCTCGGCGTGCACCGGGCGATGGCGCTGAACCTGTTGGCCAGCATGCGGATTCACGACAACAGCTTCACCGATGCGATCCGTCTGCTCGAGCACGCGCTCGACAACGACGAGGGCGACCGCGAGGTCCGCGTCCGCACGCTGCTGCTGCTGTCCTATGCGCGGTTGAACGCAGGGGAATTCGGACCGGCCCTGCGGAACGCCGAGCGGGCCGCGGCCTACGCCGACGACGTCGGAATCGGCGACCTCACGAGTCAGGTGCTGGCGGTGCGGGCGACCATCGCATGTATGTGCGGTCGCGGCGTCGACTGGGTCAGCATGCGCCGGGCGGTGGCATTGCACGACCCGAACAGTGAGGCGCCGATCGCGTTCCGCGCCAAGGCCAACAACGCGCTGCTGCTGGCGTGGGTCGGGCGATTGGAGGAGGCCGCCGAGCAGATGGCCGCCGAGCGGCGGCGCTGCGTCGAGCGGGGCGCCGAGACCGACCTGATCTTCGTCGCCGTCTTCACCGCGCTGATCGAGATCTGGCGAGGCCGCTACGACGACGCGACACGCGTGGCCGAGGAGACCGCCGAGCGGGCGCAACAACTCGGCGGTGAACACATGCGCATCATCGCCATGACCATCCGGTCCGCGGTGGCGGCGTATGTCGGCAGGGAGGACGAAACGCGCGAAGCCGCGACGGCGGCGCTCGATCTCGCCCAACGCTGCGGCTCCCCGCGGCTCGCCGACTGGGCCTCGATCAGCCTGGGATTCCTGGAGGTATCGCTCGGAAAGTACGAGCAGGCGCTGCAGGTACTTGCGCCCCTGATCGCCCGGTTTCCGTTCATCCCCGGCACCGAGATCATCACGGTCGGATACGCCCCCGACGCGGTGGAGGCGATGATCGCTCTCGGCCGGGCGGCCGAGACCGAGCCGATGATCGAGGCGCTGGAGACCAACGGCCGCTTGGTGGATCGGCCGTGGATGCTGGCGATGGGTGCGCGGTGCCGCAGTCTGTGGCTGGCAGCACGAGGCGAAATCGATGCGGCCGCCGAGATGGCGAGCCAGGCGTTGCTACATCACGAGCGTCTGCCGATGCCGTTCGAGCGGGCGAGGACGCTGCTGCTACTCGGCCAGTTGCAACGCCGTCAACGCCGAAAGGAGTTGTCGCGCACGACGTTGACCGAAGCCTTGCATGCATTTGAGACGTTGGGCACACCGCTGTGGGCCGAGCGGGCGCGCGCCGAGATCGCGCGCGCGAAGGTTTCCGGTGGCGGAAGCACGGGGTTGACGCCGTCGGAGTATCGCGTGGCCGAACTCGCCGCGTCGGGACTCACCACCAAGGACGTGGCCGCCGCCCTGTTCATCAGCCCGAAGACGGTCGAGACCAACCTGTCGGGCATCTACCGCAAGCTGGGGATCAAGTCGCGGGCCGAACTCGGTCGGGTGTTCGGTGACGACCGCTGACAGCAACTCTATTGAGCCGCAAACGATTCCTGCCGGACGTAATTCGCCAGGGCTTCGTCGGCGTCGACTGGTACGAAACCGGCCGACTGGATTTTCGTGAGGTCGAGAACACTGTTGAACGGCCGGGGCGCGACGGGTTGAGTCGCATCCGCGTAATACTCGGCCGTGGACACCTCGGTGACGCGGTTCGGATCATGACCGGCCAGTTCGAAGGTCCGCCGCGCGACCGCCGCCCATGATGTCGCCGACCCGGACCCCGTCACGTTGTAGGTGCCGTACGGCGCGCGCGTCTCGATCAGGTGCCGGATCGCCTTCGCGAGTTCCGATGTGAAGGTCAGCCGGCCGTGCTGGTCGTTCACGACTGCCGGGTCGACGCCGCGGTCGGCGAGAGACAGCATGGTGCGCACGAAGTTTCGGCCGTCACCGATCACCCACGACGCCCGGACGATGTAGTGCCGGTGCACGGTGGCGACCAGTGCGTCGCCGGCGGCTTTGGTCTGCCCGTACACGCCGAGCGGCGACACCGGGTCGTCCTCACGGTACGGCCTGCTCGCGTTGCCGTCGAAGACGTAGTCGCTGGAGACGTGTACCAGCGTGATGTCGTGGGCGGCGGCGATCCGCGCCAGCGCGGCGACGCCGGCGACGTTTGTGGCCCACGCCGCCGCGCGCCCTTCGGGAGTCTCGGCCGAATCCACCGCCGTATAGGCGGCGGCGTTGATGATGGTGTCGTAATCACGCCAACGCCGGGCGGTTTCGACAGCGGCGAGGTCGACGTCGGCGCGTTCGGCGAACTCGACGTTCGGTGCGCCGGCATACGCGTCGCGCAGTGCCCTGCCCAGTTGCCCACCGGCACCGAGCACCAGGACTTTGCGCGGTGACACCGGTCGTATCTGTGCCAACCGCGGATGCTCGCGATCCTTCGCTGACAGCGCGGCACGTTCGAGCGGGATCGGCCAGTCAATGGCGGCGGTCTCGTCAGCGAGATTCAGCGATGTGTATTCGCCGTCCGGCGAGTAGTGGTCGTTCACGAGGTAGATGTAGGCGGTGTTCGGTTCCAGGGTCTGAAACGCATTGCCCACCCCGCGCGGCACGAATACCGCTCGGGACGGGTCGATTTCGGCGGTGAAGGTGGTGCCGAAGGTGGGGCCGGCGCGAAGGTCCACCCACGCCCCGAAGATCCTCCCGGTCGCGACGGAGACGAACTTGTCCCATGGCTCGGCGTGGATTCCGCGCGTCGTGCCCGCAACCTCGTTGAGGGACACGTTGTTCTGCACGGGTTTGAAGTCCGGCAAGCCGAGCGAGACCATCTTCTCGCGCTGCCAGTTCTCCTTGAACCACCCGCGATTGTCTCCGTGCACGGACAGCTCCCACACCACCAATCCGGGTATGGGAGACGCGGTGGCGCGCAGCGGTTTACCGAACTCAGTCATCCTCGAGGGCTTCCTTCACTGACCCAGCCGCGCGTAGAAACGCTCGGTGGCATCCTTGGCGGGCGCCCACCAGTCCTCGTGGTCGCGGTACCACTGGATCGTCGCGGCCAGGCCCTTCTCGAAGTCCTGGTATCGCGGCCGCCAACCGAGTTCCTCGCGCAGCTTGGTCGAATCGATGGCGTACCGCAGGTCGTGCCCTGCTCGATCCGGGACGTGGTCATAGGCGTCGGCCGGCTGGCCCATCAGGGTGAGAATCAGTTCGACGACGGTCTTGTTGTCCTTCTCGCCGTCGGCGCCGATCAAATATGTTTCGCCGAGACGGCCGGCCTCGAGGATCGTCAGCACCGCCGAGGAGTGGTCGTCGGCGTGGATCCAGTCCCGCACATTGCGGCCCTCGCCGTACAGCTTGGGACGGTTGCCCCGCAGGACGTTCGTGATCTGGCGCGGGATGAACTTCTCGACGTGCTGATACGGACCGTAGTTGTTCGAGCAGTTCGAGATCGTCACGGCCAGGCCGAAGGACCGAAACCACGCCCGCACCAACAGATCACTGCCCGCCTTCGTCGACGAGTACGGTGAAGACGGGTTGTACGGCGTCTCCTCGCTGAACCTGCTCGGGTCGTCGAGCGCCAGGTCCCCGTACACCTCGTCGGTGGAGATGTGATGAAAGCGGGTGCCGTGCTTGCGCGCCGCCTCGAGCAACGTGAAGGTGCCGGTGAGATTGGTGTGCAGGAACGGCTGCGGATCGTCGAGCGAGTTGTCGTTGTGCGTCTCGGCCGCGTAGTGGACGACCGCGTCGACCGAGGCGAACAACTCGTCGACAAGTGGCGCGTCGGCGATATCGCCCTGGACGAACGTCATTCGATGCTCGGGCAGTCCGGCCAGGGAGGCGCGGTTGCCGGCGTATGTCATCTTGTCCAGCACGGTGACGTGATGGTCGGTGTGCTCGATGACGTACCGCACGAAGTTGGATCCGATGAAACCGGCTCCCCCGGTGACGAGAAGTCGCGACATCAGCGTCCCCTGTCCAGGATGTCGAGGAGATAGGTGCCGTATCCCGACTTCACCAACGGCTCAGCACGTTCCCGTAACTCGTCGTCGCTGAGATATCCCTGCCGCCAAGCGATTTCCTCCGGGACACCGATTTTCAGGCCGGTGCGCCGCTCCATCGTGCGCACATACTCAGCGGCATCGGTCATCTGGTCGAACGTGCCGGTGTCCAACCAGGCGGTTCCCCGGGGTAGCACATGCACCTGTAACCGGCCCTGCTCGAGGTAGTTGCGGTTGACGTCGGTGATCTCGTACTCCCCGCGGTCGCTCTTCTGGAGGCCATGCGCGATCTCGACGACGTCGTTGTCGTAGAAGTACAGACCCGGTATGACGTAGTTGCTCTTCGGCCGTTTCGGTTTCTCTTCCAGAGAGATCGCCCGCCCGCTCTCGTCGAACTCGATCACGCCGTATGCCGAGGGCTCCGCCACCCAGTAGGCGAAGATCGCACCGCCGTCAATGGTGGTGAAGCGCTTGAGCTGACTGCCCAGCCCCGGTCCGTACAACAGGTTGTCGCCGAGGACCAGCGCCACGTTGTCGTTACCGATGAAATCCTCGCCGATCGTGAACGCCTGGGCGAGACCGTCCGGCGACGGCTGCTTGGCGTAGGTGATCGATACTCCGAACCGCGACCCGTCGCCGAGCAGCCGCTCGAATTGCTCCGCATCGTGCGGAGTTGTGATCACCAGAACGTCGCGCACGCCGGCCAGCATCAGCGTGGAGAGCGGGTAGTAGACCATCGGCTTGTCGTAGACCGGGACCAGTTGCTTCGACACACCCAGGGTGATCGGGTGCAGACGCGACCCGGTGCCGCCCGCCAGGATGATTCCCCTCACGCGCCAATCGTGACATACCACCGAATTCCGCCACGCGGAGCCCGAGGGGCCTCCGGTACCGGGCCCGGTGTCAGGCTGCGGGTTTTTCCGAACCCGCTTGGCTTTCCGAGGCTCCCGGGTCGTCGGCGCCTTCCGGCCCCTCGGCTTCCTCATCCGGTTTCGGGCTCGCCGTGGGATCTGGTTGGTCGGCGCCCTTGACGTCGCCGGTCGGACTGTCGTCCGGATTGTTCGGCGAGAAGTTCAACGACACGCTGCCACCGTTCGCGTTGATGGTGTTCCCGCCGGGACCCTTGTCGTCTTCAGGGTCCTTGCCGACCACGATGTCGTTGCCCTCACCGGCATTCGTGTTGTTCTCGACGACACCGTCGACGTTGCCCGTCGGGGATTGCTCGAGCCCGGACCCCTGTGGCTCCTCGGATTCGAGCGTGCCCTCGGATTCGATCGTGCCCTCGGTGCCGAGCGTCTCGGTTCCTTCGGCCAGCGTGAGGTCGTTTTCCGTCTCGGTGTTCGCGACGAACGTCTTCTGGTCGTCGGCCCCGGCGGGCTGTTGCTGCTCGACGTCGTCCGTCATTGCCTGGGAACCTTGGACGAGTTTCAGCTTGACGCCGGGCACCTCGTCCGGATTCTCGCCCGACTTCGCCAGCACCAGCACGTCCTCTTGCTCTTGCTGATCCTCCTGCGCCGGCGGTGCAACCGGCGATGGAGACAGCGGAATCTCCGTTGCCAACCCGAAGTTGGCGAGGAAGTTGTTGATGCCCTGGAAGATTGCCGGGATCAGCTTGACGGCCAGAGTGATCGGATTGAACAACGGGAACAGCCCGATCTCCGTCGGTTGGCCGAACGGAATGTTGCGGTTGTATCCGGTCTCTTCGATGATCACGCGCAGGGCGGGCTCGATGAGGTCCGCGATCGGCTTGCCGAGGAACGGGAGCGAGTGCAGCGGGCGCACGAGCGGCAGCACCTTCGGGGTGATGGTGTAGTACGTGGTGTCGCCGTATGTCTGAATGTCGACGAGGTCGGGATATAGCTCGGGGTTCGAGGTGATCAGCTCCCACTCTTCCACGGTGTATCCGGCGGGAAGTTCACCGGGATCGCTGTCCTCGTTGATCGCCAGATAAGTGCCGTGGTCGTAGTAGAAGCCGAGCAGCGAGTTGGCCACCGCCAGCGGGTTCAGCAGATACTGCGGGAAGTCCGCGATGCCCTCCCACCGGATCGCCCAGTCTTCGGTCTTGAAGCCAGGCAGCGGACCGGTCGGCGTGGGCTGGCCGGTCGTCACGTCGAGAATCGGGATGGTGCCGAGGATGCCGAACCGCGACAGGATGCCACCGTTGGGGCGGTTCGGGTTGCCGATGAGGACGAACTGCACCTCGTCGACGTTTTCGAGCAATTCGTCCCAGTCGCCATTGATGATTTTCGTCTTCGCGATGGTGACGACGCGTGCACCCTGCGAGTAGCCGGCGATCACGATGTCGCCTTCGTAGGCGGGGTCGAGTTCCGCTATGTTCTGCAACGCGGTGCGTAGATTGTCCACACCGTCTTCGACAGACACGTCGAACTTCTCGCACCGCCCGGGGTCACACCAGCCTGGCAAGGGGATCGGCCAGAACGAGGCGAAATAATCGACGCCCAACAGGCCTCCCTCTCGAGGCTCTTCAGGGTCGTATGGACCGCATCCGTTGGCCAAAGTGCAGTTGGTGTCCTGCATGTAGTAGTCGCGGAAGTTCTCCATGTAGTCATCGACGATGTTCGCGTTCGGCGTTCCCGTGCCCGGCACGATCAGCGCGGTGGTGGCGGCCAGACTGACGGCCGCCATGAACGCCGTCACGGCGCCGAGCACGGCGGTGCTCAGCAGGCCCAGCAAAGAAAGAACGACGACCCGAATGCACTGACGCATGGGTCAACTTTCACACAGGCGTGACGGCTGTCACCGTGGAACAGCGAAGTTCGCCGACAGGAATTTTGTTCGGCATTCGCGATGCCGGTGCACTACCTCAGTGGCTGAAAAGGACCCCGCCACACGGATGCGCCCGTGCGGTCCGAGACGTCGGCCGCAAAGTCGCAGCGGCCACCGCAATCAGGCGTCGGTGAAGTTGCGCGTCACCGACGGATCGACCGGGATGCCCGGGCCGGTGGTCGTCGAGACGACGATCTTCTTGAGGTAGCGGCCCTTGGACGACGACGGCTTGGCCCGCAGGACCTCGTCGATCGCGGCGCCGTAGTTCTCCGCGAGCGCCTTCTCGTCGAACGACGCCTTGCCGATCACGAAGTGCAGGTTGGCCTGCTTGTCGACGCGGAAGTTGATCTTGCCGCCCTTGATGTCCTGTACCGCCTTGGCGACGTCCGGCGTCACGGTGCCGGTCTTCGGGTTCGGCATCAGGCCACGCGGGCCCAGGATGCGCGCGATCCGGCCGACCTTGGCCATCTGATCGGGCGTCGCGATTGCGGCGTCGAAGTCCAGCCAGCCGCCCTGGATCCGCTCGATCAGGTCGTCGCTGCCCACGGCGTCGGCGCCTGCGGCTTCGGCGGCCTCGGCCTTGTCACCGACCGCGAACACGACGACGCGGGCGGTCTTGCCGGTGCCGTTCGGCAGGTTCACGGTGCCGCGCACCATCTGGTCGGCCTTGCGCGGGTCGACGCCCAGCCGGATCGCCACCTCGACGGTCGCGTCCTGCTTCTTCGATCCCGTCTCCTTGGCCAGTTTCGCCGCCTCCAGCGGCGTGTACAGCCGGGAGCGGTCCACCTTCTCGGCGGCTTCGCGATATGCCTTGCTGGTCTTGCTCATTGATGTCTCCTAGTTGCTGAGTTGTGGTTGGCGGGCCGAAGCTGGCCCTCCCACTGTTCGGGCCGATCCGCCTGCGCTTCTCGGCCACGGGAACCCGGGTCTTACTCGACGGTGATCCCCATCGACCGGGCGGTGCCGGCGATGATCTTGGCGGCCTGATCGATGTCGTTGGCGTTCAGGTCCTCTTTCTTGGTCTCGGCGATCTCACGCACCTGATCCCAGGACACCTTCGCGACCTTGGTCTTGTGCGGCTCGCCCGAGCCCTTCTGCACACCGGCGGCCTTGAGCAGCAGCTTGGCCGCGGGCGGTGTCTTGAGGTTGAAGGTGAAGCTGCGGTCCTCGTAGACGGTGATCTCCACGGGGATGACGTTGCCGCGCTGGTTCTCCGTCGCGGCGTTGTACGCCTTGCAGAACTCCATGATGTTGACGCCGTGCTGGCCGAGCGCCGGACCGACCGGCGGGGCGGGGTTGGCCTGCCCGGCCTGGATCTGCAGCTTGATCAGCCCGACGACTTTCTTCTTCGGGGCCATACTCTTCCTTTCTCGGTGATTTCGGTGTAGTTCGTCGCGCTCACCGCAACCAACTACACCGAAATCGCAATTAGATCTTGGCGACCTGGTTGAAGGTCAGTTCGACAGGTGTTTCGCGGCCGAAGATGGACACCAGCACCTTGAGCTTCTGCTGTTCGGCGTTGACCTCGCTGATCGACGCGGGAAGCGTCGCGAACGGCCCGTCCATGACGGTGACCGACTCGCCGACCTCGAAGTCGACCTCGATCGGCGCGCGCTCGATTCCACCGGTCTCCGCGGCGGCAGCACCGGCCGCCGCGGCGGCCTTGCCGGGCTTCTTGGCGGCGGCTGGGGGCAGCAGGAACTTCACCACGTCATCCAGCGACAGCGGCGACGGCCGCGACGTCGCACCGACGAACCCCGTCACCCCGGGCGTGTTGCGAACCGCGCCCCACGACTCGTCGTTGAGCTCCATGCGCACCAGGATGTAGCCGGGCAGCACCTTGCGGTTGACCTGCTTGCGCTGGCCGTTCTTGATCTCGGTGACCTCTTCGGTCGGCACCTCGACCTGGAAGATGTAGTCGCCGACGTCGAGGTTCTGCACGCGGGTCTCGAGGTTGGCCTTCACCTTGTTCTCGTAACCGGCATAGGAGTGGATGACATACCAGTCGCCCGGCTTGAGCCGCAGCTCCTTCTTCAGCGCGACCGCAGGATCCTCGTCCTCGTCCTCGGCCTCACCGGCCGCGTCAGCCTCACCGGCGGTGTCGTCGGCGACCGGCGCCGCGTCCTCGACGGCGTCGGCGGCCGTACTGGACTCCAGACGCTCAGCAGCCTCATCTGCGATCACGGTCGCCGGGTCCGCCGCCTCGGCGATCGACTCGGAAACGGCCGAAGGCGTATCGCCCTCGAAGCTAGTCACGTGTCAGTCCTCTCAAATTCTCATTGGTCGCGCACATGCCCGTCAGCCGAAGATCATCGCCACGAGCTTGGCCAGACCCAGGTCTACGAAGCCGATCAACGCCACCATGAACACCAGGAACATCAGCACCACGGCGGTGTAGCTGACCATCTGCTTGCGGTTCGGCCAGATCACCTTGCGCAGTTCGGCGACGACCTGCTGCAGGTACGTCCAGACGAAGACGAACGGGTTGCGCCCACCCTTACCGGGCCGGTCGGCACGTTTCCTGGCGGTCTTCTTCGCGGTGCCGGACCCGTTCTTGGTGGGCGAAGCCTTGGTGCCCGTCGACAGGTCGACCGCCTCGCCGGCGTCCTCGCCAACCGCGGCTCGCCGCGACCGCTTCCCCGTGGGCCGGGTCGGCCGGGTCACGACCGCGCTGCGGCCGGTCTCGGAGTCGGTCCCGGTGTCGCCTGCGGAGCCGGCACCATCGCGCTCGTCGCTCACCGCATGCTCCCCTTGTCTGGTCATCTAGTCTTCTGTGGGTCACTGTCCAGTGTCCACACTTGTCGAGTATTCAGTTGAGCAGGGGCGACAGGACTTGAACCTGCAACCTGCGGTTTTGGAGACCGCTGCTCTGCCAGTTGAGCTACGCCCCTTCAGGGTGACACGGCGAACGCCACCCGCTCCGGGGCTCACACAATTCGCGCGCTCCCCGATCGGTCGATTGAAACCCGACGGAAGCGCGCTGGACTGGGAAAACCCCGAGGCCCGAGTGTAGCGCGCCACCGGTCTGTGTTACTAATCCGCCGCCCGGACGCTCTCGGGTTCGTCGACCTGGGCGCCGGCCTCACCGTTGTTGGCGCCGTTCGCGCTCTCGTCGTGCACGACGGGCTTACGCGTCACCTGCCCGGTCTTGGGGTCCCATCCGGCGGAGATCGAGTTGTCGCCCTCGTGACCCATCAGCGTGGTGAAGGACTCCATGACCAGCTCGTCGTGCTGGTCGACCAGCGTGTTGCGGGTGGTCACGATGTCGGCGCCGAAGCGCTCGTCGACCGTCAGCACGTACAGCGTCCCGGTGAGAGCATCGCCGGCCTTGATCGGGCGGTGGAACTTGAACTTCTGGTCGACCTGCACGATCTGCATGGTTTCGAAGCCGACGTCGTTGTGCTGAAAGAAGTGCCGCTGGATCATCACCGCGAAGATGGACATGAACGTCGGCGGGGCGATCAGCGCATCGTGGCCCGCGGCCTTGGCGGCCTCCAGGCTGTGGCTCGTCGGGTCGTAGGCCTTGACGGCGTTGGCGTACTGGCGGATCTGTTCGTGACCCACGATGTAGGGCTCGGGGTAGCGCCAGACCATTCCCTGGATATCGATCTTGAGCGCCATGACTACGCCAGCTTCGCAATCGCCACGGCGCGGCCGAAGATCTTCTTGCCCCCGGTGGTGGCCGCCAGCGCGATGGTCACCGTCTTCGTCTCGGGCTCAACGGATTTCACCCGTCCACTGAAGACGATCTCGGCGCCGATGCCGTCGTTCGGCACCGGCACCACCGCGGTGAACCGGACGTTGTACTCGGTGACCGCCGCCGGGTCGCCGACCCACTCGGTCACGTAGCCGCCGCCCAGGCCCATGGTCAGCATGCCGTGCGCGATCGCGGTGTCCAGGCCGACCTGCTTGGCGATCTCGTCGTCCCAGTGGATCGGGTTCAGGTCGCCGGACACGCCGGCATAGTTGACAAGGTCCTGCCGGGTCAGCGGAATCACCTTCTCGGGAAGCTCATCGCCCTTCTTCACCGAGGCGAACTCACGCAGTGGCATCTGTAAAACCCTCTTCTCCATCACCCGTCCGACCCGCCAGGGTCGTGAATGTCTCCTGTAGGACGTCACCGGCTTCGTTGGTGACGACGTTCTTGAGTACGACGATGTCGGTGCCGTGGGCTTGTCGCACAGAGTCCACGTACACGTCGCAGTACAGCTTGTCGCCGGCGAAAATCGGCCTGACGTACTTGAGTACCTGATCGACCTGCACGATCTTCGCGTCCTTGATCGCGACGTTGGCGTGCTCGAAAAACGACGTCTGCGCCATGTAGCCGAAGACACTGGTGAACGTCAGCGGCGCCGGCAAAGCCTTGTGGCCGAGTTCGGCGGCGACGTCCTCGTCGAAGAACACGCGATCGTCGTTCTTGACCGCGACCGCGTACTCACGAATCTTCTCGCGGCCCACGACGTAGTGGTCGGGATAGCGGTAGTGCATCCCGACGATCCGCTCGGACAACGACACAGTTAGTGAACCTACCTAGTCACCCTGGGTGGCCGCCCAGGATTGTCGCGCTCTAGCGCGATTCCTTGTGGGGCTGGTGTTTGCCGCAGTTCGGGCAGAACTTCTTGATCTCGAGCCGGTCCGGGTCGTTGCGGCGGTTCTTCTTGGTGATGTAGTTGCGGTGCTTGCACACCTCGCACGCCAAAGTGATCTTCGGCCGTACGTCGGTACTGGAGGCCACGTCTCACGTCCTTCGTCTACGCGTTCTTGTTGTCTGTAGCGGTGGGGGGGCTCGATCCCCCGACCTCACGATTATGAGTCGTGCGCTCTAACCAGCTGAGCTACACCGCCCCGATGGCTACGGGCCGGCATGCCAGCCGTTCCAGGCGACCAAGCCGATCCGTCCACCGAGCCCCCTAACGGAATCGAACCGTTGACCTTTTCCTTACCATGGAAACGCTCTGCCGACTGAGCTAAGGGGGCCTGCTTGCTTCGAGGCCCGCGCAACGTGGCGCGAGCCTTAAAGAGGGTACAGTCTCGCCGATTGCCGCGCCAAACCACTGATCACCACAACCGTCAGCACCGACTGTAGCCGCGGAGGGATGGACTCCAACAGTGACCGAACCCGGCGCGAACCGTGTGGCGGTGTACCTCGACTTCGACAACATCGTGATCTCCCGCTACGACCAGATCCACGGGCGCAGCTCGTTTCAACGCGACAAGGCCGCGGGGTTCCACAAGCAGCCGGGCCGGCTGTCGCAGGCGACCGTCGACGTCGGCGCGATCATCGACTTCGCCTCGTCGTTCGGCACGCTGGTGTTGACCAAGGCCTATGCCGACTGGTCGGCCGACGTCAACGCCGACTACCGCGACCAGCTGGTCGGCCGCGCGGTCGACCTGGTGCAGCTGTTCCCGGCCGCCGCGTACAACAAGAACGGCGCCGACATCCGGCTCGCGGTCGACGCCGTCGAGGACATGTTCCGATTGCCCGACCTGACGCACGTGGTGATCGTCGCCGGCGACTCCGACTACATCCCGCTCGCGCAGCGGTGCAAACGGCTCGGCCGCTACGTCGTCGGCATCGGCATCACCGGTTCCATCAGCCGCTCACTCACCGCGGCCTGCGACGAGTTCGTCTCCTACGACGCGCTGCCCGGCGTCCCCGCGGTGAAGACCGAAGCGCCGAAGCGGCGCCGCACCAAAGCCGACGCCGACCAGGAGCCCGAGACGCCCGACCCGCAGGCCGCGGCGACGGCGCTGCTGGAACGGGCGCTGCGGGTCGCCCACGGCAAGGACGACTCCGACTCCGACTGGTTGCACAACTCCGCGGTCAAGGCGCAGATGAAGCGGATGGACCCGTCGTTCTCGGAGAAGTCGCTGGGGTTCCGCTCGTTCAGCGACTTCCTGCGCTCGCGCACCGACCTCGTCGAGCTCGACGAGAGCAGCACCACCCGGCTGGTGCGGCTGCGGCCCGATAGCCAGTGAACTTCCGCCGATACGCGTGACCTTCCGCCGAACGTGTGAAGCTCCGCCGATACGCTGACGGCCATGGCCTCGGATCGGCTCTACTTCCGCCAGTTGTTGTCCGGTCGCGACTTCGCGGCCGGCGACATGATCGCGCAGCAGATGCGCAACTTCGCCTACCTGATCGGCGACCGCGAGACCGGCGACACCGTGGTCGTCGACCCCGCCTACGCGGCCGGCGACCTCGTCGACACGCTCGAGGCCGACGGCATGCGCCTGTCCGGGGTGCTGGTCACCCACCACCACCCCGACCACGTCGGCGGGTCGATGATGGGCTTCGAGCTCAAGGGCCTCGCCGAACTGCTGGAACGCACCAGCGTGCCGGTGCACGTCAACCGCCTTGAGGCGGACTGGGTTTCGAACGTCACCGGTATCGCGCGCAGCGAACTCACCGAGCACCAGCACGGCGACGTGGTCAAGGTCGGCGACATCGACATCGAACTGCTGCACACGCCCGGCCACACGCCGGGCAGCCAGTGCTTTCTGCTCGACGGGCGACTGGTCGCCGGCGACACCTTGTTCCTGGAGGGCTGCGGGCGCACCGACTTTCCGGGCGGCGACGTCGACGACATGTTCCGCAGCCTGCAGGCGCTCGCGAAGCTGTCCGGTGACCCGACGGTGTTCCCCGGCCACTGGTATTCGGTGGAGCCCAGCGCATCGCTGTCGGAGGTGCGCCAGACCAACTACGTCTACCGGGCCAGCAACCTCGACCAGTGGCGAATGCTGATGGGCGGCTGACCGTCGCGTGCCGGACACGCTCTACGCCGACGTGTCGGAGTGGCAGGTCGGCGTCGACGACAGCTACCCGTACCCGGTTCTGTGCATCCGCTCCAACGATGGAACGCATCGAGATCGCCGGTGGCGCAACAACTATGACTGGTGCCGGCGTAACGCCGACGACGGGCGGCTGACGTTCTTCATCGCGTACTTCGTGTGGCGGCCGAACTGGCAGGACGCCGTGGACACGTTCTGCGAGCAGGTCGGCACGCCGCACCCGAGGATGGCGGTGATGCTCGACGTCGAGTCGTGGGGCGGCCGGATCCGCGGCGATCGATCGGCGGGCATCAACGCCGCCTACGACGCGGTGGGCGATTTCGTCGGCGGAACGGCGCAGGTGATCGGCTACGGCAACGTCGGTGACCTGAACACGCTGTGGCCGCTCAAGCCGCCCGGCATCCGCCTGGTGGTTGCCGCATACGGGCACAACCCGTCATACCCGGGCAAAGTGGCGCATCAGTACACCGACGGCAGCGGACACGGCGGGGGCCTGCCGGAGGGCGCACCGCCGTTCGGTCGCTGCGACATGAACTCCGCCGACGGGTTGAGTCCGGACGCGTTCGCCGATGCGTGCGGGATCACCGGCACCGATCGGCCGGGTCGGCGCGGTCCCAGCAAATCGACGCGGATGCCAAATACGCAAATGATGTATGGCTAACTCCTGCGTGGTATACAGCGGTGCGTGAACGGGGATGGGAATCTGCTCGGCCTGTCGGCCGGCATGTGGACGGCGCTCGCCGCCTGGCTCGCCGTGGTGGTGGGCATCGCCGCGCTGATCTACGCGTGGCGGCACTATCAACGGGTACGGCGGCAAAGCGAACAGCTGATGCAGCCCAACGTGGCGATGTTCATGGAGCCGGCCCCCAACGACTGGCACCTCATCGAGCTCGTGGTCAAGAACTTCGGCCGAACGCCGGCCTACAACATCCGATTCGACTTCGCCCATCCGCCGACCGTGGCCAAGTACGAGAACGTCTACGACGACCGCTACGTCGACATCGTTCCGCTGAATCTGCCTGCCGAGATTCCGTATCTGGCGCCCAACCAGGAGTGGCGGATCGTCTGGGACTCGGCGCTCGACCGTCGTGAGGTCGGCGAGGCCATCGCGTCGCGGTTCGACGGGGCGGTCACCTATTCCGACCGGCAGGGGCAGGAGAAGGGCAAGGGCGCCCGGCACCGGTTCCGCTCCACCGCGGTGCTGGACTGGTCGACGCTGCACCCGGTCGAACGGTTGGAGCTGTTGACCACCCACGACCTGGCCCGCCAGGAGAAGCAGAAGCTCGAGCTGCTGCGCCACCTGCTGACGTACTACCACTACGCGGCCGCCGAGAGCCGCGAAGACGTGCTCCGCACCGAGATCAACCGGGTGCGAGATGCCGCGAACGAACTGCGCGACCGCTACCGCGCAGAAGGCGGCGGCCCACTACCCAACCCACGCAACGACACGCCTCGAGGGGCGGTCACCGGTCAGCAGAGCGACGCCGCCACGGATCTCGAAGAGGCGCACACCCAGGTGCTGAGCAACCGGCCGGCACGCCACCGGATCGCCTAGGCCTTGGCATTCGTAGCCATGTTTCGTAACATCGGTACGAATTAGCGGCGCTGCAGAAGGAGCATCGATGACCAGCCTCGTCGGCTATGAACTCAACGACTCGGTCGCGACGATCACCCTCGACGACGGCAAGGTCAACGTGCTCGGTCCGGCCATGCAGACCGCGATCAACGAGGCGCTCGACCGCGCCGAGAAGGACTCGGCCAAAGCAGTCGTGCTCGCGGGCAACGGGCGGGTGTTCAGCGGCGGCTTCGACCTGACGGTGTTCCAGTCCGGCGACGCGCAGGCCGCTCACGGCATGCTGGCCGGCGGGTTCGAACTCGCGGTGCGCTGCATGACGTTCCCCGCGCCGGTGGTCATGGCGGCGACGGGCCCGGCGATCGCGATGGGTTCGTTCCTCCTGCTTTCCGGCGACCACCGAGTGGGCCAGCCGAAGAGCCGCTGCCAGGCGATCGAGGTGGCGATCGGCATGACGATCCCGATCGCCGCGCTGGAGATCATGCGGTTCCGGTTGACGCCCCCGGCCTTCCAGCGAGGCGCGGCGCTGGCAGCGACGTTCGCCGGCGAGGAGGCCGTCAACGGCGGATGGCTCGACGAGATCGTCGAGGCCGATCGGGTGCTCGCGCGGGCGCAGGAAGTGGCGACCGAGGCGGTGACGACGCTGAACACCGGCGCGCACGTAGCGACCAAGCTGAAGGCCCGCGAGCCTGCGCTTGCCGCGATCCGCGCCGGGATCGACGGGCTGGCAACAGAATTCAGCCTCGGCTAGGCAGTTCCGATGCCGAGGGCGAAGCAGCGCACGCCCGAACTGAAGGGCCATCTGCTGGAGGTGGCGATCGCGACGCTGTCCGAGGAAGGCATCGCGGGGTTCACCACGCGACGGGTCGCCGAGCGGGCGGGCACGTCGGTGCCCGCGGTGTACGAACTGTTCTCCGACAAGGCCGGCCTGCTGCGGGCGATGGTCTTCGAGGGGTTCCGGCGGTTGGGCGACGAACTGGCGACGGTGCCGCTGACCGACGATCCGCTCGCCGACCTCGAACGGCTGGTGCCGGTGTTCCGGCGGTTCTGCCGCGCCTATCCGCGGCTGGCGCAGCTGATGTTCGCGCGGCCGTTCGCCGAATTGGAGCCCGGGCCCGACGAACTGGCGGCGGGCGCGTCGGTGCGCGAGGCGTTCACCGGCCGGATTCAGCGGTGCGTCGACGCGGGGCTGCTGGCCGGCGACGTCGCCGACATCGCCCACGTGCTGCTTGCACTGGCCCAAGGACTGGCGGTGCAGGAGCTCGGGCGGTGGCTGGGCTCGTCGGCGCCGACGATCGAGCAGCGGTGGCGGCTCGGCGTGCACTCCCTGCTGGCCGGTCTGCGCCCGCCGCCGTCGTGATTTCGGTGTAGTTGGTGGCGCTCAGCGCAACCGCCGACACCGAAATCCCACGTTTTGGGGCGTTTGCCCCATGTGGGCGATCGGCTCGTCGACACACGATGGCAGTCATGACCACCACACCCCAGGCCGCAGCTGCCGCCACCAAAACCATGCCCCTGCCCGACGGAGACGACGAACGGGTCGTCGGCTTCGGCGTCATGGGCCTGCCCTTCGCCGGCGGCCACTACCTCGCCTACCGCGACTTCCCCGAGACGTCGTTCTCCCCCGCCTACAAGTCGGTGTGGCACCGCACGCCCGACGGGGTGTGGACCTTCTACGCGACCACGCCCGGGCCGCAGAGCTGCTCGCGGTACTTCAGCTCGGCGACGGCGGTCGACCCCATTGTCTGCGGCATCGACGCGCACTGGCCCACACCATGGTCGCTGGCGATTTCGATTGCGGGAGTGCTGGATTGGCGTGTCGACATCACGACGACCGTCGCGACCCGGCTGATGAGCGCCGTCGGGTCACGGCTTCCGGCCGCGGCGGCGCGCAACCGCGAAACACTGCGGGTGATGAGCCGCCTCGTCGGGCCCGTGCTCGGCATCGGCAAGGTACGGCTGACCGGCAGCCTGCCCAACGGCCAGGAGTTCCGCATCGCGCCGAAGCGAGTGTGGGCGGTCGCGGACTCCACGGCCGTCGTGCACGGCGTCGACCTCGGCCCGGTCGGCCCGCATCCGGTGCAAGGCAACCTCGCCGACTTCCAATTGCCGCAGCGGGGCATCTGCGTGGTCGCACAAGGCCGATTCGAGGCTTTCGACGTCGCACGGCATCGCGACGCCGACCGTCTTCACCTTTCCCACTGAACCGAACGGGCCGACGGTGGACAATCGGGCTGTGGCCGGCCGTCGCACCCCGCACGAGCTTCCGACCCGGGCGGAAGTGCTCGCGGCGCTGTCGGTCGCGATCGACCTGGGTCTGGGACAGCCCGCCGAACACATGCTGCGGGCCGCGCTGATCGCGATGCGGCTCGCCGATCGGCTGAATCTGTCTGAGCGTCAGCGTGATTGCATCTACTATGCGACGCTGATCATGTGGATCGGCTGCCACGCCGACTCTCACGAGTACGCCCGCTGGTTCGGCGATGACATCGCGGTGCGTCGAAGCTCGTATCTCGTCGACTGGTCCGGGTTACCGTACCAACGCTTCCTGCTCACCAACCTCGGTCGTGGCGAGTCGCTGCTGACCCGGTTGAGGACCGCGGCGACGCTGTATGCCAATGCGCGAGGGCATATCTCGCAGCTGATCCACTCTCACTGCACTTCAGCCGGGCTGCTCGCCGAACGCATCGGCCTGGCCGCCGACGTGCAGAACGCACTGCGCTACACCTTCGAACGGTTCGACGGCGGCGGCCTGCCGAGCGGCGCATCGGGCGACGGCATACCGGTCGAGATGCGAGTGGCCCAGGTGGCCGACATGGTCGAGGTACACCAGCGTGAGTACGGCACCGACGGTGCGGTGGCGATGGCCCGCAGCAGGCGCGGCGGGCAGTTCGATCCCGCGATCGTCGACGCCTTCGTCGCCGACCCGGCCGGGGTGCTGGCGGTCCCGTCGACCGGAGACGTGTGGGCGACGGCGTTGCGGTATGCGCCGGACCGCGGCGCCCGGCTCGACGAGCAGTCGCTCGACGAGCTGTTGGTCGCACTCGGTGAGTTCGTCGACCTCAAATGCCCATTCACACTGGGGCATTCACGAGCGGTGGCGGAGCTGGCCGCGTCGACCGCCGAGACCCTCGGGCTCGACGAACGTGCGGTCGCGACGACACGGCGCGCCGGTTACGTGCACGATCTCGGCCGCATCGGGGTGTCGAACCAGATCTGGTCGAAGACAAGCGAGTTGAGCATGGCCGAGTTCGAGCGGATGCGGCTGCACCCCTATCTGACCGAGCGCATCCTGTCGCAGGTGCCGGCCCTTACCGAGATCGCAACGGTCGCAGCCAATCATCACGAATGTCTCGACGGCTCAGGGTATCCGCGTGGCGTGGCCGCGCGGCAGCTGAGCATGCCCGACCGGGTGTTGGCGTGCGCGGTGAGTTATCAGAGCGCGCTGGAGCCCCGGCCGTACCGGGAGGCGCTCGGCCCGGCGGGCGCAGCGCGACGCCTGCGGGAACGAGTGACCAAGGGGCAGTTGGACTCGACCGCCGCCGACGCGGTGCTGCAGGCGTCGGGGCACGCGTCGGGCAGGCGGCACGCGAGACCGGACGGGCTCACCGCCCGCGAGGTTGAAGTCTTGCGGCTCGTCGCGCAGGGCACAAGCAACAAGGGCATCGCGGCCAAACTCGTGCTCAGCGAGAAGACGGTGCGCAACCACGTTGAGCACGTGTACGCCAAAATCGGTGTCTCGAACCGGATCGGGGCCAGCATGTATGCGCTGGAGCACGGGCTGGCAACCAGTCGTGAGTCACCGTGACAGCAACGCAACCGCGCGGCGGTAGTCGTCGTCGGCGTCCAGCGTCAGCACGCCGACGACGTCGCCGCCCGCCTCGTACCAGACCGTGAACCCGGTGTGGTGGTCGACGAACCGGGCGTTGTCGTAGTCGACGCCCCAGCCGCGGTACTTGAGCACCGAAGTGCCGATGGTGCAGGCGAATCCGGGAACGGTGTCCCAGGCGGCCGGGAACCCGGCTGCGGTCAGACCGGCGACATAACCCTGATGCGCGGCGTCGCGCCAGTGTTCGGCGGGCACGCGCCGGCCGGCGGTGACGTTGTGCGCCAACGCGACGTCGCCGGCGGCGTAGACGTTGCGCGCCGAGGTGTGCATGTGCTCGTCGACGACGATGCGCCCGTCGAGGGTGTCGAGACCGGCGGCTTCGGCGAGACGGATGTCGGGCCGCACACCGGTGGCGCAGACGACGAGGTCGGCGTCAACGGTCTCACCGCTGTCGAGCACCACGCGCGCGTCTTCGATCTCGGCCACCGTGGTCTCACCGGCAAACCGTACACCATTGTCCGACAGGAGTTTTGCGACGCGTTCGCCGGCTTCGAGCCCGAACCGGCGCTGGAGGGGAACGCGTTCGGCGGCGACGACCATCGTCGCGACACCCACCGCGGCAAGACAGGACGCCGCCTCACAACCGATCAATCCGCCACCGATGACCACGGCGCAGTCGGCGTACCGGGCGGCCATCTTCAGCGCCACGGCGTCGGCGAACGACCGTAGCGTCAGCGCGGATTCGATACCGGGGATCGCGGGCCGCACCGCGACGGATCCGGAGGCCAGCACGAGATGCCAGTAGGGATAACGCTGGCCGCCCGCGGTCACGACCTGCTGGCGCGACAGGTCGATGGACTCGACGGTAATACCGCGGATCAGGTCGACGGCGTTGCGCTCGAACCAGCCCTCGCTGTGCAGGGCGAGTTTGGTGTCGCGGCCACAGAGGAAGTCCTTGCTCAACGGCGGCTTGGCGTACGGCAGCGCGGGATCGGTGGTCAGAATGCGCACCGGAATCCCGGGGTGCTTGCTGCGGAACGTCTCCGCGGCGCTCACCCCGGCCGGACCGCTGCCGATAGCGACGAACCCTGCTGCGACCACTCTTCCTGGGTACCAACTTCGGTGCCCGGATAACCGTGGTGTCAGGGATTCGTCACAGTTGGCGGCTAGGCGGCGCTAGTGTCCTGAGTCGTTACTTCGTCGTCAGTGAGAATTCGAGGTACGCGCGTTCGGTGTGGTCCTTCTCGGCTTCCTATGCTCGAGATTGCACACACGGCTGTGGTCGTCTTCTCAGATCAGCACAACCCTGGATGCAATCTCGGTGCTAGGACCATTTCGCATACCAGCACCCCCGGCCACGTGCGTGCGTACAAGCAGCCCAAATTCTGCTCCCGAACTAATGACTCACGACACTAGTCTCGGGGCTAGGCAGCGCTAGTCGGTGCTAATCGCTGATGCCCCAGACGAGGCAGAACGTGTGTCCGGCGGGATCGCGGAAGACCCGGAACTTCGCGTCCTCCGCGGCGTCTGGCACCCGCGTCGCGCCGAGGTCGAGGGCGTCGCGCTCAGCGGCGTCGGGGTCGTCGACTTGGATGTCGAGGTGGAACTGCTGCGAGCCCCGCGGGTCGGGAAAACGCGGCGGCTCATGCTCTGGTGAGTACTGAAACGCCAGTCGTCGTCCCTGGGGGTCGGTGAGCACGACCCAGGTGTCGTCATCCTTGTGGACCTCGCCACCGAGCACGCCCGCGTAGAAGGTGGCCAGAGCCATCGGATCCCGGCAGTCGATGACCGTCGATCGCAGCTTTCCGAGCATGACGGCCGGGTTGCCGGTATTCCGGCGGCGTAAACGGCCGTGTGGCACCATCTGCGCATGAAACCCGAGGACGACCCGGAGGCCCGGATCAGGCAGCTGGAGCAACCGCTGGCCGACTACGGCGCAGTCGAACTGGGCACGTCGCAGCCGACGGTGAACGACCACCCGACATCGGCCCTGCCGCCACCGGTCTACGGTCCGCCGTACCCGCCTCCATATGAACAGCAGTCGCCCTACAGCGCGCCGCCGTTCGGCGTCTCTTTCCCGCCGGGGCCGACGAAAAGCGGTGCGCCGTACGGGCTGATCTTCGGGCTGATCGGAGTGGTCGTGGTGCTCATCGTCGGCGGAATCGGCGTGTTCGTGTGGTCGATGTCGTCGACGCCCGACCGGATCAGCACCCGGCCCGGATTCCCCGACGCGACCGGTGACGGCGGTCCGCGCGGCGGCAGCGTGACGATCGGGCCGTCCCGCACCGCGCCGACCCTTCTGCCGCCGGGGGTTCCGGACGACCAGGTGGCCGTCGCGCCGGCCGGTGGACAGTACAGCGTCTCCGGGGTCGAGAAGATCGAGACCATCGAGTGCAACGGCAGCAACATCAGCGTGAGCGGTGTCGACAACACCGTGACCTTGCTCGGCCATTGTCAGAGCGTCACCGTGTCCGGCGTCGAAAACCAGGTGGTTCTCGACAGCGCAGACAGAATCGACGCCTCAGGTTTCGACAACCAGGTGATCTACCACTCGGGCGATCCGGAGATCGACGCCACCTCCAGGAACAGCGTCACACAGGGCTAGGTGCGCCACTGCAGGACGCGCTCGGCCAGCTCCGGGCCGCAATCCTCCTGCACGAAATGGCTGCCGTTGATGCGGGCATGCGGTTGACCGGCGGCGCCGGGCACGTGCTCGAGGAGCGGGCGGTCGGCGCGGCCGAGGATCGGGTCCTTGGCGCCGAAGACGCACAGAAACGGTTTCTCCCAGCGGCCCAAGGCATCCCATGCGGCGCGGTTGGCCGGCAGCGCCGGATCGTCGGGTGACGTCGGCACCAGAGCGGGAAACGCCCGTGCGCCTGCCTGAAAACTCTTGTCGGGGAACGGTGCATCGTATCCGGCCCGAACTCGCGCGGGCACGTCGGTGACGGTGCCGAACGCGACGATGCGTCCGGCCGGGAACACCGGCGTGTAGCGTGCGAAGGCCCGCCAAAGGCGGAACGGCAGATTCGCCGACGTCTGCCCGGCGGGCAGGAAGCCGTTGGCCACGACGATGCGCCCCACGCGCGCACCCTGTTCGGCGGCGATGCGCAGCCCGATCAACGAGCCCCAGTCCTGCACGAAGATCGTGGTGTCGCTCAGGTCGAGCGCCTCAAACCACGACGTCACCCACTCGACGTGACGTAGGTAGGTGTAATCCTCGATGCGGCCGGGCTTGTCGGAACGCCCGAAGCCGATCAGATCGGGTGCGAGGACCCGGCAGCCACCGGCGGCCAGTGGCGGAATCATCGTGCGGTACAGGTAACTCCACGTCGGCTCGCCGTGCAGCAGGACGACGGGCGGGCCGTCGCGTGGCCCCTCGTCGACGTAGTGCATTCGTAGCGGCCCGGTATCGCCCGCGGTGACGTCGACGTAGTGCGGCGCGAACGGATAGCCCGCGAGGTTGCCGAAGCGATCGTCGGGCGTGCGCAGAACGTCCATGGTGTGCTCCTGTCCGCCGTCTGCAGCGTAGAACGACCGGAGTCGCCGCTTCCCCCGATCGGTGGACATGCGATTCATCCGGTTCACCCTCCGGTCGGCCGACATACATCGCCGTCGCGGCGCAGCAGTCTTGAGTCATCGCCGGAACACACCGGCACAGAACGAAACAAGACTCACCGAGGAGAACGACATGAACACCAACACCACCCGCCGCATCGCCCGCTTCTTCGCTTTGCCGATCGTCTCGGCCGGAATTCTCGCCGGGGCCCTGGGGATGGCCGGCACCGCCAGTGCCGGCACCTACACGCCGGACAACACGCCGCGGCCGGGCATCGTCGCGACGCCGAAGACGTTCGCGCAGCCGACCCCTGGGGCTCGCCACAACCACGGCCTCCCCCACCTGCAGCGGGTCCAGCCGAACTACCATCCCTGATCAGCACAGACATTCCTCCACAGGGGCCCTCCCGGGCGGCGTATCCCGGGAGGGCCCCTCCTTGTCTGCTCGACTATTCGGGTCCGCGCGCCACCGGACGCGACGGATCCGAACTCCACTCCGACCACGAACCCGGAAACAGCGCCGCGTCCACCCCCGCCGCGGCGAGGCTCGCGACGGTCACCGCCGCCGTGACGCCCGATCCGCAGTAGACCGCCACGTCGCTGTCCCGCACCGACTCGAAGAGTCGGGCCAGATCGGCGTCGGTCCGCAGGGTGCCGTCGTCGGCCAGCAGGCTGGTGCTCGGCACGTTCAGCGCGCCCGGGATGTGGCCGGCGACCGGGTCGATCGGTTCGACGTCGCCGCGGAACCGTTCGGCCGCGCGCGTGTCGAGCAGCAGCATGCCCGAGGTGAGCACCGCGTCGGCGGTGACCGTCCGGCGTGCACCGGCGTACAGATCGTCGTGGGTCACGGTCACGTCGCCGGGTTCGGGTGCGACCGCGCCGGTTTCCAACGCGCCGCCGGCAGCCGTCCACGCCGTCAGCCCGCCGTCGAGGATGCGGACATCGTCGACACCGGCTGCGGTCAGCACCCACCACGCGCGCGCCGATCCAGCGCGGTTCCAGTCGTCGTAGACCACCACCGGAATCCCGGCCCGCACGCCCCACCGCCGCGCCGCGTCCTGCAGCGCCGACCCCGACGGCAGCGGATGGCGCCCGCCGCCTTCGACGGTGTGATCGCTCAGCTCGTCCTCCAGCGACACGTACACCGCCCCGGGCAGGTGCCCCCGTTCGTACGCGGCACGGCCGTCCGGCTCGGCGAGCTGCCAGCGCACATCCAACAGCGTCACGGGGTCCCCCGCATCGAATCGCCGCGCCAACTCCGCGGCGGTGATCAACACCGTGTCACGCGCGCTCATACCTCAGACCGTAGCGGCGACCGGCGGGCCGATCTCCTCGGCCAATGTTTCGACGACGCGGGACAGTTCGTCGACCAGCCAGCTGTCGCTTCGGCGCCGGTACACCTCGAGCAGTGACCGGTAGTACCACAGATGTTCATGCGGATCATCGGTGTTGAAGCGCTGCCACACCTTCGGGCCGTACCGGCGCAGGTCCCGCAGGATCGCCCTCGCGTTGTCCAGCTTGTCGGCCATCGACACGCGAATTGCGCTGTCGGAGGCCGTGTTCAAGTGCGCGATGTAGCTCTCTTTGCGTTCGCGCCACGGCGGTTTCGGCGTCACGACGGTGTCGCTGCACTCCTCGACGATCGCCGCGACCTCGGGTCCGAAGCGCTCCTCGATCTGGGCGAGCGTCGCGTCGCCGCCCTGATCCTCGGCGGCGTCGTGGAGCAGCGCGGCGATCGCCTCGGTCTCGGTGCCGTCGGCTTCGATCACCAGTCCCGCGACCGACAGCAGGTGGCCGATGTACGGCACGTCGCTGGCCTTGCGGGTCTGCGTGCGGTGCAGGTCGGCGGCGAATCCGAGTGCCTCGCGAAACCTCGGGCCCAGGCGCGGTGACGTCGTTTCGCTCACCTGCGTCCCCCTTACTGATCCGGCGGCGGATCGAGCATCACTGCCCGGTCGCCGTTCCATCGATACCGCGCGCTGCGGATCGCCGCGGGCGCGCAGGCGTTGCACTCGCCCGGGACCTTGTAGGTGAGCACGACGGTGTCGCCGGTGCTGGCCGCGGCGTCCAGCGACGTGAAGCCGTACGCCTTCGACGTCCCGGTCCCGACGTATTGGCCGCGGTGGAACAGCAGCGCCTGCACGGGCGAGCTGCCGGTGCCGCCCTCGGTCGTCACCAAGATCGTCGACAGCTCCGCGCACGGGTCGTAGTTGCTGTCCACGGGTGTGCTGTCCCACTTGGCACCGGTCAGCGGCTCGAACGGCAGCCGCGCGAGCGCGAGCCGCAACGCGTCGGCCTGGTCCGGCCCGCACGACGGCTGCGCGGCGGCGGTCGGGATCGCGATCAACGACAAGCAGGCCGCGGCGGCGGTCATCGTCGCGGCCATCCATCGAATCATCGGTATCGATTTCCCTTGCCCGCTCTTCCACAAACGTCGCCCACGTCGGACCCACCTCCTATGGTTGGCTGCGATGGCGCTCCACATCCATCGGGCTGAACGCACCGACCTGCTCGCCGACGGACTCGGCGCCCTGCTCTCCGATCCGCTGCCCGACCCGTTCGCCGAGGAGCTGGTCATCGTCCCGGCCAAGGGCGTCGAACGCTGGCTGAGCCAACGACTGAGCCACCTCCTCGGCGCTGGCTCCGGTGCCGACGGTATCTGCGCCGGCGTGACATTCCGCAATCCGCGCTCGCTGATCGCCGACCTCATCGGAACCGGCTCAGGCCGGATTGCCGGCACCGCCGCCGACGATCCGTGGTCGCCCGACGCCATGGTGTGGCCACTGATGGAGGTCATCGACGCCAGCTGCGCCGAGGACTGGTGCAAGCCGCTGGCCACCCACCTCGGCCACTTCGAAGCCGGCGACGAGAAGGAACTGCGGCAGGGCCGGCGCTACGCCGTGGCCCGCAGGCTCGCCGGGCTGTTCGCCTCCTACGCCCGGCAGCGTCCGCAGCTGCTCGTCGACTGGGAGAACGGCGTCGCCGGTGACATCGCGTCCGATCTCGCCTGGCAGCCCCCGCTGTGGCGGGCGCTCATCGAACGCATCGACGCCGACACCCCACACATCCGGCACGCCAAAACGGTTGCCAGGCTTCAGGAGTCGCCCACGGATCTGCCGCAGCGACTCTCGCTGTTCGGCTACACCCGGCTGCCCAGCACCGAGATCGAACTGCTCGACGCGCTTTCCACCCACCACGATCTGCACCTGTGGCTGCCGCACCCCAGCGACCACCTGTGGCAGCAACTCAAAGGGACACACGGCCAGCTCCCGCGTCGCGAGGACACCACCCACCGCCTGGTCGGCCATCCCCTGTTGGCCACCCTCGGCCGCGACCTTCGCGAACTGCAGCGCGGCCTGCCCGGTGACCCGCGCACCGACGAATACCTGGGCGGGCGCGGCCGGCCGGACACGCTTCTCGGCTGGCTGCAATCCGACATCGCCGACAACACGATCCGGCGAGACGGGCGGGTGCACACCGCAACCGATCGCTCGGTACAGGTGCACAGCTGTCACGGGCCCGCACGCCAGATCGACGTGCTCCGGGAAGTTCTGCTCGGACTGCTCGCCGACGACGAGACGCTCGAACCGCGCGACATCCTCGTCATGTGCCCCGACATCGAGACCTACGCGCCGCTGATCGTCGCCGGTTTCGGGCTCGGCGACATGATCAAAGGCGTGCACCCGGCGCACCAGTTGCGGGTGCGGCTCGCCGACCGGTCGCTCGTGCAGACCAATCCGCTGCTCGGAGTGGCCTCGCAACTGCTGTCGCTGGCCGGTGGACGGGCCACCTCGAGCGAGGTGCTCAACCTCGCGCAGGCCGCGCCGGTGCGTTCCCGGTTCGGCTTCACCGACGACAACCTTGAGGACATCACCCGCTGGGTGCGGCAGGCCAACATCCGGTGGGGCTTCGACACCGACCACCGCAAACCCTACGGCGTCGACTTCGTCCAGAACACATGGCGTTTCGGCATCGACCGGGTACTGGCCGGGGTGGCCATGTCCGACGACTCACACGCCTGGATCGACACCACGCTTCCCCTCGACGACGTCAGCAGCAACCGGGTCGACCTGGCCGGCCAACTCGCCGAGTACGTCGACCGCCTGCGCTGTGCGGTGGAATCCCTCACCGGGGCAAGACCACTCGAGCAGTGGCTGCGGTCGCTGACCGACAGCATCGGCCTGCTGGCCCGGGTGAGCGACGACGACATCTGGCAAATCGCCCAACTGGAACGCGAATTCGCCGATGTGCTCGCCACCGCGGGTGCCCGCGCGCACACGCTGATGCGGCTGTCCGACGTCCGCGCGCTGCTCGACCGCCATCTCGCCGGCCGGCCCACCCGGGCCAACTTCCGCACCGGCACGTTGACGGTGTGCACGATGGTGCCGATGCGGTCGGTTCCGCACCGCGTGGTGTGCCTGGTCGGTCTCGACGACGGCGTGTTCCCCCGGCTGGGTGTGGTCGACGGTGACGACGCGCTGGCCCGTGAGCCCATGACCGGCGAGCGCGACATCCGTTCCGAGGACCGGCAATTGCTGCTCGATGCCATCGGCGCGGCGACCGAGACACTGGTGATCACCTACACCGGCGCCAACGAGTACTCCGGTCAGGAGCGGCCCCCCGCCGTGCCGCTCGCCGAACTCCTCGACACCCTCGACCGCACGACACCGCGGAAGGTCCGCGATGCGATCGTGGTCGAGCATCCGCTGCAGCCGTTCGACACCCGCAACGTCGTTCCCGGCGAACTGATCCCGGGTGTGCCGTTCACCTTCGACTCCACGGTCAAACGCGCCGCCGCCACCCGCGCCGGGCAGCGGGCGGAACGGCCGAAGTTCATCTCCGGGCCGCTGCCCGCTCCCCCCGCCGACGACGTCGTGGTCGCCGACCTGGTCGCCTTCTTCCGCGATCCGGTGAAGGGCTTCTTCCGCGCCCTCGAGTACACGTTGCCGTGGGAGGTCGACGGTGTCGAGGACGCGATGCCCGTCGACATCGATGCGCTCGAGGAGTGGACGGTCGGCGACCGCATGCTTCAGGACATGTTGCGCGGCATGGATCCCGATCAGGCCCGCCAAGCCGAGTGGCGCCGCGGCACGCTGCCCCCCGGCAATCTCGGGTGGCGCCGGGCCAACGCGATCTGCGAGCAGGCCACGCTCATCGCCGACGCCGCACGCCCGTACCGCGGTGCCGTTTCGAGCGCGGTCGACGTCGACGTCGAGATCGGCGGGGGCCGTCGGGTCACCGGCACCGTCACGCCGGTCTACGGCGATCGGCTCGTCTCGGTCACGTACTCCAAGCTCGACGGCCGTCATCTGCTGCAGCCGTGGATTCTGTTGCTGGCGTTGCTCGCTCACGACCCGAGCCGCGAGTGGAAGGCGGTCAGCATCGGGCGGGCCAAACGCGGTACCAACCCGCGGATCGAGTCGATGGGCCGACCGGCCGAGCCCGCGCGTGAGTTGCTCGCCGATCTGGTGGCGATGTACGACCAGGGCCGCCGCGAACCACTGCCCCTGCCGGTGAAGACGTCGTTCGCGTGGGCAGAAGCGGAGCACGGCCACGGCGACCCCGAGCAGCGGGCCGGATACAAGTGGCGTTCGGGCATGTACCCCGGCGAGGAGGATGAGCCGGCCTATCAACTGGCGTTCGGCAAGCCCACCTGGTTGAAACACCTCGTCGAACTCGGCCTCGACACGTACTCCGGCCGGTTGTGGCTGCCGATGCTGCGGGCGCTGGAGACCTGATGGAACCGTTCGACCTGTTGGGGCCGTTGCCCGCCGAACGTTCCACCACCGTGCTGGAGGCCAGCGCGGGCACCGGTAAGACGTTCGCGTTGGCCGGGCTGGTCACCCGCTATATCGCCGAGGGTGTGGCGACCCTCGACCAGATGCTGCTGATCACGTTCAGCCGCGCGGCCACCCAGGAGCTGCGCGACCGGGTGAGGCGTCAGATCGTCGATGCCGTAGCGGCTTTCATCGATCCGTCGAGCGTCGATGAGAACGAGATCATCGGGTACCTACTCGACGGCACCGGAGACCAACTCGCCGAACGTGAGCGCAACCTGCGCGACGCGTTGGCCGCCTTCGACGCCGCGACCATCGCCACCACACACCAGTTCTGCCAGCTGGTCCTCAAGTCGCTGGGGGTGGCGGGCGACACCGACTCCGGTGTCACGCTGGTCGAGAGCCTCGATGAACTGGTCACCGAGATCGTCGACGACCTCTACCTGCACCACTTCGGCCGGGAGCGCGACCATCCGCTGCTGACCTATCCCGATGCGCTGAAACTGGCCAAGGCGGTCGTCGAGCAACCCGCAACCGAGCTGCGGCCGACAAACCCCGACCCGGATTCGCGCGCCGAAGTGTGCGTCCGCTTCGCGAAAGACGTTCTCGCCGAACTGGAGATCCGCAAACGACGCAAGGGCATCCTCGGCTACGACGACCTGCTCAGCCGGTTGGCCGACGCGCTGCAGGCCGACAATTCGGCCGCGCAGCTGCGCATGCACCAACGGTGGCCCGTCGTGATGGTCGACGAGTTCCAGGACACCGATCCGGTGCAGTGGCAGGTGATCGACCGCGCGTTCACCGGACGCTCGACGCTGGTCCTGATCGGCGACCCCAAGCAGGCCATCTACGCGTTCCGCGGCGGCGACATCGTCACCTACCTGAGCGCGGCGTCGAAGGCGGACGTGCAGAAGACGTTGGCCACCAACTGGCGCAGCGACGAAGCGCTGGTGAACCGGCTGCAGGCGGTGCTGCGCGGCGCGCAACTGGGCCACGAGAAGATCGTCGTGCACGATGTGGCCGCCAAGCACCCCGGGTCGCGGCTGGTGGGCGCGCCGTCCGCTGATCCGTTCCGGCTGCGGGTGGTGCGACGGAACACATTCGGGCGCAGCGGCACTCGAGACATTCTCATCGACCAGCTGCGCACCCACATTCCCCGCGACCTGGCGGCCGACATCGGCGCCCTGCTGAGCTCGGACGCCACATTCGGGGGCCGCCAACTCGGGGCCGCCGACATCGCGGTCATCGTGGAGAACCACCGCGATGCGCGGGTCTGCTATCGGGCGTTGTGCGACGCGGGCATCCCCGCGGTCTACACCGGTGACTCCGACATCTTCACCTCCGACGCCGCCGAGGACTGGTTGGCGCTGCTCGAGGCCTTCGACCAGCCGCACCGGCCCGGCATCGTGCGCGCGGCGGCGTCGACGATGTTCTTCGGCGAGACCGCCGAGTCACTGGTCGCCGGCGGCGACGGGTTGACCGACCGCATCGCAGAGACCCTGCGCGAGTGGGCCGGTCATGCCCGCGAGCGCGGTGTCGCGGCGATCTTGGAAGCCGCGCAACTGGCCGGCATGGCCGACCGGGTGTTGTCGTGGCGCAACGGTGAGCGGCAGATGACCGACCTCGCCCACATGACCCAGTTGCTACAGGAAGCCGCGCACCGCGAGCACTTCACGCTGCCCGCATTGCGCGACTGGCTGCGGGCCCAGCGCGACGAGCGCAGCGGCGCCGCCGAGCGCTTCCGCCGTCTCGACAACGACGCCGCGGCCGTTGCGGTGATGACGGTGTTCGTCGCCAAGGGCCTGCAGTTCCCGGTCGTCTATTTGCCGTTCGCGTTCAACCGTCACGTCTGGGAACCCGAACTGGTGCTCTACCACGAGGGTGACACGAGGTGTCTGCACATCGGTGGTGACGACAGCCCCGACTTCCATGCGGTGTCGAAGGCGGGCCGCCAGGAGGACGCCAGCGACGACAGCCGCCTGATGTATGTCGCGATGACCAGGGCACAGTCGCAGCTGGTCGCCTGGTGGGCACCGTCGCGCGACGAGCCGAACGGTGGCCTGTCGCGACTGCTTCGCGGCCGGCGGCCCGGTGAGCCCATGGTGCCGGACGTCGTTGCGCCGGCGAAGGTTTCCGACGACGACGCGATGGCGCGGTTCAAGGAATGGGAAGCCGTCGGCGGTCCGGTGATCGAGGAATCGGTGCCGCGTCCGAAGGTTGCGGGTCCGCCGGTGCCCGGCCCCGGCGACTTCGAGGCCCGGCACTTCCACCGCACCATCGACACGACGTGGCGCCGGACCTCCTACAGCGGCTTGATCCGCGCGGCCGAGGCGACGCCGGTCAGCAGCGAGCCCGAAGTGGTCGAGCTCGACGACGAGGTCGCCGAGATCCCGGTGGCGACGACGGCGGCCGGTGCCGATATGGTCTCGCCGATGGCCGAACTGCCGACCGGTGCGAAGTTCGGCACGTTGGTGCACGCGGTGCTCGAGACCGCCGATCCGTTCGCCACCGACCTCGCCGCGGAGTTGGAGGCGCAGATCCGCGAGCATTCGGCGTGGTGGCCGGTCGACGTCGAGGCCGGCGAGTTGGCGGCGGCGATGGTGCCGATGCACGACACCCCGCTCGGACCGCTCGCCGACGGCACAACGCTTCGGCAGATCGGACTGTCGGACCGGATGCGGGAGATGGACTTCGAATTCCCCTTGGCCGGAGGCGATCTGCGCGCGTCGGCACCCGACATTCGACTGGCGCATGTCGGTGAACTCCTGCGGCAGCATCTGGCGTCGGACGACCCGCTGAGCTCGTATGCGGACCGGTTGACCGCAGCGGGGCTGGGCGCCCAGTCGCTGAAGGGATACCTGTCCGGATCGGTGGATGCGGTGCTGCGCATCCCCGATGAGGCCGGCGGGCGTTACCTCGTCGTCGACTACAAGACCAACTGGCTCGGTGACCCCAACCGGCCGCTGACGGCCGCGGATTACGGGCAACCGCGGCTGGCCGAGGCGATGCTGCATTCCGACTATCCGCTGCAGGCCCTGCTGTACAGCGTTGTGCTGCACCGCTTCCTGCGGTGGCGGTTGGCGGGATACACACCCGAGCAGCACCTCGGTGGCGTGCTGTATCTGTTCCTGCGCGGGATGTGCGGGCCCGATACCCCGGTGCACGACGGCCACCCCGCCGGTGTGTTCAGCTGGCAGCCTCCGGCAGCGCTGATCACCGCGCTCTCGGATCTGCTCGACGCCGGCACGGTCGCCGCATGACCGGCCTGGAGTGGCGGCGGGCGATCAGCGCCAGCGGCCTGCTGCGCACCTTCACCGACGCCGAAGTCCTCGACGCACCGGATGTGCATGTCGCACAGCGGCTCTGCGCACTCGCCAAGGCGCCAGACGAGCGGGTGTCACTCGCGGTCGCGCTGCTGGTGCGCGCGCTTCGCAGCGGGTCGGTGTGCCTGAACCTGCGCACCGCCGAACGGCAGGTCGGCCTCGACGGGCTGCCGTGGCCCGCCATCGACGACTGGCACGGCGCCATCACCGCGCACCCGCTGACCGGCCAACCGTCGGCGCTGCGCGTCGACGGGGATCTGCTGTATCTCGACCGGTACTGGCTCGAGGAGCAGCAGGTGTGCGACGACATTCTCTCGAGGCTCGCCGCCCGGGCATCCCAACCAGCGCCGGAGCTCGACCGGCTCTTTCCGGCGGGGTTCGAGGAGCAGCGCGCCGCGGCGAAACTTGCGCTGTCGCAAGGCCTGACGGTGCTCACCGGCGGCCCGGGCACGGGTAAGACCACCACGGTGGCGCGGCTGCTGGCGCTCCTGGCGAGCGGGACGCGGTTGCGGATCGCGTTGGCGGCGCCGACCGGAAAGGCCGCGGCGCGGCTGCAGGAGGCGGTGCAACTGGAGGTGGACAAGCTGCCCGTGTCCGACCGTGAAGCGCTGGCCGGCTTGCACGCGACGACCTTGCACCGGCTACTCGGCAGCCGCCCGGACACGTCGGCGCGGTTCCGGCACCACCGCGGTAATCGGTTGCCGCACGACGTGATTGTCGTCGACGAGACGTCGATGGTGTCGCTGACGATGATGGCGCGGCTGCTGGAGGCCGTTCGGCCGGACGCCCGGCTCATCCTGGTCGGTGACCCGGACCAGTTGGCGTCGGTGGAAGCGGGTGCGGTGCTCGCTGATCTGGTCGACGGCCTCGGCGGCGACCGTATCGCGGAGTTGAAGACGTCGCACCGGTTCGGCGAGTCGATCGGGAGGCTGGCGACCGCGATCCGCACGGGTGACGCCGACACCGTCGTCGAGGTGCTGCGCGCCGGGGGTGAGCACATCGAGTGGTTCGACACCGAGGAGCCGTCGGAGCATCTTCGGAAGGTGTTGGTGCCGTTGGCGGTTGAGCTCCACCGGGCGGCGGTCCTCGGTGACGACGAAGCGGCGCTGGCCATCCTGAACGAGCACCGGCTGCTGTGCGCGCATCGCCGCGGCCCGTTCGGCGTGCGCTACTGGAACCACCAGGTGGAGCGGTGGCTGGCGGAGTTGACCGGCGAGCCGATCTGGTCGGCGTGGTACGTGGGACGACCGGTGTTGGTGACCGCGAACGATTACGGGCTCAACCTGTACAACGGCGACACCGGTGTCACGGTCCTGCGCGACGGCGTGCTGCGGGCGGTCGTTGCCGGAACGGAACGGCTCGAGTTCGCGACGAGCCGACTCGCCGACGTGGACACCATGCATGCGATGACGATTCACAAATCGCAGGGCAGCCAGGCCGACGAAGTCACGGTGCTGCTGCCGCCGGAGGACTCGCGGCTGCTCATCCGCGAGTTGTTCTACACCGCCGTGACCCGGGCGAAGAAGAAGATCCGGGTGGTCGGCCCGGAGGCGTCGGTGCGGGCCGCCGTGCAACGGCGGGCGGCTCGGGCGTCGGGCCTGGCGCAGCGCCTGCGCAGCCGATAGCCCGTTCCGCCGAGCGCCCAGCTTTGCCCGCCGAGCGCTCACTCAGGTACGGATTTTCGCGTCGAAACCGTACGTAGCTGAGCGCTCGGCATGCGACTGTGGTGTCGCGCATACGCCAGCCCGGGTGGACGGAGCCTGTGATGACCGCGGAGAACCACGTCACGCCGACCGACGTCGACAAGGCCCTACTCGGCAGCGCGACATACCGGAGCCTCGGCGAGCAGAAGCTGTCCCCCCGCGAGGAACGGTTCGAGAAGGCCCGACGCACCGTCGGGCTGTTCCTCGCCCCGCTGTTGACCGTCGTCTTCCTCCTCCTGCCGATCGACATTCCGCGCGAACAGCAGGTGCTGGCCGCCGTGCTGCTCGGCGTGATCGCGCTGTGGATCAGCGAGGCGGTGCCGATTCCGATCGGCGGCCTGCTCGGCGTCGCGGTCGCGGTGTTCCTCGGTGTCGCGCCGGTCGACGACGTGCTCGGCCCGTTCGGGTCGTCGACGATCTTCACGTTCATCGGCGCGTTCATCCTCGCCCAGGCGATGCTCAAACACGGTGTGGCCCGGCGGTTCGCGTTCCGCATCCTGGCGTTGCCGCGCGCCGGCCGCTCGACGACCGGGGTGATCATCGCGTTCGGTGCCATCACCTGTCTGCTGTCGGCGTTCGTGTCGAACACCGCGACCGTGGCGATGCTGTTGCCGACGGCCATCGGCATCCTGTCCGTCATCGCCAAGCTGCTGCAACAGCGCGGCGACGTCGAAGCCGACTTCGACCCGCAGCGGCTGCGGGTCGGTGCGGCCTTGATGCTGATGCTCGCCTACGGCGCCAGCGTGGGCGGCCTGCTGACCCCGGTGGGCAGTCCGCCGAACCTGATCGGCCGCGGGCTGATCGAAGAGGCCACCGGTGAGCGAATCAGCTTCGGCCAGTGGATGGTGATGGCGATTCCCATCTGCCTGCTGATGTTCGCCCTGCTGGCGCTTGTCCTGTTGCGGCTGAACAGGCCCGAGATCAAGCGGATCGACGGGGTCGCCGAGTACGTGGCCGGCGAACGGGAGAAGCTGGGCAAGCTGTCGCGGGCGGAGAAGAACACGCTGATCGCGTTCGCCGTCACGGTGACGCTGTGGATCCTGCCCGGCATCTTCGCGCTGGTCGCGGGCACCGAATCGAACGTGTACGAATTCGTCAGCGACCGGTTGGACGAAGGCGTGGTCGCCGTGTTCGGCGCATCGCTGCTGTTCCTGCTGCCCACCGACTGGCAGAGTCGCGAGTTCACGCTGCGCTGGAAAGACGCAGCCGAAATCGACTGGGGCACAATCATCCTGTTCGGCACGGGCATCATCTTCGGTTCGCTGATCTCGTCGACCGGCCTGGCCGAGACCATCGGAACGTCGGTCGACGATGCGCTCGGCCTGTCGAGCAGCGTCGCGATCACGGTGTTCGCGGTCCTGCTGGCGATCGTCGTGTCGGAGACGACCAGCAACACCGCATCGGCGGCCGTGGTGGTGCCGATCATCATTCCGGTGGCGGTCGCCGCCGGGGTGAACCCGTTCGTGCCGGCGCTGGCAGCGACATTCGCGGCGTCGTTCGGCTTCATGCTGCCGGTGTCGACGCCGCAGAACGCGATCGTCTACGGCTCCGGCGTCGTGCCGATCACGAAGATGATCCGATCCGGCATCACGTTCGACATCGCGGGCGCGATCCTGATCATCATCTTCCTGCCGATGATGATCGGCCTGTTGGGGCTGGGCACATGAGCGACATCGCGGTCATCCCGGGCGACGGGATCGGCACGGAGGTGATCGCGTCGGCGCGCCAGGTGCTCGACGCGGTAACGGCAAAGCACGGTATCGCCTTGTCCTACACCGATTTCGACTGGTCGTGCCGGCGCTACCAGAACGAAGGCGCGATGATACCCGCCGACGGGATCGACACGCTGCGCGGGTTCGACGCGGTCCTGCTCGGCGCGGTCGGCTCCCCCGGGGTTCCGGACCACGTGTCGCTGTGGGGCTTGCTGATCCCGATCCGCCGGGCCTTCCGCCAGTACGTGAACCTGCGACCGATCCGGGTGTTCGCCGGTGTCGCGAGCCCGTTACGGACGGCGGATGACGTCGACTTCGTCGTGGTACGCGAGAACGTCGAAGGTGAGTACAGCGAGATCGGCGGACGGTTGAACCGCGGCTTTGCCGACGAAATGGCCGTACAGGAGTCGGTTTTCACGCGGGTGGGAGTGAGCCGCATCGCCGACTTCGCGTTCGAGCTGGCGCGCAGCAGACGCAGCTACGTGACATCGGCGACGAAATCCAACGGCATCGTGCACACGCTGCCGTTCTGGGACGAGGTGGTCGCCGAACGGGCGGCGCAGTTCCCGGATGTTCGGTTCGACAGCGAGCACATCGACGCGCTGGCCGCGAAGTTCGTGCTGCAGCCGCAGCGCTTCGACGTCGTGGTGGGCTCAAACCTGTTCGGCGACATCCTCAGTGACCTGGCGGCCGCGGTGGCCGGCTCGATCGGCATCGCGCCGTCGGCGAATCTGGATCCGACCAAGCAGTACCCGTCGATGTTCGAACCGGTACACGGTTCGGCGCCCGACATCGCCGGCCAAGGCATCGCCAACCCGGTCGGGGCGGTGTGGTCGGCGGCGCTGATGCTCGAACACCTCGGGCACGACGCCGCCGCAGCTGAGGTGATGGCCGCCGTCGAGTCGACGCTGGCCACACCGGAGACCCGGACGGCTGATCTCGGCGGCCGGGCGTCGACGGCCGAGGTGACCGACGCGCTCGTCGCGCACTTGCGGTGAGGGTCGCCGAAGTCGCCTGATCCCGACATCGATTGCGCGTACGGTGGGGCCGTGGCCGAAATCGACCGCAGCCGCGTCATCGCGGCAACCCCGACGCAGATCTGGGACGTGCTGGCCGATTTCGGCGATCTCGCCTCGTGGCTCGACAAGGTCGACCACTCCTGCATACTCGCGCGCGGTGCCGACGGCGCGATGGTCGGCACGACCCGCCGCGTGCAGATCGGCCGCAACGCCCTGGTCGAGCGCATCACCGAGTGCGACCCGCAGTACGTCCTCGCCTATGACATCGAGGGCCTGCCCAAAGTCATGGGCAAGGCCAACAACCGCTGGACCCTCGAGGCCACCGGCGGCGGCGAGACCGTCGTGACGATCACCAGTACCGTCCGAAAAGGCCGCGGCAGAACGCAACAACTCGTCGAACGCCTGGCCTGTCAGGCATTGGCGCGCGGATCCGACGCCATGCTCGCCGCGTTGGCGAAACGATTGGAGACGACCTCATGACCGAGCGCCCCGACATCATCATCGTGATGACCGACGAGGAGCGCGCGGTTCCGCCCTACGAGGCGCCCGAAGTCCTCGCATGGCGGGACCGAACGTTGTCCGGCCGCAAGTGGTTCGACGAGCACGGCGTGAGCTTTCAGCGGCACTACACCGGGTCGCTGGCCTGCGTGCCCAGCCGTCCGACGATCTTCACCGGCCACTACCCCGACCTGCACGGCGTCACGCAGACCGACGGCATCGGCAAGGTCTACGACGACTCCCGCATGCGCTGGCTGCGCCGCAACGAGGTGCCGACGCTGGGCAACTGGTTCCGCGCGGCCGGATACGACACCCATTACGACGGCAAGTGGCACATCTCGCACGCCGATCTGACCGACCCCGCAACCGGTCAGCCGCTGGCGACCAACGACGAGAACGGCGTCGTCGACCCGAAAGCCGTGCAGCGCTACCTCGACGCAGATCCGCTTGCGCCCTATGGCTTTTCGGGCTGGGTCGGGCCAGAGCCGCACGGCGCGCCACTGGCCAATGCGGGGATTCGGCGCGACCCGCTGATCGCCGACCGCGTCGTGGCGTGGCTCAACGACCGCTACGCGCGGCGTCGCGCCGGATACGCCGAGGCGCTGCGCCCGTTCCTGCTCGTCGCCAGCTTCGTCAACCCGCACGACATCGTGCTGTTCCCGGCGTGGCAGCGGCGCAGCCCGATGCGCCCGTCGCCGCTGGACCCGCCGCCGGTGCCACCGGCGCCGACCGCCGACGAAGACCTGTCGAGCAAGCCCGCCGCGCAGATCGCGTTCCGGGAGGCGTACTACTCGGGCTACGGGCCCGCGCCGGCCGTCGACCGCACCTACACCCGCAAGGCGCAGCAGTACCGCGACCTGTACTACCGGCTGCACGCGGAGGTCGACGGCCCGATCGACCGCGTGCGGCGCGCGGTGACCGAGGGTGGTTCAGACCATGCAGTGCTGGTGCGCACGGCCGATCACGGCGACCTGCTGGGCGCCCACGGCGGCCTGCACCAGAAGTGGTTCAACCTGTACGACGAGGCGACGCGGGTGCCGTTCGTCGTCGCGCGGATCGGGCCCGACGCGACCGCCGCGCGCACGGTGACGGCGCCGACGTCGCACGTCGACATCGTGCCGACGCTGCTCGGCGCGGCCGGTGTCGACGTCGAGGCGGTGGCGGCAAGGCTGGCCGACACGTTCACCGAGGTGCACGACCTGCCGGGCCGTGACCTGATGCCGGTGGTCAACGGCGCCCCGGCCGACGAATCGCGCGCGGTGTACCTGATGACCCGCGACAACGTGCTCGAAGGCGACACCGGCGCGTCCGGTCTGGCTCGTCGCTTGAAGCGGACGACGAATCCGCCTGCGCCCCTGCGTATCCGGGTGCCCGAGCACGTCGCGTCGAACTTCGAAGGCTTGGTGCTGCGGGTGGACCGCGACGACGCCGAGGGCGGGCTGGGTCACGTGTGGAAACTGGTACGCACTTTCGACGATCCGGCGACGTGGACCGAGCCCGGGGTGCGTCATCTCGCGGCGAACGGCATGGGCGGCGACAGCTACCGCACCGAGCCGCTCGACGACCAGTGGGAGCTCTACGATCTGACCGCGGACCCGGCCGAGGCCGACAACCGGTGGGCCGACCCGGACCTGCACGACCTCCGCCGGCACCTGCGGATGCAGCTCAAGCAGGCGCGTGCGGCATCGGTCCCCGAACGGAACCGTCCATGGCCGTACACGCCCCGCAAGACGCCCGCTGCGCAAATGGGGCCGATTCGACGGCTGTTCGGCCGCGATCGACGGGCGTCGCGTCACCTTTGATCAGCCACCTCCGGCGCGCTGCCTCCACCAGCAGGCGCCGGGCGCGTACAGTCGGGAGGCCTGACACGCTCCGCACCGTCGCTTCAGCCGAAGCAACGGACCACTAGGTAATCGAGAGGGACCGGCGAAACCAGCCGGACCACCGCAAACACCTACATATGGCGTCGCCGCGCCCGGGGGCTGAAGGACTGTCGTGAGTCAATTTACCGAGACCATGTACCGCAACGCCCGGTGGAGCACGAACGGGATCGTCACCGGCGAGCCGGATGCCCCCGTGAAGCACACCTGGGCCGAAGTGAACCAACGCGCCAGCCGGATTTCGGGCGGACTGGCCGCGGCGGGCATCGGCCACGGTGACGCCATCGCCGTGCTGGCCGGCGCACCCGTCGAGATCGCGCCGACCGCCCAGGGCATCTGGATGCGCGGCGCCAGTTTGACCATGCTGCATCAGCCCACGCCACGCACCGATCTGGTGCGCTGGGCCGAGGAAACCACCGCCGTGATCAACATGATCTCGGCGAAGGCCGTCGTCATCAGCGAACCGTTCATGGCGGCCGCACCCGTGCTGGCCGGTCTCGGCATGACGGTGCTGACCGTCGAGTCGCTGCTGGCGGACCAGTCCATCGACCCGATCGAGACCACCGACGACGACGTCGCGCTGATGCAGCTGACGTCGGGATCCACGGGTTCCCCCAAGGCCGTTCAGATCACGCACGCGAACATAGTCGCCAACGCCGAGGCCATGACGGTCGGCTGCGATTTCGACATCCAGTCCGACGTGATCATCAGTTGGCTGCCCTGCTTCCACGACATGGGGATGACCGGCTATCTGACGGTGCCGATGTACTTCGGCGCCGAGCTGGTGAAGGTCACACCGATGGACTTCCTGAACGATACGTTGTTGTGGGCCAAGCTGATTGACAAGTACAAGGGCACCATGACCGCGGCGCCGAACTTCGCCTACACGCTGTTCGCCAAGCGGTTGCGACGGCTGGCCACGCCCGGCGAGTTCGACCTGTCCTCGCTGCGTTGGGCGTTGTCGGGCGCCGAGCAGGTGGACCCGCTCGACGTCGAGGACCTCTGCGAGGCCGGCGCACCGTTCGGGTTGCGCCCCGAGGCCATCGTGCCGGCGTACGGGATGGCCGAGACGACGGTGGCCGTGTCGTTCTCCGAATGCGGCCGCGGGATGGCCGTCGACGAGGTCGACGCCGACCTGCTGGCCGTGCTGCACCGCGCGGTGCCCGCGACCAAGGGTCACACCCGCCGGCTGGTCAAGCTCGGCAAGCCGTTGGACGGCCTCGAGGTGCGGGTGATCGACGAGGACGGCGCAAACCTGCCGCCCCGCGGCGTCGGCGTCATCGAGGTCCGCGGCGACCCGGTGACCAGGGGCTACACCACGGTGGCCGGGTTCATCCCGGCACAGGACGAGCGGGGCTGGTACGACACCGGCGACCTGGGTTATCTCACCGAGGACGGTGAGGTGGTGGTGTGCGGGCGGCTCAAGGACGTCATCATCATGGCCGGTCGCAACATCTATCCGACCGACATCGAGCGGGCCGCGGGCCGGGTCGACGGGGTGCGGCCGGGTTGCGCCGTCGCCGTGCGGCTGGATGCCGGGTTGTCGCGGGAGACGTTTGCGGTGGCGGTGGAGTGCAAGAACTTCGCCGACGCGGCCGAAGTGCGCCGCGTCGAGCGGCAGGTCGCCCATGAGGTGTTCGCCGAAGTCGACGTCCGACCCCGCAACGTGGTGGTACTGGAGCCGGGCATGATCCCCAAGACGCCGTCGGGCAAGTTGCGCCGCGCGCACGCGTTGTCGCTCGTGGACTGATCACCCGGTCAGGCGAACTTGCGCTCCGATGCGGTTTCCGGTGCGTCGTCGCTCGTCGCGGTCAGGAACCGGTCCGGCAGGGCCAACTTGTAGATCGTTCGCAGCGTCAGCAGATACTGGCGCACCAGGGAACCGCTGGTGTATGGCAGGTCGTACTTCTCGCAGATCGCCCGCACCCGCACCGCGATCTCCGCCAAGCGGTTGCTCGGCAGGTCGGGGAAGACGTGGTGTTCGATCTGGTAACAGAGGTTGCCGCTGGAAAACGCCAGCAGCGGGCCGGCCTTGAAGTTGGCGGCGCCCAACATCTGCCGCAGATACCATTCGGCGCGACACTCCTCGTCGAGGACGTCGGCGGTGAATTTCTCGGCGCCGTCCGGGAAGTGCCCACAGAAGATCACCACGTACGTCCACAGGTTGCGCACCAGGTTGGCGACCAGGTTCGCCGCCAGGCTTCTGCGCCAGCGGCGCCCGCTCAGCGCCGGGAAGAGCACATAGTCCTTGACCGCTTGCCGGGCGATCTTGCGGACCAGGGTCATCCTCTCCCGCGTCAGTTGTTCGGCATCACCGGCCGCACGGTCCCGTTCGGAGTGCACCCCGTGCAGCGCGATGCCCCATTCGAAGATGCCCGCCAGCAGGATGTTTCGTAGCGGCTGAAGCAGGTGGACGGGTTGCCACGGAATGTCGCGGGTGATGCGCATGATGCCGAATCCGAGGTCGTCGTCCACGCCGACCACGTTGCTGTACACGTGGTGGCGGTAATTGTGCGAGTACCTCCATTGCGACGACACCGCGACCATGTCCCATTCCCAAGTGTTGGAATGGATTTCGGGGTCGTTCATCCAGTCCCACTGCCCATGGGACACGTTGTGGCCGATCTCCATGTTCTCGACGCACTTGGCGAAGGCCAGCGTCGCGGTGCCGAGGATCCAGCCGGCCCGCGATCGGCTGCAGCCGAGGGTCAGCCGCCCCGCCAGTTCGAGTGCACGTTGGAACTTGATGGTGCGCCGGATGTAGGCCGCGTCGTGCTCGCCGAGCGACTCCTCGATGTCGCGACGGATGGTGTCCAGCTCGGCACCGATGGCCTCGATGTCCGACCGGCTCAGATGCGTGTACGCACCGACATCGGTGATGGCCAAGAAATCGTCCTGTGGTCTCGTGCGGGTGGGCTCGAGTCGGAGCCCAGGTGATTGCGGACCACCGGCCGATATCGGAAGTGATGACGGCAGCCGTCGGCGTTGCCGTCAGTCTAGAGAAGCCTGCCTGAGGTGTCGATTCGGTGAGTCAGAGCCCTGATACGAAAGGTGGGCCGGTGGGAGATTCCCACCAGCCCACAATCGACTCGTGAAAGCTAAACGGCGGTTACGCCGATTGCCTGAGGTCCTTTGGCGCCCTGCTCGATGTCGAACTGAACGCGTTGGTTCTCCTCCAGCGACCGGAATCCATTTCCCTGGATTTCCGAGTAGTGGACGAACACGTCCTTTGCGCCGCCGTCGGGAGCGATGAAGCCGAAGCCCTTATCGCCGTCGAACCATTTCACAGTTCCCTGTGCCATACTTTTCAACTTCTCTCATTTTGAACGGATGTCGATGAACATCCGGGTCGAGGCTATCACTCTGGCGAAATGGCGCCGGTGTAGTGTCGACGGCGAACCGTTACCTCTGAAGACGCGATCCCGCCTTCGACGGCTCGAAGCGAGGAAAATGCCGATGCATCACGCCGTTTCGATTTCTCATCGTGTTGTGGCTCATACGGTTCGTGGTCCGGCGATCATGAATGCAAACCTGTGACCGCGGCGAGCCAACGGCGAAGCACCCGACCGGTCCGGCTCACATTGGCCGCTTCCCCTTGCGACGGCCTCGACGGAGCGTGGTGGCCGCGAACCTCGTCGATGGCTCTTGAGCTCCCCGAACTGATCGAGGCGCTGCGCGACTCGCTGGGGCCCGTCGTCGACATCCAGGTCAACTGGTCGTCGGCGAATGCCGTCCCGGACCTCGACATGCTGACCCGCCGCGGTGTGGCCGCCATTCCCGGTTGGAAGAACCGTCCGCAGCGGGTGATGAGCCTGACCGGCGAGCGCGGGCGGGCGAACTTGTTGGTGGTGCCGTCGGCCACCACGTCGGCTCTGGCGATGATGGTGCTGCGGCATGCGGCGGGGCTGCCAGTCGACAGCCGGCACTCCGACTCCGCCCAGAGTCTCGCCGCGTGTGACATCGTGCAGGCCGCGCGGGTCGTGTGCGCGCGGCAGGTCAGCGGCGCGGAAGCTACTCCGTCGAGTAGTCGAAGCTGAGCCAGCGCTGCGGGCGCATCCGGATGACGATCGACGTCGGCGTCAGGTTCTGGTCGGCGAACGCGTTGCCGTCCTGCTCGCCGAGATAGCGGATCGCGATGTCGCGCACCACGGCGTCCTCCGCGGTGTCGATCCCGGTGACGTCGCCTTCGGCCGTGACGTAGCGGTACGGCGGCTGCTCGTCCTGCGCGGTGATCGCGAAGCGGCCGGCGTCCTTGATCAGCCGGTGCTTGAGCGAGCCGGATTCCGTCCACAGCAGAACTTCGCCGCCGGGTTGATAGCCGTACCAGATCGGCACGCTCAGCGGGGCGCGGTCGGTGCGTTCGACCGCGATGACGCCCACGTGGACGTCGGACAGGAACTTCTCTCGTTCGTCGGTGGTCATCTTGGCCATATCGGTCGCAACTGCCGGATCGGCGATCACATTCCCGGAGCCCGGCGCGCGTCGTGCCAGCACTCGTGAGTCCGAGCCGATCACAACACTTTTGCCGAAGCAACGGTTTATTGACAGGGGCGGCAATACGGCGTTGGCTCTAACCGACCGAAGGGGCCGCTCATGGCAGACGTCGACTATTGCGTGGTGGGCGCCGGGTTCGCCGGCTTGACCGCGGCGTTGCGTTTGAAGCAGGCAGGTCATTCGGTGGCGCTGCTGGAGGCGCGCGACCGCGTCGGCGGTCGCACCTTCACCGCAGTCCGGGACGACGGGGTCTGGATCGACCGCGGCGGCGCGTGGATCGGGCCCGGGCAGGACGCCATCTACGGGCTGATGAACGAATTCAACGTGGCCAGCTACAAGCAGTACACCGACGGCGACGCGATGATGTTCGTCGACGGCAAGAAGTACCGATACACGGGAACGATCCCGCTGTCGATGAGCCCGTGGGCGGTCGCCAACATCGGCGCGGTCTTTCTCGAGCTGACGCAGATGTGCAAATCGATTCCGGTGCACGCACCGTGGACGGCTGACAAGGCGCAGAAGTGGGACAAGCTCAGCTGGGCGGCCTGGCTGGACAGGCACACGATGTCCAAACCCGCGCGCGAACTGCTCGAGAGCGCCGTCGCCGGGCTGTACACATCTGCGGCATCGGAAATCTCGCTGCTGTTCGTGCTGTACCAGATGGCGGCGGCGGGTGGGCCGAGCTTCGTACTGGGCGTCAAGGACGCGGCCGAGGACGCGCGGCCCGTCGGCGGCATGGGCGCCATCCATCGGGCTGTCGCGGCCGAGCTCGGCGACACCGTCCACCTCTCCCAACCTGTTCGCAGCATCACCCAGAGCATTGACGGGGTCGTGGTGCGTTCCGACGACATGGTGGTCAACGCCCGCCGAGTGATCGTCGCCGTGCCGATTTCGATCGCCGCCCAGATCTCTTATGAGCCAATGCTTCCCGTCGACCGCTCGTTCCTGCATCAGCGGATGCCGAGCGGAGCGGTCTACAAGATCGCGCTGGTGTACGACGAGCCGTTCTGGCGCGCCGACGGCTTGTCCGGCCAGTCGTTCGCACCGGGTTCGCCGGCGAACCTCACGATCGACTCGTGCACGGACTCCGGGACTCCCGGAGTCCTGACCGTCATCACCGAAGGGCCAGAGGCGCGCCGAATCGGCGAGCTCGGCGACGACGAACGCAAGACCGCGGTGCTCAGCGCGGTTACGGAAAGGTTTGGCGCCAAGGCGCTTTCACCGCTGGACTACATCGAGCAGAACTGGACCGTCGAACGTTACTCCGGTGGCGGGATGATCGCCCACACACCGCCGGGCGTGCTCACCGAGTTCGGTCCCGCGCTGCGTGCGCCGTGCGGCCGCATCCACTGGGCCGGCACCGAAACCGCGTCGGTGATGTACGGGTTCATCGACGGCGCCGTGCGCTCCGGCGAGCGCGCCGCGACGGAGGTCATGGAGCGCGAAGCGATGGCGGTGGTCTGAGAACAGCTACACCCACAAGACTGCGATGGCGGCCGCGGCGAAGGACAGCACGCCGACCGACCAGAACAGTGGGCGTGGTACGGGATTGCCGGTGCGCCGCTGTCTCGCGCTGCCCATTCCGAGCACACCGCCGAGGACCACGAGGATGACGAGCTTCACGCCGATCTTCGGGTAGTTGTGCTCGATCCCCTCGGGCCACGGCGCGGCGAGCGCCAAACCCGTCAGCAGCGAAACCAAGATGCCGTAATCCATCGCGCGGGTGGTGCGGAATCGTCGGGCCGCGGCTTCGGCGACCCAGGCGCCGAACGTCACCGCGAAGCCGACGATGTGCAGAAGCACCACTACATTACGTAGTAGTTCCATGGGCAGAGCTTATGCAGCGGGGCTACGGCTGCACAAGGTTTGGCGCCGAGCGCGCCCCGCGGCGGCGGGTACTGTGCAGCCGTGAGCGGGGACCTCATCGTCACCGACGAGTTTCGCGAGGCGCTGGCGCTGCTTGCCGGCGGCAGGCATTTGTTCCTCACGGGCAAGGCCGGCACCGGCAAGTCCACGCTGATCCGGCACTTCATGGCGGGCACCGACCGCAGTGTGGTGGTGACCGCGCCCACCGGGATCGCCGCGCTCAACGTCGACGGGTACACCATCCACCGGCTGTTCGGATTCCGCACCACGACGACGCTGGCCGACGTCACCGGTGGCGAGTACCGGCCGGGCCGATTCGCCAAGACACTGGCGTCGCTGCAGACGTTGATCATCGACGAGGCGTCGATGGTTCGCGCCGACGTCTTCGACATGGTCGCGACCGCGCTGGAGCGGTTCGGTCCCGAGCCGGGCACACCGTTCGGCGGAGTGCAGATCGTGTTGGTGGGCGACCTGTACCAGTTGCCGCCGGTGGTCGGTGACGGTGAGGAGGGTTACTTCTCGACGGTCTACGAGACGCCCTACTTCTTCTCCGCCCGAACGTTCGCGCGCGAGGACTTCCCCACCGTCTCGTTGACCACGGTGTTCCGCCAGCTCGGCGACGACCGAATGACCGCCATCCTCAACGAGATCCGCGAGGGCATACTGCTCGGCCACGCGCAGGAGCAGCTCAACGCCCGCGCAGACAAGGATTTCGTGCCGCCCGACGACGAGTTCTGGCTGACGCTTGCACCGACCAATCGGCTGGTGACCGCTCGCAACCGTCAACAGCTCGAGCGGCTGGACGGCGACGAAATGCTGCACCGCGCCAGGGAGTCCGGCGATCTGACGCTGTTCGACAAGCCGATCGAGGACGAGCTGCGGTTCAAGGTCGGCGCTCAGGTGATGATGCTCAACAACGACCAGGGCGACCGGTGGGTCAACGGCTCGATCGGCCGCGTGGTCGGCGTCGGTTACGACCGTTACGGCGTCGTCGTCGAGGTCGAGTTCGCCGACGGATCGTGCGCGGACGTCACGCCGTTCACGTGGGAGGCCACCCGCCCGGTGGTCGACGGCGGGTCACTGCGTCGCGAAGTGATCGGGACATTCACGCAGCTGCCGTTCAAACTCGCGTGGGCGATCACCATCCACAAGAGCCAGGGGCAGACGCTCGAGAAGGTGGTCGTCGACCTCACGGGCGGGATGTTCTCGACGGGCCAGCTGTATGTCGCGTTGAGTCGCTGCACGTCGCTCGCCGGGCTGGTGCTCAAACGTCCAGTGCTGCCGAAGGATCTGAAGACCGACCGGCGGATCGCCCGCTTCCTGCGCACCTCGGCCGGTGGCTCGGCGGCGCGCAAATACTGCGCGATCGGCATGCTCACCGTCGGTGAGGAAGGGCGGATGTCGCGTCCGCGACCGGTGGAGCTGGCTGTGGCGTTCGACGACGGCACCGCCGTCTCCACGCTGATCAACCCGCAGCGTGATCTCGCTGATGCGCGAAATGCGTACGGCATCACCGTCTCCGATGTGCTGCTGGCACCGACCCTTCGCGAGGCGTGGGCGGTGATCGCACCGATGCTGGCGGGCTGCACGCCGGTCGGGGTGTCGGTGGACGAGACGCTGGGCCTGATCGACTTCGAGCTCAAGCGGCTCGGTCATGTCGTGGTGATGCCGCTGGGCGTCGAACTGCGCCGCGCGCGGATGACCGGGCGCACGGCGGTGGAGCGGGCGCAGTCGGCGCTGGCGGCTTTGGCGTCGGCGGAAACCGAGCCCGGTTCGTCGGCCTTCGAGGAACCCGAACCGGCGGAATCGGTTTCGGGGTTGCTTCTCAGCCGCGACCACGCCGTTCCGACTCCGGCGGCCGATCACCTGCCGGCGTTGTCGGCGGTGCTGCGGGTCAGCCGCGGAGTCGGCGCGGTGGTGCTGGGCGGAGCGTCGGCCGACGAGGTAGCCGGAGACGAGTCGTCGTGGGACGCGGCCGCCCGGCAGTCGGTGGCCGACCAACTGCGCGCGGCGGCGTCACGAGCGCTGTTGCCCGACGACGTCGTGACGCGTCTGCACGAGGCATCGGCCCTGCTCGGCGTCAACGTGGTGAGCGACGCGGTGAAGGTCGAGCGTCACGACATCGGCACTGCGTTGGTGCCGGGCGCCCGAATCTGTTTCACCGGAACGGCTTTGGATCAGGCGGGCCGCGTGGTGGAGCGCGAGGAGATGGAGCGGCTGGCCGCGTCGGCGGGTTTGGCGCCGGTGCGCTCGGTGACCAAGACGCGATGTGAGGTGCTGGTCACCGCCGAGGCCGGCACACAGTCGGGGAAGGCGCGTAAAGCGCAGGAGTACGGAAAGCCGGTGTTCACCGCCGAGGAGTTCTTCGCCTGGCTGGAGGATCAGCGACGTCGGTAGTGTTCAGCCGCACCAGGTTCGCAACTGTGCGGCGATTTCGTCGACGTCGTCGATCACCCCGGACGCCACGGCGATCATCAAGTTGAAGCGGTCGTCCTCGCTCGCCGTCACCCATTCGCCGGTGAGGCCGAGGAACACTTGACAGGCCGTCCATGCCAACCGTTTGTTGCCGTCGAGGAGGGCGTGGTTGCGGCAGAGCGAATGCAGCAGGGCGCCTGCTTTGGTGTGGATATCGGAGTAGACCTCAGTTCCGGCCACCGTTGTCCTGGGACGCGCCACCGCCGATTCCAAGAGTCCGTAGTCTCTGACCACGACGTTGTCGGCGACGGCGCGTGCTGCGACAAGCAGCAAGTCGTCAAGGTCCAGGCAGACGGTCACGTGTCGGCTAGTCGGCGCAGTACACCCTGCTCACGCTCAATAACCTTGTCCAACACTGCTTTCACTTCGTTCTGATGAGCACGACGCTCGATGTACTCGTCGATGGCCGACAATGCCACAGCCTGCATGGAACGTCCCTCGGCGGCAGCCTGCCGGCGCAGCGCTTCGGCCTGGGCTTCGCTGGTCCGCAGTGTCATACCCACGCCGGGCATGATACCACTTTGATACCAGCATCGGGGGAATGTCGCAGCGCCGACATAACGTCGACGCATGGCTGGTGTGGCTTCACGAGTACGACGAGTCCTTGAGGCGCCCGATGCGCAGGCGTGCGCATTGTGTGGCCGGTCCGGCGACGTTTTCCTCGAGCACAAGGCCGGCGCGCGGTGCCTCGACTGCGCTGGGCTCGGTCAGCTCGAGTTCCTGCCGGCCGGCTGCGCCGCGCTGACCCGCCGCGTCGTGAAGTCCAGCCGAGAGCCCGTCATCGTGATGCGGTTCAACGTCAAGATGTGGCGGAACTTTCGCGGTGCTCGCTATGAGCGTCAGGGCATTCTGGCCGAGCCGGCGGCGATCGAACAGGCGGCGCGCGAATGCCTTGCCGACGCCGATCCGCCGGGCCGCGACGAGATCGCCGTCGCGATTCGCGCGCAGTTTCCGGGTTGTCCAGCCGTCCGCGCCGAGGCGATTGCCCTGCACACCGCTGTTCGGTTTCGCGGCCGGGTCAAGCGATGCATCGGTGCGGGTGAGGTTGACGCCGACGCGGTGGGCCGTGCCGTTGAAGCTTCGGGTTCTCCATGTCGACACCGATTACGACAATCTGATCGAGTCGGGTGTCGACCGGGAATCCGCCCGCGCGCAAATGGATGACCACGTCGAAGCGATTCTGAACGCGTGGCGCGACGGAGTCGCGCTGCTCGACGAATCGTTAGGCGGTGCCTAAGCCTTTGACCTCCGCGACGCACAGATCGGCGACGATGGCCGCGAGGTCGGCCGGCGACTCCTTCGGGTCTTTGAGCCAGGTTTCGATGAGATAGTTGGCGCCGCCGACCATGAACAGCGCGCTGCGGCGCAGCACGTCGGGATCCGGCGTCTCAGCGCCGAGGACTTCTGGGGCGAGTTCGACGATCAGCGCGGCGATGTGGTCGAGAATGCCGGCACGGTGTTCGGCCAGGCCGGCGACGGTGCTGACGTCGCCGGTGGCGATGCGGTGGATGTGCGGATCGGCGGCGATGATCTCGAGGAACGCCGTCAGCGCCGAGGTCAGTTTGTCGGTGAGTGTGCCCGGGTCGCCGACACCCGCGTTGACCAGCGCCGTGAGCAACTCGTCGCGGACCTCGTCGGCGACGGCGAACACGATCGCCTCGCGATTCGGGAACTGCTCGTAGAAGTAGCGGGTGGTCAGTCCCGCGGTGCTGCAAACCCCGCGCACGGTCACTTCGGTGACGCCGGAGGTCCCCCAGATCCGGCGCGCGGCGGTGAGCAGCCTCTGGCGGCGTTCGGTGCGACGGTCGTCCGCGCTCACGCCGCCGTAGTCACGCACCACCTCTACGCGCTTCATTGACAAGGACTCTACCTGCGCGTTAGCTTTGGACAACGGTCGTTATCAGAAGTGCTCGAGGGAGAGACGCGATGAATAAGCCCGTTCCGGCCCGTCATCCGTCGAAGCCGGGCCCCGTCCCGGCGGCCGTCCGGTTGTTCGCGACGCTGCTGGGCATCGAAGCGCCGTCGGGCGAGCGGTGGGCCAAGCTCGGCGCGAACCTCAACATCGGCGACGAGCCGATGGACCGCCTGGTCGAGTGGATGTCGTCGACGGGCATGGAGCAGACGCGGCCGCTGTTCGATCGCGCGCTCACGTCGGGCATCGCCAGCGTGCCCGAGGCACCAGAACCGTTGCGCGCATTCTTCACTGAGGTCGAGACGGTGCCGGAGTGGGTCGACTGGGAGCTCGTGCGGCGAGGACAACGCGCGCTGCGCGCAGGCGGCGCCGACGGTATGTACGTCGCACGTGACGTGTCGCTGCTCGGTGGCTACCAGTTCTCCGGGTTCAACAAGACGTTGATCCGGACGGGCGCGCTGGAGAAGGGCTCGAACAAGCGGTTCGCCGAGACGATGCAGTGGGCGCTGGACATCATCTCCGAAAACGGCATGGCGCCGTTGGGTATCGGCTACCGGTCGACGATCCGGGTGCGGCTGATCCACGCGTTCGTGCGCCGACATGTGGCCGCGATGCCGGACTGGCAGGGCGACGCCTGGGGGGTTCCGGTCAACCAGACCGACATGGCGGCGACGTTGGTCGGCGCGCTGATCGCTCCGCCGGTGGGCGCGTTGGGGATGGGATTGGTGTTGGCGCCCAAGGAGTATGAGGCGATCGCGCATCTGACCCGTTATGTCGGATGGCTGATCGGGGTGGACGACGAGTGGCTGCCGCGCGACTTCCGCGACAGTGTCCGGGTGCTCTATCACACGGTGTCGGCGCTGTCGGAGCCCGACGAGTCGACAAAGCAGTTGGCGATGCCGATGGCCGACGACCCGATGGTGTGGCACTACCGCAGCATGTCCGGGCTGCGCCGGCGCATCGCGCGGTCTCAGCACCTGTCGGTGACAAGCGGATTCCTCGGGCCACGCGCGATGCGGGCGCTGGGGCTGTCGCCGTATGTCGTGCCGTGGTACCCGGTGGTGCGGCTGCCGGTGAATCTGGTGCGCAGCGTTGCGGCGCTGGTGCGTCCCGATGGCATGGAGCGGGCAGCGGTGCGCGGCGACCGGGAGCAGAAAGCCTGGCTGCGCACGATAATCGGCGAGGACGAGGCGACGATCGGCGAGTCCGCGGCGCACGTGAGCCGGGTCGCGTAAACGGCCCAGTAGCGCGAGTATCGTGAGTCGTTCGTTTGGGAGCAGTATCTGGGGTGCCTGTAGGCACGCACGTGGCCGGGGGTGCTGGTATGCGAAATGGTCCTAGCACCGAGATTGCATCCAGGGTTGTGCTGATCTGAGAAGACGACCACAGCCGTGTGTGCAATCTCGAGCATAGGAAGCCGAAACCGGACCACACCGAACGCGCGAACCTCGAACTCTCACTGTCGACGAGATAACGACTCAGGGCATTAGGGTCGCGTGGTGCCCTCGGGCGGGCCGGGTATCCACGCGAGAAGGTCGCCACAAGCTTTTGATCATCACCCCTCTTGTGGCGACGCCGAAAGCGACGGTGACGGACCCGCGACTCTTCGCTCGCAAACGCAATGCGACACGTTGTGGTCCGGCAGTGCACACGCCGGAGAGCGAATCGCCGTACTGTTCCACCGTGCACATCGACGTGATGACGACTCCGCAGCCACTGCGGGAGATCGGTGAGCTGGCCCGACGGACGCAGGCGGCCGGGTTCTCTGGCTTGCTGTTCACCGAGACCGGTCGCACGCCGTACCTGAACGCGGCGGTCGCGGCGGAGGCGGCGCCGGGGTTGGAATTGTCGACGGGGGTCGCGGTGGCGTTTCCGCGCAGCCCGTTCGTGACGGCGGCGACGGCGTGGGAGTTGCAGGAGGCGACGGGCGGTCACTTTCGGCTGGGCTTGGGTACGCAGGTACGCACGCATGTGGTGCGGCGATACGGGATGGAGTTCGAGCGCCCGGGCCCGCGGCTGCGGGATTACGTGCGTGCGGTGAAGGCGTGCTTTCACGCGTTTCGGACAGGCAAGCTGGAACATCACGGCGACTTCTACAGCCTGGACTTCATCACACCGCAGTGGAGCGCAGGGCCGATCGACGCGCCGGACCCGAAAGTCGATGTGGCGGCGGTGAACCCGTGGATGTTGCGGATGGCGGGCGAGGTGGCCGACGGAATCCATGTGCATCCGCTCGGCGAGCCGGGGTACATCGGAAGGCATGTGATGCCGAATGTGGCTGAGGGCGCGGAGAAGTCGGGGCGGTCGGCGGATGACATCGCGGTGATCGTGCCGGTGATGACGATCGTGGGAGACACCGACGAGGAGCGGCATCGGGAACGGGAGTTGGTGCGGGCGAGCATGAGCTTCTACGGCAGCACGCCGAACTATGCGTTCATCTGGGACGAGGCGGGCTTCGAGGGCACGACGGCGCGGATCCGGGAGAAGCAGAAGGCCGGCGACTACCAGGGCATGGCGGCGCAGATCAGCGACGAGCACATCGCGACGTTCGCGACGGAGTCGACGTGGGACGGGTTGGCGGACGCGTTGGTCGAGAAGTATGGCGGGGTGGCGTCGCGCATCGTGCTGTACAACGCGCTGGCCGATCCCGAGCGGTTCGACCGCTACGGCGAGGTAGCGCAGCGCATCACCCAGCGCGGCTGACTCAGGTCGCGGCATACCTGTCGGCCGCCATCAGTCGAGCGCGAACCGCCCTTCTCGAAACCGTTCGGTCGCACGGGTATCCACCAACTCCATCCGATCGTCGGGATGTTTCCAGTAGTGCCGCACTAACCAATACAACGCAACGCCGCGCGGCACGTAGATGTCAGCGACACTGATGATCTCTTCACGACCATCCCGCATTCGAAGCACGACCGCCCGACGGGCCTTCCGGGACTCCGCACGGTCGGCGACGTCCACCACGTCATCCCACTCGAACACCCGTGTTGTCAGAATGTCCGCGTTCTCGATCATGGCAGGCGTCAACTTGACGTGCCCCACCCCGCCTCGGCGCCAAGCGGCGATCAAACCAGTGATACCCATACACACGGCGAATCCTGCCGCAACAGGCAAGATGGCCTGCAATATGCGCGTATTCGCGATCTCGATAGCGCCGAATGGCGCGAACACGGTGAATATCAGGCCACTCGGTATGAACACTACAACGCCCGCGAGCATGAGGATGCTGAACCTTCTGTCTGGCCACACAGTGAAACCTGTTGCATCACTTGTGGTCTGCAATGTCGTCCGGCCAAGCCCGACTAGCGATATCGCCGCCAGAAAGATCAGCAGAAAGATCGCCCACCCGAATGTCACCGCTGTCGTCAGATAGTTCCCACGGGTCGCTGCTGCGACTCCCAGGTAGGCGAACGCCACCGCGACAGCGAACGAGAGCACCACCGCCACGACAAGAAAAGTACGCCCGCCACGCCAACCCGAAGGCTCCGGTAGTTCTAATACGGACACACCACATCCCCTACAAACTTGCCCAACTCCGCGCCGCCGTACGAGCCTCCAAATGCGAACAAGACGGCCAGGGTCGGTACGAAGACCGGTGCAGCCGGACCGGTGGCAAGTCCTGCCGCCGCACCAAACTCCGCTCCGGCCCACCCACCACCGCCGCCCGCGATGCCAGCCACCAGCGCGATGCACCGGTCCTTGCCTGAGTCGGCCATAACCATGTCGAATACCGTCGTCGCCGCGCCCAGTGCTGGGCCACCGAACTTCATTGTCTTCCCGATGTTCTCGACCGAATCCGCGGTGAGCATCGGCAAGGACCCGCCACGAGCGACGTGCTTCTCCAGCCCCGACATGGCGGCCCCGGTATTCATCGAGATGTTGTCGATCAATTCGACCGGAACAGTACTGTGCCGACCGCCTGCCGTGGTGAAGCCCGCGGTCCGGTGGCCAGTCGGGTCCATCGACATCGTCAAGTTCGAGCCGTCGGCGTAGGTGATCGACGTGTAATCGCAGTCGGTCCCCATGTCATGCCACGAACTCGTCCGCGCCACGAAATTGCCATCCTTGTCGAACTCCTCCATTTGGTAGAAGTTCTGCTTGCTCGGCCAATCGAAAGGATCCATGCGGGTGGTGACGGCCTTGCTGCCGTCCTGTTTGATCACTGTCGTCACCTCCTCGCCGTGCTTGTTCGTGGATTCGATGACTTCCCGGACGTTCTGCTGCTGATCGGCGGCGCGGATCGAGTCCTGCGCCATCATGCCGACGACTGTCCGCGGGTCCGGCACCTGATCCTGGGGCCGCTGCGCCGTGGGCAACATCATGTCGCCCAGATCAGTCGGCGGGCCCGCCTCGACGAACCCGAATTCTTTGCCTGCGGCCACGACGGCGTCTGCGGTCGCGTTGTCGGCATCGCCGACCGCCTTCAGCATCGTGTTGATGGTGGCCTGCTCCTGCTGGGCCAACGCCTGCAGCTTGGCCATCTCCTCCTCGGACATGTAGACCGGATCGACGAGCACCACCCATTGATCACTGACGGTCAACGGGCCGGCGTCGAGTTCGTCGGCCTTGGCCAGCAGCGTCTTGCGGGCAGTACCGATCGACTCGGAGCCACTCCTCAGCGCCGCCGCAACCTTGCTGGCGAATTTCCGAGAACTTCGACGCTTCGCGCTCCGCCCGCCCGAACATCGCACTCGCGGCGTCATGGGATGCTCCCGACCATGCCCGGGTTTCCGGCATCTGCGCGCACGCCGTGTCGATACCCGACACGGCATCGGCCACTGTCTGTGCTCGCGTTTTGATCGCCGCGGCGGAGGTCTCCAACGACTCTGGATTCCAACCGCGCAGAGTCGGCCGGGAAGGCAGCATCGGTCAGAACAATCCATCGAAGTTGGTCGCCAGTGTCGCGTCGGCCACCTCAAAGGTGTCCCCCGCCCCGCGCACGGCCTCACCCATCTTCGCCACGTTCGCTGCCAGCTTGTCGGCCATCTGAGTGAAATGCTCCCCCACCGATCTCGCAGCCCACTGTGTTGTCGACCCGGGCAACCCGTCTGCCCCCGACGTGACGGCGGGTCCCACGGCGGCATCAGTGATACGTCCGCTGACGGTGTCTACGTGCCCGGCGAACGCGCGGAGGATCTCCGGATCGACAAGCACAGAATCCCCTGTCTCGTATTGATGGCCCGTCCATTCTCCAGCACGTCGCAGGGGCCGGGACGCACCAGTTAATGCCCCGGGGGCCTCATTCACTCCAGGGGGCGAGATCTTCGCGAATTGGTGCGGTTTCTTGGCTGCACGCCGATCAACGCGACGATCTCACCGACGGCCGAGCCCTCAAGCGTCTTACCGACGGCCGGTTCGCGGCCGGTTCGTAGCATCGGGATCAAACGGCTCGCGTGATCGCCGTCTTGGGCGGGACGTTGCTCAGGGGCCGCGCTGAGCTGCGTCGATTCCGTGGAACCAACGCATAAAGGTGATGCGCGCCCGATGCGGGTGGCGGGACAAACTTCCGCTCTGAGCTGCACTGCAGGTGCGATAGTCTCGCTTGCGGCGTGTGAGGCCGATGAGGGGATTGGCGTGGCAAACGAACTGGAAGTGGACTCGGGCGACCTTCGGGTGGCAGCCGCCGACAGTGATGCTGTGGCGAGCACGTTGGGAGGCGCGGCCGCGGGAGGCTCGACCAGCGCACAGCCCAGCGCTGCGGGCGTTTTGGCTCTGGACGCCGCAATCAACGCTGTGCGTGCTCGCCAGTCGGCACGAGTGTCGGGCCAAGCCGGTGATCTGTCGGTGGCTAGCGCTCGCTACGACGACACCGACGGCGGAAGCGCTGAAACTATTTCGGTAACGGTGTGAGTCCTGCGGGCGCGTCACCCGGGCTGCCTTCACGTTCAGAGATCGAGGAATGGTCGACCAGCGTTCTCGATGGCGCGGCGGCACGGTGGCGTGCGTCAGCGACGGACTCCGATCAAGCCTTTGCCCAGCATCGCGCCAACGTCTTCAACACCAACTGGGCCGGTGACGCCAAAGACGCCGCTGTGAATCGGGTGACCACCGATGCCGTCGTGGTCAGCAACCAGAGTTCGGTGCAACGGGCGGGCGCTCAGATCGCCGAGGACGGTAGCCGCGATATCCAGGCGGCGAAGCAGGAAGCGTTGGACGCCATCGCCGAGGCCGAGGCGAACGGGTTCGAGATTGGCGAAGATCTGTCGGTTACCGACACCCGCGATGTAGATGTGTCCGCGGTGGCGGCGCGGACGATGGCTGCGCGCGAGCACGCCGAGGACATCCGCTGGTTCGCAGAGCGACTGGCGCAGACCGATGAGTTAGTCGGTAAGCGGCTCCAGGCGAAAGCCGTTGAACTGGAGGGCATCCGGTTCGACGGCGAGCGTGATGACCGGCGTGACAGCTCGGTCCAGTTGGTGGACAACGAGATCCAACCCGATAGCGAGCGCAACCCAGACGGCAAGGAGGGACATCCCGCAGCGGACGGGGAACGAACCTGGCAGGACATGCTGCTGCCGCCAAACGAATCAGAAACTGCGGGCGCTGAAGAGACACCGGGTCCGCTGGAGGTGCCGGCGGGTGAGGACGCCGAACGCGCCGACGGCGCGCCGCCAAACCCGCTGGACGCGTTGGCAGGGAAGGAATCCGACGCCAACCCCGACGACACACCCGCCAACCTGAACGAGGCGCTGTTCGGGCCCGGCGCGGCCACGCCGCCGAGCGTGCTAGACCGTCTGGCCGCCCAAGCCCGAGGAGAGAAAGGCCCCACCGACACCCCGTACACCCGGTCCCCGTTGGAGGGCCCGATCGTCTCAGCCGACCCGTCTGTCATAGATCAGCAGGCGGCGCGCGTGGATGCTGCCCAGCAAGCCGTGGCCGCCGCCCAGGCCGATTTGGATGCCGCGGCCGCGCAGACAGTCATGCAGGGTGCCGGCGCCGGCCCAGGCCGCGATGTCACCGACTCGTTGAGCCAGAAGCTGTTCGACGCCCGCGCTGACCTGACCGCGCAGACCGACATCCTCGAGAACCTCAATCAGGCCGCAGCCGAAACAGGAGGTAGGCAGGTCGATGTTCCTGCGCTTCCGCCTAACGCCGACGTGCAAGCGTTCCCGGCGCCGCCCAGCTTCGCCGAGCAGGCCGCTGAGGGGCTTTCGGAGTCCAGTCGCGACATCCACGAGGCCACTTTCGGAATAGTGCCTGATTACGCCCACACCGCCGAAGTGTTCGCCAATTGGGGTGAGCACTCCGGCGCCGAGCAGCTCGGAGCCGTACTCGACACGGCCGGCTCACTGCCGCTGCCCGGCGCCAAACCCCTCGGCGAAGCGCTGGAACACGGGCTCGACGCCTTCAATGCGGGCCGCCACGCGGATGACTTACCCAACACCGGACACCACGACGTGGACACACCGAGCGTGGGCCACAGCGATGCCGATGTCGGGCCTGTCGCGCAGTTCGGAATCGAAGACACTGCCGCCCTGCTTGCCCACAGCGAATCCAGCGGTGGACACCTCATCGAACGCCACGTCGCCCAAACTCCCGCCGATCTCGCCGCACGCCTAGAGACAACCAAACTTCAAACGGTCTCGACATTCGTAACAGCTGAGGAAGCAGCCTCAGCGGTCAGTACTGCTCTTCAACATAATCAGCAAATGCTCAACGACTGGGTCGCGAACGGAGCACTACGCAAACTCGAACTCGATGCGCCTTTCAACGGCGGGACAGTACTGGAGCGTGGCGCCGCTGACGCGACGACGGGCACCAGCGTTAAAGTGGTGCTCAAAGGCGACGGAAACGGCGGATGGTACGTGTTAACAGGGTTCCCCAGGCCATGAACGACGGCTCAATATCTACGGACTTGTACCAATTCCTGGCCACCAACTTCCATCAGGACTGGGATTTGGAAGCTGATGACTGGGAAGGGATTGTCGACAACTATGTCAACGAAGACCCCACGGCCGGGCCCCTACGGACATTGGCACAAGAGATCGACGAGCTGCGCGAGGCCCGTGCGGAACCGGAACTGAAGCAGTTCTTGGTGTACAGCGTTGGCGTTGACTACGGCCCCCAGCCGCTGACTTACAAAGAGTGGCTAGGCCGGATCGCGGACCGGTTGCGCACCCAGGCCGCCGCGATCGACATTGGCAGCGCTCAGTAGCCGTTTGACCACGCGAGTTCTTTGGCTGCCACGAGATCCGTAAAACGCTTCCTCGGAAAGACCAGCCGATGATGTCCAGTCGGGCGCCGTCCAGTCCATGCGAGGGTGGCCCAGTGCCCACCACTTTTGCGTAGCCGTGCGACCAATTAATGAATTTGTGAGGCCCGGCTGCGTTTCCGAAAAGAAGTTCTGCGGTACAAGCGAAATCGGCGGACGCTGACGCTGATGTCCGCATATGTTGCACTAGCGAACGTTGGACCGAGGTGACCAAGCTGGTCGCTGCGGGTTCTTGGAAAGGCATCCGTGGCCCTCAGAATGGCGACGCCGATGTTCTGATCGAGAAGCGTCCATGGGTAGCTGCGGACAACATCGCCGACAGAAGGCACGAGTACAGGACCCATTGCCCAGAATGCGGTGCGGAGATTCCTCCATAGCAGGGACGAGTACAGACCCGGCTAAGCGAGGGCAGCGTCCCGGCCACATGACGTAGTAGGCGACCAGAGCCACCGACAACAGACCTAAAGGAGGATCCGTGGGCTTGTTCAAAAAGAAGAAGCAGTCCGAATCAACTGATTCCACCGATGGGAAGGTCTACTACTCCACCCCTTTCGGCGATACGAGAGACGGCCAACAGAAGCTGTTTCTGCTTGAACGCGAGGGCGTTCGGTACTTGCCCGTTTTTCGCAGCGTGGAGTCCATGAAGGAGTTCTACGAGCGCATGAATCGCGCCGCGTACATGATTCTTGAGGGAGACGTAAAGAGTGTGATGGAGACAAACCGCTCAATTGAGATGATGACGCGGGTCGGGATCGTAATTGAACCTCTGAGCGAACATCCGGTGGAGATCATGCCTGACGCTTGACGGACGCCGAGTCAGGCTGCGAGCGGTGATCGTCGAGTCCGGCGTGGGTTGACGCCACTGCTGATGCGTCACTGGGGCCATCCGCCGAAGGCGATTAACTGGTTTGCGGCCCGGGCCAATACCATCGCTGACGCTATGACCGACATTGCCCTGACGGCTGCGCCGAGCGCCGACGCTTCGCCACCTAGCCGTATCTCCGCCGAGGCGGGCCGCCGCCGAACCTTCGCCGTCATCAGCCACCCCGACGCCGGCAAGTCCACGTTGACCGAGGCACTGGCGCTGCACGCCCGGGTCATCACCGAGGCCGGCGCGGTGCACGGCAAAGCGGGCCGTCGCTCGACGGTGTCCGACTGGATGGAGATGGAGAAGGCTAGAGGCATCTCGATCACGTCGACGGTGCTGCAGTTCCCATACCGCACATGCGTCATCAACCTCCTCGACACCCCCGGCCACGCCGACTTCTCCGAGGACACCTACCGGGTGCTGACTGCCGTCGACTCCGCGGTGATGCTCATCGATGCCGCCAAAGGCCTTGAGCCGCAGACGTTGAAACTGTTTCAGGTATGCAAGCACCGTCGGATCCCGATCATCACGGTGATCAACAAGTGGGACCGTCCCGGCCGCCACGCGCTGGAACTGATGGACGAGATTCAGGCCCGAATCGGGCTGCGCCCCACTCCATTGACGTGGCCGGTCGGCATCGCCGGAGACTTCAAAGGCGTGCTCGACCGGCGGACGGGAAACTTCATCCGGTTCACCCGCACCGCGGGCGGGGCCACCGCGGCTCCCGAAGAACACATCGCGGCCGACGACGCGCACAACGCTGCCGGTCACGACTGGGAGCACGCCGTCGAAGAGAGTGAACTGCTCTCGGCCGATGGTTCCGACTACAACGGTGAGCAGTTCCTCAGCGGCGCAACCACACCGGTGCTGTTCACCTCGGCGGCGTTGAACTTCGGTGTGAATCAGCTCCTCGATGTGCTCGTCGAGCTGGCGCCGCCACCGAGCGGAGCACTCGACGTCGGCGGAGCCAGACGCGATGCCGAATCACCGTTCAGCGCGTTCGTTTTCAAGGTCCAGGCGGGCATGGACTCCGCGCACCGCGATCGCATCGCCTACGCGCGGGTGGTCTCGGGCTCCTTCGAGCGCGGGGAAGTTCTCACCCACGCTGCCACCGGCAAGCCGTTCGTCACCAAGTACGCGCAATCGGTGTTCGGCCAACAACGCGCCACCCTGGACACCGCGTGGCCCGGCGATGTCATCGGCCTGGCCAACGCCGCCGCACTGCGTCCGGGCGACACGCTGTATCGCGATGTCCCCGTTCAGTATCCGCCGATACCGAGCTTCTCCCCCGAGCATTTCGCGGTGGCGCGCGGCACCGACCCCAGTAAGCACAAGCAGTTCCGCCGCGGCATCGAGCAGCTCGAACAGGAAGGCGTCGTTCAGGTGCTGCGCTCGGACCGTCGCGGCGACCAGGCACCCGTGCTCGCCGCGGTCGGCCCGATGCAGTTCGAGGTAGCCGTCCACCGCATGGCCACCGAGTTCAGCACCCCGATCGCGCTGGAGTCGTTGCCGTATCAGGTCGCACGGATCGTCGATCCTGCCGACGCCGAGTTCATGGACAAGCAGGTGTCGGCGGAAGTGCTGACCCGCAGCGACGGTGTCATGCTCGTGCTGTTCTCCACCCCGTGGCGGCTGGAGGGCTTCCAACGCGACAACCCTGAAGTCAAGCTCGGGTCGTTGGTCGCGGCGTAGGGGTTGGCCGTCACCGCTCAGGAGAGCGCCGCGCCGAGCTCCGCGTACACCATGGCTTCGAAGCCGAGGATCGTCTCGACCATCTTGCCGTCGAAGAACGGCAGCAGCTGCGTCGCGATCACGGCACCGATCCCCGCCGTGCGGTCGATCCAGTAGTAGCTGTTGAACAGCCCCGACCAGTCGGCCGACCCGGCACTGCGCATGCCGGGCAGGTCGACGAGGTACACGTGGAACCCGAGGCCCCAGCCCTGTGGCACGTCGAGCAGCTCGACCGGGTTAGCCAACTCGGGGACGGTCGGCTCCAGCTTCTTCGGCAGTGGCACCCCGTTGAGGTGGTCGCGCAACGCGAGCTCCACCGTCTCCGCTTTGAGGATGCGCACGCCGTCGAGCTCGCCGCCGTTGAGCCAGGCGCGCACGAAGCGCCCGTAGTCGGCGATCGTCCCGTAGGACCCGTGGCCGCCTGCATCCCACTCCTGCTCGACGTCAAGGTCGATCGTGGTCGGCGCCAGGCTGCCGTCCGGTGCTCGGGAGAGGGTCGGCAGCAACCGCTCGCGTTGCTCGTCGCTCGGGGCGAAAGTCGAGTCGGTCATGCCGAGCGGGCCGTACACGTGCTGGGCGAGGTAGTCGCCCAGCGTCTGGCCGCTCACGGCCTCGACGACCATGCCGACCCAGTCGGTGCTGACGCCGTACTCCCAGACCGTGCCGGGATCGTGCACAAGCGGCGCGCTGATGCTCTGCTTGATCCCGGTGAGCACGTGCGGGAAGCCGTAATCGGTGCAGTACTTGAAGAGCTTCTCGTTGAGGAAGTGGTAGCCGCAACCGGCCGTGTGGGTCATCAGCTGGCGGACAGTCGCCTGCGACTTGGGCGGGCGCAGCACGGGCTCGTTACCTTCGAAGCCATCAAGCACCTGGAGCTCGCCGAACTCGGGCACGATCGACGCGACGGTCGCGTCGAGCTGGACGCGGCCCTGCTCGACGAGCTGCAGCGCGGCGGTGGTCGCGACGGCCTTCGTCATGGATGCGTTGCGAAACATCGTGTCGGACTTCGCATCTCCGGCTGCACCCCGGTAGAGGACGCCGTCGCGTCCAACCACCGTCGCGGCGATGCCATGTAGCGACCCATCGGCGGTCACGCCGTTCAGCAGGTCGTCGATTCGCTCGAAGCCCATCTGGCGCTCCTTCGCTCACGAAAATCATTGCACGCATAATCGCTGCACCGACCCGATTCGGTGCAACTTCATCGCGCGGAATCGTGCCCCGAGATCGCCTCGATTTCGCATCTGATTCCGGGGGCGCGCGCCAGGCGTGCGTCGGCCGTCACCAAAACAACATCGAGAGCTTCGGCAAGCGCGACGTACGCCGCGTCGAACGTAGTCACACCGTTACGCAACTCCCAGATTCGTTCGAGCAGCGGCCGATGCGGTGATCGCTGTAGCGGCAGATTCTCGAGGTCTGAAACGGCGAGGGTGGCGCGCCGTGCTGTCATCAACTTCGCCGCGACGTGCCGGCGCCACACCGACACCGTTTCGAGGTCGACGATTTCCGGCGCGGCCAACACCTCGTCCGTCAGGCGGACCCGGGCGCGGTCTCCGTCGGACCCGTCGTCGCCGAGCGCGACGGCCAGAACGCTGGCGTCAACGACGATCACGTTCTGCCCGGAGGTGATCCACAGCGTCTGCGAACGGCACCTTGCCTCCCCGCCGCGTCTCTACACGGTTGAACACCTCGTCCAATGTCGGCTGATTCGCATCGGCGATCAGCCGGCTGCGAAGGTATTCCTGTAGGGATTGATGTGCGCGCGCAGCGCGCTCCCGCAACACGCGATGGGTGTCGTCCGGAACGTCTTTGATTTGCACACTCGGCATGGCGCCATTATGGCGCCACTTTGCCAGTGCGGAGGCGGGTTCATCAAGGAACTAGACCGCATCATCCAGGCCCCAGTAACCAGCTTCCTTCAGGCACCCTGTCACGAGAGTGCATTCAGGCAGCGAGCGTTCGCGCAGTACACGCCGGGCAGCCGGCTTTTGTGAATGCGGTATGCAGTTGTCTTTGACCGGAGCATGTGCGAGCTGCGACTAGTTGTACTCGGCAGTCAGGTTGGTGACAGTCGGCTGATCGGGGGTTGGCCTCCGATGGCTGAGTGGCGTCGTTG
>NZ_LQIN01000046.1 GCF_001500065.1 Mycobacterium sp. IS-3022
TTCGTGCTGGATGGGTGGTTGCGGCCGGTGCCGGCTGGGGTGGTCGGGGAGTTGTATCTGGCCGGACGTGGTGTGGGTGTGGGGTATTGGCGGCGGACGGGGTTGACCGCGGCACGGTTTGTGGCGTGCCCGTTCGGCGGGCCCGGGCAGCGGATGTATCGCACCGGGGATCTGGTGTGCTGGGCCGGCGATGGGCAGTTGCGGTATTTCGGGCGCGCCGACGAGCAGGTCAAGATCCGCGGCTATCGCATCGAACTCGGCGAAGTGCAGGCCGCACTGGCCGAACTCGACGGGGTGCAGCAGTCGGTGGTCATCGCCCGCCAAGACCACCCCGGCGACAAGCGGCTGGTCGGCTATGTCACCGGCGGCGTCGATGCGGCCCAGGCGCGTGCGGTGCTGGCTGACCGGTTGCCGCCTTACATGGTGCCCGCGGCGGTGGTGGTGCTCGACGCGCTGCCGGTCACGGTCAACGGCAAGCTCGACACCCGCGCCCTGCCCGCCCCCGAATACGCCGGCGTCGATCGTTACCGCGCCCCGACCAATCACATCGAGGAGATCCTGGCCGGCATCTTCGCCCACGTCCTCGACCTGCAGCGGGTCGGCATCGACGACTCCTTCTTCGACCTCGGCGGAGACTCCGTATCGGCCATGCGCGTC
>NZ_LQIN01000047.1 GCF_001500065.1 Mycobacterium sp. IS-3022
TTCGGGGTCGAGCACCCCGTCGTGCAGGGCGGGATGCAGTGGGTCGGCCGCGCGGAACTCGTTGCGGCCGTGGCGAATGCGGGCGCGCTCGGCTTCATCACCGCGTTGACGCAGCCGACTCCGGCGGACTTGGCGAAGGAGATCGCCAAGTGCCGCGACCTGACCGACAAGCCGTTCGGTGTCAACCTGACGATCCTGCCGACGATCAACCCGCCGCCCTACGACGAGTACCGCCAGGTGATCGTCGACGCCGGCATCAAGATCGTGGAGACCGCGGGCTCGAACCCGGCTCCGCACCTGCCGATGTTTCACGACAACGGCATCAAGGTGCTGCACAAGTGCACGTCGGTTCGCCACGCGGTCAAAGCGCAGAGCCTGGGCGTGGACGGCATCAGCATCGACGGGTTCGAGTGCGCCGGGCATCCCGGTGAGGACGACATCCCGGGGCTGGTGCTGATTCCGGCGGCGTCGACCAAGATCGAGATCCCGATGATCGCCTCGGGCGGATTCGCCGACGGCCGCGGGCTGGTCGCGGCGCTCGCGCTGGGCGCCGACGGCATCAACATGGGATCGCGGTTCATGTGCACCGTCGAATCGGCGATCCACCAGAACGTCAAGGAAGCGATCGTCGC
>NZ_LQIN01000048.1 GCF_001500065.1 Mycobacterium sp. IS-3022
GCAGAACCTGACCCCGGAACAGCAAGCGCAGCTTGCCACCGGCGGCGACATCGGCGACGGTCGCACCGACACGATCCTGCTGGTGCACATTCCCGGCATCGGATCGGGCACGCGCACAACGATGGTGTCGATTCCACGCGACTCCTACGTGTCGATCCCCGGCTACGGCAGCGACAAGATCAACGCCGCGTTCACCGTCGGTGGCGCCCCACTGCTCGCCCAGACCGTCGAGCAGGCCACCGGGCTGCGGATGGACCACTACGCCGAGATCGGGTTCGACGGATTCGCCACGATGGTCGACGCCGTCGGTGGTGTCACCATGTGTCCGACCGAGCCCATCAGCGACCCGCTGGCCGGCATCGACCTGCCCGCCGGATGCCAGAAACTCGACGGCCGCAGCGCGCTGGGATTCGTTCGCACCAGGGCCACGCCGCGCGCCGACCTGGACCGCATGCTCCACCAGCGCGAGTTCATGTCCGCGCTGCTGCACCGCGCCGCGAGCCCCGCAGTGTTGCTCAACCCGCTGCGCTGGTACCCGATGGCCCGCGCCGCCACCGGGGCCGTCGCGGTCAACGAGGACGACCACATCTGGGACCTCGCGCGGCTCGCATGGTCACTGCGCGGCGATGTGCTGACGACCACGGTGCCGATCGGGGAGTTCTCCGGCGGCGACTCGGGCTCGGTGGTGCTGTGGGACGAGGAGGTCGCGAGCCGGTTGTTCGAGGCGCTGCGAACCGACGCACCGGTACCGCAGGACGTCCTCGACGCCGAGCCGTGACCGCGGTCTAGTCCCGGCCGGCCCCGGCCAGCCCGTTCTGCAGCCAGTCCTTGGTACGGCCCGGGTGGTTGGTCGCGACCCACGCCACGCCGAGCTCGCGGCAGTACTGCACGTCCTCGAAATGGTCGACCGTCCAGCAGTACAGCGCACGGCCCTGCGCGGCCGCCCGGTCCACCAACACGGGATGTTCGCGAAGGGTCGCGATCGAGGGCCCCACCGCGGTGGCGCCCACGGTGGTGGCGGCGCTGCCGCCCAGATAACGCGACGTCTCGCCGAGCAACACCGTCGGAAGCATCGGCGCCGCCCGCCGGATCCGCCAGACCGCGGCCGCCGAGAACGACATCACGACCGCGCGCGAGAGATCCGCCGACGCGGGCGAGGCGATCCCGAACCGGTGCAGCAGCGCCAGCACCTTGCTCTCCACCAACGCGCCGAATCGGACCGGGTGCTTGGTCTCGATGAACAGCTTGACCGGCCGGTTCCAGTCCAACACCAGCGAAACCAGCTCGTCGAGGGTCAGCAAGCCCGTGTCGCCCTCCGTCCCGTCGCCGTGACGGCTGGGATGCCATGCGCCGTAATCGAATTCGCGCAACTGCGCGAGCGTCATGTCGCTGACCAGGCCGGTCCCGTTCGACGTCCGGTCGACTTTGCGGTCGTGCACGCACACCAGATGGCCGTCGCGGGTCAGCCGCACGTCACATTCGACGCCGTCGGCACCCTCCTGCAACGCCAACTCGTACGCCGCGAGCGTGTGCTCTGGACGGTCGGCCGAAGCGCCGCGGTGCGCCACGACGAACGGATGCCCGCCGAGCGTCGGCCCGGGCGTCGCTTCGTCGGCGGCCTTGGCGTCGCCAGTCATGCGATCTATGCTGCCGGGTTCTGCCCGTGGGACTCAACCGGAACGTCACTTTCCGCCTGCGGCTGATCCTCCGGCACGACCACCCAGCGCTTGGTCGGCCGCTCCACCGGTTGCCGCTCGAAACCGAGGACGACCTTCGCGGCGAGCAGCAGGGCCGCCAGCGCCAGCAGGTAAGCCACCGTCGTGGTCATGGTGTTGTCGGCGATGCCCTGCGCATCCTGGGTGAAGCTCGTCGCGATCGACCAGATCGACACCACGTAGCTGGCCAGCCACACCAGCCACCAGGCCACGATCGGTCGACGCAGCCAGCGCAGGCGCTCCTCGACCCCGGCCAACTCGAGGACGAACACGGGCGCCCAGAACAGGTTGACGAAGGGAAGCAGGCACCCGGCCTGCAGGTGCCAGCCCGGCCGGGGGTCTGTCGTGCCCCGGTGGGCGTACGCGGCGGCCCGCCGCGTGACGAGCCAGTTGGTCAGCACGATGAGGCTGGCGACCACCATGAACATGGCGATGACGCTCGCCGCGACGCCGAGCCACGTGGCGCCCGCGGCGATCCAAGGATGCAACAGCACTGACCGGTTGACGATCAGCAGCACGTAGCGCAGCAGGTGCAGCAGGGCCGCGGCGCCCAGGGCCGCCATCGTCGCCAGCAGGGTGCCACGGAGCATCGCGGCCGACGGTCCTGTGCGGGGCGCCTCCTGCTGAGGGTCGACGAGCTGGGCCTGGTCCACCAGACCCCACCGCGGGATCGTCGGGTAGCGCGGCGTCGGGCCGAGGACCCGCCTCGGCCGCCGAGGCGCGGGCGGTGCACCAGGGCGTACCGCGATCCAGCGATAGCCGGGTGGCCGCGGCGGCGGGGTGGCGGACGTCGTGGTGCCGAAGGAGGCGCCCGGCCCGGGACCGGACGGCGGGAGCAGGGGTCCGTTGCAGCGCGGGCACCAGACCCTGCGCCGGTCGCGCACGTTCCACCGGGTTCCACACTGGGAACACACCTGAATCATGTCGCTCCTTGCCTGGCACTCACCACTCGACAGCGTAGCGACGACGTGGCCGGCCGCCGCGCCGATCCCGATATGGCGCGGGCCGTCGGGGAGCCACAGCAATTCCGACCTATCCACAGATTCCACAGGTTCATCCACAGGTCGGCGAGGCCACGAACCGGTCGTGAGCCGCTGAATCCGGGTTTCCTGCACCGATTGCTGTGGACAGACGTCCCCGGATCGGATGCCCTCATCAACAGGCCGCCCGACGGCGAGCGAAATGCCTAGTCAACCTAATGGCGCGCCCCGACGCAGTCGCCGCATGTCCGCCCTGGCCATGTCGGCGGGCCTGCCGATTTTTCCGTTGCGTGGACAGGAGTTATGATCGGCGTCACAGTTCCATGTTGTGACGGATCTCACTTGGGGGAGAGGCGGCAAACGTGCAGGTCAGGAGGGGTTGATGACGTCTTCGATGGGTTCGGGTTCGGCGATGCCGCCGTCGGAGTGGCCGTCGTCGGCACATGACTACACCCGCACTCAGTGGATGGCGTTTCTGCGGGCCAGCGTGATCGCGCTGGTGCTGTTGGGCGTGCTGGCCGTCATCGTGTTGTTCTGACGGGACGCCGCTCGACAAACATGAAAAGAGCCGCCGGTCACTGACTCGGCGGCTCTTTTGACGTACGGACTCGGGTTGCTCAGGCAGGCGGGTAGACACCCATCTGCTTGCCCTTGTCGGTCTGCCAGAAGATGTCGGCGATCTCATCGATCGTCTTGAGCAGCTTCTCGGCGACGGCGACGTCGAGTGACTTCTTTACCTCGCCCGCGCCGTGCACACCGTCCCAGAACAACTGGTGCAGGTTGGGGAATTGCTCGAAGTGGTCCTTCGCGAAGAAGTCGGCCCACAGCACCATCAGGTGATGCTTGACCTCTTCGGCACGCTCTTCCTTGATGATGATGCACCGCTGGCGGAAGTGCTCGTCGTCGGAGTCGTGATACTTCTGGATCGTCTTCAAGCAGGACAGCGCGTCGATCTTGGCCTGCGCGGGGTCGTAGACGCCGCAGTACAGATCGCAATGGGCATGGGCGGGGGTGGCGTTGGTGAACATTCGATGCAGCATGTGTCCTAACTTACCCTTTGCGTGTGCGCCGCAACCAGACACCGCGACGCTGGCCGCTGCGGCTGTTCCGCGTCGTCGACGACTCGATGCGCCCGACGCTCGGCCCCGGTGACGGACTTCTGGCCCTGCGCTGCCGGAGCATTCGTCGCGGGCAGTTACGGGTCTTCCAGGATCCGCGACGTTCGACGCGGTGGCTCGTCAAGCGGGTCGGCGACGTATACGGCACCGGACGCGACGCGATCTTCGAAGCGCGCTCGGACAATCCCTGGGCCCCCGGCGCCGCCGACTCCCATGAGTTCGGCTGGATTTCGGCGGCCGCGTCCTACCGGGTGGTGTGGACCGCACGCGCCGATTCCACGCGTTAGCAGTCGTGTCCCCTTGCGTGCCAGCCGACTCTGCCGCATCCTGAGCGCATCGGCGTGCGAACACCGATGGCGCGGAGGCGATATGGAGAGAGGATCCGGCCGGGCGATCGAGGTCGCCCCGTTCCATTCACGCGGTTCACTCAAGGGGTTCGTGATCTCGGGCCGCTGGCCGGACTCCACCAAGGAGTGGGCCCAGCTGTTGATGGTCGCGGTGCGGGTGGCGTCGCTTCCCGGGTTGCTCTCCACCACAACGATATTCGGTGCACGTGAGGAGTTGCCCGACGAGCCCGAACCCAACACCGTCGGCCTGGTCGTCGCCGAAGGCACCGTCGTCGGCGAATCAGCGGTGCCGCCAGGGCATTTCGCCGAACACCAACCACCGGCCCTGTTGATGCTGCATCCCCCGTCGGAGACCACTCCCTCCCTGCCGGAGTGCACCGGGGCGGCGTCCGGTTGCGTGCTGCTGCCCGGCCTTCCCCACCTTGGCCTTGAACATCGGGCGGCCTGGGTCGAGGCCGAAGCGGACGGCACCGTGACGTCCATGGTGAGCAGAGTCGGCGTCGACCCGATCAGCCATCCCGACACCGCGATCCTCGCGATGCTCCTTGCGGCATAAGGTGTTTCGAAGCACTTGATTCGGGCTGCTGAACAACGGATTCGGACGCCCGAAACCTCGGCGCACGGTGGCGCGCCGGCTTGACCGCGGCTATGGTCGATGAAGTAAGCGAAGGGGAGTAGCCCCCAATCGTCGTGTCGACACACTGGCGCAAGCCCGGCAGGCGAACCGCACCTCGAGAAGGCGCGGTGGGCGAGACCTTCGACCGAAGTCGACGGGCATGAAAATCGATCCGTCGGCGACGCGTCGAAAGGGTCGTCCGAGTGCTCACCGCAATCCTGGTCAGTCTCGCAGTCATTTTCGTCGCCGAACTCGGCGACAAGTCGCAGCTGATCACCATGACCTATTCACTGCGCCACCGGTGGTGGGTGGTGCTGTCCGGCGTCGGCATCGCCGCGATGCTGGTGCACGGGCTGTCGGTGGCGATCGGACATTTTCTCGGGTTGACCCTTCCCGAGCGCCCAATCGCTTTCGTCGCGTCCATCGCGTTCCTGCTGTTCGCGCTGTGGACGTGGCGAGAACGCAGCGACGACGGCGAGGAGGTGCGGATCGCCGAGCCGCGCTTCGTCGTGCCCGCGATCGTCTCCTCATTCGTGCTCGCCGAACTCGGCGACAAGACAATGCTCGCCACGGTCGCCCTGGCCAGTGATCACCACTGGGCCGGCGTCTGGATCGGCGCGACGGCCGGCATGGTGCTCGCCGACGGAGCGGCGATCGCCGCCGGTCGGCTGCTGCACAAGCGGTTACCGGAACGCTTCCTGCACGGTCTGGCCAGCGTGCTGTTCCTGCTGTTCGGTCTGTGGCTTCTGTTCGACAGCGCCCTCGGGCTGCGGTGGGTCGCCGTTACGGTCGTCAGCGCGGTCACCGTTCTCGCGGTCGTGACGTGGCTGGTGCGCAGCCGCACCGCTCACGCGGATCCGAACGCGTTGGAACCGTCGTCGCGGCCGTCCTGACGGCAACCACTCTCGGTTCCTTCCGCGACGTCGGGTTCGATTATCGGCAAACTCCGAATTCTGCTTCGACACTCAAGATCAGCGTTGCCGAGGCCACACAGCGACTATTCGGTCGCAGCGGCGAGCACTCCGTCGGCAAAGCTAGCTCGACACTGTCGTTAATATTTGCTTCGCTACACCTGGAGGTCGCGGCACCGGCACCCTATGAGCAGGTCCCAGCGGCCACCGCAGGCGGCGCCGACCGAACGGGCGAGTTAACTTTTCCCTGGTTTGCACTTGGTTGACACCACTACACTCGCTACGATGATCAGCAAATACGCCGCTTATACACCGCTCGTTTATTCCATGTGGAGGTCATATCGATGAGCACGACGTTCGCCGCTCGCCTGAACCGGCTGTTCGACACGGTCTACCCGCCGGGACGCGGCCCACACACCTCCGCAGAGGTGATCGCGGCGCTCAAGGCCGAGGGCGTCACCATGTCTGCGCCGTACCTCTCTCAGCTGCGCTCGGGCAACCGCACCAACCCCTCGGCGGCCACGATGGCCGCTCTTGCCAACTTCTTCCGGATCAAGCCGGCCTACTTCACCGATGACGAGTACTACGAGAAGCTGGACAAGGAGCTGACCTGGCTCGCGAGCATGCGCGACGAAGGTGTTCGGCGTATTGCCGCACGCACGGTCGGGCTGTCGCCGGAGGCGCAGCAAGACATCGTCCAGAAGGTCGATGAGCTGCGCCGCCGCGAGCATCTCGACGATTAGCCCGACCCGGCGGTGACGGCGGAACCCGGCGAATCCGTCCAGCGGAAACAGCTACGCCGGCTGAGCCGGTGCGCCACCGCGACGGGTCAGCGCGCGGTACTGCTCGGCGATCTCGAGGATCCACTCGCGGTCTGAATAATCGCTGGGTTGGCGCAGCCAGCCGAGCCCTGGAAAGCTCGCCTGGCCGCCCTCCGATGCGGTCTCGCTCCCGGCGTGGATCCACTCCGCGATCGCCTGCGCCTGCTCCTTCGGTGACACCGACGGCGACTCGAGTTCGACCTCCTGCGAGTCGGCGTCGTCGCCGGAGGGCGCGCCGGCCGAATCGACCCGCAGCTTGCGTGTGTGGTCGGCTGCGGTGGCTTCCAGGAACAGCGCGTCGGAGATCAACGACATCCGCTCGGCCACCCGGAACACGAGTGGTCCACGGGGTCGCACCCCGATGCCGATGTCGGGATGGCGGCGCCCGAGTTCGGTGAGGATCGGCTGGATGACCCGCAGTTCGCGGCGGGCGCCGAACCAGTCCTCGACGCTGGGCAGCAGCGCCCCCGCGGCGACGACCAGCATCGCGCAGCCCAACAGCGTCGCCGCGGCTCCCACGCCCACCGGACCACTCCTGCCCGCCGCGCGCAGGAGGAAGAAGCCCGAGGCCGCCACGATCAGCACGATGCCGATGGTGAACACGAACAACGCCCGACCCCGCCGGGTGCGGTTCGAGTGGCGAAGGCCGGCCCACGCCACCAGCGACAGCGCCAGCAGCACATAGAGCAGCGGCAGCAGCCACGGCAGCGGGTAGCCACCGTTGTCCAGGTTGCGCCGCAGGTACTCCTGCGGCGACATCTCGGGTTGACGGCCTGCGGCGAAGAAGCTCACCAGGCTCACCACCGCGATCACCGCGGCCACGCTGTACTGGGCGATCGCGATCTTCCGGATTGCTGCGGGTCTACGTGCCGAGGAGACGGTCGTGATCATCACGCAGCTGCCCGCCGCGCACGCGACAAGGGCCACCTGGGACAGCCCCATGGAGATGTTGGGCCACCGCAGCAACGTGTCGATCAGCAGCGTCAGCGGCTGCCAGTTGAGGGCGGCGATCACGCCGAGACTGCCCAGCGCGAGGATCATCGCGGTGCTCACCAGGCTCTGCTTGTTGACCAGCGCCCAGCCGATGCGTAGGCCGGTGGCCAGTCCGAGCAGACCGGCGATCACCCAGATGATCAACCAAACGCCTCTCCGAGCCGGACCTGGACGATGGATGAGCGGTCCGACGGCAGCCGGCCCAGCCGGTACAGCAGCAGTGCTGCGAAGTCCTCGGCCTCCTGTTCGGCCTCCTCACCGGCGGGCCCCATACAACCCGTCCGCTGGTTGAGCATGTAGCCGATCAGCTCGGAGCTGGCGATCTCCGTGGTCTCTCGCGCCGCTTGGGCGACTGGGATGCCGTCATGACCGAGCACCAGGTGTCCCAGTTCGTGGGCAAGCGTGCGGTCCCACGCCGGCAGCCCCTTCTGAATCAGGAAAACGTCACGGTCGGCGTACTGCCGCCACTGCCCACAAACGCCGGGCGGCAGATCCGCGGTCTTGAGCTCGATGGGCCGATCGCGGTCCGAGCTCACCGCCTCGACGAGCCGGGTCAGCGACACTTCCCCCTGCCGCGGCGCCAGTTCGAGTACGGCACCGACCGCACGGGTGACACGGCGGCTGGCTGGCATGAGGCCCCCCTTTCGACCGCGGCCGGGCTCGGCCTGGTGACAACCGGTCGACGACCCGTCGATTCTCGCACAAGTGCAACTGACCGTTGGCTGCCCAAACAAAGTCGAACGATAGGGTTGGGCTGCACCGACACCCGCACCGCACGACGTCAACAGCCGAGAACACCACCGGGAGGCAGCCGGGATGAGCCCGTTCAAGCGACGCAAAACCCGCGCCACCCGCAAGGCCGAGGCCCGCGCGATCAAGGCGAAGGCGAAGCTGGAGGCCCGCCTGGCCGCCAAGAACGAGGCGCGCCGCATCAAGGCCGCGCACCGCGCCGAGACCAGAGCGCTCAAGGCGCAGCTGAAGGCCCAGCGGGACAGTGACAGGGCCGCACTCAAGGTCGCCGAGACGCAGTTGAAGGCCGCCCGTGAAGGCAAGTTGTTCTCCCCCACCCGGATTCGCCGGATGCTCACCGTGACGCGACTGCTCGCCCCCATCGTGGTTCCGCTCGCGTACCGCGCCGCCATCACCGCACGCGGCTACGTCGACCAACGCCGCGCCGACCGCCTCGGTGTTCCGCTCAGCCAGGTCGGCCAGTTCAATGGCCACGGCGCCCAGTTGTCGGCTCGCATCGCCGGCGCCGAGCAGTCGTTGCGTCTGGTCGCCGAGAAGAAGCCGAAGGACGCCGAGACCAAGCGGTTCGTCGCCGCGATCACCGAGCGCCTCGGTGAGCTGTCGGCCACGGTCGCCGCCGCCGAACACATGCCGACGCCTCGCCGCCGGTCGGCGCACGCTGCAATCGAACGTCAACTCGACGGTATCGACGCAGACCTGATGGCCCGGCTCGGCGTGAGCTGAGGCCGCGATGTCGTCGATGCCGTCGATCACCCGGGCCACCGTTCGCGATAGGGCGATGCCCGCCGCGGCTTGCGTCGTCCTGATGGTCTGGCTGGCGGCAGCTGCGCTGGCGGGGGCCGGCGCCGCGTCGGCGCACGCCACCCGCATCGCCACGGACCCGGCGGAGAACGCCGAACTGACCCAGGGACCGGCGAGGGTGTCCGCGACGTTCAGCGAAGCGCTGCAGGGTCAGTTCGCAGCGATGACCGTCGTCGGCCCGGACGGCAACCTGTGGTCGACCGGCGAACCGCGGGTCGACGGGGCCGTTCTCAGCGTGGGAGTGCGCCCGCTCGGGCCCTCCGGCAGCTACACGGTGAACTACCGCGTGACGTCCGCCGATGGGCACGTGATCAACGGGTCGTGGTCGTTCCGGTTGACCGTGCCGGGGCCAGGGGCGCCGGGCCCGTCGGCGGCCACTCCGGCCGACTCCCCCGACGATGCGATTCCCGTGTGGCCGTTCTATGTGGGCGCCGTCGTCATCGTCGGTGCCGGCGTCGTGTGGGCGGTGCGGCGGCGCACGTGACGCGTCGAAGCGCGGTGGCGGCGGGGACGCTGGTCGCCGTTGCCGCGGCCGTCCTGGCCTGGGCGCTGGCCTATCCGCAGGCGTCGCTGAGCGTGACCGCGGTGCGCGTTCTCGCGGACTGTGCGGGAGTCGTCACGCTGGGTTTGACCGTGCTGCCGATGCTCGACGGCGATCGCCACCGCGGCGAGCTGCTGGCCCGGGCGACGCGGCCGCTCGTCGCCGCCTCGGCGGTGTGGCTACTGGCCGAGCTGACCCGGATGCTCGGCGCGGCCGCGCAGGCCGCCGGCGTCCCGGTCGGCAGGCTCGGGGTGCAGACCACAGTCGACTTCCTGACCGCGACGGCCGCCGGGCGCACGGGCGTGCTGGCCGCTACGGCCGCGGCGGTCGTGTGTGGCGCGGCCCTGGTCGTGCCGCGGTCCGCGTCGACGAACGTCGTGATGACCGGTGTCGCGGCGGTCGGGATCGCCGCACGCCAACTCACCGGACACTTCGCCGAGAGCCCGCTGGGTGGTCTGGCGGTGACCGTTCACACGCTGGCCGCCGCGCTGTGGTGCGGTGCGCTGGCGGCGCTGGTGCTCACCGTCGAGCACCGCGGGCAGTGGGCCCGGATGCTGCCGCGCTTCTCGCAGTTGTCGTTGGTGTGCGTGCTGGTGCTGCTGATCGGCGGGACAACCGGGGCCGCGGTTCGGATGGCCTCTCCGGTCGAGCTGTACGCCACCGGGTACGGACGGCTGTTGTCGGCCAAGATCGCGACGACCGTCGTGCTCGTCGTCCTCGGCTGGCGCAACCGCACGATGTGGCTACCCGCCGCGCGGGCCCATCGAGCCTCCGCGGTGGTGTCACGGACCCGGGCGCGGGTGGAGACCACGCTGATGATCATGGCCCTGGCGCTCGCCGCCGGACTGGCCGTCGCCGGTTAGTGCCACACCCGACCTGGCATGATGGGATCGACCCACTGCCGGTTCCCATGCTCGGCCGGCCTGGCGGAGACAAGACACTGCAAAGGAGCAGCCCGATGGCAGACCAGCAGGGCCGACCCGACGAACAGCCGCAAGGCTCACCACCGGCGGATGAGTCGACCCCGCAGCCCGCTGCCGCGGAGTCGGCGGGCACGTCCGCGGACCCACTCATCCCTCCGGCACCGGCGCAGAAGACGCCTGCCAAGAAGGCACCGGCGAAGAAAGCCGTGAAGAAAGCACCGGCCAAGAAGGCGCCGGCGAAGAAAGCACCCGCGCCCGAGCCGGCCGGCACCGCAACCAACCTGGAATCGGCCGCGAAAGTGACTGCTGCGCAAGCGAAGTCGACGGTGGCCAGTGCCAGTAACCCCGTGTCCGGACCGGCGCCGGTGCCGTTGATCGGCCCCGAACCGTCGCGGCTGCCGGTTGCCGCGGCGATCGCGGCGGGCGTGCTGGCGATCCTGGTGGTGCTGCTGATCCGCCGCGGTGGCGGCGACGACTGACCGAGGACTTGACCCTCACGCGGCGTCAGGGTCGATAGTGGCGCCATGGACGCCAACACCGTCGGCGCGGTAGCCGCCCTCACCGGAGTCTCGGTGCGCACCCTGCACCACTACGACCACATCGGCCTGGTGGTGCCGAGCGTGCGCACGTCGGCGGGCTACCGCGGCTACACCGATGCCGACATCGAACGGCTGCATGTGGTGCTGGTGTACCGATCGGTCGGACTACCCCTCGAGGAGATCCGCGCCCTGCTCGACGGGGACGCGGATGTGCTCGATCACCTCCAGCGACAGCACCGACTGTTACTGGAGCAGGCCGACCGCCTGCAACACACGATCAAGGCAGTGGAGGAACTGATGAGCGCACACCGCAGCGGAATTCAACTGACCGCCGAGGAACAAGTCGAGATCTTCGGTACGACCGCGCACAGCGAGGAGTACGCGGCCGAAGCCGAAGAGCGGTGGGGCGGCACCGACGCTTGGAGGCAGTCGCAGCGGCGGGCGGCGCAGTTCACCAAGCAGGACTGGATCGACATCAAGGCCGAAGGCGACGCGCTGCTGCAGGCGCTGGCCGAGGCCAAGTGCAGCGGCGTGACGCCGGGTACGGCACAGGCCGATGCGCTCGCCGAGCGGCACCGGTTGTCAATCGAACGGTTCTACGACTGCGACCACGAGATGCAGGTCTGCCTGGCGCAGATGTATGTGGCCGACGAACGCTTCACCCGGTATTACGATGACGTCGAACCCGGCCTGGCGCAGTTCCTGCACGACATCATCGTGGCGAAATCCGGTCGCTAGCATCGAGCGGTGAGCATCGACCCCCGCCCCACCGCTGACCTTGTCGACGACATCGGCCCCGACGTCCGCAGCTGCGATCTGCAGCTACGTCAGTTCGGCGGGCGGTCACAATTCGCCGGACCCGTCACCACGGTGAAGTGCTTTCAGGACAACGCGCTGCTGAAATCGGTGTTGTCCGAGCCCGGCAACGGCGGCGTGCTGGTGATCGACGGCGACGGGTCGCTGCACTCGGCGCTCGTCGGCGACGTCATCGCCGGCCTCGGCGTCGACAACGGCTGGGCCGGCATCGTCATCAACGGCGCGGTCCGCGACTCGGCGACCCTACGCACCCTCGACATCGGCATCAAGGCGCTCGGGACGAACCCGCGCAAGAGCAGCAAAACCGGTGCCGGCGAACGGGATCAGCCCCTCGAGTTCGGCGGTGTGGTGTTCGAGCCCGGCCACATCCTCTACAGCGACGACGACGGCATCGTCGTGGTGGAACGCTAGTCGCACTACCACACGGCGCCGACAATTTTGGAGTTCGATCCCCAATGGCAGCTTGATCCACAGCTCGACGTTGTCACCCCGCTGGCTGCGCTTCCGCTCGATACCGTTGCGGTATGGGCGAATTCATCACCGGAGCGGCGGCGCGGAAACAGTTTTCCGCGCTGCTGGACCAGGTCGATGACGCCCAGGCCCGGATGCGTGAACTGTCCTCCGATGAGGTGGGCACCGAGTTTCGGATCGAGATGGCCGAACGCCTCGAGTCGCAGGAGCGCAGCAACCGGGGGTTGATGTATCGGGTGTTCGGTCAGATCGCCGAGCCGCCCGACGAAACCGCGATGGCGCCCACGGTGGTGGATCGTCTGTGGGCGCGGCTGCGCGTCCCACCTAACGAGATCAAGCGCCGGATGAAGGTGGCCGCGCGGTTACGCCCGCGCCGCCAGATCAGTGGCCCGCCGATGCCGGCCGAACTTGCACAGGTGGCCACAGCAGTGTCTGACGGGGCGATCGGCGAAGATCATCTCAAGGCGATCACCAAGGCGATGGACAAGCTGCCCTCATGCGTGTCGGTTGCGGAGCGCGACGAGGTCGAAGCCAGCCTGGTGCGAGAGGCCATCAAGAGTGACGCCGAGATCGTGACGGCGGCGGCCAAGATGATCGATGCGATCTTCAATCCCGATGGCGACTACGACGAGAAGGATCGCGAGCGCCGCCGCGGCGTCACTCTGGGTCCTCAAGGGCGCGACGGCATGTCGCGGCTTCACGGCTGGATCGACCCGGAGACCCGCGGCTATGTGGAAGCCGCAAGCGCCGCGACGCGGCCGGGCCGCCACCTGCCAGACGGCACGACGGCTGACGTCAAGGACGAGCGCAGCATGGCCCAGCGCTGCCACGACGGCATCAAACTGGGCCTCAAGGCCGGAATCGCCTCAGGTGAGCTGGGTCAGCATCGCGGGCACGCGGTGACGGTGATCGCGCGCACCACACTGGCCGAACTCAACCGGGCCGCCCACGCGGTGAGCGACCCCGCCGTCCCGATGCCCGCGCCGGCGCGCACCGGCGGTAACACCGCCTTGCCGATGCGGGACTTGATCCGGATGGCCAGCGATGCCATCCACTATCTGGCGGTGTTCGACGATCACAGCGACCGCCCGCTCTACCTCGGCCGCCAGAAACGCGTGGCCACCGCGGATCAGCGCATCATCTGCTATGCCCGCGACGGCGGCTGCACCCGGCCCAACTGCACCGCACCGGGCTATCACAGCGAAGTGCACCACAGTCCCGACTGGGCCATGGGTGGGCCAACCGACGCCGATCACCTGTTCTTCGCCTGCGGTCCCGACCACAAACTCGCAACCGATGGCCACTACGCGACGGCGATCACCGACACCGGACGGCTGGCGTGGACCAACGGCACCTCACCGCCACAGGTCAACCGTATTCATGATCCGGAGGAACTCCTCCGCAGCGACCCGGACCCGCCGAACTTCGGGTAGCAGGCGGACTACGCCGAAGCCGTCACCGGAGCGAGGTGCTTGCTGAACTTCAGCGCCTCGTCGTCAACCCGGCCGCGCCGGATCAACCGGAGATCCAGCAGGTAGTTCTGCTTCAAGCGCCACGGCGCGACGTGTCCGGCCTTGGGCAGATAGTCCAGTGCACGCAGCACATAGCCCGGGGTGAAGTCCATCAGCGGGCGCTCGTCGACACTGTTACCCGGATGCTGCGGCTCGACGGTGTCAAAGCCCTTGGCGTCCATGTAGTTCAGCACTCGGCAGAAGAACTCGGACACCAGATCGGCCTTCAACGTCCACGACGCGTTGGTGTAGCCGATGGTGAACGTCAAGTTCGGCATGTGGGTGAGCATCATGCCCTTGTAGGCCATCGTGTCGTGCAGATCGATCGGCTCACCGTTGCGCATGATCGTGGCGCCACCGAACAGCTGCAGGTTCAAACCCGTTGCGGTGATGATGATGTCGGCGCTCAGCTCCTCGCCGGAGGCGAGCTTGATACCCGTCTTGGTGAACCGCTCGATGCTGTCGGTGACGACGTCGGCCTTGCCGGACTTGATCGTCTTGAACAGGTCGCCGTTGGGCGCCAGGCACAGCCGCTCGTCCCACGGGTTGTACTTGGGGCCGAAGTGCTTCTGCACGTCGTAGCCTTCGGGCAGCCGTCGCTGCGCCATCGTCATCAGCGTCTTGCGCATGAAGTTCGGGAACCGCCGCGAGATGTTGTACTGCGCCGACTGGAACAGGATGCTCTTCCATCGGTTCAACACATAGGCGGGCTTCTCGGGCAGCGTCTTGTTGGTCCGGACGGTGAACGGGTCCACGTCGGGCAGCGCGCCGATGTAGGTCGGCGAACGCTGCAACATCGTCACATGGCCGGCACCCGAATTCGCCAGCGCGGGGATCAGCGTGACCGCGGTCGCGCCGCTGCCGATCACGACGATCCTCTTGCCCTCGTAGTCGAGGTCCTCGGGCCAGTGCTGCGGGTGGATGATCGTGCCCTCGAAGTCGTCGCGTCCGACGAACTCCGGTGTGTAGCCCTCGTCGTAGTTGTAGTAGCCGCTCGCGGCGAACAGGAACGAAGCGGTGATCTCGGCTTCCTCGCCGTCACGTTCGACGCGCACCGTCCACCGGTTGTCGGCGTCCGACCAGTCCGCGCTGACCACCTTGTGGCCGTATCGGATGTGCTTGTCGATGCCCGACTCGGCGACCGTCTCCTTGAGGTAGGCCATGATCGACGGCCCGTCGGCGATCGCCTTCTCCGACGTCCACGGCTTGAAGCGGAAGCCGAGCGTGAACATGTCGGAGTCCGACCGAATACCGGGGTACTTGAACAGGTCCCAGGTGCCACCGAGGTTCTCGCGGCGCTCCAGGATCGCGTAACTCTTGCCCGGGCAGCGGTCTTGCAGGTGCCAGGCGGCGCTGATGCCGGAGATGCCGGCTCCGACGATGACGACGTCGAGGTGTTCACTCATGGTACGGCAGCGTATCAACGGTGCGTCGAGTCAGTCAACGGTGTGTTGAAAAACTCGACACCGTGTAAAGTAGGCGAACGTGACCACTGTCAGCCAGCCCCGCGGTTCGCGGGCCCGCCGCACCTCACGGCCGTCGGGCGACGACCGTGAACAGGCGATTCTCTCGACGCTCGAGGAACTGCTCGAGGTCCGGTCGCTGGCTGACATCTCGGTCGACGATCTCGCCAAGGGTGCCGGAATCTCACGTCCGACCTTCTACTTCTACTTCCCGTCCAAGGACGCCGTGCTGCTCGCGCTCGTCGAACAGGTGATCAACGAGGCCGACCGCAACGCCGACGCCGCGATGGGCGGTTTGGACACGGCCGTGGACCCGGCCGGCGTGTGGAAGGCCATCAACGCCTTGTTCAGCACTTTCGGCTCCCATCGCGCGGTGACGCTCGCGGGTGCGACGGCGCGGCCGACGAACGCCGAGGTGCGGACGCTGTGGTCGCGTTTCATGCAGAAATGGATCGATCACACCACCGCGTCGATCACAAGCGAGCGTGCCCGCGGCGCAGCGCCGGAGACCATCCCCGCGCATGACCTCGCCACGTCGCTGAACTTGATGAACGAACGCACGATGCTCGCGGCCTTCGCCGCTGAGCAGCCCGCCGTCGACGCGGCACAACTGGTCGACACGCTGGCCCACATCTGGGTCACCAGCATCTACGGCAAGACGCCGCAGTAGTCACACCGCGATGCGAACATATGTTCGTGTCCAAAGGTCGGTTCATGCGGTCCGAAGCGTCGATCCTGCACGCCGACCTGGATTCGTTCTATGCGTCGGTTGAACAGCGCGACGACCCGGCGTTGCGTGGACGCCCGGTGATCGTCGGCGGCGGTGTCGTGCTGGCGGCCAGCTACGAGGCCAAGGCATACGGTGTGCGCACCGCGATGGGCGGGCGGGAAGCGCGTCGCCTCTGCCCCCACGCGATCGTCGTGCCCCCGCGGATGTCGGCGTATTCGGAGGCCAGCCACGCGGTCTTCGAGGTCTTCCACGACACCACGCCCGTCGTCGAACCGTTGTCGGTCGACGAGGCGTTCCTCGACGTGTCCGGGCTGTGGCGGGTGTCGGGCACGCCGGTCGAGATCGGCGCCCGGTTGCGCGCGCAAGTGCGCGACCAGGTGGGCCTGCCCATCACGGTCGGAATCGCGCGCACCAAGTTCCTGGCCAAGGTCGCCAGCCAGGAGGCAAAGCCCGACGGGCTGCTTCTCGTGCCGCCCGACCGCGAACTGGCCTTCCTGCACCCGCTGCCGGTGCGGCGGCTGTGGGGCGTCGGCGCGAAGACGGCCGAGAAACTCCGCGCCCACGGAATCGAGACCGTGGCCGACGTCGCCGAGTTGAGCGAATCCACGCTCGGATCGCTGGTCGGCGGCGCGATGGGCAGCCGGTTGTTCGCCTTGTCGCGCAACATCGACCGGCGCCGGGTCGTCACCGGCGTGCGCCGACGTTCGGTCGGCGCGCAGCGGGCGCTCGGCCGGCGCGGGAACACGATGTCGACCGCGGAGGTCGACGCCGTGGTCGTCAATCTGATCGACCGGATCACCCGCCGGATGCGCAAGGCCGGCCGGACCGGACGCACGGTGGTGTTGCGGTTGCGGTTCGACGACTTCAGCCGCGCCACCCGCTCGCACACGCTGCCCCGCGCGACCGCGTCGACGGAGGTGATTCTGCAGACGGCGCGCAGCCTCGTCACCGCGGCCACGCCGTTGATCACCGCGCGGGGGCTCACGCTGGTCGGTTTCGCGGTGTCCAACATCGACCGGGACGGCGCACAGCAACTCGAGTTGCCGTTCGAGGAGGTCCAGGACACCACCGCCGTCGACGCAGCGGTCGACCAGGTGCGCCGACGGTACGGCAACGCGGCGGTCACACGGGGTGTCTTGCTGGGCCGCGACCCCGGGCTCGAGATGCCTCTGCTACCAGACTGAGCCGGGTCCGGTGGGCGTCACCGTCCTTGAACGGGCACCCGAACGGAGTTCTGAAGTGTGTCGATGAATGCGTCGGAGTTCTTGCTCCCGACGAAGCCGGCGACCGCGTCGTAGAGCGCTTCCTGGAACTCGGAGCTCATCAGCTCACCGTGGGTGATCGACAACAGAATCTTGTCGTGCCACAACGATTCCGACGCCTGCCGTTGGTAGGCCGGCAGCGATGCCACATCGACGTCGTTGCGTATCGGGATCGAGCCCTTCACTTTGTTGAACTCCAACGAGACTTGCGGGTCAGCCACTGTCTCGAGGAACTTCAGCGCATTCACCCCGTCTTTCGCCTGCGCCGACACCACGAACGTGTCGACGATCGCCAGATACGCCCCCGCTGTTCCCGGATACGGCACATACCCGAAGTCCGTGCCTTCGGCCACCTTGGCTGCCACCAACTCCCCGTACACCGAATCATTCATCGACAAGAACCCGCACTGTCCAGCCGCCAGCTTCCGCGCGGCCTCATCCCAGGTCAGCGCGCCGGCGGCCGGATCGGCTCGGGACACGATCTGCCCGAACCGCGTAAGCGCCTGTCGCAGTTGGGGTCCGCGCCAGTCGAACGAATCATCGCCGATGCGCGACCAGCCGTCGATGCCGATGACCGCAAGCAGGGTGTTCTCGAACAGCTCGGTTGCGGCGAACCGATCCTTGCCGCCCAGACACAACGCCGTTGTCCCGTCGGCCGCCACCTTGGCCAGATCGCTGCTGAACACCTCCGGCGCATAGCCGGGGCCAGGAATCGCGACACCGGCATCGCGAAGCACATTGCGGTTGAACCACAACACATTTCCACGATGCGCTCCACTGGGCACGCCCCACGCCTTGACGCGATGGGTCGCCGCATCGAGCAGGGCCGGCGCCATGGTGGCATCCAGGCCGGTGCGCTCGTACACATCGGACACGTCGGCGATGCGACCGGCGTCGGCCCAGGCGCGCATCGAGCGGCCGATGAATGTCTGCCATACGTCGGGAGGGTCGCCGGCGCGAAGCCGCTCGGCCAGCGCTATCTGGACGTTGCTGCCGCCGCCACCGGCGATGGCGCCTCCAACGACCTCGACGTCCGGATTGTCGGCCTTGAAGGCGTTGACCAACACCTCCAGCGCGGGGCGCTCCGATGGCGACACCCACCACGACATGACTTCGAGCCGATCGGTCGGCTCGGTGAAGTTGCCCCCGCTGCCGCCACCGGCGCACGCCGCGAGAAGCACTGCCAGCGACAGGATCCAGAATCGCTTCATGCTGCTCGCCCTCTCACCGGTGCGGTGCTGCTCTGAGATCGAAGACCGCGAAGCTCGCCACCACGGCGAAGCAGACCGCCGGCACCACGAACGAGATCGCCGGGCTGGTCTGATCCAGCAGGTATCCCTGAACCAGCGGCATGATCGCCCCGCCGACGATGGCCATGACCAGTCCGGCGGCGCCGAACTTCGTTGCCGGACCGAGCCCCTGCAAGGCCACCCCGTAGATCGTCGGAAACATCAGCGACAGGCAGAACGACAACGCGACGACGGCGGCAACGCCGGCCACATTCGGCGAGAACATCGCGAAAACGCACAGCAGGACGGCCAATACCGCCAGCACGGAGAGGACTTTCGTCGCGCGGATCCGTCCGATCACCCACGTCATCACGAACCGGGAGATAAGGAACACGATCAGGCTCGCCTGCAGCAGGTAGCCACCCAACTGCAGCGACCCGCTCAACGCCTGTTGCGAATACTGGATGATGTACGTCCATGTGCATACCTGGGCGGCAACATTGAAAAACTGTGCCACCACGCCGAATACGTAGCGCCGATTGGACAGCAGGATGCGCAAGGGCGATTGGCCCGCGAGATCCCCCGATTCGTATTCTTCGACGATCGGTGGGGACTTCTTGATCGCGATCACCAATCCGATGGCGATCAACACGAATCCCAGCCCCAGGTACGGGCCCATCACCGCGCCGAGCTGACCGGCGCGCACGGCGCGTTCTTCGGCAGGGGAAAGGGTGGCCATGTTCACCGGTTCGTCCAGGTGCGGGAGAATGAACACCGCGGCCAGCAGCACACCGATATTGGTGCCCAGCGGATTGAATGCCTGGGCGAAGTTGAGGCGCCGGGTCGCGGTTTCTTCGGGTCCCAGCGACATGACGTACGGATTGGCCGATGTTTCCAGGATCGAACAGCCCGCGGCGATCGCGAACAACGCGATCAAGAACGCTTCGTAGGTCATGATCTTGCTCGCCGGATAGAACGCAATCGATCCGGCCGCGGCCAGCAGCACACCGGTGAGCAGACCGGTCTTGTAGCCGAACCGCCGATTGATCAACGCCGCCGGGATCGCCAGCAGAAAGTACGCGCCGAAGTAGGCCAACTGCACCAGGGAGGCCTGGAAGGTGCTCATATCGAAGATCCGCTTGAAGCCCGCCACCATCGGTGTGGTCAGGTCGGCGGCCACGCCCCATGCGGTGAAACAACAGATGAGTACGCCGAACAGCAACCACATCTTGGGATAGACCAAGGCGGGCTTCGTCGTGGCCGCTGGCGCGTCGGCCGGTTGGTCGGCTTGCTCAGTGGTCGCCATCTCGACACCTCTCGCCAATGAGGATGTCATCCGAACGCTAGCTGGCTCCTGACCTCGACGGGGAGATTTTCGGAGTCCCGTTGTGGCAGGGTCGAATCGCGCTCAGGATTCGGTCCACGCCAACAGATCGTCGGCCGGCCAAGTGTTGACGATCCGTTCGACGGGTATTTCGGCATCGAGCGCACGCTGCGCCCCGTAAGCGAGGAACTCCAGCTGCCCGGGGGCATGCGAATCGGTGTCGATCGAGAACAGGCAGCCGATGTCCAGCGCGAGGTTGAGCAGCCGCGTCGGCGGATCGCGGCGTTCGGGCCGCGAGTTGATCTCGACGGCGGTGCCGTTGTCCCGACAGGCGGTGAACACCTTCTCGGCGTCGAATTTCGACTCGGGCCGCATGCCGCGGCCGCCGGTGACCAGCCGGCCGGTGCAATGGCCCAGCACGTCCGTGTGCGGATTGGCGACCGCCTTGAGCATGCGCCGCGTCATCGACGGAGCGTCCATGGACAACTTCGAGTGCACGCTGGCCACCACGACGTCGAGGCGCTCGAGCAGTTCGTCCTCCTGATCGAGTGAGCCGTCCTCGAGTATGTCGACCTCGATGCCCGTGAGGATCCGCATGGGCGCGACCGTTTCACGCAACTGTTCGATGACGTCGAGTTGCCGGCGCAGCCGCTCGGGTGACAGACCGTTGGCGATCCGCAGGCGTGGCGAATGATCGGTCAGCGCACAGTACTCGTGTCCCAGATCCCTTGCGGCGAGCATCATCTCCTCGATCGGGGCGGACCCGTCGGACCAGTTGGAGTGCACGTGCAGATCGCCACGCAGCGCGGCACGGACATCGCCGCCGCCCAGATCCGCGGCGCTGGAGCGGAGTTCGGTCAACACGTCCGGCTCGCGGCCGGCCCATGCCTGTGCGATGACTTTCGCTGTCTTGGGGCCGATGCCGGGCAGCGACTGCCAACTGTTCGCGGTGCCGTGGCGGTCGCGTTCGGCGTCGGAGAGCGCTTCGACGACGTCGGCGGCGTTGCGGTAGGCCATCACCCGGCGCGGATCTTCGCGCGCGCGGTCCTTGTAGTAGGCGATCTGCCGGAGGGCGACGACGGGATCCATGACTCCAGTGTGCACAGGCCTAGTTGACGCGTTCGATGATCGCCTGGGAGATCTCGGACGCGATTCGTTCGGCGTCGGGTAAGGCCACCACCGATACGTCGACCACGACCGTCGACTTGACGAGGGAGGTGTCTACCTCGCGTGAGAACTTGTCGAGCCCGCTGATCTCCTTTACCTGTTCCAGACTCAGCGGTAGACGCTCGACAATGGCCTCACCATCGGGTTCTGTGTGACTTTGGCACGCGAGACCGGACAGCATGACAAGGCATCCCAGGACGAGCACTCTTGGAATCAAGCCGGCATAGCCTTCCCGATAGTGGCTTTGGCGGAAATAAGCCCACTCGGAACGGCCGTCCCCTGAGGAACCTGCGCCGGGTCGTCCGCCGTCGGTGGAGGTGTAACCGTGGGCTCGGGAATCCCGAGCTGTACTGCGGTCCTCTGTTACGCCGCGGGGGTGACGTTGTCGTCCGCCGTCGCACCTCAGGACGGTTGCACCCATCGCGGGTCGCGTCCCGTCAGCGCGACGATACGGTCGAGAACCGGCGCATCGTCGGCGACGGGCACCGCCGGAGCGAACAGGCCCTCCACCGGGTCATCGGCGGCGATCTGTGTGACGTGCGGCAGCACGGCGGCGGCGGTCGCCTCATCGACGTCATACGGTTGCCCGCTGGCCCGCGCCACATCCCAGCCGTGGATCACCACTTCGGTCAGTGCGACGATGCCGGCCGCCTCACCGGGAAAGTCGAAGCCGCCCGCGCGCGTCATACCCTCCCAGGCCGCCGGCTCTGAAAATGCCCGCGCGAGTTCGGCGAGCCGATCCGGATAAGACGCACGCCAGTCGCCATCCAACGGCTGCGCGGCTTCGGTCGGGGACGTGTCCGTCAACGGCCCGAACTCCTTGCGGGCCGCCGCGGTGAACGCCAGCGAAAGCCCACCAACGTGGGCGATCAGCGCGGCCAGCCGCATCTTCTGGCAGGGCGTGGGAGCCGTCAGTTGGTCGTCGGCCACGTTTCGAAGGACGTCGGCTGTGCGTCGACACGCTGCGGTCAGGTCAATCATGCCCATACCGACCCGCGCGGCCGCCGCAACTCATCGCTCGGTCATCGGATGGATCGCTCCGTGCACGAGGCCCCGGACTTCGCCGTGTGCGGACCCGCCCGTCAGGAACAGCATTTCGTCACCTGCCTCCAGCACGTCGTCGGGTTGGGGCAACACGATCCCGCTGTCACGGATGATGATCGCCAGCGCGGTGTTCTCCAGCAACGGCAGGTCGCGCATCCGCCGGCCGACCAGCGAATCGCCCTCGGGGAGCGTCAGTTTGGCCAAACTCACCTGGCCGTGTCGCAGCTGCATCAAGCGCACGACGTGGCCGATGTCGATGGCGCCCTCGATCGCAGCGACCAGCGCGCTCGGCGCGGAGACCGCGACGTCGACGCCCCACGCCTCGGTGAACAGCCACTCGTTGCGCAGGTCGTTGACCCTGGCCACCACCCGGGCGACGCCGAACTCCGTCTTGGCCAACAGCGACGCCGCGAGGTTCACCTTGTCGTCGCCGGTGGCGGCGATCACCACGTCACAGATCTGCAGTCCGGACTCCTCGAGCGAGGTCAACTCGCAGGCGTCGGCCAGTAGCCACTCGGCGTCGGGAACCGTCTGCGGTTCGTAATGGCGTACGTCGTGCTCGATGAGCAGAACCTTGTGGCCGTAGTCGAGCAGTTCCTGGGCGACGGAGCGGCCGACGGCGCCGGCGCCGGCGATGCCGACGCGCATCATCGGCCTCTGTTCGGCACGACTCGAAGCGCCGGGCGATCGCCTGCGAAGCCGCAACATGACCCCATATTGACCCATGAGGTGGGCTTTCCGCGCAGCTACCGGGCAGGACCGCCGCACCTCCGACCGTGGTAGGTGTTTTACTGCACCCACCACCCACGACCAGCCACGCCTGTCCCGGACGGGGATGAAATGACGTTGGAGCAGCTGTATCTGATGCTGCTGCTCGCTGGGGTGGTGCTGCTGGCGAGCATCGTCGCCACCCGAGCGGCCACCCGGGTCGGCCTGCCCAGCCTGCTGCTGTTCCTCGGCGTCGGCGTCATCGTCGGCGAGGACGGGTTGGGCCTGGACTTCGACAACTATCTGCTCGCCGACCACCTCGGCACGGTGGCCCTGGCCGTCATCCTCGTCGAGGGCGGTCTGACGACACGCTTCTCCGACGTCCGGCGGGTGCTGGCGCCTGCCGGGATGCTCGCCACCGTCGGCGTCGCGGTCAGCATGCTGGTGACCGCCGCCGGCGCTCACCTGCTACTGGGCATCGACTGGCAGTTGGCGCTGCTGCTCGGAGCCGTCGTCTCCGTCACCGACGCGGCTGCCGTGTTCTCGGTGCTGCGCGTGGTGCCCCTGCCGCGCCGGGTGGCGGGTCTGCTCGAAGCCGAGTCGGGTTTCAACGATGCCCCCGCCGTCATTCTCGTGCTGATGTTCAGCGTGGCGCCGCTGGAGTTGTCGCCCGTGCACGCGCTCGTCGAACTGGTTTACGAGTTGGTCGTCGGCGCGGCCATCGGGTTAGGCGTCGGATATCTGGGTTCGATCGCGCTGCGCCGCATCGCGCTTCCGGCCTCCGGCCTGTATCCGCTTGCCACCTTCGGGCTCGGCATGGTCGCGTTCGCTGCCGGAGGCTCCGCGCACGCCAGCGGATTCCTCGCCGCCTATCTGTCCGCCGTTGTGCTCGCCAATTCCGGTCTGCCGCACCGCTCGGCGACCCGGTCGTTCGCCGAAGGTCTCGGCTGGCTCGCTCAGATCGGCCTGTTCGTGCTGCTCGGACTGCTCGTCGACCCCAGCGACCTGACGGTGGAGGTGATACCCGGCATCGTGACCGGCTTGGTGTTGCTGCTCGTCGCCAGGCCGCTGTCGGTCGTCGTCTCGCTGATCTGGTTCCGCATCCCTTGGCGTGAACAGATTTTCGTCTCCTGGGCCGGATTGCGCGGCGCAGTCCCGATCGTGCTGGCGACATTCCCGATCGTGGGCGGCGTGCCCGACAGCGTGCGCGTGCTCAACATCGTGTTCATCCTCGTGGTCGTGTTCACCTTGGTGCAGGGCCCGAGTCTGCGCCCGCTGGCAAGCAGATTGGGCCTGATCCCGAAGGAGGCGACCCGCGAGATTCAGGTGGAGTCGGCTCCCCTCGACGTCCTGGACGCCGAACTGCTGACCATGACGGTTCAGGCGCCGTCGCGGCTGCACAACGTCACCGTGCTGGAACTGCGACTGCCCGACCCGAGCGTCATCACCCTGATCATCCGCAACGGGCGCACCTTCGTCCCGCAGCCCGACACCCGCATCGCGATCGGTGACGAACTGCTCATCGTCACCACCACCAAGACCCGCGCGGTGGCAGAACGCCGGCTGCGCGCAGTGAGTCGGCGAGGCAAGCTCGCGTTCTGGTTCGACGAGTACGGCGAAGCGGACTGAGCCGCTCGGCATTAGGCTCGGCTCGGTGAGATTCGCTTTCAAGACGTCCCCGCAGAACACCACCTGGGCCGACATGTTGGCCGTCTGGCGGACGGCCGACGACATCGAGGTTTTCGAGTCCGGCTGGACGTTCGACCACTTCTATCCGATTTTCTCCGACTCCACCGGTCCGTGCCTGGAGGGTTGGATCACGCTGACCGCGCTGGCGCAGGCAACCGAGCGGCTCCGAGTGGGCGTGCTGGTCACCGGCATTCACTACCGCCATCCGGCAGTGCTCGCGAACATGGCTTCGGCGTTGGACATTGTGTCCGACGGCCGCCTCGAGCTCGGCATCGGCGCGGGCTGGAACGAGGAGGAGTCGGGCGCATACGGCATCGAGCTGGGGCCGATCAAGGAACGGTTCGACCGCTTCGAGGAGGCCTGCGAAATCCTCACGAACCTGCTCAGTCGGGAGACGACGTCGTTCGACGGCAAGTTCTACCAACTCAAGGACGCCCGCAACGAGCCGAAGGGCCCGCAGCGTCCGCATCCGCCGATCTGCATCGGTGGCAGCGGCGAGAAGCGCACCCTGCGGATCACCGCCAAGTACGCCCAGCACTGGAACTTCGTCGGCGGACCGCCCGAGGAGTTCGCCCGTAAACGCGATGTACTGGCCTCCCACTGCGCCGACATCGGTCGAGATCCCGACGAGATCATGCTGTCGGCGCATGTCCGGCTGGACGCCGACCGCAACTACGGCAAGGTCCTCGAGGAGGCCGCGGCTCTGGGTCAGGAAGGACTGGACCTGGCGATCATCTATCTGCCGCCGCCGTATGACCCCGCCGTGCTGGAACCGCTCGCCGACGCGATCACCGCATCGGGTCTACGCGGATAGCACACGTTCCTTACGGTCACGGAAATATAACGATTTGGCAAACGCGGAGTACGGGCCGTACCCGGCGCGGGGGAGTCGGGCGGATGCGTTCGCTAGACGCCGTAGAGACGAAGTTCGTCAGCGGTGATCAGGCGCTCTGCCTTGGCCGGGAATTCGCGGCTCTTCAGGGGATGACGTAGCAGTGACCAGGCGATTCGGCTCACCCGTGACCGGGATAGCGGGTTGACATACACGGAACTGACTCCTGTGTCGAAACCGATAGCTGACCGGGGGCTCACATTACCGCAGTGCCCTCATGAAGTCATTAGACGCCCAAGTACCGGCAAACTATGCAAGGCGCGCCGACAAATAATCGGATGTTTTTAGAGTGACAGAAGTGAATGTAGAGGTCCGGCCTTCGGAGGACTCGGGCCCGTTTGTGCGGATTCCGACGCGACACGCCGGCAAAGCGTCGCCAGGTTCACAATCGCACCTGCTGGGCGCTCCACGGGTTCACGGCTTGAGGAACACGTCGTCCAGCGTGACCGTGCGTAGCCGTCGGGCGCGGATGATCCCGACCAGGCGGCCGTACACCTCGGTGACGGGCGCGTGGTTGAGGTGGCCGATCACGATCGCCTGCGCGGTGAAATGCCTGTCGGCCATCTTGACGACTTCGTCGGCGGGGATCCACACGTGGTCCTCCAACGAGCCGGACCACAACGTGTCGACGGTGTAGCCGAGTTCGGCCGACACCTTGTCGACATGCGGGTTGTGTGCTCCATAGGGCGGCCGGAAGTACGGCCGCGCGTCGACTCCGTATGTCTTCCAGAGGAACTCGTGGTTGCGTCGGAACTGTTCCGCCACGTCGACCAGCGGCAGCTTGGTGAGGTCCGGGTGTGACCAGGTGTGGTTGGCCAACTGGATCCGGCCATCGTCGACCATCGGCCGCAGCAGATCGACGTGATCGGTCCAGGACCGATAGACGCCGTTGACGAAGTACGTCAGCCGGACGCCGGTGTCCTTGGCGAACTGGGTGTAGGCCCGGACGACGCCGCTGTCGACACCGTCATCGACGGTCAGCGCCAACAGATCCCCGTCTCCGGGCAGGCTGCTCAGCACTCCGCCGCCCGGCAGCGCGATCCGCGACGACTTCGGTGGCGGCGGCAACAGGCCGGTCGACGGTGGCTGCGACGCGGCCGCACCCGCCACGCGCGGTGGTTCGCCGGTGGCACAGCGGCTCAGACCGATGGCGCCGACCGTGGCGATGGACAACGCCGCGATGAAGTTGCGCCGATTGAGCTGCAACCCGGCGCGGGCGGATCCGTAGCGGCCGATCACCGCCCCTACTGTCCCGCGAGCACACCGAAAAGCCGGTCATTGTTCCGCGTGTCGCGGGCAGGAGCTAACGCTGCGGGGCGGCGGTCGGCGTGATCGGCGCGGGAAGCGCGGAGTGCCCCATCAGATAGCGGTCGGCACCGGCAGCGGCGGCGCGGCCCTCGGCGATCGCCCACACGATCAGCGACTGACCCCGACCCATGTCGCCGGCCACGAACACGCCGGGCACCGACGAGCAGAAGTCGGCATCGCGCGCGACGTTGCCCCGCTCGTTGATCTCCACATTCAGGTCGGTGAGCAGACCTTCGCGTTCGGGTCCGGTGAATCCCATCGCGAGCAGCACGAGGTCGGCTTCCATCTCGAACTCGGTGCCCTCGACCTTCTCGAACTTGCCGGCGTTCATCTTGACCTCGTGACCGCGCAGGCCGGTCACCCGGCCGTCCTTGCCCACGAACTCCTCGGTGTTGACCGAGTAGACCCGCTCCCCGCCTTCCTCGTGAGCAGACGACACCCGGAACATCAGCGGGTAGACGGGCCACGGCGTCGAGTCGGCGCGCGTCTCGGGCGGGCGCGGCATGATCTCGAACTGATGCACGCTGGCCGCGCCCTGTCGGTGCGCCGTGCCGAGGCAGTCGGCGCCGGTGTCGCCGCCGCCGATGATGATGACTTTCTTGCCCTTGGCGTGGATGGGCGGCAGACCGTTCTCATCGGTCACCGGGTCGCCGAGCTGCACGCGGTTGGACCACGGCAGGTACTCCATCGCCTGGTGGATGCCGTCGAGTTCACGCCCGGGTATCGGCAGGTCGCGACGCGCCGTCGCGCCACCGGCGAGCACCACCGCGTCGAAGTCCTTGCGCAGCTGCTGCGCTGATATATCGATACCGACGTTGACGCCGGTGCGAAACTCGGTGCCCTCGGCCGCCATCTGCTCGAGACGACGGTCGATGTGGCGCTTCTCCATCTTGAACTCAGGGATGCCGTAGCGCAGCAGGCCGCCGATCCGGTCGTCGCGCTCGAACAGCGTGACGCTGTGTCCGGCGCGGGTGAGCTGCTGGGCGGCAGCCAATCCCGCAGGGCCGGAGCCGACGACGGCGACCTTCTTGCCCGTCTTGACCTCCGGCGGCAGAGGCGTCACCCACCCCTCGTCGAACGCCTTGTCGATGATCTCGACCTCGATCTGCTTGATCGTGACGGGATCCTGGTTGATGCCGAGCACGCACGAGCCCTCACACGGGGCGGGGCAGAGCCGGCCGGTGAACTCGGGGAAGTTGTTCGTCGCGTGCAGCCGCTCGATCGCGTCGCGCCAGCGGTCGTTGCGGACCAGGTCGTTCCACTCGGGGATCAGGTTACCGAGGGGACAGCCGTTGTGGCAGAACGGGATACCGCAGTCCATGCAACGGGTCGCCTGCTCGCGCAGCGTGTCGTGGGAGAAGTCCTCGTAGACCTCTTTCCAGTCGCGCAGGCGAATCGGCACGGGCCGCCGCTGCGGGGTCTCGCGCTGGGTGTACTTGAGGAAGCCGCGTGGGTCAGCCACTGGCGGCCGCCATGATCGCTTCGTCGACATTGCCGCCGTTGCGTTCCGCTTCGGCGATCGCCTCGAGCACCCGCTTGAAGTCGCGGGGCATCACCTTGGTGAAGTGCTTCACGTTGTTGTTCCAGTCGTTCAGAATGCGTGCTCCGACAGCGGAATCGGTGGCGTCCACGTGGGCCTGGATCATCGCCCCCAGCCACTCGAGATCCTCGTCGTCGAGCTCCTCGAGTTCCACCATCTCGGCGTTGAGATTGCCCGGCAGCGTGCCGTCGGGGTCGTAGACGTAGGCGACACCACCCGACATGCCCGCGGCGAAGTTGCGGCCCGTCGGTCCGAGGATCGCGATCTTGCCGCCGGTCATGTACTCGCAACCGTGGTCGCCCACGCCTTCGACGACGGCGTGCGCGCCGGAGTTGCGTACCGCGAACCGCTCACCGACCTGGCCGCGGATGAACGCCTGTCCGCTGGTGGCGCCGAACAGGATCACGTTGCCGGCGATGATGTTGTCCTCGGCGACGTAGTCGATCGGCGCATTGTCCGACGGGCGCACGACGATCCGACCGCCCGACAGACCCTTGCCGACGTAGTCGTTGGCGTCGCCGTAGACCCGCAGGGTGATGCCCTTCGGCACGAAGGCGCCGAAGCTGTTACCCGCCGAGCCGTCGAACGTGATGTCGATGGTGCCGTCCGGCAGTCCCTGGCCGCCATAAGCTTTCGTCACTTCGTGGCCGAGCATGGTGCCGACCGTGCGGTTGACGTTGGCGATGGTGGTCGAGAATCGCACCGGCGAGCCGGAATCCAGCGCTTCGCGACACATCACGATCAGCTGCTGGTCGAGCGCCTTGTCGAGGCCGTGGTCCTGGCGCGAACTGCAGTACAGATCCTGGTTCATGAACGCCGACTCGGGCTCGTGCAACACAGGCGCCAGGTCGAGCTTGTAGGCCTTCCAGTGCTCGGCGGCCTTCGTGGTGTCCAGCGCGCCGACCTGCCCGACCATCTCGTTGACCGTGCGGAAGCCCAACTGCGCCATCATTTCACGCACTTCTTCGGCGATGAACATGAAGAAGTTCTCGACGAACTCCGGCTTGCCGGTGAACCGCTCGCGCAGCACCGGGTTCTGGGTCGCCACGCCGACGGGGCAGGTGTCGAGGTGGCAGACGCGCATCATGATGCAGCCCGACACCACCAGCGGCGCGGTGGCGAAGCCGAACTCCTCGGCGCCCAGCAGCGCGGCGACCACGACATCGCGGCCGGTCTTGAGCTGCCCGTCGACCTGCACGACGATGCGGTCCCGAAGACCGTTGAGCAGCAACGTCTGCTGGGTCTCGGCCAAGCCGAGCTCCCACGGCGCGCCGGCGTGCTTCATCGACGTCAGCGGCGTCGCGCCGGTGCCGCCGTCGTGCCCGGAGATCAGCACGACATCCGCATGTGCTTTCGAGACACCTGCGGCCACCGTTCCCACTCCATTCTCGGAGACCAGCTTGACGTGTACCCGCGCCTGCGGATTGGCGTTCTTGAGGTCGTGGATCAGCTGCGCCAGGTCCTCGATCGAGTAGATGTCGTGGTGCGGTGGGGGTGAGATCAGCCCGACGCCGGGCGTCGAGTGCCGCACCTCGGCCACCCACGGGTACACCTTGCCGCCCGGAAGCTGCCCGCCCTCACCGGGTTTCGCGCCCTGCGCCATCTTGATCTGGATGTCGGTGCAGTTGCTCAGATAATGGCTCGTCACGCCGAACCGGCCGGACGCCACCTGCTTGATGGCGCTGCGGCGCCAGTCGCCGTTCTCGTCCCGGTCGAAGCGTTTGACGTCTTCGCCACCCTCACCCGAGTTCGACCGTCCGCCAAGGCGGTTCATCGCGATCGCCAGTGTCTCGTGTGCTTCGGCGGAGATCGAACCGTAGCTCATCGCCCCGGTGGAGAACCGCTTGACGATCTCGCTGGCGGGTTCCACCTCGTCGAGCGGAACCGGCGAACGGACACCCTCGCGAAACTTGAGAAGCCCACGCAGCGAGGCCATCCGCTCGCTCTGGTCGTCGACCAGCTTGGTGTATTCCTTGAAGATGTCGTACTGGCCGGTGCGCGTCGAGTGCTGCAGCTTGAAGACGGTGTCCGGGTTGAACAGGTGGTACTCGCCCTCGCGGCGCCACTGGTATTCGCCGCCGACCTCGAGCTCGCGGTGCGCCCATTCGTCGGGCCGATCCAGGTAGGCCAGCGCGTGCCGGGACGCGACGTCGTCGGCGATGTCGTCGAGCTCGATGCCGCCGACCGGGCACGTCAGCCCCGTGAAGTACTCGTCGAGCACCTGCTGGCTGATTCCGATGGCCTGGAACAGCTGCGCGCCGGTGTAGGAGGCCAGCGTCGAGATGCCCATCTTCGACATCACCTTCAGCACGCCCTTGCCGGCCGCCTTGACGTAGTTGGTCTTGGCTTGGTCGCTGGTGATGCCGGTGATCACGCCGCGGTCGACCATGTCCTCGATCGACTCGAACGCCATGTACGGGTTGATCGCGGCGGCGCCGAAGCCGACGAGGCACGCCATGTGGTGCACCTCGCGGGCATCGCCGGCCTCGACGACCAGGCCCACCTTCGTGCGGGTGCGTTCCCGCACCAGGTGGTGGTGGACGGCCGAGACGGACAACAGCGACGGGATCGGCGCCATCTGCTCGTTGGATTCGCGGTCGGAGAGCACGATGATGCGCGCACCTTCGCGGATCGCGGTCGACACCTTGGCTCGCACGTTGTCCAGTGCCTCTTTGAGGCCCTGCCCGCCGCGGTTGACCGGATACAGACACCGGATCACAGCCGCGCGCATACCGTGCTTGTGGCCGCGGATCTCGTGGTCGGGGTCGACGCAGATCAGCTTCGACAGTTCGGCGTTGCGCAGGATCGGCTGCGGCAGCACGATCTGGCGGCAGGACTCGGCGTTCGGGTTGAGCAGATCACCCTCGGGACCGAGCGTGCCCTGCAGACTGGTCACCACCTCTTCGCGGATGGCGTCCAGCGGCGGGTTGGTCACCTGAGCGAACAGCTGCTGGAAGTAGTCGTAGAGCATCCGCGGCCGCGTCGAGAGCACCGCGATCGGGGTGTCGGTGCCCATCGAACCGATCGGCTCGGCGCCGGTGCGCGCCATCGGCGCCACCAACAGGTTGAGCTCCTCGTAGGTGTAGCCGAAGATCTGCTGGCGCAACACCACTCGGTGATGCGGCATGCGCACATAGTCACCCGGCGGCAGCTCGTCGAGGTGGAACAGGCCGGCGTCGAGCCACTCCCGATACGGCTGCTCGGCGGCCAGTTCGGCCTTGATCTCCTCGTCGTCGACGATGCGGCCTTTGGAGGTGTCGACCAGGAACATGCGGCCGGGCTGCAGGCGCATCTTCTTCACGACGGTCGACGGGTCGAGGTCGAGCACGCCGGCCTCGGAGGCCATCACGACCAGACCGTCGCGGGTGACCCAGATGCGCGACGGCCGAAGACCGTTACGGTCCAGGACGGCGCCGATCACCGTGCCGTCGGTGAACGTCATCGACGCCGGGCCGTCCCACGGCTCCATCAGCGACGCGTGATACCGGTAGAAGGCCCGCCGGGCGGGATCCATCGTCTCGTGCCGCTCCCAGGCCTCCGGGATCATCATCAGCACGGCGTGCGGCAGGCTGCGGCCCCCGAGGTGCAGCAACTCCAGCACCTCGTCGAACCGCGCGGTGTCCGACGCTCCGGGGGTACACACGGGGGTGATCTTGTCGAGATCCTGATTCGGGCCGAACACGTCCGTCTTGATCAGCGCCTCGCGCGCCCGCATCCAGTTCTCGTTGCCGGTGACGGTGTTGATCTCGCCGTTGTGGGCGATGCGCCGGAACGGATGCGCCAGCGGCCACGACGGGAACGTGTTGGTCGAGAAGCGCGAGTGCACGATGCCCAGCGCACTGGTGAGCCGGTCGTCCTGCAGGTCGAGGTAGAACGCCTTGAGCTGCGGGGTGGTCAGCATGCCCTTGTAGACGAAGGTCTGGCCGGAAAGGCTTGGGAAGTAGACGGTTTCGCGTCCCGGCCCGTCCTGGCCCGGCCCCTTGGTACCGAGCTCGTGTTCGGCCCGCTTGCGCACCACGTAGGCGCGGCGTTCCAGTTCCATGCCCGAGGCGCCCGACAGGAACAGCTGCCGGAACGTCGGCATCGCGTCGCGGGCCAACGCGCCCAGCGGTGAATCGTCGATGGGCACCTCGCGCCAGCCCAGCACCTCGAGCCCCTCGGCCTCGGCGATCTTCTCGACGGCCTCGCACGCGGTCGCCGCATCCTTCGACGACTGCGGGAGGAACGCGATACCGGTGGCGTAACTGCCCGGTTCGGGCAGGTCGAAGTCGACCACCGCGCGCAGGAACTCGTCCGGGACCTGCAGCATGATGCCCGCGCCGTCGCCGGTGTTCGGTTCGGCGCCCTGGGCACCACGGTGCTCCAGGTTCACCAGAGCGGTGATGGCCTTGTCGACGATGTCGCGGCTGCGACGCCCGTGCATGTCGGCGACCATGGCCACGCCGCATGCGTCATGCTCGAACGCGGGGTCGTACAGCCCCTGGCTGTTGGGCGCCATTCCCACCTACCCTTTTTCCGCAGGTCTCACGAAGCTTCTGCCTGGCAGCCGTAGACCATGGCGTTTCGCCGGCCCCGGCTATGGAGTGCCTTCGTGCAGCATCGAACGCCGGCCTTTTCCCACTTGCCTCAAGTGAAGAAAACGATATGACAAACACCGGGTGACATGCCAACTTAGCGGCACCTAACCACGGCTGACCGACCGAGCAGACGGCGTTTGGTCACCAGCCCGCTGAGCAGCGAAATCCCCTGTCCGGATGGCGTTTTCGTCGGATGCCGGTGAGCACTGGCCGGATGCGGTATACATCACACCAGGGCTCCGGCAAGCCGTGCGGTTTGCTGACATAGACTAGACACCATTCTGGCCTGGTGAAATTGTCCCATAGCGCTTTGCCAAAAGCCTAGTCAGATTCTTAAGAAACGGCTTTCAGGCTGGCTTCGGGGTCGAGGTCGAGCCGACGCAGAAGTTGCGCGTTCAGCGCCACCACCACCGTCGACGCCGACATCAGGATCGCACCGACCGACATCGGCAGCACGAAGCCGACCGGCGCCAGCACGCCCGCGGCAAGCGGTACCGACACAATGTTGTAACCGGCTGCCCACCAAAGGTTTTGCTTCATCTTTTGATACGACGCCCGCGACAACAGGATCACCGACAACACCGAGCGCGGATCCGAGCCGGCCAGTATCACCCCGGCCGAGGCGATCGCCACGTCGGTACCCGCACCGATCGCGATGCCGACGTCGGCCTGCGCGAGGGCCGGGGCGTCGTTGACGCCGTCTCCGACCATCGCCACCTTTCGGCCCTCGTCCTGCAGCTCGGCGACCTTCGCCGCCTTGTCCTCGGGGCGGACGCCGGCAAACACCCGCTCGATGCCGAGGTCGGCGGCCACCGCCCGCGCGACCGGCTCCGCGTCGCCGGTGATCATCACCACTTCGACACCCAGTTTGCGCAGCGCCGCGACCGCCTGCCGGGACTCCGGCCGCACCTCGTCGGCGAGCTTCACCGCGCCGACGACCTCGCCGTCGGCGACGACGTGCAGGACGATCGCGCCCTCGTCGCGCCACTGCGCAGTTTCGGGCAGTTCGGCCTGACCCGCCTCCGCCAGCATTCGCGGGCCACCGACCTGCACGGTTCGGCCGTCGACCGTGGCCGTGACGCCGACCGCGGGTGAGGAGCTGAACTCCGTCGATGGCGGCAGCGTCAGATTGCGGTGACGTGCGGCCGCGACTATCGCGCGCGCCAGCGGATGTTCGGAGTCCGCTTCGGCGGCCGCGGCCAGCGCCAGCACATCGTCAGCGGCATCGGCGTGCGCCGTGGCGACCGCGGTGACCGTCGGTTCTCCCCTGGTCAGCGTGCCGGTCTTGTCGAAGAGCACGGCGTCGACGGTCCGCATGCTCTCCAGCGCGAGCCGGTCCTTGACGAGCACGCCCCCGCGCGCGGCGCGTTCGGTCGCGATGGACACCACCAGCGGTATCGCCAGGCCAAGGGCGTGCGGGCAGGCGATCACGAGCACGGTGATGGTCCGCACGACCGCTTCGTCGGGCATTCCGAGGAACGACCACACCACCGCGGTGACGACCGCCGCCGACAGCGCGAACCAGAACAGCCAGCCGGCCGCCTTGTCGGCCAGCCGCTGCGCCCGTGACGACGAGTTCTGCGCCTCGGTGACCAACCGCTGGATACCGGCGAGCGTGGTGTCGTCGCCGACTGCGCTGACCTTCACCCGCAACGCCGAATCGGTGGCGACGGTGCCGGCTACGACATGGTCGCCGACGGCCCGCCGGACCGGGCGCGATTCACCGGTGACCATCGATTCGTCGACGTCCGCGGCGCCGTCGACGATGTCGCCGTCGGCCGGCACGTTGCCACCGGGCCGGACCAGCACGACGTCGCCGAGTTTCAGCTCGGCCGGCGAGACCGTCTCCGTGCCGCCGTCGACGATCCGTTCGGCCTCGTCGGGCAGCAGCGCGGCCAGGGAATCGAGCGCCGAGGTGGTCTGCGCGAGCGAGCGCATCTCGATCCAGTGACCGAGCAGCATGATCACGATCAGCAGCGCCAGCTCCCACCAGAAATCAAGCTGGTGGTGCAGCACGCCGAGGCTGGCGCCCCACGACGACAGGAAGGCCACGGTGATCGCCAAACCGATCAGCAGCATCATCCCCGGTGCGCGGGAACGGATCTCACTGATCGCGCCGGACAGGAAGGGCCGTCCTCCCCAGAGGTACATCACGGTGCCCAGCACCGGCGACACCCACTTGATTCCGGGGATGTCGGGGATGGAGTAGCCGAGGATCATCGCGAACATGCCGGACAGCGCGACGGTCGGAACCGCGAGTACGAGCATGCTCCAGAACAATCGCCGGAACTCTGCGACGTGGTCGGCGTGCCCGGCGTGGCCGGCGTGGCCGTGTTCGGTATGCCCGGCCGTCGCAGTATCTGGGTGGTGTTGGCCGTGCTCGACGTGCGTCATGCCGCCATCGTATACCCCCTAGGGGTATAGCGCCACCGCCGATCGGCGACGCTGGATCCGATGTCACACCCTCTGAACACTCCCTTGGGCCGGTTCGGCATCGTGACGTCGCGCGATGCGGCCCACGAGTGTGTGGCCTCCATTCCGGTCGGCGCGATGGTGAACCCACTGACCGGCGCCCCGACCGTCGCACCGCTGGCGATGCTGGTCGACCACGCCTGCGGCCTCGTCAACCACCGGCGACGCGCCGCCGACGAGTGGACGGTATCCAGTGAGCTGTCGCTCGAAGCCGACCCCGACGCCGTTGACATCGTCGCGGCCGCACCGGAAGTTCCGGTGGTGGCGACGGCGCAGCCGTTCGGGAGGAAGCGCAACGTGGTGTTGGCGACATGCGAGCTTGCCCACCGCGACACCGTGTTGGCCACCGCCACCGTCCGTTCGTTCTACATCCGCTCGCCCGACAACCTGGCACCGTTTCCCGACGGCCCGACCGGACCTCTGCCAGCGGGCACACTCGCCGACCGGATGGCGGTGCGGGTCGCCGAGAGCGGCGGTGCGGGTCCGATTCTGCTGCAGGACGACGACCCCGTGCTGAACAACTCCATCGGCATCGTGCACGGCGGCGTGTCGGCCATGGCGCTGGAACTGGTGGCGTCGGCGGCACTCAACGCCGACCGCCCCGACCGGCCGCTACGGACGTCCTCCCTGCACGTCAACTTCTTGCGGCCGTTCCATAGCGGTGCCGAATCCCATTATGCCGGAACGGCTTTGCGTATCGGACGCAGTACGGGCGTGAGTGAGGCGAAAGCCGTCGGCCCCGGTGGAGAAGCGGCGATCATCGCGAGACTGACCGCATACCGCTGACGATCGCACTAGCATCTGGAGACCATGCCCGAGACCCGCGAAACCGGCGGCGGTCTGGGCGGATTCATTCGTCGCTCCGGATACATCCGGAAGTGGCTGATCCTCGGGATCGCGATCGGCGTCATCGCCGGACTCGGCGCGGTGGTGTTCTATCTGGCGCTCGACTACGCGGGCCGCTTGCTGCTCGGTGAACTCGCCGGCTATCGCATTCCCGAACCGGTCGGCGACGGCGGTGATCCCGGCTCGGCCGGCTTCGACCGACCGTGGGCGATCCCGCTGGTGGCGTGTGGCGGCGCGCTCGTATCGGCATGGCTGGTCGCGAAATTCGCGCCGGAGGCCGAGGGCCACGGCACCGACAGCGCGATCGAAGCGGTGCACACCGATCCCCGCGCGATCCGCGGTCAGGCCATCGTGGTCAAGACGATCGCCAGCGCCTTGACCATCGGTTCGGGCGGCTCGGGCGGTCGCGAGGGCCCCGCGGCGCAGATCTCGGCGGGCTTCGGGTCCATGCTCACGCGGTGGCTGGACCTCTCCGATGAGGACGGGCGTATTGCGGTATCGCTCGGCATCGGCTCGGGTATCGGGGCCATTTTCGGGGCGCCGCTGGGCGGCGCGGTCTTGGCCGCCTCGATCGTGTACCGGCGGGACTTCGACTACAAGGCGCTCATCCCCGGTTTCATCACCTCGGCCACCGCCTACGCCGTGCTCGGATCGATCCTGGGGTTCGACCCGCTGTTCGGGTTCGTCGCCGCCGACTACCGGTTCGACCACCCGCTGGACCTGAGCTGGTTCGTCGTGCTCGGCATCGTCGCCGCCGGCGTCGGATACCTCTACGCCCGCATCTTCTACGGCACCGTCGCACTGACCAAGCGCCTGCCCGGCAACACGGTGCTCAAGCCCGCGCTGGGCGGGTTGGCCGTCGGACTGCTGGCGCTCGTCATCCCGCAGATCCTTGCCAGCGGCTACGGCTGGGCCCAAAAGGCCACCGCCACCGACACTTTGATGGCCATCCCGCTGTGGATCGTTCTGGTGCTGCCGCTGGCCAAGATCGTCGCGACATCGCTGTCGATCGGCACGGGCGGGTCCGGCGGCATCTTCGGACCGGGTGTCGTGATCGGCGCGTTCGTCGGTGCCGCGGTGTGGCGCCTCGGCGACCTCGTGCAGGCACCAGGCATTCCCGACACTCCAGCCGTCTTCGTCGTCGTCGGCATGATGGCCTGCTTCGGCAGCGTCGCCCATGCGCCACTGGCCGTGATGATCATGGTGGCGGAGATGACCGGGTCCTTCTCGGTGATCCCGTGCGCGATGGTGGCGGTCGGAATCGCCTATCTGCTGATATCGCGCACCGACGTGTCGATCTACCAGGCGCAGCGCCTCGACCGCGAAACCGAGCAGGCGCAGCAACGCGCCGACTGACACCGGTCACGGCAGGGTCGCGATCGGATGGTGACCGTCTCTGTCGCGCCACGATTCGGCCACGAACGTTCGCAACGGTTGCCACACATGTGACCCTCACCGTATGGACGCCCCCACGATGCTGCACCGATTGGCAGCGGAATTCATCGGAACGTTCTGGTTGGTTCTCGGCGGTTGCGGCAGCGCGGTGTTCGCCGCGAAGTTCGTCGACGCTGACGGAACATCGCTGGGCATCGGATTCCTCGGTGTCGCATTGGCATTCGGCCTCACGGTGCTCACCGGTGTGTACGCGTTCGGCACCATCTCCGGCGGCCACTTCAATCCCGCCGTCACCCTCGGCGCGGCACTGGCCCGGCGCGTCGAGTGGAAGGCGCTGGCGCCCTACTGGATCACCCAGGTGATCGGCGGCGTCGCTGCGGGCTTGATCATCTATGTGATCGCCAAGGGCCAGCCAGGTTGGACCGCAACGGGAAACATGGCGGCCAACGGCTACGGCGACCACTCGCCCGGCGGTTATTCGTTGTGGGCGGTGCTGATCACCGAGGTGGTGCTGACCGGTCTGTTCATGTTGGTGATCCTCGGCTCGACCGACGACCGCGCGCCGAAGGGCTTCGCCGGCTTGTCGATCGGCTTGACCCTGACGCTGATTCACCTCATCTCGATCCCGATCTCCAACACGTCGGTCAACCCGGCGCGCTCGACCGGGGTGGCGTTCTTCAACGGCGACGGCGCACCCGCGCAGTTGTGGGCGTTCTGGCTCGCACCGTTGGTCGGTGCGGCGCTCGCGGGCCTCGCCTACCCCCACCTGTTCGGCCGTCGAGAGGAGTTGGCCGACCGGCCGGTGCGAGACGATGCCCTCGGGGATGCCTTCGGGGACTCGCCGGCTACTTGACCGGAGACTTCTTCTTGGCCTGACTGGCGGCGCCCTTCTCCGTCGAAGCGCCCTTGTTGGCCAGCTGACCGCCGGAGTTCTCCAGATGCGCTCGCACGAACCACTGGAACTTCTCCAGCTCGGCGGCGTGGCCGATCAGCATGTCCTGGGTGACCGGGTCCGGATCCTCGGTTTCCTCGATGTTTCGGCGGGTGTCCTCGATGACGCCGTCGTAGACCAGATCGAGCGCCGCGAGGTGTGCCTGCACGGTGTCGCGCTCGATGGAGTAGTCGTCCCAGGACCGGTCCTCGATGATCGCGCCCGGTGTGCCCTTCGGCGCGAAGCCGAGGGTCGCGATGCGCTCGGCGACCTCGTCGGCGTAACCGCGCACCAGCTCCACCTGCGGGTCGATCATCTCGTGCACGCCGATGAAGTTCGGTCCCACGACATTCCAGTGAATGTGCTTGAGGGTCAGGTGCAGGTCGTTGTATCGGCTCAACTGCTTCTGCAGGAGTTCGGCGACCTGGGTGGCCTGCTTGTCGGTCATGCCGGGGACGGTGTACTCAGACATCAAAAACTCCTTCGCACGCATACGGTGTCGACCGTCGGACTACCCGCTGCCGCTGGGCGGTAATCACGCCGCCGCGCACGTCACAAATCGACGAGGTTCGGGATCGCCATGCGTGGTCCGAACCGCGGCAGCACCGCCAGCCCGCTGACTTCCAACAGCCGCACCGCGCGGTGGCGGTGCGGTCGAAGCGGCTCGAGCAGCTCGACCATTTCGGCGTCGTCGATGGGGTGGCCCAGCAGGCTCCAGCCGACCATCTTCGCCAGGTGGTAGTCGCCGACCGACAGCGCATCGGCGTCACCGAACGCGCGCTGCGCCGTCTCGGCCGCGGTCCACTCGCCGACCCCGGGCAGCGACGCCATCGCGGCTCGGGCCCGCGCGGGTGAGCGGGCGCCGAGTCGTTCCAGCGAGTCCGCGCGCTGCGCGCATCCGACGACCGTGCGGGCGCGGCGCGGGTCGACGTTGGCCCGGTGGAACTCCCACGACGGGATCCGCCGCCAGATCTCGCCGGGCGGCGGAACGCGCATGTGTGCGGGGGCCGGGCCGGGCGCCGGCGCGCCGTATTTCGTCACCAGAAGGCGCCACGCGCGGCGCGCGTCTTTGCCGTAGACCCGCTGTTCGAGCACGGCGGGAATGAGCGCTTCGAGCACCCGGTCGGTCCGGCCCAGCCGCAGGTGGCGCACTCGACGCTGCGCCGCGGCGATCGTCGGGTCGGCGGGTAGGAAGCCGAGGCTGTCGTCGTATGCGCCGAGTTGAGCCGGCAGTGCCTCGACGAACTCGGCTGCGCCGGCGCCCCAGGCTTCGCAGTCGACAGTGCCTGGCGCCGATTTCGTGATGCGCGCTGTCACCGGGCCGCTGCGCATGAGGCTGGTCCGCCAGATCGCGCCGTCGGGTGCGTCGAAGTAGCAGGGGTCCTTACGACCGCGACGCAGCGGCGCCAGGGTCAAACCGGGGCTGGCCGGTCCGTCGAAGACGACGCTGGCCGAGGTGTGCACCGACCAAGGCTATGTGACGATGACGTCGGCCTTGTCCGGATAGAACGCGACGTGGCCGGCGATCGGAGCGACGGCGGGATAGGGCTTCTCGTAGGTCCACACGGCGTCTTCGACGGTCGTGCCGCCTTCGGTGACGACGTGGTAGTAGCCGGCGTCGCCCTTGAAGGGACAGTAGGTTTCGGTGTCGCTGGGCCGGAGCCGGTCGACGACGACGTCGTCGCGCGGAATGTAGTAGACCGCCGGGTAAGTGGACTCCTGCAGCGTCACGGCGCGATCGCTTTCGGCGACGACCTCGCCGGCCACCCGCACGGTGACGTGCCTGCCGGTCGGCTCGACGGTGATCGGATGCGTGGGACTGGGCTTGAGGACAGGTCTCATGTGATTGCCAACGCGCGAACCACCGCTGAGGATTCCTGCCTAGGATTTGCACATGAGCGAATCCGGTCCGGCCACCGCACAGGCAGAAGTCACCATCGACGCCGAACCCGACACGGTGTACCGGTTGATCACCGACCTACCGACGCTGGCGTCGCTGGCCGAGGAGGCGCATGCGATGGAGTGGCGCAAGGGCGATGCGGCACGGCCCGGCGCGGTGTTTCGGGGCCATAACCGCAACGGGTCACGCACCTGGACCACCACCTGCACCGTTACCGCCGCCGAACCCGGCAGGGCCTTCGCGTTCGATGTGCGAAGTGCGGTGATTCCGGTCGCACACTGGCGCTATGACATCACCGCGACCGACGGCGGATGCACGGTGACCGAGCGGACGTGGGATCGGCGGCCCGGCTGGTTTCGTGCGCCGGCCGGTTGGGCCACCGGCGTGAAAGACCGCAAGGCCGCCAACGCCGAGCACATCCGCCGGACGCTGCAGCGGTTGAAGGAAAAAGCCGAGGGATTGCGCTAGCCGATGGCCGATCTGCAGCCCGGAGCCGCCTCGGCGGCGACATTGGACAAACGCGGCGCGGTATTCGTGCTGACCCTCGGCGCCGACGAGAACCGCTTCCACCCGGACAGGTTGGCGGCGATCAATTCGGCTCTCGACGAGGTGGAGGCCACCGACGGGCCGAAGGCCGTGGTCACGACGGGCGAGGGCAAGTTCTACTCCAACGGGCTCGACCTGGACTTCATGGCCGCCAATCCGGATGCCGCAGAAGCGAACCTGGCCGACGTGCATGCCCTGTTCGCCCGCGTGCTGGCCTTCCCGGCACCGATCGTCGCCGCGGTGCAGGGGCACGCGTTCGCCGCGGGCGCGATGCTGGCGCTGGCTCACGACCTGATCGTCATGCGCGCCGACCGCGGCTACTTCTGCCTACCGGAGGTCGATCTCGGCATCCCGTTCACCGCGGGGATGAACGCGCTCATCCGCTCCCGGCTGCCGATCGCCACCGCACACGAGGCGATGACGACGGCGCGACGCTACGGCGGTGATGACGCGCTCGCGGCGGGGATCGTCGCGCAGACCGCGGGCGAGGCGGACGTGGTCGACGCGGCGGTCCACCGGGCGGAGGCATTGGCCGCGAAGGCCGGCGCAGTCTTCGGCACGATCAAGGCGCGGCTGTACGCCGAGGTGATCGCCGAACTCAACGTTCGCTAGCCGCCGAGACTGAGCTTGTGCTCGCCGATCCGAGGGCGGTTTCTCGTGCAGACCTTCAGTTTCGAGCGCAACGCTCAGAACGCGTAGCGGTGATACTGCGCCATGTAGCGCAGCGACGGCAGCACCGACATCGCCCGACCCAACGCCCGGTAGTACCACGCGACCGCACGGAACGACGGCGAGTCGAACGGGGACATCCAGGCCAGTAGCCGGACGCCGGGCACCGCGTCGATGATGTCGTCGGGGCCGTCGATACCCCAGTACAGCGTCGCGCCTGCACGCCGCACCACCGCGTTCATCCACTGCGACCGGATGCCGAGTCGGTTGAACGCGTCGAAATGCAGTTCGCCGGACGGGAAACCGTCGACTATGCGCCGCAGCAGTGCAACCCCGTCCGCCTCGGTCAGGTACATGGTCAGGCCCTCGCCGATCATCAAAGCCGGTCGGTCGGAGGGTATTTCGGTCAGCCACGCCGGATCGGTTACCGATGCGGCGATGACGCGGTAGTGCTCCCGCTCTGGGTAGAGCTGCTTACGCAGATCGGCGACATCGGGATAGTCGATGTCGAACCAGTCGACGCCCGGTCCCGGATCAACCCGGAACGCCCGCGCGTCCAGCCCACACCCCAGATGAAGGACGACGGCTTCGGGGTGCACCGCCAGGAATTGGCGCGCCCACGTGTCGAAGTGGGCGCTGCGTGTGGTCACCGACGCTGAATTGGCCGCGGTGATCGATGTCTTCGACCAGTCGTAGTCGATCCGGTCCACGATGTCCTTGGCAAACCGGTCGCCGAGGATGGGCACGGGTAGATCGGCATCGAGCGCCTTGGCGTAGAAGGTCGCCAGCATGGTCTGCGGCGCCCCGGACAGGTCGACGTGCAGTTTGTCGGGCACCTCTGCGACGCTAGTCGCGATCGAATCGACAACGCCAGCAGTTGAACACGCGTCGGCGCGCCGTTCAGCCGGCCTTGCTCTTGCGTCGCGCGTCCCGCAAGGTGGCCCAGAACCGTGCCGCCTCGCGGATCGACTCTTCGACCGGCCTTGGCTCCCAGCCAAGTTCGCGTCTGGCCTTGCTGCAGTCCACCGGCGCTTCCGCGCGCATCAGCCGCAGCGACTCCAGCGACAGTTTCTCGTCGGTGCCGGTCAGCCGCGCCTTCACGCTGCCCATCGTGGCCATCGCGTATGAGACCGGCAGCGGGATCGACTTGGTCGGCGCCGGCATCCCCGCCGCCTCGGCGGCGATGCGGACGACCTCGGCATTGGTGATCATCTTCTCCGAGATCAGGTAACGCTCGCCGACGCGACCCCGGTCGGCGGCCAGGATCATGGCGCGCGCGGCGTCGTCGACACCGACGGCCTCGAGCTCGATGCCGTCCATCACGAACGGCAGCTTGCCGAACGCGGCTCCGGCGATGATCGCGCCGTGCGGGGTGCGGCCCCAGTCGCCGCTGCCGTAGGTGGTCGATACGCACATCGCCACCGCGGGCAGGCCGTGTTCGCGCGCGTACTGCAGCACCAGCGTCTCGGCCTGCACGCGGGACCGCACGTACGGTGTCAGCCCCTTGTCGACGATCGTGTCGTCCTCGGTGGCCACATGCCCGCGCCGGCGTCCGACCGTCACGTAGCTGCTCGTGTAGACGAACCGGTGCAGGTTCATGTCCTTGGCGATCTCGAGCACATTGCGGGTGCCGTCGACATTGGTGTGAAACAGCGGGGCGGGATCCTTGAGCCAGCCGCGGGTGTCGACGACGCAGTAGTACACGTCGTCGACTCCGGTCATGGCGGCGCGCAACGTGTCGTCGTCCCAGATGTCGCCGTGGAACCGTTGCACGGACAGATCGTCGATGCCCGTCGTGTTCGCGTTCGGCCGGACCATGACGCGGACGTCGTGCCCGTCGCCGATCAATTGCCTGGTGACGTGCGAGCCGAGGAAACCGTTGGCCCCGATGACCAGCTTGCTCACCGGCCGCCTCCATACTGGCGCATCCAACTCGCCGCCTCGTCGGGCAGCGTGCCCAGTTCGGCGGCTTTGCGACACCATTTGACCGTCGCCTTGACGAACCGCAGGGGGTTGTAGACGTCCTCCTGCCGACGCCACAGCCCGTCGCCTGCGTAGGTGAGGATCGACATGTTGGTCGCGCTGATGATCGTGCCGTCGCCGGGATCGCGCATCGGGTTGTCGAGCTCGCAGATGACTCGGCCGGTCGGCTCGTCGAAGACCGCCCACAGTGACGGGAACGACGTCATGTAGCTGCCGGGGAACGTCTCCATGGTCTTCCAGATCCAGGCCCGAACCTCTTCCCGGCCGCGCATGGTGCCGGCCGCGTGCTCGACGTAGACGACGTCGGGGGTGTACTGCTCAACCCAGGGATCCCAGTCCCTCGTCTGGGCGGCCCGGTCGACCGTCGCCTCGAACTTCTCGAACGCCGCGGCAAGTTCGTCACGGCTGAAGGTGCTGCTCGTCACAACCAGAACTAGAACACGTTCTACTGACGTTTGTCGAGTGTCAGAACGCGGTCAGCACCTGCCGAGCGCCCAGCGGATTCTCGAGCGCGACGTCGAGGGTTCCCGACACGGCGATCATGATGCACGCGCGGCCGACGGCTTCGGGAAGCGTGCCGCCGCGCAGCGCGACGGTCACGACGTCGGGAGTCTCCTGGACCGTGGCGTGCACGCCATAACACTGCGGCGTGCCCGTGGTGAAATGCACCCCGATTGCACGGTCATCGGCGGATCGGCTGAACGACTCGGCGCGCATGGGATGGGCGTCGACGATCGCCGGGTTGTCGGTGAACACGACACCCTGGTAGCCGGGACGTTCGGCGAGCACCGCGGTCTCCGCCGATGCCGCCGGTGCGGCCCAGCCGGCCAGCACCGCGACCCCGATGACGGCCACGACTGTGCGCATCACACAACCGTAATCGTCGACAGGCACTATGGGTTGTATACAGAGTTTGTATCGACAGTGTTCGACAGTGAGGAGCGGCATGAGCACCACCAAGACGGCCATCCTGGCCGGCGGTTGCTTCTGGGGCATGCAGGATCTGATCCGCAAGCAGCCCGGTGTGGTGTCGACGCGCGTCGGCTACACCGGCGGCGAGAACGCCAACGCCACCTACCGCAACCACCCCGGCCATGCCGAGGCGATCGAGATCGTCTACGACCCGGCGCAGACCGACTACCGCGCGCTGCTGGAGTTCTTCTTCCAGATCCACGATCCGACCACGAGGAACCGGCAGGGCAACGACGTCGGCACCAGCTACCGGTCGGCGATCTTCTACCTCGACGACGAGCAGAAGCGCATCGCGCTCGACACCATCGCCGACGTCGACGCCTCCGGCCTGTGGCCCGGCAAGGTCGTCACCGAGGTGACACCGGCGAGCGACTTCTGGGAGGCCGAGCCCGAACACCAGGACTACCTCGAGCGCTATCCGAGCGGCTACACCTGCCACTTCCCGCGTCCGGGCTGGAAGCTGCCCAAGCGCGAGACGGCCAGCCAGTAACCCGCCGAGCAGACGCAAAGTGCCCCCGACACGCCGAGGTTTCGGAGCACTTTACGACTTCTCGCGCTGATTCCGGTGTCGCACCACGACCCGGCCGCCGTCCTTCGGCGTGAACGCGATCCCGCGGAAATGCACCTTCTCGTCGGGCGCGTCATCGGTCTCGATCACGAAGTGTCGCAGCACCGTTCGTAGCACCACGTCCATTTCGACGTTGGCGAAGGCCGCCCCGATGCACCGGCGGGTCCCGCCACCGAAGGGCACCCACGCCGTCGGCGGTCGCTTACCCAGGAAGCGGTCCGGGTCGAAGCGCTCGGGGTCGGGAAAGACCTCCGCGTTGGCGTGGATGTTCGCCAGCGCCACCATCACGGTGTAGCCGTGCGGAATTCGCCACTCGCCGAGATCGAAATGCGGAGCGAGTACGTGCCGGCCGGAGAAGTCGATGACGGTCCGGTTGCGTTGCAGTTCGTTGATGAAGGCCTGGCGGTACTCGTTGCCGCCCTCGTCGTTCTCCCTGACCAGCTCGGCGAGCACCTCGGGATGACGGCGCAGCCGCTCGAAGGCCCAGCCGAGCGTCGATGCGGTCGTTTCGTGGCCCGCCCCCAACAGCGTGAGCAGTTCGTCGGAGACGTCCTGGCGTGACATCGGCGTGCCGTCCTCGTAGGTGCTGCGCAGCAACAGCGCCAGGATGTCGGTGCGCTCATCGCGCGCGGGATCGGCTTCGGCCTTGTCGATCAGCGCGAAAACGGTGCGGTCGAAGTGGCGGCGGAAGGTCGCCAGCCGCCCCCACGGGCTGAACCGTCCGGTGCTGAACGGCGGTTCGGGCAAGGTGGCCATGCGGGACCCCAGCTTGGCCCACGGCGGGATGATCTCTCGCAGAAAGTCGAGTTCGGCTCCGTCGGCCCCGAACACCGTGCGCAGGATGACGTTCAGCGTGATCCTGTTCATCGGCTCGAGGGTGGGGAATTCGACACCTTCCGGCCAGGTCGCCGTCTCGCGGAGCGTCTCCTCCTCGATGATCTTCTCGTAGTTCTTGATGCTCTGACCGTGGAATGGCGGGGCGAGCAGCTTGCGGCGCTTGCGGTGCTCGACACCGTCGAGGGCGAAAACCGAACCGGGACCGAAGATCCGGCTGAGGTTCGGCTGCACGTTGATCAAGTCGTCGGTGCTGGCGAGGTAGACCTGCCGCAGCAGCGCGGGATCGGCGACCACCACGCTGCGACCGAAGAACGGCACATTGATCGCGAACACCTGCCCATACCGCTTGATGGCCTTGGCCAGATACCAGCGGCGGAACCCCGCCATGAGCACCAGCTGAACGGGCTTGGGTAACGGCACCGCCGGAGGCGTCCTGCCGGGTGCGACCGCGGCGTCCTGCTTGGCTACGGCGGCGTTCGTCATCGATTCCTCCTAGGCGAGCGGCGTCTCTCGGCGGTGCACCACGATGCGGCCGCCGTCCTTCGGGGTGTAGGCCACACCGCGGGAGTGCACCTTCTCCGCGGGAGCCGTGGTGTTGTCGATCACGAAGTGGCGCAGCACTGTTCGCAGCACCACGTCCATCTCGACGTTGGCGAACACGGCGCCGACGCACCGCCTGGTGCCCCCGCCGAACGGGATGAACGCAAACGTCGGGGGCCGCTCACCGAGGAAGCGCTGCGGATCGAAGTGGTCGGGCCCGGGAAACTCCTCGGTGCGGTCGTGCATCAGCGAGATGCTGGCCAGGATCGAATAGCCCTGTGGTACAGCCCAATCGCCGAGTTCGAATGTCGGTGAGTAGACGTGCCTGCCGGCGAAGTCGATGACCGTCCTGGCGCGCTGCACCTCCAGAATGGTGGCCTGCCGGTACTCGTTGTCGTCGGTGCCGGCTTCGTCGACCAGTTTCGCCAGCACCTCCGGATGTCGGGTGATCCGCTCGAAGGCCCATGCCAGGGTTGACGCGGTGGTCTCGTGCCCCGCAGCGAGCAGGGTCAGTAACTCGTCGCCGATATCGTTGCGCGACATCGCCGTACCGTCTTCGTACGTGCTGCGCAGCAGCAGCGCCAGCACATCGTCGCGGTTCTCGAAATTCGGATCGGCGGTGACCCAGTCGATCAGCTTGTCGATGACGGCGTCGTACTGCCTGCGATATTCGGCCAGCCGGCCCCACGGGCTGAACCGGCCGTAGGTTCGCGACGGAGTCGGCAGCGTGGACACCCGGGAACCGAGCGTCACCCAGGGCGGGATGATGCGGCGCAGTTCGTCGAGCTGCTCACCGTCAGCGCCGAACACGGCCCGCAGAATCGCGTTGAGCGTGATCCGCATCATCGGCTCGAGGCTCGGAAATGCCTGCCCCGTCGGCCAGTTCGCCGATTCGCGCAGCGTCTCCTCCTCGAAGATGCGCTCGTAGTTCCTGATGCTCTTGCCGTGGAACGGCGGGGTCAGCAGCCGGCGGCGACGACGGTGCTCGGCTCCGTCGAGCGCGAACACCGAGCCGGGTCCGAGCACCCGGGACAGGTTCGGCTGGATGTTGCCGACGTCGTCGGTGTTGGCCATGAACAGCTGCTTGGCCAGTTGCGGGTCGCCGATGACGACCGTGCGCCCGAACACCGGAAGGTTCAGCGTGAACACGGGCCCGTAGCGGCGGGCGATCTGCGCGACGGTCCACCGCCGTGAGATGGCGAATGCGGCGCCCAGGACGGGCTTGGGGATCGGGGCCTGCGGCGGCAGTTTGACCGCGCGGGACGGCTTGGCTTCGGCGGGCGTTTCCGTGCCCTTGAGGACCGTGACTTCGCTCATGACGCTCCCAGCCATATCTCGGTACTACGATGTACCGCGGTTGTGTGATGTACGGTACCGGTTGGTACCAGTTGTCGCAAGGGTCTGGAGGCGAGATGAGGTCAGCGCTCGACAATGGCGCTACCGCCGTCGACGACCCGTTCCGCGATCGCGTTCTCGACGGCCTGGCCGCCTCCATCAACGAGCGCGGCTACCGCGACACCACGGTGGCCGACATCGTGCGGCACGCCCGCACCTCCAAGCGGACCTTCTACGAGCAGTTCCCGAGCAAGGCCGAATGCCTGATCGAGCTGCTGCGCCGCAACAACGAGGACCTGATCGCGAGCATCCGGGCGGCGACCCGGCCGGAAGACGACTGGCACGACCAGATTCGGCAGGCGGTGACCGCGTACGTCGACCACATCGCGGCGCGTCCGGCGATCACGCTGACCTGGATTCGCGAGGCGCCCGCGTTGGGCATCGCCGCCCAGCCGTTGCATCGGCTGGCCATGGAGCACCTGACCGACATGCTCGTCGATCTCAGCGGCAGCCCCGGATTTCGGCGTGCACGACTGCCCGCGATCTCGCGGCCGCTGGCGCTGATCCTGCTGGGCGGCCTGCGCGAGCTGACCGCGTTGTTCGTCGAGGACGGCCGCGATCTGCGGGGCATCGTCGAGCCCGCGATCACCGCGTCCGAGGCGATTCTCGGCTCCCGCTGACCGGTCAGCCCAGGATCAACCGCGCGGATTTCTCCAGCCGCTCGGCGATCTCGGTGTACGACGCGTAGCCCATGCCTGCGCGGACCAGCGCGCCGGAGTACAGCATCTCGAGCGAGTCGATGACGTCGGCATCGACGTCGGAGCCCAGCGCCGCGGCCAGTCGGGCGCGGATCTCGCGGCCGATGCGCAGCCGCAGCACCTCGACGTCGGGGTCGCGGCCCAACAGCGCTGTCGTCACCGCTCCGGCGAACTCGGGCTCATCGGCGACCAGCAGCGAGATGTGCCGCAGCACCTCGATGACGCGGGTGGCGGGATCGTCCGACTCGTGCGCGGCCGGTGGCGACGCCGAGAGCCGTCGCCAGAACACCTCCGCGACGAGGTGCTCCTTGGAGGAGAAGTAGGTGTAGGCGGTGGCCGCCCCGACGCCCGCGTCGGCGGCCACCCGGCGCACGGTGAGACCGGCGAAGCCCTCGCGGCCGAGGAGATCGACCGCGGCCCGGCCGAGGCGGTCCACGGTATCCGCCTGCTTGGCGGTCAGACGGCGCCGGGTCGACTCCAGGGCCGTGTCGGACACATGTCCGGACGCTACTACAACGAACCGGCACCAGCAATGAATCGTCGCGCCGGCGCCGGATAGATTGACGACGATGCGTACCACCGATGAACTCTTCGCCCTGGCCGACCAGGTGACCGGTTTCATGCCCCCCGACGAGGGCCGCGCCCTGTTCGATGCGGCCGTGAAATACCTCGGTGACGGCATCGGCGTCGAGATCGGGACGTACTGCGGCAAGTCGACCGTGCTACTCGGCGCGGCCGCGCAGCAGACCGGCGGCGTGCTCTACACCGTCGACCACCACCACGGTTCGGAGGAGCACCAGCCCGGTTGGGAGTACCACGACGCGTCGATGGTCGATGCGGTCACCGGCCTGTTCGACACGTTGCCGACGGCGCGGCACACGCTGGACGCCGCGGGCCTGGACGAGCACGTCGTCGCGGTGGTCGGCAGGTCACCGGTCGTCGCACGCGGTTGGCGAACCCCGTTGCGCCTGTTGTTCATCGACGGCGGCCACACCGAGGAGGCCGCGCAGCGCGACTTCGACGGCTGGGCGAAGTGGGTGGAGGTCGGCGGCGCGCTGGTCATCCACGACGTCTTCCCCGACCCCGAAGAAGGCGGACAGGCGCCGTTCCACATCTACCGTCGGGCCTTGGACAGCAACAACTTCCGCGAAGTGTCGGCAACCGGGTCCATGCGGGTGCTGGAGCGGACACAAGGCGGGGTCGGCGAGCCGCTGTAGTCAGCGGTCGCTCGTCGCGCACTCGCAGTCGTATTCGCCTTCGAGGCCGCGGGGTAGGTCGTCGCCGCGGAAAAGGCCGCTGGCCGCCGTCGTGCGGGACAGCGCATCGGCGGCGAGGATCATCGCAGCACCGGTCCACGTCGTGCGTTCCTCCGGCCAGCGCTTGCCGTCGGCGAACACTAGGCCCGTCCAGTAGGAACCGTCGTCCTCCCGCAGATGGTGCATTGCGGCGAACTGCTCGCGAGCGCGGACCGTGTCCCCCATCGCATCCAAAGCCAGGACCAGCTCACAGGTTTCGGCACCGGTCACCCACGGCCGGTCGTCGACACAGCGGATGCCGAGGCCGGGTACGACGAAGTCGTGCCACCGCTCGTCGATGCGCGCCGTCGCCGCCGCACCGCGCACCGCGCCGCCGAGCACCGGGTAGTACCACTCCATCGACCAGCGGTCCTTCACCGTGAACGCCTCGGGGTGGTGGGCGATCGCGTGGCCGAGCCGGCCGACGGCCACCTCCCACTCGGGCTGCGGGTCGTCGAAGTAGTCCGCGAGCGCCAACGCGCACCGGATGCTGTGGTAGATGCTCGCGCATCCGGTCAGCAACGCGTCTGGTTCGATCGCCGAAGGACTTCTCGCCCAGGCGATCTCACCACCTTCGAGCTGCATGCCGAGTACGAAGTCGATGGCCTTGGCGACCACCGGCCACATCGTCTCGGCGAATCGGCGGTCGCCGGTGATCAGCACGTGGTGCCAGACGCCTGTCGCGATGTAGGCGCAGAAGTTGCTGTCGCTGTTGGCATCTTCGATGACGCCGTTGCGCAACTGGATGGGCCAGGATCCGTCGGGACGCTGGGTCGTGCGCGACCACTCGAACGCCGCGCGCGCCGGTTCCAGCAGACCGGCGGCGGTCAGCGCCATCGCGTTCTCGACATGGTCCCAGGGATCGGTGTGGCCGCCGTCGAACCACGGGAGCGCGCCGGACGATTCCTGTGTCGCCGCAATCGACTTCGCGGTCTGGCGGCATTGTTCGGGCGTCAGGGCACCCGGGACGCCGGGGACGCCGTCGAGTTCAGGTATCAGCACCGACGACCGCCGGTTTGTCGAAGTACAACGCGACACTCTTGCCGATCAGCGGGTTCAGCAGCGACTCGGCCGTCCGGGTCAGCCACGGCCGGCTCATCATGTCCCACACCAGCATGCGGTGGTACGCCTTGACCGCGAGGTGATCCGAATTCTCAGTTCCCACCGCGCATTTCAGCCACCAGTACGGGGCGTGCAGGGCGTGCGCGTGGTGGGTGTGCTCGAGTCGCAGGCCATGGGCGAGCACCTTGTCGCGCAAGCGGTCGGCATGATAGATGCGCACATGACCACCCTCGTTGGCGTGGTATTCGTCGGAGAGCACCCAGCAGAGCTTCTCCGGAAGCCAGCGGGGCACCGTGATCGCCAGCGTTCCGCCCGGCCTGAGCACCCGGACCAGTTCGGCGATCACCTTCTCGTCCTCGGGCACGTGCTCGAGGATCTCCGAGGCGATCACACAGTCGAAAGTGCCGTCGGCATAGGGCAGATCGAGTGCATCGCCCTTGACCGCCTCGGCCTTCGCCGTCGGCGGCGCCTCGCCCTGCTCACGCATTGCGGTCAGGATCTCGTCGACGTCGTTGAGGTCGGCCGCGTTCTGGTCGAAGGCCACGACGTCCGCGCCGCGCCGGTACGCCTCGAAGCTGTGCCGGCCGGCGCCGCAGCCCACGTCGATCACCTTCGTGCCCGCGCCCACCTCGAGCCGGTCGAAGTCCACCGTCAGCATGCGCCGACCCGGTTCCGAGCCTGCTCGTACACCGCAACTGTCTGCGCCGCAACGGATTGCCAACTGAACACCTCGAGCGCACGCTTGCGTCCGTTGGCGCCGAGGCGGGCCAGCTCGCGCGGGGAGTCGAGCAGGTCGCCGAGCACCGCGGTCAGCTCGTCGACGTCGGCGGGCCGCACCAGCCGGGCGCATTCACCGTCGACGCCGACCACCTCGGGCAACGCACCGGCACGGCTGGCGACGATCGGTGTACCGCTGGCCATCGCCTCCACGGCAGGTAGCGAGAAGCCTTCGTAAAGCGAAGGGATGCAGGCCACTTCGGCCGAGGCGAGCAGGTCGGCCAGCTCCCGGTCGGACAGCCCGCTCGAGCTGTGCACGATGTCGGAGATGCCGAGTTCGGCGATGAGCTTCTCGGTTGGGCCGTTCGGTTCGAGCTTGGCGACCAGCTGCAGTTCGAGGTCGCGCTCGACGCGTAGCCGCGCGACCGCGTGCAGCAGGTGCCGCACACCCTTGAGCGGCACATCGGCACTGGCGATCGCGATGATGCGGTTGCGCACGCGCTGTTCGGCCGGTTTGAACATCGCCGTGTCGACTCCGAGCGGCACGACGTGCAACTGATCTGGCGCAACACCGAAGTCCTCGGAGATGTCGGCCGCCGAGGTCGAGGACACCGTGAGCAGTTCGGGGATCTCACAGGCGACCTGCTTCTGCATCTCGGCGAAGCCGTACCACCGCCGCACCAGCGGCTTGCGCCACCACTTGGCGGCGGCGACGTCGACGACCTTGTCGCGGGTGATCGGATGATGCACCGTGGCCACCACCGGAAGCCCGAGGGCGGCGATCCTGCGCAAGCCGGTGCCGAGGCACTGGTTGTCGTGCACCACGTCGAACTCGTCGCGGCGCTCGGCCAGCACGCGAGCGGCGCGCAGGCTGAACGTGCGCGGCTCCGGAAACCCCGCCGTCCAGGTTGTCAACAGCTCGAGCAGGTCGATCGAGGTCTTGATCTCGGTCGGCCACGGAATGCGGAACGGATCGGGTTCGCGGTACAGATCCAGGCTCGGCACCTCGGTCAACCGGACCCGGGGGTCGAGGTCTTCCGGATAGGGCTGACCGGAGAACACCTCGACGTCGTGGCCCAGGTCGGCGAGACCGCGGCTGAGATAACGGACGTACACGCCTTGCCCACCACAGTGGGTCTTGCTCCGGTACGACAACAGGGCGATGCGCATCTTCAACTCACGCCGATGCGCTAAAGCGGATATATCCAGGGCCGGTGAGCTGGACGAATCGTGTCACGCAACAACTCCGAACCTTCTGGACATGTGTCCAGACTATAGTTTGACCTGCTACCGGACGCAACGCGACCGTGATGCCTTGACTATCACAGTGGCTGGCGGCCCCGCCTCTCGGCCTCTCGGTTCACCCGGCCCGCCGATCGGGTATCCGCCCCCCATGAGCAGACATATCGAGGCGACCTTCGAGATCGGCAGCTGGGATGAGACGCCGTTCGAGGACGGCGACGACGCCACCAAACTGACCGAGGCCCTGGTCGCCAAACGCTACAACGGCGACATCAAGGGCACGTCGACGACGAAGTGGCTGTTGGCCTACGCGCCGGACAAGAGCGCGCTGTTCGTGGGCATCGAGCACATCACCGGCACCATCGGCGGCAACCCCGGCAGCCTCGTGTTGTTGCATGACGGCTCCTATAGCGACGGTGTCGCCAGCGCCGACGTGCGGATTGCGTCCGGCACCGGCGGGTTGGCCAACGCGGCCGGCAGCGGAAAGTTCCGCGCCGATCCGGCCGGCGCGATCACCCTCGACATCGACGGGTTGGACACCGCCGTTCCCTGACGAGCGCTGCAGCAAGCACCCGAAGCGTTGCTCGACACCGCGGCGACAGCGCCGGCGCCCGGGCGAGCTCCTGAGGCCCCGGATGGTCGTCGAACAGCGCGGCTCCACATCCCGGGCGAGTGAAATCTGCGTCGACGGCGAAGGTCGCCGCCTTGTTCGATCCCGGGGTCGGCACGCCGAGCGCGCTTCGATGACCGCGGTGTGTCGTCGGCCGACGAAGTCTGTGGCCGGGTCGGCCGGCATGGCTGGTCGACGGTCGCGGCGACGACAGGTTGCATCGGCGCCGGCGCCGGCCGCCCACCGGGGACAGATAGCGCAATGACCCACCCCGACCGCCCCTTAAGATTGGCTGCGTGCAATCGGCCGATTGGCTTGACGTGAGAGTTTGCGCCGCTCAGAGGGCGGTGCGTAGTTTGCTCCGAAACTTCCAGCACACTGCCCGACGGTCCTCGTACCAGGGGGGTGCGTAGCGCGTGCAGCGCATCTTTCAGCGCGTCGTCGCGCTGCTGGCGGCGCTGCTGCTGGCCTTGTTCACCGCCCCCGCCGCCACGGCGATCGAACCACCGGCGATCGATCCCGCGGCCGTACCACCCGATCAGACCGGACCCGACCAACCGATGGAACAGCGTCGCGTCTGCTCGGCACCGACGACGTTCCCCAACTCGAATTTCGCCGACCGACCGTGGGCAAATGACTATCTGCGGCTGTCGGAGGCGCGGAAGTTCGCGACCGGCGCGGGCGTCACCGTCGCGGTGATCGACACCGGTGTCATCGGCTCACCGCGGGTGCCTGCCGAACCCGGCGGAGACTTCGTCGACCAGGCCGGCAACGGGATGTCGGACTGCGACGCGCACGGCACGCTGACCGCGTCGATCATCGCGGGACGGGCCGGGCCGACGGACGGATTCGTCGGCGTCGCACCCGATGCCCGCATCCTGTCGCTGAGGCAGACCTCCGAGGCGTTCCAACCGGTCGGCTCGCGCCAGGACCCCAACGACCCGAACACCACGCAGACCGCCGGGTCGCTGCGCAGCCTGGCCCGGGCGGTCGTGCACGCGGCAAACCTCGGCGCGCAGGTCATCAACATCAGCGAAGCCGCGTGCTACAAGGTGACCCGCCCGATCAACGAGACCGGCCTCGGCGCCGCGATCAACTACGCGGTCAACGTCAAAGGTGCGGTCGTCATCGTCGCCGCGGGCAACACCGGTCAGGACTGCGCGCAGAACCCGCCGCCGGATCCGGCGGTGCCGGCGGATCCGCGCGGCTGGAAGCAGGTGCAGACGATCGTCAGCCCGGCGTGGTATTCGCCGCTGGTGCTGACCGTCGGCGGCATCGGCCCGACCGGCCAGCCGAGCTCGTTCTCGATGTCGGGTCCCTGGGTGGGGGCCGCCGCCCCGGCCGAGAATTTGATCGCGCTCGGCTATGACGGCAATCCGGTCAACGCGTTGCACGGCCAGGACGGCCCGATCCCCATCAGCGGGACGTCGTTCGCGGCGGCTTACGTCTCCGGATTGGCGGCGCTGCTCAAACAGCGCTTCCCGGCGCTGACGCCGGCCCAGATCATCAACCGCATCACCGCCACGGCGCGGCACCCCGGCGGGGGCGCCGACAACTACGTCGGCGCCGGGCCCATCGACCCGGTCGCGGCACTGACGTGGGACGTGCCCGCGGGCCCGGAACATGCGCCGTACAAGGTCAAGGAGATCCCGCCGCCGGTGTTCACCCCTCCGCCGGATCGCGGCCCGATCACCGCGGTCGTCGTCGCGGGGGCGGTGCTCGCGGCGGTCCTGGGACTCGGCGCGCTGGCTCGTCGGGCACTGAGGCGCCGATGAACAAGATCCTCGGCATTTTCGGGCTGCGGTTCACGACGGGCCACGCGATCTGGGCGGCGGCGTTGATCCCGGCCGGCATTCTCGTGTTGGCAAGCCTGGACCTGCTGTGGCTCGGGATCACGCTCGCGGTGCTGATCGCGCTCGGTTCCGTGGTGACGATCCGCGGTCGCCGGGTCACCGGATGGGTCGCGGCGGTGTTCGCCTGGCGCCGGCGGCACCGCAATGTGCCGGCGCGGCCGTCGGAGCCCGCCGTGGGCGCCACGGTGATGCCGGGCGACCACGTCGCGGTGCGGTGGCAGGACGAATACCTGGTGTCGGCCATCGAGTTGGTGCCCCGGCCGTTCACCCCGACGGTGATCGTCAACGGCGCGGCGTTCACCGACGACGTCCTCGACACCCGGCTCGTCGAGCAACTCGTCGCCGCGCACTGCCCGGATCTCGACGCCGACGTGGTGTCCTCTGGCTACCGGGTCGGCAAAACAGCTCCGGCGACACTGGTTTCGCTGTACGAGCAGGTGGTCGGCCCCTATCCGGCACCGGCCAATCGGCGGACGTGGATCGTGCTGCGGGCCGACCCGGAGACCACCCGCAAGTCGTCGCAGCGCCGTGAGTCCGGCGTCGCAGGGCTGGCCCGCTACCTGGTTGCTTCCGCAACGCGGATCGCAGATCAACTGGCCGGCAACGGAGTCGACGCGCGCCCGGCGCGCAGCTTCGACGACCTCGACCGGGCAACCGAGATCAGCTTCGAGCGTGAGATGTGGTCGGCGATCAAGGGGCGCAGCACGTTCACCGCCGCCTACAGCGCTCCCGGTGGTCCAGATGTGTGGTGGTCGGCGCGCGCCGACCACACGATCACCAGGGTCCGGATCCGGCCCGGGGAAGCGCCCACATCGACGGTGCTGTTGACGACGTTGGCCAATCCCACGACGCCGCGCGGCTTTTCGTGCCTGTTCGGTGGTCAGCGGGCGGCGCTGTACGGGATCAGCCCGGTCAATGACCGGCACTACGAACTCCCGATCGGGTCGGCCGGGGTGCTGGTCGGCGAAACCGCCGACCGCTATCCGGTCTACATGCCGTTCGACGACGTCGACGTGAGCATCAACCTCGGTGATGCGCGGTTGTTCACGCAGTTCATCGTGCGCTCGGCGGCGGCGGGCGCCGTCATCACCCTGCTGCCCCAATTCACCGAGTTCGCCGGGTTCGTCAATGCGCGGATCGGTGATGAGGCCAAAGTCGTCTGGCCCAACGCGACGACGTACCTCGGCCCGCATTCCGGTGTCGGCCGAGTCATCTTGCGCAACAACTTCATCGACACTCCACGTCACCGCCAGCTGCCGATCCGGCTGATCAACCCGCGGGAGGAAAGCCGCTACCAGATGGTCCTCGAGGGCTGAGACCGACATGCGGACAAGGGGATAGCCATGGGCGAGGTACAGCGGGTCGACCCGGTGGAACTCACCAGGCAGTCCACCGAGATGCAGAGCCAGAACTGGCACAACCCCGCCACCGAAGCGGTGGTGCCGCCCGACGCGCTGCCCTCGTCGGCCGCCGCGGTGGCCAACCTCAACGACAACGCGCAGTCGCTGCTCGGCTTCCAGCGGTGGGCCGAGGCGGAGAACCAACGCATCGCCGAGATGCTGCAGATCGCCGCCGAGGCCTACACCGAAGTGGACGAAACCTACGGCAGGGTGATCGAGGACCCCGAGCGCCGGGCCGCGGTGGATGCGATCGCGGTGCCCGCCCCGTCGACGCCTCCGCCCCCTCTCCCCACACCCGTCGGAGCACCGCAGAGCCTCGACGCCGACGGCTACAGCGACGTGCACAAGACGCAGGCCGACCTGAGCGCCGGGGACGACGGCGCGTCGTTGAAGACGGCGATGCTGCAGTGGAGTGTGGCGGCCACCCGGATCAGGGGCAACGCGCCGCGACCGCCGGCAGGCGACTGGGAGGGCGCCGCCGCCGACGCGGCCTACGCCCGGATGGCGGAGTTCGGCGGCTGGCTGGCGCAGCTCGCCGAAGGGTGGCGGGAGCTGGCCGAATCGGCCGCCAAAGTCCTTGAGGCGCACAACAATGCGAGGAGTGAACACACAGGCATCCACAGCGAGTACGTCACGCTGGAAACGCAGCTGCGCCAGCTCGCCGCGCAGATGACCCCAAGCAACTCCGTCGCGACGCATAACGAGATGGCGAAGGTCCAGAAGCGGATGCAGGAGCTGCAGCAGCGCTCCGACGAAGTGCGCCGGCAATATGCCAGCGATGCGACGTTCTCACCCGTCCGTCCGGCCATGCCGTCGCACGGCGACGCCGGGGGTGCGGCCTTGGCCGGCGGGGGCGGCGGTGGTCAGCCCGGCGGAGATCGCACAGGTATGGCCGAGACGGCGGCAGCGGCGCTGGGTCAGCCGCAAAAGGCCACGGCGGGACGCCAACCCGGCGGTGGGCCGCGCGGCGGCGCTCCCGCTGGCGGCGGCGCGCCCTCGAGCGGCGGCGCGCCGACCGGAGGCAGTGGTGCCGGCGCAGCCGCGCCGAGCGGGCCGCCCGGTGGCGCACCGTCGACCCCGAAGCTGCCGACAGATCCGAGCCTGCGGCCCGCTGCGGCCTCCGGTGGCGGTGGGTCCGGCGGCGGCGCCGGTGGTGGCGGTGGCGACATGCCGGCGACACCGATGTCGGCGCCGGTGACGGCCGAGACGGTGGCGCCCGCGCCGACGACGCCGGCCGCGGCCAGCACCGCAGCGGGACCCTCGGCGGACCGCACCGCCGGGGCCATGGGCGCCGGCATGGCGCCGATGGGCCACGGTGCGGGCGCGCAGCAGGGCCAGGAGAAGCGGCGCGATCCCCGCTTGGCCCCCGACGAGGACCTGTACACCGAGGACCGGCCCTGGACCGAGGCCGTCATCGGCAACCGCCGGCGCAGGGACGACGGCGGCGGGGTCAAGGACGCCACGTGACCGATGAGATGCATCCCGAAGTCGCCGCCGTGCTACAGCAAGCGCAGCGGCTGCAGTCGATCATGGACGATCAACTGCACCGGATGAGCACTCAAACCTTCACGGCCGCAGACGAAACGGAGACCGTCGAGGTGACGTTGAACGGTCATCACCACCTGACGGGCGCGTTCATCGAGGATGGCCTGCTGCGCCTCGGTGTCGAGACCGTGCAGCAGCGTCTCAACGAGGCGCTGCAGAACGCCAACGCCGCGGCCAGCGCCTCGATCGAGACGGACCGCGAGCGCATCGACGCCGCCGTCGCCGAGATCACCGATGCCCCGTCCGGTGAAAGCCGCTAGCGCACACCCTCTTTGGCGTACACCACGCGCAGTACGTGAGCGACTTCTGGACCCATCACCGCGTCGGCGAGGTCGCACAAGGTCGCGACGAATTCGGGTCCGTGCGGGGGCGGATCCGTACAGAGGTGATGGGCGATCTCGTGGAGAACCACCAGCTCGCGCAGCGCCCAGCGGGTCCCGACTTCGGGCACCGCGATGACGGCGCCGTCGTCGCCGGCCTCGTAGTGCGCGGCGGTGGCTCCGCGTCTGGCCCGCACGGCCAGCGGCGCCGCGCGCGGCCACCGTCGCCGCACCGCCGTCATCCTCAGTACGTCGTCGACGTAGCGTTGCACCGATTCCATTGACGCGAACCGCGCCTCCGGCGGCAGCGTGAGCGCGGTGCCGAAGAACTCCACGACACGGTTGCCGTGCTCGGCCGCCCGGTCGAACAGCGTGCGGACGAACTCCTCGGCGGCGTAGACCTTCGCGCGTTGGATGTCGCGGCCGGTCACTTCTCCCCGGAGGCGCCGCGGCGCCGACTTCCCGCCAGCGCCGAGCGCGCCCCCGCGAGTTCGGTGCTGGGTCCGAGCCTGGCGTTGCGCCCGGCCCGGTCACCCGCGCGCCGGGCGGCCGAGGAGTAGCCGGCCGTCGCGCTGGTGGCCCGCCAAGTTCCCCTCGCCTCCGAGGATTCGCGGTAGAAGTCGCGTAACTCGAGATCCTTGTCGCGCAACGCGATCGCGGTTCCCGGCCGACTGTCGCGGCTGCTGGTGGCCTTGTCGCGGGCGTCCTCGCGGGCCTGGGCCAGCCGCTGCCCGATGCGCGCGCCGAACGCCAATTGAAAGTTGATCCGCGCGGTGATCGTCGGCGTCGGGCGATGCGCACCCGAGGCGATGTAGCCCTGCGAAGCCCGGACCATCTGCATCACCAGGCTGGCATAGAGCGCGTGGCTGGCGTCGATGTCCTCGGGAAAGCCGTAGGCGTAGACGAACGTCGAATTCGATGCGACGTCACACTTCACGTCGTTGGCATGCGCGATCACCGTGAACAACTGCACGTAGGTGCGCAGGCCTCTGGTGCCCGCGTTGCCGATCGTGATGGTCCGCTGCACCGGCATCTGCGCCTTGGTGCGCAGTTCGGAATGCGACCGGGCGACAGCGAGGTCGATGGACGTCGCCGTCGCCAACCGCTGCGCGGCGGCCATGAACGCGTCGGCCTCGTGAGGGTTGTCGGTGCCCTCAGCCTGGCGCAGCAGGGCGGCGATGCGGGCCAGCATCTTGTCTTCACTCATGCCTCGACTCCCGCTCGTTCCGGTCCTCGCTCGTTCCTCATCCCCTGCCCTTCGGGCGTGGGCCCAGCGATCCTCGCTCGCAGTCGTCTTCGGATCCTCATGGCGCCAGATTAGGGCTACTTGGCGACAAAGCCGTTCAGCGCGTCGACCACCTGTGGAGAAAGCGGGTCTTGTGAGGCGTAATTGGCGACGTTGTCGCTCGGGTCGTCGCGCAGCACGTGGTTGACGCCCTCGAGTTCCACCAGAGTCAGCGCGGTGTGGCGCAGCGCATCGGCGAGTGGCTTGATCGCGGTGCAGTCCGCCTGACCGTCGGAGTCGGAGCAAGTCAGCAGGACCGGTGTGCCCGCGGGAATGTCGGCGGCCAGCGTCAGCGGGTCGATCTTGTCGGCCTGGATGACGGCGTTGACGTTGCCGGGGTTGAGCAGCGCGCCGAGGCCCTCGGGGAGGTTCGGCGGCACAGTCCCCTTCGTGCGGACCTCGTCGACGGCCGTCAGCCACGTCGACAGGGCCGCGGGGCTGGCGTTGGCGCGCACGCGGTTGGTGATGATGTCCAGGTAGCGGCCGGGAAGGGGCTGAAAGAGGCCGAGCGAGTGGATCTTCGGCGCATCGGGACCGGTGTCGCCGGCCAACTGCATGGCGTGGATGGCGCCCTCTCCCAGTGCGTAGACCGAGATGCGGTCGCCGTCGGTGCGGGGCCGACCGGCCAGGTAGCGCACGGCGGCTTTCGCGCCGGAGGTGTACACGGCGCTGACCACCTCGGTGGGCCGCTGCGCGTAGGGACCCAGACCGGTCTTGCCGGTGCCGATCTTGTCGTAACGCAGGCTTGCGACGTCGCGGTCGGACAGCAGTTCGGCGAGTTGACGCATGTTGCCGACCGGGCCGGCGACCTGGTTGTCGCCGTTGCGGTCGGTGGCGCCGCTTTCGGAGATCAGCAGCGCGGCGGGGCCCGGCGTCTCGCCCGACGGATGCCGGTAGGTGCCGTGGACGGTCAGGCTGTCGGCGGTGAAGGTGACCTCCTCGTCGACCCATTGGGTCTGACCCGACGACGAGCACGCGGCTAGCGCGAGGACGAGTGAAAGAAGGCCGGCCGCAACGGCTTTCAAAGCTTGGCCTCGATCCACGAGGTGACGTCGTCGAGCACCAGGTCGCGCTCGGGCTCGTTGAACACCTCGTGGTACAGCTCGGGATAGACCTTCAGGTGGGCGTCGCCGGAGCCGACGCATTCCAACAGGTGGCGGCTGCCGGCGACGGGGATCAGCTTGTCCTGCTCGCCGTGCACCACCAACAGCGGCGCGGTGAGCGCCGAGGCCCGCTGCGGCATGGATTCGCCCACCTTGATCAGCGCCTTGGCGATGCCCGCGGGCAGCTTGCCGTGATGCACCATCGGGTCGGCCATGTATGCGGCCACCACCTCGGGGTCGCGGGACACCGCTTCGGTCGGCAGCTGTTCGACGGGCAGGCCGGGCAGGATGCTGCCGACGACCTTGGCGACGGCGATCATGAACGACGACACCGCGTCCTGTGCGTAGACGGCAGGCCCGGACAACACCATCGCGGTGTAGTCGCCGGGGTGCTCGACGCCGTAGGCGAACACGACCCCGCCGCCCATGCTGTGGCCGACGACGATCCGCGGCAGTTGTGGGTGCTCGGCGGCGGCGAGACCGACCAGGCTGCGGAAGTCCTCGGTGTATTCGCCGATGTTGCGCAGGTACACCCGCTTGCCACCGGACCGGCCGTGGCCGCGCAGGTCGAGGGCGTAGGTGACCAGGCCGGCCTCGCCGAACCGGGCAGCGACGTGGTCGTAGCGGCGGGCGTGCTCGGCGTATCCGTGACAGAGCACGACCACGCCGCGGGGATCACCGTCGGGGGTCCAGACGTCATAGACGATGCGCACGCCGCCGACACCTGCGAAGGTGTGTTCGCTGCGGGTAGTGGCCACCAGCCGAGACTATCCGTTTGTCACACCCACTGATTAAGCTCGGCGGCGTGACGGTGCTGGCCCACGATGTCGACGACAGAAGCGCCCAGGATGCCTTCCTGGCCGACGCGCAGCGGTACCGCCGCGAACTGCTCGCCCACTGTTACCGGATGACCGGCTCGCTGCATGATGCCGAGGACCTGGTGCAGGAAACCTATCTGCGAGCGTGGAAGTCGTACGACGGTTTCCAGGGCAAATCGTCGGTGCGGACATGGCTGTACCGGATCGCCACCAACACCAGCCTGACGGCGCTCGAAGGCCGACAGCGGCGGCCGCTGCCGACCGGTCTCGGCGCGCCGAGTTCGGATCCGGTCGACGACATCGTCGCGCGCGACGAGGTGCCGTGGCTGGAGCCGCTACCCGACGATTCGACCGACCCGTCGAACATCGTGGGCTCGCGCGAATCCGTGCGGTTGGCGTTCGTCGCGGCGCTGCAGCATCTGTCGCCGCGGCAGCGCGCGGTGCTGGTGCTGCGTGAGGTGCTGCAGTGGAAGGCCGCCGAGGTCGCGGACGCAATCGGGGCCTCCACCGCGGCGGTCAACAGCCTCCTGCAGCGGGCGCGTGCGCAGCTGGATGCGGTTGGCCCGAGTGAGGACGACCAGCTGCAGCCGCCGGAGTCGCCGGAGGCGCAGGATCTGCTGACTCGCTATATCGCTGCGTTCGAGAGCTACGACATCGACAAGCTGGTCGAGTTGTTCACCGCGGACGCCGTGTGGGAGATGCCGCCGTTCGACGGCTGGTACCAAGGCCCGCAGGACATCGTGTTGTTGTCAAAGACGCACTGCCCGGCGGAGGGTCCCGGGGACATGCGATTCATACAGACCAGAGCGAACGGTCAGCCGGCCGGCGCGCTGTACATGCTCAATCGGGAGACCGGCGTCCACGAGCCGTTTCAGATGCATGTTCTCGACGTCGGGCGTGACGGCATCACGCACGTGGTGGCGTTCCACATGACGTCGTTCGAGAAGTTCGGCCTTCCCGCTTCGCTCTGATCGCCGAGTGGCCAGTCATGCCACGCAATCGACAAGAATCCGCACGATAAGGGCCGCTCGACAACGCAGGTAAGCGCCTTAACCCGCAGGTCAGCGGGCTCTTTGACACCTGTTCTGCAACGTGTTCTATAGTCAGCCTCCATGAGAACCAAAGGCGCGCTTCTCTGGGAGCTCAACTCGCCGTTCCGCATCGACGAGATCGAGATCGGCGACCCCGTCGCCGATGAGGTCCAGATCCGCCTGCACGCCGCGGGCATGTGCCACTCCGACTACCACCTGACCACCGGCGCCACGCCGATCGCGCTCCCCGCACTCGGCGGCCACGAGGGCGCGGGCGTCATCACCAAGGTCGGCCGCAACGTCACCGGCCTGGCCGAGGGCGATCACGTCATCCTCGCGTTCATCCCCGCGTGCGGTGAATGCCCGCCGTGCCTCAAGGGTTACCGCTCGCTGTGCGACCGCGGCGCGGTGCTGCTCGGCGGCAAGGCCATCGCCGACGGGACTTCGCGGGTGCACGCCGGCACCACCGAGGTGTCGCCGATGAACCTGCTCGGCACCTTCGCGCCGTACATGACCGTGCACAAGGACTCGGTCGTCAAGATCGACAACGACATTCCGTTCGAATCGGCGGCCCTGCTGGGCTGCGCGGTGCCGACGGGCTTCGGGTCGGCCACCAACGTCGCCGAAGTGAAACCCGGCGAGACCGTCGTGATCGTCGGCGTCGGCGGCATCGGCATGAGTGCGCTGCAGGGCGCGGTGATCGCCGGCGCCCGCAACGTCATCGCGATCGATCCGAACGAATGGAAACGAGACCAGGCCATCAAGTTCGGCGCGACACACGTCTACCCGTCGATGGCCGAGGCGATCGCGCCCGTCATCGACCTCACCCACGGCATCATGGCCGACAAGACCATCATCGCGGTCGGCGACATGAAGGGCGAGTACATCGAAGAGGCGCTGACCCTGACCACCAAGACCGGCACCTGCGTGGTGACGGGCATGGGGTCGATGATGGACGTCGACGTCAAGCTCAACCTGTTCCTGTTCACGATGTTGCAGAAGACGCTCAAGGGCAACATCTTCGGCGGCGGCAGCAGCCACATCGAGACGCCCAAGCTCGTCGGGCTGTACAGGTCGGGCCTGCTCAACATCGACGACATGGTCAGCAAGACCTATCGGCTCGAGGACATCAACGCCGGCTACCAGGACATGCTCGACGGCAAGAACATCCGCGGCGTCGTCACCTACGACGAGGCGGACTGGTAGCGCCGCTACCCTGGGGGCATGGCCGCAGCGGAAACCGTCGACATCCGGCGTGCCGACGACCGCGCGAAGACCAAGATCTCCTGGCTGGACTCCAAACACTCGTTCTCCTTCGGCAGCCACTACGCGCCCGAGAACACCCACCACGGTTTGCTGCTGGTCAACAACGACGACATCGTGGCACCGGGTACCGGGTTCGATACCCATCCGCACCGCGACATGGAGATCGTCACGTGGGTGTTACGCGGATCGCTGGTGCACCAGGACTCCACCGGTCACTCCGGGGTGATCTATCCCGGTCTGGCACAGCGGATGTCGGCCGGCCGCGGCATTCTGCACTCCGAAAAGAACGACTCGTGGACGTTGACCGGCGCCCAGACGCATGGTGAGCCGGTGCATTTCGTCCAGATGTGGGTAGTGCCCGACGAGTCCGGGATCGACCCGGGTTATCAGCAGCTCGAGATCGACGACGAACTGCTGCGCGGCGGGTTGGTGACCATCGCCTCCGGTATGCCCGGGCACCGCGATCAGACCGCGATCGCCATCCGCAACAGGCACGCCGCCCTGCACGGCGCCCGTATGCAACCCGGCGACACCGTCGAGTTGCCGCAGGCGCGGTATCTGCATCTGTTCGTCCCGCGCGGTGAGGTGACCCTCGAGGGCGCCGGCGCACTGCAGGAGGGCGACGCGGTGCGCTTCACCGGGTCGGGCGGGCAGCGCGTCGCGGCCACCACGCCCGCCGAGATCCTGGTCTGGGAGATGCATGCGAGTTTGGCTGCGGCGTAACGCAATTGCATGTCTGGCCGGGTCGGCACTGGTGGCGGCCTGCTCCACCAGCCCCGAGCCGAGACCCGACACGAGCCCGCCATCGACATCGGCGGCGCCGACGGCTGCCTCTGCGGACCTGGCACCGGTCAACGTGGCGGTCGCCTCGCCACTCGCGCAATCGCCGTTCGGCGAGCCTCGGCAAGCGATGGTGCCCCCGGGATGGTCGATGTCGGTATGGGCCCGCGTACCGAAGGCGAGGTTGGCGGCGTGGGCGCCCGACGGCGCGCTGCTGGTGTCCCAGCCGAGCACCGGCCAGGTGCTGCGGCTCGAGCCCACCGACGCCGAACCGCGACAGTCGACGCTGCTCGAGAACCTCGACCAGCCACACGGAATGGCGTTCGCCGGTGACGCACTCTACATCGCGGAAAGCGACCAGATCGACGTGTACGACTACGCCGACGGCGCTGCGACGAACCGACGCACGGTCGTCGAGAACCTGCCCGACGCGAAGAGCCCCGACCTGAAAGGGGCTTACGCGCATGCGCTCAAATCCGTTGCGGTCGGTCCCGACGGCAGCGTCTACTTCTCGATCGGCTCGACCGGCAACATCTCCGCCGAAGACCGCGACGCCGATCCGCCTCGGGCGACGATCATGCGCGTTCCGCCCGGCGGCGGTGCTGCGCAGCCCTTCGCCACGGGCGTGCGCAACGGCACCGGCCTGGCCATCGCCCCGGATGGGTCGGTGTGGACCGCGGTCAACAATCGTGACAATGTGGCGGACCCGCGGACCGGGGAGGTCGTTCCCGACTATGTCGACGACCATCCTCCCGAGTCGGTCGCCCGACTCTGGCAAGGACGCGAATTGGGTTGGCCGTACTGCAATCCCGATGGGGGCCCGGCGAACCTACCGTTCATCCGCGACGTTCAGACCAATGCCGACGGCAGCCGTCTCGACTGCGCGTCGCTGCCGCCGGTCGAGCAGAGCCTCGGTGCACACGCAGCGCCGCTGGGCATGAGCTTCACCGTCGGCGTGTTGCCGGAGCCGTATGCCAGCGGGGCGCTTGTCGGTGTGCACGGATCGTGGAACCGAGAGCCGCCGCTTGCGCCCGAGGTGGCGTTCCTTCCTTGGAAAGGCGGAACTTTGGGCAACCAGCAGACGCTGGTCTCCGGGTTTCAGGCAGCCGACGGTTCCCGGTGGGGACGCCCGGTGGCCGCCGTGACGGGACCTGATGGGGCGGTCTACATCACCGACGACTACGCGGACGCCGTCTACCGGTTGGCGCCGCCGCAACGCTAACGGGCCGTCGGTGCTCCGGTGCCTTTGCGACCGGTGACTGCAACGTAGATCGCGATCAACACGACCGCGACGATGACACCGACGATGAACGGGATGACCGCCCAACCGCCGTTCTCGTTGCTGTAACCGAACAGGCCGGTCAGCCACGACCCGAGGAATGACCCCACGATGCCCAACAGGATCGTCATGAGCACACCGATGTTCTGCTTACCGGGCATCACCAGTCGGGCCAATGCACCGATGATCGCGCCGACGATTATCGCGCTGATAATGGTCCAGATCATTGCCGCTCCTCACCACGTATTCCGCCGTACACGGACCTACCACCTCTCCTTACCCACTTCTCGGCGTCGAAACTCAGGGTTCCGGAAGGACGATGCACAACTGTGATGCAGATGTGACGAAAGTTGACAGCGTTTCTCCTGTGGTTACGGTTGGCTGGAGTTTATGGGCTTCCGGAAAGGGGCGACGGTGCCGACGGCTGCGGCAAACATCCGGCGATTCGTGGCGTCGGCCGCATCGTTGATGCTCTGCGCGGTGCTGTCGGCAACGGCGGGCGTCCCGGTCGCGAAGGCCGCGAGCGCGCGCGAACTACTCGCGAATGCCATTGCCACGACGCGCGGTTCGTATCTCGTCTACAACTTCGGCGGCGGACACCCGGCGCCGATGCTCAACGCGGGCGGCGGCTGGTACGAGATGACCAGCGGCGGGCACTTGATGATCATCAAGGCCGCGTCCACTCGCCTTGCGCCACGGCTTCTCGTCGACTCGCACCGGGGCTTCCAAGCGCGCTGCGAACGCGATCCGCGGGCCCGCACCGGGGAGGGCCTGTGGCAGGCGTCGGAGATCTTCACACCGCTGCAGGCCTGGCATGCCCTCGGCCAACCGACGATCGCGATCAACGCCAACTTCTTCGACGTGCGCGGCCAGAAGGGCGGTTCCTGGAAGTCGACCGGTTGCAGTTCGCCGCTTGGCGCATATGTCGACAACACCCGCGGGCAGGGCCGGGCCAACGCCGCGGTGACCGGCACGATCGCCTACGCGGGCAAGCAGGGGCTGTCCGGCGGCAACGAGCACTGGAAAGCGCTGTCCACGATGATCCTCCCGGTGGGCGGGGCGCCGTATGTGGTGCCGCCCAAGAGTCCCGACGACTACGACGCGGCGTCGCCCGTGATTCAGGCTCTGGTCGACGACGGCGCGCGGTTCGTCGCGGTGGCAGGCATCGGACTGCTCGCGCCCGGCGACACCGGCCAGCTCAACGACGGTGGCCCGAGCGCGGCCCGCACCGCGATCGCGTATGCCAAGGACAAGGACGAGATGTACGTCTTCCAGGGCGGCAGCTACACGCCCGACCAGATCCAGGATCTCTTCCGCGGCTTGGGCAGCGACGCGGCGGTGCTGCTCGACGGCGGCGGATCGTCGTCCATCGTGCTGCGCCGCGACACCGGTGGGATGTGGGCCGGCGCGGGCGTGCCCCGCGGCTCGTGCGACACCCGGCAGGTGCTGTGCGACTCACGCGAACGCGCCTTGCCCAGCTGGCTGGCGTTCAACTAGGAGTCGGCACGGGATCTCCGGCCGCCGAACCAGAACAGCGCCCCGCTGATCGCGACCATCACCGCGGCCAACGCGATGATCGGCGCGACGGTGAAGCGCGTCATCGTCGCACCGACGATCGCGCCGCCGCACATGGTCAGCACCACGCTGTAGCGCAGCTTTTCGCGGTCCCCGGTGCCGCCGGCCAGCCTGCTGTCGAACCCGATCCGCACGATCGTCGTCGTCAGCACCGTGGTGGACAGCTCCTGGATACCGAACTGCTGGGCAGTCGAATTCTGCACGCCGAAGGTGACGGCAAGGCCGGCGATGAGAAGCAGCTTCCTGTCGTCCTGGTAGTCGAGCACGCCGGCGCCGGCGAGCACCGAAAGTGTCGCCAGCATCAGAACTTCGAAGGACAAGGTGATCGCCAGCCATCGCCGGACGTCGGTGCCGAGGTGGCGGGCGAAGCGGCCACTCACCACGGCGCCCGTCACGAAGCTGACGAATGCGACGAGGGCGGCGGTGACGTCGACGCTCGAGTGCGGAACGAACCAGAAGCCCAGAAAGATCACGTTGCCCGTCATGTTCGCGACGAAGACATGTCCGAGCTTCAGCACGCTGACCGCGTCGACCAGTCCGGTCGCAAACGTCAGCAGCAGCAGGCAGGTGATCGTCAACCGCTGTGAGACAGGGGATTCGACGGCCACGACCGGGTTACAGCTGCGGCGTCAGATCCAGCGACGTGATGGTCGACATGCGGGTGATCAACCACTTCGCATCTCGGCGTTCCATCGTCAACCGGTAGGACAGGTAGCGCAGCGACGGGATGTTCTTGGTCATCGGGCTGGTGGCCACCGAATTGGTGTAGACGATCGCGGTGGCTTCCTTCGGGGTCAGGGTTTCCACCGCAGCGCCGAGCACCTGGGTGGTGTTGGTGACCTTCGCCTGCTTGTTCGTCGCGACAATCGCGTCGATGTACTTGCGGTACTCGTAGGCGAAGTCACCGCCGAGGAAAGCCGCCGCCCTGTCCGGCAGCGTTTCCATGTTCTCCGGCGTGTACGTCCACAGCGTGGAGATCGCCCTCGCGGCTGTGCTCGCCACGTCGAGCTTGGTGTTGACCTCGGCCCGTTCGGCCAGGTACGGCTGCAGTGTCGCCCCGGCGAACGCCGCGGCGCCGACGAACAACACCGCCGCCGCCACCGCCGCGGCGATGAGCCGCCTGCCCGCGGGCCGGTGCGGCACGAACCTCACTTCCTGTGGCACCACGTCGGATTCGGCGGTGTCGGATTCTTCGTCCGCCTCCGCTTGCGGTTCGCCGGCGTCGGATTCGGTGTCGGATTCGACGTCGGGTCGGGCGGGCTCAGCTTGCGGTTCGTCGACGTCGGGTTGCTCGGCCGCTTCCGGTTCGGACACCTGGGTTCGGGCTCTGCGGTTCGCCTTGCCCACCGGCCGCGGCGCGGGCTTCGCTTCGTCAGTCGCGTCCTCCGTCGCCTCGGCGACGGACGAATCCGGCTCGGACACCGACTCTTCCGGCCGTCGACGGAGGGAGAACCACCGCCGACGGCGACGCGGCGTGGCGGCGGCCTCCCCAGTGGTCAGATCACCTGGATCAGCTGGCTGATCTTCCACTGCTGTCCTTCCTTGATAGCCGTTGCTATCCAACGGTTTCCGCTTTCGACCGTCGACTTGCCGTCCGCCGCTTTGGTGGAAACCTTGGTCGCGACCAGCACGTCGGCGCTGCCGTTGTCGTTCCACCGCTGCACGCCCGCGGCGAGCACGGTGCCGGTGGTGGGTTCGGCCCGCGCCACCTGGATCAAGATCTCGTTCTGCTTCTCCTTGAACATCTTCGCGAAGTCGCCGGTGCCCTCCGCCAGGATCCGGTCCACATAGGCGTTGGCGTGGAACGGATCCAGCGTCGTGTAATCAGTCATGAACTGGCTGACGTAACCGAGCGCGGCCGCATCCTTCACCGCAGCGCGCCGGTCGGATTCGTGGCTGACCAACATCAGCGCGCCGACCGTGATCGAGGCGGCCATCAACAACGACGCGAGTACGGCGACGACCGGTAGCCCCCAGCGCCGCGGCGGCCTCAGCGCCACTTCGAAGAAGTCCCGCTCGTCGGATTCGACCCTGCGCCGCGGACTCATCGGCCCTGTGCATTCATATGCGGCCTCTTCAACACCGTGAGATTCGCGACCCGCCACTGGCCGTCGCCCGACTTCTCGAAATCCGCTCGCACGGTCGCGGTGATGAACTTCAGGTTCTTCGGATCGTCGCCACGCTGGCCCTGCATCGCCAGCAGCATCTCGGCCTCGTCCGGCGACGCTGAAAGCACCGCGCTGCTCACTGCCCAGTACGAGTTGGAGGTGATGCCCGCGTCCTGCGCGGACCGCTGCTGGGCGACCAACTGATCCCGGTAGCCGTCGGTGGTCAGCGCCTGGGCGCGCGAGAAGTCCTCCTGCATGGTGTCGGCCTTGTAGCTGAGCATCTGCTCGACGATCCGGGGCCCCTGCTCGGTGATCTGGTGCCTGGTCGCCTCGACCGCGCGCTCGTGCCGGTACACCACCCAGTAGTTGATGCCGATCGCGGCTCCGCAGCCGAGCGTCGCGACGATCAGCGCAATTGCGGTCAGCTTGCGCACATTTCGCGCCGGCGGGGCTACTGGCCGCACTTCGGTGCGCAGCAGAAGATCGGCGAAGGTCCGGCCCCGGCGATCCCACAGTGGCCACAACCACCCGATGAACAGCGCGGCAGTGTCGAGCAGATGCGCGACGTCACGAATCAGCAGCCGCCACACTCCGGCCGGTGAGCCGTCCCGCTTTCGCACCGCGATGCCGAACACCGCGCGCCCCAGCGAGAAACCGGCGATGCCAGGCAGCACAAGGCGATTGACCGCGATCAACAACACCACGACGACCACCGCGGCGACGTATCCCCACCACAGCGGACTGCGCAGCGGCGCGGTCAGCGAAACCAATGCCAGCGTCACCAGCACGGCGACCCCGATCAGGACGTCGACGGCGAACGCGCCCGCCCTGGCCGCCCACGACGCCACCGGCTCCACGGCCACCTCGTCGGTGGTCGGTGAGTCCGAGGTCGTGTCGAGTGTCAGGGTCGACGACGTCACGATGTGACCTGATCCAATTCGGCGACCTTGTAAGTCCCTTCGTCCGGCGCCATCCGCACCCGCAGCCGGTAGCCCTGCTCCTGATCGGCGGTGTCGGAGTTGGTGACCTTGACCCGCACCGCGACCAGGATGTCGAACGATCCGTCGTCGTTGTGCTTCTCCACCGCCGCGCGCATATCCGAGACCTGCACCCGCACGTCGGCGGCCTGGTACGCGTCCACAAGGACTCCCGCGTACAGCGAGGACTGCACGGCGAAGTCGCCGGTCGAGCAATCGATGATCTTGGTCTGCGCCGCGGTCATGGCGGCGGTGTCGGGCGCATGTGTCGCCGCGACACAATCCTTGGCCGCCTGCAGTGCGGCCGCTTCGGCGCGCTCACTGGCCGCGACCCGTTGGTCATTCTTGAACAACAGGAACCCCGCGACGCCCCCGGCGACAGCGAGCGCGAGCAGCGCCGCGCAGATGCCGCCGGCCATACCGCGGCCGATCCGCGACGGTCGGCGGGTATCGGTCGAAGTCTGTTCTTCTGTGGTGTCCGGTTCCTCGGCGGGCTCTGGATCTGGGGATACTGCTAACGACTCGTCGGGCGTCTCATCAGCATCGGTGGGGTTCAGCTGGCGGGTGCCAGCATCTCCTTCCATCCGTCGTCTCCTGGGTTACTCGAATTGCTGACGTTGTATTTCACGCCGTCGGGTCCGACCACCTGGCCGCTGGTCGGGCTGTACACCGCCGTGGAGCCGGGTGGCCCTGGTGCCGGAGTGTAGATGCAGGGATTGGGTTGTTGTCCACTGCAGGTCACGCTGCCCTGTCCGGGTGGGCTCAGCGGATCGCTGACCGGCGCCGTTGAGTTCGGCGGCGGCAGGTCGCTGGCGGGTGCCGGGTTCAGCCCGTTGTTGACCGACGGCGCCTGGATGACGCCGCGGCCCGGGTTCACGCCCTGGTCACAGCGCGCGCCAGGGGCAGGGCAGGACAGGATCTGGTTCGGGTCGCCGTACCACGGGTTGGTGCCCAGCGGAACGTACGGTTCGTCGCTGCGGCACTCCATCGGGGTCGCGGCCCGCTTACCCGGGACGTCGACGCACGGATAGTTGCGTGCGCCACGAACGACGTTGCCCTGGTAGTCCTTCGGGATCTTGCAGTAGGTGCCACGCGGCAGCGGCGCCATGCTGGTGTCGGCCGGCGAGCGCCACTCGGATGCGGGCAGGAAGCCGGTCAGGCATGGCGGCGGCTGGTTGATCGACAGCGCCAGCGGCAGCTGACCCAGGTCCTCGAACAACGTGCCCGCCTGTGCGGCCACCGAGCCCTGCGGCAAGACCACCAGCGTCTGCTCGAGACCCTTGTTGTACCGCTTGAGCATGTCGATCACGACGGTGAGGTTGGCCAGCGTCTGCGGCAGCGAATCACGGACACCGCTGAACACCGCCGAGAGCTGGTCGAGCGTGGGTGGCGCCTGCTGCAGGCCGCTTCGCAGCGCCGCGTCCTGCTCGGCCGCCTGCGCGGCGATCACATTGAGGTTGCGGGACCACTGCTCGATGTTGTCGCCGGACTGCACCTGGCTGTCCAGGATCGGGCCTGCGTTGACGATGATGTCGTTGACCTGCGGCAGGTTGTCCCGGAACCCCTGCGCGATGTTGGTCGTGGAATCCACCAGCCGCTGCAGCGAAGGGCCGAGCCCGCCGACCGCCTGTGACGTCTCGGTCAGTAACGCGTCGATCTTCTCCTTGGGCAGCACGGCCAGACCCTTGTTCGCGGCGTCCAGCGCCGGGCCGACCTCGCTGGGCACGGTGCTGTCGGTGATCGTCGAGCCCGGCGACAGGTACTGGCCGGGGTCGCCCGTCGACACCAGATCCAGGTACTGCTCACCAATCGCCGACACCGAGTGCACGTTCGCCGTCGCGTCGGCGGGGATCTTGTAGCGGTCATCGATGCTCATCACCGCCAGCGCGCCGCGCTCGGTCGGCTCTACCGAGGTCACCTTGCCGATCTGCGTGCCGCGGTAGGTGACGTTGGCCGTCGCGTACAGGCCGCCCGAACGTGGGAGCTCGGCCTTCAACTCGTACTGCCCGATTCCGACGAGGCTCGGGATGCGCAGGTAGTACCACCCCAGCACCACCACCGCGATGATCGTCAGGATGGTGAAGAGCACCAGCTGGATCCTGATGAACCTGGTCAGCACAGCTCACTCACCCCTTTCCACCAGCGGGCCGTTCGGTGCGTTGTGCGCGTTCGGCGTGAACCGCACGTCCGGGATCATCGTGGCCGGGTCGCGGCCCCACGCCTGCTCCAGCGCGCGCAGCATGCCCGAGATGCCGGTACCCGACAGGAGGCCGTTGTCGACCGCGGACAGCGTCAGGTCCACCATCAGCGACACGTTGAGGTAGTCACCGCGCACCACCTTCGGCACGTTCTCGATCGAGAACGGCGCGGTGAGCATGATCTTGAGCGCGCCGATCAGGTACGGCGCCGCCCGTCCCAGTTGCTTGAGGGGCCGCTGCAGGTTCTGCAGGTTGGTGTGCAGGTTGTCGCTGGCGGGTGCCAACGCGTTGTCGGCGGCCCGGCTGATCCGCCCGACGGCCTCGACCGCGTCGGCGAACAGATCACGCGTCTCGGCGAAATGCTTGATCAGCGGCGGGAACTCGGTCAGCACCCGGTCCAGGGTGTTGTTGCGCTCAGCGACAATCGTCAGCAACCGGTCGGTGGAATCGATTGCGCGGGTGATGTCCTGGCGCTGCTGGTTCAGCTCGGCGGTGAAGGTGTCCAGCTTGTTGAAGAACTCGCGGATCTCATCGGCCCGGCCGTTGAGCACGTTGAAGATCTCGGTCTGGATCACCTCGAGGTTCTGCACCCCACCGCCCTGCAGGATGGTGGCGATGCTGGCCAGCACCCGCTCGGTGCTCGGGTAGGCCGACGAGTTCGCGAGCGGGATCGTGTCACCGCTTTGCAGCGGCTCCGACGACGGGTTCGGTGGCGGCTCCAACTCGACATGCTGCGAACCCAACAGGCTGGTCTGGCCGATGCGGGCCAGGGCGTTCTTGGGCAATTCGATGTCGGGCTGCACGTCCAGCGTCAGCGTCGCCACCCAGTTCTTCAGTTCGATGGCGCGCACCCGGCCGACGTAGACGTCGGCGACGCGGACGCGACTGTTGACGTTGAGCGCCAATGTATCCGGCATCTGCACGTAGATCGTCATCGCGTCCGGCCCGGTGCCCGGCCCTCCCGGCAGCGGTACGTTCGCGATGCCCTTCCAGTTACCGCAGGAACTCACCACGAGGACCAGCGCGCTCAACACGACTACGCGCTGAGCGATCCTGCGCCACTTGCGCACGCTCATCATCGGCTGTCTGTTCTTCGCGCGAGCGCTCATCACCGGCCTGCCTCTGCTGGTAGCGGCGGTCCTGCCGGCGCCGCCGGCGCGGCGGGCGCGGGCCCCACACCGGGAGCCGGTAGCGGTCCGGCCATAGCCGCTCCGCCCGGATCACCCGGGATCACGCCCGGTGCCGGCGGTGGCGGCGGCCCCGGCTGCGGGTACCACGGCGGCGGTAGGGGGTTGTTCTGGTCGAACGCGTTCGGCGGGCCGGGCAGATTGCCGTTGCGCGTCGTGCCGAAGGCCGGCGGCGCGGCGCCGACGACACAGTTGGGTCCGCCCAGCAGTTCCGCCAAGCACTCCGGCGTCATCATGTTCGCCGTGAACGGCTGCACGTCGACGCCCTGCATACCCGGCGCGGCGACCCAGCCCGGTTCGTGGTTCCCGTGCGAGAACAAGGTGTCGCGCGACCAGATGCCGGGGACCGTCGTGTCCTTGTACCCCGGCGGCGGCTGCAGCCGCGGCTCGGAATACGCGATGTGCTTGGGCAACGTCAGCGCCGAGGCGAACTGGTTGACGCCGAACGGCGGGAAGTTGAACTTGATCGCGTCCAGGATCGGTGCGAGGTACTGCGCACACATCTCCGCAGATTCCTGGTAGCCGAGCCTGCTGCCCGCCTGGATCGAGCTGCAGATGAACTGAAGCGGGTTGGCGAAGTTGTTGATCACCGGGATACCCATCACACCACCGGTGGTGGGCGAGATGATGTTCATCAGGTTCGCGGCCAGCGTGGGGAACACGTGCAGGGCGGTCTCCAGACCGTTGCGCGGCTCCGGCTGCAGGATCGCGGTGGTCGCCTCGGCCAGGTTGTTGACGTCGGTGGTGAGCACCTCGGCGTTCTCGTCGAGGAATCCGCGGGTCGTCGTCAACAGCTGATTGAGGTCCTGCAGCGCGTTTGCGACCTCACGGTCGGTGTTGGTGAACGCATTGGTGAACTCGGCGAGGTCGTTGTTCAGCGCGACGAACTGCTGATCACTCTGGTGCAGCGCGTTGACGAACAGCGCCAGGCTTTTCACCACGCTGAAGAAGTCGTCGCGACCCTCGTTGAGCGCGAACAGCGCCTCGGACAGGTTGTTCAACGTCTCGTTGAGCTGCTTGCCCTTGCCCGCGAAGCCGTCGGCGGCGGATTCGATGATGTCGCCGAACGGGCCCTTGGGCTGTTCCGGCGTGGGCCCGAGATCGGTCAGGATGCGGTTGATCGAGTCGCGCAACTCGTCGTACTCGACCGGCACCTGCGTACGGTCCAGCGGGATGACCGCGCCGTCCTCCATCACCGGCCCGCCGGTGTACGGGGGCGACAGCTGGATGGTGCGAGACGCCACCAGGCTGGGGTTCAGGATCGACGCGGTGGCGTTGGCGGGCACCTTGTACTTGTTCTCGTAGTGGAGGGTGACCTTCATCTTGTCGCCGGCCGGTTCGATCTTGTCGATCGCCCCGACCTTCACGCCCATGATCTGCACCTTGTCGCCGGGATACAGCGCCAGCGTGTCGGTGAAATAGGCGACGACGGTGTTGGTGGTCAGCTTCTTGTACAGGTTGTAGCCGACGAAGGCCGCCACCAGCGCCAGCACCACGACGAGCGCACCGATGATGACGGTCACCCGGGAAACCTTGGGCAACTTGAGATTTCGGATGTTGAAGATCGTCGTCATCGATCAGCCCCCCTGTCCCTGAGAGAGCGGCGGCAGGAACGGCGGGTTCCCCGGCAGCGGTGGCGTGTTGGCGGGCGGCAGCTGCTGACCGGGTCCGGGAACCGCCGGCGCGGGCAACGCCGGTGGCAGTGGTGCGATGCCGGGCGTGAAATCCGGGGGCAGCGGCGGTTGCGGCCCGACCGGCACGGTGCGTGCTCCGGGCGGGGCCGGCGGCAGCGGCATGTGCGCGCCCGGCACCGGCGGCGAGATCTGACCCGGGATCGCCGCGGCCGGCACGCCCGGCGACGGTTGTGGGCCGTGCACGTTCGGATCGGAGGTCGCCACATTGGGTGGCCCGTACGCGGGACCGCCGAACGGCCCGACGGACAGATCCGCGCACGGCAACGGGTCGGCGGGTGTCGGCAGACCGTCGGCCGGCGGCGTGTACGAGCACGGCGACCCCTTCAGCACACCGGGTCCCGGGTTCTCGGGGGTGCCTTCGAGCACGGCGGGTCCCGGCGGCGGGGCGCCGTTCTCGAAGCCCTGCGCGTTCGGGTCCGGGAACCGCCAGGCGGGCAGGCCCGCGTCGCGCCAGAACTTCTGCGGGTCGATACCGCGCTTCTTGAAGGCGGCGTCCACGAACGGCTGCAAGATCTGGCCCGGCAGCAGGTTGACCAGCATGACCTTGAAGTAGGGGCCCGAGGCGACCGCCTCACCGAGCGACGCCACAAAGCTTGCGACCGTCGTCAGGGTGTCCATCAGGTCGTACTTGCGGTCGACCAGCACGCCGCTGACCTCGCGCAGTTGTTCGAGCACCCTGTTGAGGTTCGGGTTGTCGTCGATCAAGCCCTTGACCTGTTCGGAGAAGGAGCCGACGCGTTCGAGCAGCATGCTCACGGCGTACTGGCGCTCAGTGATCGCGCCGAGCAACGTCTGGGCGTTCACCAGCAAGTTGTTGATCTGCTGGCTGCGGTTGCCGAGGATGCCCGCGATCTTGTTGGCGTTGGCCAGCAACTTCTTGATGTCCTCGTCGCGCTTGCCGATGGTGTCGGAGAACCGGGCCACCCCGTCGAGCGCGGCGCTCAGGTGCGGATAGGTCTGGTCGATGGTCTCCGAGAGCACGTTCAGCGAACGCTTCACGGTCTGGGTGTCCCAGTCCGAAGCGGCCTTCGTCACGTCGAAGAACGCGTCGTAGATCTGGTACGGCGTGGTCGTCTGGCCAAGTGGCAGAACACCGTTCGCGCGCAACGGTTCCGAACCGCGTGGCTCGATCTCCATGGTGCGGCGGCCGAGAATGGTGTCGGTGCGGATGGCCGCGCGACTGTCGGTGCCGATCTGCGTGCCGCCGAGCCCGTAGCCGATCTTGACCTTGTCGCCCTCGATCTCCATGCTGCGCACCTGGCCGACGTCCACGCCGGCGATGCGGACCTTGTCGCCCGTGCCGATGCCTCCGGTGTCGGAGAAGTACGCGTAGTAGGTGGGCGATGCGAACAGCATCGGGACGCTGGCGAAGCTCTGTCCCACGCCGATGACGATGACCAGGATGACGATGCCCATCAACCCGTTTCGAACCCGGTTCGACCCCTCGAGCGTCCTCATTGCGGCGTGCACCTACCCGACGGCTGGCTGAAGAGTTTGACGGTCCGTACCGGCCCGCCCGGCTGAAGGCCGTTGAGGCGCAGCGAGATATCGCAGGCGTAGAAGTTGAAGAAGTCGCCGTAGATGCCGCCGGCCCGACCGATGATCTTGAACGCGGTCGGCAGCCTCGTCAGGATGTCGTTGAGCTGGTCCTTCTGATCGATCAGCGGTTGCTGGATGACCTCGAGATGTCCGACGGTGCTCTGCAGCAGCGGCCGGTTGTCGGCGAGCAGGTCGGCGACCGTGCCTGCCGCGTCGCTGATGTCGGCGACGGAGCTGGCGATCGGATCCGCGCGGTTCTTCAAACCGGTGATGAGCTTCTCGAAATCCTGCACCGTCTGGTCGAACTCGGCCTGGTGCTTGACCGTGGTATCCAGCACGGTGTTGAGGTTGCGGATCACCTCGCCGATCGCCCGATCGCGGTCGGCCAGCGCCGAGGTGAGTGAGGCCGTCTGATCGAGGATGTCGTTGATCGTGCCGCCCTGGCCCTGGAAGACCGTGATGATCGACTGGGCGATGGTGTTGACCTTCTCCGGGTCGAGCGCCCGGAAGACCGGTCGGAAGCCGCCGATCAGCGCGTCGAGGTCCAGCGCGGGCTGGGTCTGCTCGAGCGGGATCGTGGCGCCGCCCGGCAGCCGCTTGTCGCTGTCTCCGCGCTTGAGTTCCAGGTAGCGGTCGCCGATCAGGTTCAGGTAACGCACCGAGGCGGTGGTGCCCTCGAACAACGGCAGCGAACGGTCAACGTTGAACTTGACCTTCGCGTGCGATCCACCGTTGATCAACTCGACGTTGTCGACCTTGCCGACCTCGACGCCCGAGGCGCGGACGAACTGGCCGGCGCGCAATCCGCTGGCGTTGGAGAAGATCGCCGAGTAGCTGGTGGTGCTGTCGAACCGCATTTGACCGAACACCACCACGATGATCGCGGTGAACAGCAGCAGCACCACTGAGAAGGCGCCGAGCTTGATGGCGGTACCGGTGATTTTCATGGGTTGATCGTGTTCTCCCCGACCTGGCGGCCCCAGACATACTCGATCAGGATCGGCTGGCCCAACTCGAAGTGGTTGTACGGCGCGATCGAGGCGCCCGTGTCCATCACGAGGTACGGCGCGGGCCACAGGTCGCGGGTGACCGGCTGCCAACAACCGGGACGTCCTTCAGGGCCGCCGCGCGCGTTCACCCGTGGCAGGTTGTCCGGATAGACGTAGGGGTTCGCCGCGCCCATCAGCTCCGACAGCGTGCGCAGGGAGTAGCCGTTGCCGCCGAGCGACGCCGCCACCTTGGGCTGTACGTCGTGGAAGTTGCGGATCGTGCAGAACAGCGCCGGGCTGTATTCGTCGAGAAGCTCCGAGGTGATGATGAGGTCCTCGGCGCCGCGCACCAGATACGGTCCGCTGCGCTCGAAGACCTCGCCGCCGATGTTGCCGAACCCGACGGCCGCCATCAGCGCCTGGTCGATGTTGCCCTGCTGCTCATTGAGCGTGCGGGCGGTGGTGACCGCGTTCTCCAGCCCCGCGAACAGATCGGGCGCAGCGTTCGCGTACACCTCGCCGAGGTCGGCCAGCAACCGGTTGTCCCGGCGGAGTTCGGGCATCCGGGCATTGACGTCGGTGAGGATCTCGTTGCCGTTGATGATCGACTGTCCGAACCGGTCGCCCAGCCCGTCGAGCGCCTCGGCGGTCGCGGCCAATGTCTGGTTCAACTTGATCGGGTCGACCTGCTCGGAAAGCGACACGATGGTCTCGAACAACGTGTTGAACTCCGTCGTCACGTTCGTCACGTCGATCACATCGGCCGGTGTGATCCGTTGCGGTGTCGGGTTTTCCGGCGACGAGAAGTTGACGTATTTGTTGCCGAACACGGTGGTCGCGTCGATGCTGGCATCAACGTTCTTCGGAATCAGCTTGAGGTACTTGGGATCGACGTTGAGCGTGATCTTCGCTCTCGGCTCGTCGCCGACGGTGACTGCTTCGACGTTGGCCACCCGGCCGATCTCGACGCCGTTGTAGGTCACCTTGGCGCCGGGATCCATGGACAGGCCGGACCGCGCCGCCATCAAGGTCAGCTGCTCCCGGTTGAGGAAGTCGCCGCGAAACTGCATGTACACCAGCACCAGAGCGACAATCGTCAACAGGGTCAACACCAGCCCCGCGAGCTTGTACGGCGGGGTGCGGGGATTGTTCAGCGGTGCGGTCATGGCGCTACACCGTCAGGTTGAAGTTCGGGTCGACGCCGTAGAGCGCCAACGCAACCAGCAGAACCACCACGGCCACCGCCACCAGTGACGCCCGCATGGCTCGGCCGACGGCCTCACCGACGCCCACCGGACCGCCACTGGCGAAATAGCCGTAGTAGCAGTGGTTCACCATCACGATGACCGAGATGATGAGTACATCCATGAATGACCAGAAAACGTCCTCGGGACGCAGGAACGTGCGGAAGTAGTGCTCGTATGTGCCGGTCGACTGGCCGTAGAAAAGTGTGGTGGTCACCTGACCGGAGAGGAACGACAGGATCATCGCGATCGCATACAGCGGGATGATCACTACGAACCCGGCCATGATTCGGGTCGACACCAGGTATGAGATCGACTTGATGCCCATCACTTCGAGCGCGTCGATCTCCTCGCTGATCCGCATGGCGCCGAGTTCGGCGGTGGCGCCGGCGCCGACGGTCGCGGCCAACGCGACCCCAGCCACCAAGGGCGCGGCGGATCTGACGTTGATCATCGCGGCGAAGAACCCGGTGAATGCCTCCACACCGATGTTGCCCAGGGAGGCGAACCCCTGGATCGCGACGAGCGATGAACCGGACAGGCTGACGAACCCGACAATCGCCGAGGTGCCGCCGACGACCGCCATTGCGCCTGTGCCCAGGCCGATTTCGGCGATCAGTCGCAGCGTTTCCTTGCGGTAGTAGCGCAGTGCGTGCGGGATCGAGCCGATCGTGGTGACGACGAACCACGCGACGTGTCCGACGCTGTCGAGGAACCGCGTGGGCGCGCCGGCCACGCTCTTCGTGCGCTCGTATGCCCGCGGGAACCGAGAGCGCAGGACCGTTGTCGTCGACACGTCAGCTCCCCGTACCGAATCGGACACCGATCGTGGTCAGCACCACGTTGACGGCGAAGAGGGCGATGACGCACAGCACCAGCGTCTCGTTGACCGCGGTACCGACGCCCTTGGCGCCGCCCGACACCGTAAGTCCGCGATAACAGCCGACCAGTCCGGCGATCAGGCCGAACGTACCGGCCTTGACGATCGAGATGACCACTTCCGGTAGACCGGTGATCAGCGTGAGCGTGGATACATATGCCCCCGCGGAAACGTTTTGGAGGTACACCCCGAAGACGAATCCACCGACCAGGCCGATGGTGATCACCGCGCCATTGAGCAACAAGGCGACGAAGGTGGAGGCGACGACGCGCGGCACCACCAATCGGTGGATCGGGTCGATGCCGAGCACCTCGAGCGCGTCGATCTCCTCGCGGATGGTACGCGCGCCGAGGTCGGCGCAAATGGCTGTGGAGCCCGCCCCGGCGACGACGAGCACGGTCACCAGCGGACCGAGCTGGGTGACCGCACCGATCGCGGCCCCGGCGCCGGAGACGTCGGCAGCGCCGAACTCCGCGAGCAAGATGTTCAGCAGGAAGATCAAGAGCACCGTCAACGGCGCTGACACCGCGAGGGTCGGCAGGAACGACACCCGGAACAAGAACCAGCTCTGCAGGATGAACTCGCGCCATTGAAACGGCTTGAACAGGGCTTTGCCGGTGAGCACGCACATGCGCACGAAACCGCCCACGGCCTCCAGCGCGGGTCTGGTCTGATCGCGGACATAACCGACCACGCCGGTCGACGCCGTCACCAGTGTGCTCCCGCGGCGCAACGGCGACTGTCGCGGTGCACCGGCAGCCCCTGTCGCACGTCCCCTCCTTGCCCCGACCTCACGGATGTAATCCCGGTCTCCCTACCCGTCGGTAGTAAGACGGACCACAGGAATGTACCCGATGCCTTTCGCGCCGTGCAGTGCATCCGGCGGATTGAGCCCATAACCGTTAGCAAACCCAATTCGGTCCCTCAGTCCGCCGGCGCCGGAGCAGAATTCGTTGGCGCACCGATACTTTCACCCGCGTCAATCAGACCTACAGTCCCAAAACGTGCGCGCAGTTCGGTTTTCAGAACTTTGCCGGCGGGGTTGCGTGGCAACGCGTCTACGACCTCGAGAGCCTTCGGGTGCTTGTACCGCGCGAGCCGCTCGGTGAGGAACGCGTCAAGATCGCGCAGGTCAAGATCGGTCTGGTCGGCTGTGCCGAGCGCGGCATCCAACGCCACGATGGCCACGGGCACCTCGCCCCACTTGTCGTCCGGACGCCCGATCACGGCGACCTCGGCGATGGCCGGGTGGGCGGCGAGCGCGTTCTCGACCTCGGCGCAATAGATGTTCTCGCCGCCGGAGATGATCATGTCCTTCTTGCGGTCGACGACCCAGACGTAGCCCTCCTCGTCCTGGCGGACGAGGTCGCCGGAATGGAACCAGCCGCCCGCGAATGCTTCCGCGGTGGCCGCCGGGTTGTTCCAGTAGCCGGCCATCAGCGTCGGTGCCCGGTAGACGATCTCGCCGACCTGTCCGACCGGGACGTCGTTCATGTCCTCGTCGACGACGCGGGCGGCCACGGTGGGGATCACCTTGCCGACCGAGCCGAGCTTGCGGATCGCGTCTTCGCCCAACAGCATGCACGTCACCGGCGACATCTCCGTCTGGCCGAAGGCGGCGAGGATCTGGGTGCCCGGGAAGGTCTCGGCCATCCGGCGGAGCAAGGTGTCCGACGCCGGTGCGGCGCCCCAGGACAGGACTCGCAGGCGCAACGCGCGCGGCCGTGCCTGCTGTGCCGCGCACACCGCCTGCCACTGCGCGGGCACCAGGAAGATGCCGGTGACCTGCTCGGCTTCCAGCACGTCGAGTAACTCGTCGGGGTCGAACGCCCCCAGCGGGTAGATCACGGTCGGGCGGCCCAACAGCAGTCCGGGGATCATGTTGCCGATGCCCGCGATGTGGAACAGCGGCACGCCGATGAAGCCGACGTCGTGGTTGATGTCGGCGCCGTTGGTGAACAGGAACGTCAACGCCTGACCGGCGATGTTGGTGTGGGTGAGCACCGCGCCCTTGGGGCGGCCGGTGGTGCCCGAGGTGTACATGATCAGCGCCGGGGAGTCGTTCGGGATGTCCACCGTCGCCGCGGGGTCGCCCGCCTCGGCGATCAGGTCGTCGTAGCCGATCACGTGCTGGTCGGTCGCACCCCCGGCGACGATCACGGTGGTAAGCGTCGGGTCGATGTCACGCACCGCGGTCGCCACGTTGGCCAGCACCGCCTCGGTGATGACCACCTCGGCCCGGCAGTCGCTGACCAGGAACGCGATCTCCGGCGGAGTCATGCGGAAGTTGACCGGCACGGCGATCGCGCCGAGCTTGTTGACCGCGAGGAACGACTCGATGAACTCGGTGCGATTCAGCATCAGGATCAGCACCCGGTCGCCGAACTTCACCCCACGCCTGCGCAACGCGCCCGCGAGGGTGCCCACTCGCTGATCGAGTTCCCGCCAGGTCGTCGTCCGGCCGAGGAACCGCAACGCGGTGGCTTCGGGCTGCATCAGAGCGTGGCGAGCAAGCTGGTTCGTCCAGTTCTGCCTGCGGGCGAGATAGGGCTGTGCGGTGGGATCCGGCTCGATCAACTGCTGATGCTCCATCTGAACAGGTTGCGCCTGGATGATATTTGATCAAACATGGTGTTGCCCCGGTCACACTATGGCCTCGGCCGCTTTGGGACAAGCCCGCCTCAGCGCTGGCGAGGAACGACCGGAGACCGCAGTGAACGCACCCACAACAGCTCGGCGGCGACCGCCGGGGGCGGTGCGGCGCGAACAGCTGTCCGACGAGGTCGCCGCGCGGTTGCGCGCCGACATCATGACCGGCACGCTGCGGCCGGGCACCTTCATCCGGCTGGACGAAACCGCCGCGGCGCTCGGGGTGAGTATCACGCCCGTGCGCGAGGCGCTGCGCACGCTTCGCGGCGAGGGCATGGTGCAACTCGAGCCGCACCGCGGCCACGTGGTGGTACCGCTGACGCGGACCGATGTCGAGGACATCTTCTGGCTACAGGCCACGATCACCAAGGAGCTGGCGGCCACGGCGGCCGTCCGCATCACCGACGCCGAGATCGACGAGCTGGACCGGCTCAACGACGAGTTGGCCGCCGCCGTCGAACGGCACGACACCGAGGACATCGCCGCCGCGGAATTCACCTTCCACCGGGCGTTCAACCGGTCCACCGGCCGAATCAAGCTGGCCTGGTTCCTTCTTCATGTCGCCCGCTATCTGCCCGGACACATCTACGCCGGCGATCCGCAGTGGGGGGTGTCGGCGGTGGCCGGCCACCGTGAACTCATCGCGGCGCTTCGTCGGCGCGACGTGGCCACCGTCGTCGCACTGACCGGCGACGAGTTCACCGACGGCTCGCAGCGTCTGATCGCGCGACTCGACGAAACGGGCCTGTGGAGCTGACTTCCATCGCGCGCCGAACGTGGGCTACCCGCACACGTCCGCGTGGATTCGCGTGCGGCGAGCCCACACTCGGCGAGCTCAGGTCGCGGCCAGCTGCTCGGCGCGGGCCTTGAGGTTGCCGGCCAGATAATCGAGAGTGTCGCCGATCGCCTTCTTCACCATCTGCTTGGGAATCGCCAGCTTGGTCTCGACGTCGAGGTCGACGGTCAGCAGCGACGTCGGCCCCATGGGCACTACCGAGAATTTCTGTTCCTGCTTCTCGAAGTGGTCGCCCTGTTGGAGCACGGTGAAGATCTGGTTCTCGCCCGGGTAGTAGACGGCCGTGATGAACGTGCCCGCCTGCCCCTGCACGACGACGTCGAGACGCAACTGGCTGGGCCGGCCGTCGTCGTAGCGCGCCAGCACCCAGCACCCTTTGATCTCTTCGTTCCATTGGGGGTAGGCCTCGAAGTCGGCGACGATCCCCATGATCGCTTCGGCGGAGGCCGCCACCTCGACGGTCTTGCTCACGAGCGGCATCCGACGAGCATATCGACTCCACCTGATGGTCGAACTCTTCCCCGCAGGCGGGCGGTACCCCCACAACGCGGCTCGTGCCTCGCCGCTTGATCGTCGTCCGACTAGTCGGCCCGCGCGTTCTCCAGCAATGTGCGGATCTGCTCCGGGATCGGCACCGGTCTGCGGGTGGCCCGGTCGACGTAGACGTGCACCCAGTGCCCCACCGCGGCGACCGGACCGTCCTGCTGCCACAGCCCCAGCCGATAGGTGACGCTGCTGTTGCCCAGCCGCGTCACCGCCAGCCCGACCGTCAGCGGCTCCGGGAACCGCAGCTCGGCGAGGTACCGGCAGCCGGATTCGGCCACCACGCCCAGCCAGGGCACGGCCAGCGGGTCGACCCCGACGCTGGTGTTGATCCAGCCGTTGATCGCCGTGTCGAAGAGCGCGTAGTACACCGCGTTGTTGAGGTGACCGAACATGTCGTTGTCGGCCCACCTGGTCGTCACCGGCCAGTGCACCGGAAAATCGCCCGACGACGGCGACTCCTCGCTTCTGGTCATGGCAGCAGTGTCGCAGGCAGGCTGGTGGCCATGAGGATCCGCGGTGCCGTGTTGGAAGAGATCGGCCGCGCGCGGCCGTACGCCGAGTCCAGGCCGCTGTCGGTCGGTGAGCTGGACCTCGACCCGCCGGGCAGCGGCGAACTACTGGTGCGGGTCGAGGCCGCCGGGTTGTGCCACTCCGACCTGTCGGTGGTGGACGGGAATCGGGTGCGACCGGTGCCGATGCTGCTGGGCCACGAGGCGGCCGGGGTCGTCGAGGCGCTCGGCGCCGGGGTCTCCGACGTGAGCGTCGGCACCCGGGTGGTGATGACCTTCCTGCCCCGCTGCGGGCAGTGCGCGGCGTGCGCGACCGACGGCCTCACCCCCTGCGAGCCCGGCAGCGCGGCCAACTCGGCAGGCACGTTGATGACCGGAGCGCGACGGCTGTCGCGCGACGGCCGGCCCGTGCACCACCATCTCGGCGTCTCCGGTTTCGCCACCCGCGCGGTGGTCGACCGGCGCTCGGTGGTGCCGGTGCCCGACGACGTGCCCGCGACCGTGGCATCGCTGCTCGGCTGCGCGGTGCTGACCGGCGGCGGCGCGGTGATCAACGCCGGCCGCCCGCGCCAGGGCGACACCGTGGCCGTCGTCGGCCTCGGAGGCGTCGGAATGGCGGCGGTGCTCACCGCCTTGGCTCAGGACGACGTTCACGTGGTCGGCGTCGACCCGCTGCCCGACAAGCTGGAAAGGGTGCGCCGCATGGGCGCACACGAGGCTTACCCGCCCGACGAGGCGCGTGATCGGGGCCTCAAGGCGACCGTCGTGGTCGAGGCGGTCGGCCATCCGAGCGCGCTGGAGACCGCGGTCGATCTCACCGCTGCGGGTGGCCGGACGGTGACAGTCGGCCTGCCCCGCCCCGACGCGCGAGTATCGCTGTCCCCATTGGGTTTTGTCGCCGAGGGTCGGTCACTGATCGGTAGCTATCTCGGTTCGGCGGTGCCCTCCCGCGAGATCCCGTACTTCGTCGGACTGTGGCGTGCGGGCCGGCTGCCCGTCGAGTCGCTCGTGTCCTCGACGATCACCCTCGACGAAATCAATTCGGGCATGGACGAACTCGCCGATGGCAAAGCAGTACGGCAGGTCATCCGCTTCGACTAGACCTCGCCGTCGTTGGTGCGCACCTTGGTCACACGCAGCGTGACGTCCTCGACCGTGCCGCGGGTGTCGTTGAACGCCAAGTCGGAAGTCATCGCACACGCGGCTTCCCACTATCGCGGGGAAGCCAAACAATGTGCCGGTCAGAACCAGTCGGCGCGCATGTCGACGGTTGTGCGGTCCAGGCTGGCGAGCAGGTCCAGTTGCGGTGCGGTCCTGGGTAGTTCGTAGCGGAAGAAGTAGCGGGCGGCCTGGCGTTTGCCGTCGTAGAAGTCGCCGCTGTGACCGTGCGCGACGAGTTCCTGCTGCAACCAGATCCAGGCGACGACGATGTGCCCGAACGCCTCGAGGTAGACCACGCTGTTGGCCATCGCGGCCTCGATGTCACCGGAGCCGAACATCTGGGCGGTGACAGCGGCGAGGCGTTGCCATGCGGCGTCGAGAAGGCTCGCATGCTCGGCGGGCTGACCGCCGAGTGCGCCGGCCGCGGTCACCGTCCGGCCGATCGCGGCGCCCACCGCGGCCAGGCCGGCGCCACCATGCGATGGCACCTTGCGGCCCAGCAGGTCCAAGCTCTGGATGCCGTGCGTGCCTTCGTGGATCGGGTTGAGCCGATTGTCGCGGTAATGCTGTTCGACGTCGTACTCGCGGGTGTAGCCGTATCCGCCGTGCACTTGGATGGCCAGATCGTTGGCGGCCAGGCACCACTGCGAGGGCCAGCTCTTGCCGACCGGCGTCAGCATCTCGAGCAGCAGCGTGGCGCTTTCCCGCTCTTCATCGGACTGTGCGCTGTGCACAAGGTCGACGAGCTTGGCGCAGTACAGCAGCAGTGCCAGGCCGCCTTCGGTATACGCCTTCTGCGCCAACAACATTCGCTTGACATCTGCGTGGTCGATGATCGGCACCTGCGGTGTCGCGGGGTCCTTGACGCCGACCGGACGTCCCTGCGGACGCTCGCGTGCGTACTCCACCGATTTGAGATAGCCGGTGTAGCCCAGCGCCACCGCGCCCATCCCGACGCCCAGCCGGGCCTCGTTCATCATCGTGAACATGTAGGCGATACCGCGGTGCGCTTCGCCGACGAGGTAACCGACCGCGCCGGGTTGCCCGCCCGGGGTGTAGGCGCCCTCACCGAGGTTGAGCACGGTGTTGGTGATGCCGCGCTGGCCCATCTTGTGGTTCAAGCCCGCCAGCACCACGTCGTTGCGCTCGCCGATCGCACCGCTTTCGTCCAGCAGGTACTTCGGCACGATGAACAGCGAGATGCCCTTGGTCCCCGGCGGCCCGCCCGGAATCTTCGCGAGTACCAGGTTGACGATGTTGTCGGTCAGCTCGTGTTCGGCTCCGGAGATCCACATCTTCGACCCGAACAGCCGATACGTACCTGGCCGAGAGGAATCGCGCTGCGGTTCGGCGCGGGTGAGGATGTCGGCCAGCGACGAACCCGCCTGCGTCTCCGACAGCGCCATGGTTCCGGAGAACCGTCCGGCCAACATCGGTTGGACGAACTCCTCGATCTGCTGCTGCGTGCCGAACCGGGCCAGCAGGTTGGCGTTGGCCATCGTGAGCATGAGATAGCCCGTCGTGCTGACGTTGGCCGCCGAGAACCAGGCGAACGCCGCCTGCGCCACTGTCGCGGGCAACTGCGCGCCGCCGAGCCGATGATCCATCGACATCGCGATCAGGTCGGCCTGCGCGAACGCATCCCAGGCCTCCTTGACCTCGGGGATGACGGTGACCTTCTCGCCGTCGAAGCACGGCTCGTTGGCGTCGCTCTTCTTGTTGTGCGTCGCGAAGTACCGCGTTGCCAACTGCTCGCACAGCTCCAGCACCGCGTCGAAGGTCTCGCGTGAATGTTCGGCGAACCGCTCGCGGCTGGTCAGCTCATCGACCCGCAGCCACTCATAGAGCAGGAAATCGAGGTCGCGGCGCGAGAGCAGCAGGGACTTCACGGTGCGGTGGCCGTGTCCGGTTCGCCGGGCAGCGCGTCGACCTCGATGCCCAACGGTGACTCCGTGCGCACCGACTCGTCGCGGATCAAGCCGCGCAACAGCGCCGTGCTGAACTCGACGGCGATCTCCTGCGCCGTGCGCCTACCGTGCGGCCGCAGCCAGCGATAGGCGCCCAAGGTCATCCCGATGTAGCCCAACGCCAGCACGTGGGAGTCGCAGTCGTGGAACTCTCCGCTGGCGATGCCACGGTCGATGACGTCGCGAACATGCTCGTAAACCTGGGTTTCCTTCTCGCGGATGTAGGCCACCTGGTCCTCGGTGAACCACTCGCTGATGTACGGGCCCTCCTGGAAGTACACCGCCGCGCGCTCGATGTCGCCGGCGATGCCGACCAGCAGCCGCCGGGTGAAGTGGTAGATCGTCTCGCGAGCCGACGCGGACGGATCGTCGTGCAGCGCGTCGACCGTGGAGTCGGCGGCGCCCTTGTAGATGTCGTAGAGGATCAGCGACTTGCTTGCGTAGTAGTGGTAGACCGTCGCCTTGTTCAGGCCGACCGCGTCGGCGACATCGTCCATCCGGGTGCCGTGGTAGCCGCGCGCGGCGAAGAGCTTGGTGGCGACGGCCAACAACTCATCGCGACGGGTCCTCCCGTTCGGGGGGACGGCTTCCGGAGAGGGCATGGCGACTCACTATATGCAGGGCCGAACGTCAGCCGGGCGTCAATCAACTGGTTGGAAGTGTAGGTGTTGGGGGTGTCGCAGGCCGCATGCCGGGTCTAGACTTCGGGCATAACCAGCCGCACTCGAGAGGTGACCACATGGATCCGAACCCGGACTATGACGCGAGCGACGAGCTGGAATACGGGGTCAACTGGTTCGCCTGGATACTCCGCGGCGTCTACCCGCCACCCGCCTACCCGCCGGTCTGAACCGTCGACTACAGCGCTTTGAGTTCCTCGATCACCGAGGTGACGGACTTCTTGGCGTCGCCGAACAGCATGGAGGTCTGGTCGAGGAAGAACAGCGGATTCTCGATGCCCGCATAACCGGCGTTCATCGACCGCTTGAGCACGATGACCGACCGCGATTCGTCGACGTTGAGGATCGGCATGCCGTGAATCGGAGAGCTCGGGTCGTTGCGCGCCGCGGGATTGGTGACGTCGTTGGCGCCGATGACGAGTGTGACGTCGGTGCGGCCGAACTCGCCGTTGATGTCGTCCATCTCCTTCATCGCGTCGTACTCGACGTCGGCCTCGGCCAGTAGCACGTTCATGTGCCCCGGCATGCGGCCCGCGACGGGATGGATGGCGTACTTCACTTCCACGCCTTTGGATTCCAGCAGGTCGGCCATCTCCTTGACGGTGTGCTGGGCCTGCGCGACGGCCAGCCCGTAGCCGGGGACCACGATCACCTGGTTGGCGTAGGCCATCTGGATCGCGGCGTCCGCGGCGGAGGTGGATTTGACGGTCCCCTGGTCACCGTCCGGGCCGGCCACTGCGGCGCTGCCACCGCCGAAGGAGCCGAACACGATCGCCGGGATCGAGCGGTTCATCGCCACGGCCATCAGGTTGGTCAGGATCGAACCGGACGCGCCGACGATCATGCCCGCGACGATCATCGCGGTGTTGTTCAACGCCAAACCGGCTGCCGCGGCTGATAATCCGGTCAACGCGTTGAGCAGTGAGATGACGACCGGCATGTCGGCGCCGCCGATCGGGAACACCACGAACAGGCCCATCAGGCCGGCCAGCGCGAGCACCAGCATGATCGTCCAACCCGGGCTGCCTGCACCGGCGTTGAGCCCGATGTAGATCGCCGCGGCGGTCGCGCCCAGCAGAAGCAGCACGTTTGCGGCCTGAAACAGCTTGGCGGAGGCGACAAGTCGCTTCTCGACGTTCTTGGGAATCGACTCCTGCAGTTTGAGGAACGCCACCAACGAGCCCCAGAACGACACCGAACCGATGATCGCGGCGAACAGTGAGCCGGCCACCAACGCGACGGTCGGGTGCTGATCGGGCGTGAAGTGCGCGAAGCCGTCTGTCTCGATGAACTCCGACCACGCGATCAATGCGACGGTGCCGCCGCCGACGCCGTTGAACAGCGCGACCAACTGCGGCATCGCGGTCATCTTGGTCTTCTTGGCCGGCGGCACACCGAGAATCACGCCCAGCGCCAGTCCGGCGACGATGAGGATCCAGTTGATCGACGCGGTGTCGCGCACCTTGATCAGCGTCGCAACCACGGCGATGGCCATACCGGTGGCCGCGATCCAGTTGCCGCGCACCGCGGTCTTCGGTCCGGTCAGTCCGGACAGCCCGAGGATGAACAGCGAGAACGCGAGGATGTAGAGAACGGTGACGAGGTAGTTCACTTGTCGGCCGCCTCAACAGCTTTGGGTTCCGGCCTGCGGGACTTGAACATCCCGAGCATCCGGTCCGTCACCAGGAATCCGCCGATCACGTTGAGGGTGCCGAAGATCAGCGCGACGAACGCGATGGTCCGAACCCCCCAGTGCGCGTCGGCGGGCAGATCGCCCAGCACGATCAGCGCGCCGAGCACCACGATGCCGTGGATGGCGTTGGTGCCCGACATCAGCGGCGTGTGCAAGGTGTTGGGCACTTTGGAGATGACGGCGAACCCGACGAACCCGGCGAGCACCAGGATCGCGAGGTTGGCCAGCAAGTGGTCGTACATCTATGCCTTCCGGGTGACGCAGGAGGCCGCCACGACCTCGTCGTCGAAATCGGGTGCCAACGCACCATCGGTGATCAACAGTTCCAGCAGCGAGGTCAAGTTCTTCGAGTAGAGCTCGCTGGCGTGCTCGGGCATTGTCGCCGGCAGATTCAGCGGCGAGGCGATGGTGACGCCGTGGCGGACCACCGTCTGGCCGGGCTCGGTGAGCTCACAGTTGCCGCCGGTCTCACCCGCGAGGTCGACGACCACACTGCCCGGCTTCATGCCCTCGACCGCGGCGGCCGTCACCAACCGCGGCGCCGGGCGCCCGGGCACCAGCGCGGTGGTGATCACGACGTCGAACCCGGTGATCGCCCGCTCCAGCTCCTTCTGCTGCTGGGCGCGCTCCTCCTCGGACAACTCCCGGGCGTAGCCACCCTCGCCGGCGGCTTCGATGCCCAGCTCGAGCCACTGCGCGCCGACCGAACGGACCTGATCGGCCACCTCCGGGCGCACGTCGTAGCCGGTGGTGCGCGCCCCGAGTCGCTTGGCGGTGGCCAACGCCTGCAGCCCCGCCACCCCGACACCGAGCACCAGCACCGACGCCGGCTTCACGGTGCCCGCGGCCGTCGTCAGCATCGGGAAGAAGCGCGTCGACTCCGACGCCGCGAGCAGCACCGCCTTGTAACCCGCGACGTTGGCTTGCGAGGACAGCGCATCCATCACCTGGGCGCGCGAGATGCGCGGGATCGCCTCTACGGCGAACGCTTGCACGCCTGCGGCCTTCAGCGCGGCGATCTGGTTGTCTTCGTTGCGTGGGGCGAGGAAGCCGATCAGCGTCTGGCCGGAGTTGAGCTTGCCCACCTCGTCCGCGGTCGGGGGCGCCACCTTCACCACCACGTCTGCGGCCCAGGCGTCGCCGATGGTCGCACCCGCGTCGGTGTAGAGGTCGTCGGGGAGAAGGGCCCGCTCGCCCGCGCCGGATTCCACGACGACGGCCACACCGCTGTTCACCAGCGACGCGACCGCCTTCGGCACCAGCGCGACGCGGCGCTCGTCGGAGCCGGATTCGCGCACCACCCCGACCGTCGGGGCCGCCCGACCGGCGACGTCCGCATCCGTCGTCTGCGTCATGACGGAACACCTTAACCGCAACCGCTGGTCACAGCTAAATCGGTACGGACCGTCGCGGATTTCTTCTCGGCAAGGCGCGGCGGTTGAACCCCTGGTGGAACTAGCATCCCGTCCGTGCCACAAGACGAGCCGCCGAAAACTCGCGGTAGCACGCGTGGCCGGCTGGCCGGTATCGGCACAGTGCTGATCATTCTCGTGGTCTACGCCGGATCGTTGGTGGGCTATCACTACGTCTCAGGTTCGGCCCGGTCGTTGGGCCCAGCGGACCTGGGCGAGGACAGCGACACGATCGTGCAGGTGACCCTGGGGGCGCTTCGCACCGTCGGTAACGAGTTGGACGTCAAAGTCGTCGTCTTCCCCTCCGAGGACCACATGAACACCGACCTCAATGTGGTCAACACCGATATCGCGGTGCGGCTGTTCATGAACGAGGTCAATCTCGGCATCGATGACCTGAAGACGCCGAAGGGTCAGTTGCCTGCCCAGGTCAGCACGACGATCACCGCCACCGGTGACCCGGACAAGTGGCCGTTCGACTCGTACACGGTCGGGGCGCTCGGCGCCGACCTGATCGTCGGGACCGGTGACGACCGCCAGTTCGAACCCGCCCGGGTGGTGGTGACCGGCGGCCTCGACGGCTGGGACATCACCAGCACGCGCAGCGGCCCGGCCACCCAGTCGGCCGGCGACGGCGACTACGAGACGGTGACGTTGACTCGGGCGCGGGGCCCGCTCGCTTTCGATGTCGGCCTGTGCCTGGTGCTCATCACCCTGCCCGCGCTGGCGCTGTTCGTCTCGATCGAGATGCTGCGCGGCCGCAAGAACTTCCTTCCGCCGTTCGGTACCTGGTATGCCGCGAGCTTGTTCGCGATCATTCCGATCCGGAATTTCATGCCCGGCGCACCGCCGCCCGGCGCATGGATCGACCAGATCCTCGTGTTGTGGGTGCTGCTCGCATTGACCGGGGCGATGGTCTTGTACTTCACCGCCTGGTGGAAGCGCAGCGACTGACCATTACTTTGATGGTTAGTTGACCAGCACCACCACGGGAGGCCATCGGATGGCTGTCGACCGGCTGCTACCCACCCGGGACGCCGAAGACCTGATCGCGCTCACCCGCGACGTCGCCGACAAGGTGCTCGACCCGATCGTCGACGACCACGAGAAGGCCGAGCGCTATCCCGAAGGTGTGATGGCGCAGTTGGGCGCGGCCGGATTGCTGAGCCTGCCGCAGCCCGAGGAGTGGGGCGGCGGCGGCCAACCTTTCGAGGTCTATCTGCAGGTACTCGAGGAACTGGCGGCGCGCTGGGCGGCGGTCGCGGTGGCGGTCAGCGTGCACAGCCTGTCGTCGCATCCGCTGCTGGTGTTCGGCACCGACGAGCAGAAGCAGCGGTGGCTGCCGGGGATGCTGTCGGGCGAGCAGATCGGCGCCTACAGCTTGTCGGAACCGCAGGCCGGATCGGACGCCGCGGCGCTGCGGTGCGCGGCGACCAAGGCCGAGGGCGGCGGTTATGTGCTCAACGGCTCGAAGTCCTGGATCACCCACGGCGGGCGCGCCGACTTCTACACGCTGTTCGCGCGGACGGGCGAAGGCTCCCGCGGGATTTCGTGCTTCCTGGTGCCCGGCGATCTTCCGGGCCTGAGCTTCGGCAAGCCCGAGGAGAAGATGGGCCTACACGCGATCCCGACCACTTCGGCGTTCTACGAGGATGCCCACCTGGAGGCTGACCGGCTGATCGGCGCAGAGGGCCAGGGTCTGCAGATCGCTTTCTCCGCACTGGATTCGGGGCGGTTGGGCATCGCCGCGGTCGCCACCGGCTTGGCGCAGGCCGCGCTCGACGAGGCCGTCGCCTACGCCAACGAACGAACCACGTTCGGCCGCAAGATCATCGACCATCAGGGGCTGGGGTTCCTGCTGGCCGACATGGCGGCTGCGGTGGGCAGTGCGCGCGCGACGTACCTGGACGCCGCCCGGCGGCGCGATGCCGGGCGGGCCTACTCGCAAGAGGCCAGCGTGGCCAAGCTGGTGGCGACCGACGCCGCGATGAAGGTCACCACCGACGCGGTCCAAGTGTTCGGCGGCGCCGGCTACACCCGCGACTATCGCGTCGAGCGGTACATGCGCGAAGCCAAGATCACCCAGATCTTCGAGGGCACCAACCAGATTCAGCGCCTCGTCATCGCCCGCGGGCTTACTCCCTGAGCGCGTGAAGGGCCCCGCGAACAGTCGCAAAGTGCCCTAAAAACCCGTCGAATCGGGGCATTTCACGTCTGCTCGCCGGATGGGGGTGAGGTGACCGTGACCTGGGTGCCGTGGCCGGGCACGGAATTGATCCGCATCCACCCGCCCATCGCGTCGAACCGCGCCAGCAGTGAACCCAAGCCAATGTGGCCGTCGGCGACGTACTGCTCGACGCTCGCGGGGTCGAACCCCGTACCGTCATCGGCGACGGTCAGCACGATCCGGTCGCCTCGGCGCAACAGCGCGACCCGCACCACCGTCGCGCCGGCGTGCTTGTGGATGTTGGCGAGCAGTTCCCGCGCCGCCCGGTAGAGCAACTGCTGCGACTCCGGCTTGCCGACATCGTCGAGATCCGCCTCGATCACGTAGTCGCCACGAGACTCGAACTGGCGCAACAGCTCCCGTATCGCGGGCATCAGACCGAGCTGGGCGAGCACCTGCGGATGCAGTTCGGTCACGGTCGAGCGCAGTGCCGCCGCAGTCTGCTGCAGCGCGCTGTGCACCGTGTCGAGCGCGGGGTCGTCGGCGCGTTCCCGGACCTCGTCGAGGTCGAGACGCGCGGCCAGCAGCGTCTGCAGCGGTCCGTCGTGCAGGTGCTCGGCGACCTCCCGGTTGTGCCGCTCATCGGCCTGCATCGCCTCGGACACCAGTTGGCGCCGCACATCCTGCAGTTTGATCACGCGGGCCTGTCGGCGCACCAGCACCACGCACAGCGCAGTCGTCGCCACCGCGGACCACAGCAGGAATCCGAACTGCGTGTAGACGACGTCCGGCAGGCCGACCGAGTCGTCGCGCCTGGAATACACGATCCACACCGCCAGATAGCCCAGCGCGGTGCCGATTCCGAGCAGTGCGGTCAGCGTCGGGCGGTCCTGGAACGCAACCGCGATCGGTAGCAGGAAAAACACCGGAAGCAGCGCCGCGGTGGCCCCGCCGGACACCAGACACAACACCACGACGACGAGCACGTCGACACCGGTGGACGCCCAGTTCGCCCACCGGGGCACCGGGCCGCGCAGGATCACGACCAGCCACAGCACGGCCGCGGCCGCCCACACCCCGAGCACCACGGCGTAGACACCGGGCAGCCAGTGGTCGACCTCCCAGATCCACACCAACACGGCGACCAGCGCGATCAGTGGCAGCCGCAGAACCGCGGTGACGCGCACGGGTTCGGCGGTGAAGAAGTTCGCGATCCGGTCCAGCACGACGCGTCAGTCCAGCAGCTTGCGGCGCATCGCCTCGGCGACCGCGGCACCGCGGTCGTTGACCCCGAGCTTCTCGTAGAGCCGCTGCACGTGGGTCTTCACCGTCGACGGCGCCAAAAACAGCTGCTTGGCCATCGCGGGGATGCTGCTGCCCGAGGCAATCAGGCGGAGCACTTCGCGTTCGCGCGGGCTGAGCACCGGGCCTTCGGGCTCGGCGCGCTTGCGGATCTCGCCGGCCAACCCCCCGGCCAGGCTCGGTGCGACGACGTCTCGGCCCTTGGCGCAGTCGAGCACCGCGGCGACAAGTTCCGAACGGGTGGACTGCCTTGGGCAGGAATCCCGCCGCGCCGTTCTGCAGCGCCTGGTAGACGATCGCGGACTCGTCGTGGGCGGAGACCAGCAGCACTCGGGTGGGCAGTTCGTCGCGCAGGACGGCGGCGGCCACCTCGGCGCCGTCCATACCGGGCATCCGGTAGTCCAGCAGCGCCACCGCCGGCGTATGCGATCGAATCGCCTCGAGGGCGGCTGTTCCGTCGTCGGCCTCGGCCACCACCTCGATCTGACCGCTGGAGATCAGCGCACGGACCACGCCGTCGCGGAACATCGGGTGGTCATCGCCCACCACCACCCGGACCTTGTCACCGGTCGTGCCGCTCACCACGCAGTCAGCTTGGCACAGCAGCGCGCCCGCTTCCTCCGATTGGCGGACACACGATTCATCCGCACCGTCCTCCGGTCGCCCGACATACGGCTGCTGCGGGCTGCACCATGCTTGGGCCATCGCCGGAACAACCCGGTGTCAGGCCCGAAATCACACGCACACAGAGGATCACGATGAACACCACCGCAACTCGCCGCGTCGCCCGGCTCTTCGCGCTGACGGCCGTCTTCGCCGGAATCGTCGCGGGCGCACTGGCCGTCGCGGGTGCCGCCAGCGCGGGCACCTACTCGCACGACATGACGCCCCAGCCCACCACGACCGCACCTGCACCCGTCACAGCACACCCGGCGCCGGGTGCCCATCCGCACCATGGCATCCCGCATCTGACGTACGTGCAGCCCGACTACCACCGCTGAGACGCACGCAAAAGGCGGGGACACCATCGGGTGTCCCCGCCTTCGCGGTTCAGAGCTAGACGCCGGCGAGTACGTCGGCCGTCTGCAGCGCCTGGGCGACGCCCGAGACGATCGACGCCAGCCGGATCGCTTCGAAGATCGCCGGCCGCGCCACATCCGCGTCCCGGAGGGTCTTCTCGTGCGCTGCGAGGCAGTGTCCGCATCCGTTGATCGCCGAGACCGCCAGCGACCACAGCTCGAAATCCTCTTTCGGGACACCGGGATTGCCGATGATGTTCATCCGCAGGCCGGCCCGTAGGTCGTCGTAAGCGCCGTCGAGTTGGCCCTTCGTGCGGTAGAACACGTTGTTCATGCCCATGATCGCGGCCGCGCCCAGCGCGGCGTTGTAGGCCTCCTGGCTGAGGATGTCCAGTGCGTCCTCGGCGATCTCGCGCAGCAGCCGCTGCGACTTGGTCGCGGCGGCCGTCGCCACCAAGGCACCCCACAGCTGCTGTTCGGACAGCTCGGTGGTCTTGACGATGCTGCCCAGGTTGAGCTTCAGGTCCTTGGCGTACTCGGGCAGCGCGTCCTTGATGTTGTCGATGCTCACGGTCACACCGCCTCTGCCAACAGCTCGGCCGGCTTGATCGTGGGATCGCCCTTCTTCCAGTTGCAGGCGCACAGCTCGTCGGACTGCAGGGCGTCGAGAACCCGCAGCACCTCGTCGACGTTGCGGCCCACGGAGCCGGCCGTGACCGACACGAACTGGATCTCATTGTTGGGGTCGACGATGAACGTCGCCCGGTCGGCGACACCGTCGGCGTTGAGCACTCCGGTCGCCAGCGCCAGTTCCCGCTTGAGGTCGGAAGCCATCGGGAACGGCAGCTTCTTGAGGTCCTCGTGTTGGGCCCGCCACTGGAAGTGGACGAACTCGTTGTCGACGGACACGCCGATGACCTTCGCGTCGCGGTCCTCGAAATCCTCGTTGAGCTTGCCGAACGCGGCGATCTCCGTCGGGCACACGAAGGTGAAGTCCTTCGGCCAGAAGAAGACGATCCGCCACTTGCCCTCGTGGTCGTCGCTGGTCACGCGGATGAAATAGTCGTCGGGCTGCTTGGCATCGACCTCGGAGAGATCACCGCCGACCACCGCCGCCATGTCGTAGCGGGGAAACTGGTCACCGATCGTCAACAATGCCATCGCTCGCACACCATCCTTATTGCTTAGTTTGGATTCAGTCCAGATTACCTATCCAATTCTGCGCGGTCCGCGCTGCAAAGACAAGCCGCCCCGACGTGATTGCTGCCACACCGGCGCCGTGAAATTGGTTCCGTTTCAGCAGATTTCGGGGGACCGACTGCGGGCTCGCCGCCGCTCCGGCCGCGCGAGACCGCAAAGACGCCGTCGTTGCTACCGTCGGGGGGATGTCGAACATCTCTGAAAACGACCGCATCGAGGACGTCACGCCAGGCGACCTCGTGCTCGTCGACCGCGGCGCCGGCCCCGTCCCGTGCAAAGTGGTCCACAAGGACGAAACCGAGGGAACCTGCGTGGTCACCTACGAGGTCGACGACGGTGGAACGTTCCAGGTGGAGTACGCCGCCGGGACTCGCGTCACCCGCTCGCTCGAGGCGAAATGGGAATCCGAACAAAGCCCGACGCAGCACAAGCCGCTCTGACCGGGTGTCATATCGTGGCGCCATGGACTTCGCGATGTCGGCCAAGGCGCAGGACTACCACAAACGCCTGACCGAGTTCATGACGGAATTCGTCTTCCCCGCCGAGGCCGAATACCACCGCTACCGCGAAGAGGCGGGACCGAAGGACCACACCGTTCCCCCGATCGTCGAGGAGTTGAAGGTCCTCGCCAAGGAGCGCGGGCTGTGGAACCTCTTCCTGCCGTCGGTCTCGGGGCTGACCAACCTGGAGTACGCGCCGCTTGCCGAGCTTTCGGGGTGGAGCCTGGAGATCGCGCCCGAGGCGCTCAACTGCGCCGCGCCGGACACCGGCAACATGGAGACGCTGCACCTGTTCGCCTCCGAGGAGCAGCGCCGGCAATGGCTCGATCCGCTGCTGGCTGGCGAGATCCGCAGCGCCTTCGCGATGACCGAACCGGCGGTGGCCTCCAGCGATGCCCGCAACATCGAGACGACGATGCTGCGCGACGGGGACGACTACGTCATCAACGGCCGCAAGTGGTGGATCACCGGGGCCGCCGACCCGCGTTGCAAGATCCTGATCGTGATGGGCCGCACCAACCCCGACGCGGCCAGCCACCAGCAGCAGTCGATGATCCTGGTGCCGGTCGACACACCCGGCGTCGACATCCAGCGCTCCCTTCCGGTATTCGGCTGGCAGGACCAGCACGGGCACTGCGAGATCGTCTTCGACAACGTCCGGGTGCCGGTCGAGAACCTTCTGCACGAGGAGGGCAGCGGGTTCGCGATCGCCCAGGCGCGGCTGGGTCCCGGCCGCATCCACCACTGCATGCGGGCGCTGGGGGCCGCCGAGCGGGCGCTGGCGTTGATGGTCGACCGGGTGCAGAAGCGGGTCGCGTTCGGCAAGCCGCTGTCCGAGCAGGGTGTGGTGCGTGAGGCGATCGCCAAGTCCCGCAATGAGATCGACCAGGCGCGGCTGCTGTGCGAGAAGGCCGCGTGGACGATCGATCAGCAGGGCAACAAGGCCGCCCACGTGTTGGTGTCGCAGATCAAGTCGGTGGCCCCGCAGATCGCCTGCAACGTGATCGACCGCGCCATCCAGGTGCACGGCGCCGCCGGGGTCAGCGACGACTTCCCGCTGGCCCGGCTGTACAGCTGGCACCGCGCGATGCGGCTGTTCGACGGGCCCGACGAGGTGCACATGCGCACCATCGCCCGGGCTGAACTCGGTAGGGAGAAAAGCGCTTTCGTATCGGCGGCGAGCCGCCAGTCGGACACCGCGGCGAGCAGCCAATCCAACACGGCGGTGACCGGCCGGTGACGATTGGACTCGGCGAGCTCTCGGGCGCATGGAATTTCCGTGACGTCGCGGCCGAGACGGGCGTGCGCCCGGGCCGGTTCTTCCGGTCCAGCGAGCTGAGCGGTCTCGACGACGCCGGCCGTCGTCGCCTCGTCGAACTGGGCATCACCGATGTGGCCGATCTGCGCTCGGCGCGGGAGGTGGAGCGTCACGGCACGGGTGCGGTGCCCTCGGGAGTGGAAGTGCACCACCTCCACTTCCACGAGGTCACGGCCGTGTCCGCGGAGGCGCCGCACGAGTCGGCCTTCCAGAAGATGATGACCGACAAGCCCGACGACGAGGACGTCAGCGTGGCCGCCCTGCGGTTCATGACCGAGGAGTACCAGCGGTTCCCGACCTTGCCCGGCGCGCAACGCGCTGTGCGGCAGGTCATTTCACTATTGGCGGCGGGCCGTCCGGTCATCGCGCACTGCTTCGCCGGCAAGGACCGCACCGGCTTCACAGTGGCCACCGCCCTCGGCGCGGTGGGCGTCGACCGCGACGTGATCATGGCTGATTTTCTGCGCAGCAACGACGCGGTGCCGCACCTGCGGGAGCAGATCATGAGGTCGGTGCGCGAGCGGACCGAGACGGACGAGGAAGTCACGTTCGTGGAGGCGCGATTGACCGACGCGGTGCTCGGCGTGCGCGAGGAGTATCTCGCCGCCGCGCGCCGTTCGATCGACCAGAACTACGGTTCGTTGCGCGGCTATCTCGAGGCGGCGGGCGTGCCGGACGAAGAGGTCACCCGGCTCCGCGCCGCGCTGCTGGGCTGATCTAGGCGCCGCCCTTTTCCGCCTCGTACTTCTTGGTCATGTGGTCGATTGCGCTGAGCTGCGTCTGGGCGAGTTCCTCTCGCACTTGGCCGGCCCGCGCCGCGGCGTCGAGCGTCGGCTGCGCCTGACCCTGGAAATGCGGGAACACCTCGGCGGCGAACAACTCCGCCGAGCGTTTGGTGGCCGCCGGGTTGGCCCACTCGTGGCCCATCTGCAGCAGGCACCCGAACCCACCGGACTGGTCCCACAACCGCTGCACCTGAGCTCGCGCCCGCTCCGGCGTGCCGATCACCCCGGCGCCGGCCTCGTTGATGATGTCGATCATGTCGTCGACGTGGTCGCCCGGAATCGTCATCTGGGGGAACGCCGCGATTTTCTGGAAGTAGTTGAACCACGGCTCGATACCGAACCGGACGTCGGCGCGGGCCTGCTCCTCGGTCTCGGCGATGTGGAACGGCCCGACCAGCGACCAGTTCCTGCGGTCGACTGTGGTGCCGAACGCGGCGGCGCGTTCCTCGACGATGCCCCAGTGATGGGCGAGCGCGTCGAACCCCTCGACGACCAGCGTCGCGCCGATCGACAGCAGGCCGATGCCGTGCTTGCCCGCCAGCCGCGCGCCGGTCGGGGACGCCACCGCGGCGACGGCCAGCGGGATGCCGTCCTCCGAGTAGGGCGCCAGTTGCAGTCGCGCGTCGAACAGTTCGTGCGTCGGGGTCTTCGCCGAGACGGTCTCGCCGTTGAGCAGCCGGACCACGATGTCGAGGTTGGTCTCCAGCAGCTCGCGGGTGTCGGTGGGCGTCAGACCGATCATCGCGGCGTCGGTGGGCAGTGAACCGGGTCCCATACCGCCGATGATGCGGCCGTGGGTGAGGTGGTCGAGCAGCATCAGCCGGTCGGCCGTCCACAGCGGGTTGTGGTACGCCAGCGAGATCACGCCTGTGCCGAACCGGATCCGTTTGGCGCGCTGGGCCGCCGCGGCGATGAACACCTCGGGTGAGCTGATGATCTCGCTGCCCGCGGAGTGGTGCTCGCCGATCCACGCCTCGTCGTAGCCGACCGCGTCGAGGTGTTCGACGAGTTCGAGGTCGCGTTGCAGCGCGAGCGTCGGGTTCGTGCCGGCGCGGTGAAACGGTGCGATGAAATATCCGAAGCGCAGCTTGGCCATTCCAGCAAGCTACTGCGTCAAGTACACCCCGATGACCCAAATCACGGTGGCGAGCAGCGCGCCTGCCAATTCGACCCCGACCGACAGGGCGACGCCCTTCAGCGCATGCTTCGTCGATGTCCAGGCGACGCGTTGGTCGTGCCGATTGGCCAGTTCGGCCAGATAGATGCCCAGGACGAAGCCAATCGGCAGGCCGAGAACCGGGATCACGAAGAAGCCGATGATGCCGAGCGCGCCGCCGGCGACCAGGCTCCAGGTCCGCACATCGGCCTCGCGCATCCGCCGCATCGGCCAGGTGTACTTGATCAGCATGGCAGCGGCGAGCAACACCGTGGCCGCGCCGAACGTCACCCATCCGGTCGGGTTGTTTTCGACGACGGCCCACACCGCGATAGCGCCGAACACCAACAGGGTTCCGGGCAGCAGCGGAACCACGATGCCGACAATGCCGACCGCGATGGCCAGCGCCACGAGCACGATCCCGCCTGGACTCATGGCTCGCGCCTCACGGACGGTGCGCCCGCACCCATTGGATGTTGGCGAGGGATTTGGTGCGCACGCTGAGGAACCCCTGTTGCTCGAACAGGTCGCCGAGTTCGTCCTCGCCGAAAAAGTGCGCCCCGCCGCTCGACAACAGCCGAAGCGGCGCAGGCACGTGGCCCACCGTGGGCACCATGATCGCGATCCGCCCGCCGGGCCGCAGCACCCGATACATCTCCGCGACTGCCGCCGATGGCTCGGGAATCAGCTGCAGCACCGCGAGGGAGGTCACCGCGTCGATGCTCGCTTCCCGGAACGGCAACCGCTGGGCGTCGGCGCGCAGGAACCCGACGTTCGAGCCGGCCTGTGCGCGCACCGCCCGAGCCAGCATCGGTTCGGAGATGTCGACGCCGAGGGCCAGACCGTCCGGACCGGCGGCACGCGCCAGCGATGCGGTCACGTTGCCGGGGCCGCTTCCGACGTCGAGTGCGATGCCGCCCCGGGGGATGTTCAGCCAGTCGATGGGCAGCTGCCACGCGCCGACGAATCTGCGCGCGAACGCCTGCGCGTTGTCGTAGAGCATGGAGCCAAGGCCCGATGCCCAGGCGGCCTGGATGAAGCCGGTGTTCTTCGGCGGTGCATGGTCGGTCGACGTCCGATCGCTGAGCAGGTCCAGGTAGCCCTTGCTGACGTCAACAGACGATGGCGGGTCGGTGAAGAGTTCGACCGCCCTGCGCAACGCGGGCGGGAGCGCGGTTGTCGACTGATCGGTCACTCCTCCACGCTAGCCGTTCGCGATGTCACGCGCCCAGCTTCGTCGCGAGGTCATGGAAATCCGTTGCCATCACGTCGAATTCACCATCGGCGATTTTCGGCGGGCGGCGCCTTCCCTCGCCGTATTCCAGCGGCCTGTCCACCCACGCTGTCATCAGCCCTGCGCGCTTCGCCCCGCGCAGATCGCTGGCGTGCGCGGCCACCAGCATCAGCTCACCCGGCGCCACGTCGAGCAGTTCGGCGCAGTCGAGGTAGGCCTCCGGGTCCGGCTTGTAGTGACGGAACAATTCGGCAGAGATCACGCAATCCCACGGCAGTGCGGCCCGCTTGGCCATGTTGGTCAGCAGCGAGACGTTGCCGTTCGACAGCGTCGTGATCACGAACTTGCGTTTGAGACGCGTGAGCCCAGCGACCGTGTCGGGCCACGGGTCGAGGCGATGCCAGGCGCGATTGAGGTGGTCGACGGCATCGTCGTCGGCGGTGATGTCGGCCTTGGCGAGCAGGTCGACGAGGATCCTCCGGTGCAGGTCGTCGATCTTGGTCCACGGGAGTTCGCCGCGGCGCACCCGGTCCATCGCCAGCGGGTAGCCGGCACGCCAATCGTCGGCGAAGGCAGCCCAATCCCGTTGTACTCCTTGGGCTTTGCCAAAGTCCGCGAGCTGGCGGATGATGCTCGAGCGCCAGTCGACAACCGTGCCGAACACGTCGAAAGCCAACGCCCGCGGCGCCATCTAGGGCTCCAGCACCAGCTTGCCCAGGACCCCGCCGTCGGCCAGCGCCTGCAGCGCTTCGGCACCCTTGGACAGCGGAAAGCGCATCGGCGGCGGTGGCCGCAGTCCGGCTTTGACCAACTCCGCCACCCCGAACTCGAACACCGACTGCGAGCCCGGCTTGCGGTTGACGTACTCGCCGTAGCCGACGCCGATCACCGCGACGTTGCGCAACAGCAACCGGTTCACCTTCACCGTCGGGATTCCGCCCGCCGCAAAGCCAATCACCAGCAACCGGCCCTCGACGGCGAGCGCACGGATCGCGTCGTCGAAAGCGTCACCGCCGATCGGGTCCACCACCAGGTCGACGCCTCGGCCGTCGGTCGCAGCCTTGACCGCCTCCAACCAACCCTCGGTGAGCGGCAACACGACATCGGCGCCCAGCGATTCGACGAACTCGACCGCATGTGGTCGGTGCACCATCGCGATCACCGTGGCGCCCAACGCCTTCGCGATCTGTACCGCCGCGGTGCCGACGCCGCCCGCCGATCCCAGCACCAGCACCGTCTCGCCCGGCCGCAGCGCTCCCCGCTTGGCCAGTGCGAAGTACATCGTCTGGTAATTGCCCAGCAGCGCAACGGATTCGGCGTCGTCCAGGTCGTCCGGGGTGCGCATGAGGTTGGCGGGCTGCACCGCCACCTGCTCAGCCCACGCCCCGAGCATCGAGAGCGCGGTCACCCGCTCACCCGGTTTGAACTCCGACTCATACGGCGCCGACCGCACCACCCCGGCGACCTCCATGCCGGGGATGAACGGCGGCTCCAGTCGCAGCTGATACTCGCCGCGCAACAGCAACAGGTCGGGGAAGCTCACCCCGGCCGCACCGACGTCGACAACGACGTCATCGCCGCCTACTTCATCGACGTCGGTGTAGACCAGGCCGGACGGACCGGAAAGTTCCCGCGCGACAAGCGCTTTCATGCAGCGAGACTCAGCCGAGGCTGAAGGTGGCCCGCTGAGCCGCCGACAGGTCGGTGATCTCGCCCCACTTCGCGGCGATGTCGTCGACCGAGGGAACCTCGGAGAACGTGATGCCCTCGTTCTGGAACAGCGCGGTGCGCTGAACCTTGCCGCCGCCGACGATGAACACCGAAGCGGTGTCGGGCACTTCCTCGGTCATCAGATAGGCCACGACCGGCGCCACGTACTCGGGCGTCAGCTTCTCGAAGACCTCCGGCGGCAGGATGTCCTGCGTCATCCGGGTCGCCGCGATCGGGGCGACCGCGTTGGCCTTGATGTTGTACTTCGCGCCTTCCTGGGCCAGCGTGTTGATCAGGCCGACGAGGCCGAGTTTGGCGGCCCCGTAGTTGGCCTGGCCGAAGTTGCCGAACAGCCCACTGGTTGAGGTGGCGACGACCACACGGCCGAAGCTGTTCTCCCGGAAGTGCGGCCACGCCGCGCGGATCACGTTGTAACCGCCGTACAGGTGCACCTTGAGCACCGCGTCCCAGTTGGCGAACTCCATCTTGTGGAACGTGCCGTCGCGCAGGATGCCCGCGTTGGAGACCACGCCGTCGACCTTGCCGAACTCGTCGAGCGCGGTCTTGATGATGTTCTCGGCGCCCTCGGGCTCGGCGACGCTGTCGTAATTTGCGACGGCGCGTCCGCCCGCGTCCTTGATCTCCTTGACGACCTGGTCGGCCATGTTGTGTCCGGCGCCGGTGCCGTCGCGTGAACCGCCGAGGTCGTTGACGACGACGCTGGCGCCCTCCCGGGCGAGGGTCAGCGCGTACTCGCGCCCGAGTCCGCCTCCGGCCCCGGTGACGACGATGACGCGATCCTGCACTCCTGGCATGGGGTTCCTTTCTAGAGTCTGCGATTTCGGTGTAGTTCGTTGCGCTGAGCGCGTCCGATTACACCGAAATCGCTAAAACAGCCGTCTGGCGAGCTTCCAAGCCTTTTCTGTATACGGGGGGTAGATGAACGCGCCGACGTCGGGTCGGGTCGGCTTGGTCATCACGGTCTTGCGGTGGCTGAACGTCTCGAAGCCGAACTTGCCGTGGTAGGCGCCCATGCCCGACGGTCCGACGCCACCGAACGGCAGCTTGTGGGTGGCGAAGTGGAACAGCAGATGGTTGACCACCATGCCGCCCGCGGAGATTTCCTTGACCACACGTTCGCGGATGCTCTTGGTCTTGGTGAACAGGTAAGCCGCCAGCGGCTTGGGCCGGGAGTTCACGAAAGTGATTGCGTCGTCGAGTGATTGGACGGTCATGATCGGCAGGATCGGGCCGAAGATCTCGTCGGTCATCAACGGCTCCGCCGGATCGGGGTCGACGACGACGGTGGGCTGGATGCTGACCTTCGACGCGTCCGAGCCGCCGCCGATCACGACGTCGCCCTTGGTGGCTGCCAGCGCGGCGGTCAGCCGGTCGAAATGGCGCTCGTTGACGATGCGCTTGCCTTCAGGGTTTTCGGATTCGAAGGTCTGCACCGCGGCCTTGATCTTCTCGACGAGCGGGTCGCGGATCTTGGCGTCCGCCAAGACGTAGTCGGGCGCGATGCAGATCTGGCCGGAGTTGATCAGCTTGGTCCACGCGATGCGCTTGGCCGCGACGTCGAGGTCGGCGTCGGCCGACACGATCACCGGGCTCTTGCCGCCGAGCTCGAGGGTGACCGGAGTCAGGTGCGGCGCCGCACCCTCGTAGACCTTGCGGCCGATCTCGGTGCCGCCGGTGTAGAGCAGGTAGTCGAAGCCCTGCGCGATGAGTTCCTGGCTGACCCGGCCGTCGCCCTCGATCACCGCGATCGCGTCACTGTCGAGGTACTTGGGCACCAGTTCGGCCATCAGCGCCGACGACGCCGGCGCCACCTCGGACGGCTTGAGCACGACGGTGTTGCCCGCGGCGATCGCACCGACTGCGGGACCCAGCGTCAACGCGAACGGGAAGTTCCACGCGCCGATGATCAGCACCGTGCCGAACGGCTCGTACTCGACCCAGCCGCGGCCGGGCAGCTGGCTCATCTCGAGCATCCGGTACTTGCGCTTGGTCCACTTGCGGACGTTCTTCGCCGCGTCCTTGGCTTCACCGGCGACGCTGGCGATGTCGGCCAGCCACGCCTCGAACGGTTTGCGGCCGAGGTCCTGTTCGAGCGCGACCGCGATCGCCTGCTCGTTTTCGAGGACGAGCCGCTCCATCGCCTTGAGTTGCTCTCTGCGCCAATCGATGCTCTTCGTGCGTCCGGTCTTGAAGGTGTCGCGCAGTCGACGGACGACGTTGGGAATGTCCTCGGTGGCTTGCGCCGACGCGGCGATTTCAGTGGTCATGATGGGTGTCCTTCCCGACCTGAGCACGAGGATCTCCGCTCCTCGCGCGCACCCGATCCTAACCAACTGGTTGGGCAGGTGACACCCCCGGCGAGGGTCCACCCCAGCGAGAATTCAGCCCTTCTCGGCGATGACGAACTCCGAGAACCCGTCGTCGTCCGACAACTCGGCGGGCAGCACCCAGCGCCCCAGGCGGCGCATCTCCTGCTGCGAGGTGACCGCGCGTGAGCGCCACCCGTGCGCGTCGAGCCACTCGGCGACGTCGGCGCGGTCCGGGTCGTTGTACATCAACTCCGCGACGTCGACGGAATCCTCCATCCCGAACTGCGCGCGGATCCGCGCGAAACGCTCCCGCATCTGCTCGCGCCGCTCATCGGCCTGCACCCCGACGGTCTCTACGGACACCCGACTGCCCGCAGCACTGAGCGCGGTGATCTGCTCGAAAAGCCGGTCCTGGGCATCGGCGGGCAGGTACATGAGCAGCCCTTCGGCCAGCCACGCCGTCGGCGAGTCGGGGTCGAAACCCGCCTCCCGCAACGCTTTCGGCCAATCATGGCGCAGGTCGACGGCCACCGCGACGCGTTGGGCGGTCGGCAGTGCACCGTGCTCGGCCAACCGGGCGGCCTTGAACTCGAGCACCTTGGGCTGGTCGATTTCGTACACCACCGTGCCCGCGGGCCACTGCAGGCGATACGCGCGGGAGTCGAGACCGGACGCGAGGATGACGACCTGCCGGATGCCCGCGGCGGCGGCTTCGGTGAAGTACTCGTCGAAGAAGTGCGTGCGCACGGCCTGGTAGTTGCCCATGTGCTCGAAGATCGCACCGACCTCCGGGTCCGCCTCGGCTACCTTCGCGCCCACCTCGGGGTCGAGCATGATGTCCCACACTCCGCCGCCGGCCTTCGCGACCAGCACTTCGGCGAACGGATCGCGGATCAGCGCGTCGTCCCGCGCCGTCTCGGCGGCGCGGGCGGCAGCCACCATCACGGCCGTCGAGCCCACGCTGGTCGCGATGTCCCAGGTGTCGTCTTCAGTGCGCAACGAACTCATCGGCCGCCATGATACCGCAAGAACTTAGGCCACCTATACGACGGTTCGGCCGGTCGCCGCGCCGCTCAGCCCTCGAGTCGCCAGAGGTTGTTGGCCATCAGCAGCTCGAACTGCTGCACCACCGCTTTCAGCTCGTCGTGGGTGCCGACGAAGCCCGCGTAGAAACCCATCCCCCACATCACCGCGACCAGCATCTCGACGAGCGAGTCGACTTCGGTGTCGGTGGTGAGCTCGCCGCGCTTGATCGCATCGTTGACCGCCCACGCGACGAACTCGCGTGAATGCTTGAGCGAGTCGTGCTCGTCGTCGCTGAGTTCGGGATGGCGCTGGGCCTCCAGCACCGATGTCACCAAAAACGCTGCTGCTGAACGATCTTCGGAGTCCGACTGCATCGCAGCGGTGAAGTATGCAGACAACCGGCTGAGCAGGTTCGTCTCGCCTTCAGCACGCGCCCTGCCGGCGCTGACGATCGCGGCGTTGGTCTGCTCGACGACTTGCCGCCACAACACCTGCTTGCTCGCGAAGTAATGATTGATCGCAGGACGCGTCAAATCCGCGCGGACGGCGATCGCCTGAAAGGTCGCAGCGTCGTAGCCGAGTTCGCTGAAAACCTCGCGAGCGGCTTGTAAGATGCGCTCCCGTGTCTCAGCCGCCTTCGCTGCGGGGGGGCGGCCCGGACCTCTACTCGCCGTATGCGGCACGGTCAAATTGTGCCACACGTCACTTGGGTCCTCCGACACTGCCTGTCAGCGGTTGCCAGCCGGTCATTCCAGCAATCGACCGGAAGAGTCTGCCGTAGAGAACTCGGCTGGCGAAGAACTAGTGTCGCGTCCCATGACGGGCGTGGTATCGCGGGAGGGCTACTTCGAGACCGGCCTCGACATCCTCGCCAATCTCGGGTACGGCGGCTTGAAGCTGGCCGAGGTCTGTCAGCGCCTTGGCGTCACCACCGGCTCGTTCTACCACTACTTCCCGAACTGGCCCGCCTACACCAAGGAACTGCTCTCACACTGGACGCAGGTCCGCACCGTGCGGGTGATCGAAGCAGTGCGTGCCGAACCCGACCCGCGGCGCCGCATCGACGCGCTGATCCAGACCGGCCGCGAACTGCCCCACGGCGCAGAGGCCGCCATCCGGGTGTGGAGTTCGCTGGATCCGCATGTGCGTGCGGTGCAGGTCGCGGTCGATCAACAACGCTTCGACGTCATGTATGAGGCGGCGTTCGAGGTTCTGCAGCACAAGCGACAGGCGGAGGCGTTCGCGGCCTGGGCGGTGTACCTGTTGGTCGGCTATGAGCAGGCGACGCTGCCGCGCGACGCCTCGGCAATGCGGTGGATCGCCGAGCAGCTGATCGATGCGCTCGACTCGGGGCGCTTCGAGTCGGTTCCCGACGCCGAGTAGCCCCGGGGGTATCGGGTGTCGCTCATTGACGTCGTCACCCCCGTACGTCGCCGTGTGGTGAACCGCATCCGGCGGCGCGACCCCGAGTTCGACGCGCTGCGGCGCGCGACGCGGGCGGCCATCGTGCTGCCGATCGCCGCGGCGGTGAGCTTCGCGGTCGGCGGCGGCTCGCAGACGCCGATGTTCACGATCTTCGGTTCCGTCGCGCTGCTGATCCTGGTGGACTTTCCCGGCAACCGACCGGCCCGCGCACTGGCTTACGGCGGGCTGGCCTTCAATGGCGCCGCCCTGATCACGCTGGGCACGTTGGTCTCACCGTATCCGTGGCTGAGCGTCGCGGCGATGTTCGTTCTCGGGGTGGTGGTGACGTTCTCCGGTGTGCTCAGCGAGATCATCGCCGCCGGGCAGCGCGCCACGCTGCTGACCTTCGTGCTGCCGGCCTGTACGCCCGTCGGCCCCATTCCGGACCGGCTGCTCGGCTGGCTCATCGCGCTGGCCGTCTGCGTGCCGGCTGCGCTGTTCCTGCTGCCGCCACGCCACCACGACGAGTTGCGTGGTGACGCGGCGAGGGTGTGCAACCGGCTGGCCGACTCTCTGGCGGGCACCGTGCCTGCGAGGGAGGCGACCCGTGCGATGAACCAGCTGTGGGAAACGTTCCTCAGCGCCGACTTTCGTCCGGTCGCCCTGACGGCAGGCAGCCGTGCACTCGTTCGGGTGGTCGACGACCTCGGCTGGCTGGCCGACCGGATCACCGACGACACAGGGCGGCTGCTCGGCGACATGAGGGACCCACTGATCCGGGTGCTGCGGGATTGCGCTGCGGTGCTGCGGATTTCCTACCCCGCCGGACGCAGCGCCCGTAGCGCCGATCTCAACGAGGCGCTGGCGGCACTGCGCACCATCGCGCAAGGCCGCTACCGCGAGGACATCCTCGAGATCCTCGCTTCCCCGAGCGACGCAGCCGCCGTCGACGTCGGCCGAGAGTTGCTGGGCCGTCGCACGTTCTCGGCCACCGTCGGCGTGACCGGACGCGTCATCCGCAACGCTGCCGAAGCCGACGCACGTCCGGTGTGGGCGCGGGTCCTGGGTCGTCGGCTACCGAAGACCGGCACCGCGGACTGGGTGATGCCCGAGACGACGGCCGTCGCCGCCATCACTCGCGGGTTTCTCGCCACTCGAGCGGTGGTGTTACGCAACAGCCTTCGTACCGGTCTCGGCTTGGCGATGGCCGTCGCCGTCACCCACCTGTTTCCCCTCGAGCATGGCTTCTGGGTGGTTCTGGGCGCGATGTCGGTGTTGCGCAGCAGCGCGCTGACCACCGGCACCCGGGTGCTGCGCGCGGTGGCCGGCACCGCGATCGGGTTCTTGTTGGGTGTCGGGCTCATCGAACTGGTCGGCGTCGAACCGGTGGTCATGTGGGGGCTTCTCCCGGTGGTCGCGTTCGGTTCGGCTTTCGTGCCGGAGGTGGCGTCGTTCATCGCCGGTCAGGCCGCGTTCACGATGATGGTGCTGATCATCTTCAACCTCATCGCGCCGACGGGTTGGAGCGTCGGGTTGGTTCGCGTTGAGGACGTTGCGGTCGGTGCCGTGGTGGGCGTGATGGTGTCGATTCTGTTGTGGCCGCGCGGCGCACGTGCGCGGCTGTCGCGTGCCATCGATGACGCGTTCGCCGTCGGTGCGACGTTCCTCAAGGCGGCGGTGCTGCGAGTGACGCGCGGTGCATCCGAAGACGCCGCCAACCGGGTGATCACGCTGAGCCACGATGCCCTCGAGGCGTCGCGGACCGTGGACGATGCGGTTCGGCAGTTCCTTTCGGAGAGCAGCGGCCCCACCGACATCCGCGGGCCGGCGGTCCGGTCGGCCAACCGCGCGATCAGGCTGCGGGCCGCCGCCGAACAGATCGCCGACGTCGTGCCCCCGCCGTACGGGGTCTACTCCCGCACCCGCACGGTGCTGGAGGCACACGCCGAGGCGATCTGCGCGAGAGTCACCGGCGGCAAAGCCGATTCGCCGCCCGCGATCAGCGACGACTTCGTGAGATCACTGCGCGCCGAGGCGACCGGCGACGACCTCGCCGTCGCTGCGGCGCTGCCGCTGGTGACGGTCGCGGCTCATCTCGGCGAATTGGAGTTGCTGTACCCGAAGGCCGCCTCGGCCGATGCGACTAAGGGCGATGCGGCATGAGGGCGTTCGGTGGGATGGTTCCGAACTTGCCGGCCTGGTAATCCTCCAGCGCCTGGACGAGCTCGGCCTTGCTGTTCATCACGAACGGCCCGTATTGGTACACCGGTTCCCGAATCGGCCTGCCGCCGAGGATCAGCACCTCGAGGGCGGGCCGGTGGGCGTCCTGTTTCGGCTGTGCCGCAACGGTGATCCGGTCGCCGGGCCCGAGCACCGCGAGCTGTCCCTGACGGATGGGGTGCGCCACCGGACCCACCGTCCCCTGTCCGGACAGGATGTATACGAGCGCGTTGAATTCGCGGTTCCAGGGCATGTCGAGTAGCGCGCCGGGCTGAATAGTCGCGTGCGCCAATGTGATCGGGGTATGCGTGGCTCCGGGGCCGACGTGACCGTCGACGTCGCCGGCGATGATGCGCAGCAACGCGCCGCCGTCGTCCGACGACAACAGCTTCACCTCGTTGCCCTCGATGGCCTGGTACCTCGGGGTGGCGAACTTGTCCGTGCGGGGCAGGTTCACCCACAACTGGATGCCGTGGAATACGCCGCCACGCTCGACGAGTTCGGCGGGCGGTGTCTCGATGTGCAGGATGCCCGAACCGGCGGTCATCCACTGGGTGGCGCCGTCGGTGATCAGTCCGCCGCCGCCGTGGGAGTCCTGGTGAGCGAAGCGGCCGTCGATCATGTAGGTGACGGTCTCGAACCCGCGGTGCGGATGCCAGTCGGTGCCGCGCGGTTCTCCGGGTTCGTACTCGACCTCGCCCATCTGGTCCATGTGCACGAACGGGTCGAGATCGGCGGCGGCGACGCCGGCGAAGGCGCGCACCACCGGGAAGCCTTCGCCTTCGAAGCCCCGCGGGCCGGTGGTGATCGACCGCACGGGGCGTTCGGTGTCCGCCGGGGCGGGGGCGGCGATGCGTGGGAGGGTGAGGGTATCGGCTGTGATGGCAGGCATGCGTGAAATAACCGGACCGCGGTCCGATACATTCCCCGGTGTCCGCAAATGACTTTCCGCAGGCGTCACCGCGCGGAGTTACCATTCGTACATGCGTTCGAAACAGGTTACCGACGTGCTCACCGCGCTCGAGTCCGCCTACAAGCAGGTAGCGGCCCTGCGGTTGGACGATTTGTCGCGCACCGATCTCTACGCGCTGATCGAGCGACTGGACCGACTGGACCACCAACGCGCAGCGCTCGACCGGCGGCTGTTGGGACGGCTACTCGCCGTCGGCGGTTCGTCGGCCAAGGATGTGGCCAGACGACTGCGGATTTCACCGGGAGAGGCGCAGCGGCGCCTGGGCCAGGCGGCCTGCTAGCCATCACTCGGACTTGGGCTTGAGGGTCCATGCCGGGATCCAATGCGTCACGGCCTTACGGCGCGTGCCGTAGGCGATCTCGTAGGTGACCAGGCCCCACCAGTGGCCCTGCTCGCACAAGCCCCAGCACGTGAGTCGCCCGTCGACGACGGCGTGCATCTGCAGCCCCGCCGGGTTGTAACCGCCGACGGCATGCGGCTCGCGCGGGAACACCGCGGCAAGATCTATCAGGACGGTGATCGGCGGGTCGACGCGGCGGAACGCGTGCGCAACGGGCTGGCCGTTGTATCCGATGCCCTTCAACTCGCCCACCGCTCGATCATACGTTCGAAGCCGTGGCGGGCGGACCCTGACTGTATTCGGCCGCCCGAACATCGGCGATCGGCTGTCCCGCAGCAGGATTGCTGCCATCCGGCAACCAATTTCTGCCATCGGAATTAAAAGCGTTGACCACGTGGTTTCCAAGATCAGCTGCAGCTACGAACCGCGACACATGCCACGGCTCGGATACCAAACGCACGAGAGAAGAAGGGTCCGAAATGAAGAAGTTTGGGATCGCCACCGTCGCCGCCAGCGCCTTCGCCGCCGCTCTGATCGGACTGGCAGCGCCTGTCCAGGCTGCTCCGTCCGGACCGGGAAACGCGCAGCAGACCATCAGTGAACTCGAATCGCAGGGCTACAACGTGATCGTGAACCGCATCGGCAATGCCCCGCTGGACAAGGCGAGCGTCGTGGCGGTGCGCCCCGGTCAGACCTACACCGAGACAAACAGCCTCGGCGTCGGTGGTGACCGCGCCACCCGGGTGATCAACAAGACCGTCTATGTAGACATCAAGTAGTTCGTCCGCCAGACAGGCCCCCGGATGCCACGGCATCCGGGGGCCTTCATGTTGGCGAACAAGTGTTTCGCGACGCCCTCCGCTGGCTAACAGACTGACGTGGCCTTCGACCTCACGCCCACCGCCGCCCAGCACGACCTCGCGCAACGGACACACGAGTTCGCCGAGCAGTGCATCCGTCCGGTTGCCCTCGAGTACGACCGGCGTCAGGAGTTCCCCTGGCCGGTCTTGGAAGAAGCGGCTGCTCGGGGGTTCTACAGCCCCTTGTTCTATCGGGACCTCATCGGGGATCCGACGGGGCTGTCGCTGCCGATGTTCATGGAGGAGTTGTTCTGGGGATGCGCCGGGATCGGACTGGCGGTGGTGATGCCCGCGCTCGCGCTGTCCGCGATCGGGCAGGCCGCGTCTCCGGAACAGATGCTGGAGTGGGCGCCCGAATGCTTCGGCACACCCGGCGACCTGAAGCTGGCCGCGTTGGCGATCTCCGAACCCGAGGGCGGCAGCGACGTTCGCAACCTGCGCACCCGCGCGCAGCGCGACGGTGACGATTGGATCATCGACGGCCACAAGATGTGGATCGGCAACGGCGGTATCGCCGACGTGCACGTGGTCAACGCCGTCGTCGACGAACAACTCGGGCACAAGGGACAGGCGCTGTTCATCGTGCCCGGCGGCACGCCCGGTCTTGAGATGGTGCGCAAGCTCGACAAACTCGGCTGCCGCGCATCGCATACCGCGGAGTTGAAGTTCAACGGCGTCCGGGTGCCGGCCGCCAACCTGCTCGGCGGTCAGGAAAAACTCGACCACAAACTCGCCAAGGCGCGCGAGGCCGTCGAAGGTGGGCAGCACTCCGGTTCGGCGACGCTGGGCACCTTCGAGCAGACGCGTCCGATGGTCGCCGCGCAAGCGCTCGGGATTGCCAGGGCTGCACTGGAATACGCGACGGAGTATGCCAACCGGCGGGAAGCGTTCGGTGCGCCCATCATCGACAACCAGGGCATCGCGTTTCCGCTCGCCGAACTGGCGACCGGGCTCGACGCCGCCCGCCTGCTGACCTGGCGCGCGTCCTGGATGGCCGCGAGTGGCGTGCCGTTCGAACGCGGCGAGGGGTCGATGTGCAAGCTGGCCGCCAGCGAGGTCGCGGTCCGCGCCACCGAACGCGCCATCCAGACGATGGGCGGCTGGGGCTACATCACCGACCATCCCGTCGAGAAGTGGTATCGGGACGCCAAGTTGTACACCATCTTCGAGGGCACCAGCGAGATTCAACGCATCGTGATATCCAATGCGCTCGGCGCCGCCGACGGCAAGCCGCCGCTGCATTTCGACCTCGAACCCACCGGCGGGCCGATCAATCGCGTCTTCGGCCGCGGCACGCCGCTACGCGGACGCGCCGCCGACGCCGCGCTCGCCGCCAAGGATCGGGTGCCTGCGCCGATAATGCGGTTGGCGATGAACGTGTTGCGCCCGCCTCGAAAGTGATTCGCGGACAGGGGGTATCCCGAAATGGGCGTCAGGATGGCCGAACTGCTGCGCGGGAGCCTCGACGCCCTGCGATACGAACCGACACCCAAGCGGATCCGCGTCAGCCTGGCCGGTGAACCGCTCGTCGACACCGGTTCCGCCCTTCTCGTGTGGGAGCCGCGCCGAATCGTGCCGACCTACGCGGTTCCGGTGTCCGACCTGGTCGAGCGACTGGCGCCAGCGGGCGCCGAGTCCGGCGACGACGATCTCGATCGCCCCGGGTCCGACCGTGCGGTGCTGGATCCGACAGTTCCGTTCGGCGCTCACACGTGTCCCGGCGCCGAGTTCGATGTGATCGCCGGCGAGGAGACGGCGCCGGCGGCGGCCTTCCAGCCTGACGACGCCGACCTGGCCGACTATGTGGTTCTGGAGTTCGGCGCCTTCGAATGGCTGGAAGAGGATGAGCCGATCGTCGGCCATCCGCACGATCCGTTCCACCGCATCGACGTGCTGGCCAGCGGACGGCACGTCCGCATCGAATCCGATGGACACCTGCTCGCCGAGTCGAACCGCCCGCTGCTGCTGTTCGAAACCCACCTACCGGTGCGGTTCTACCTGCCGCGCGATGACGTACTCGCCGACCTCGCCGACAGCGACGCGGTCAGCTACTGCGCGTATAAGGGCCGGGCGTCCTACTTTTCGGTGCCCGACGGGCCTCGCGATGTGGCGTGGACCTACCCCGATCCGCTGCCGGACGGTGCGCGGGTGCGTGACCGGATCTGCTTCTTCGACGAACGAGTCGACGTCACCGTCGACGGCGTTCGCCGCGACCGCCCGGCGACGCAATGGAGTTAGCGCCGCAGACGCTGTCTACTCAGGGAAGCGAGTGAAGCACGCGTCGGTGTCGGGATTCACCAAACCTGAGCGGAACGCCATGATGCGGGTGAAGCCGGCCGCGACGGTGTTGCCGTTGACGTCACTGGCCGCCAGGCCGTTATTGAGCAAGCCGGCAACGGCCTCATCGAGGTCACCGGCGGTCAACACGATGGAGTTGCCCGACGGCAACTTCACCTCCGAGACCATGCCGCGTTGACCAACCCCGGTCAGGCATGCGGTGCGCAGTGCCGCCGCAGCCGAATCGAGCTCTGCTTGCCGTTGATGTTGCAGCGCAAGCATGTAACGCGACGTGAGCACCGAGATTGCGGTGTTGTCCCCCTGCACGAGCACACCCTCCTCGGTTCCCGCCTGGGTGCCCAGAGCCTGCAGCCCCGGCAGATCGACCGAAATCGTGTTGTTCTCAGGGCAGTACGACGTCGGCTCGGTCACCTTGGCATCGCCGCATGACTGTCCGGGCTGCATCGACAGCGTCGGCGGCTGCGCGGGCTTGAACTGCAAATTGAGGGCCTCGATCACGGTCTTGACCAGTGCCTCGTCGAGCGCCGTCTCACCGGTCTGCAGGGCACCGCTGTCATCGACGTCGAGCATGATCGGCAGATCCGCTCGACTCTGCTCGACAGAGTCGAGATCGATTGCCGCGCAAGCTGAAAGCCCGTCCGTGAATCCTGATTGGAATGCGCTGACGCGGTCCAGCGCAGTGCCGTGGCCACCCTCGACCATCTCGGCGTCCTCGGGTGTCAGGATCGGGTCCCGGATGGTGATGACCCCGGCGAGCACCTTGTTCAGCCCATCGCCGGTGCTCATCTCGAAGCGCGGTGACGACCCCTCGGCGACCCAGCGGGTGTAGCTGCCCGCGAAGCAGTCGGCTTGCTGCTCGCGCACGATCGTCGGGGTGGTCCGGTCGACCAGATCGGCCATGTTCTGCACCGCGTGGCCGTACTCATGCGCGATCAGCGCCGCGACCGACATGTCACCGAAGAACTTCTGACCGGTGGGTACCAGAACGCCTCTGTCCCAGGCGATCAGGTCGCTTCTGGGACAAAAGAAAGCATTGGGTTCCTGGTAGAGAATCTGGCCGCACAACGGCGGGCCGAGCGGGTCTTCGGAATCGTAGGACGCAAGGTTCTCAACCGGCTCGAACCTTCCGTCCAGCGCCTCGCTGTAGTGCTCCTCCCAGTACTGCACGAGATCGTTGACCGCCGACAGCGCCATCCGGTCGACGGGCCCGTCGTCGGTGAAGCGGACTTCTCCGGTGGGTTCGGCAGCATCAGGGCGAAGACCGCTCGGGCCGTCGACGACCGGCAGCCCGCCCACGCTGTTGGGGTTGTAGAGACTCGAAACCGCCTGGCCCTCGACCGTGGAGCAGCCGGTGAGCACGAGGGCACTGACCCCAGCCGACACCAAGGCCGGCGGCAGCCACCTACGGCGCGACATCTGCCCGATAAGCCTCATGACCCCTACTTCCGCTCTGGCGTTGCGATCTGATGCTAACGGCGCCATGACCCCTCCCCCGACACCAATTTGCCCCGCCGGAGCTTCATCGCGGTTCCCAGCCGTGCTCGAGGATGTCGACGAACCGCTGCAGGGTGGCCGCGGCCGGGCCGGGCACCACGAGGTCGGATTCAGCGTTGATGACGTCATCGTCGGTGACGCCGGCGGCGTTGGCGGTTTCCTGCACCGTCAGTTGGCAGCGGTGGCGCGCTTCGTAGAGACGCTGACCCAGAGTCGCTGCGGGGGCGCGTGCGGCGCGGCGCATCAGATCGGTGTATGCCTGCCTTACCTCGCCGAGGGCGATCGCGAGTTCGGGCCGCCCGGTAGCGCTACGCGCGGCGTTGGTGAGCGACGTCTCGAGGCGGCGCAGCTCGGACAGCAACGCGGCGGCTTCGGGAGCGAACTGCGGGTCGTCGCTCATGGGCAGCATGGCCGTGCGCGCGTAGATACCCCGCAGCGCGATGTCGGCTGCGTCGATGGCGACCGCCACCTGCACGGTCGGCGTGATCGCCTCGGTGGACTCTTCCTCGGGGTCGGGCTCGGCGTCGTCGGTGCCCGTAGCCGTCACGTCCGGGGCGAACGTGTCCGTTGCCGCGGGCGCCACCACGGCCCCGGCGCCTGCACCGAGGGAGGGACGCAGCCGCACGCAAATGCCGTCGGGGTTGCCCAAGTAGACGTCGAGTTCGCGGTCGATCGCAAGGGAATCGACGCGCCGCCTGTCGAAGAAGGTCCCGTTCCGGCTTCCGGTGTCGGTCAACACCCAGTGGTCACCGGCCGGTTCGAGGCGAACGTGCATGCGCGAGATGCCGGGCTCGTCGATGCGGATCTGCGCGGGCAACTCGCGACCGATCGTGACAGGGCCGGCGTCGGGATGTGCGGTGTAGTCGACGCCGGCGACGTGCACCGTCAGCGTCGCCGCCTCGCCTTCTCGCGTTTCGGCTCCGGCGGACCGTCCCTCGTTCATGAGACCTCCCGGTGCGCCCGCAGCACTGACCAACGGCGAGCGCTCATGCTAGCAATTCCGCTGGCCCGCTACCGTTTCGCCCTGACCGTCGCCGGGCCAAAATTCCTGCACTGAGGGTGTGCTCGTTCATGCGATGATTTGCGTGGCCGCACGGCCGGCGTACTCGACGCATGAGACAAGTGGTGAGGGGACTGAGCGTGAACCCGAACGACCCGGCAGAAGGGCCTCGCGGCGAGGAGACGGCGGACTGGCCAGCCGGTCAACAGCCACCGGCGGGCGGGCAGCCCCAAGACCCGGAGACCACTGTTCCGGCGCCCGCCACCCCGCGGGGCTTCCACGAGGAGAACACCCTCGACGCCGGACAATTTCTTAGTTCACAGCAGCCTCCGCCGGCATCACCGCCACCGTCCCCGGGCTGGCCAGGTCAGCCCGCAGGGCATCCGCAGCCGTCTCCACCGGGGCCGGGCGGTAATCCGCCGCCGTACCAACAGCCCGGTTCCTGGCCCCCTGGGTATCAGCAGCCGCCAAACGTCGTCCCGCGCCCGCAGCCCAGCCTGGCGAGCCGGCTCGCCGAACACCGCAAGTGGGTGATCGGCGCCGCCGCGGCCCTCGCTGTCGTCCTGGTCATTGCGCTGATCGTGGTCACCAGCGGTGACGACGGCTCCTCCGAAGCCGGGCCGCCGACCAGCCCGGCGCAGGTGCCCGCCCGTCCCACGACGAGCCTGCCCGCCTCCCCGACGGCCGCGCCGCCGACACAGCCGCCACCCCCCCCCCCGGCACCGATGGTCGCGCCCGATGCCCTGCCCGGCCTGCTGCTGCCGGCCGAGCAGATAAACCAGCGCCTGAACACGACAGGGATGACTGCGCTACCGACGGAGCATGCGCCGCTGGCCGGATCCGTCACTCCGCCCCACTGCACCGGCGTGTGGGCTCCGGCGTACCAGGCGACCTACGACGGCTCGGGCTATACCGGGCTGGCCATTCAAGGCGTCCACCGGGAGCCGTCGCACAAGGTGGCCCAGGCCGTCATCTCGTTCCCCGACGCCGGGCGGGCGAAGGCGTTCTACGACAAGCAGGTTGCCGATTGGAATGCCTGCAAATCCACTCACGTCAGGTGGGAGTACGGCGGCAATTCCACCGAACTCGACGTCGGCGTGCCCGCGACCACCGCGGGAGTGATGACCGTAATGCTCTTCCCCACGAACTCGCCAACCGCCGGTCAACAGTGTGAACGCGATATGACAGTGCGCGGCAACGTGATTGTCGATGTACGCGCTTGCTCGCCGACCGTGGGCAGCGCGGGGTTGTCGATTGCGACCGCCATCGCCGACAAGATCGCGCCGGCGCCGTAGTCAGCGCACCTGCCGGGCAAGTGCGCCCACCAGCGTGGTGTTGAGGAACTTCGTCGCCGCATAGCCGGGAGTGGAGAGCGCGTCGATGACCTGGGGGTCGTCGATGATCACCGTGGTTCCCCGGTAGGTCGAGAATGCTTGCGGCAGACCGTTGTAGCTGCCGCCACCCGCCCCTTTGTCGGTGCGCACCACAACCCGCACATCTGTCGGTGTGGTGTTGAGCTCCTCAGGGTTGGCGACTGGCCGGAATGCAGCGCCGGTGCTCGCAGGATCGAACTCGGCCGGGTACCGGAAGCCCAATCCCCTCAGGTAGCGGCCGGCGGGCGAGTCGGGCAACGCGACCGTGACACCGTCGTCGGCGACCGTGACCACTTCGACGCTCTTGCCGTCGAAGGTCGGATGCTGGCTGCGCAGGTCGGCCTGCTCGGCGGCGGCCTCGTCGAGTAGCTTCTTGGCCTCATCGCTGCGGTCCAGAATGCGCCCGATCCACTCGAGCTGGCTCTGCCAGGTCCACTCCGTGGTGTTCAGCGGCCGGGTCACGGTCGGCGCGACCGCGGCCAACGCCTCGTAGGCCGCGTCATCCATCTCAGCGGTGTCGATGATGAGATCGGGGTTCGCTGCGGCGATCGCTTCTGCGCTACCCTCCGCCAGCGTCCGCACATCACCGTTGACCATCTGCTGCAACCAGTTGGGCAGTGCGCCACCAGGCGCCACCACCGCTGCCGGCTGCACGCCCAGCGACAACACCGCGTCGCCGTCACCGGGCCCGACCGCGGCGACCGCGCCGGGCTGGGCGGTCAGCTGCGTTTCACCGTGTTGGTGCACCAAGGTCTGGGCCGTGTACGACGGTGCTGAATCCTCCCGCATTGCAAGCGATCCCACACCGATAGCCGCGGAGAGGGCCACGACCGCGGCAACCGCGATCAGCCCCCACTTGCGTCGTCCCGCGAGCCGCGATCGCGACGCCGGCCTAGCAGCGATGGGCGGCGCCGGGGCGTAGCCGGCCGTCGTCGGGCCACTATGGCCTGGCCATGCCGGCCCACCGTAGGCGCCGGGCATCGGAGGGCCCGTGTGGTGAGGTGGCCGCGGCGGTGGTGTCTGTTCGCTCGGCCACGGCGGCGCGCCGGCGAACGGCGCAGGCGCAGCCCGAACGGCGTCGGTGGTTTCGTCGAGTGCCCGGGCCGCGGCGACAGCCAACTCGCCCGCGCTCTGGTAGCGCTCGTTCGGGTTCTTCGCCATCGCCCGGGCGATGACGGCATCCATCGCGGCGGGCAACCCGGGCGCGACGTCGGTGGGCCTGGGCGGCGGCTCCGTGAGATGCGCGGCCGCCACCGCGGCCATGCCGCCCGAACGCGAGAAAGGTGAAGTGCCCGTGAGCATCCGGTAAAGCGAACAGCCCAGCGAATAGGTGTCGGCGCGGTGGTCGACAGCCTCACCGGCGAGACTTTCGGGCGCGGCGTAGGCCACGCTGGCCATCACCATCCCGGTCTGGGTCAATCCGACCGCTTCGTCAAGGGCACGGGCGATGCCGAAGTCGGCAAGGAACACCCGCTCGTCGTTGGGCGCGAGCAAGAAGTTGGCCGGTTTGACGTCCCGGTGCAGCAGATGCCGGCGGTGCGCGTAGTCGAGCGCCTTGGCGACCTCGCCGACGATGTGCACCGCCCGCGCCGGCGTCATCCGCCCCTGGCTGAGCTCCTTGTCGGCGTCGCTGCCGGCGACGTATTGCATCGCGATCCACAACTGCCCATCAGTTTCGCCGCGGCTGTAGACGGTGACGATGTTGGGATGATCCAGGGTGGCCGCCAGCTCGGCTTCCCTCTCGAAGCGGGCACGAAAGTGTGGATCCTGCGACAGCTGCTCCGAGAGGACTTTCAGTGCGTCACTTCGCGGCAGCGTCGGGTTTCGGGCCTTGTAGACCGTGCCCATGCCACCCGCGCCCAGCACCGCCTCGATGCGGTAACCGCCCATTACCGAACCCACGCTCAGTACCACTTGCCATGGCCTCCGGTCACTGGCCCGACAAGATGCGGTACTGGGCCGAGATCTGCTGATGGACATCCTCGAGGTCTACGGAGAACCCGGTATAGGCGTAGCGGTCCACACTGGCCACGCACTTGAAATGCCACACGACCCGCTGCCACGTCATCGGCGTAGTCGCCGGAATCCAGCCCTTGGCCCGCTCGAAACAGCGCGCCGATGGAAAGCCCGGCACACCCTCGACCGATCGGACACCACTGATGCTGCCCATCTGCTCGGAAAATTCGTCGACGATGCGGGCGGCCCCATCGGCGTTGGCCGCCTGATACACCGTCGTCAACCGCTGTGTGACTGCATCGACACCGGCGGTGCTGAACAGCGACGTCGACGCCACCGGATCTTGTTCGAAATGCAGCCAGGCTCGCGGCCGCCACACCCCCATGATGAACGGCGACCTGTTGTCGGGGGACCACAGCGTGCGTGCCAACAGCTGGCCGGTCGGGTCCAGCGGCAACTGCGGCATCGCCGCGGGCTCGGTCGGGGCGAATTCGTCGATGCGCCGCTTCTGCTTGTTGAGGGCGCCCTGAACCAGCGGCCCGGCGGTCGCACCGAGGAACATCTTCGCTGTGCGGGCCGATTGGTACAGCACGTACCGCCCGTGCGCGGTGTAGCTCTCGACCCGCTCGGTACCGTCGGGCATGTCATAAGTCTTGGCGATCGCTTCCGATGTCCCTGCGATCGGCGTCGGGCGCCCCGGCGTGCCGTCTGGATCAGGCGCCTTGGCCGCCATCTCCCCTGCCGCGGCCGCGGCCGCCGCTGCGTCGGGGAACTGCAGCACCACGTTGTGCAGCCCACGCTGCTGCCCCGACTCCGGTGCAGTCATCCGCACCGTCGTAAACCCGGTTATGAAGCGGTGTGCGGCAGCGATGTCGGGCAAGGGCTCGGGCAACACATGGTTGTCCCGCATCATCTGCAGATCCGACACCGGCCCGATCAGGCCTGAATCCATGGCGCCCGGGAGCATACGGAGCGCCGCGTCGACCTCCCACGGACCGACGGTGAACTCGGCGATGCGATGCGCCTCCATCAAACTCTGACTTGCCGGATCGTCGCCCACCGCGCCGAACGGGTGGCCGGCCGCCGTCGCATACGCCCCGGTGTCCAACAAGGACGGCACCACACCGTCCGAGCCGGCGGCATCCGAAGCCTTCACGGCCCTGCCTGGCGTCATCGAGGAGCATCCTGCAACCACAACAGCGCACCCGAGCGCCACCGCCAGCCGACCCAAACCAGCCTTTGGTCGCCGCACCGACCCTCCTCTCCTACACCCACTGCTCAGCAGACCACACCTCCGGCGTCGGGCGTGCGACATGGCATAAGTTTGGCACGACGACGGTATACCGAACGCGGGATGCAGGCTCGCAGCAGAAACCTGCGGTCACTTGCCCGACAAGATGCGGTACTGGGCCGCCATCTGCTGATGAACGTCCTTCAGGTCTTCAGAGAACGCGGTGTAGGCGTAACGGTCAACCCTGCCAACACACTTGAAATGCCAGGCGACTCGCTGAAAGCTCATCGCCGTACTCGCCGAAACCCACCCGTTCGTCCGCTCGAAACAGCGCGCTGACCCAAGGCCGGGTACACCGTCGACCGAGCGGACTGCACCCATGCTTCCCATCTGCTCGGAGAACTCATCAACGATGCGGGCCGCTCCATCGGCATTGGCGGCCTGATACACGGTCGTCAACCGCTGCGTCACCGCGTCGACGCCGGCGGTTTGGAACAGCGCCGTCGAGGCAAGGGGGTCATCTTCGAAATGTAGCCATCCACGCGGCTGCCACGTCCCAACTATGAACGGCGCACTGTTGTCAACAGACCACAGCGTGCGCGCTAGCAGCTGACCGGTCGGATCCGTGGGCAACTGGGCCATTTTCGCCAATTCGGTTGGCACGAACCCGTCGATACGCCGCTTTTGTATGCCGAGGATCCCTAGCACCAACCCGGTAGCGGTGACACCCATGAACTTCGCGGTCGTGCGGGCCGACTGGTACAACACATATGGGCCGAGCGGGGTGAAACTGTCCACGCGCTCGCTGCCGTCGGCCATGTCATAGGTCTTGGCGATCGCTTCCGGTGTTCCTGCGAGCGGTGTCAGCCGCCCTGGCGCAACACCGATCTCAGGCGCCTTGGCGGCCATCTCGCCCGCAGCGGCCGCTGCAGCCGGTGGGTCGGGGAACCGCAGCACCACGTTCTGCAATGCACGATGCTGTTCCTCGTCGGGTGCGGTGGTCCGCACCGTCGAGAACCCGGTTATGAAACCGTGGGTGGCAGCGATGTCGGGCAACGGGTCCGGCAACACCTCGAGGTCCCGCATGAGCTGCGGAGTCGGGACCGGCCCAGTCCTCCCCGTTCGCAGCACTGGTGGAAACATGCGCAGCGCCTTGTCGGTTTCCCACGGGCCCACGGTGAATTCGGCGATGCGATGCGCCTCCAACACACGCTGGCCCTGGGGATCGCCTTCCCCCATCACGCCGAACGGGCGACTCTGCGCGGTCGCATAGTCGCCGGTGTCCAGCAAGGACGCCACCACACCGTCCCCATCCGCCGCATCCGATGCCTTCACGGCTTCTCCAGGTGTCGTCGACGAACACCCTGCAACCGCGATGACGCACCCGACTGCTACCGCCAGTCGACCCGAACCAACCACTGGTCGCCGCACCGCCCTCCTCTCCTGCTTCCACCCGTCAGTAGATCGCACCGAGTCGCGGCCATGCCGGCCCTCGTGGTCACTAGCTCCGCACTCGAGGCACACCGCAACATGTCGCACGGCGAGACCTAGAACCGCAGGTTGCGCAAAACGTCATAGACGCTGGCGATCCACAGCAGCATCGGGATCACGGCGGCGATCGCGGCACCGTCGAGCAGTTCGAGGATGCGCTTGGTTACCGGTGAGACCCGGCGCACCCCCGCGGTGGCCCCGACGATGATCAGCGCGATGATCGCTGCCGCCACGTACCCCGCTAGCACCAGCCACGCCGAGTCCGGGTACCAGAGACAGAGCCGAATCATCACGCCGGTCGGAATGAGGACGACCGAGCCCAGGAGCGCCCACGCACACCACCGCTCGGCGTAAAGCCGAGAACGGAAAGCGCAAATCGCGGTGACGAGACCCGCGACCATCATGCTGTGCACGAAGAAATGTCCCTGCACCACAACGGCGATGGCGCCGACGGACAACACCAGCGCTCCGGCCGTGACGAACCCGATCAGCAGGCGCTTGGCCAACTGGCTGCGCTCGTGCAGGCGCGCCGCGGAATCCGGTACGGAGGCGATGATGGCCTGCCAGGTCGGTGACTCCTCATCCGTCCCAGAGGTTGTCACCGGATCCAGCAGTTCGTCGTTGGAAACCGTCTCGCCCGGCGCCGGAATGGGCGGCAGCGCGATCCGGGCCACCGCGACCGTGAGCTTCGCCGCGTTGGTGACGACGATGAGGCCGAACGCGATCGCACCCGTCGGCACCCAGTACTGCCATCCGTAGCCGTAGGCGATCGCCGCGGCCGTCGCCGCGACCGCTGTGACCGCAGTGAAGGAGGCGAACTCCGCTCGCCGGCGAGGTCCGCCGCGTGTCGCCAACGTCAACAGCAGCACAACGGCGGCCGCACCCGCGATCTGCGGTGCCCCAAGCGAATCGACCCCGCGGGGTAACGGCACGGCCAGCGCAACCGCACCGGCGAGTGTCGGTATCGACGCCGCCAGCAGGCTTTCCGACATGTCGAGGTTCTGGTAGCGGTTGGTAGCCAGCGCGCTGCCGACGAGCAGACCCAAACCCAGCACGCCGAGGGCGGCCGACCACCACCAGTCATGGCCTGCCCGCGTCCACGCCACCAGCGCCATCACCGTCACGACGAGCGCCACCAGCGGGATGGCAACGCCGACAAAGCGATTCAGCGCGGTCCGGTCGAACTCCGGTGACTCGTCGAGCACTGCGATGGCGTCGATGACATCCTCGACAAGGGGGCGGTACCGCTCGGTGCGGCTCACCGAGACCAGGGTCAGCAGCGACCCGTCGACGACCCCTGCGTCGTCCAAGGACTCGTTGAATTTCAACGGCGGGGCACCGGGCCTGGCGAACGCCCACACGCCCTGCGCCGAGAAATCGAATCCGGCGAGTACGTCTTTCGGTGTGTCCTCGAGGAGTTCGGCCAGCACCGACACGGTCTCGTCGATGTAGGTCTCGATCGGCGCCGCCGCGGGCAGCACCAGATCGGTCATCCGCCTGCCGGTGAGGATCGTGACCCGCGTGGTCGACGGCCGGCCGGGCGTGACGCTCGACGTGGATGCTGCTGCTGCGGTGGAGGTCAACGCCGTTCGAGCCTGTCGAAGTCGTCGGACAGGGCGGCCGCCAGCTCGACGACCCGGCGCCGGAACGTCTTACCCAACAGGTCGAGTTGGATCTCGGTGCCCGCAGCGATGTGCTTGTCGAACGGCAGGACGATGACCCGGCCCGGCGGGACATGGCGCTCGAACTGCGCGACCAGATCTTCGACGTCGATGTTCGGCTTGCCCGGGACGACGTGGTTGATCACTACGCACGAGCGGCCGAGCAGATCCTGATACCCGTTCTGGCGCAACCAATCCATCGTCATCGCCGCCTGTCGGGCACCATCGATCGACGCACTGGCAACAATCACCAGACCCGATACCGTGGACAGGACGCCGCGGGCCGCGGGCTGGAACAGCCCGGCGCCGCAGTCGGCGAGCACGAGGTTGTAGTAGCGCGACACGATGCCCGTCACGCCCTTCCAGTCCTCGTCGTTGAATTCGCGACGGGCGCCGCTGTATTCCTCGCTCGACAGCACTTCGAGGTTCGCGCCGTTCATGCTGGTGTACGCGCGAATGTCGTTGTATCGCGCCAGTTCCTTGTCGGCGAGCAGATCGGCGACGGTGGCGGCGGACTGGCGTCCCGCCCGGTCACCGAGGTTGCCGCCGTCGGGGTCGGCGTCGATGGCCAGGATTCGGTCACCGCGCACCTTGCTCAACGCCGATCCGAGTGCGACGGTGACCGCGGTCTTGCCGACGCCGCCCTTGAGTCCGAAGATGCCGATCTGGTAGGAGTCGCGGGCGTTGCGGCGGATCCGGGTGTGCAGGTCCATCTCGTAGAGCTCATCGGACGACAGCCCGAGGTTGATCCGGGTCAGCAGGTACAGCAGATGCCGCCAGCCCCGCTGCGACGGCATCTTCACCGCGGACTTGACCCCGACGTGGGACAGGGCGTCGATCGCGCGGTGATTGCCGATCGTGGCCGCCGATGTCTGTGCCGGCGCGGCGCTACCGAAGGCGCCGTTCTTGTCGGCCTGCACTTCGGCGAAGTGCTGGCTCGGGGCGGGGGAAGGCGCGTGCCGCGGTGCCGGCGCCGGCGCGGGCCGGGGCTGTTCGTATCGAGCACCGGCGGGCATGTTGTGGGCCTGCGGCGTGCGCATCATCCCGTTCGCAGGAAGCTGCGGCGCTGTTGAACGCGCGGGCGGCATCTGCGTGGTGACCTCGGTCTGCCCGGGCGGGGGCGCCGGCGCAGGCTTGGTTTGGCCGACAGGCATCGTGGGCGATGTCAGCTCGCTGTTGCCCTGGCCGGTGGGCATGGGCGGTGGGGCCTCGCCGTGCTTCGGTCCGTTCGGCGTGGGCTTGCCCTCGGAGGCCGCGACGACGTCGCGGTCCACCGTCACGGTGTCCTCTTCGGTCGTGGTCGCGGCGTCCGCGGAATGGAAGAGCCGGTCATAGTCTGCCGACATGGGTGCCTCTCATTACTGAATGTTGCACCGGGCGCACGAGGTGGGCGAGCATCGTCGTCGAGCTACCCGCCCACCAGCGTGCGTAGCCGGCTAGTGGAACGAGTTCGCGATGCCGGTGTTGATGTTCCCCATGTGGTGGCCCGTATCGCGCACGGTTGCCGCAAGGCTCCTCAGCGCCTGATTCAATTCGTTCGCGTTGACATCCCAACGGGTCTGGGCCTCCTGCCACGACATCGAGGCATCGCCTTCCCACTGGCCGGCGAGCCGGGACAAAGACTCCCTGCCCTCCTCGAGCAGACCTTGGGTCTGCACCACGGAACCGTCCAAATCGCTGGCGCCGCCTTCGATTGCACCGAAGTTGTATACGAGTTCTGGCACGTTGTTTCCTTTCTAGAAAGTGCTTGGGTCAGCCGCCGAGCTGCATCTGATGAGCGAGGGCTTCGCTGCCATCGATATCGGCAGTGTCGTACTGGAGACCGCCCTGCTGCACGTTTTGCGAGATCTCCGTGAGGAGCTGTGTCTGCTGCCGCGCAGCCTCTTCGAAGCGCGTCAGCGCCTGCTGTGCTGCGGTGCCGGCCAGCCCCTGCAGAGACGCCGCCAAGCCCGCCGCTGTCGTGCCGACGTGGTTCATGACTGCCGTGAGCTCGCCGGCGATGCGATCGAAATTGCCAGCCTCCGTCTGCATTGCTGCAGATTCGGTCCTTAATGGATCCATGCTGCCTGCCTAACTGTTCTTCACCTGTTCCCACCACGGCAGTGGTGAGCCTTCCGGCCGGGTGGCCGGGAAGTCCGATCTGTGACTGTTACCAGTCGTCCTCTTCGTCCTCGTCGAGTTGTTGCGGGAGCGGCGACGGGGCGGTCCGCCCCGACTTGGAGCCACCGCCTTTCGAGCGCTGCCCCAGCATCCCCATCGGACCGCCGGTGCCCATCCCCGCACCTACCGGAGCCAGCCCCGCAGCGGCCGCGCCCGCAGCGGCCCCCGGCGAAACGGATACCGGAGATCCGTCCTGCAGACCGATGAGGTTGGCCATCAACGGCGTACGGATCGCTGTCCCGCCGGCTCCGGGCAGCGAGGCGGCTCGGACCAGTCCAGCCCCCGACGTCGGGCCGTTTCCACCGATTGCGGGGTGATTGGAAAACGGCGAAGCACCGATCAGGCCGACTTGAGCCCCCTTGCTCCCATTCATGCCGCTCATCTGGCCGAACAGCGATGACACCTGCTGCAGCGGTTGCGTCAGTTGCTGAAACGGCTGCGTCACACCCTGCATCAACTGCTGCGGTAGCTGCCCGAGCGAGGAGCCCATCTGCGTCGCCATCTGAACGCCCTGCTGCATTCCCTGCTGGACCATCTGATCCTGCAGCCGGCCGGACGACGAGAAGTCGCCCGCCCGCTTTGCGTCCGAACTGGCATGCGCCACACCTTGATTGGCGGCCGACGCGGCGCGCCCGGTCTGAAGGGCGACCGAGCGCGCTTTTCCCTCGGCGCTGACCTTGGTGAACGTGGCATTCCGCATCATCGCCGTCGGGGCCATCGCTGCGGCGTTGCTCAGCGCAACGCCCGTCGCGGCTTCGGCCACGCCGGGAATCACGATGGGCTTCGGCATCACGATGGGCTCGAACGTCGTGTTGACCACCGTCTCGGCCTGATAGGCATCCATCACCGCGGCGGCCTGATCCCACATCCGGATGTAGTCGAGTTCGTTCAGCGTGATCGGCAGCCGGTTGATCTCGAGGAAGTTGGTGGCCTCTAACACCGCGTGGGTGATGTGGTTCAGTTCGATCTCGACCAGCGGCGGCGTCGTTGCCATCGCGGCGGTGTACGCCGTCGCCTGCGCCGCCGCCTGCAGCGAACGCTTCATCGCCTGCAGCGACAGCATCCGTAGCCATATCACCATCGGAAGGGTTGCTGAAACCGCGCGTTCACTTGCCGTTCCCGTCCACGCCGACGCCAGAGACGACATACTCCCGGCCAATTCGTCGGCCTGCGCCTCCAACGAGATGGCAAGCGCTTCCCAACCCGCTGCAGCCTGCAGCATCGGCGCCGCGCCCGCCCCGAACATCAACCTCGATGTGTTGACCTCCGGGGGCAGGGCCGCCCAGATGGGCGGGACCAATACGGGAACTGTAGCCATATCGATGAAATGGGTAGTCGACCTGAATTGGTTAGACCAGACCGGCGGCGTTGGCGGCGTCGACCGCCTCGTAGGTGCCCGCGGCCTGAACGTATGCGGCGCCAGCGCGCGACAGCTCTTCCTGGGCCAGCGTGTTGATCCCGAGAGTCTGCACGCCCTCGGCAGCGAACGCCGCCACGGCATGCACCGACACTTCCTCCGCCCCCGCCGGCACCAGCGCGGTGACCTCTGCGGTCGCGGCAGTACCAGCCGCCAGTCCGCGGACACCGTTCGCGACGACCTGCGTACCGATGGCAGCGAGGGCGGGATTGACACTCAAAGGTTCCATTTGCTCCTACTCCTTATTGCTGCGGAAACAATCGTCGTCGGGCTGCACCGCTGCGCGGCCTCTGCGGGCGTAGCTAAGTGGCACCGTCGGCGGTCCCCCGACCCCTTTGCTGGCGTCGTTTGCCAACTTTGCTGAACAGTATGGATAGATACTAACCGCCCCCCAATGGTGCTCATGACACTTCTTCAGGGCCCCCCACATAGGCCGCCTGGATCACCTCCCTGCCGTCGGGCGTGACGAGAAACGCCTGGCCAGGGGGCCGACGCTTGACGATGATCTCGCGCGAGGGGAAGTCCTGCTTCTCACCTGATAGGAACATCGTGGGGGTGCCCGCCCCGTGCACAACGCCTACGAACTTGTCCATGGTGGCCCGATGGGCCTGGCTCATCTGGCAGGTCGCGATGATGTGCAGACCGATATCTGCTGCGGCAGGTAGCAGCGGCGCAAGTGGTGCCATCGGCGGCAGCATGCCGCCGGCGGCCACGATCATGTGCCAATCGTCGACCAGTAGCACCACGTCTGGCCCGGTCCACCACGACCGCGATCGCAGCTGAGCCGCCGTCAAGTCCGACGGCGGTAGCCGCTTCTTCAGGTTGACGGCCAACGCTTTGATCGACTCTTCGAGTGTCGCATGATTCCGGTTGATGGCTCCGGCGGCGAGCAGATGGCTCTGGGGCACCGCATCAAGCAGGCCGGACCGGTAGTCGGCGACCATGAATCGCACCTGATCGGGACTGTTGCGTGCGCAAATCGACCGCGCCAACGCATGCGCGATACGGGTCTTACCCGACTTCGCCGCCCCGAAGATGAGTTGGTGTGGTGTGTTGTACATGTGGTTGTAGGCCACGGTCAGGTCTGATTCGCGCACGCCAAGAGGAACCGTCCAGCGGGTCCGATAATCCGCGTCCGGGCCCGGCGGTTGTGGGTCCAGCTCGTGAAGGTAGACGCGTTCTGGCAGCACCCGAACGCGCGGAGCCTCGTCGGTGTACCTTGCCGCTACCTGCTGAACGGCGGTCGTCAGCGCAGGCACGAGCTCCTCCGCGCTGTGCACGCCGTCGAGCCTCGGGACCCCGATCATCAGGTGGTGCTTCTCCATCGAGATCGCCCGTCCGGGTCGGTTGGCCGGGATCTCGCGGGTGATGCGGTCGACCTGGGTCTCGTTCACGTCGCCGAGCCGGAACTCGACCTTGGTGCCCAGGTAGTCGCGGACGCGGGATCTGAGCTCTGTCCACCGCGGCGTTGATATCACCGTGTGGACGCCATAAGCCAATCCTTGGCCCGCGATGTCCTGCACGAGCGGCTCGAGGTCAGGGAATTCGCTGACGAACACGGTCCACCCATCGATCACCAGGAACACGTCACCGAACGGGTCCGCGGCCGCTGGGTGGGCCGGGTCGTCGCGCATCTGCCGGTACGCGGCCATCGAGCCGACGCGGTACTGCTTGAACAGCGCTTCCCGTTGGCGCAGAACGGCTTTCATCTCGGCGACGACGCGGTTGACGCGGTCGGGCTCCGACCGGGTCGCGACGCCACCGACGTGCGGCAGTTCCTCGAGGTACATCAGCCCGCCGCCGCCGAGGTCGACGCAGTAGAACTGCACCTGCCGCGGCGTGTGGGACGCGGCCGCCGACAGGATCAGCGTCTGCAGGAAGGTGGACTTGCCGGTCTGCGGCGCCCCGCCGACCGCGATGTTGCCGCCGGCCGCCGACACGTCGATGCCCCACACCTCCTGGCGGTGCCGGCGCGGCTCGTCCATGATGCCGAGCCCGAAGCGCAGCGGCTGGCGCTGGTGGTCGTGCGCGATCAACTCGTTGACCGGAGTGGGATCGGCCAACGGCGGCAACCACATTCGATAGGCCCGGGTCTCGCCGGTGGTCAGCTGGTCGAGGACCACCTCGCGTAGCACGCGCTGCTCGGATTGGACGCTCACGATGTCACCGCCGTCGCGTCGAGGATGGGCGCCGCGGTGAATGGGCGGATCTGCGGGCGCCTCTGACCGTTGGTCCGCGGCTTGGATTCGCCGTCGTCGTGTTGTGCAGCCGTCGGCGCATAGGGCACACCGGTGTAGACGGCCTGGAACTTGACCGGGTCCTCCATGCCGACGCGCAGGAACCCGACGCCGCTTTCCTTGTTGGTGATGTACTGCGCCTCCGGTGTTCCGATCACCGCCTTGGATTCGGCGGAACTGGTGGTGCGCAATGCGATCCGGTAGGTGAGGTTGGGCTCGAGCTTGTCGATGCGCACCCCACCGGTGTTCAGCGACTGCGTCGCGAGCAGCAGGTGCACGCGCAGCGACCGGCCGACGCGGCAGATGCGGTCGAACAAGCCGATGAAGTCCGGGTGGTTCTGCAACAGCTCGGCGAATTCGTCGACGACCACGAAAAGCGTTGGCAGCGGCGGGAGCTCGGATCCGCGTTCGCGGTGCTTCTCGTACTCGGCCACACCGGACAGCGCGCCCGCCGCACCGACCTGCATTCCCGCCTGCCGCAGGATCGATTGCCGTCGGTCCAGTTCGCCGGACAGCACCTCGCCCATGCGGCTGACCAGCTCTGCCTCCTCCTCCATGTTGGTGACCACCGCCGCGGTGTGCGGCAGTTTCTCCATGCCGAGGAACGTCGAGCCGCCCTTGAAGTCGGTGAGCAGGAGGTTGACCTGATCCGGATGGTGCGTGGCGGCCAGCGACAGGATCAACGTCCGGAGAAACTCGGATTTACCGGAACCCGTTGTGCCGATCAACATCCCGTGCGGACCGGCACCGAACTCCGCGCCCTCCTTGATGTCGAGGTGCATGATGTCGCCGGTCTTGAGCTCGTGACCGAACGGGATACGCAACCGGTCGCGGTCGGTGTCGCTGAACATCCGCCACCGCGCCGGGGTGACTTCCTCGATCGTCTGCGCCCCGACCAGTTGATGCCATTCGGTGGCGACCTTCTTCTGCACCCGCACGCTCTTGTCGATGATCGTGCCGGTGATCGACCAGCCGGCCAGTTTCCGCGCGACGCGACCGGCCTGTTCGGGTGTCATGTGGTCGACCGCGGAGGTGATCAGCCTGAACGTCTGGTTGGGCAGCCGATCGTCGGCGGTGCCGTCAGTGGCGACCCGGATCCGGTACGCCGAGCCGCGATGGTTGCCGAGCGTGATCACCGTGACGCCGGCCCGACCGTCGACCGGGAAACCGGCCTTGCCGCCGGTGAGGTCGAAGACGACGACGTAGGGTCCGCTCGGCGCCGCGTCCGCGGTGTGGGGACCGCGGGCGGTCAGGTCGCTCAGACCGTCGGGACGGGTGAAGATCATCCGGGTCGGACCCGCCGCGTCGGTGTCGGTCTGATGCTGCACATGCGGCAACCACTTGAGCCATGCCCAGTTCGGGTCCTCGGGGTTGTCGGTGAGCACCCGCATCTGCAGCAGGTCTGGCGGATGGAAGACCGCGAGGTGGCAGATCATGGCGGTCAGCAAGCCCGCGGCGCCCGCGGGATCGCCGCCGACGGCAATGGTGGGAAAAGTCCGTAGCTGCAACAGCTTCGGGCAATCGTGGATCAGTCCGTGCGTGCGCAGGAACTTCGTTACCCACATGTGACTCACCGGCTCCAGGTGCGGCTGCGGCGCTCCCTGCGGGCCCGCCAACTCGCCACCGACGGCCGGCTTGAGCAGCCGGTCGACCGCGGGTTCGGCGCCCAGCCCCACCCGGGTGGCGGTGTAGAAGTCGGCGTTGGTCTGCCGGGACCACTGCCGGTTCGTGCCGATGATCGACAACAGGTCCGCCGGGTGTGGCGCGTGATAGTTGAAGAACGTCACCTGCGCCGCTGCCGACGACGTGACCCGGGTACGCAGCCCGGACAGATAGCGCAGGTACTCCTTACGGTCGGCGTTGATTTCGGGCACCCGCTTGCCGCCGGGCCCACCACCTGCCATGAACCCGACCGTGGCCATGATCATCATCAGCGGCATCATCAGCATGTATGGCGAAAGCTGCCGAATGCCGGTGAAGATCATGATCGCGATCATTCCGAGCATGCCGCCGCCCATCACCCAGGGCAGCGCCTTCTGAATGCCCGACGGCGGGATCTCGACGCCGAGGTCGTCGGGCGGCGCGACGTTGACTTCACCCGGCGTCAGCCGCGGTCCCCGCTTGATGATCGGGGTGAATTTCTTCGTCGTCATCCGCCGCCTCCGGTCCGGGACGTGGCCGGCTGCGCCGCACCTGCGGTGCCGTCGCCGACCTTGCGCGGGTTGGGGTCTGGCGGCAGGGTGTCGTGTTCGACGAGGGCCGCCTCCTTCGACAGCACCGGCCCGTCAACGAGAAGGCCGACCACCTGCCACGGTGCGGTCACCGGCCCGCTGAGCCCGAGCACGTTCCCGGTGTCCTCGTTGGGTAGCCCGTAGCGCACGCCCTGCGGGTCGACGTAATACAGGCTCTCGCCGTACCGCGGATCGGGCGACTGCAACCGGATGTACTGCCCACCGTCGATGTAAACCGTTGCCTCGCCGCCGATCTGCTTGATCCCGGTGTTCATCGCCGACGCCGGGATCGGCAGGTGGCGGCCGGCGATCACCGTCGTCTTCGGCGCCTGATCACCCGGTTCGCGCTGCCAGGACCAGCACAGCGTCGGGGCGTCCCCACGCAACAGAATGTTCAGCGGCTCGGCGGGCAACGGTGAGGCGAACACGTGCTCGGGGATTCTCGCGACCACGCTCGCCTCCACCGCGGGCGGCGTGACGAGACCGAACGAGTTGGTGGCGCGGATAGCTGCGGCGGTGGTGTCGTTGATCCGGGCGACGCCGTCGGGCAGTACCACGAAATGTTGGTTGCCATCCTCTGTGAGCGCCTTGAACACCGAGCCGATCACGAGATTCGGCGGTAAGCCAAGCGAATTCGGCGCACCCGAGGAGGGGATCACGGGCAGCCGCCACGGACCTGCGTTGGGCAACGCGTTGAACAGTCCCTCGGAGATCGGCGTCGCCTTGGCGGTGACCGGAATCCCGACCGCCGACGTTATCGCGCGATCGGCGAGATCGATGTCGTGCCTGCCGCTTTCGGTGACCAACCAGCTTTCGTTCTCGTAGGTCACCAAGATGCCCTCATCGGCACGCATCGGCCCCACCGAAGCGTCGGTCACCAGGGGTCGCACGATGGCCGAGGTCTCTACGATCGGGGCCACGCTCTCCGGTTTGGTCACCGTGTCACACAGCGTCCACATCGAGCTCGCGCTGCCGACCGGTGTTGCGTAAGGGGCTCCGGGTATTCCGACGGGCTGACCCTTCGGCATCCGGTTGAGCTCATCGGATTTCACCGCCGACGGCGTTCCCGAGTTCCCGAGAACGAGCCGCGCGGAAGTCAGGTTGTACACCGGCCGCAACTGGCCGCTGTCCGGGAGCACGACATAGAGCTGGTTGGTGCTGCGGTCGACGAGAAGGGTGTCGCCGCTGCGCTTTCCGAGCGGCTTGAAGTACGCCAACAGCGCGGCGCCCAGACAGATCAGTACCGCGATGACGACGCCGGCGGACACGGCGCGGCTGTAGAACTGCAGCGGGTCGTCGAACATCCGGGTGTCCCGTCGCACGATCGCGTGCTCCACGCGCCGCAGCAGGAAGCGCCACCCGCTGACCTGCACCTTGGTGGTGAGCCGGAAACCCGCCATGTCTACTCGCCGATGCTCAGACGTCCGTGGACCGCGGCGATGGCGGCGGCCATGTCCTCACCGTTGATCTCGCTGAGCTGTTCGACGTCGAGGCTGTCGACGTCGAGCGAACGGGCCAGCCGCATGTCCCGGTTCTGTTCACCCGCCTCGACGAGCTGGCGGGCGTAACGGCCGTTGCCGGCGATGTCGAGGGCGGGTTTGCCGTTCAGCTTCCGCTGGCTCAGCAGCGTGGCGGCTTCCAGGACCCGCTTCGCCGCCTCCTCGTCCAGCGCCGAATCATTCGCCTTTGCAATGACTTTGCCGATTTCGACGATCTCGTCCGGGGTGTAGGAGTCGAACTCGATGCGGGTCGCGAAACGCGACCGAAGGCCGTCGTTGGACTCCAGTAGGCGGTCGATGTCGGCGCTGTAGCCGGCGATGATGACCACCAGGCGGTCGCGGTCGTTCTCCATCCGGGCCAGCAGCGTGTCCAGCGCCTCGGTGCCGAACGGGTCGGCCCGGCCGTCGCGTTCCTGCACCAAGGTGTAGGCCTCGTCGATGAACAGCACGCCGCCGATCGCGCGGTCGATGGTCCGGCTCGTCTTGACCGCCGACTGCCCTTCGTACTCCGCGACGAAGTCTTTGCGCGAGGACTCGACGAGTTTCGGCTCGCTGATCACTCCGAGGCCGGCGAGGATGCTGGCCACCACGCGGGCGATCGTCGTCTTCCCGGTGCCGGGCGGTCCGGCGAAGATCATGTGCTTCGACGCCTGCGCAACCTTCATACCTCGCGCCGCGCGGATCTTGGCCATCTGTGTTGCGGCGCGGTACGCCTCGATCTGCTCCTTGACCCGGGTCAGCCCGATCTGGCGCTCCAATTCGGCCTGCGCCTCGGCCAGTAACCGGTCACGACCGGCGGTGTCGGCCTCCACGCTCGTCGGGTCCCATGGGTCTTTGCGAGCGGCGATCTTCTCCGCGGTGGTCGTGGTCAGCCGATACGACGGGTCACGTAGCGCTTCAGTGACTTTCGGCTCCGGATGGGTGGCCTGCAGCCATTCCAGCAGCGCCACCGCGGCCTCTTCGTTGCCCTGGCTGCGCCGGGTCATCGCCAGGAACCAAGCAATTGCGGGTGCGCATGCTTCTCCTGCGGGCGAGGAGTTCGACTCGGTCAGGCGCCGCTCCGCCTCGGTGAACAGCCCGAGGTTGGCCGCGGCGACGCCGTGCGCCACACCTGCCGCGGCCGCGAGGAACTTGTCGGGCCAGCCCGCTGCCCCGCGAACCTGCTCGATCACATCGGTCCAGCGCCCGGCCGCACCGTAGACAACGGCCTTGACCCAGGCGACCAGGTGCTCGGCCCCGGCGGACGGCAGGTCCTCGAGTGCCTCCATCGCGTCGGCGTAATTGCCGACCGTCGCCTCGTTCACCGCGAAACCCATCGCGATGGCCAACGGGGAGTTGACCGGGTAGGTGATGTCCCCGAACTGCCCCCCGATCGGCACCCGCGCGTTGACGCTGTTCATCGAGATTTCGGCGGAGCCGGCGAGTTGGCCGAAGTTGGCGCGGGAATACCAAGCCCGAAAAAGAGTGACCCGGTCGGTGTCTCCGCAGCGGATGCGACCCACCCAGGCGTCGCAGGCGGATTCGTCCAAAGTGGTGATCTCGGTGAAGATCTCGAACGAGCGCGCGGGTGCGCTGGGCAGCATGCCGACCGCGCTTCCGAAGAGGCTGGCGAGGTGTTCAGTCATCGTCACCCGCATATCTTGTCGCGAATACCCGTGCGCGCTCGGCCCGGGCCTCTTCCGGGCTGGGCAGGTCAAGGTCGCGGGTCAGGAAGTCGCGGGTCGCCGCGTCGTCGTGGCCCTGTTCCCGCATGCCCTCGAGCATCATCGCGTGCTGGGCCGACTTCGCCTCTCGGGTCGCCAGGCCGGCGATGACGACGACTTCGGCGGCGAGGTCGGCTTCGGTCAGCTCGGTGGCCTTCGGCGACAGTTCGATCTGGCTGACCCGGCCGTCGAGGAACGTGCTGACGGCGACCGTGCCCGGCGGGTTGGTCACGGTGAAGACGGGGTCCGTGGTTTCGGTTTCGACGGGTTCGCCCGGCGAGTAGATCGCCAATGCGTCAAGGACCGAGTCCGTCGGATCCTCGCCGCGAGCGAAGGAGTCGAACCCTTCCGGAGGCGTCTCACTCGCCATGGACGCCTTCCTCACTGTCCGCGGCCTGCTCGAACCAGGTGCCCGAGGGCAGGAACTCGATCAGCCCGTCGAGCGCGCGCTGCAGATTCGCGGTAGTCCCCGGCAGGAAGCTTCCGTACAGTTCGCCACTGACCCGGCGCGGAATCGACACGATCCGCCCGTGCTTCGAATCGAGCACCCCGGCCGCGACATCGGCCTGGGTGAAGGTGCCGCCGGGGTGGCGTTCGATCGCGGTGATCTCCACCCAGCTCTCGGGCTCGGCGATGATGTCGGCATACGCGCGAGCCGAGGTCGGCGCGATCCCATAGGCCGCGAGCTGGTTTGCTTCCCGGCACTCGGCCAGTTTGCTGGCGACGCCCGTCAAAGGTTCGACATCGGCCGCCGTCGCAGAGCCCAGCACCGTCGTCACCATGCCCGCGAGCCCGACCTGCGGGGCGATCCGCTGCAGCACCAGCATGTCACCGTCACGAGCCGCGACGACATGCCGATCGCCCTTGCGGCAGACGACGAAACGCACCATCTTCCCGCCGACGTCGCGCCGCCACCATCGGGCTTCCAGCGTCCGGTCGGCCCTGCTCAGGGTGTCGACCATGGCCGCCACCTCGGGGTGCGGTTGGCCGAAGACGTCGAGCACGGCCTGCTCGGTCAGATCCCGGGCCACCTGCTCCCACACCCGGTCACGCAGATCGGGCTGCGGAATGTTGAGCCGGATTCCCAGCGCGGTCGGAAACTCCGTCAAGCCCAGCCGGTCGGCGATCACCAGCATGCCGTCGATAGTGACCTCGACGCCGACCACGTCGTCGATGTGCGTCGCGTCGGGGCTCACGGTCGATCCGCCAGGACGCAAAGATGGGCGGTGGTGGCGCGCAGGTCTTCGCCGGACATCAATCCATCGCTCCTCTTACTTCTCGTCGTCGGCAGCCCGGCCGGCGGCCCGGGTGAATTACCCGCACCAACCTAACCGCCGTCGGAGGGCCGCGTTTCACCGATTTCGGTGCGCTGACCCCTCGCCGGGAGGCTCGTCGGCCGGATCCACTACGCGATGTCCGCGGCTTCTTTGCCGCGGTTCACGCCCGCGTCGCAGTGACCCGTCGCCGCAAACCCCTTTGCCGCACGTCAGCGTACCAGCGTCGCAGCGCCACCCATGTCACCAATTTTGCCGTCCCGCAGCCGGCATCGAGCTCCACCACACTCCGCTGTCAGTTAACTTGGGTTCACCGCCGGACACCGACGATACGGTAGTCAGCAAAGTCAGTCCGCGCTCTGGCCGACGTTCGCCGCCCCGGGACGGCATGAGCGGCTACGGGGCTCTTCGGGGGCCGCTTCCGGGCTTTCTGGTTATCGATGCCGTGGTTCGAGAACGGGTTCGGCGATCGCCCAAACCGTCGCGCCTGCGTTTGCTGATGTCTGGCGTAGGTGCGCTCGAGGGGGCCCTTGGCTGGGTAGCTGATACTGGTGGAGGGCCAACGCACCGACATCCGGAGGAGATCGCAGTGACCGACCGCGATGACGCATTGCGGAAAGAACTCGGCTGGACGGGTCCCGAAGAGACCGACTACGAGCCCTCGAACGCCGACCCCGATCCGGTGACTCCCCCGCACTCGCCGGTGGCGCCGCGGCCGCCCGTCGACTATCCCGCTCCCGAGCCGCCCGAAACCCGCGACGACGATCTCCCGCGCGCTGCGCCGTCGCCGGAACCTCCACCGGGATTCCAAGCGCCGGAGCGGTCTGGTGTCAGCTTCCGTCAGCCGCCGTCCCGATTCGGGCCGCCGCCGGGGTCTCCGCGCGACACCGGGCCGGTACCCACCGGCGGCCGGCCCGATCCGGCCGCCTGGGGCCAGCCGGCCAGGCCGATGCCGCCTCGCCCACCTCAACGGCCGGCTCCCCCACAGCAGCAGGCGCCGTTGTCCGGCCAGTGGCCGGGTGCCGGATACGGTCCGGACGGTCGGCCGACGGCGCCGCCGCCGACCGGTTCGTATGCCGAGCGGATCAGGGCCGACGAACTGGTTCCCCCGCGCCGGGTTCCGCCCAGCCGGGGTTGGCGCTTCGTTCTGTACCGGGCCACTTTCGGACTGGTGAACCTCGGGCCGGGTCCGGACGAGATCCGGCAGGCCGAGATGGAAGCCACGATCCGGGGTCCGCTGCGGGGCCACTTCAAGATCGGCGTGATGGGCAAGGGTGGGGTCGGCAAGACGACGGTCTCGGCCAGCATCGGCTCCGTGTTCGCCGAACTGCGCCAGGACGACCGGGTGGTCGCCATCGACGCCGACACCGCGTTCGGCAAGCTCGGCAGCCGCGTCGATCCCAAGGCGCAGGGCTCGTACTGGGAGCTCGCGTCCGACCAGCATCTGGAGACCTTCGCCGACGTCCGCAGCCGGGTGGGCAACAACGCCGCCGGCTTGTTCGTGCTCGCCGGAGAGGCCACCCCCGCCCGCCGCCGTGTCCTCGATCCGGCCATCTACCGGGAAGCCACCTCCCGGTTGGACCGCCACTTCACGATCTCGATCATCGACTGCAGTTCGACGATGGACGCGCCGGTCACCCAGGAAGCCCTCCGCGACCTGGACGCGTTGATCGTGGTGTCGTCGCCGTGGGTGGACGGCGCCGCGGCGGCGGGCCAGACGTTGGACTGGTTGGCCGCGCGGGGGCTGACGGGGCTGCTGGAGCGCACGGTCATCGTCCTTAACGACTCGGACGGGCACGCCGACAAGCGAACGCGTTCGATTCTGGCGCAACAGTTTTCGGGGCAAGGTCAGAAGGTGATCGAGGTGCCGTTCGACGGGCACCTGCGGCCCGGTGGCGTCATCAACGGGACATCAGAGATGTCCGCGGCGACACGGCGTCGGTTCCTCGAGATCGCCGCCGCGCTGGCCGAGCACTTCCCGGTCAGCGACGACCGCAGCCGGGAGCGGTACTGACGTCGGCCTCTCAGGCGAGTTCGCCGACGAGCGCCTCGATCGCCTCGGCGGCCGCCGCGGACACCGGCTGTTCGGCTTCGACGTGGATCACGTCGTCGTCGGCCACCCCGGCGGCTTGTGCGGTTTCGGAGATCGTCAGGTTCGCACTACGACGGGCGGCGTAGAGCCGCTGGCCGAGTGTCGGCTGCGGACCCCGTGCCGCGCGCAGCATCAGAGTGTCGTAACGCGTCCGGACCGCGCTCAACGCCTTGATCAGCGGCGGGGTGACCTTACTAATGCGTGTCGCCCGTGCGGCGACGGCCTCCAGTTGGCGCAGGTCCGCCAGGATCTTCGTCACCTTCGGTCCGAACTCCGGATCGTCCTGCGGGGGCAGCGCCGCGATCGCCGAGTCGAACGTGCTCACCGCCGTGATCACCGCCTGCGCTATCAGGGGCACCTCGTCGGCAGGCGGGGTCGGCGGCGTACCGTCTCCGCCTTCGACGGGTTCGCCTCGACGGATTCGCGCGATCGCGCCCGGCGGCCACTGGAGCACCTCCTCGAGCTTTGCTCGAGTGCGCTCCCGCGGCCAACTCCTGCCCTTCTCGAACGCGATCAGGGCGCCCGCGTTGATGATGCCGTCGGCGGCGAGGCTGCGCTGGCTGATGTTGAGTTCACGACGCCGTGCCGCGGCCGCCGCACCTGCTCGGGCCATGCCGGGATCTTGCGCCTCGATCGATTGGTCGATCGACTCCGGGTGGGTCATGGCGCGGCGATCCTCATGGGCGGGCGGGGCGGAACGGCCCCGTAATCGTAGCCATCGTTTCGGCCAGTGCTACGGCTTGGGCTTGGCGTGGCGAAGCAAAGACGTCTCAACGCTGTGGTTCTGCGGTCGCAGAAACCTCATCAACGCTACGTTTTCGGTCTCCGCAGATTCTTGCTTTACCTGCGCTAATGCGTAAGCCAACGCGCGAGGAAGGACGCTCGCTCACTAGTAACTGTTGCATCGCTACGGTTCGTGCGCTACGTTTTCACCACCGCGGCAAGATCGCCGCCGACAGCGCACAAGGAGCGAGACTGATGAACACGACGGAATGGGACGAAATCCCCGTCGGGGCTTGCACCCGGGATCCGGAGCGGTGGACCACGTCGGCCGACGAGGAGGCCAAGGCGATTTGCCGGGCCTGCCCGCGGCGCTGGCTTTGTGCTCGTGAAGCCTGCGAGCTGCCGCGCGCCGAGGGCCTCTGGGCGGGCATCTTCGTGCCGGAGGCCGGACGTGGCCGCACGTTTGCTCTACGGCAGCTGAAGTCGCTGGCGGAACGCAACGGCCAGCCGGTGCGTGAGCGTCGAGCGTACGCAGAATCCGCCTGACCGTCGGCTCGTCCGCCGCCGGATCGGGGGCTCGGCGGCGGGCGGCCGACACCCCGCTCGCGTACCGGAATACGGCGCCGCCGCGGGCGGTTGAGAGAGGCGACGGTGCCGGGCATGCCCCGGGCCCCAACTTAGAATCGTCGCTGCGAGCGACCACTCGCCGAGAGGCGCAGGCGGCACCGTCCCCTCTTCTTTTTCGCGGCTACCAGGTGTCGACGAACCGTCGACTCTGCGTTCGAGATGTGTGCGCGGTGGCCGCGGTCAGCGTGTTGATGATGACGTCGCGCGTTTCCGCCGGATCGATCACATCGTCGATCTCGAACAGCTGAGCGGCGTTGAGCGCCTTGGCATTCTCCTGAGCTACCGCCGTCGCCTGGCGGACGCGTTCCTCGCGTTCGGCGACGTCGGCGATCGCGTCGAGTTCCTTGCGCATCCCCAACCGGACCGCACCCTCCAGCCCCATCGGTCCCAGATGAGAGCCCGGCCAGGCCACCGTGAGCGCGGGCTCGTGCAGGCTCCCGCCGGTCATCGCCTGTGCCCCCAGGCCGTATCCGCGGCGCAGTATGACTGCTATCAGCGGAACCTCGAGCGCGGCGCCCGCCACCAGCATCCGGGATGCGCGGCGGACCAGCGCCTCGGATTCGGCCGCCGGTCCCACCATGTACCCCGGACAGTCGACCAGCGAGACGACCGGCAGCCCGAACGCGTCGCACAGTTGCAGAAAACGGGCCGCCTTGTCGGCCGCCGCGGCGGTGATGGCTCCGGCCATCACCATGGTGTTGTTGGCGATGATGCCGACCGCGCGACCGTCGAGACGCGCCAACGCCGTCACCATCTCCGGTGCGAATCTAGTGCGCAGGAACGTCACCGACCCCCGGTCGGCGAGCGTCTCGATCACCGGCGCTACCTGATACGCCCGGCGGGCACGCTCGGGAACCATTGTGCGCAAGAGGTTTTGGTCGGCGGCCTTGCCCGATCCGGTGGTGCCCTGGAAGTATCCGAGCAGCCGCTTGGTCACCGCGACCGCCTCGATCTCGTCCGCGACGACGACGTCGACCACACCGTTGGGCGCCTGCATGCTGATCGGGCCGACTTCGTCGGGCGGGACGTCGCCGAGTCCGCCGCCGGCGATCATCGCCGGACCGCCCATGCCGATCGACGCTCCCTCCGTCGCGACGATCAGGTCCGAACATCCGGCGATGACGGCGTTGCCCGCGAAGCAGCGGCCGTTGACGACAGCGATCCGCGGCACCACACCCGACAGCGCCGCCCACAGCTTGAACGCGCGCGCGTCGAGCGCCGAGACGACCGGGATGTCGGTGTCGCCCGGGCGTCCGCCCCCGCCCTCGGCGAAGAACACCGTCGGCAGGCGCATCCGCTCGATCAGCTCGAAGAGCCGGTCCTTCTTGCGATGGCCGAGCGCGCCCTGCGTTCCTGCCAGCACGGTGTAGTCGTAGGACAGCACCGCGCAGGCGCTGCGGTCAGTTCCGAAGAGGTGCCCGTTGATTCGTGCGGTACCCGCGACCAGGCCGTCGGCCGGAGTGCGGGCGATCAGGTCATCGAGGTCGCGGCGATGACGCTGCGCCGCGATGGCGAAGCGGCCGTATTCCACGAACGACCCGTCGTCGACGAGGTCGGCGATGTTCTCCCGCGCGGTGCGGGCGTTCGCCGCACGCCTGCGCGCAACGGCCTCGGGCCGGGCCGCGTCCTCGGTGAGCTCGCGGCGCCGCAACAGTTCGGCGTGGTCGTCGCGCAGCGAGTCGTCACTCACGGCGTCCGATGCTAATGACCTCGAGCCGGAGGTTATCCACAGGCCATGTGTCCGGCACGCCCGAGCTGTCGGCCGTCGCGCTTAGCGTGCGGACTATGACGAACTGGATAAACACAGTGAGCCGCGACCACGTCGAACTCGGCGTCCGCGGCCGCTTCACTCAGGCAAACCACGGCAAGCCGGCCATGTTGCGCAAAATGGCGCGCGGCGACTGGATCGTCTTCTATTCCCCGCGCATGGTGTACCCCGACGGTCCGCCACTGCAGGCGTTCACCGCGATCGGACAGGTCGCCGACGATGAGCCCTACCAGGATCGGGTGTCGCCCGACTTCGAACCGTGGCGGCGCAACGTGGATTTCCTCGACTGTGCCGAGGCGCCCATCCGTCCGCTCATCGAGCAGCTGAAGTTCATCGAGGACAGGACGCACTGGGGGTACAAGTTTCGGTTCGGGATGTTCAGGATCGACGACGATGACCTGGCGGTGATCCGTTCGGCGATGACCGGCCCGGGTTGAGGCCTACCCTGTCGAGGTGAGCAACACCGACCCGGCGCCGGCCGAAGTCGCCTGCGCGGCATCGCCCTTCGCCGGCGTCCTGCATCCGCGGGAAGTGCCGTTGGGCGGGCCGCGGGCCATCAGGGTGCGACGGACACTGCCGCAGCGGGAGCGGTCGCTGATCGGGGCGTGGTGCTTCGTCGACCATTACGGCCCGCACGACGTGCGCAGCGGCGGAGGGATGGACGTTCCACCACACCCGCACACCGGACTGCAAACAGTCAGCTGGTTGTTCAGCGGGGAGGTCGAGCATCGCGACAGCGCGGGCGTGCACGCGATGGTGCGGCCCGGCGAGCTCAATCTGATGACGGCCGGCGCCGGCATCGCTCACTCCGAGGTGTCGGTCTCGTCCACCCGGTCAGCGAGCACGCTGTTGCACGGTGTGCAGTTATGGGTGGCGCTGCCCGACGCTGCGCGCGACACCGCACGCGATTTCGAGCACTTCGTGCCGACGCCCCGGATGCTCGGCGGCGCAACGCTGCGGGTCTTCCTCGGCGAGCTCGCCGGCCAGCACTCCCCCGTGCACACGTTCACGCCGCTGCTCGGTGCGCAGGTCGACCTCGAGCCCGGCGCGGACCTGACGCTGGAGGTGAACCCGAACTTCGAACACGGTGTGCTGCTCGACCACGGCACGGTTTCGGTCGCCGGTACGGCGCTGAACGTGGCCGACCTTGCGTTCCAGGCCGCCGGTAACGACCGGTTGAGCGTTGCCAATGACGGAGCGGGTGCGGCCCGGTTCCTGCTGCTGGGCGGTCCACCATTTCCCGAACAGCTGGTGATGTGGTGGAACTTCGTCGGTCGTAACCACGACGACATCGCGACGTACCGCAGGCAATGGGAGGCGGGCGACGACCGGTTCGGCGCGGTGCACGGTTATCGCGGCACGGTCGCGCGCCTACCCGCTCCTCCCCTGCCCAACGTGACGTTGCGTATGCGGCCGAACCCCGGGGTATAGCAGGAGCATGACAACCGACAAGACGGGCGCGCCCACCGAAGTCACCGCCGAATCCGACCGATACACCATCTCCGTCGAGGGCAAGAGGGTGGGCCTGACCGAGTTCATCGACCACGATGGCCAGCGCATCTTCCCCCACACCGAGGTGGACGGCGAGTTCGAGGGACGCGGCTTGGCCACCATCCTGATCGGCGAGGCGCTGCAAGACACCCGCGACACCGGGCAACGCATCGTCGCGGTGTGCCCGATGGTGGCCGCCTACCTCGACAAGCACCAGGAGTTCGCCGATATCGTCGATCCGGTGTCGCGGGACGTCAAGCGCTGGCTGGCGAATCGCTGAAGCCGCCAGCCGCGAAGCGCTAAAACTCAAGCGACACAAGAAAACACCCCGCGAGACCTTCGCGGGGTGTTTCCGTGCGGTTCAACGGTCAGCTGAGGCCGACGACCTCCTGGGCTATGTCGGCCAGGCGGGTCTGCGCCGCCGACACCAGCCGCTGCCGGTTCTTGTGCATCTCCTCGTAGGCGATGATCGTGCGGATGTCGCTCGGATCGTCGAGGTCCTTGACCGCGGCCACCGCATCGTTGAGGTTGAGGTCCTCGTACCCGGCGATCGGAAGCTCTTCGGCGTCGACGACGCCGCCTTCCGCGCGGGCCTTGTGCAGCGCGTCGGCCGCCTCATTGGCGCCCTCACGGCGGACGACCTCCTCGGCTCGCTTCAGTGCCCCGTCACGCGAGGCGCCGAGCGCCTTGAGCGTGATCTCGCTGGCGCGCTGGGCACGTTGACGGAGGTCGTCGACGGCCGGACCCGCAGAGCGCAGCAGCTCGGCGATGCGCTCGACCGACTGCGCCGACCACTGCCCGGGCAGGTTGACGATCCTCACCGCGGTGCCCGCGGCGGCCTGCAGCGGGGTGCGCTGCAGCGCCGCCGGACCACCGAGCGCGTCCTCGGCCAGCACGGTGGTCAGCCAGTTCACCGTCGCCGAGTGCGCGGTGATCAGCCGGTCGGCCAGCTCTTGAACATCCGGCTTCTTGGCCGCGACGGCCAGGGCCTTGATGTAGCGGGCGCGGTCCAGCAGCTGATCCTCCAGCGCCAGATCCCCCAGCAGTGCCTCGTCGAACGGTTGCGCCTGCTCGGTCAGCGCCTTCACGGCCGCGGCGGCGCGGCCGAGGAACGGGCCGATCGTGTCGGGAAAGCCGCCGAGGTCGCGGATCGCCTTCTCGATCGCCTCGGCGCGGATGCGGCCGTTTTCGGCGTTCTCGGCCAGCTCGCGGCGGACCGCCTCGGTCCTGGCCTGCGCGATCCGGGTCTCGGCGACCTGGATCTCGGTGTGGGTGAGGTCGAGAATCGTGCGCAACTGCGTCAGCAGTGTGGTTTCAGTGGTGGTGGTCATTGATATAGCCCCTCAAGCGTTGACGGATTGGGTCGGCGCTGGGCTGCACCTGGTCCGTTGGCTACCCGGCGTGTGGGGACATACGAACACGTCCCCGATGTGAGATGGGTCGCAATCGCGTCAGCGCGGCTGCAGGATGATGACCGGGATCTCGCGAGCGGCCCAGGACTGGTAGGTGTCGAAATCGGCGTACGCCTCGACGAGCTTCGGCCACAGCCGGGCCCGCTGCTCGGGGGTGGCGGTCACCGCGCGCACCGGTCTCCGCTCCGAGCCGATCTCGATGTAGGCATCCGGGTTGGCCACGAGATTGCGGTACCACTGCGGGTCGGTGTCGCGGCCACCCTGCGAGGCGACGACGATCACGTCGTCTCCGTCGTGGATGTACACCAGCGGGGACACCAGCCGCTTGCCGGACTTACGGCCGATGTGCTCGAGCAGCAGGGTCGGTACCGGCTTCTTGAACCCGGCCCCCACGCGCCAGTTCGCGCCGATCTTTCCGCCGGAACGGCGATACACCCACACGTGCGCCTTGCCCGCGTACTTCATGATCTTGGAGACGAAGGGCGAGTTCAGCTGCTTGGGCTTGTTGTTCGGGTCCATGCGCTCAACCTAGATACTGCGCCGTGCTGCCGCCCAGCGGCATGGCGGGCATACCGAGCTTGCGATGGTCCCAGCTGCGGGTCCGAATGGGTGCCACCCGCACACAGATCCGGTTGTTCATCATCTGGTCGACGAACGGGCGCATCTCTTCGGAGTACGGTCCGGTGTAGCGCTCCCAGACGCTGATGCCAACGCGCAGTGCGGTTTGCGGGTCGTCGATGATCTCGGCCCGGCCGTCGATCGAGACGCCGCGCAGGGTGTCGTAGGTGTGGCCGTCCTCGATCATCACGGTCACCGTCGGATTGCGACGCAGGTTCACCGCTTTTTGCGACTTGGCCTTCGTCTCGAACCAGATCTCGCCGTCGAGCACGGCGTACCACATCGCGACCAGGTGCGGCCGCCCGTCGGGCAGCACGGTCGCCATCGTGGCGGTGCGGCTGCGTTCGATGAATTCGGCGATCTCGTCGTCGGACATGACGATCTTCGCGCGCTCGTTCTTGCCCACGATCGAAATACTGTCAGGTCGCGGGTGCGGCCACCGTCACGGGGATGCCGTATCAGCTACTCATCAACATGATGTACTGCGCGGCGTTCATCTGCTGCGTGGCCAGCAGGGTCGGAGCGCTCGTCTCGATCGCGTACCGGTCGGCGGTCGCCAGGCAGTAGAACGTCTCGTCGGTCATCCGCAGGCAGCGGCTGCCGGGCATGTTCGGCACCGGGTTGGCGGGCGCAGCGATCGGTGACACCTCGGCGAAGAACTCCTCGACCACGGTCTCGGCGCCGTCGGCGTCATCGGCACGGTAGACGCTGGAGCCCGCCATCGCGACGAGGTCAACTCCCGTGTCGGAGAACAGCTTCGCCGAGCGGACGGGGTCGGATTGGAAGTGCAGGGCGCCGCGCCGTTCGTACGTCGTGTTCTTGGTGAACGTCAGATCTCGCCCGTCGAGCGGGATCGTCCGGGCCAGCAGCCCGGTGGGATCGATCGAGATGTCGGCGAGCTCGCTCAAGTCCGTGGCGCGAAAATCGTCGATCGCCGGCGTTTGCAGCTCGATGCTTTTCGCCACCAGCTTGGCCGCGGCGTCGACGCCGGCGGTCGCCTGCGCCTGCTGCATGAAGACGTACGGGCCGTGCGCGGTGAACGAGCGCACCGCGCCGAACGACCCGATCGTCCGATCACTCGCGGTGTAACTGGTTGCCCGCGCCTCCGGATGGCCCGGGATCTCCAGCGTCGCCGGTCCGTCGGCACCTTGCTGCTGCGCCGCCGCCTCGCCCAGGTCGGTGGCCGCGGCTGTCGCAGCGTCGTCGTCGGCGAAGCGCAGCACCGCGTTCAGCAACACCCGGCGCTTCTTCTCGGTGCGCACCGTGGCGAAGCCGGTGACGAAGTCGTGCCGGGCTGCCGCCCCGGCGAGGTTCATCGGGCCGATCAGCGCGAGAGCCTCCGCGCGCGGCAGCACCACCGCGCCGAAGCCGAATCCGTCCTTCAACGCCGGATCGACTTCCCACGGCCCGACGACATAATTGGCGAGCCGCTGGCCCTCGAGCACCGCGCCGAGCATGGGGTCACCGGCGACGCCCAGCGGTTGCCTCGGCGTCGTCGGGAACCGCCCCGGGTCCAGCCGATTGAAATCCAGCGTCGGCCCCGACGGTCCGCCGGTGGCCTTGACCGCCGCCCCCTCGACGGTGGACGTACACGCCGCCGTTGCGAGCAGCGCGACTACGGAAACGAGGGCGAGAATTGCGTGCCGCATCCAGGCGAAATTACCCGCCCCAGCAGAAACCGCGGTTCAGGCATGCCGGTGAAATCGAGTACTTGAGCTCGGATCCCCAAACACCAAAGGCCACGACCTCTTTCGAGGTTCGCGACCTTTAGCCCTGCAGTTCGTTTTGTGGGCGAAGGGGGACTTGAACCCCCACGTCCCGAAGGACACTGGCACCTGAAGCCAGCGCGTCTGCCATTCCGCCACTCGCCCCAACGACCGGGGGAGCCTATCACGCTAGACACCCCGCTCCCCAACCGTACCGGCGGCAGCGCGGACCCGGGTCAAGCGCCCGGACCGATCGTGATTCACATGGCCTGAGCTGGGTTGATCCGATTCTCAGAATTCTGTTGGTCCCGCAGCGTGGTGCTGGGCCGATACCATGCACATGAGCATTGTGGCCAGGCGACACGCTGGGCATCCGTGCCGATGAGCAGGACGAACGAAACGACCGAGTGAGGCGGGCGGTGACATGGGTCTAGTCGACCGCATCGAGCGCAAGCTCGAGTCGACGGTCGGTGACGCTTTCGCCCGGGTCTTCGGCGGTTCGATAGTTCCGCAGGAAGTCGAGGCGATGCTCCGCCGGGAAGCCGACACCGGTGCGCGGGAAGTGCTCGGCGGCCAGGTTTTGGCCCCGAACGACTACGTCATTACCCTCAGTGTGCCTGACTATCAGAAGGTGAGCGCCGACCCAGACCTCACATCAGCGACTTTTGCCAAGCACTTGGAGGGATACATCCGTGATCAGGGGTGGCAAACGTATGGTGATGTTGTCGTCAGGTTCGAAGAATCATCCACCCTGCACACCGGACAGTTTCGCGCGCGTGGAGCGGTCAATCCCGACTCGACCACTGGCGAACCCGCCCCACCACCTCGAGTACACGCGTCCAGCGCAGAATCAGGAGTACCACCGATGAGCGACAACCCGACCTACCGCGGCGGCCAGGGGCCGGGGCGGCCCGCCGACGAGTATTACGACGAGCGGTACGGCCGTCCGGATGACCGCGGTCAGTATCCCCCACAAGAGCAAGGCGGCTACCCGCCCCAGGGTGACCCCTACCCGCCGCGTCAGGGCGGCTACCCCGACCAGGGTGGCTATCCAGAGCAGCAGGGCGGTTACCCGGAACAGGGCGGCTATCCCGACCAAGGCTATCCGCCACCGTCGTACGAACAACGGCCTCCCGCCGGTGGCTACGGCCCCCCGCAGGGCGGTTACCCGGATCAGGGCTATCGCCAGGCACCCGGCGGCTACGGTCCCCCACAAGGTGGGCAGCCGGGCTATGGCGGTCCTCCCGCGGGTGAGTACGACTACGGTCGCCCGCCGGCGCCCGGCCGTCACGAAGACGGCGGTTATGGCCGGCCCGAGCCGCGGCCCACGTATCCGGATCAGGGCGGCTACCCCGACCAAGGTGGCTATCCCGACCAGGGTGGCTACGGCGGTCAGCAGTACGGCCGCCAAGACCAGGGCTACGGCGCCCCGCCGGACTACGGCCGCTACGGCGACGCCCCGGCCGCCGGTTACGCCGAGCCCGGTTACGCCGAGCCCGCGGGCGGCTACGACTACGGCCAGCAAGGCGGCTACGGCGCCGGCTACGGCCAGTCCGACTACGCCGCCGGCGGCGCCACCGTCACGCTGCAGCTCGACGACGGCAGCGGCCGGACCTACCAGCTGCGCGAGGGCACGAACGTGATCGGCCGCGGCCAGGACGCCCAGTTCCGGCTGCCCGACACCGGTGTGTCGCGACGCCACCTGGAGATCCGCTGGGACGGTCAGGTCGCGCTGCTGTCCGATCTGAACTCCACGAACGGCACCACCGTGAACAACGCGCCGGTGCAGGAGTGGCAGCTCGCAGACGGCGACGTGATCCGGCTGGGCCACTCCGAGATCATCGTCCGCGTGCACTGAGCACCGTGGCCGGCCGCGGCCGGGGCGCGAAGCTCGTCGCTTCCCGCTCATGTCGGTGACCGTCCAAGTATCGTGACGGTGCCGAGGCCGGCTGCGCGGTGCCGACGCAACCAGAACGGGACGGGGACGGAGAGGACGTCAGATGCAGGGGTTGGTACTGCAGCTGACGCGCGTCGGATTCCTGTTGCTGCTATGGCTGTTCATCTGGTCGGTGCTCAGGATTCTGCGCACGGATCTCTACGCGCCCACCGGCGCCGTCATGGTGCGCCGTGGGCTGCCGCTGCGGGCCTCGCTGCTGCCCAACCGCGGCCGTCGTAACGTGGCGCGGCACCTGGTGGTCACCGAGGGCGCGCTGGCCGGCACGCGCATCACGCTGGGCAGCCAGCCGGTGTTGGTCGGGCGCGCCGACGATTCGACCCTGGTACTCACCGACGACTACGCCTCGACCCGGCACGCCCGGCTGTCGCCTCGAGGTTCGGAGTGGTATGTCGAGGACCTAGGATCGACCAACGGCACATACCTCGACAGGGCGAAGGTGACGACGGCGGTACGGGTTCCGATGGGCACGCCGGTTCGGATCGGCAAGACGGTAATCGAGCTGCGCCCGTGACACTGGTGCTTCGCTATGCCGCGCGCAGCGACCGCGGCCTGGTCCGGGCGAACAACGAGGACTCCGTCTACGCCGGTGCGCGACTGCTCGCGCTTGCCGACGGGATGGGCGGCCACGCCGCCGGCGAGGTCGCCTCCCAGTTGGTGATCGCCGCGCTGGCCCATCTCGATGACGACGAGCCCGGCGGCGACCTGCTGTCCAAGCTTGACGCCGCGGTCCGCGAAGGCAACTCGGCGATCGCCGCGCATGTCGAGGCCGACCCCGAACTCGAGGGCATGGGCACCACGTTGACGGCAATCCTGTTCGCGGGCAACAGGCTTGGGTTGGTACACATCGGCGACTCCCGGGGCTATCTGCTGCGCGACGGTGAGCTGACCCAGATCACCAAGGACGACACATTCGTCCAGACACTCGTCGACGAGGGCCGCATCACCGCGGAAGAGGCGCACAGCCACCCGCAGCGGTCGCTGATCATGCGCGCGCTGACCGGCCACGAGGTGGAGCCCACGCTGATCATGCGTGAGGCGCGCGCCGGCGACCGTTACCTGCTGTGCTCCGACGGGCTCTCCGATCCGGTCAGCCACGACACCATCCTCGAGGCACTGCAGATTCCCGATGTGGCCGAAAGCGCGGACCGGCTCATCGAATTGGCGCTGCGCGGTGGCGGACCCGACAACGTCACCGTCGTGGTGGCCGACGTCGTCGACTACGACTACGGGCAGACCCAGCCGATCCTGGCCGGAGCCGTGTCCGGCGACGACGACCAGCCACCGCCCAACACCGCAGCTGGTCGAGCGTCGGCGTTCAATCCGCGCCGCAACGAAGCCAAACGCGTTCAACCGGAACCGGAGGAACCGCCGCGGCCGCCCAAGTCGCGGCGGCGAATGTTCATCGCCGCCGTTCTGCTGGTGTTGGCGGTGTTGGCCGGGTTGGCCGTCGGCCGGGAGATCATCCGCAACAACTTCTACGTCGCAGCCCACAACGGCACCGTGTCGATCATGCGGGGTGTGCCCGGATCGATCCTCGGCTATTCGTTGCAGGAGCCGTACCGACAGGGCTGCTTGACCGAACGCAACGGCCTGAACCTCATCAGCCCCGGACAGCAGCCGCGCGACTGCCAGATCTTTCGGGTCAGCGATCTGAAGCAGTCCGAACAACGGCAGGTCATCGCGGGGCTGCCGACGGGCTCCGAAGACCAGGCCATCAGCCAGATCAACCAACTGGCACGCGATTCGCTGCTTCCGATCTGCGCGCCGCCGCCGCCACCACCGCGCACCAGTGAGGCACCGCACAGCCCGGCACCGACGAATTCGCCTGGCGTACCGAACAATCCGCCGACCCGCGGTGAAACCGGCGCCCCGGCACCCGAGACGCCGCGGACGGTGACGCCGCCACCTCCGGAACCGAGGTCGCCTGCTCCGCAACCGGAGTCGCCGCGACCGGAACCGGGTGCACCGGCACAGCCGGGCGAACCGTCACCGCCCGCGTCGTCACCGAAGCCGCCGCCGGCGCCGACGGTCACCGCGTTGCCCCCGCCGCCACCCGAACCGGGCACCAACTGCCGGGAAGTGGCATGACCACCCAGCCGCAGTCCGCCGTCGCCGTTACGCCGCCACTCCCCAACCGGCGCAACGCCGAACTGCTCCTGCTCGGCTTCGCGGCCGTCATCACCACTCTCGCGCTGCTACTCGTCGAGGCGAACCAGGAGAAGGGCCTGCACTGGGATCTCGCGCAGTACACCGTCGCGTATCTGGCGTTGTTCAGCGGTGCGCACCTCGCGGTGCGACGTTTCGCGCCCTACGCCGATCCCCTACTGCTGCCGGTGGTCGCGCTGCTGAACGGGTTGGGACTGGTGATGATTCACCGCCTCGACCTCGGATCCGGCGAGCTGAGGCAGGACGGCTTGGGCGGCACCGCCAACCAGCAGATGCTGTGGACCCTGCTCGGGGTCATCGGGTTCTCGCTGATCGTGATCTTCCTGCGCGACCATCGACTGCTGTCCCGCTACGGCTATCTGTGCGGGCTCACCGGCCTGATTCTGTTGGCCATTCCGGCGGTGCTGCCCCGCTCGATGTCGGAGCAGAACGGTGCCAAGATCTGGATTCAGTTCCCGGGCTTCTCGATTCAGCCCGCCGAGTTCTCGAAGATCCTGCTGCTGATCTTCTTCGCGGCGGTGCTGGTGTCGAAGCGCAATGTCTTCACCAGTGCGGGCAAGCACGTTCTCGGCATGGACCTCCCCCGGCCCCGCGACCTCGCGCCGCTTCTCGCCGCCTGGATCGCCTCGGTCGGGGTGATGATCTTCGAGAAGGACCTCGGCACGTCGCTGCTGCTGTACGCGTCGTTTCTGGTGCTGGTGTACGCGGCCACCGACCGGCTCAGCTGGGTCGTCATCGGTCTCGCCCTCTTCGCAGCGGGAAGCGTTGCCGCATATCACCTTTTCGATCACGTCGAGGTCCGCGTGCAGACATGGCTGGACCCGTTCGCCGACCCCGACGGCGCGGGTTACCAGATGGTGCAGTCGCTGTTCAGTTTTGCGACCGGAGGGATCTTCGGCACCGGTCTGGGCAATGGTCAACCCGCCACTGTGCCCGCCGCGTCAACCGATTTCATCATCGCGGCCATCGGCGAGGAACTCGGCCTGGTGGGCCTGGCCGCGGTGCTGATGCTCTACACCATCGTCATCATCCGGGGACTGCGCACCGCGATCGCCGTGCGTGACAGCTTCGGGAAGTTGCTTGCCGCGGGCCTGGCCTCGACGCTGGCGCTGCAGTTGTTCATCGTCGTCGGCGGTGTCACCAAACTCATTCCGCTGACCGGCCTGACGACGCCCTGGATGTCCTACGGAGGGTCTTCGCTGCTGGCGAACTACCTGCTGCTCGCCATCCTGGTGCGCATCTCGCATGCGGCGCGCCGCCCCATCGTCACCGCACCGCAGACCCCGACCCCGATCGCGGCGGCCGGCACCGAGGTGATCGAAAAGGTATGAACACCTCGCTGCGCCGCATCGCCGTCTCCGTCATGGCCCTGATCGTGCTGCTGCTCGCCAACGCCACCCTCACGCAGGTGTTCACCGCCGACGGGTTGCGCTCCGATCCGCGCAACCAGCGCGTGCTGCTCGACGAGTACTCCCGGCAACGCGGGCAGATCTCCGCGGGTGGCCAGCTGCTGGCCTACTCGGTGTCGACCAACGGCCGGTTCCGGTTCCTGCGCGTGTATCCCAATCCCCAGGCGTACGCACCGGTGACGGGCTTCTACTCGCTGCAGTACTCGAGCACCGGCCTGGAGCGCGCCGAGGACTCCATCCTCAACGGCTCCGACGAACGGTTGTTCGGCCGCCGGCTCGCCGACTTCTTCACCGGCCGCGACCCGCGCGGCGGAAACGTCGACACCACGATCAATCCGCAGGTGCAGCGCGCCGCCTGGGAGGCGATGGAGGACGGCTGCGACGGGCCGTGCAAGGGTTCGGTGGTGGCCATCGAGCCCTCGACGGGCAAGATCCTTGCGATGGTCTCGGCGCCGTCCTACGACCCGAACCTGCTGGCCACCCACAACATGGCCGCCCAGACGGCGGCCTGGCAGCGGCTGCGCGACGACCCCGAGTCTCCGCTGCTGAACCGGGCGATCTCCGAGACCTACCCGCCGGGGTCGACCTTCAAGGTGATCACCACCGCGGCGGCCCTGCAGCGAGGCGCCACGGTAGACACCCAGCTCACCGCCGAACCGCGAATCCCGTTGCCGGACAGCACCGCATCGTTGGAGAACTTCGGCGGCGCGTCCTGCGGCGGTGGCCCCACCGCGTCGCTTCGGGAGGCCTTCGCCAGGTCGTGCAACACCGCGTTCGTCCAGTTGGGCATCGACACCGGCGCCGACGCGCTGCGGTCGACAGCCCGCGGGTTCGGCCTCGACGCGCCCGCACCGATGATCCCGCTTCAGGTGGTCGAGTCGCGCGTCGGGCCGATCGCCGACGCCGCCGCGCTGGGCATGTCGAGTATCGGCCAGAAAGACGTTGCGCTCACTCCGCTGCAGAACGCCCAGGTGGCCGCGACCATCGCCAACGGTGGGGTGGCGATGCGGCCGTATCTCGTGGATAGCCTGAAGGGACCCGACCTCTCGAACATCGCCACGACGGCTCCGCAGGAAGAGCGCCGGGCGGTGTCGCAGCAGGTCGCCGATACACTTACGGACTTGATGGTCGCCGCCGAGCAGGTGACGAAGCAGAAGGGAGCCATCGCCGGCGTGCAGATCGCATCCAAGACCGGCACAGCGGAGCACGGCACCGACCCGCGTAACACCCCTCCGCATGCCTGGTACATCGCCTTCGCCCCGGCACAGGCCCCCAAAGTCGCGGTCGCGGTGCTGGTCGAGAACGGCGGTAACCGGCTGTCGGCGACGGGCGGGGCGCTTGCCGCGCCGATCGGCAGGGCGACGATAGCCGCGGCGCTGCGGGAGGGCTCATGAGCTCCCGAGCCGGAGGCGAGAAATGAGTCCCCGAGTCGGAGTGACGTTGTCCGGCCGCTACCGGTTGCAGCGGTTGATCGCCACCGGCGGCATGGGCCAGGTGTGGGAGGCGGTGGACTCCCGGTTGGGCCGACGGGTGGCGGTGAAGGTGCTCAAGGCCGAGTACTCCACCGACCCCGAGTTCGTCGAGCGGTTCCGCGCCGAGGCCCGCACCGTCGCCATGCTGAACCATCCCGGCATCGCCAGCGTGTACGACTACGGCGAGACCGACATGGACGGCGAGGGCCGCACCGCCTACCTGGTGATGGAACTGGTCAACGGTGAACCGCTGAACTCGGTGCTGAAACGGACCGGCCGGCTGTCGCTGCGCCATGCGCTCGACATGCTCGAGCAGACGGGACGCGCTCTGCAGGTCGCCCACACCGCGGGCCTGGTGCACCGCGACGTGAAGCCGGGCAACATCCTCATCACCCCGACGGGTCAGGTCAAGCTCACCGACTTCGGCATCGCCAAGGCCGTCGACGCCGCGCCAGTGACGCAGACCGGAATGGTGATGGGGACCGCGCAGTACATCGCGCCCGAGCAGGCGCTGGGTCATGACGCCACCGCCGCCAGCGACGTGTATGCGCTGGGAGTTGTTGGCTACGAATCGGTTTCGGGCAAGCGGCCGTTCACCGGCGACGGCGCGCTGACGGTGGCGATGAAGCACATCAAGGAGACGCCGCCGCCGCTGCCCGCCGATCTGCCGCCCAATGTGCGCGAACTGATCGAGATCACCCTCGTCAAGAACCCCGGCATGCGATATCGCTCCGGCGGGGCGTTCGCCGACGCGGTCGCCGCGGTGCGGTCCGGACGGCGCCCGCCGCGACCCAACGCCGCACCGTCGATCGGCCGCGCCGCGCCCACCGCCGTGCCGTCGGCCACCCAGGCCCGCGCCGCCGCCGACATGACCGGTCGCGCCCCGGCCACCGTCGCGCGCCCACGCCCGGCGACCGGTAGCCACCGCCCGCCACCGCCGCGGCGCACATTCTCGTCGGGCCAGCGCGCGCTGTTGTGGGCCGCGGGGGTGCTGGGGGCGCTCGCGATCATCATCGCGATCCTCATCGTGCTCAACGCTCAGGACCGCCAGGACAAGCAGACGCCGCCACCGACGATCACCAACACCATCACCGAGACCACCCCCTACGAGTCGCCGGCGGCCCTACCGGATCGGACCGGGCGCGGGGGCGAAGTTGATGGTGAGGAAGAATCAGGGGTAACCACACCGCAGGCGATGGCGTCACCGGCACCGGCGCGGGTGCCGCCGTCGACCCCGGCACAGGAGCTGGACCTGCGACTTCCGGCTCCAGAACAGACATCGCAATGACAACCCCGCAACATCTGTCCGACCGCTATGAGCTCGGCGAGATCCTCGGCTTCGGTGGCATGTCCGAAGTCCATCTCGCACGCGACACGCGCCTGCATCGCGACGTCGCGATCAAGGTGTTGCGTGCCGACCTCGCCCGCGATCCGAGCTTCTATCTGCGTTTCCGCCGCGAAGCGCAGAACGCGGCCGCATTGAACCACCCCGCGATCGTCGCGGTCTACGACACCGGCGAGGCCGAGACGCCCAGCGGTCCGCTGCCCTACATCGTGATGGAGTACGTCGACGGGGTGACGCTGCGCGACATCGTGCACAGCGACGGCCCGATGGAACCGCGGCGGGCCATCGAGGTGATCGCCGACGCCTGCCAGGCGCTGAACTTCAGCCACCAGCACGGGATCATCCACCGCGACGTCAAACCGGCCAACATCATGATCAGCAAGACCGGCGCGGTCAAGGTGATGGACTTCGGGATCGCCCGCGCACTGGCCGACGCCAACAGCGTCACCCAGACTGCCGCGGTGATCGGCACCGCCCAGTACCTGTCGCCGGAGCAGGCCCGCGGCGAAAAGGTCGACGCCCGTTCCGACGTCTACTCGCTGGGCTGTGTGCTCTACGAAATCCTCACCGGGGAGCCACCTTTCATCGGTGACTCCCCCGTCGCGGTGGCGTACCAGCATGTCCGCGAGGACCCTATTCCGCCGTCGCAACGGCACAATGACATCACCCCGGAACTGGACGCCGTGGTGCTCAAGTCGCTGGCGAAGAACCCCGACAACCGGTATCAGACCGCCGCGGAGATGCGCGCCGATCTGGTCCGGGTGCACAGCGGCGAGCAACCGGACGCCCCGAAGGTGTTCACCGACGCCGACCGCAACTCGCTGCTGTCGTCGCCGCCCAACCATGAGCGCACCGAACCGATCGAGCCCACCCCGATGCCGCAGCCGCGCGAGTACGCCGACCGGGAGCGACGCGGCTCGGTCTGGCGGTGGCTGGCCGCCGTCGCGGTACTGGCCGTGCTCACCGTGGTGGTGACGGTCGCGATCAACATGTTCGGCGGGGACACCCGCGCCGTCGAAGTGCCCGACGTGAGCGGCCAGCCGTCGGCGGATGCGATCGCCGAACTGCAGAACCGTGGTTTCAAGACGCGCACCCAGCAGCGCCCCGACTCGACGGTGCCGCCCGACCACGTCATCAGCACCGATCCGAGCGCCGACACGTCGGTCGAGGCCGGTGAGGAGATCACCATCAACGTGTCCACCGGTCCCGAGCAGCGGGAGATACCCGACGTCAAGAACCTGACGTACGCGGAGGCGGCGCAGAAGCTGACCGAGGCGGGTTTCGAGAAGTTCAAGCCGTCGTCGTCGCCGTCGACGCCGGCGCTCAAGGACCGGGTGCTCGGCACGAATCCGCCGGCGAATCAGACGTCGGCGATCACCAACGAGATCACCATCGTCGTCGGCTCGGGGCCCGAAAGCCGCACGGTGCCCAACGTCGCGAACCAGTCAGAGGCGTCGGCGCGCCAGATTCTTACCGCAGCCGGGTTCACCAACGTGGTGCCGGTCCAGGTCGACAGCCCCGAACCCTGCGGACAGGTCATCGGCACCCTGCCCCCCGCCGGACAGGATTCCCCCGTGGACGCCCCGGTTCAGTTGCAGCAGTCCGCCTGCAATCAGTTCCTGATGCCCGACCTACGCGGAATGTTCTGGGTGGACGCCGAACCGCGGCTACGGGCGCTGGGGTGGACGGGTTCCTTGGACAAGGGCGCCGACGTGCCGAACAGCGGCCAGCGGGCCAACGCGGTGGTCACTCAGAGCCCGGCGCCGGGCGCCAGTGTGGACTTCGGCGCGACGATCACGCTGAGTTTCGCGTCGTAGCGACCGCGCGCTGCACGGCGCTCGAGACCTCGTCCTCCAGCTTCCGGACCAGCGACTCGGCGGGCGCGGCGCCGCAGTAGCCGAGCCAGTTGGCCAGCATCCGGTGCCCACCCTCGGTGAGGATCGACTCGGGATGGAACTGCACACCGTGGATCGGCAACGCGACGTGCCGAACGCCCATGATGACGCCCCCTTCCGTGCGAGCGGTCACCTCCAATTCGGCGGGCACCGTGTCGGGCAGGATCGTCAGCGAGTGGTATCTGGTCGCGGTGAAGGGACTTGGAAGTCCTTGCAGCACACCGGAATTGAAGTGATGAACGACGCTGGTCTTACCGTGTAGCAGTTCTGGGGCGCGGTCGACCGTGCCGCCGAAGGCCACCCCGATCGCCTGGTGGCCGAGGCACACGCCCAGCAGCGGGGTCCGGGCCGCCGCGCACGCCTTGACGAGGGGGATGGACGCGCCGGCCCGCTCCGGCGTACCCGGGCCGGGACTGAGCAGCACCCCGTCGAACTCGTCGGCGGCCTTCGCGATGTCGGCGTCGGTGCCCAGGCGGTCGTCGTCGTTGCGCCAGACCTGCGCGTGCACTCCGAGCTGACCCAGATACTGCACGAGGTTGAACACGAAGCTGTCGTAGTTGTCGACCACCAGGACCTGCATCAGCCCAGGTTACTGGTTGCGGTTTCGGTGTACCTCGTCGCGGCTCGCGCCACCTACGACACCGAAATCACCATCCGATCGGCCCCGCCGGCCTGGCGAAGCGCATCCGGACCGGCTCGTTGTGCCCGACGAGTTCGACCTCGGCGCGGGGCTCTTCGGAGTAGCCCAAGCCGAAGCGCACCACGTACTGCCGATAGAGGTTGACCAGGGGAGCGGCCGCCAACGCCGCCTGCATGGCAGCCGCATCGCCGATCGCGGTGATCACGTAGGGCGGGCTGTACGTGCGCCCGTTGAGCAGCAGGGTGTTACCGACGCACCGTGGGGCGGACGTGCCGATGATCCGCTGGTCCTGCATCTGGATGCCCTCGGCACCGGCGCTCCACAGCGCGTTGAGTACGGCGTCGATGTCCTGCTGGTGCACCACCAGGTCGTCGGGGGAGGCGTCGCGGGGGAACCGGCCCTCGGCGTCGCGCTGGGCGTCGTTGAGGGTGACGACGAGGCCAGGCCCGCGCATCGGGTCCAGACCGGCGACGGTCGCCAATCGCGAAGCGCGCGCGGTGATGGCGGTCAGGGCGGCGTCGGCGCGGGGGCTGCCTCCGTGGTGGCTCTCCATCGCCGTCGCGAGGGAGTCCCGTTCGGCGCTGAGCCGGTCCACCGACTGCTGGGTTTCTCGGACGAGATCGACCAGCCGCGGGGCATCGCTGCGCCGGATGTCGTCGCCACCGGAGACGCCGTGGGTGGTGGCGAGCAGAAGACCCGCCAGCAGACAGATCACCGGCACGCCGTACCGCCACAGACCCGCGCGGGGCGGGGACCCTCGCGTCCCGCGATTACGCACTGACCGTTGCATCCGCTGCTAACCGGCTTCCCTGACTCTGCTGTGGCGGACCTACGTTAGGCTCGTATCTACATCGTCGCACCAGTTGTCCCGAAGGTACCCATGCCCAAGTCCAAGGTCCGCAAGAAGAACGACTTCACCAGCAGCCCGGTGAGCCGGACGCCCGTCAAGGTCAAAGCCGGACCGTCCAGTACCTGGTTCGTGGTGTTGTTCGTCGGCTTGATGCTGATCGGTCTGGTCTGGCTTCTGGTCTTCCAGTTGGCGTCGTCGGCGATCCCGTTCCTTGCCCAACTGGGGCCGTGGAACTACGCGATCGCGTTTGCCTTCATGATTACCGGGCTGTTGCTCACCATGCGGTGGCGCTGAACCATCGATCCGACAACATGAATTCATTCTCGTCGCTGATCGTTATCCTCCCAGCAACCTCCGAGTAATCGGATCACACCGATGTGATTCATCCCCATTGGGGATAGCACTTGTGGATAACCGCGTAAGGGGCGGTGAAAGGGTGTGCACAACGGATGCAGCAAACTCAGTGGGGCCCTCCTGCGGCGGGCATCGCCGCGTGCGGCATAGCCGGAGTCATCCTCACCATTCCCGCTGTGACCCTGATCACAGACCCTCCCGGCCGCATTCTGGCGGGCGTTGCCGGGGTGGGATTGATCGCGTTTGCGATCCTGTCGTGGCGCGCGCGACCGAAGCTGGCAATCAAAGAAGCCGGCCTGGTGACCCGGGGCCTGTTCGGCACCCAGATTTTGCCGCGCACCAACATCAAGCTGATCCGGATCACCGAGTTCCGCAGGTTGGCCCGCAAAGTCCGGTTACTTGAAATCGACACCATCGACGACCGGCTGCTCGTGTTCACCCGGTGGGATCTGGGCACCGATCCACTGCAGGTACTCGACGCGTTGACCGACGCGGGTTACGCCGGCGCGGGCTCCTGACCGCTTCGGTCAGGCGATGGTGATCGAGTCGACGACCACCGGATCGGTGGGTCGGTCGTTGCGGTCGGTCGCAGTCGTTGCGATCGCGTCGACGACCTTCTGCGACTCAGCGTCGACGACCTCGCCGAAGATCGTGTGTTTGCGGTTCAGGTGCGGAGTCTTGCCCACGGTGATGAAGAACTGCGAGCCGTTGGTGCCCGGGCCGCGGTTGGCCATCGCGAGCAGGTAGGGACGGTCGAACTGAAGCTCGGGGTGGAACTCGTCGGCGAACTCGTAACCCGGCCCGCCGCGGCCGGTGCCCGTCGGGTCACCGCCCTGGATCATGAAGCCGTCGATGACGCGGTGGAACACGACGCCGTCGTAGAACGGGCCCGATGTGCTGCCCGATGCATTCTCGCCGCTGTAGTCCTTGGTTCCCTGGGCCAGGCCGACGAAGTTGGCGACGGTCTTGGGCGCGTGGTTTCCGAAGAGTGCGATCTTGATATCGCCACGGTTGGTGTGCAGGGTCGCGGTCGCTGTCTGAATGGGGCTCGTCACGGGGTGTCAGTGTGCCACGCCGCGTTCGAAGCCCAACCGGCACCGCCGCCTTGCGGTAGATGGCAGGCTGTTGTCGACCCCATCCACGCCGCGAAAGAGGTGCGCCATGAGCTCGAAGACGGACGTCCGGTTGACCCCAGGCGAGCGGTTGAGCCGCGGCCTGAAGTACACGGCGGTCGGCCCGGTCGACGTCACGCGCGGCGCGCTGGGGCTCGGCGTCCATGGTGCGCAGTCGTCGGCGGATTGGGTGGGCGAGCGGTACCGCCGCGGCCGGCTCAAGGCTCAGTTGAGCGAGGATCTGGCCACCGCGCAGCAGGCGATCGCGCAGGAACTCAGTGCGGCGCAGGAGATCGTGTCGCAGGCGCTGCTCGGCGCGTCCTCGGCGCGCACCGCGAAGAGCAAGCTGCGCAGGCGCAGGCTGGTGTTGGTCGGCGTGGGTGTCGCGGCGTTGGCCGGGGGAGCGGTCGCGTTCTCGATCGTGCGGCGGTCGACGCAACCGGAGCCGTCGCCCCTGCCGCCGAGCGTGGAGGTGGCGCCGCGGCCCTGACAAGGGCCGGCCGCACGAGGTCGAAGTGGAGCCTAGGAGAATCGAACTCCTGACATCTACCTTGCAAAGGTAGCGCTCTACCAACTGAGCTAAGGCCCCTGGTCCGCCGACGGCGCGCCGGGCGCCGCATGCCACACCTCGACGCCGTGGCGTGAACGCCAGAGGGCGACGGCGGCTGCGGCGGCGATCGCCGTGGCGATCAACAGCACCCGCCTCATGGTGTGCACCTTTCCGTGGGGCTAGGAGGACTCGAACCTCCGACCTCTTCGTTATCAGCGAAGCGCTCTAACCGCCTGAGCTATAGCCCCGTAACGCCGCTACGGCCGAGCGACGAGATTACCGCAATCGTAGGCTCCCGCCCAAACCGCGGAGCGCACCTCAGTCCCGTCGGCGGGCCGACGATCAATCCCGGTCGGCGAGCGTGACTTCCACGCCGCCGACCAAGTCCGTCGTGAGGTTGTAGACGAACGCACCGATGGTGGCCATGGCCGTCAGCAGCACGATGTTGACCAGGCCGATCAACGTCGCGCCGCCGAAGATGGTTCCGCTGGACACCAATTCGCCGCCGGACCCGCCGCCGGCGCTGGTGAGCAGGTCACCGACGTTGCTGTTGAGCTTGCTCCACACGCCCATGCCGCCGAGCACGAGGTAGAGGAACGCCACCGCGATCATCCACACGAAGAACAGCGCGACCGACAGCACCGCGGAAACCTTCAGGGTGCTCCACGGGTCGATCCGGCGGATCTGCATGCTGGCCCGGACCGGGCCCTTGTGCCGGGTGCCGACCTGGACACGGGCCCCCGACGCCGGACGGCCGGCCGGTTCCCCGCTCGGCCGTTCGGCGGGTTTGCGCTGCTGCGGCGGGCGCGGCATCGGCCCGGACAGGTCCGGCAGTTCGCTGGCGTAGGTCTCCGGGCGGGGGGGCTCAGCCCGCTCGCCGCGCGTCGGCACGTCCTCCGTCGGCGCCGATCCACCCGACACGAAGCGGTTCAGGCGGGCGCTGGGGCCAGGGGAGTTGTTGGGATTGCCTCGGGCGTCGTCGACAGGCCGCTCCGGCGGATGACCGTCATCGCCCGGACCGTCGCCGCGCGGCCCCGGAGCGGGACCCCGCCTCGGCGGCGGCTCCGGCGGCCGGCCCGCCGGCTGTGCCGCCCGGGCCGCGGGCCCCCGCTGCCACGGCGGGACGTCTCCGCGGTCGGGGCCATCGGGCCGGGCGGCACCGAGAGCGTCGTTGTTGGCGGCGGAGCCGTTGGCCCCCGCTGGACTTTCGCCCGCGCGTGGGCGTCCCGGCTCGTTCGGTGAGCTCACCTACGGCTCCTCACTGGTCCCGTCACTGCTCACGCACCGGGGTCGGTGTTTACCTCGTCGGTGCTGTCGCCTTCCTCCGCGTTGCGCGCGATGGCTATCAGTGTGGTGCCCTCACCCAGGTTCATCAACCGAACGCCCTTGGTTTGCCGCCCGGCCTTGCGAACCTGGCGAGCCGCGGTCCGGATGACACCTCCACCTGACGTGATGGCGTACAACTCTGTGTCGTCATCGACGATCAACGCACCCACCAGACTGCCACGGCGTTTGTCGTACTGGATTGTCAGGATGCCTTTGCCGCCGCGGCCCTGGGGGCTGTACTCCTCGATGGCCGTGCGCTTGGCGTAGCCGCCGGATGTCGCGACCAGCAGATACGTGTTCTCCCGCACGACGTTCAGCGACAGCAGCTCGTCGTCGGCATTGAACCGCATGCCCTGCACACCGGAAGTGGCACGGCCCATCGGCCGCAGCGCCTCGTCAGTAGCTGAGAATCGGATCGACTGGCCCTTGGCCGACACCAGAAGAAGGTCATCCTCGGCCGAGCACAGCACCGCGCCGACCAGTTCATCGCCGTCGCGCAGGTTCACCGCGACGATGCCGCCCGAGCGGTTGGAGTCGAAGTCGGTCAGCTTCGACTTCTTCACCAGCCCGTTGCGGGTGGCCAGCACCAGGTACGGCGCGTCCTCGTAGCTCTTGATCTGGATGACCTGGGCGATCCGCTCCTCCGGCTGGAAGGCCAGCAGGTTCGCGACGTGCTGGCCGCGTGCGGTGCGCGACGCCTCCGGCAGGTCGTACGCCTTCGCCCGGTAGACCCGGCCCTGGGTGGTGAAGAACAGGATCCAGTCGTGGGTCGAGCAGACGAAGAAGTGGTTGACAATGTCGTCCTGCTTGAGCCCGGCGCCCTGCACACCCTTGCCGCCGCGCTTCTGGCTGCGGTACAGGTCGGTTTTGGTGCGTTTGGCGTAGCCGGTCTCGGTGATCGTGACGACGACGTCCTCGCGGGCGATCAGGTCCTCGTCGGCAACCTCGCCGTCGGCGGCGATGATGCGGGTGCGACGGTCGTCGCCGTACTTGTCGGCGATCTCCTTGAGCTCGTCGCGCACGATCGCCCGCTGCCGCTCGGGCTTGGCCAGGATGTCCTCGAGGTCGGCGATCTCGGCCTCGATCTTCGCCAGGTCGTCGACGATGCGCTGACGTTCCAGCGCGGCCAGCCGGCGCAGCTGCATGTCGAGGATCGCCTGGGCCTGGATGTCGTCGATGTCGAGCAACGCGATCAAGCCCTGCCGCGCCACGTCGACGGTCTCCGACGCCCGGATCAACGCGATCACCTCGTCGAGCGCATCGAGCGCCTTGACCAGACCGCGCAGGATGTGGGCCCGCTCATTGGCCTTGCGCAACCGGTAGCGGGTGCGCCGCACGATGACGTCGAGTTGGTGGTTGACGTAGTGCCGGATCAACTGATCGAGGCGCAGCGTGCGCGGGACGCCGTCGACGATCGCCAGCATGTTGGCCCCGAAGCTGGTCTGCAGCTGGGTGTGCTTGTAGAGGTTGTTCAGCACCACCTTTGCGACCGCATCGCGCTTGAGCTCCACCACGATTCGCAGTCCGACACGGTCGCTGGACTGGTCCTCGATGTTGGCGATGCCATTCAGCTTGCCGTCGCGGACCTGCTCGGCGATCGAGGTGATGAAGTTGTCGTGGTTGACCTGATAGGGCAACTCGGTGATGACGATGCCGGTGCGGCCGCGGTTGTCCTCTTCGATCTCCACCACGCCGCGCATTCGGATGGATCCGCGCCCGGTGGTGTAGGTGTCGGAGATCCCTTGCGACCCAACGATCAAACCGTGGGTGGGAAAGTCCGGCCCCTTGACGCGTTCGGTGACCGCGGCGAGCGTCGCCTCCTCATCGGCGTCGTGGTTGTCCAGGCACCAGTACACCGCCTCGGCGAGTTCACGCAGATTGTGCGGTGGGATGTTGGTGGCCATGCCGACGGCGATGCCACCCGAACCGTTGGCCAGCAGGTTGGGGAACCGGCTCGGCAGTACGGTCGGCTCCTGCACCCGGCCGTCGTAGTTCGGAATGAAATCGACTGTCTCCTCGTCGATTTCACGCAACATCTCCATGGCGAGCGGAGTGAGCCGCGCTTCGGTGTTGTGGCTGACGAACCCATTGGTGATGAAGGCGTGGTCGTCTGTGTCGACACGAAGGCTGTACACCGGTTGCACGCCGGCGTCCGTGACGGACTCGACGCGGGCGTAGGTGTAGTCCTCGATTGTGAACTCTACGACGGGATTCCGTTGATCTGCGTCGCCGGATCCACAATCGGTGAGCATCGCGATGCGATCGCCCGGCCGGATGTCCTCGATCAGCTTCCACTCGAGCGTCGGTACGCCACCCACCTCGTCCAGGCACAGCAGCGGGTGGTTACCCGTACCCGTCACGGCACGGCCGTCGGCGCTGGTCACCGTGTACGTCTGGTGATCGCCCGAGTGGAACAGCCGGTCGGCGACGACGGGCTCGCCGTGGCGGCCGAGGACCTTCATCTCGATGACGTTGTCCGAATTCGGCTTTGCGTCGGGCACGACCGCGTCGATGCGGATGCTTCTGCCTTCGGGCAGGCTGACCACCGTGTCGCCGGTGACGCAGTACCGCATCGCGGCCGGCGGGTCGTTGCCCGGCGAGCCGAAGTTGCCCTGGCCGTCCACCAGGGGATAGCGCAGCGACCACGGCTGGGCCATCCGGACCAGGGTGTCGTAGATCGACGCGTCGCCGTGCGGGTGGTAGTTACCCATCGTCTCGGCCACCGAGCGTGCGGATTTCGCGTGGCTGCGGTCCGGCCGGAAGCCCGAGTCGAACATCGCGTAGAGCACGCGGCGGTGCACGGGTTTGAGGCCGTCGCGCACCTCGGGCAGCGCGCGCCCGACGATCACGCTCATCGCGTAGTCGATGTAGCTGCGCTGCATCTCCTGCTGGATGTCGACCGGTTCGATCCGGTCGCCTTCGGGCGGCAAGGTATCAGTCACTATCTGTCCTAGTCAGAGTTAAACATCAAGGAAGCGCACGTCTTTGGCGTTGCGCGTGATGAAACTGCGGCGGGCTTCGACGTCCTCGCCCATCAGGATCGAGAACAGTTCGTCGGCGGCCGCGGCATCGTCGAGGGTGACCTGACGCAGCACCCGCACCGACGGGTCCATCGTCGTCTCCCACAGCTCCTTGGCGTCCATCTCGCCGAGACCCTTGTAGCGCTGGATGCCGTCGTCGGTGTTGATCTTCTTGCCCGCCTTGCGGCCCGCCTCGAGCAAGCCGTCGCGCTCGCGGTCGGAGTAGGCGAACTCGGGGTCACTGCGCTGCCACTTCAGCTTGTACAGCGGTGGCTGCGCCAAGAAGATGTGCCCGTTTTCGACCAGCGGCTTCATGAACCGGAACAACAGCGTCAGCAGCAGCGTCGAGATGTGCTGCCCGTCGACGTCGGCGTCGGCCATCAGCACGATCTTGTGATAGCGCAGCTTGGAGATGTCGAACTCGTCGTGGATACCGGTACCCAGCGCGGTGATGATCGCCTGCACCTCGGTGTTCTTCAACACGCGGTCGATGCGGGCCTTCTCGACGTTGATGATCTTGCCGCGCAGCGGAAGGATCGCCTGAAACATCGAGTCGCGGCCGCTCTTGGCCGAGCCGCCGGCCGAATCGCCCTCCACCACATACAGTTCCGACTTGCGCGGATCGGTGGATCGGCAGTCGGCCAGCTTGCCGGGCAGCCCGCCGATGTCGGTGGCGCTCTTGCGGCGCACCAATTCGCGCGCCTTGCGGGCCGCGATTCGGGCCTGCGCCGACGACACCGCTTTGTTCACAATGGTTTTGGCTTCGGCGGGGTTGGCGTCGAACCAGTGCGTGAGTTCCTCGTTGCAGATCTTCTGCACGAACGACTTCACCTCGGTGTTGCCGAGCTTGGTCTTCGTCTGGCCCTCGAACTGCGGCTCGGACACCTTCACCGAGATCACCGCGGCCAGACCCTCACGGATGTCGTCGCCGGTGAGGTTGGGGTCCTTGTCTTTCAGCAGCTTCTTGTCCTTGGCGTACTTGTTGACCACCGACGTCAACGCGGCGCGGAAGCCCTCTTCGTGGGTACCGCCCTCGTGGGTGTTGATCGTGTTGGCGAACGTGTGCACGGACTCGGAGTAACCGGCGTTCCACTGCATCGCGATCTCGACCTCGTGGCCGGAGCCCTTGCCCTCGAAGTCGATGACGCTCTGCTGGATAGGTGTTTTGGTCCGGTTGATGTGCTTGACGAAATCCACCAGACCGCCGGGATAGTGGAACGTCCGGTGCTTGACCTTGTGCGGGGCGCTGGCTTCGGCGGCCTTCTCGTCGGCGCTCTTCGGCGCTTCGGCGGTGTCGCTGACGACCTCGTCGACGACTTCCTCCGCGGTGACGCGTTCGTCGGTCAGTTCGATGGTGAGGCCCTTGTTCAGGAAGGCCATTTCCTGCAGGCGCCGCGCGATCGTCTCGAAGTCGTAGTTCGTCGTCTCGAAGACGTCGGGGTCGGGCCAGAAACGGATGGTGGTGCCGGTCTTCTTGGTCTTCTCACCCTGCTTGAGCGTTCCCGGCACCGACCGGTCGTAGGTCTGGAACCACTGATAGCCGTCCGTCATGATGTCGGCCTCGAGCCGGGTGGACAGCGCGTTCACTACGGACACACCGACGCCGTGCAGACCGCCGGAGACCTGGTAAGCGCCTTCCTCGAACTTGCCACCGGCATGCAGAACCGTCATCACGACATCGACGGTCGGGATGCCCGTGGAGTGCATGCCCACGGGGATACCGCGGCCGTCGTCGGTGACCTGGACACCGCCGTTCTCCAGGAGTCGCACGTCGACTTTTGTCGCGAAACCGGCCATCGCCTCGTCGACGGCGTTGTCGACCACCTCCCAGATCAGGTGGTGCAGGCCGCGCTCACCGGTGGAGCCGATGTACATGCCCGGGCGTTTGCGGACCGCTTCCAGGCCTTCGAGCACCTTGATCGAATCGGCACCGTATTCTTTCGGGGCACTCTTCTTCTGGGCAGCCACGTTGGACGGGTCTCCTTGGTCTCTTGCCGGGGAAAGCTGGCTAGGCGGTCGACGGCCGCCTGCGGATCGCTTCCCAGTCTACCGTCCGATGGCGACAGGACCGATTCTGAGGGGGCGTTTCTACACACCTATTTGAGCCGCCTGTGGAATTTCTCGATTGAAGGTGCCTGAAGACGCTTGAGAAGTAGGATCGCGTCGTCCTCGCGGCTCTCAGCCAACAGGCGCGAAGGATGGCTAGCCATACGTGTCGCGCGGACCCCGGCCGGGGATGTGGTACCGGCCCTTGCGCCACGACGGGCCGACCGGGCCGACGATTTTCAGCGATCTGACGACGCCGTCGCCCACTGCATCAGCGATCTTGGCCAGCACCTGGGCTTGCACCATCCGCAATTGGGTCGCCCATGCCGTCGACTCCGCCGAGATGGTCAGCACGCCGTCGTTCAACGACGTCGGCGTCGCGTGCGCCGCGATGCCCTCGCCGACGACTCCGGCCCAGCGACCGAACACGGCACCCTCGGCGACCCGGCCCGACCACCCGCGGCTGCGGGCGAGGTCACTGGCCGCGGGTCCGAACGGTTGCGGATCCCGCGAATCCGGCCCCGGCCCCGACCACCGCCGTCGGCTGCCGCCCGCGATCCGGCGCGGGGCCGACCCGCGGCCGCGGCCGACATCCTTGCCCTGGCTGCGCGCCGCGCCGCGGGCCTCCTCGAGCGTGCGTCGCACCAGGTCCATTCCCCGCAGGTTCGCCAGGTGCTCGGGTGGGCCCGCCTCGTTCTCGTCCGCCGTCATGGCTGCACCACCGAGATTCGCCCCGCATCGTCGTCGTCTCGCATCGCCACCCCGATCCTGCGCGCATCCCAGTCGCCGGGGATGTCGTCGGGTACCGCGGCGGTCACCAGCACCTGCTCGGCCGACCCCGCCACGGTGGCCAGCGCCCGCCGCCGAGCGGTGTCCAACTCCGCAAACACATCGTCGAGTAGCAGCACCGGATCGCCCCCTTCCGCCCGCAGCAACTCGTAGGCGGCCAACCGCAGCGACAACGCCATCGACCACGATTCCCCGTGGCTGGCATAACCTTTCGCGATCTGATCGCCGAGCCGCAATTCGAGGTCGTCGCGATGCGGACCGACCAGGCAGACCCCGCGTTCGACTTCGGCATCCCGACGGCGGGCCAACGCGTCGAGCAACGCGGCCTCGAACAACTCCGCGTCGCCCGTCCCGGCGGACTCTTCCACCGCTTCCACGCCGCTGCGGTAGCGGATCGCCGCCGGCCGCGACCCGGGCGCCAACAGTTGGTAGGCCTTCTCGACCTCCGGGGCCAGTTGATTGATGAGGTCCACCCGCGCCGCGATCAGCCGCGCACCCTTCTCGGCGAGGTGGCCGTCCCAGACGTCGAGGGTGTCGAAGACGCTGCGGTCCCCGCGGAATCGCGCGCCGGAGGCCGTTTTCAACAGCGCTGCGCGCTGACGCAAGACCTTGTCGTAATCCGCGCGGATCGCGGCCACCTGCGGTCTGCGGGTGGTCGCGAGTTCGTCGAGATAGCGGCGTCGTTCGCCGGGGTCGCCACGCACCAGCGCGAGGTCCTCTGGGGCGAACAGCACCGCCCGCAGCACACCGAGGATCTCGCGGGCGGAACGAACGGGGGAGCGGTTGAGCCGGGCCTTGTTCGCGCGCCCCGCGGTGATCTCGAGGTCCACCGCGAGTTCGCGTTGCTCGTTGACGACGATCGTCGACACCACCGCCCGTTCGGCGCCGGTCCGGATCAGCGGCGCGTCCGCGGCCACCCGGTGTGAACTCAGCGTCGACGAATACCACAGCGCCTCAACGAGATTCGTCTTACCGTAGCCGTTCGGTCCGACGAACACGGTGCGACCCGGCTCGAGGTCCAATTCGACGCGCGGCCACGACCGGAAGTCGGTCAGCGCAAGACGGCGGACGTACACGGCGTCGCGACCTAGCCGGACTCGCTGACCCGTTTGACCGCGTGCCCGCCGAACTGGTTGCGCAGCGCCGAGACCGCCTTCATCGCCGGCGAATCCTCCTGGCGCGAGGCGAACCGCGCGAACAGCGACGCCGCGATCACCGGCATCGGCACCCGGTGGCTGATGGCCTCCTCCACGGTCCATCGCCCTTCCCCGGAATCCTCGGTGTAGCCGCTGATGTCGGTGAACTTCGGGTCTTCCTTCAACGCCTTGGCGAGCAGCTGCTGCAGCCATGACCGCACCACGGTGCCGTTGGTCCACGCCTGAATGACGGCCTGGGTGTCGGTGATGAGCTCCTCGGCCGCCAGCAGCTCATAACCTTCGGCGTAGGCCATCATCAGGCCGTACTCGATGCCGTTGTGCACCATCTTCGCGTAGTGCCCCGCACCGACCGGTCCGGCGTGCACGAACCCGTCTTCACGAGGTCCCGGCGGCCGCAACGCGTCGAAGATCGGCATCGCGCGTTCGACGTCGGCGTCGCTACCGCCGACCATCAGGCCGTAGCCTTCCTTCAATCCCCAGACACCGCCGGACACGCCCGCGTCGATGAACGCAATTCCCTTGTCGTTCAACAGTTTCGCGTGTGGTCCGTCTTCGGTGTAGCGGGAGTTGCCGCCGTCGATGACGAGATCGCCCTCGCCGAGTTCGTCGGCCAGGGATGCGATGGTCTCGTGGGTGATCGGGCCGGACGGCACCATCACCCACACCACCCGCGGCGCATCCAGCGCATCGGCCAACGCCGCGAGCGTCGGGACGTCGGTCACTTCCGGTCTGGGGTCATAGCCGACGACTTCATGCCCGCCTTCGCGCAAGCGTTCGCGCATGTTGAAGCCCATCTTGCCCAGACCGACCAGCCCGAGTTGCATATGCGCCCCTTCCGTGGCGTCGGCCGGTCAGCCGGGAAGCCGCACCGGCATCAGCAGGTACACGTAGTCCGTCTGCTGCGCGGGAAACGGCCCCGCTGCAGCGACACTCGCATCGTCGTCACTGGCCGGACGCAACACGGCGGGACGGCTGGGTGTGGTGAAGCCGAATGTCACCCGCTCGGAGTGAAGCGAACCGATCCCGTCGGTCAGGTACGTCGGATTGAACGCGATGGTCAACGGGTCTCCGACGAAGCTGACAGGAAGGTCTTCTTCCGCGCGCCCCACGTCGTCGGCGCCGGCCGAAAGCCGCAGTGCGTCGTCGGAGAATTCCATCCGCACCTGCGCGCCGCGGTCCGCGACCAACGCGACACGCTTGATCGCCTCGGTGAGTTCGGCGACTCCGATCGTCGCCATCGCGGTGTGCTCGGTCGGCAGCAGTTGCCGGAATTTCGGGAACTCGGCATCGAGCAGTCGCGTGGTGCTGCGTTTGCCGCCGCTGCTGATTCCGAGCAATCCCTCCTTGCCGACGGCCGCACCGGCCCCCAGCGAAAGATGCACATCGCCGCCGTCGGCACCGGCCTTGGCGGCCTCCGACAACGTCTTGGCCGGCACCAGAACCGCGGCTTCGATGTCGGCGCCCGCCGTTGACCACGTCAGCTCGCGCACCGCCAACCGGAACCGGTCGGTGGCCGCCAAAACGACCTTCTCCCCGGCGATTTCGAGCCGGATACCGGTCAGCATGGGCAGCGTGTCATCGCGGCCGGCGGCGATGGCAACCTGGCCGATCGCTTCGGCGAACAAGTCGGCGGAGATGACCCCGGTCTCGTCCGGCAACGTGGGCAGGGTCGGATAGTCCTCGACGGCCATGGTCGGAAGCGAGAAGCGGGAACTACCACAGGTCAACGACACCCGGGTGCCTTCGACGCTGACATCGATCGGCTTCGCCGGCAAAGCGCGGGTGATGTCCGACAGCAGCCGGCCGGACACCAAAACGCTGCCGGGTGAAGCGATCTCGGCCGGCACCTGCACCTCGGCGGAAACCTCGTAGTCGAATCCCGAAATCGTCAACCCATCCTCGGAACCGGTCAGCAACACGCCGGCGAGCACCGGAACAGTTGGTCGAGTCGGCAGATTGCGGGCCACCCACGCGACAGCGTCGGCGAAGTCCTCTCGTACCAGGCGGAACTTCAGATCGGTGACACCAACCGTTGTCGTCGCCACGTCCATTGAGTCCCTTCGATCAATACCACGACAAGCATCAAGCAGCGGTTTCCCGGTGTCTCACCACGCGTCTGACCGATGCGCCCGACGACCGTAACGGCTGTCGATGAATCACCGTAGAGCTTTCCGCCCCAACTTGAAAGCTAATCGATCGGGCTGACATCGACGGTTACCGGTGGGCTCACGGCCGGCCGGCTCGGTGCTTCCCCAGCCGCCTTCTTCGAAGAGGATCTTTTGGAGATTTACAAGCAACAGTATTAGGGCCTGTGGAAGCTGGGGATGAATCGATGTCGGCCCTGCTGACAGGCGTGCGACCGTGTGGGGCAGCTGTGGATGAGTGCAGGCCAGGGTGGGATTGAGTGTGGAGAGGCCGGCGGGTGTGCACGAATCAGCGAGTAGTTCGCCGGTTGAGCCCAGGTTCTCCACATCGATGTGCACAACCTCCGCGTGTGACGGATGGTGTGGCCGGGACAGAAGATTTTTGGAGAATTTTCGTGGTCGTCGCAGGAGACGCCGACATCTGGGCGCGCGCGGCACGAGCAACCGCGGGGGAGGAGCGGGCGATTCAGCGCTTGGAGCGCTGGCGAATTCGCGTCGTGAGTTCCTTCACGTGATCGAAGACCTCGCGGCGCTCGGCCATTTCACCGCGAATCTTCTTCTCGGCGTACATGACGGTGGTGTGGTCGCGCCCGAACGCCTGGCCGATCTTCGGAAGGGACAGATCGGTCAGCTCGCGGCAGAGGTACATGGCGATCTGTCGGGACTGCGCGAGGGCGCGGGTCTTGCCGGGGCCGCGCAGTTCCTCGACCGTCGTCTCGAAATATTCGGCGGTGGCCGCCATGATCGTCGCAGTGCTGATCTGCATGGTGCTGGGATCGGAGATCAGATCACGCAGCACGATCTCGGCCAACGACTTGTCGATCGTGGTCTTGTTCAGTGACGCGAACGCCGTGACCCGGATGAGCGCGCCCTCGAGTTCACGGATGTTGCGTTCGATGCTGCTGGCGATGAGTTCGAGGACATCGTCGGGCACGTCGAGCCGGTCCATCTGCGCCTTCTTGCGCAGGATCGCGATTCGCGTCTCCAACTCCGGCGGCTGGACGTCCGTGATCAGTCCCCACTCGAAGCGGGTGCGGAGCCGGTCCTCGAGGGTGGCCAGCTGCTTGGGCGGCCGGTCCGAGGAGATGACGATCTGCTTGTTGGCGTTGTGCAGGGTATTGAAGGTGTGGAAGAACTCCTCCTGGATGCCTTCTTTGCCCTCGATGAACTGGATGTCGTCGACCAGCAGCACATCGATGTCGCGGTAACTGCGTTTGAAGGACGCCTTGCGGTCGTCGCGCAACGAGTTGATGAAGTCGTTGGTGAATTCCTCGGTCGAGACGTACTTCACCCGCATGCCGGGAAACAACCGCTGCGCGTAGTTGCCTGCCGCGTGCAACAGGTGCGTCTTGCCCAGGCCGGACTCGCCCCAGATGAACAGCGGGTTGTAGGCGCGGGCCGGCGCCTCGGCGATGGCCAGGGTGGCGGCGTGGGCAAACCGGTTCGACGCGCCGATGACGAAGGTGTCGAACGTGTAGCGCCGGTTGAGGTTGACCGCGCTGGGGCCGTCGGTCAGCGTGTTCGGCGGCCGGCTGGTGAAGTACGTCGGCCAGCTTTCCTCGGCGCTGATGCGGGCTTCGAAGTCCTCATCGACCTCATCGGGTTCGGCGACGGCGGACAGCCCGTTGAGCGGCCCCTCGGTGGCGTCGTCGGGACCGGGATCGGCGATGCGCACACCCAGTTCGACGCGCTGGCCGAGCTGACGGCTCAATGCGGTGATGATCGGCTCGCGCAGATGGCGTTCGATCTCGTTCTGGACGAACGGGGTCGGCACGGACAGCAGGGCAAATCCCTCGGTGATGACGAGCGGTTTGACGAGTTTCAGCCATGCTCTTTGCTGTGGGGTGAGGGTCGGGCCGTGATCGCCGATGGTTCCGGCGCCGGGGCCACCGTTGAGTTCGGCAACCACGGTGTTCCAAACGGCGACGAAAGGCGGGTCGGGGTCAGCTGTCAACGACGACTACCCCCTTGCGGTCGACCCAGAGACGACCAATGGAACGAGGACGATCTGTCCACAAAGTTATCCACAGGCTGTGGAGACAGGACAGTCGTCGTCGTTCTGTTGTCTACCGGCGGGAACGCCGCGGGCCGGGGCACATCACGGAAGTGAGGCATCCTGTGGGCTCACGACTAGTCGGGCGTCCTCGCTTCGTTGTTCGTCGCCGTTTCGTTATCGAATCGGCCTTGGCAGAAGCTAACAGTTTTCTCGGCGGGTGCCAACCGTTCTGCAACATTGCGCGGGTGGATATTTCGGCTTCCGGCGGCATCGTGACGGGTGGTGCAATTGTGGCTGTCGTCCGGGCCATCGGGCGAGGTTTGACCCAGCGAAAACTCGTCAGTACCCTCGAACAGTCGCCCGTACGAGGCGATACGGCTGCGATCCGGTTCCGACCGGGGACCGCGCCGGCTAGCAAGACGGACGAGCTTACCAACGGCAACTGCGTCCACACCGATTCGTACGCCGATCGGTGGGGGCTGCGGATGCCAGACGCAACAAGGAGATACAGCCGTGGCCAAGGGCAAGCGGACCTTCCAGCCGAACAACCGGCGCCGGGCGCGCGTGCATGGCTTCCGGCTGCGGATGCGCACCCGCGCGGGCCGCGCGATCGTGGCGAACCGCCGCGGCAAGGGTCGGCGCAAGCTGACTGCGTGATTCCCACGTGACTTCAAGCGGAGTCTGACGCGGTGCTTCCGGCGCGGTACCGGATGACGCGGTCGACGGAGTTCGGGATCACGGTCAACCGAGGGGTGCGCGCGGTGCAGCCCGACCTCGTCGTGCATGCGTTGCGGTCGGAAGTGGCCGCCGAGCCGGGCCCGCGGATCGGGCTCGTCGTGTCGAAGGCCGTCGGGACCGCGGTGCAACGGCATCGGGTGGCCAGGCGGTTGCGGCATGTTGCGCGCACGGTGCTCGACGAGCTCGATCCGGCCGATCGGGTGGTGATCCGCGCGCTGCCCAGCAGCAGGCATGCCATATCGGCGCGCCTCGAGCAGGAGCTGCGCACGGCCCTGCGCCGGAGGAGGCCCAAGAACGAGGCGGCCGGGTGAGGGCGTCTATGAGGTCTCTCGGTGCGAGGGCAGCGCGGGTCGTGATCTACGTGATTCAGCTGTACCGGCACACGGTTTCACCGCTGCGGCTGCCGACGTGCCGGTTCACGCCCACGTGCAGTCAGTACGCGGTAGACGCGCTGAGCGAGTTCGGGCTCCTGCGCGGTGGCTGGCTTGCCACCGTACGGCTGCTGAAATGTGGGCCGTGGCATAGGGGAGGATGGGACCCGATTCCGGAACGCCCGTCACCTGAACGCGAAGGCGACGCGCACGCATCGTGCGCGTCCGCGGCCGAGTCCTCAGAGGATCGGGTCATCGTCGGCGACGTCAGCGGCGGTACACCAGCATTGCGAGCAGGAAGCGAGACGCGTGTTTAACTGGTTCAGCCTCGACATCATCTATTACCCGGTGTCGGCGATCATGTGGGTCTGGTACAAGCTGTTCGCCTTCCTGCTGGGGCCGTCGAACTTCTTCGCCTGGGCGCTGTCGGTGATGTTCCTCGTCTTCACGCTGCGGGCGATCCTGTACAAACCGTTCGTCAAGCAGATCCGCACCACGCGCCAGATGCAGGAGTTGCAGCCGCAGATCAAGGCGCTGCAGAAGAAGTACGGCAAGGACCGCCAGCGGATGGCGCTGGAAATGCAGAAGCTGCAGAAGGAACACGGGTTCAACCCGATCCTCGGCTGCTTGCCGATGCTGGCCCAGGTGCCGGTGTTCCTCGGGCTGTTCCACGTGTTGCGGTCGTTCAACCGGACGCAAGGCGGGTTCGGTCAGATCCAGCTGTCCGTCGAGCAGAACCGCGCCACCGGCAACTACGTCTTCAGCCCCACGGACGTCGCGCACTTCCTCGACGCGCACCTTTTCGGTGCACCGTTGGGCGCCACCATGATTCAGACCTCTGGCCTTGACGCGTTCACCGAGTTCAGTCGGGGAGCGGTCATCGCGGTGGGCGTGCCGATCATGATCCTGGCCGGCATCGCGACGTACTTCAACAGCCGCGCGTCGGTGGCGCGGCAGAGTCCGGAGGCGGCGGCGAATCCGCAGACCGCGATGATGAACAAGCTGGCGCTGTACGTGTTCCCGCTCGGCGTTGTCGTCGGCGGGCCGTTCCTGCCGCTGGCCATCATCATGTACTGGCTCGCCAACAACATCTGGACGTTCGGCCAGCAGCACTACGTGTTCGGCAAGATCGAAAAGGAAGAAGAGGCCAAGAAACTCGAGGCGCAGGAGCGGCAGGCCAAGAACGCACCGCCGCCGGGTGCCAAGCCGAAGCGCACACGCAAGGGTCAGACGCCGGAGCCGGCGTCCAGCGGTGAGACCGAAATCGCCGACACCGTCTCCGAGAACGGGGCCGCCGAGAAGAAGCCGACGGGAGCCGGGACGGGCAAGACGGCCTCGGGGGCAGGCAACCGCACGCCGCGTCCGGGCGCGAGTCCACGCCCCGGCGCACGGCCGAAGAAACGTAAACGTTGACCGGGCACACCGGTGGGGATGAGGAGATACCGAGATGACAGACGCCGATACGACTGAGCGCGACGACCTGACCGACGAGGAGAACGGGTCCGCGGCGCCAGTCGCCGAGGATGACCTCGAGGAGAGGTTGGTCGCGGAGGGCGAGATCGCCGGCGACTACCTCGAGGAGTTGTTGGACCTGCTCGACTTCGACGGCGACATCGACCTCGACGTCGAAGGCGACCGCGCGGTCGTCAGCATCGACGGCGGTGGCGACCTGAACAAGTTGGTGGGCCGCAAGGGCGAGGTGCTCGACGCGTTGCAGGAGTTGACGCGGCTGGCCGTGCACCAGAAGACCGGGGAGCGCAGCCGCCTGATGCTCGACATCGCGCGGTGGCGCCGGCGGCGCCGCGACGAGTTGGCGGCGCTCGGTGAGAAGGTCGCGCGGCGGGTGCTCGAGACCGGCGAGCGCGAGGAGCTCGCCCCGATGACGCCGTTCGAGCGCAAGATCGTGCACGACGCGGTGGCCGCGGTCGACGGAGTGCACAGCGAGAGCGAGGGCGTGGAGCCGTCGCGGCGCGTCGTCGTGCTCGCCGACTGACCCGAGTTACACGCGTGTAGTTCATAGAGGCCGTCCGCGCGACGCGACGATCCGGAGGATGTTTCACGTGAAACACGGCGAGGTGTCGGCCCCCCCGGATGCGGCCGCCACCTTGTTCCGGGAGAGATTGCCGCGCGCTCGGCTCTACGCCGAGATCTTGGCGGGCGCCGGTGTCGAGCGCGGCCTGATCGGACCCCGGGAAGTGGACCGGTTGTGGGATCGACACATCCTCAACAGCGCCGCGGTGTCCGAGCTCATCGACGCCGACTGCCGGGTTGCCGACATCGGTAGTGGCGCGGGCCTGCCCGGGATACCGTTGGCGATGGCTCGGCCGGATGTGCACGTGACGCTCATCGAACCGCTCCTTCGCCGCAGCGATTTTCTGCGCGAGGTGGTCGAGGAGCTCGGGGTCGAGGTGACGGTGGTGCGCGGCCGGGCGGAGGAGCCGGCGGTGAGGAAACAGGTGGGGGAGACGGATGTGGTGGTGTCCAGGGCGGTGGCCTCTCTGGACAAGTTGACTCGATGGAGCATGCCGCTGCTGCACATCGACGGCCACATGCTCGCGATGAAGGGCGAGCGTGCCGAAGAGGAGATCCGCGACCACCGGCGTGTGATGGCGTCGCTCGGGGCGGCCGATGTAAGGGTAATGAGGTGTGGCGCGAACTACTTGGATCCACCCGCGACCGTCGTCGTGGCACGGCGGGAGAAGGCGGTAGCGCACCGAGCAACGGGCAGGAGACGGGGTTGAGTTCGCCGCAGAACGGATCCGCGATCGGCGCCGGCGCGCAGCCGCGCCGCGATGTTTCACGTGAAACGGCCTCAGCCCATGTTTCACGTGAAACCACGCCGACGGACGTTTCACGTGAAACCTGGACGGACAAGGCCGCGCCCGACAGCGGGTGGGATCCGACGGCCGGCGTCGACACCCCGATCGGGGCGGAGGCCGAACGGGCGGTTCGCCTGCTGCACGCGGCGGCCAAGGGAAACCTCCCGCGGCCCGACCGCCAACGTGTTTTCACGATCGCCAATCAGAAGGGCGGCGTCGGTAAGACCACGACGGCCGTCAACGTCGCGGCGGCGCTGGCCCTGCAGGGGCTGCAGACGCTCGTCATCGACCTCGACCCGCAGGGCAACGCGAGCACCGCGCTCGGCATCGAGCATCGCCCGGGGACGCCGTCCTCGTACGAGGTGCTGATCGGGGAGATCCCGTTGCGCGACGCCTTGCAACGCAGCCCGCACAGCGAGCGCCTCTACTGCGTTCCCGCAACCATCGACCTGGCCGGCGCCGAGATCGAGTTGGTCAGCATGGTGGCCCGGGAGGGCCGGTTACGTTCCGCGTTGGCTGCACTCGACGATTACAACTTCGACTACGTGTTCATCGACTGCCCGCCGTCGTTGGGCCTGCTGACGATCAACGCGTTCGTCGCGGCGCCCGAGGTGCTGATCCCGATCCAGTGCGAGTACTACGCCCTCGAAGGGGTGGGCCAGCTGATGCGCACGATCGAAATGGTCAAGGCGCACCTCAATCCGCAACTCGACGTGACGACGGTGATCCTGACGATGTACGACGGGCGCACTAAGCTCGCCGACCAGGTGGCCTCCGACGTGCGGACGCACTTCGGCGACAAGGTGCTGCGGACCGTCATCCCGCGCAGCGTCAAGGTGTCCGAGGCCCCCGGTTACGGGATGACGATCCTCGACTACGACCCCGGCTCCCGGGGGGCGATGAGCTATCTCGACGCCAGCCGGGAGATCGCCGACCGCGGCCGGAACCGTAACCACCGATGAGCGCGCGACAACAGGAGAGGCCATGACCCAACCGACACGCAAGCGCAGCGGCCTCGGCCGCGGACTGGCTTCGCTGATTCCGACCGGACCCGCCGACGGGGAGCAGTCCGAGCTCGGGCCACGGATGGGCGACGCGGCCGCCGATGTGGTGATCGGGGGACCGTCGAACGGCAACACGGCCAACACGGCCAACGACGTCGGCGCCGTGTACCGCGAGATCGACCCGTCGTCGATCGAGCCGAACCCGCGGCAGCCCCGCCAGGTCTTCGACGAGGAGGCGCTCGGCGAGCTGGTGCACTCGATCCGCGAGTTCGGTCTCATGCAGCCGATCGTGGTGCGGGCGCTGCCTGGCGGTACGCCGGGTCCGATCCGCTACCAACTCGTCATGGGGGAGCGGCGATGGCGCGCCGCCCAGCAGGCCGGCCTGACCGCCATCCCGGCGATCGTGCGGGAGACCTCCGACGACGGCATGCTCCGCGACGCGTTGTTGGAGAACATCCACCGCGTCCAGTTGAACCCGTTGGAAGAGGCGGCCGCATATCAGCAGCTGCTCGACGAATTCGGGGTGACCCACGACGAACTCGCGTCCCGCATCGGCCGGTCGCGCCCGTTGATCACCAACATGATCCGGCTGCTGCGGTTGCCGATCGCGGTGCAACGGCGGGTGGCCGCCGGTGTGCTGTCGGCCGGCCACGCGCGCGCCCTGTTGGCGCTCGAGGGGGGACCCGAGCAGCAGGAGGAGTTGGCCGCACGCATCGTCGCCGAAGGGCTGTCCGTGCGCGCGACGGAGGAAGCGGTCACACTGGCGAACCGGGCCGGCCCGCCGGCCCCGTCGTCGCCGAAGCGTAAGCCGATCAGCATGCCGGGACTGCAAGACGTTGCTGAACGGCTGTCGACGGCGTTCGACACCCGGGTCACCGTCAGCCTCGGCAAACGAAAAGGCAAGATCGTGGTGGAGTTCGGCTCGGTCGACGATCTGCAGCGCATAGTCGAACTGATGAGCGCGTCCGACCGCTGACCCAGGACACCGGGTAATTACGTCACTGTGACACAACCCCCGTGTTCGTCGCCGTCGGCACCTCCGTTCGAAGGAAACCAATTGTGAGACAATACGTTTCGCACCCGCACTCGATAGCCGTGCCGAATCGAGGGCCGACCCCGCCGCACCCTTCTATCCTGGAGTGGCAGCTGTGCATCTTCGCACCGTGTAGGACCCGGGGAGTTTAGTGTCGGCACGCGTCACGCCTCTACGGCTCGAAGCGTTCGAGCAGTTGCCGAAGCATGCCCGCAGGTGCGTGTACTGGGAGGTCGATCCGCTGACCCTCGGCCGTGATGCGGCGGGCGCCGCCGTCCCCGGGGTCGACGACCACCTGTCCGACCCCGAGTTCGAGAAGGAAGCCTGGCTCTCGATGGTCATGCTCGAGTGGGGGTCCTGCGGACAGGTCGCAGTGCAGTGCGGCGACGAGCAGACCGACGACGGGCCTGCGCCGTTGAGCGGGAACGAGGCCTGTCTGGGCTACGCGTTCTACGCCCCGCCGAACGCCGTGCCGCGTGCACGCCGGTTCCCAACCGCCCCGGTGAGCGCCGACGCCGTGTTGCTCACCTCGCTGGGCATCGAGTCCGGTGAGGATGCCGACGGCGTATCGCGCATGCTGATCTCCGCCGTGGTCGGCGACCTGGTGCGCCGGGGAGCGCGGGCGCTCGAAGCGTTCGCCCACACGGCCGAGGTCAGTGAACTCCTCGATCCGGGGGCGGTCACACCGTCGTTGCGACCCGTCGTCGAGGTGCTCGGGGACTGCTCGGTCGAGCAGTGCGTCCTCGACGCCGACCTGCTGCTGGACGCGGGCTTCGTCGTGGTCGCCCGACACCGCTACTTTCCCCGGCTGCGTCTGGAGTTGGAACAGGGGCTGGGCTGGAAGGCCGACGTCGAGGCGGCGTTGGAGCGGTTGTTCGAGTTCGCGCAGCTGCCCGTCGGAGCGGGTGTGAGCCCGTCGCGATGACGGGTCGCGGTCAGGAGGGGCTGACGCGGCCGGCCTGCTCGACCGACAGTTCGTGCGCCAGCAGTTCGGCGAAGGTGAAAGTGCCTGTGGGACGGTCGTTTTTGCCGAGCAGATAGAGCCTTTTGACCGCGGCGAGTATTCCCTCGGCGATCGAGTCGCGGGTCTGCGTCGACACCAGGATGGCCCGGTCCCGCGGATTGGTGATGTAACCGACATCGACCTGCACGGTGGGCATGCGGGTCAGCCGCAGCAGGTCCCACGTCCTGCCGTGGGTGCGGCAATCACGTAACCCGCTGCGCGCCACCACTTCTCGTTGGATGAAGTCGGCCAGGTTGCGGCCGATCGTCGACACCGAGCCGTGTGAGTTGCCGAAGTGGAACGACGCGACGCCGTTGGCGGCGGGGCTGGGCTGGGTCGCGCAGCGCAGGCTGATCATCAGGTCGGCGCCGACGGCGTTGGCGGTCGCGGCCCGTTCGGCGTCCGACGGCGCGCGATTGGCCGGCCGCGACAGGAAGGTCTCCATGCCGATCGCCGTCATCCGGCCTTCGAGCCGACTGGCCAAGTCCCACAGGATGTCTGACTCGCTGATCGGCCCGCCGGGGCTCTGCATGATCTGCCCGTGGTCATCGCCACCGCGGCCCGGGTCGATGATGATGCGCTTGCCCGACAGCCGGGGACCGGAGCTGCGGACCAACTCCTCCTCGCGAATCGCGTGCGGGGATCCACCGGTGACGCGGGACCCGAGAAAGTACAAGGAGCGCAACGTTTCCGGGCCACAGATGCCGTCGGGGTACAGCCCGTACTCGCGCTGGTACGACATCAACGCGTTGTGCGTGGCGAGGCCGAAGTGCCCGTCGACCAGGCCGGTGTAGAAGCCGAGGTCCTGCAACCGGGCCTGCAGCGTCGCGACGTCGTCGCCGAACATCGGGGCGCCGAACTGGTGGCTGAGAGTGCGCGCGCCCAGGCGGTACGACGCCTCTTTCAGCGCACGGTAAGTCGCCTCGCCGACGATCCCGTCCACCAGAAGCCCGCGATGCTGCTGAAAGGCCCGCACCGCATGGTCGAGTTCTTCGTCGAACAGGTCCAGCGCGACGTGTCTGCCGGTGGTGATCTCCTCGTCGGCGTTGTCGAGCATGCCCAACGCCGTCAGTGCAGCCCTGATCTCGGTGACCGCGGCCCCGCGGTCACCGCGACGCAGACTGGACATATGCGGCCTTTCGGTCACGGTTGTCAGCTGCGCGAGGGCGCTGACCAAGTTGACGGGCTAGGCACGATTGTCGCAGACACCCCGCGGATTCAAGAAAACCCCAGGCCGGTGTCCGCGCGGCGGGTTGCGGGTGCAGACCCCCGGTCAGAAGAGGGCTAGACGATGTCGCTGAGCTCGCGCAGCAGCGCAGCCTTGCCTTTTGCGCCGACGATCCGCTTGACCGGTGCACCGTCCTTGAACACGATCAGCGTCGGGATCGACACCACCTGGAAATCGCGCGCGGTGGCCGGATTCGCGTCGACATCGAGCTTGGCGACCGTCAACGCGCCGGCCTTCTCGGCGGCGATCTCCTCGAGCACCGGGGCGATCATCTTGCAGGGGCCGCACCACGTCGCCCAGAAGTCAACCAGCACTGGGGTACTGCTGGACAGCACGTCCTGGGAGAACGAGTCGTCGGTCACGGCTACGGTCGACGCAACGCTGTCGGTCATCGTGGTGCTCCTATCGAACGGGGGTTTCGGTGGTTTCATCGCTTGGGCCAGAACCGGTTTCGGTGAGCCAGCGTTCGGCGTCGATGGAGGCCGAGCAGCCGGTGCCCGCGGCGGTGACGGCTTGGCGGTAGGTGCGGTCGACGAGATCGCCTGCGGCGAAGACACCTTCGACCGATGTGCTGGTCGATCCCCGCTGCGTCAGGACATAACCGTCCTCGTCGAGGTCGATCTGGCCACGCACCAGATCGGACCGCGGGTCGTGGCCGATCGCGACGAACACACCGGTGACTGCCAGCTTGGACTCCTCACCGGTGACGGTGTTGCGCAACCGAACTCCGCTGACTTTCGGGCTGCCCTCGATCTCGAGGACCTCGGTGTTGGTGACGAACGTGATCTTCTCGTTCGCGCGGGCGCGGTCCAGCATGATGCGCGAGGCACGGAACTCGTCGCGGCGGTGCACCAGCGTGACGCTGCGGGCGAACTTCGTCAGGAAGATCGCCTCCTCCATCGCGGAGTCGCCGCCGCCGACCACGATGATGTCCTCTTCGCGGAAGAAGAACCCGTCGCAGGTCGCGCACGTGCTCACGCCCATTCCGAGCAGCGCCTCTTCACCGGGCACGCCGAGGTGACGGGCCGCCGCGCCCATCGCGAGGATCACCGCGCGGGCCTGATACGTGTCGTCGCCGACGCTGACCGTCTTGACCGGGCCCTCGAGGGAGACGGCGTCGACATCCTCCATCCGCAGGTCCGCACCGAAGCGCAGCGCCTGTTCGCGCATCTCGTCCATCAACTCCGGACCGGTGATGCCGTTGCGGAAACCGGGGTAGTTCTCCACTTCGGTGGTCGTCATCAGCGCGCCGCCGAACTGAACGCCTTCGAACACCAGCGGCTTCAGTTGCGCGCGGGCTGCGTAGATCGCGGCGGTGTAGCCGGCCGGGCCGGATCCGATGATGATCAGATCATGAACCGTGGGTGTGGTGGTCATGAGCGCCTTTCTGCCGTCCCCTAGCTTCGCTGTGGGCCCCGTCGGCACCGGTACCAACACCAGCGTAGGCGGTGGTGTTCCCGGACTTCGGAGAGCAACGTCGGTGCACAGCCTACGGTCGCGCGAACACGGTCTCGGTCAGCAGGCCACCGTGAGCAGCATGGCAGCCCGCCTCGACCACCAGCGCGGCGACATCGCCGGCGGAGTCCGCGGCGACCAGCAGGACCACCGCGGGGCGCCCACCCATGTCGACCGGCCGGGCGCCGAGGATCGCGGTGGTCGGCGGGTAGCCGAGCCTCTCGAGGCAGGCGGCGCGGCGTTGCGGGTCCGACAGGGGGCCGTAATCGGGTGGAACTGTCAGCAGCCCGCCGAGCTGTTCATCGGTCAGCGGCAGCACCGTCGGCGGGCGCGACACCGTGATGCGTTCGGCCGTCGGGCCGGTCTGGGAGAAGCGCGGTGCGGGGTCGCGGGTCAGCATCGACGTTCCGATGACGATCCCGGCCACCGCGGCGGCGAGGCCGGCCACCAGCCCGATGACGTGGATCCGCCGCAGCCGGGGCCGGTCGACGGCGTGGGCCGGTTCGCCGGCGGCCTGCAGCGCCGCGCCGATGCGCGCGGTGATCTCCGGGGGTACGTCGGGCGCCGAAGCCGTGTCGCGTCCCAATCGGGCCAGTTCGTGGCGCACCCGCTCGACCGCCGGATCCGAGGGGTCGTCCGTTCCCGTCTGCATCGCTAGCCAGTCTCCACCACGACAGGTAAGACGCACGGCGCGTGCTTCCGGTTCCGCTCAATCGGTACGCGCGGTCGCCTCCGCGTCGAAACACTCGAGCGCCTCGGCCAGCTTGGCCCTCGCCCGCGAGCAGCGGCTCTTGACCGTGCCTTCGGGTACGCCGAGCATGCGCGCCGTCTCCGCCACCGAGTAGCCCTGCATGTCGACGGCCACCACCGCGGCGCGCTGCTCGACGGGCAACCGCATCAGTGCCCGCTCGACGACGATCGCGGTGTCCACCCGAGCTGCCGGATCGCCGATGTGCCCGAGCTCGTCGGACAACGACTCGGCGACCCGGGTCTTGTTGCGCCGCAGCCGATCCAGACACGCATTCACCACGATGCGGTACAGCCAGCTGCTCACCGCAGCGTCGTAGCGAAAGGCGGGCGCCCTGCGATGCGCCTTGAGCATCGCGTCCTGTAGCGCGTCGGCGGCGTCGTCGGGGTTTCGGCTGGTGATGCGGGCGATCCGGTACAGCTGGCGGTGGTGGCGGTAGAACAGTTCCTCGAATGCGTACCGGTCACCGGCGACGTGCGCGGCCAGCAACTCCGCATCGCTGCGCTCCCGACCGGACTGCCCCCCGAAGGTCCCCACAGCCGAACACTAAACGGCTGCGCGGGCGCCTCCCGACACATCTTTGTCGGGCTGGGGATGAAGGGGTCAGGACGCCGACCGCAGCGTGATCTCGGCGATGTCCGAGCGGCTCTGGCCGTTGACCTGCCCGAGGGTGGAGACCCAGACCAGGACGTTGGAGGTCGGGGAGGCGTTCTCCACCTTGATGGTGTTGGACCCCGGCTTGAGCTGCGTGGCAGGTGTCAACACGGTGGTGTCGGACAGCGACGACGGCGAGGACGACTGCGCCGAGCGGATCTCCACCGCCGTGCCGGTGCTGTTGAGGTCGATGTCGACCTCGCCGATCGTGGTGGGCTGCGGCAGCTGCAGGAGCAGCCCGACGCCGTTCTTGAAGCTCGGGAACGGCACCGGGTCGGTATAGGTGTCGATCGGCCACACCGTCGAGGAGTCACCGTCGATCGCGTTGTCCGCCTCGGCGGGCGCATCGGCCTCACCCTCGGGTGAGAAGACCGTCACCGCAGTGGGTTTCACGACATTCCCGGTGGCGCCGCCGGTGTCGCCCGATTCCGTGGTCGTCGGATCGTTGAGCCCGAGCCGGTCGCCGCCGAGGCCGTCGCCGACGTCGCCGAAAATCTGGCTCAGCACGGTGGCCAACACCACCAACGCGACCACGACGATGGCCCCGCCCACACCGAGCCCGATCATCAGCGCCTTGCGGCGGCGCGCCCGGGTCTCCGGATCGTCGACGACCACTTCCCGGGTGCGTGACGCGGAATCTTCGGGGTCGTCGATGGGGGAGATCAACTCGGTCCGGTCGGCGATCGCGGTGGCCTGTTGGAGCAGGTTCAACAGCGTCGGCGCGCTGCGGATGCCGCCGCCCTCCTGAACGGCGCGCGCCGCCGCGGCGGAGATCTGGAACGGGATGTGCCGATCGACCGCGCGCGGCTCGATCGGTTGCCCGGCGGCGTCGAGTTCGGCGGGGGCCAAGCCGCTGCGGACCCCGTGCTCGGGCAGCGGCCAGCGGTTGATCAGCAGCGCGTACAGCGCCGCGCCGATGCCGCGGATGTCGTCCTCGGGGGTCGCGTCGGCCAGCGTCGCCGGGAAGGCCAGCGCCACGTCGCCCTCGATGCTGACCCGTACCCGGCCGGGGTGGTCGATCGACAGCGCGACCCCGGCGCGGTGCGCGGCCTCGGCCGCCGCGGCGAGCGACTGAATGGCCCTGGCCCCGCCGATCGGGGATGGCGAGGTGTCGGCCACCTCGGCCAACGAGCCGCCTCGAATCCACTCCGAGACCACGAGGCCCCCGGATCCGGTGTTGACCACGTCGAGCACCCGCGCGACACCGGGCATGTCGAGGCGGCTCAGCTTCAGCGTGCGCGCCAGGATGTCGCGCAGCGCCGCGTCGGACAGGGTGTTGTCCGGATCGACGAAGGTGAGTGCGACCTGACGGTCCAGCGCGGTGTCCAGCGCTTGCCAGAACTGCAGTGTGGGCGGTCCGCCATGGAACACCAGCAGCCGGTAGCGGCCGCCGCCGATCACCGCTCCGGGAATGAGGTGGACGTCCTCGTCGGAGGTGGCGGCCTCGATGGCCGGTTCGCGCGGCGGGTCGAACGCGAGCGGTTCGCGGGTGGGGTCGCCGCCGTAGTCGGAGGGCGGCCGGCCCGACACCGGTATCCGGGCGGTGCCGTTGTCGGCCGCGAACTCGGTGGTCGCCGAGTCGTTGGTGGGCTCGGGCACGTCGGGCTGGAGGTCGTCGGCGGCGACCTCGGACTGCCCGGTCGAGGACAGCGGGATCTTGGTGGTGGCGGTGCTGTCGGGAGTGGGCGCGGAGCCGCCTGCGGGTTCGTCGCTCACCGCTGGTCCTTTCCGCGTCCGGTCCCAGGCAACTGGGGGAGGTGGTCCGCGCCGGACGGTCGGTGGGCTGTGACGCCGCCCTGGCGGGGACGAATTCCTCTGTTCAGGGTACGTGAGGGGGGTCCGCCTGCGTGGCCGGTCGGCGGCGGCAGTACTCGTCAGGGGTGTCCTCGCCGGGCGGCCGAGGCGGCGACGGACCGCGGCCAGTGCCGCGTGGGCGTCGGGCACCCGCGCGGCCAGCAGCACCGCGACGATGACCGGCGCCATGATCAGGCCGATCACCGCCAGCCGCAGCAGCGACCCGGCGCCGCCCCAGTTGCGCGTCAGCGACTCGAGCCCGAGCAGTTGGTCGACGACGTGGGCCAGCAGGCCGGCGAGCAGCGAGGCGGCGATGGTGACCAGGATCGTGCGGACCACCTGCAGGCTGATCAGCCGTCCGCCGGGCGGGTCGAGATTGGTCCGCAGCAGGAAGTAGCCGACGGTGGCGCCGGCCAGGAAGCCCAGGCCGTTGGCGGTGCCCAGATAGCCGGCCACCAGATCGGGATCGTCGGTGACATGGGGAGCGATGAGCGAGGCGATGATCTTCACCGTCGTGATCACCACGATCAGCAAAATCGGCGTCCATGGCTGCTGGCGGGCGTAGAAGACCCGAAGCTGCAGCAGAACCAGGGCGTAGGGGATCAACGTGAAGGCCGACAGCGTGATCGCCATGCCGAGGTAGTTGGCGTCGACCTCGCCGAAGTTGCCGTAGGCGAAGAGCGCGCTGCCGATGGCCGGACCGCCGACGGTCATCAGCGCCACGATCGGGATGAGCGTCACCATGGTCAGCCGGGTGGCCAACGACAGGTCGGCGAGCACCGCGCGCTGATCGTCGGCGGCGGCATTACGGCTCAACCGCGGCATCACGACCGTCAGCACGGTCACGCCGATCATGCCGAACGGCAACTGCAGCACCAACCACGTGTAGTTGTAGATTGCGGGCCCGGAAGCCGCAGCGCCACTGGCGATTCGGTTGCCGACGATCAACCCGATCTGGCTGATCAACACGTACAGCACCATCGCCCCGGCCATCGCGCCGAACTGCTTCATCCGTTCGTCGAGGCCCCACAGCGGTCGCAGGCTGATCCGTTCGCGGCGAATCGCCACCAACAGCACCAGGACCTGTGTCACCGTCCCGAGCGTCATCCCGATGCCCAGCACAAGAAGCTTCGCGTTGCCCATCTGCACGGGGTCGACCGAGAGTTCGCCCGGCACAATGAGATACAGGCCGAGGGTGGCCAACGCGACGAGGTTGTTGCACACCGGCGCCCACGCGGGCGGCCCAAAGACGTTGCGGGTGTTGAGGATTGCCATGAACACCGACGACAGTCCGTAGAACAGCACCTGGGGCACCAGCAGGTAGGCGAACGCGGTGGTGAGATCGCGGTTGACCTCAGGATCGCCGCCGAGCATGAGCCCGACGAGCATCGGCGCCGACGCCACCGAGAGCGCGGTGGTGATCAGCAGTAGCGTTGTCGCCAATGTGACGAGGCGGCGCACGAACGCCGTGCCGTTGTCGGGATCGTCGCGCTCGGCACGCGCCAGCACCGGCACGAAGATCGCGGTGAACGTCGCCTCGAGAACCAGCGCGGCGATCAGGTTCGGCAGTTGGTAGGCGACCGAGAACGCGCTGGACAGCGCGGCGCCCAGGATGGTCGCGAGCAGCACGATGCGGGCGAATCCGGTGAGCCGGCTGACCAGCGTGGCGACCGCCATACCCCACGACCTCGACACCACCGCTGCGTCGGAGAGTTCCGGGCGCCCGGCCCGTCTCCGCGGCGCCGGCCCGCGGCTGAGCCGCGGCGGCGGCGGGGGCGGTGGCCGGCGCGGCGGCAAGGCGGTGTTCATCCGGTCCCACCGGATGCGCCGGTGCCCTTGCGTCCGGACCGGCTCAGCGGCGCGTCGGGGGAATCGTCGTCATAGTGCAGCGCGACATCGAGCGGATCGGGGCGGTGCGGATCGGCTTCGAGGTCGGCGCGGTCCGGCTGGCCGCGGAACCGGTGCCACAGCCGGCGGCCGGCGAGCAGCACCAGCACCGCGCCCGCCGATAGCGTGATGAAGAACAGCACCTTGCCGTACGCGTTGGAGTGCAACGACAACCGCACCGGCTCCCCGAGCGGGAGGCCGTCGACGGTGCGCAGAGCGACATCGACGGCGACCCGTTGAGTGAAGTGCACTTCGATGGGCACCCGCAACGGCAAAAAGCCCGGCGGCAATTCGATCTCGCCCATGTCGGTCACCGTCATCCCGGGTGGCGCGTCGACGTGGAGCCGGACCCGGATCGGCACCGGCAGGTCGTTGCGCAGCGCCAGCGGCAGCGGGCTGCGTTCGGTGGCCAGGGTGTACGAGCCGCCCGGGTTGACGATGGTGACCGCGTTGAAGATGTCGTCGACCGTGTGCCCGACCGTGGTGAGTCGTTGCTGCGCAAGGCCGTTGCGGGCGTCCGGCGGTACCGACTGGCTCAGCGCGCGCAGCATGTCCTCGCGCAGCGGCGCGGTGTACCCGTACCCGGTGAGGCCGGTCCGCACGTCGGTGGTCAGCGCCGCGGTCAGCCCCCACAGCCGTCCGATGACAGCCGAGATACCCGAGACCACCGCGTCGTCGAAGCGGGCGTCGGGATCGCCGATGTCGTCGCCGGGCAGCGGGGCCGCTTCCTGGGGTGGGACGGCACTGGCCGCGGCGATCACCGCGGGCAGCGGACGCGGGCGTGCCAACCCGGCGTTGATCGCGGTGGCCACCGCCGTGAACAGCGCTCGGGCGTCGTCGGGCTGCAGGCTCCACGCGAGCGGTGGCATCAGAATCTGCGTGCGCGGCGCGACGTCGGGGTTCAGCCCCCGCCACAGCACCGCGCCGAGCGCATCCTGACGTCGCGCCACCGCCGAGTCGTGCTGCAGCGGAATGTCGAGGGACGGGTCCAGATACCCGGGGGCGACGGGGTCGGTGCCCGCGCCGGCGAGCGCGGCCCCCACCGCCGGATCGAACGGCGCGGCGACGAGTTGCGGCGTATAGCGCACCGGCGTGGTGTCCGCGGTGCCGGGATTCGCGGCGTCCGAGCCGTTGTCGCCGCCCGATCCGGCCGCGATGGCCACCGTCTGGCCGCCCCGCTCGGACAACAGCCGCACGGCGGGGGTGGTCAGCGGTCCGTCGCCGAGAAGGCTGGCGCCGCGGACCGACGTGATGCCGAGAATCTGGTCGACGATGTCGCTCGCGGAGGTGGTGGCGATCCGGCTGAGCCCTGGATCTCCGACGCGGCGCAGGGCGTCGAGGTCGGCCTGTGCGTACGTGGTCGCGGTGACGCACATCCGCTTCGCCAACGCCTTGAGCCGGTTCAACCACGCCACCGCGGCGGCCTGGCCGGTGCCGGGACGGGTCGGCGTGCCGGGCCCCGCGTCAGGGCCGATGTTGACGACGTAACCAGCCGTCATCGCGTTGACGGTGACGAGCAGATCCGGATCGACGGCCAGACACGTCGCCGCGTGCACCCGTCCCTCGGGGTCGACTTTGGGGCTGGTCGCGAACTCGGCCGCCGACAACAGTGTGTCGAGCCGCCCGCCCGCGGCCAGCGAGGTGGCGAGGTCGTCGTCGGTCAGGCGCACCGGGGTGGCGCCGCCGGGTGCGCCCGCCGCCAGGCGGGGACGGTCCGCGATCGGCCACAGCAAGGTCAGCTCGACGGGTTTGGACGTGTCGGGCGGTTCGACCGCGGCGACCGCGTCGGTCGCGGACTCGGTCGCCGGATCCGGTGGCACGCCGAGTACGGGCAGGAGGAAGCGGGCGTCGTCGAGGCGGGCGGGCTCGCCGTAGTCCGGGGTGCCGTTCACGTTGACCATGACCGGGTACACACCCGGCTGGTCGATGCTGAGCGACGGCTGGGCGGCCGAGCGCAGCGGATACGACAGGACGAACGGAACCTGTTGTCCGCGAGGCAGTTCCGGGGTCAGCGTGACGAAGTCCCCGATCGGTTCGAACTGGCCGACGTCGCCGGTGAGGTTGGTGCGCAGCCCGGTGGACGTCGTCACCGCGCCGGCGTCCTCCAGCCGCACCACGACGTCGCGCACCGGCCGGTCTCCGACGTTGAGTACCGCGCCGGTGACCGTGACGGTGGGCTCGCTGGTCGTGGTCACCACGTCGGGGGTGACGCGGTCGATGCGCACCTGCAGGAACGGCGTCGCATCGGGCTGGCTCGCGGCGGCGGGCGGTACGGCGATCGGGAGGGCGCTGAGCGCGAGCAGGATCAGCGCGGTCAGCAGGCGCAGCAGCGCGCCGGAGGTCACGGGCCCTGTCCGCAGCCGTTCGTCCGCTCGGCGCCCAGGGACGGTTGCGCGGGTCCGTCGGGCCGACGGTTGCGGGTGTGCGAATGCGTCTGCGGCCGACGCCGCGGTGAGGACCGGGGAAGCGGCGGCAGGGCGGACGGGCCGTCGGCGTGCAGCTTGTCGATCAGCTCCCCGGCGACCTCGGCGAGCCGGCGTTCGTCGGCGTAGGCCAGCCGGGACGGCAGCTCCTTCAGCGGCACCCAGGCCACCTCGCTGACCTCGACGTCCTCATCGGACAGTTCACCGCCGAGGAACCGCATCAAATAGTGGTGCACGGTCTTGTGCACGCGGCGGCCTTCGGTGACGAACCAGTAGTCGATGCTGCCCAGCGCGGCGAGCACCTTGCCCTGGACCCCGGTCTCCTCGGCGACCTCGCGGACGGCGGTCTGTTCGGCGGTCTCGCCCATCTCGATATGTCCCTTGGGCAGCGACCACAGCATCCTGCCGCGCCGGTCGATGCGCCCGATCAGCGCCGCGACCTGCCGTTCCTTGGGGCCGTCGAGGCCGTCGATGACCAGTCCGCCGGCCGATGTCTCGTGCACGGTCCGCAACCGGTCGGGCGGTCGGCGCGGCCGCCCCTTCTTCGAGTGCTTGCCCTTGGTGCCGGTGTCGCCGTTGAGGGCGGCGTTGTTGTGGTGGCCGCCGGGAACGGGTTGCGGGACGGGACGGTTGCGGGGCTGGTGGGACTGGTCGGACACTGCCTCCGGGGGGCCTGCCGCGCGCCGGCGGCGCCGCCGCCCCCGGCGCCGTCGTGGTTTGGCCTGTTCGCCGTCCGACACCCAAGCGATAGTAGCTGCCACCCACATTCGCCCCCGTCGCACTCACCGGTCGTGACTGAGCCGTTGCCGATTAAGCTGTCCGAACGTGCCCGAATCCGCGACCGACGCCGAACTGCTTGCCACCGCGCAAGTCGAGCTGAACCGCCACGGCGCGGTGCTGCGCGAGCTCGGCCGGCTGTTCGCTGACGCCGGTCACGAGTTGTACCTCGTCGGCGGCAGTGTCCGCGACGCGCTGCTCGGCCGGCTGCTGACCGATCTCGATTTCACCACCGACGCCCGGCCCGACCAGATGCAGAGGTTCCTGCGGCCGTGGGCCGATTCGCTGTGGGACACCGGCATCGAGTTCGGCACGCTCGGGGTCGGCAAGGGCGACGAACGGCTCGAGATCACCACGTACCGCGCCGACAGTTACGACCAGGTGTCGCGCAATCCGCAGGTGCGGTTCGGCGACAACCTCAACGACGACCTGGTGCGGCGCGATTTCACCGTCAACGCGATGGCCGTGCGTGTCACCGCCGACGGGCCCGCCGAGTTCCACGACCCGCTGAACGGGTTGGCCGCGTTGCGGGCCAAGACGCTCGACACTCCCGCCGCGCCGGAGGTGTCGTTCGGCGACGATCCGCTGCGCATGCTGCGCGCCGCGCGGTTCGTCTCGCAGTTGGAGTTCACGGTGGCGCCGCGGGTGGTGTCGGCGTTGGTGGCGATGGCGCCGCAGTTGAGCCGCATCACCGCCGAACGGGTGGCCGCCGAACTGGACAAGCTGCTGCTGGGCGTCGACCCGGTCGCGGGTATCGACCTGATGGTGCAGACCGGGTTGGGTGATGTGGTGCTGCCCGAGGTCGGAGCGATGCGGATGGCCATCGACGAGCACCATCAGCACAAGGATGTGTACTGGCATTCGCTGACCGTGCTGCGGCAGGCCATCGCGCTGGAGGACGAGGGGCCCGACCTCGTACTGCGCTGGGCGGCGCTGCTGCATGACATCGGCAAGCCCGCCACCCGCAAGCACGAACCCAACGGCGGGGTCAGCTTCCATCACCACGAGGTCGTCGGCGCGAAGATGACCCGCAAGCGGATGCGCGCGCTGAAGTACTCCAAGCAGATGGTCGACGACGTGTCGCAGCTGGTGTATCTGCACCTGCGATTCCACGGTTACGGCGGCGGGAAGTGGACGGACTCGGCGGTGCGCCGGTATGTGACCGATGCGGGTCCGCTGCTGCCGAAGCTGCACAAACTGGTGCGTGCCGACTGCACCACCCGCAACAAGCGTCGCGCGGCGCGCCTTCAGGCCAACTACGACGACCTCGAGCACCGGATCGCCGAGCTGGCCGCGAACGAGGATCTCGCGCGGGTGCGGCCCGATCTCAACGGCAACGAGATCATGGAGATTCTCGGTATCCCCGCGGGCCCGCAGGTGGGCCAGGCGTGGCAGTACCTGAAGGAGTTGCGGCTGGACCGCGGGCCGCTGTCGCGGGAGGAAGCCGTCGAGGAACTGCTCGCGTGGTGGAACGCCCGAGGCTGACCCCGTATCTTTCGCGAGCGACCGTGTCTGCACACCGACACGCCGCTCGCGGGCGTACAACGGCGGTCGCTCACCGACGATCAGCGGCCGCGCGGAACCCTTGAGCGCGTCGTCGCGTCTGATCAGACATGGACTATTGCCTCGGCGATGGCGACGGGTCGGCGACGATCTGGTCCGCCGCGCCGGATGTGGATGTGGACGGTGACGGCTCCCTCGACGCGGTCGGGCTCGACTTCGACGGCGACGGCCTACTCGACGACGCGATGGCCGATCTCGACGCGGACGGTACGGCCGAGCACTTGGTGCGCGACTTCATCCCTGATGCCGGCGCGGCCGCATACTTCAGCGACGACGGCACCGGCACGTGGACGGTCAGCGTCGACCGGGCAGGACAATTGCGGTGGTTCGGGCTCGACGGCGTGGAGCAGTTCGGCGGGCCGCTGATCGACCTCGACGCCGATGGGCATGCTGACGAGCGTCTGCTCGATGTCGACGGCGACGGACTGGCGGACCGGGCACTGGGCGGCGGGGCCGCCTATGTCGACGCCGATGCCGACGGCCGGTGGGACATCAAGCTCACCGACAGCGACGGCGACGGCCGCGCGGACTCCGCAAGCGATGTGTAGTCGGCTAACCGCGGCCGGAGCCCGGCGGGCCCGCGAACGCCTGCGCGATGCCCAGCCACTGCTCCGCATCGGAGCCGACCGCCCGCACGTCCAGCGTCGACCGCGGCCGCCGCTGGGTGACCAGCATGCAGAAGTCCTCCGCCGAGCCGGTCACCCGTTGCGCGGCGTCCTCGGGCCCCCATGACCAGGTCGACCCGTCGGGGGCGCGCAACTCCACGCGGAACGGCTCGCTCGGCGGTTGTAGGCCGTTGACCGCGAACGCGAAGTCCCGGGTGCGTACGCCGATGTGCGCGATCGAGCGCAGTCGTGCGGTGGCCGGCCGTCGCACCCCGAGCGCGTCGGCGACGTCGAGGCCGTGTGCCCAGGTCTCCATCAGCCGGGCCGTCGCCATCGACGCCGCACTCATCGGCGGCCCGAACCACGGCAGCTTGCGCCCGCCGGGGACGGTCAGCAGCTCGTCGTGCAACCGGGCGCGGGTCCGTCGCCAGTCGGCGAGCAGCTCTGAGGGTGGCACGGCCGCCAACTCCTCGGCACCCGCGTCGACGAAGCCGGCGGGGTCCTTGGCCGCCTTCTCGAGCAGAGCGGCGAACCCGGTCTCGTCGGTGACGGCGGTCAGCGCGACGCGGTCGGTCCACAGCAGATGCGCGATCTGGTGGGCGATCGTCCACCCTTCGGCCGGGGTGGGTTCGGCCCAGCGCGCAGGCGGAAGGTCGGCGACGATCGCGTCGAGTTCGTCGCTCTCGGCGCGGAGATCGGCCACCATCGGCGCGGCACCAGCCATGCGGGCACCTTATCCCGCCGCCGACGTGCGCCTGCCGAGCGCCGCGTGCGCGGCCAGGCCGACGAGATACACCCCGACACCGGCCAGCGCCAGCGCCGGCTGATGCCCGTCGGGCGGAATCACGCTCGCGGACAGCGCGATTGCGCCGATGAATGCCATCCAGAACAGCGAGTCCTGCACGGTGAAGACGTGCCCGCGCAGCGCATCGTCGACGTCGAGTTGCATGGCGCTGTCGGCGCAGAGCTTGACCACCTGGCCCGCCATCCCGAGCAGGAAGCCGCACACCACCATCATCGCCAGTTGCAGGCCGGAACCGGCGAACTGGATCAGCGCGGCGATCGCCAACGCGCCGTTGGCGGTGGCGTAACGGCCCCACCGTCGCACCGCCATCGGCATGACCGCGGCCGCGATGAACGATCCCGTGCCCGTCGCCGCGACGAACAGCACCGCGGTGCCGAGACCCGCTACCGCATGAGTGTCGCTGTGCCGCACCATCACCAGGACCAGCAGGCTGTTGATCCCGAACACCATCCGGTGCGCAGCCAGTCCGGTCAGCGTCGCGGCGACGGAGGGCACCGCCGCCACCGTGCGAACGCCGTGTGCCCAGCCGGTGGCCACGGCGTAGAGCACCGACCCGTGGATCGCGCGCACGCTGTCGTCGGGGCCGAGCAGATGCGGTGTGAAGCGCCACGCCAGCCAGAGCGCCAGCGCCACCGGAATGGCGACGATCAGGATGATCGCGGCGGCACCGGCGTCGTCGGCGCCGAACAGCCAGCGGGGCAGCAGCATGAAATTCGCGCCGATGAAGGCGGCCGCCGCGCCGGTCGCGATGGCGACGGAGTTCATTGCGACCACCTGATCTCGCGGCACGACGTGCGGCAGCGCTGCCGACAGCCCGGACGAGACGAACCGGGTGAACCCGTTGACGACCAGCGCGCAACACAGGATTGGCAGGTCGCCCGCGCCGGATTCGAGCAGCGCGGCGACCGCGAGCACCAACGCCAGGCGGCCGGCGTTCGCCGCGACCAGCACCAGGCGACGGTCCCAGCGGTCGAGCAGCGCGCCGGCGAACGGGCCGAGCAACGAGTAGGGCAGGAACAACACGGCGAACGCCCCGGCGATCGCCCACGGTTCGGCCTCCCGCTGCGGGTTGAACAGGATCGCGCCCGCCAGCCCCGCCGCGAACAGGCCGTCGCCGAACTGGCTGACCAGCCGCAGTTCCAGGAGCCGCCAGAAGTCGGGCAGCTCGCGTACCGACCGCCAGACGGCGATGGGCGCGCGGATATCGGGCACGGGAGATCGCGTTCCTAGAAGCTTTGGATCGGGACCGCATCCACAGTACAAATATCGCGGCGGGGTCGCGCTTGTCCGCCACGATGCCGGTTGCTGATGCCATGATGGATACGTGGCGCAGTCAGAGGATCCGGAGGATTTCATCGCCCCTGCGGCGCCGCGCGTGCGGGCCGGAACGCTGCTTCTGGCCAACACCGATCTGCTGGAGCCGACGTTTCGTCGCAGCGTGATCTACGTCGTGGAACACAACGACGGCGGCACGCTCGGGGTGGTGCTGAACCGGGCGAGCGAGACGGCGGTGTACAACGTGTTGCCGCAGTGGGCGAAGGTGGCCGCCAAACCGAAGACCATGTTCATCGGCGGGCCGGTGAAACGCGATGCGGCGCTGTGCCTGGCGACCTTGCGCGCCGGGATGGAGGCCGCCGGCGTACCTGGTCTGCGACATGTGCAGGGACGCATGGTGATGGTGGACCTCGACGCCGACCCCGACTCGATCGCCCCGGTGGTCGAGGGAGTGCGGATCTTCGCGGGCTATTCGGGTTGGACGATAGGCCAACTCGACGCCGAGATCGAACGCGACGATTGGATCGTGTTGTCGGCCTTGCCGTCCGACGTTCTGGTGGAGCCAAGGGTCGATCTGTGGTCGCGGGTGCTGCGCAGGCAGCCGTTGCCGTTGTCGTTGCTGGCGACCCACCCGATCGACGTCAGCCGCAATTAGAACGGGTCAGCCGCACGGAAGCGTGCAGCTGGCGCATCCGCCGCCGCAGCCACCGGAGCTCGCCGCCGCCTCGCTGCGCGCGACCGCTTTCGCACTCTGCCAGCATCCGGCCGCCACCGTGCCCACCGCTCCGAGCACGCAGACGGTCAGCACGACGACGGCGATCCTGGGCTCGGCCGCCAGCGCGACACCGCCGCCGGCAGCGAGCATCGCCGCGGCCGCGAGTTGGGTGGGAGCAACTGAGCGCAGGACCGCCTGCACCGGATCGCCGGACGGGGGGCGACGCAGCAGCCACGCGCCGACTCCTGCGGTCGCGGCGGCAGCACACAGGCAGAGCACCGCGGCGATGAGCATGAGCACGAGGATACGAGGAGCGTCGGTGGGGTGAGATGGGGCGTCCCCCGGGCGCCAGGCTTCGCCCGGGGGACAGGTCTATCGCGGCAGTCCCAGCTGGCTGGAAACCGAAGCCGCCGGCGGCGGGGTAGTCGCGCCGGGGGAAGCCGCCGTGCCTGGGGCAGCCGCAGCCGTCGCGCCGGGCGCAGCTGTCGCGCCGGGCGCAGCCGCCGTGCCTGGGGCGGCAACCATGCCTGCGGCGGCCGGCGCAGGTGTCGCGGCCTGGCCGGGAACGCTGACCCGGAAGCCGTTGACGATCGCGTCGGTCGCTTCGGCGGCCGGGACAACTTGATCGACGCTTGTGGTCACCGACAGCGACACCAGGTACTTGTCCGGGCCGGCGGTGGCGATGACATGACGGCGCGAGGTGTTCAGCGTCATGTTGTTCTCGCGGTAGGTGCCCTCGATCAACGCCGACGGCATGCCGCCGAACTCCGCGAGCGACGCGTCGGTGGTGCGCCAGGCCGGCCGCTGCTGGCTGTCGATGAAACCGTGGCTGATGGCCTCTTTGGGGTCGAAGTCGCCGACCAGCTTGTACACCACGACCTGCGCATTGGATGTGTAGAGGCCGTTGCCGCCAACCCGGTCGGCGATCACGGCGAAGGCGTCGGGCACGTTCGGGTCGGGAACGTGCTCCCAGCCCCGCGGCATCGGCAGCACGATGTTGAGCGCCTTGAAATCCCGGCTGGACTGCGGTTCGAGTTTCACGCCCTTCTCGGCGAAGAATTCGGTCATCGTGCCGGAGCTGGCGGGTTGGATCGTGGCGACCGGCGGCGTCGGGACGGGCGCGGCCACCAAGCCCGGTGACGCGCTCGCCGCGGGTGACACCACCCCGGTGGCCGAACTCACACCGGGCTGGCTCAGGGCCTGAGCGTTGGGCGCGACCGTGACGGTCTGGGTCACCGTCGCAGGGGCGGGTAGCGGTGGTTGCGGTACGAGGGGTTCGGCCGAGGCGGTCGTGCCCGCGAAGCCGAGGACGCCGGCGGCGGCGGCGGCCACACCTGCGGCCAGAATCCGCCAGCGAGGGGCGATCTCGATCATCAGCGTTGGTCCTTCCGAACAGCACGGGGGTGGGTCAGGCGCTGACTGTATCGACCGGCGAAGCTCGGCCACCAGCGTCGGAATCGAGCTGCAACAGTGTTCTGACTTCCCCGCAACGCAACCGAGACCAACCCGTGGCCGGGCGAGGCGCGAACTGGATGCTTATACCCTGTTCACGTGACAGACGCGCCGACCACCGACACCCCGCAGCACCGCTACACCGCGGAGTTGGCCGGGCAGATCGAGCGCACCTGGCAACAGCGGTGGGAAGACGCCGGGACCTTCCATGTCCCGAACCCCGTCGGATCGTTGGCGCCGGCCGACGGTTCGCAGGTGCCCGCCGACAAGATGTTCGTGCAGGACATGTTCCCGTACCCGTCGGGCGAGGGTCTGCACGTCGGACATCCGCTGGGCTACATCGCCACCGACGTCTACGCCAGGTACTTCCGGATGACCGGGCGAAATGTCTTGCACGCGTTGGGCTTCGATGCGTTCGGACTACCGGCCGAGCAGTACGCGATCCAGACCGGGACGCATCCCCGCATCCGGACCGAAGCCAACATCGTCAACTTCAAGCGCCAGCTGGGCCGGTTGGGGTTCGGCCACGACTCGCGCCGCAGCTTCGCCACCACCGACCCGGACTATTACAAGTGGACGCAGTGGATCTTCCTGCAGATCTACAACGCCTGGTTCGATCCGGCCGCACAGAAGGCCAGGCCGATCGCGGAGTTGGTGGCCGAGTTCGAATCCGGCGAACGCACTCTCGACGACGGCCGAACGTGGGCGTCGCTGTCGGAGGGGGAGCGCGCCGATCTGATCGACTCGCACCGGTTGGTCTACCGGGCCGACTCGCTGGTGAACTGGTGCCCCGGACTGGGCACCGTGCTGGCCAACGAAGAGGTCACCGCCGACGGCCGCAGTGAGCGCGGCAACTTCCCCGTCTTCCGGAAGCGGTTGCGGCAGTGGATGATGCGCATCACCGCTTACTCGGACCGCCTGCTCGACGACCTCGAGCTGCTGGACTGGCCGGACAAGGTCAAGACCATGCAGCGCAACTGGATCGGCCGGTCGACGGGGGCCGCGGTGCTGTTCGGCACCGATGCGGGCGACATCGAGGTGTTCACCACGCGGCCGGACACGCTGTTCGGCGCGACCTACATGGTGCTGGCGCCCGAACACGAACTGGTCGACAGGCTGGTCGCCGACCAGTGGCCGGCAGGCGTCGACGAGCGCTGGACCTACGGCGCTGCGACACCGGCAGAAGCCGTCGCCGCCTACCGCACGGCGATTGCGGCGAAGTCCGACCTCGAACGGCAGGAGAACAAGGCCAAGACGGGGGTGTTCATCGGCGCCTATGCGACGAACCCCGCCAACGGTCAACGGGTTCCGGTCTTCATCGCCGACTACGTGCTGCTGGGCTACGGCACCGGGGCCATCATGGCAGTGCCGGGACATGACCAGCGAGACTGGGAGTTCGCCACCGAGTTCGGCCTCCCGATCGTGGAAGTCGTTGCCGGCGGAGATATCTCGCTGGAGGCGTACAGCGGTGACGGCGAGATCGTGAACTCCGGTGAGCTCAACGGGTTGAGTGTCGCGTCGGCCAAGGAGGCGATCACCGCACGGCTGGCGGCAGCCGGGCGCGCGCAGCCGCGGGTGGAATACAAGCTGCGGGACTGGCTGTTCGCACGGCAAAGGTACTGGGGTGAGCCGTTTCCGATCGTGTATGACGAGGACGGCCGCGCGCATCCGCTGCCCGAGTCTGCGCTGCCGGTCGAGTTGCCCGACGTGCCGGACTACTCGCCTGTGCTGTTCGATCCCGACGACGCCGACAGCGTGCCGTCGCCGCCGCTGGAGAAGGCGACCTCCTGGGTGAACGTGGAGTTGGATCTCGGCGACGGGCTCAAGCCCTACACCCGCGACACCAACGTCATGCCGCAGTGGGCCGCCAGCTCCTGGTACGAGCTGCGCTACACCGACCCGCACAACCAAAAAGAGCTGTGCGCCAAGGAGAACGAGTCCTACTGGATGGGTCCGCGGCCGGCCGAACACGGCGCCGACGACCCCGGCGGTGTGGACCTGTACGTCGGCGGCGTCGAGCACGCAGTCCTGCACCTGCTGTACGTCCGGTTCTGGCACAAGGTGCTCTACGACCTCGGGCACATCAGCTCGCGAGAGCCGTTCCGCCGGCTGGTGAACCAGGGTTACATCCAGGCGTTCGCCTACACCGACGAACGCGGAGCATACGTCCCGGCCGCGGAAGTCGTTGAGCGCGAAGGAAAGTTCTACTGGCCCGGACCGGACGGCGAAATCGAGGTCTTCCAGGAGTTCGGCAAGATCGGCAAGAGCCTGAAGAACTCGGTGTCACCCGACGAGATCTGCGACAGCTACGGTGCCGACACATTGCGGGTGTACGAGATGTCGATGGGCCCGTTGGAGGCGTCGCGGCCGTGGGCGACCAAGGACGTCGTCGGCGCACACCGGTTCCTGCAGCGGGTGTGGCGGCTGGTGGTCGACGAGACCACCGGCGCAAAGCGCGTCTCGGAGCACGAGGCGATCGACGAAGAGACGCTGAAGTTGTTGCATCGCACCATCGCCGGCGTGTCCGACGACTACACGAACCTGCGCAACAACACCGCGGCGGCCAAGCTCATCGAGTACACCAACCACTTGACCAAGCAGGGTGTGACGGCGCGCGCGGCGCTCGAGCCGCTGGTGCTGATGGTAGCCCCGCTGGCCCCGCACCTGGCCGAGGAGTTGTGGCGGCGGTTGGGCCACGACTCGTCGCTGGCGCACGGCCCGTTCCCGGTGGCCGACCCGCAGCATCTCGTCGAGGACACCGTCGAGTATCCGGTACAGGTCAACGGAAAGGTGCGCGGTCGGGTGACGGTCGCCGCCGATGCGGATGCCGACGCGCTGGAGGCGGCCGCGCTGGCCGACGAGAAGGTGCAGGCGTTCATCGACGGTGCGACGCCGAAGAAGGTGATCGTGGTGGCCGGCCGCCTGGTCAACATCGTCGTGTGATTCCGCCACCCCGTCCCGCATTGTGAATCTGGCGACGGTTTCGGCGCTTCGAGCGTCGCCGGATTCACAATCGGCGCGAGCTATTTACGGGGGCGGACGATGACCTGGTGCACGTGGGCGTCCGGCGGTGAGTTCACCGCATCGGCGACCACGCGCGCCACGCTCTGCGGGCTGAGAAACCGCGACGGGTCATACGAGCCGCCCTCGTAGGCGACCAGGCTCTCCTGCATCTCCGTGGCGATCCGGCCGGGATGCACCGACGTCACCCGCAGCAGCGGCTCGTCGTTGCGCAGCGAGTCGGCGAACGACCGCAGCGCGGCCTTGCTCGCCGAGTACGACGCCAACCCTGGCGACGCGTTGATGCCCCCGCCGGAGTTCACGAAGACCACCTGCCCGCGAGACACGCGCAAGGCCGGCAATAAGGCGAGCGTAAGGGCAACGGCGCCAATGACATTGACCTCCATGGTGGCGCGCCACTCGTCGACGGTCGACTCGGCGACCCGAGCCGGAAACGCCGTTCCGGCGTTGTGCACCAACACGTCCAGTTCGACGATCGGCTCCACCACGGCCGCGATACCGGAAACGTCGGCCAGATCGATCGGCCACGTCGTCGCGCCGAACCGCTCGGCCACCGCATCGAGCGCCGCCGACGGCCGGCCCGCCAGGAACAGCGTGTGGGTCGGGGCGAGCGCCGTCGCGATCGCCGCGCCGAGTCCTCGCGAGGCGCCCGTGATCATCGCGGTCGGCATGTCGAAACCCTACCGACCTGCGCCGCGCGGCCGGACGTCGCATCATGGAACCGATGCCCCCCGACCACGGCTTTGCTCCGACGCAGCTCGCGGCCCGCGCGGCGTACCTGCTGCGGGGTAACGACCTGGGCATCATGACCACCGCCGCCCCGCTGTTGTACCCGCATATGTGGAGCTGGGACGCGGCGTTCGTGGCGATCGGGCTGGCCCCGTTGAGCGTCGAGCGCGCCGTCGTCGAACTCGACACCCTGCTCTCGGCGCAGTGGTCCAACGGGATGATCCCGCACATCGTGTTCGCCAACGGAGTCGACGGCTACTTCCCGGGGCCGGCGCGCTGGGCCACCTCCGCGCTCGCCGTGCACGCGCCGCGCAGCCGGCACACCTCCGGCATCACCCAGCCGCCGGTGCACGCGATCGCCGTGCAGCGCATCGTCGATCACGCCCGGACCCGCGGCCGAACCGCCCGCGCGGTCGCCGAGGCGTTCCTCGACCGCCGATGGGACGACCTGGTGAACTGGCACCGCTGGCTCGCCGACGCGCGTGACCCGCAGAAGCATGGCCGGGTCACGCTGTACCACGGTTGGGAGTCCGGCATGGACAACTCACCGCGCTGGGACAGCGCCTACGCCAACGTGGTTCCGGGCAGCGTGCCGGAATACCAGCGTGAGGACAACACGATCGTCACCGACGCCACCCAGCGCCCGTCCGACCTGGAGTACGACCGCTACCTGTGGCTGCTCGAGGAAATGAAGTCGGCCCGCTACGACGACGAGTTGCTGCCCAAGGTGATGAGCTTCGCGGTCGAGGACGTGTTCGTCTCGGCGATCTTCGCTGTCGCATGCGATGTGCTCGCCGAGATCGGCGAGGACTACGGCCGCCCGGACGCCGACGTCCGCGAACTCTACGGCTGGGCCGAGCGATTCCGCCGCGGCGTCATCGACGCGGCCGACGAAAGAACGGGCGCGGCAAGGGATTACGACGTCCGCGCGGACGAGTGGGTGGCCACCGAAACGGTCGCGCAGTTCGCTCCGCTGCTGTGCGGCGGCTTGCCGCACGACAAGGAACGGACGCTGGTGAAGCTGCTGGAGGGCCCGCGGTTCTGCGGTCATCCAGAACTGAGATACGCCGGCATACCGTCCACGTCGCCGGTTTCCCGCGACTTCCGCCCGCGCGAGTACTGGCGCGGGCCGGTCTGGCCGGTGATGACGTGGCTGTTCTCCTGGTGCTTTGCGCGCCGCGGCTGGGCCGAACGCGCCCGTCTTCTGCGCCAGGAAGGTCTGCGCCAAGCCAGCGACGGGGCGTTCGCCGAGTACTACGAACCGTTCACCGGCGAGCCGCTGGGCAGCATGCAACAGTCGTGGACCGCGGCCGCGGTGCTGGACTGGCTGGGCTGACCGGCTACTCGGCCAGCCGCTCGAGCGGGGCGATCGCCTTGGTCAGCGTCTCGAGGTCTTCCGGGCTCAGTTTGGCCAGCAGGTTGGCCAGGTGGGCCCGCCGAACCTCGAGCGCCTCCTGATGTTGCGCGCGGCCTTCCGGAGTGATGTCGACCAGTACCGCCCGCAGGTCGGACGGGTCGCGGGACCGTTTGACCAGGCCCAACTTCTCCAGCCGGCGGATCGCGACGGTCGTCGTCGGGGTGCGCACGCGCTCGTGGGTGGCCAGGTCGGTCATCCGCATCGGCCCCTGTTCGAGCAGTGTCAGCAGGATCGACAGCTGGGCCAACGTCAGGTCTGCGGCGTCGTTACGGGGGGTGTCGCTGCGGCGCAGCACGGAGAAAACCCGCGACAGCACTCGCTGCAGCTCTCCCGACAGCTCTGCGACCTGCGGTTCTACGACGTCCGCCATAATTTCGGCAGTCTAACCTGTCTGTCGCTGCCACGATGCGTGACGGGCACGTAAGTTCAAAGCACTTGAGAGAGGAACCGCTGCAGCCGGTCCGTTTCGGCGGCGTCGAAGATCTGCTCCGGCGGCCCGGCCTCCACCACCTTGCCGTGGTCCATGAACACGACGGCGTCTGACGTCGACCGTGCGAAGCCCATCTCGTGGGTGACCACCACCATCGTCATGCCGTCCGCCCCGAGGTCGGCGATCAGCGCGAGGATGCCCTTCACCAATTCCGGATCGAGTGCCGAGGTGGCCTCGTCGAAGAACATCACCTGCGGCGCCATCGCCAACGCCCGTGCGATCGCCACCCGCTGCTGTTGCCCGCCCGACAGCGTCGTCGGCCGCACGTGAGCTTTGTTGCGCAGCCCGACCCGGTCCAGTTGCGCCATCCCCAGCTCGCGGGCCGCGTCGGCGCTGAGTCGTTTGAGCTTGCGGGGCGCCAGCGTCACGTTGTCCAGCACGCTGCGATGCGGAAACAGGTTGAAGTTCTGGAACACCATCCCGATGCGCTGCCGCAACTGGTCGGGGTTGTCGGCGAGCACCGAGCGGCCGTCGAGCAGGATGTCGCCGCGGTCGGGCTCATACAACCGGTTCAGCGTCCGCAACAACGTCGACTTGCCCGACCCCGACGGGCCGATCACCGCCGTGGTGCTGCCCGCGGGCACGTCGATGTCGACACCGCGCAGCACCGGGTTGGGACCGAAGGACAGGTGAAGATCGTTGGCGGCCAACGAGACCGGCTCGAAGTCAGCCATCAGATCATCTCCTGAGAGGCGGACAACTCCAGCGAATCCTCCTCGGTCGGCCGACGGCCGCGCCGCAACCGGTTGTCGATGTAGTTGACCAGATGCGTCAGCGGCACGGTCAGCATCAGGTAGAAGAACCCCGCGGCCACCAACGGTGACAGGTTGCCCGTCTGGGCGTTGAGGTCGCGCCCGACCTGGAACAGCTCACGCTGATCGGCCACCAGACCGAGGAAGTACACCAGCGACGACGCTTTGAGTAGCGAGATGAACTGATTCATCAGCGCGGGCAACACCCGTCGCACGCCCTGCGGGACCACCACCAACCGCATCGACGTCGGATACGAAAAGCCCAGCGCGCGCGACGCTTCCAGCTGACCGGGTTCGACGCTCTGGATGCCGGACCGCAGGATCTCGCCGACATACGCCGCGGCCATCAGGCCCAACGCGGCAATGCCCAGCGGATAGGGGTTGTTGCCGGTCAGTCCGCCCACGACCGGACCCAGACCCAGGCCGATCAGCAAGATGATCACCACCTCGGGCAGGCCGCGGAAGATGTCGGTGTACACCCGGGCCGGCCAGCGCAGCCAGCGATGCCGCGAGATGCCGGCGACCGCGAGAACCATGCCCAGCACGACACCGATCACCGCCGCGCTGACGGTCAGGATCAGCGTGTTGGGCAGGCCCGTCTTGACCAAATCCGGAATCGCCTGCCGGTACAGGTCCCAGTCCAGGAACGCATCCTTCAACTGCGCCAGAGTCGATTTCGGCGCGGCAGGCGCCGCGGGCACACCTTGGTTCTCGGCGGCGATCGCGTTGAAGTCCGGCAACCGAGGCACCGGCGCCGCCTTCGAGCCGGGCTTCCAGCCTGGCGGCAGTGCCCGCGGCACCCAGTCGGAGTACAGCCGGGCCCAGGTGCCGTCGGCGATCACCGCGTCCAGCCCGGAGTTCAACGCGTCGATGAGAGGCTGGTTCTCCTTGGCCACCGCCCACGCGACGAAATTGTCCAAGCTGAAGGTGTTTTCGATGATCTGCGCCGGGTCGCCGGGCTGCACCGTGCCCGACGCCTGCTGCGACGGCGCCACCCACGCGTCGATCTGTCGTGTCTTCAGGCTGGCGTAGACGGTGTTGTAGTCCGGGTACTTGACCGGCTGCAGATGCAGCGTCTCGATGACGTACGACTCCTGGACCGTGCCCTGCACGACGCCGATGCGCTGGCCGGCCGCCAGGTCGTCGAAGCCGGTGATCGACGAGCCGGTCGGCACGACGAGCGAAAAGTAGCCGAAGTCATAGCCATTCGTGAACCCGACCGTGCGCCGCCGCGCCTCGGTGGTGGTGATCGACGACGAGCCCACATCGAAGCGGTGCGCTGCGACCTGTGCCAGCAGACCCGAGAACTCGGTGCCGACGAAGTTGATCTGCAAGCCCAGTTTGTCGGCGACCGCGCGCAGCACCTCGTTGTCGAAGCCGGTGAACTGACCGGCCGAGTTGATGCAGATGCTCGGCGGCGCATCCGACAGCGTGCCGACGGTCAGCGTCCCCGGCTGGGTCAGGTCCAATGCGTCGACGTTCACCGCCGACAGCGGTTCGACGCCGGCTGTGGTGTACCGGTCCTCCTCGGGGCCCGTCGCCGCCGCGGCGAGGTTCGTGGGTAGCGCGCTGGCGCTTTCGACACCGGGCGGTGCGCACTGGTCGACTTGGGCATGTGCCGGCCCGGCGAGGCCGACACCGGTCACCAACACCGCGGTCAGCGCCACCACCGAAGTCCTGCAGAGCCGCACGAACGGGGTCACCTCAGCAACGTATCCGTCAGCGGCGCGCCGGCACCGCGTTGGGCTCGATCAGAACGCAACCGACGAGGCACCCGTCGCGCGCAGCACCCCGCGACGCACCAGTTCGGCGAGCATGATCCGGCCCATCAGCTCGCTGCGGTCGACGCATGCGCCGCGCGCGGCAGCCTCGTCGCCGCGGCCGATCGCGGCGGTCTCGTTCTCGTAGTACGGCAGCATCTCGTCGTGGTTGCTCAGATACGCGACCCAGAATTGGCGCGGTATGAACGCTTGCACCGACCTGATCAATGCGGCCAGCCGGGGACCGGCATACGCGTCGGTGATCACGCTGCGGTACTGCCAGGCTGCGTCGTGGAAGGCGCGCGACTCGCGGGTGCTGCGCAGCTGATCGGTCAGCGTGGTCAGCCGGTCGAGGAAGCGCGGGTCAGTATCGGCCGCGGCGCGCGCGGAGGCCATGCCGGTCAGAAAGCCGTGCAGCTCGTGGTGTTCGCGAATGAAGTCCTCGTCGAAGCGTTCGACGAATGCGCCACGGTGATACCGGGTGGACAGGATGCCGTCGTGTTCCAGTTGCACGACGGCTTCCTGGATCGGCACGCGCGACAGCCCGAGTTCGTGTGCGATCTCGTTGCGGTCGATCCGATCGCCGGAGCGGAGTTTGCCGGTCAGGACCAGGTTGACGACATGCGCGACCACAAGGTCTTTTTCCTTGACCCCGTACTTCTTTGGCATGGGTGGGATCGCTCTCCCGACCTCCGGTGGGGGTACCCCCACGCTTGCGCGGTGCGGCGACAGTCTCTCACGCTGCCCGTCTTGCCGTTGGCCGTTACGCCGCTTCAGCCGCCTTCGTTTTGACGACGGTCGCGCCACCGGCAGAGCGCCTCGGCGTCGGACAACTCGTAGTCGGGTCCGTTGACGCCGACCGTCAACATCGTCACGCCGAGGTCGGCCAGCGCCTCGGCCTCGGTGAGCATCGCGTCGACGTTCTTTCCCGACACCCCGGCCGACCGCTCGATCGCCGCGGGGTCGCGGTCGACGTCGGCGCAGTGGCCGGCCAGAATCTCGGCCTTGCGCGGATACTCGGCGCTGTCGGAGAAGCTGTGCCAGATGTCGCCGTACTCGGCGACCAGTCGCAGGGTCTTCTTCTCGCCGCCGCCGCCGATCAGCACCGGAATGTCGCGGGTGGGCTGCGGATTCAGCTTGGCCAGCCGCGACGTGATGCGCGGCATCGCCGCGGCGAGGTCGTCGAGCCGGCTGCCCGCGGTGCCGAACTCGTAGCCGTACTCGTCGTAGTCCTTCTGCTTCCAGCCCGAGCCGATGCCGAGGATCAGCCGCCCGTCGCTGATGTGGTCGACCGTGCGCGCCATGTCGGCGAGCAGTTCCGGATTGCGGTACGAGTTGCATGTCACCAGCGCGCCGATCTCGATGCGCGACGTCTGCTCGGCCCAGGCGCCCAGCATCGTCCAGCATTCGTAGTGCGCGCCGTCGGGATCGCCGTAGAGCGGGAAGAAGTGGTCCCAGTTGAACGCGACGTCGACACCGATGTCCTCACAGCGTCGGACCGCGTCGCGGATGTGGCTGTACTTCGGGGAGTGTTGCGGCTGCAGTTGCACGCCGATGCGAATGGGAAAGCTCACCTACGCGAGCGTACTTCCCTCAACACCCCGCGAAACCGACGAAATGGCTGCGAAACCGGCCGCGAAACCGCCATTTCGTCGGTTTCGACGCGAGTGCAGGCTAAAGGCCGATGTTCCCGCCGGGCTTCCACACCGCAACCACCGACGGGCGTGCCGTCCCGTTGCCGCCCTCCGGCCACCGCGACAGCGGGGCATCGATGCTGTTGTCGTCGTGCTCGCCCGGATGTTGGACGCATACGGTGACGACGTCGTCGGTGACGACGGGACCGCACGTCTCCGCACCGAGCGGAACGGTGAGGAACTGCCTGGTCTCGCCGCGGTTCGGCCCGTCGAGTGCGACGGCGAACAACCCGTCGTTGGACTCCAGCGCGTTGCCGTCGGTGGAGATCCACAGATTGCCGTGGCTGTCGAACGCCAGATTGTCTGGGCAGGAGATCGGGCTGACCCGGGTCTTGTCGAACCCGGCGAAATAGGTGTCGGCGGCCGCGGGGTCGCCGCACACCAGCAGCAGGTCCCAGGTGAAGTCGGTGCCCGCGTGGTTGTCGGTGATCTCGAGGATCTGGCCGTTCTTGTTGTCGTTGCGCGGGTTGGCCGCATCCGCGGGCGCTGCGCCCGCCGCGCCGCGCTCGTCGTTGTTGGTCAGCGCGACATAGACCTTGCCGGTTTTGGGGTTGGCCTCGAAGTCCTCGGGGCGGTCCATCTTCGTGGCGCCGGCCTTGTCGGCGGCGATCCGCGTGAAGACGGCGGCCTCCTGCGCCGAGATGCCGTCGACCAGCGACTCGGCCCGGCCGTCGGGTCCCGAGTGCAGCAGCGGGACCCACGTGCCGGTGCCCCGGAACGCGCCGATGGACGGCGGCTTGCCGGAGCCGTCGATCTCGTTGGCCGGGATATCGCTGGACAGCTTGGCGACGTACAGCGTGCCCTCGTCGAGGATCGTCATGTTGTGCGCCATTGCGGCGGCGTCGCGACCGGGCCGAATCTTCTTGTCCGACACGAACTTGTACATGTAGTCGAAGCGTTCGTCGTCGCCGGTGTAGGCGACGACCGTGCCATCGCCGGTGACGTAGATGGTGGCGCCCTCATGCTTGAGCCGGCCCAGCGCCGAGTGCTTGACCGGCGTCGAGTTCGGGTCCCACGGGTCGAGTTCGACCACGTAACCGAACCTGTTGACCTCGTGAGGATTTCGGGCCAGATCGAAGCGTGGGTCGAACGTCTCCCACAGCAGCTCGGAGGGTTCGGCGGTGATGCCGTAGCGATCGCGGCGGTCGGCGTCGACGGGTCCAAGCCGAGGCGCCAGCGTCGCGGCGCCGAAATAGGAGTGGAAGTTCTCCTCGCCGGACAGCACGGTGCCCCACGGGGTGACGCCGCCGGCGCAGTTGGCGAAGGTGCCCGCGACGGTGCGGCCGTCGGGATCGGCGTCCGTCTTGACGAAGTCGCTGCCCGCCGCGGGACCGGTCAGCGTGAACGGGGTGTCGGCGGTGATGCGCCGGTTGAAGCGGCCCAGCACCGGTGTCAGGCCGTTCGGCGTGCGTTCGACCTCGACGACGCCCATGCCGACCGCGGCGATCTCCACCTCGAACTGCTCGCGGGTGGGCTTGTCCGGATCGTAGCCCGGGAACATGAACTGCGGAGTGACGTACTCGAAGTTGTTGACCAACAGGAAGCGGTTCGGCTGCCCCGGGATCGGCAGCAGGCCCGCGAAGTCGTTGTTGAAGCCGAACTGTCCGCGTTGGGCGGCACCGGTCTGCTTGTGGACGTCGAACGGGGGCGCGCCGGGCAGCACCGGATCGCCCCAGCTGATGACGACCGCCTGGCGGTAACCCTCGGGGACGACGACGGCGTCCTCACTGTTGGGAGCGACCGAGGCGAACCGCATGCCCACGGGCGGTTCGGCCGGTGGGGCCGACGACATCGGCGCAGCCGCCGGGTGGCCGTCGCGGCCGCACGCGGCCAGCGCGGAAGCAGCGCCGACGGCCAGCACCGCGATGCCGCCGGCCTGCAGCATCGACCGCCGGGACACCGCCTTGACGACGTCGCCGAAGTACTCGTTGCCGCTGGTGTTGGGGACCGGCTTGGAGCAGGCGTCGCCGCACTTGTAGCGGCAGGTGACGTGTTGACGCCGGGACTTCCCGTCATGGGCGACGAACAGGTTCAGCGGCACGAGGGCCATATCGGCAGGGTCCTTCCGTCGAGTCGGCCGAGGGCTGAGCGGCCGGACGCGCGGAAACCTACGACAGCCCGACCAGCAGTCGGCGAGCAGAAGATGAACAGGAGACTAACTGAGCGTTTGCCTTTATAGCAAGAACATTTGCCGACGCGGCGCACAGTGGGCACGCTGGGAAGCGTGACCGAACTCGACAGAACGTTCTGGGAGCAGCGGTGGGAGACGGCGGCGCACACGGCAGGCATGTCGACCCCGAACCGAACGCTGACGGATGCTGTGGTGGGACTTCCCGCCGGACGTGCGCTTGATGCCGGCTGCGGCCTGGGCGCCGACGCCATCTGGCTCGCGCAGAACGGATGGGCCGTCACCGCAGTCGATTTCGTGGACAGTGCGCTACAGTGCGCCCGCGACCGGGCGGAACAGACGGGACCTGATGTCGCGGCGCGGATCGAGTGGCGACAGGCGGACCTCAGCATCTGGACCCCGCCGCCAGCCGCGTTCGACTTGGTGACAACGCATTACCTGCATGGAGTCGCCCAGCGCGACTTGTTGTTTCGACGGCTGGCCGTCGCAGTGCGGCCGGGTGGCACGCTGCTGGTCGTCGGACATCATCCCTCGAATGCCGACATCTCCGGCGGCACAATGCCGGACGCGGTGTTCTTCACAAGCGCCGACGTGGTGTCGGTGCTCGACGAGGGATGGGAGCTCCTGACGGTCGACGACGACGTGCCGCGTCGCACAGCCAACCACGGAGGCGCGGAAATCACCCTCCGGTCAGCGGTGGTCAGGGCTCGGCGAGCACACCACTGAGGATCTCGATCAGCTTGCCCGGTTGGTCGCTCTGCACCGAGTGCCCGGAGTCCTCGACGATCTGGACGTCCTTGAAACCCGGTGCGTTCCGGGCGAACTCTGCGGCGTCGTCGTCGTTGACGAAGAACGAGTTTGCCCCGCGCACCAACGTCGTCGGCACCGTCAGCCGCGGCACGTCGTCCCACAAGCCCTCGAACCCGTCGCCCTTGCGGATGGAGTCGTAGCGCCAGGTCCAGGTGCCGTCCTCCAGCCGCTTCGCATTGTGGAAAACCCCGCGCCGCAACGACTCCCGGTCCCGGTGCGGCGCCGCGGCGACGGTCTTCTCCAACATCGCGTCGAACGACGGGAAGACGCGGTCGCCCTGCACCAGCGCGACGGTGCCCTTCTGCGCCTCGGTCATCGCGGTGTGCCGCTCCGGCGCCGACGGCGTCACGTCGACGAGCACCAGCCGGCGCACCAGGTCGGGCGCCGTCACTGCGAGCCGCAACGCGGTCAGGCCCCCGAGCGACATCCCGACCACCAGATCGGCGTCGGCCGCCAGTTCGCGGACCACGGGTTCGATCGCCGCCGCATTGCGCTTGGGGCCGTAGTCGCCGTCTTCCCGCCACGCCGAGCGGCCGTGACCCGGCAGGTCGATGGCCAGCGCCGGCTCGCCGAGGCCGACGATCACCGTGTCCCAGGTGTGCGCGTTCTGACCGCCGCCGTGCAGGAACACGATCCGCGGGGCACCGTCGCCGAACTTCAGCGCGCTGATCGGCCCGACGTCTACGCGCTTCGCCGGCGGCACCGCATCGACGCCGGCTTGGCGCGCGTTCTCGTCGAGGAAGATGAACTCGTCGAGCGCAGCCAGCTCGTCGTCAGGCGAGATCTCGGTCACGAAATGACCCTACAAAACGCGATTTGTGGAGCCCCAGCGGCGCTCACCGCCGGTAAGACTCCACAAATCGCAGGGGAGAGAGGGTCAGCCCTCGATGAACGTCTCGAGTTGCGCGCGAGCCACGTCGTCGGGCAGCTGCTTGGGCGGGCTCTTCATCAGGTAGGCCGACGCCGCCTCGACGGGGCCGCCGATGCCGCGGTCCTTGGCGATCTTCGCCGCGCGCACCGCGTCGATGATCACACCCGCCGAGTTCGGCGAATCCCACACCTCGAGCTTGTACTCCAGGTTCAGCGGCACGTCGCCGAACGCGCGGCCCTCAAGTCGCACGTAGGCCCACTTGCGGTCGTCGAGCCAGCCGACGTGATCGGACGGGCCGATGTGCACGTCCTTGGTGTTGAACTCACGCTGCAGGTTGGACGTGACGGCCTGGGTCTTGGAGATCTTCTTCGACTCCAGCCGCGAGCGCTCGAGCATGTTGAGGAAGTCCATGTTGCCGCCGACGTTGAGCTGCATCGTGCGGTCGAGTTGCACGCCGCGGTCCTCGAACAGCTTGGCCATCACGCGGTGGGTGATCGTCGCGCCGATCTGGCTCTTGATGTCGTCGCCGACGATCGGCACCCCGGCGTCGGCGAACTTCTTGGCCCACACGGGGTCTGACGCGATGAAGACGGGAAGCGCGTTGACGAACGCCACGCCGGCGTCAATCGCGCACTGGGCGTAGAACTTGTCGGCCTCCTCGCTGCCCACCGGCAGGTAGGACACCAGCACGTCGACCTCGGCGTCCTTGAGCGCCTTGACCACGTCGACCGGATCGGAGTCGGAGACCTCGATGGTGTCGGCGTAGTACTTGCCGATGCCGTCGAGTGTCGGGCCGCGCTGCACGGTCACGTTGGTCGGCGGCACATCGGCGATCTTGATGGTGTTGTTCTCGGACGCGAAGATCGCCTCGGACAGGTCGAAGCCGACCTTCTTGGCGTCGACGTCGAACGCGGCGACGAATTTGACGTCGCGCACGTGGTACGGGCCGAGACGCACATGCATCAGACCGGGCACAGTGGCCGTCTCATCGGCGTCCTGGTAGTACTGCACGCCCTGTACGAGCGACGACGCGCAGTTGCCCACGCCGACAATCGCGACCCGCACCTCTCCGTTTGATGCCATGACGACTTCTCTCCTCTTCCGTACTGGTTCGGTTTTGCCTAGGGCTGCACTGCGTTGTCCGAGCGCCCTTGGCTCAGACGTTCCGCCGCTATCAGCTCGTTGAGCCATTTCACTTCGCGCTCGCTGGACTCCAGCCCGAGCTGATGGAGCTGTCGGGTGTACCGGTCGATTGAGCTGCTAGCCCGCGCGACGGCTTCGCGCAGACCCTCACGGCGTTCCTCTACCTGACGACGACGCCCCTCCAGAATCCGCATCCGGGCCTCGGCCGGGGTGCGGTTGAAGAAGGCGAGATGGACGCCGAAACCGTCGTCGGAGAAGTTCTGTGGGCCGGTGTCGGCCACCAGCTCGGCGAAGCGCTGCTTGCCCTTGTCGGTGAGCTGGTAGACGCGCCGCGCCCGGCGCATCTTCGGGGTGCCGTCCGGCGCCGCATCCTCGACGATGAGCCCGTCGGTCTGCATCCGCCGCAGCGCCGGGTACAGCGAGCCGTACGAAAACGCACGAAAGGCGCCGAGCAAGCCGGTCAGCCTCTTGCGGAGTTCGTAGCCGTGCATCGGCGATTCCAGCAGGAGCCCCAGGATGGCCAATTCCAGCACCGAGGACACCCCCTTAAGAAATCGCAGCTCGTCCGTTACGGCGGTTCGACACCTCGCACCATAGTATCGCGCCGATATATTCGGCGCGAACATCGGGTTACCGTCGCGCGAACGGTCGGGCGTCAGCCGGGGTAGCGGACCTGCTTGACCGTGCCGTCACCGGCCAGCTCGATATAGCCGCTGCCGAAGTCGCTGGACACGTAGACGTCGATCGACAGGGCGCCGGGTGTGGTCGGGTCGTTGGCCGGAGCGATGCTCAAGTAGGTGCTGTCGACGTCCTCCGGCTTGATGCCCAGCGTCTCGGGGGCGCCCCGCAAGACGCCGACGACGGCCTTGGCGTCGAACTTGCCCAGATCGACCTCGACGGCGTCGCTGGTCTTCGAGCTCGACGTCGGATCGTCCCAGCCGCCGCGGTAGCTGTAGATGAGCTCGCGACGGTCCTCGTTCGGGTCCGGCCGGGTCAGCGACGCGTAGTCGGGGTAGACGACGAGGCGGTAGCCGGTGGTGTCGCCGAAGCGCTGCTTCATCTGCTCGAGCAGTCCGGTCAGCCCGCCGAGCGAGTGCAACTGCTTGGGCGGGGTGAGCACGACCGGGGTGATGCCGTCGGACTTGGCGCCCGGGTCGGAGGTGAAGTTCAGCGGCGACGGGGTGTTGCCGTACAGACCCCAGCCGATCGCGACGCCGAGGACCACGAGCACACCGGCCACCGCGAGACGCAAACCCCAGCCGCCGCCGGGGACCGATACCGCCCGCGGCTTCTTCAGCGTCGGAAGTTGCACCGGCGCGTTGCCGGTCTGAAGGTCGGCCACCAGCGCCTGTAGTTCGCCGAGCGTCATGGCGGTGGTCGCGGCCTTGACCCGCTCGCCGTGCTCGGTCATCGACAGCTGGCCCTCGCTCAGCGCGCTGTCGAGGATCTGGCAGGTGTCGTTGCGATCACTGTCCTTCGCGCGCGTTCCCGGTGTCTGTCGGCCAGACCAGCTCGCTGCCACGTCGATGATCGTAGAAGCAAAGATCAGCCGATCCTCAACGGATGAGGCCCTGAGAGGTCAGCACGGCCAGCAGCGACCCGTCGGAGCCGCGCAGGGAGCCGTACGCCGAGACGCCTCCGTTGGCGACCGAACCGCGCGACTCCAACAGCCGCCATGCGGTCGACGGAACGAGGTGCGCCCCGGGCTGCCACACCACGCTGAGGTCCAGGCTCAGCAGCCACGCGTCGACGAAGCCGCAGACCTTGCCCGGCGCGTCGAAGAGGTGGGCGTCGGCGTGCAGCACGTCGGCGATCTGCGGATGCTCGAGAGGGTCCCGTGTGTCGCCGGGGGCCCCGCAATCTGTGCTGACCCACAACGCCACCTCCGGCCGACGGTCCGCGAAGTGGGCGAGGCTCGCGGGGTAGTCCACGCCGCGGCGCTGGGCGAACCGCAGCGACGGGTACTCCTCGCCGATCCAGTCCAGCGACGACCCCGCCGACGGATCCGGCAGCGGCGAAGCCGCGGTGCCGTAGCGCTCGAAAGGGACCGGCGCATCGACCGACGGTGGCCCGAGCCAGCCGTCGGCGAACCAGCTGTTGGCGAGCAGAATCGTGCGGCCGCGCTGGCGGACCGTCGCTTCGACGGCCGCGGCCGTGCGACCGCCGCGGATGCTGCGCACGTCGATTTCGAGCGGGCCGGGTACGCCGCCGTCGACGAAGGTCACCGACAGCGACGCCGCCGCCGGGCGGCCGCTGTGCGCGAACATCGCGGCCAAGGCGAGCGCCGAGGTGTAGCCGCCGAACGCGCGGCCGTCGAAGCACCAGTGCTCGGGAAGCTCACGGGTGAAGCGGCTGACGTCGTCGGCGGCCGGTCCAACGTCGAGGGCGAAGTCGCGCCCGTCCAGCATGCAGTTCTCCTGAGGTTGACGGCATACGGCGAAAGTTGGTCCCGTATCTCCAGATCAAACACCTTAGAGATGGCCTGGACCGCGCCGTCACGCTCCGGCAGTCGCATCGCCGACGTACTCTGGTCCTCGTGCGATTGCAGCGACAGGTGGTGGACTACGCGCTTCGGCGACGGTCCCTGCTGGCCGAGGTCTATTCGGGGCGCACCGGCGTCTCCGAGGTCTGCGACGCCAATCCCTATCTGCTGCGCGCCGCCAAGTTCCACGGCAAGCCCAGTTCGGTGACTTGCCCGATCTGCCGCAAGGAACAGCTCACCCTGGTTTCGTGGGTATTCGGTGACCATCTGGGCCCGGTGTCGGGTTCCGCACGAACCGCCGAGGAGTTGGTCCTGCTGGCATCCCGATACGACGAGTTCTCGGTACACGTGGTGGAGGTATGCCGCACCTGCAGCTGGAATCACCTGGTCAAGTCGTACGTGCTCGGCGCAGTCCCGCCAACCGGAGGTTCTCGGGGTTCACGCAGCACTCGGACCGCGCGCGAGCGTGCGCGCACGGCCAGTGAATAGCGAAGGGCGCCACGACCGGTCAGTCAACGATGTCCGTTCCGGACGCGGGGCTGATGGTGTGAGCGCGTCACACAGTCCACAGCAGCGCCCACCCGGCGGTCCCGGGAAGGGACCGCGGCGGTCGGCGCCGCCCGACGATCGGCACACCGCGGTGCTGCCGCCGGTTCGCGAGGCGCGACCGCCACACCTGCGCGACCCGGTCGACGTCGTCAAGGCGGCGCTGGACGGCACGCCGGCACCCAAACCGCCGGCGCCTCCGCCCCCGCCGCGCAGGCCACCCGGCGGTGGGGGACCTCCGGGCGGGCCGTCGGGTCCGCGGCGCAACCTGCCCAAGCAGATCAACTGGAAGTGGGTGCGCCGGGGACTGCTCGCGGGCGCGGTGGTGTTCATCGTGCTGCCGCTCGTCACGTTCGCGATGGCCTACCTGATCGTCGACGTGCCCGAGCCGGGCGACATCCGAACCAACCAGGTGTCGACGATTCTGGCCAGCGACGGCAGCGAGCTGGCGAAAATCGTTCCGCCCGAAGGCAATCGGGTCGACGTCAACATCGACCAGATCCCGGTGCAGGTGCGCAACGCGGTGATGGCCGCCGAGGACCGCAATTTCTATTCGAACCCGGGGTTCTCGTTCACCGGTTTCGCGCGCGCGATCAAGAACAACCTGGCCGGTGAGGACCTGCAGGGCGGGTCGACGATCACGCAGCAGTACGTCAAGAACGCGCTCGTCGGTTCCGAGCGCTCGGGTATCGGCGGGCTGATCCGCAAGGCCAAGGAGTTGGTCATCTCGACGAAGATGTCCGGCGAATGGTCCAAAGACCAGGTGCTGCAGTCGTATCTGAACATCATCTACTTCGGCCGCGGCTCCTACGGCATCGCGGCCGCGTCGAAGGCGTACTTCGACAAGCCGGTCGAACAACTCAATGTCGCCGAAGGCGCACTTCTGGCCGCGTTGATCCAGCGGCCGTCCGGACTCGACCCCGCGGTCAACCTCGAAGGCGCCACCACGCGGTGGAACTGGGTGCTCGACGGCATGGTCGAGATCGGTGCGCTCTCCCCCGAGGAACGCGCCGCGCAGGTGTTCCCGGCGACGGTGCCGCCCGATCTGGCCCGCTCGCAGAACCAGACCACCGGGCCCAACGGCCTGATCGAGCGGCAGGTGCAAAAGGAACTGCTCGAACTGTTCGACATCAACGAGCAGACGCTGAACACCGAGGGCCTGCAGATCACCACGACGATCGACCCGGACGCGCAGGCCGCCGCGGTAGACGCGGCGACGGAGTACCTCGAGGGCCAGGACCCCGACATGCGGACCGCGATCGTGTCGATCGATCCACGCACCGGCGGGGTGAAGGCCTACTACGGCGGCACGGACGCCAACGGCTTCGACTTCGCCCAGGCCGGCCTGCCGACGGGTTCGGCGTTCAAGGTGTTCGCATTGGTCGCCGCGCTGCAGCAGGGCATGGGGCTGGGCACGCAGGTCGACAGTTCGCCGCTGGAAGTCAACGGCATCAAGATCACCAACGTCGAGGGCGGCGGCTGCGGCACCTGCAACATCGCCGAGGCGCTGAAGCGCTCGCTCAACACCAGCTACTACCGCCTCATGCTGAAGCTCAAGAACGGGCCCGAGGACGTCGCCGAGGCCGCCCATCAGGCCGGCATCGCCGAGAGCTTCCCCGGTGTCGAACACACGCTGTCCGAGGACGGCAAAGGTGGTCCGCCCAACAACGGAATCGTGTTGGGCCAGTACCAGTCTCGGGTGATCGACATGGCGTCGGCATATGCGACGTTGGCGGCCTCGGGTGTCTACCACAAGCCGCACTTCGTGCAGAAGGTCGTCAACTCCGAGGGCGAGGTGCTGTTCGACGCGTCCCAGCAGGACAACTCGGGCGAGCAGCGCATTGACAAGAAGGTGGCCGACAACGTCACCAGCGCGATGCAACCGATCGCCGCCTACTCCAACGGCCATGCGCTGGCCGGCGGACGGCCGTCGGCCGCCAAGACGGGCACCAACCAGCTCGGCGACACCGACGCCAACCGCGACGCGTGGATGGTCGGCTACACCCCGTCGCTGTCGACCGCGGTCTGGGTGGGCACCACCGAGGGCACCAAGCCGCTGGAGAACAAGTGGGGCGCGCCGATCTACGGCTCCGGTCTGCCCTCTGACATCTGGAAAGCCACCATGGACGGCGCACTGGAGGGCACCGACGTCGAGGAGTTCCCCGAGCCCGAGGAGATCGGCGGCTACGCCGGGGTACCGCAGGCGCCCGCCCCACCGTCGACGACGGCTGCCCCGACGACGCCACCGACGCCACCGTCGCAAACGGTCATCCAGCCGACCATCGAAGTCGCGCCGGGCATCACGATCCCGTGGGGCCCCCCGACGACGGTGCCCGTCGGCCCGCCGGCACCGCCTGCCCCCGCGCCAGGACCGGTCGGCGCGCCCGTGCCCGCACCGCCGGGAGTGCCGCCACCGGGACCGGTCGGAGCACCCGTAGCGCCAGGCGCGCCCCTGCCGCCTCCGTGACCGAGGTGGGGGGCGAGGAGACCGGCGAACCGTCGACGGTGTCGCCCGGCACGGCGGCGCGCGACCTCAGGAGCCTCGACGACCGCGACCTGCCGAGCCGCACCGACGCGATCGGCTCCGCGCTGTCCGAGGTGATCGGCGGCCCGGTCGGCAGGCACGCGCTGATCGGCAGGCAACGGTTCCTCACCCCGCTGCGGGTGATGCTGATCATCGCGCTGGTGTTCCTGGCGCTCGGATACTCGACCAAGGCCGCGTGCCTGCAGACCACCGGCACCGGCACCGCCGATCAGCGGGTCGGCAACTGGGACAACCAGCGGGCGTATTACCAGCTGTGCTACTCCGACACGGTTCCGCTCTACACCGCCGAACTGCTGAACCTCGGCAAGTTCCCGTACAAGTCGAACTGGGTGGAGAAGGACGCCACCGGAGCGCCGCGAATCCAGTACGACGGCAACATCGCGGTGCGGTACATGGAATATCCGGTGCTGACCGGCATCTACCAATACCTGTCGATGTCGCTGGCCAAGACCTACACCGCGTTGACCAAATTGGGGCCGGTGCCGGTCATCGCCGAGGTGGTGATGTTCTTCAACATCGCCGCGTTCGGGCTGGCGTTGGCGTGGCTGATCACGGTGTGGGCGACGTCGCGGCTGGCCGGGCCGCGACGGGTCTGGGACGCCGCATTGGTGGCGGCGTCACCGTTGGTGATCTTTCAGATCTTCACGAATTTCGACGCCCTGGCAACGGCTTTCGCGACCGGCGCGCTGCTCGCCTGGGCGCGGCGAAGACCGGTGCTGGCCGGCGCGCTGATCGGGCTCGGCGTGGCGGCCAAGCTGTATCCGCTGCTGCTGTTGGCGCCGCTGGCGGTGTTGGCGGTGCGCACCGGCAAGCTGCGGGCGGTCGGCAAGACCGCCGCGGGCGCAGTGCTGACCTGGCTGGTGGTCAACCTGCCGATCATGGTGTTGTTCCCGCGGGGCTGGTCGGAGTTCTTCCGGCTCAACACCCGTCGCGGCGACGACATGGACTCGATCTACAACGTCATCAAGTCGTTCACCGGCTGGCGCGGTTTCGATCCCGACCTCGGCTTCTGGCAGCCGCCGACGGTGACCAACACGGTGTCCGCGATCCTGTTCGTATCGTGTTGCATCGCAATCGCTTACATCGCGTTGACCGCCAAGCGGCGGCCACGCGTGGCGCAGATTGCGTTCCTGGTCGTGGCGGCGTTCCTGTTGACCAACAAGGTGTGGAGCCCGCAGTTCTCGCTGTGGTTGGTGCCGTTGGCGGTGCTGGCGCTGCCGCACCGGCGAATCCTGTTGGTGTGGATGACGATCGACGCGTTGGTGTGGGTGCCGCGGATGTTGTACCTCTACGGGGAGGCGAACCGGGGCCTGCCCGAGCAGCCGTTCACGATCACCGTGCTGCTGCGCGACGTCGCGGTGGTCGGGCTGTGCGCGTTGGTGATCCGCCAGATCTACCGTCCGGAACTGGACCTCGTGCGGGCGCGCGGGCTTGTCGACGACCCGGCGGGTGGAGTGTTCGACGGGGCGCCGGACGCGCCGCCGCGGTGGCTGCCGGACTGGCTGCGCCCGGACGCGTCGAGACTGCGCACAGATCGCGAATTCGCGGAAGATCGCGATCTGACTGCAGTTTCGAAGTAGGCGGCCCGCTATTCGGCACCGCCGTCGCTTCGATTGTGAAACTACCTGCGCGACACGCCGTCGAAGCGCAGCCAGATTCACAATCGCGACGAGGCGACGCCGAACAGCGCGATTTCGCAGATCAGCGCGGTTTCCTGTAGCCTGGGCCGGTTGCCGACGCAGGCGACCCTCCTGCCACGGAACGACCGTGGCCGACAAGACCGTAGGAGGTGATGAGGTCTTCATGCGTCCATACGAAATCATGGTCATCCTCGACCCCACCCTTGACGAGCGCACCGTGGCTCCGTCGCTGGAAACGTTCCTCAACGTCATCCGCAAGGACGGCGGCAGCGTCGACAAGGTCGACATCTGGGGCCGCCGGCGGCTGGCATACGAGATCGCCAAGCACGCCGAGGGCATCTACGCCGTCGTCGATGTCAAGGCCGAACCCGCGACTGTGACCGAGCTGGACCGCCAGCTCAACCTGAACGAGTCCGTGCTGCGGACCAAGGTCATGCGGACGGACAAGCACTAGTCCCGAGAACAGGCTGTACGCGTCGGAGTGCTTCCGTAGGCTCGCCTGCGACCACTCGCCTGAGCTACACCGCCAACCCAGGAGGACATCGTGGCTGGTGACACCATAATCACCGTCGTCGGAAACCTGACCGCCGATCCGGAACTGCGGTTCACACCGTCGGGTGCGGCCGTCGCCAACTTCACCGTGGCGTCGACACCGCGCATCTACGACCGCCAGAGCGGGGAGTGGAAGGACGGCGAAGCGCTGTTCCTGCGCTGCAACATCTGGCGGGAGGCCGCCGAGAATGTGGCCGAGAGCCTGACCCGTGGTTCACGGGTGATCGTGCAGGGCCGGCTCAAGCAGCGTTCGTTCGAAACCCGTGATGGCGAGAAGCGCACCGTCGTGGAGCTCGAGGTCGACGAGATCGGCCCGTCGCTGCGGTACGCCACCGCGAAGGTGAACAAGGCCAGCCGCAGTGGCGGTGGCGGCGGCGGATTCGGCGGCGGCGGCGGTGGCGGTTCGCGTCCCGCCGAGCAGCCGAAGGACGACCCGTGGGGCAGCGCTCCTGCGTCGGGGTCGTTCTCCGGAGCCGACGACGAGCCACCCTTCTGATCCACAACCGATCAACGAAGTAGCAAGAAAGAGAAAGACACATGGCCAAGGCCACCAAGCGTCGGCCGGCTCCCGAGAAGCCGGTCAAGACCCGCAAGTGCGTGTTCTGCTCCAAGAAGGGGCAGACCATCGATTACAAGGACACCGCGCTGCTGCGCACCTACATCAGCGAGCGTGGCAAGATCCGCGCCCGCCGCGTCACAGGCAACTGCGTGCAGCACCAGCGTGACATCGCCATCGCCGTGAAGAACGCGCGCGAGGTTGCGCTACTGCCGTTCAGCTCGTCGACGCGATAGGGAGGAACAGACGATGAAACTGATTCTCACCGCCGACGTCGAACACCTGGGTGTGCAGGGCGACATCGTCGAGGTCAAGGACGGCTACGGCCGCAACTATCTGGTGCCGCGCGGACTGGCCGTCACGGCGTCCCGCGGCGCGGAGCGCCAAGCCGAGGAGATCCGCCGGGCGCGCGAGCAGAAGGCCGTCAAGGGCCGCGAGCATGCCGTCGAGCTGAAGACCGCGATCGAGAACCTCGGTCCGGTGCAGCTGCAGGTCAAGGCGGCTGCCGACAGCGGCAAGCTGTTCGGCTCGGTGACGACGGCCGACGTGGTCGCGGCGATCAAGAACGCCGGCGGCCCGAATCTCGACAAGCGCACCGTCCAGCTGCCCAAGGCGCACATCAAGACGACGGGCACGCATCCGGTCGCGGTCCGGTTGCATCCGGAGATCGCCGCCTCGGTGTCGCTGGAAGTCGTCGCCGGTAAGTAGCAGCAGCGTCAAATACGGCCGGGTGAAGCCATGATCGATCTTCACCCGGCCGTTGCTGTGTGCGCTGGCGAACTCCTGACATGGATTAGGCCCCAGCGAAGCTAACCTGCTGTTAACCTGCATGGCCCCGGGCCGCAATACAACACGCCCGACTTCGCAACCCCGGCCGACACGCCGGAGCAATTCTCATCCACAGCATCCCAAGCGGTTTATGGTGCGGCTATCTGCACAGACGCAGTGAGCGAAGTGGTTCGTTAACAGGTTCTCCCCAACGACTCAACATGGCTGTCCAGCGCTATCCACACCCCATCCACAGGTCTATGAACAAGGGCTGGTTGCGCCCCCGCCAGCAACGTCTAGCGTAGGCGCTCGGCGGGACAGGTTCGGCACCGCGGAAGCGGATTGTCGGCGGTCTGGCTTACAGTCGCGATAAGCGGGTATCGAATGTACGTTCGATAGTGAATAGAGGGGGTGAGACGCTTCGTGGCTGTCGTGGACGACCTGGGCCATGGTGCGGGCCACCCGGGGATGGACACACCGCCGCCCAGTGAAGACTTCGGGCGCCAACCCCCTCAAGACCAAGCCGCCGAGCAGGCGGTCCTCGGCGGGATGCTGCTGAGCAAGGACGCCATCGCCGACGTGCTCGAGAAGTTGCGTCCGGGTGACTTCTACCGTCCCGCGCACCAGAACGTCTACGACGCGATCCTCGACCTCTACGGCCGCGGCGAGCCGGCCGACGCGGTGACGGTGGCCGCTGAGTTGGATCGGCGTGGGCTGCTGCGGCGCATCGGTGGGGCGCCGTATCTGCACACGTTGATCTCGACGGTGCCGACGGCTGCGAATGCGGGGTTCTATGCGGGCATCGTGGCGGAGAAGGCACTGCTGCGGCGGCTGGTCGAGGCGGGTACGCGGGTCGTGCAGTACGGCTACGCGGGCGCCGAGGGCGCGGATGTCAACGAGATCGTCGACCGCGCACAGTCGGAGATCTACGACGTCACCGAGCGCCGGACGTCCGAGGATTTCGTTCCGCTCGAAGAACTGCTGCAGCCGACGATGGACGAGATCGACGCGATCGCCTCGCAAGGCGGTCTGGCGCGTGGCGTTCCGACGGGCTTCGTTGAACTCGACGACGTGACCAACGGTCTGCATCCGGGTCAGATGATCATCATCGCGGCGAGGCCCGGTGTCGGGAAGGCGCTGGCGCTCGATACGCCGCTGCCGACGCCGACGGGCTGGACGACGATGGGCGACGTTGCGGTCGGGGAGTGGTTGCTCGGCGCGGACGGAGAGCCGACGCAAGTGGTCGCGGCGACGGAAATCATGCTCGGGCGGCCTTGCTACGAGGTGGAATTCTCGGATGGAACGATGATCGTCGCCGATGCTGAACACCAGTGGCTCACCGAGACTCGAGCATCGCGCAAGTCGGCGCAGGCGGCCGCGGTCGGGTACAACCGCACGAGGAATCAGCGAACTTTTGCGGCTGTGCGCACCACCCGCGAAATCGCTGACACACTCCGGTGCCCTACAGCGGACCGTCGCCTGAACCATTCGGTCGTCAATGCCGCCCCCCTGCAGGCTCGCGAGCGAGACCTACTCGTACCGCCCTACACTCTCGGCGCCTGGCTGGGGGACGGCACGACCGCGGCAGCGCAGATCACGACAGCAGACCCGGAGATCATCATGCGCATCGAGAGCGAAGGTCTCGTCGCGCGTCGATCGGCGGTTGCAAAGTATCGCTACCAGTTGTGCCTGCCGGATGCCGAGCCGATCGCTGCGCGCAAGTGTGTCGTCTGCGGCACATCTTTTGTTCCGCAGACCAGTCAGGTTCGGACGTGTGGCCGGTCCTGTGGAGGACGCGCACGGTTTATTTCGGATCAAGTGCCCGCGCCCACATGCGTGCGTTGCGGAAAACCATCGTGCGGCCTCCGGCTCTGCCAGGAGTGCCGAAATGCGGTTGGCACACTTCAAGCGCGACTCCGGTCGATCGGCGTACTGGGAAGCAAGCACATCCCGAGCGAGTATCTGCGGGCGTCAGAGTCGCAGCGTAGAGCGTTGTTGGCGGGTCTGTTGGACACCGACGGAACAGTGACCGCCGGCGGAGCAGTCCAGTTCTCCGTCACTGATCGTCGACTGGCGAGTGACGTCGCCGAGTTGATCGTGAGCCTCGGATATCGCTGCCAGACATCGAAGAAATCCGTGCGGGGACGGAGCGAGTCCACGTCGATCGCTTACACGCTGACGTTCTCAACTGAGAACGAGGTGTTCGGCCTCACCCGAAAAGCACTGCTGCACAAGGAGCGCCGGGCAGCTCGGAGCGTCGCGCGATCGGGGTCGCGCTTCATTGTGGACGTGCGGCCCGTTGCGAGTGTCCCAGTGCGGTGTGTCGAGGTCGACAACGCCGACCACTTGTATCTGGCAAGTCGCGCCATGATTCCCACGCACAACTCGACTCTGGGACTGGATTTCTTGCGGTCTTGCTCGATCAAGCACCAGATGCCCAGCGTCATCTTCTCGCTGGAAATGAGCAAGTCCGAGATCGTGATGCGGCTGTTGTCAGCCGAAGCGAAGATCAAGCTGGCCGACATGCGCTCGGGCCGCATGAGCGATGACGATTGGACCCGGCTTGCACGCCGGATGAGCGAAATCAGCGAAGCGCCTTTGTATATCGACGATTCGCCGAACCTGACAATGATGGAGATCCGCGCGAAGGCACGTCGCCTCAGCCAAAAAGCGGGCCTCAGACTCATCGTGGTCGACTATCTACAACTGATGACGTCGGGCAAGAAGTATGAGTCGAGACAACAGGAAGTATCAGACTTTTCACGAAGCATGAAGCTGATGGCGAAAGAACTCGATGTACCCGTGGTGGCCATCAGCCAGCTGAATCGTGGCCCAGAGCAAAGAACGGACAAGAGGCCAATGGTCTCTGACCTGCGCGAATCGGGAAGTTTAGAGCAAGATAGCGACGTAGTAATCCTTTTGCACCGGCCGGATGCGTTCGAGCGGGACGACCCACGCGGTGGAGAAGCGGACCTCATCCTTGGCAAGCACCGTAACGGTCCGACGAAGACGATAACCGTTGCACACCAATTGCATTTGTCGCGGTTCGCGAACATGGCCAAGCAATAATGACAAAAAAACAATTCGCGAACACTGTCGCTGTAGCTGACCAGTTGTACTTGTCGCGGTTCACATAATCGGGTGCTATCGGTGGTGGTGGCAGCTTTGGCGCGATGGGCAAGCGTCGGGCATCAGTCGGAAAGGCGGATTCTTCATCCGCGCAACGCCCCGCCATCACGCTTTGATCTGTCCTTCGAGTTCATAGGACGCGTCCTTAGCGGACATTTCGACCCATTCGCTTCGGTCGCGTTGCGTTGGGTGTGTTGTTTGGGGGAAGTCGCTTAAGCACGCTACGAAGGTCGGCTCGCTCCACCATGCGTCGATGCATAATCCAGTCGGTCGCGTCGCCCCACCCCTCTTGGTCAACCATGGCAGGTTCAAGCGAAGCCGGTACGGGCGAGCACAGCGCCCAGATGAAGGGGAAAAAGCAGATCTCGGCCAATACATCGTAGGTCTGCCTAATGCCGACCACTTGCAGCATTGAGTAAGCACTGGAGATCCCGCACGCTCGATGTCGTACGCGTACCACGCGCAGTTGCATCCCTGGTGGGAGACGAACCTCGTCGCGATCCTGATGGAGTTCATCCAGAAACGCGCCGTGCAGAAGATTCATTGAAGGGGTCAGCGCGATCATCGCCAGCGGGAGTGAACGCGCTACTCGTCCAGGCAGTGGCGTGCACAAATGTATCAGCAGTTCTTCGTAGGCATGGAGATCAAGGCCGCCATGCACCGGTGGCTGCGCAAGTTCGAGTGGTCGGTTGAGCCCGACTACGTGATGGCCTATGCGGCCAAGCCGCTGCCGGAGGCGAAAGACCGGCTTCCAGTCCGGTTAACGGAGCGCGGGCGATAGGCCGAACCCAAGGCGTTCTAGCGGCGCTATGAGTCTTGACAGTCGAAGAGATCAAGATACTATTCACGTATGTCAGTATCTCAGGTTGACGCGGAAGGGTTGCTCGCGGGCCTGCTCAACACACCCGAGCAGCTCGACGAGTACGCCGAGCGCATTCTCGAGGCCGCCGAACAACAGTTCATGGAATTCGGGCTCCGCCGGACCTCGCTGGACCGCATTGCTCAGGCCGCGGGGGTATCGCGGGTGACGCTGTTCCGCCGCTTCACGAGCCGGGACGTTCTGCTGTCCGCGGTCGTCGCGCGCGCGGTCGGTCGCTTCATCGCAGAATTCGACGCCGAACTAGCGGGTATGGAAATGTCTGAGGAGCGGATTGTGCGCGGCGTGGTTACCGCGGCACGGCTGCTGGCCTCAGACTCGTTGCTGCGCAGGCTGCTGGTCACCGATCCGGATGCGGTCCTGCCGCTGCTGTCCATCGACGGCGGGGTTTTCTTTGGGCTAAGCCGCGCCTATGTCGCCGATCATCTGTTGCGTGCCCGCGAGGCCGGGATGGCCATCAAGGGCGATCCCAACATGCTGGCGGAAATTTTTGTCCGTCTGGCGCATTCGCTGCTGCTCTACCCCAGCGGTGCGCTCGTCGACGACGAGGCCCGCCTCGTGGAGTTCACGCGCAGCAACATCCTGCCGATGGTGCTCAGCCGGGCGGTCTGACCGCCGGAATCCGATTCGATGACAACGATGTCGAAGGAGACACGAAATGGCCTCTCGCGCAAGCTACACCATTCCCAAACGGCCGGGACCCCGTCGGGATGAAGGGTTCTTCGGGCCTGACGCGTTGGCCTGGGAGATCGTCCGCCACCCGGTGGTTCTAGTCGGCGGCCTGCGCAATGCCGCCTACACGGCCCTGCTTTCCGGTGTGGCCCAAGCCGTCTACGACCACAGTAAGCACATGATCGATCCGATCACACGCGCCAAGGAGACCGCGTACTGGGTGTACGCCTCAATCTTCGCCGACACTGTCGAGGCGCACCGTGCGGGCAAGTGGGTCGAAGGACTGCATCGCAAGGCGACCGGATACGACCCCGTGACCCGCAGCGACTACAGCCCGCTGCTGCCGCATCTTGCTATCGCCGGGCACTGTCTGATCTGGGATTCGCAACTCGTTGCGTACGAAACCTACGTACGGAAACTGTCGGATGCCGAGCGTGAGCAGTACTGGCAAGAGGGCCTGCGCATCCCGCCACTACTCGGCATCGACTCCACAATCATCCCGCAGACCTACGCCGACTGGCAGCGCTACTACTCCGAACAGATCCGGCCTAGCCTGGCCTTCTCTGTCGCCGGGCACGCCATCGTGGACTTCACCTACGGCGTTCGGTGGGCGCCGATCTGGGCACGACCTTTCGCCTGGGCGGTGTTCACTGCGCTGGAAGAACTGACCCTGCCCACGCTGGGGCCGGTAGAGCTCAACGCCTACGGGAAGAAGCGCTCGTCTGCACGGCTCGCACTGACCCAGGCCCTCGGGCGCCCAATAGCGAAGGTGGCGGCGACGCCACGGGTGCGTCACTGGATCGAGCTCTGGCTGGGCAAGCGCATCCACGAACTGATGACGGAAGCTCGCGAGATCGAGCGGGCGCACTGGCGAGATCGGCAGCGAGTCAGCCCTGGCGCGGTGGCATAACACACCATTGCGACCCGCGCTTGAGCTTCACGTCGGAGAGGACCCTCGCGATGGCACTCTTGACAGAGAGCTGTGTCAACGTTCGCGATAGCTGACGTGGCAACGGTCGTTGCCCCTTTTCGCGGCGTCAGCGCGAAGATCGGCTCGCGCAACGATGTGCCGATCTGATCGATGCGGGCCTCGACGAGGTGGCGCCCGTAGGCGTTGCCAAGCAACGCATGAGTTCCGTGTGCAGGCGCGCCGGATTGATTCACCGCTATTTCTACGGACACACCCGCAATCGCGACGAGCTCCTCGAAGCGCTGTGCGAGTTACCAATAGTTGGTACACTCGGTTGCATGGGAAGGAACACCTCATTCAGCCTGGACGACCATTACAACGCGTTCATCGAGGATGAGGTCGCGTCGGGCCGCTATCGCTCAGCCAGCGATGTCGTGCGAACCGCATTGCGATTACTCGAGGATCGCGAGACGAGGTTGCGCGCACTGCGTCAGTCCTTGATTGTCGGTGAACGCAGTGGCGAGTCGACACCATTCGACTTCGATGAGTTCGTATCGGGAAAGCGGGCCGAGGAACCGCGTGGTCGGTGAGCCGCTATGTACTCTCACCTGCCGCGCAGGCGGACCTAAGTAACATCTGGGACTACACCCGCGAGCGTTGGAGCGAAGATCAGGCTGAGACCTACGTTCGTGAGATCCAGCGAGCGATCGAACGGTTGGTGAACCATCCTCTGATCGGGCGTCTGTGCGACGAGGTACGCGAGGGCTACCGAAAGTACGCGGTCGGATCGCACACGCTGTACTACCGGATTGCTGGCGACGACCTGATTGATGTGGTGCGCATCCTCCACAAGCGGATGGATGTCGATCGACACCTCGACTGAACGCTCGTAGGACATGAAACGCCGAAGTCGGGCTGCGCTCGCACGTTCAAGATGGCCGAATCAAACTACCTGCCCGAGTGTCGAACTGGCGTCGGGCGTCTCGAAGGGAGTCGGCAGGCGGTGCCGACTGTGGGTTTACGGAGTCGGCACTGCCAAGAAGTCGCACAGCGCGCTTTCCACGACGATTGCTGCAATTCAGTCCGCCTCGAGCATGCACTGTCATGTGATCAATCGACCCATTCGGCGCCGTCCGCGGCGGGTCATCGCGACGTGACGGGCGTCTTCGATGTTGTGTTCTCAGCCACCCTGTCATGTCGACGTCGTATGTGATACGAACCTGAGACACCGCGACGGTGTCCGCCGAGGAGACACGCGCGTTGCTGCTGTAGCACGCGGTCGTGGTGCGCTACAAAGTTTTTCGGAGCGCCGTCACCGATTCGGTCGGCGCAGGCGCCATGTAAGGACGACCGCATTGGCTCAACCGGTTCGAAGAGGTGGCGGGCGGTGGCCTTCGAAACGGGCGGACTGGGTGACGTGAGCTCGTCGATGAGGCTTCTTCTTCAGCCGTTGAACTCGTCTTGGCCATTGGGGACCTCGCCGGCGGCGAAGCCCGACATCAGGCGGTAGGTGTTTGCTCCCATCAGGTAGGTGGCCTCGGGCTGCTCGTCGAGCCATGCGAGGTATTCCGGGCCCTCGAGGCCCCAGAAGCCTGGCCATCCCTCTGCCGATGCGTTGCCGTCGAGGGAGGTGATGAAGTCGACGAGAAGCTCTGACATGGCGGTGTCCTTTCCTTGGGTGTCACGAGGTTGGACCGGCCGGCAGCCACCAACTCATCGGCCGCGCTGTGGGGTAGTGACGAATCATGACGCTGCAGCCGATCGTCTGTCGGAGATTCTGGCAGTGATTAAATACGCCCCGTCCGACGGAGGCCGGGCGCTCCGGTTCGCCCGCCATAGCGCGACTGGTGCCCGCAGACCGACGTCGGGCATCGACCTCACTTATTGACGGCGGGTCGCGTCGAAAACATGACACAACTTTGAGACAGATTTATGCGACAAGCCGTGAGACAGTTCGCGTTATCGCGCGGCGTTGAGGCTCACTGGCTCCCGTTCGCTGTCGACCCCGACCTACTTCGGGAAGCCCAGACTCCAGCCCCGATAGGTCCAGTCGCGCCCAAGATTGGGGCTGGGCAGGATTTGGATGTTGCTCCCGTCGCCGTATCCCGGTGATAAGCCCTGAACGCCGCCGGATACGTAGGTCCCATCTCCGCGGGCGATGGCGATATGGGGACCGACAGACCCTCTGCTGAAGACAAGCGCGCCACGCGGAGGGTTCATGTCAGTGTGGATCTTCCCTTGCGTGAGGAGTGTTTGGTACATGGTCTCAGAAGCGCCGTCCCAGCCGTACCGATCTTGCGGCACACCGAAGGCATAGGCCACCAGAGCTTCACACCCGTACTGACCGAATTGGTCTGTCCCGAGAAGGCTTTCGGCCTTGGCGATGGCGGCATCAGCTCCAGGGATCGTCGGCCGTGGCGATGCCAGTGCACTCGCTGCGAATAGAAGTGTCGCGGCTAGGCAAGTGGCTAAGAGAAAGAAACCTTTTCGGACGTTCAACTCGTGTGCTCCGGGTTCTCGGCCTGCTTGTTGGCAACTGGATGGCAGGCCACAGTGACTCCATGCCCCATCCTCCGCCGGATAAACACAATCAGCAAAGTCGATGCGTCGAAACCCGAAACGGCTGTCGACGGCGGCTGAAAATTGACCCCCTGCCGGTGGTGGTTGGTGACTATTCCTCAGTGGCGGTGGTCGCGGCAGTGTGCGGCCAAGGTCTCGGTTTTTTGAGTCGGTAGCTGTCTCCTTTCAATGTGATGACTTCGGCGTGGTGCACGAGACGGTCGATCATGGCGGCGGCCACGATGTCGTCACCGAACACTTCGCCCCAGCGGCCGAACGCCGCGTTGGAGGTGACGATCAGGCTGGCGCGTTCGTAGCGGGCCGAGACCAGTTGGAAGAACAGGTTGGCGGCCTCGGGTTCGCAAGGGATGTAGCCGAATTCGTCGATGACGATGAGCGGGTAACGCCCGAGCCGGGTGAGTTCGGTGTGGATGCGTCCGGCTTGGTGGGCTTCGGCTAGTCGCGTTACCCACTCGGCGGCGGTGGGGTCAGTTTTCACGTGCCGCTGACAGCTACTTCACCGCTGCACCCACATAGATCCCAGTTGGGTGTGTCTTCCGGGTACCACTTCGGATTAACGTCGACATGATGGTAGATCGCATGTCCCGCGGAACCGCACTGCTCCGCCCGACATCCCCGCTGGACGCCCATGTCGAGTTCCTGGGCTCTTGGGATCGCGGCTCCGGCGCCGAGAATCGCAGCTGGGCTGTCCCCCGCGGGGCGTTGACCGTCATCATCGACGTCGCCGGAAACTCCGACCTCTGTCTCTACGCCGCGGATGGGCACACCCGACTGCAGGTCCCGCCTGCGTTCGTAGCCGGCGCTGGGACCACTCCCTACATCATTCACCTGACTCCAGACCAGGCGGTCATGACCATTCACTTCCGGCCCGGTGGCGCCTGGGCCTTCCTGGGCACTGCGCTCGGTGAGCTAGAAAACTGCTGTGTCGGATTGGATCAACTACTGGGCGCGAGCGCGACCGTACTGCGCGAACGGTTGGTCGAGACGCCACTGAGAACGGCTCGCATTGGCCTGATCGAACAGTTCCTGTTGCAGCGCATGGCAACTGGTTACACCGGCCACAGTCCGGCGGTTTCGTCGACGTTGGCCGAGATAGAACGCACGCCGTCGATGCGCATCGCCGCTGCCCGTGAGGCGGCCGGATTGTCGCCTAAGCGATTCACCGCACTCTTTCGCGACGAGGTCGGCCTCGCGCCCAAGTCTTTTCAGCGTGTTCGTCGTGTGCAGGCAGCGCTGCGACGGCTCGACAGTGACCGTGCGTCGGGCGCGACGATCGCCAGCGAACTGGGCTACTTCGATCAGGCGCACTTCGTCCGGGATTTCCGCCAGTTCACCGCCCATACCCCGACGCAATACGTGCAGTCACGATCGGCCCTACCCGGCCACGTGAATCTCGGCGAACCCCCCGGAGGCCGGCAAAAATATCCAAGCCAAGAGCCGGGCAGTCGTCGACGATAGCGGCGTGAATGCACACCCGCAGAACAGGAATCTACGAGCAGTCGCCGACACAGCCCTGCTCGTGGCGGCCATCCGAGCCAGGGAATCCGCCCTTACCGACGGCTTGTTCGTCGATCCTTACGCCGACAAGCTCGCGGGCGAGGAGGGGCGGCGAGCGCTGGCCGCGGCGATCGACAGAGCCGGCGAGCAGTCAACGGTGCAGATCGTTGTGCGGACTCGGTTCTGGGACGAAGCCTTGCTTCGGGCTACCCGCTCCACAAGACAGGTCGTCATTCTCGCCGCAGGTATGGACTCGCGGGCCTATCGGTTGCCTTGGCCCGACGGCACCACGGTCTTCGAACTCGATCAGCCCCGGGTCATTGCCACCAAGGACGAGGTTCTCGGCGCCGACGAGCCGAGCTGTCGACGCGTCGCCATCGCTTGCGACCTCGTCGATGATTGGCCCGCCGCCCTCCGAGCAGCCGGCTTCAACTCCGCCGAACCGACGGTCTGGTTACTCGAAGGTCTGCTGCAGTATCTCGACGCGCACGCTGTACATCTGCTGTTCGACCGCGTCGCGGCGATGTCAGCACCCGGCTCGGTTCTGCTCTACGACGTCGTCGGGCAGAGTTTGTTGACGTCACCCTCAATGGCACCACTGCTGCGGGCGATGGCCGAGCAGGGCTCGCCCTGGCTCTTCGGATCCGACCAGCCTGGCGACCTTGCTGAACAACGAGGCTGGAAGGCCAGCGTCACCGATATCGCCGAACCCAGCAAGGCCTGGGGGAGGCAGATTGTCACCGCGTCATCGGGCGACGTCGACGCACCCCGCGGTTACTTCGTCGAAGCGCATCATTGACGGCTGCCAGCCGCTATGTCGGCGGGGGGTCGCTGCGTGGCTTCCGAGTCTGTCGCCGCCAGCCGCCGTACGGCCCGACGGGTTGCCGCATAAAAGACCCGCGGCACTCTTTCCACATTCAGGATAAGGCCGGATGGGGGGCTTGCGGCAAGACCCCGGTGGTACTGCATGCTTGCGTGTCTCAGCAGTTCGTCCGAAGGATTCCCGTGTTCAAGCCGCTTGATGAAGGTCCGTTTTTCCACGGCACCACCGCGGAGTTGAAGGTGGGTGAGTTCCTCACCGCCGGTCATCGCTCGAACTACCGTCCCGAGATCGTGATGAACCACATCTACTTCACCGCTCTCGTTGATGGTGCTGGCCTTGCGGCGGAGATCGCCGCAGAACTCGCTGAGGGCCAAGCCTTTCCGAGGGTGTACGAAGTGGAGCCAACCGGGGAGTTCGAGAACGACCCGAACGTGACCGACAAAAAGTTTCCCGGCAACCCCACTCGGTCGTACCGCAGCACGGCCCCACTGCGGATCGTCGGCGAGATCACCGAGTGGAAGCGACTGACCCCTGAGCAGTTGCAGACGTGGCGGGAACGTCTGTCTGCGGTCCTTTCAAGCGAGCGCGGGGAGATTCTCAACTGAGAAGCTCCACGCCACCACAGCGTCGCCGGGCCATCACGTCCTGGGCGTCGGCTTGGCCTGGCGCAGCGGGCGGCGTATCTATCGCCGAATCTCGCAGCAGCGCCGCTTCATTACGCGTTTTATCGAGGTGCTCGCCGGGACGATCGCCGGTGGATAGCCACTGAGTGACGCTCACTGGAGAGACTGTCAGTTACTGCGCTCGACTCGAAAGAGTTTCACTTCGGCCCTGACGCCTTTGAGCCGTCGCGCGCCTACCGAAACCCAATTCAGGTTGGGCAGGCTGTCGACGGCGTCGCGCGTCGATTCTGTGACGAGTATGCTCCCGGGCTGGGCGCTGGCTGTCACCCGGCTGGCCAGATTGACCGGACTGCCGAACCAATCGCCGGCGCGGGTGACTGCTGATCCGGACGCCAGGCCTATCCGCAAGGCCGGCAATCGGTTTGCTTTCGCTGCATCAGCCAAGTCCAGCACGGCTTGCAGCAGCGGCGCGGCATCCGCGCAGACCAGCATCACAGCGTCGCCGATCGATTTCACGAACCGCACCGGTGTGATCGCCACGTCGTGGGCGAGTTCGGCGAGCCGGCTGGCTATGCGTTCGAGTTCCTCGGCCGGTAGAGCCTCGCCGAGCGATGTGAATCCCGCGAGATCGGCGAAGGCGACGGTGACTGGTCGCGCACCGGGCAGGGAGCCGGCGGCTCGTTCTGCTGCGTTGACGGCCTCCAACGCGAATGAATGTCGTAGTTCCAGACGTAACAGATCGTCCATCATCGGTCCGATCAGCGGAGCCGCCACCTCGGCCAGTCGCTCGGTCGCAAGGGCCAGCTCGATCTCTGAAGACCCGGGCCGCAGCAAGGTTTTCAGGGCAGCCTCCCGCATCATCGCCGCGGCATGCCCCAGGCTCTCCACAAGCACCCGCATGACGGCAACCACGTCGTCGGGGTCATATCCGAGATCCAAGAAGGTCTTCGCGTGCCTCACCGCATCGGCGTCCGCGCGTGGCAGAACAGGCTCGTCGGGGTCGTCGATTCTCGGCATGCCGATGGCACGCTGTAGGCGCTGCACCAAACGCAGCTCTATCCCGGTCGACTCGGAGATTTTGCGCGCGGATACGGAGGTCCCATCATCGCCAAGTGCACGGTGCGCGGGCAACATCACGGGCGCTGCAATCGACTCGCGGATCTGCGCGAGACTGAAGCCCTGATCGAGTAACCATGCGATCAGCTCAGCGCGGTCCTGCCGTGCGGCGCCCTCGAGGCCGTCGAGCAGGCCCAGCGCCTCGAACTCGGCGTCTGCCGCCATGCCGTCAAACTCTATTCGCTAGACGCCGGGGCCGGCGCTGAAGACGTCTTCCAGGGCCATCTGACCGCGGCTATGCCAGTGCGCGTGCGATTTCGCGGTAGGCGTGCCGGTTGAATGCCATGCCGAGATGTGTGCCCGGGACTTCGGCGCAGGTCACGTCGTCGGCAACGCATGCCTGCCAGCGCACCACCCCGTCGGTGCGAGAGTAGATCGAGGTGTATCGGACGTGTTCGGGGAACGGTTGGTGGTATCCGCGGGCGAACTCGCATTGGCAGGTGAGGCTGAGGCATCCGAGTGTGCGGCGCTCGGCGTCGCGTCGGGTGAGCGTGTGGCGCATCATCGCTGCGGCTCGTTTGGTCAGGACCGCCACATCCAGCGGGTCTGCGACGGCCCCGGCCAGGGTGATGACATGGGAGATGTGCTCGGGATAGCGCGCAGCCAGCGACCGTGCGTATTGGCCGCCGCGGCTGTGCCCGATGACGGCGACGCGTCTGCCTGTGCGCTGGTGCGCACCGATAACACGGGCGATCATTCGTTGATCGAATGTGCGTCCACAACCGGAGTTGAACAGGATGCCGCAGACGATCGGCTGATAGCCGATTCGGCGCAGAAAGCGCGCCAGCAGCGCCAGTGACTGATCGGAGGCCAAAAAGCCGGGCAGCAGCACCACGGCCCGGCCGTCGCCGTGCGGTACGCCGCGTCCGCGCATGATCGGGTCGGACAGCAGCCGAGCGAGTTCGCCGTACCAGCGCAGTTCGCGCAACGGATGGCCCCACCAAACCTGTTGAGGCACAGGAATGTCCGTCACTCGAGTCGGCGCTTCACGTAATCGCCAGGCGCGTCGCCGAGCGGCGGATAGGTGTGGCTGCCGAGTACGGCAGGAGCCGGGCGTTTTTCGGGCGTACGTTTGGCGATCCAGTCGTTCCAGTGATCCCACCAGCTGCCGGCAGTCTCGGTCGAGCCGCTCAGCCATTCGTCGGGTTCGGCCGACGAGGAATCCCCGGTGCGATAGCTGCCCTTCGGAGCGCCGGGTGGGGTTGCGATCGCCACCGCGTGACCGCCGCGGGCGAGCACGAACGTCGTCGCCGCGCCCACCACCGAGCGAGTGCGGTAGCAGTCGCGCCAGGGCGTGATGTGGTCGGTCGAGGCGCCCAGCACATAGGTGTCGACGGTCATCTTGCTCAGGTCCAGTGGCAGCCCGAGCACCTCGACCGCGCCGGGAACGGTCAAGCTGTTGCCCAGCGTGATCTCGAGTAGATCGCGGCCAAGCGCGACGGTCAGGTTGGTTTGGTCGGCCGCCCAGTACAGCATCTCGATCGCGGGGGGACGTTCGCCGAGCAGATAGTTGTTGACGACGTTGGCCCAGATGCCCTCGTTGGGTCGAAGCCACGCGAAGACGGCGGCCGTGTTCAGCCCGTCGAAGTAGCCGTCCCGCTCCGCGCGTTTGATCGCACGGTCTGCAATCTTTCGATCCAGCAGGGCTCCCGGCAGGCCGCCGCGCTCGAAGTCGATCACGGCGATGCCGAGGGTCAGCGTGGCCAGCCGGTCTTGTTGGCCGCACGCCGCCACGTAGCCGGCGGCTGCCAAAGCGATCAGCCCGCCGCCGCACAAGCCGAGGAGGTGCGACCGGGCGCAACCGCAGATGTCGGCGATCGCATCGAGCATCGTCATGACGCTGCGTACGTAGGCGGCCAGGTCGGCGTCGGCGTGCTGAGGGTCGGGGTTGACCCAGGAGGCGACGAAAACCTGTCGGCCGCGGGCGACTTCGGCCGCGATGACTGAGGTTTTCGGATTCAGGTCGAGCAGGTAGTACTTGTTGACCGGGGACGCCACCATGAGGACGGGTACCTCGTCGACGCGTTCGGTGGTCGGCTGGTACTGAATCAGTTCGAACAGGTCATTGCGCAACACGACCTTGCCCGGGGTGGCCGCGATGTTCTCGCCGGCGGTGAATTGTGTGGTGTCGACGAGCGCGGGAATCCGTGGCCGCGACTGCATGTCGGCGCTCAGGTGTCGCAGCCCGCGAATCCAGCTGGTGGCCCCGGTGTCAATCGCCTGTTTGAGGGACGACGGATTGGCCAACGGATTGTTGGTGGGGGCAGCGGCCGCGAGCACGTTATCGACGAATAGGCGAACGCGTTCCTTGGTGCGCCAGTCCACGTCGGCGTCGTCGACGTTGCGCTCGACGGCCGCACACGAAGCCAGGTAGCTCATCGCCAGCCGACGCATCAACGGGTTGTCCTGCCACGCGCGGTCGGTGAATCGCCGATCCGCCGGCGTGTCGGAGCCGCGGGCGATCGATGCGAGGCGACGGGCCAATTCCGTGACTTCCTGTGCTGCCGGACCGGGGCGGCGCACGATGGCCCCAGCCATTCGAAGCAGTTCCGCAGTCGGGATACGGTCGCGCACTGTCTCGAAAGCGGAGGCGGCCAGGACTACGTCGATGCCGGCCGACGCTTCGGGCGCGGTCACGAAACCAGCCACGGAAGCTTCAGGATCCGACGGCCACTCGGTACCGGCTGGGCCACTGCTCGAAGGTGAATGTCGGATGCACGCGACGGGTCGAGAACGCGCGTCAGAAAGTCCAGTTGATCGGCCAGCGCCCGCTGCCGCCACGGATCGCCGAAGACGTCCAAGTGGTCGATGGGATACTCGCGCAGCTGTGCCCAGTATCCGGCCTTCTCGGCCGCGCGGCGCGCGGCGCGGGGAGGTACGACAGCGTCGTTGGTGCCGACCTGCATGAGCATCGGGCAGGCCAGGTGGCTGGCGGATGTGGTGGGACGGTTCAGCGCTACCTGAAGCGCATGGCGGGCGCAGACCTCATTACGCGCGGTCGGCCCGGCCATCGCGTAGTAAGCCTCTTCGGCGCCGGGGGCCGTGATCATCGCCGTCGTCCCGGGCTGCCCCACCACCGGTACAAGATGCGGCGACCGCTTGGCGACGGCACGCGCCATGTCGCGCAATCCATGTCCGGTCAGCCGTGCCAGCAGACCGCCTCCACCTTGCCGCAGTATCCGCGCCAGCGTCGCCCGCCCGTCCATGGCGGGGTTCATCGAAACGATCGCCGCGATGCGTGGGTCCTGCGCCGCGACCGCGATGACATGTCCGCCGCCGTACGAATAACCCCACAATGCAATGCGATCCGGGTCGACACCGGGCAGGTGCCGCGCGGCCGCGATGGCAGCGTGGTAGTCCTGCCGCTGACGGATGACCGAAACGTCCTGGCGTGGTAAGCCTTCGGAGTCGCCGAATCCGCGATAGTCGAAGACCAGTGCGTCGATTCCGGCGGCGGCGAAGGGCTCGGCATAGTCCAGCAGGCCGCTGTCGCGGGTGCCGCCGAAGCCGTGGCCCATGACCACGCACGGCTGGCCGGCGGCGTCGGCCAGCGCGTCGGTAGTGGCGGGTACGTGCCAGGCGGCGCAGCTGACGCCGTGGCTGGGAAACGTGAAATCCTTCATTGTGGTTCTCCCTTTCACGACATCAGCACTGCCGGCTTGGCGGGCGTGAACTTCAACGCGTCATCCTCGACCGGGCCCTCACGCAACCGTTCGGCGTCCATTTCGTACGCGTGCTTGAACGCCCACGGGCCGCTGGTTCCTCCGCGCGGGAACTTCGCGATCGCCCGCTGGACATAGCCCGAGCTCATGTCCATGGCCGGCACGCGCTCCATGTGCGGATCGTCGAGTACCGGTTCGACCGTGCCATAGCCATGGGCGTCCATGTAGTCGAGCAGCCGGCAGAAGTGTTCGCAGACCAGATCCACCTTCAGCGTCCAGGAGATGTTCGTATAGCCCACGGCGAATGCGAGGTTGGGCACACCGGAAAGCATCATCGCCTTATAGATCGTGGTGTCCGGCAGATGCACATGCCGTCCGTCGACACTGAGCGCAATCTTGCCGAACGGCACCATGTTGAGTCCCGTTGCGGTGACGATGATGTCGGCGGCCAACTCCTGACCAGACTCGAGCAAGATGCCGGTCTTGGTGAAGCGAGTGATCCGGTCGGTGACCACCGAGGCGCGCCCGGTCGAGAGCGTCTTGAACAGATCGCCGTTGGGCACCATGCACAGCCGCTGGTCCCACGGGTCGTAGCGCGGGGTGAAGTGCGTGTCGACGTCGAAGTGCTTGGGAAGCTGGCGAGCCACATTGGCGATCAGCAGGCGGCGCATCAGTTTCGGTGCGCGCTTGCAAGCCTTGAAGAGGCCGCGGGCCAGCGCGATGTTCTTACGCCGCACAATGTTGTACGCGCGCTCGTGGCCGATCAGCTTGTTCAGTCTGTTGGCGATCGGGTCCTCGGCGGGAATCGTGAACACGTAGCTCGGCGAGCGTTGCAGCATCGTGATGTGGCTCGCCTTGTCGGCCATCGACGGAATCAGTGTGACAGCCGTTGCGCCGCTGCCGATGACGACGATGCGCTTTCCGGTGTAGTCGAGATCGTCCGGCCAGTGCTGCGGGTGCACGATCTGGCCCTCAAAGTCCCCGACACCGGCGAACTCGGGTGTGAACCCAGTCTCGTAGTCGTAGTACCCGGTGCCCAGGAACAGGAACTGCGCAGTGAAAGTCGTTGTGCCGTTGTCGGATTGCGCAGCGGTGACTGTCCACCGCCCCGCTGACGAGTCGAACTCCGCGCTGAGCACCCGATAGCCGAATCGGATGTGCTCGGCTAGGCCGTTCTCGGTGACGGTCTGCTGCAAATAGTCCAGGATGATGTGTCCGTCGGCGATCGACTTGCGGTGTGTCCACGGCTTGAAGCTGTAGCCGAAGGTGGGCATGTCCGAGTCCGATCGGATGCCGGGGTACTGGAACAGACTCCACGTGCCGCCGATCGAGTCGCGTCCCTCCAACACGGCGAACGAGGTGCCCGGTCGGCGAGTCTTGAGGTGATAGGCGGCGCCGATGCCGGAGATCCCGGCGCCGACGATGAGGACGTCGAAGTCCGTCGTCTGCGGATGGCTGGTCGTCGTGGTCGGCATGGGGCACTCCCGGAGGTCTCTAGTGGTTCATCCGGGCGGTGACCTGGATCTCGACCAGTGCTCCCGGAACGGCTAATTCGGAAATCCCGATGGCTGTCCACGCCGCATGCGGCGCGGACATGAATGCGTCCTTGACTGCGGCGAACGTAGATTGGTGCGCCTGCAGCCCCACGTGGTAAGTCGTCATTTCGGTCACGTCTGCGAACGTGAGTTCCGCCTCGTCCAGCAGCCCGCGCAGGTTCTCGAAGGCCAACGTGAACTGTTCCGTTGGATCCCGGGGGACGGTCAGATCGGGACGCAGACCGATCATTCCCGAGCACCGTAGGTAGTCACCGTCGATCACCGCGGGCGCGAAGTGGTAGGCGTCGTAGATCGGTTTCATCCATGCCGGGACGACTTCTTTCATGGCAGCGTCTCCGTCAGTCAGCGCAGTTGGGCGAAATAGCTGGATCGGTACGGGTCGCCCGGGGTCAGCGACGGGTCGTTGAGCGTGCTCGCATCGGCGCCGTAGTTCGGCTTCTTGTCGGGCAGTGGCCGGTAGAACAGCTTGTCGCCGAAGAACCGCAGTACCAATGTGTGGCGCGTCGGGCAGGTTGGCGTCACCGGTGCGCCGCCATGCAGGGTGCCAGAGTGGAACACCAGCGCATCGCCCGGCGCGATATCCCAGGAGACGACGTCCCACGACGTCGGGTCTAGCCTGCGTTCGGCCTCGATGTCCGGCAGCCGCGGAAAGAAGTCGCCGCCCCAGGCCGGCGCCGTGGGATCGGTTGGATCGAGGTAGGAGGTGCCGTCGTATTGGGTGCCGAGGTGTGAGCCCCGCACGATTTCCAGCGCATTCTCCTTGGGAAGCCGCTCGAAACTGATCCAGATGTTCAGCAGGTGCGGGCCGTTCGCCGGCATGTACGAGGTGTCTTGGTGCCAAGGTGACCGTCCGGCTTTCCCTCCCGACTTGATGAACAGCTCTTCGCCGAGGAACCACACGTGCTGCGAGTCCCACAGGGAGGCAACGAACTCGTCGAGCCCGAGTTCCTTGATGAGCGCCAGGTACTGCTCGACGTTGGCCGGGTTGCCGTACTCGTTGAAGTGCTCGTCGTCGGTGCCCGCGTAGACCTTGCTGGCTTGGCCCGGGTGGGCGATGCCGTAGTCAAAGCATTCGCGTGCGCGCTGAAGCTGTTCGGGCGTGAACATTTCACGTATGACGAGGGCGCCGTCATTCGCGAAGTCGCGCTTCATCTGTTCGGTCACCCGCATATTCATTTCCCTTCGCATGCCCATCTGATTCGCGTCTGTTCGCTAAGAACGGTCGGCGAGCGCCGCAAAAACATTCCGCGCCGCGCTTGCCCCGGTACTCATGGCGCCTTCGATCGCGCCGGCTTCCATTCCGGCGATGTCGCTTCCCGCGAAGTGGATTCGCCCATGCGGCCTGCGCAGCAGTGGAGCACCATTGGTGAAATGTCCCGGCCGGTGCACCATCCACCCGCCCTTGGAGAACTCGTCGGTGGCCCAGTCGTGGCTGGCCGTGTCGAGCACCTCGATGTCGGGGACGAATGTCCGCAGCGCCGCCTGTACGGCGTCCCGGTCGGCGGCGTCGATGGCCGCGGCCGCGGAGCACAGGCACATGATGAAGGTGTCGCCGTCGGCGTGGTACTCGACCCTCGCGGCGTTGATCGGATTCTTGCCGACCGGCGCCACTGCCTGGAAAGGCGCGAGCTCGCCTTTGGCTCTTACCCAGATCTTCGAGGCCATGATCGGGTTCTTCTGGTCGATCATCGTGCGCGCGGCCGGCGGAACGTCGGGGGTGATGGTGATCTCGCCCAGGGTGTTGAGCGGCACCGCAATGACCGCTGCGCGCGTCCGGAGCTTCTCGCCTGCGCGGGTGGTCACGGTGACAATTTCGCCGTCATCGTCGACGGAAGCGACGGGCGTGGACAGGCGCAGTTGCGCGTTGGACTCGGCGGCGATGGCGTCGATGAGCCGCTTGGTGCCACCCTCGATGGGCCACAGACCGGCGGTCTCGAAGAATGCGGCATAACTTCCGAAATAGGTTGCCGCACTGCAGAGGAGCTGCGCGACGCCGTGCTCCCTGTTCGCAGTGACCAGGCTGGCGATCGCCCCGTCGAGCAGATCCCGCTCGTATGCGGACAGCTCTAGCGAGCCCATCCGGTCCTCGAGCGTCTCGCTCTCGATGGCACTGGTATCGACTGCATTGACGTCGAAGGGCAGCGGGAACTGGGCTCGTGCGTCCGCGAAGAACCGACTCATCAGGGGATCGACGGCAGTGGCGTAATCCTGCGGGGTGCCGGCATGCGTGGCGCCGTCGGCGAGCCAGTACACCGTCTGTGGTTCCAGAGGAACCGCCAGGGGAATGTTGTGGCGCTCGAGTTCGTGCCACATGGTCGGCTGGGTCCAGTGGACATAGGCGCCGCCGAACTCGACCGGGCGGTCGAAGGCTTCCCCGGTATACGTCCGGCCACCGATCCGGTCGCGGGCTTCGAGGAGGAGCACCGAACGGCCGGTGACGCTGAGGTCTCGTGCTGCGATCAGTCCGGCGAAGCCGGCGCCGATCACCACGACGTCATAGCTTTCGGCCACGGGCCTTTCCGTTCTGTTGACGTGTCGACTATCGAACCGATTTCGAGTCGCATTCGAGTTTAGGTCACAAGCCCGCCGAACGGAAGAGGAAAAATGATACGATCTCGAATCATGTTCGAGACTCAGCGGCCGGTTCAGATACCTGCCCGTCCAGCGCCGGTACAGCGGCGAGGGATCGAGCGAGTGCAGGCGATCCTCGACGCCGCCGAATCGCTACTCGAAGAGCAGGGCTACGAGGCGGCGACACTCAAGGCAATCAGCGATCGGGCCGGTATCCCGATCGCGTCGGTGTACCACTACTTCGCCGACCGTCATCAGGTCGACGCCGAACTCGTACAGCGCCATCTCAGCGACCTCGACGGACGTCTAGCTGAACTGAACGACTCCAAGTTCCGCTCGCTGCGCGGTGCCGTCGATGCGCTTATCGACGCCTATCTGCACTACTTCCGCAAGCACCCGGGCTTCGTTCAGCTGTGGTTCGCGGGCCGCAGCGCGATCCTCACCGAGCTGGCACGCGCATTCGACGAGTCGCAGGCAAAGCGATTCTGGGAGTTGCTGATCGATCGAAATCTCATTCGTGCCGACACTCCAGAGTTTGCCGTGCAGCTGGCCTTCGAGGCCGGCTGGCGACTGTTCGATGTCGCGTTCCGGCTCGCGCCAGCCGGCGACGACACGACGATCAATGAAACGCGACGCCTCGTCACCGCCTATCTCGAGACCTACGCAAGAAGGCAGCGCCAGCGGACAGCGTCGTAATCGATCCAATACCGGCCGTATCAGGTGACTGGTTGGGGCGCAGGCTCTTCCGACCCAATCCGTTCGTTGTGGTTGTGCATTGCGCGGTAGGCGTAGTAGTAGACGGTCAACTGGAGCCCCCAGGTCGTGAGCGCACCGATATAGAAGAGCGTCCGGTTATGGTCGTCACCGGGAACCCAATAGAAGTCGTATGTCGCCGCGATGACGGCTCCCATTGCTGTCACGAGAGTGACGCGCACGGCATGGCCCCGCTCACCGATATTCCACAGGCGTGCAGCGAAATAGAGCAGGTAGATGGTGGTGAGAACGTTCACCACGACGAAGAAGATTGCGCCGGCGAGCCCGATGTGGTGCGTGACGGGATCCGCCGTCCGCAGGGAGTAGACGGTCAACACCAGCCCGAGCACCCCGCCGAACGCGAATACACCGATATCAACTGCTTTCGAGGGCTTGTAGCCGTGGGTGACCGCCATCAGACCCAGGACCAAGATCAAGGTGATGCCCACCGACCTGGAGAACGCATCGAGGAAGATTGCGAAGCGAAAACTCGCGCTCTCCTGGCTCAGACCGAGCATCCCGTAGATCAAGAAGTTGACCCCGGAGCTCCCGACGATGATCCATTCGAGTCCGAGCAGATAGTTCTTGTAATCCCGGATGAACCTCCACCCGTAGGTTAACCCGGCGAAGATCATGAGAAGATCTGCGAGTGCGAAGAGCACGCCTCTGATGTCCATGTCTACTCCCTGATGGTGGTGGGCTGTTAAACGCGGGCAAGCCGATCGAAAACCCGGTCGGCGAACCAACCGAGGCTCAGCGCCGACTGGCTGACGAAGCTGGGCCAGAATGCGCCGGCGTGCCAGATGGTCTGCAGGTCCGCAGGCATCGGTTCGCCGGAGATTTTTCCGGCGAGTAGGTGGCCGACATACTGGGCCTGGGCGAAGCCGTGTCCGTTGCACGCCAACGAATACAACACATTGGGCGACGCCTCTCCGGCCACGGGCAGCCAGGTGGAGCTCATGCCGATCCAGCCGCCCCAAGTCCGTTGCGGCGAGACGTCGTGAAGCCCCGGAAAGCGCTCGCGGAAACCGCGAACAAGGTCGTTGACGACGGGAGTCGATGGGGTACGCGCGAGAAGCGGTCCCTTGGTGGTCTCGAGGCGGCGGGTGCCGAACACGATAGTGTTGCGCGGCGTGACCCGGTAGTTCTCCAAGATCATGTGTGCGGTCACCATGGGTGCGCGACTGGTCCAGCCGATGGCGTCCAAGCGCTCGGGGGCGATCGGCTCGGTTTCGACCAGTGAGGTCCACACGGGGGACACCAGTCGACGAGGCGTGATCGACAGGTTCTTGTTGTAGGCGTTGGCGGTGAGCAGCGCCTGCTTGGCGTGCACGCGACCGTTGGTGGTCTCGATGGTCACCCCGGTGCCCCTGTCGGTGACGTCCCGAACGGGATTATGCTCGAATACCCTTGTCTCCGAGGTCAAGACGGCGTCGCGAAGTCCGAGGACATATTTCGCCGGGTTCAAGATCCCGCCGATGCCCTCTCGCATGCCGCCGAGGAAGCCCTCGGGGAGGCCCGCGTCTCGTCCGTCGACGAACTCGGCCGACGACCCTGCTTCCGCCATGATCTTTGCGTTGCGCCGCGCCTTGCGGAGCTGACCCTTCGAAACCGCGGCCTGCACGATGCCGACCTTTTCGAAATCGCAAGCGATGGAGCGCTTCTCGATCGCATCCTGGGTGAATTCCACCGCGGCCTCGGCGAACTGGAACAGCGCGCGGACCTTGCTGCGGCGGAACAGCAATGCCAACAGCGCCGGGTCGGCCGCGATCGAGTTGGTGACGTAGCCGGCGTTGCGTGAGCTCGCACCCCACCCGCATATTTGCGCTTCGAGCAGTACGACATCGGCACCCGACTCGGCGAGGCGCAGCGCTGCGGTCATACCGCCGACGCCGCCTCCGATGACGGCGACGTCACACGTCACGTCCTCGGCGAGCGCAGGCTCGCCCGTCGTGGGCAGCTCGGCCCACCCGGTTTCGGTCAAGAGTTCCATGACTGTCACGAAACGGGGCTGCTCGCCCGCCGCGATGTCACTGCCGTGCTCGGTGTGACCACCGCCTCGACGACCTCGTGGAGCGACGCGCCGCCGGTGGCTGCGAGCGCCGGGTAGAAACTCTCCGGATCGACCCAGTCCTCCGGCGCCAAGACCCCCGACTGTCCGCCCAGTTCGTCGATCGCCAACACCATGAAGGCAGCGGTGGCCGAACCAGTGAGTGAGGCCATGGTGGTCCAGGGGGTACCGGGCCCACTTACCGGCGCCCGACGCACCGACACCACGTGCTTCCCATCGCGTTTGCCGGTCACCCGCACATAGTTGGTCCCGCGGAACGGAGGGTGCTTTTTGGCCGCCGACATCGCCAGGAATTTCGCCACGTCGGTCACGCCGATCTCGCCGCGGCGAATCGTGCCCCACAGTCCGGACAACGCGTGCCTCCACACCTTGAGTGAGCCGGTCTTGTCGGTCAGGAGGTCGTTGATGAAGTCGATGGCCTCGTCCATCGAAATCTTGCCGTCCTGCACCGCCACCGCGACACCACGCATGATGCCGTTGGTTGGTGGCGGATCGAGTGCGCCCAGCACCCGGATCCGGTCGGCGCCCGGCCAGCGCCGCGGCAGCGTTACCGCCTCCGGATGCGCGCACTCGTAGAACCGGTAGGCGTCCCCAAGTGAGTTGCCGACGTCGAACACATCGGTCTCCAGGAACGTCTGGTGTTGAACGGCACGACCGTTCTCCCAGGTCCAGCACGGCCCGGCGAAACCACGGATCGCATGATCAAGCACCGCGCGCCCGAACGGCACCGGCCCCTCATCGCCCGTCACCCAGCAGATGTCGATGCGCTCAACAACATCCATATCGCGTGCCGCGTCGGCAGTCATCACATTGGTGTACCCGGGGGACGCGCCACAGCAGATGAGGATCGGCACGCCTGCGGCCTTTGCCTGGGAGTCGAGCTCCAACGCCGCGCGCGTGCTCGCCTCATCGTCGTCGAGGTCGAGATAGGGCACCTTCTTCTCGATGCACGCCTCCATGACCGGCTCCGCGGTCCGGTTGTACGGTCCGGCGCCGAGCACGACGAGCGAGGCGCCGTCAATCGCGTTACGCAGCGCAGCCCCGTCGAAGAGGTCAAACGACCCGACAGTCGCCGACCCGGCGGGCAGTTTTTTCACCAAGGCGTCGAGCGCGTCCGGCCGGATGTCATACAACTCCAGCTTCCAGTCCTTATCGTCGGCCGTCCTCGCGAACCGCTCGATCGCGACACGGCACATCTCGCCGGCCGCCCCGATGAAGACGATCCTCTTGGCCGTCGCCTGGTTGTTGTTGCTCATCTTCCCGCCTGTCCGTGGCTGAGCTTGATTCGAACCCGATTCGTGATCGACTTTATGCCCTCTAGCCCGGTGTGTCAACGGTCATACGCACCCGATTGACACAGTTCCGCAAGTGACCCTAAACTCGATCCCAATTCGAGATCGAGATAGGTCGCTCCGCCCCGACGCGGGTGTGATCCCAGACGGAGGCCACGCATGACATCGCTCGCCGAATACCCGATCCACGACGAAGTCCGTTCATTTCTCAATGGCGGGCCGAAGAAGCTGCTTATCGACGGTGCGTGGGTCGACGCGGTGTCAGGCCGGACCTTTCCGACCTACGACCCTGCCACCGGCCATCCGCTGGTCGAGGTGGCGCACTCGGAACAACAAGATGTAGATCGTGCCGTGCGGGCGGCTCGCCGCGCGTTCGACGAGGGTCCGTGGCAGTGGATGAGGCCGAACGAGCGCGAGCGGTTGCTGTGGCGGGTCGGCGACATGATCTCCGCGCGCGCCGAGGAATTCGGCCAGCTCGAGGCGATGGACAACGGCAAGTCCGCGGGTACTGCGACGGTCGTCGACGCGGGCTGGTCGGCGGATGTGTTCCGCTACTACGCGGGCTGGGCGACGAAGATCGAGGGATCGACACCCAGCGTCTCGATGCCGTTCGCGCCCGGTGCGCAGTTCCACGCGTACACGCTGCGGGAGCCGGTCGGGGTGTGCGGGCTCATCGTGCCGTGGAACTTCCCGCTCCTGATGGCGACGTGGAAGCTGGCGCCGGCCCTTGCCGCGGGCAACACCGTAGTTCTCAAGCCTGCCGAGCAAACGCCGCTGACGGCGCTACTGCTCGGAGAGATCTTCACCGAGGCAGGATTCCCGCCTGGCGTGGTGAACATCGTCACCGGCTTCGGTGATGCGGGCGCGGCGCTCGCCGCGCACGACGCCGTCGACAAGATCGCCTTCACGGGGTCGACGGAGGTCGGCAAGCTCGTTCTTGATGCGGCCAAGGGCAACCTCAAGAAGGTGTCCCTGGAATTGGGCGGCAAGAGCGCGAACGTCGTGTTCGCCGACGCCGAATTCGACCCTGCGGTCGAGGGTTCGGTGAATGCGTGGCTGTTCAACCACGGCCAATGCTGCGTGGCGGGGACGCGGTTGTTGGTGGAGGACAAGATCTTCGACGAGTTCACCGGTGCCGTCGCCGAGGCCGCAAGCCAGGTGAAGATCGGGCCCGGTCTCGATCCGGCCACCCAGCTCGGACCGCTGGTGGACCAGGACCAGTTCGACCGGGTCACTCGGTACCTGCGCGAGGGTCTGGCCGACGGGGCGCGGGCACTCACCGGCGGAAAGCGCTGGGGTGAAACGGGCTACTTCGTCGAGCCGACGGTATTCGTGGATGTGCGGCCGGACTTCAGCGTCGTGCGTGAGGAGATCTTCGGCCCGGTCGTGGCGGTCATGCCGTTCAACGCTGACGACGGTATCGCTAAAGCGATCGCGGCGGCCAATGATTCGATCTACGGGCTGGCGGCGGGAGTGTGGACCCGGGACATCTCGAAGGCGCACAGGGCGGCTCGCCTGCTGAAGGCCGGCTCGGTCTGGGTCAACCAGTACAACGGCTTCGACACGGCGATGCCCTTCGGAGGCTACAAGCAGTCCGGCTGGGGACGTGAACTGGGCTCGTCGGCGATCGACCTCTACACGCAAACCAAAGCCGTCAACGTCGCCCTGTAGAGCGCGTTCAACAAAGGAGATTCTGGTGAAAACCACAGCAGCAGTACTTCTGGAGGCGGGCAAGCCCTTCGAGATCATGGAACTCGCGCTCGACGGCCCTCGCGAAGGCGAAGTATTGATCAACTACACGGCCGCCGGCTTGTGTCACTCCGACCTGCATCTCACCGATGGCGATCTACCGCCTCGGTTCCCGATCGTCGGTGGACACGAGGGCGCCGGCATCATCGAAGACGTCGGTCCCGGCGTCACGAAGGTCAAGCCCGGTGACCATGTCGTGTGCAGTTTCATCCCTAACTGTGGTCATTGCCGGTATTGCTCGACCGGTAGGCAGAATCTGTGCGACATGGGGGCCACGATCCTCGACGGCTGCATGCCGGACGGTTCGTTCCGATTCCACGGCGGAGGACAGGATTTCGGGGCGATGTGCATGCTGGGTACCTTCTCTCAGAAGGCCACGATCTCGGCGAATTCGGTCGTCAAGATCGACGATTGGCTGCCGCTGGAGACCGCGGTCCTGACCGGCTGTGGCGTGCCGACCGGATGGGGCAGTGCGACCTACGCCGGTAACGTCCGCCCGGGGGATATCACCGTCATCTACGGCATCGGCGGTATCGGCATCAATGCCGTGCAGGGTGCCGCACACGCCGGCGCCAAGTACGTAGTCGTCGTCGATCCCGTTGCGTTCAAGCGCGAGACCGCGCTGAAATTCGGTGCGACACACGCCTTTGACGACGCAGCCGCGGCCGCCGAGAAGGTGAACGAATTGTCCTGGGGGCAGGGTGCAGACCAGGCCATTGTCACCGTCGGCACCGTTGACGAAGAGGTCATCTCGGCTGCCTTCGGCGTCCTCGGTAAGGGCGGCACGCTCGTCGTCACGGGTATGGCCGCCCCCGATAAGTTGACGATCCACGTCTCCGGTTTGGACCTGACCCTCAGCGAAAAGACCATCCGGGGAACGCTGTTCGGCTCGGCGAACCCGCAGTACGACATCGTGCGGCTGCTGCGGCTCTACGACGCCGGGCAGCTGAAGCTCGATGAGCTCGTGACGACGAAATACCGGCTCGAGGACGTCAACCAGGGCTACCAAGATTTGCGTGACGGCAGGAACATTCGCGGCGTGATCATTCACTGATATGGCCACCGTAGATGCTGTTTCGTTCACCGACCTGACGCCGTTGGCTTTCCTGGACCGCTCGGCGCGGGTGTTCCCGGACAAGGCCGCCATTGTCTATCACGACCGGCGGATCACCTATCGCGAGTTCGCCCGCGAGGCGACTCGGCTCGGGAATGCATTGCGCGCCGGCGGCATCCAGCCGGGGGACCGGGTCGCGTATTTGATGCCGAACATCCCCGAGATGCTTGTTGCGCACTTCGGGGTCGGACTCGCGGGCGCGGTGCTGGTAGCCATCAATACCCGGCTGGCGCCGGCCGAGGTACGCCACATCTGCGACCACGCCGGCGCGAAGGTGCTCGTCGTCGATGCCGAACTGCATCGGACCGTGGCACCCGTGGTGGATGAGCTGGTGACGGTCCGCGAAATCGTCACGGTGGTCGACCCCGCGGCGGGCGCACAACCCGACCCCACCGTCGGTGGCATCGGTTACGACGAATTCCTGGCGCGCGGCAGCGACGACCCGCTGCCGTGGGCGGTGCCCGACGAGTGCGGCCCGATCTCGATCAACTACACCTCCGGCACCACCGGGAAGCCGAAAGGCGTGGTCTACCACCACCGCGGCGCGTATCTGAACGCGCTCGGCGAGGTGATCCACTCGCGCCATTCACCCGACTCGGTCTACCTGTGGACGCTGCCGATGTTCCACTGCAACGGCTGGTGCACGACGTGGGGTGTCACCGCGGTCGGCGGTACACATGTGTGCCTGCGGGCGGTGGATGCGCGGGAGATCTGGCGGTTGATCGACGCCGAAGGGGTCACGCATCTCAATGGCGCACCCACCGTGCTGGTTGCTATCGCCAACGCGCGCAACGCACACGATCTCGCGCATGAACTGGTAGTGACGACGGCGGGAGCGCCGCCGAGCCCGACGGTGATCTCCACCATCGAAGGGTTCGGGGCGACGATCGTGCACGTATACGGTTTGACCGAGACCTACGGCCCGTACACCGTATGTGAACGGCAAACTGACTGGGCGGCAGAGGATCCGGGTAATGTTGCGAAGCTGATGGCGAGGCAGGGTGTCGGCATCGTGGTCAGCGACGGCATCCGGGTTGTCGACGAGCAGATGAACGATGTGCCGCGCGACGGCACCACCATGGGCGAGGTGGTTATGCGCGGCAACAACGTGATGTCCTACTACTTCGATAACCGCGAGGCGACCGCGGAGGCGTTTCGCGGCGGCTGGTTTCACTCGGGCGACCTGGGTGTGATGCACCCCGACGGATACCTCGAGCTTCGCGACCGCGCGAAGGACATCATAGTTTCCGGCGGTGAGAACATCTCGACGATCGAGGTCGAGGCGGCGCTCGATTCGCACCCTGCAGTGCTGGAGGTCGCCGTTGTGGGCATACCCGACGAAAAGTGGGGCGAGCGGCCCAAGGCGTATGTCGTTTTGCGACCTGACTGTACGGCGACTGCAGAAGAGTTGCGGGGCCACATCCGCAGACAGCTCGCCGGTTACAAGGTGCCCGACACGGTAGAGGTCGTCGAAACACTGCCAAAGACCTCGACCGGCAAGGTTCGGAAGTTCGCACTGCGGGACCAACACCGGTCGAACGAGGCGGTACGCGTCAAAGGTTGAGGGATTCCTTGACCCTCAAGGGTCGGAGCGCTAAACTCGAACCCGATTCGGGACCGAATCATTCATCATCTACACGCAGAAAGTCACTGAGTCATGCTGACGGCCTTCTTTGTTCTCCTGCTGGTCCTATCCCCGGTTCTCCTGCCCGCAGGTATCAGTCTTTGGCACGCCTTGCGGCCAGCGGATTGACCGGTTTTTCGAGGTTCATTGCAGCCCCTGGACCGCACGGCGACTTCATGAGGAGACTCGATGTTTGATTTGTTTCAGTTGCCCGAAGAGCATCAAGAGCTGCGAGCAGCCGTTCGCGCGTTGGCGGAGAAGGAAATCGCGCCACACGCCGCCGAGGTGGATGAGCAGGCGCGGTTCCCGGAGGAGGCGTTGGCGGCGCTGAACGCGTCGGGGTTCAATGCGATTCATGTGCCCGAGGAGTACGGCGGGCAAGGAGCAGATTCAGTGGCCGCCTGCATCGTCGTGGAAGAAGTTGCCCGCGTCGACACGTCGGCCTCGCTGATACCGGGGGTCAACAAGCTGGGCACCATGGGTTTAATCCTGGCTGGCTCCGAGGAGTTGAAGAAGCAGGTTCTCACGGAGGTCGCGGCTGGGGCGATGGCGTCGTATGCGCTGTCGGAGCGGGAAGCCGGCAGCGATGCGGCCTCTATGCGCACCCGCGCCAAGGCCGACGGCGATGACTGGATTCTCAACGGCGCCAAGTGCTGGATCAGCAACGGCGGCCAGTCGACGTGGTACACGGTGATGGCAGTCACCGACCCAGATAGCGGCGCCAACGGGATATCGGCGTTCATGGTGCACAAGGACGACGAGGGCTTTTCGGTGGGGCCCAAGGAGCGCAAGCTGGGCATCAAGGGGTCGCCGACCACCGAGTTGTATTTCGAGAATTGCCGGGTGTCCGGGGATCGAATGATCGGGAAGCCGGGCACCGGCTTCAAGACGGCATTGGCGACGCTGGATCACACCCGCCCGACGATCGGCGCGCAGGCAGTTGGCATCGCACAGGGCGCATTGGATGCGGCGATCGAATATACGAAGGACCGAAAGCAATTCGGTCGATCGATCAGCGATTTTCAGGCCGTGCAGTTCATGTTGGCCGACATGGCGATGAAGGTGGAGGCTGCCCGGCTGATGGTGTACACGGCGGCGGCGCGCGCCGAGCGGGACGAACCGAACCTGGGCTTCATCTCCGCAGCGAGCAAGTGCTTCGCCTCCGACGTGGCCATGGAGGTCACCACCGACGCGGTGCAGCTGTTCGGCGGCGCCGGCTATACCCAGGACTTCCCGGTCGAGCGGATGATGCGCGACGCGAAGATCACCCAGATCTACGAAGGCACCAACCAAATCCAGCGCGTGGTCATGAGCCGTGCCCTGCTGAAGTAATCCGGCAGTCGTTGTAGCACCAAACTGCTTTGGAGGCCCCCAATGACAGGTCCCGTCATCGAAGTCACGCGCTCGCAGAATCCCTTCCCGCCCTCGGGCCTGGCCCCAGACGACCGCGGTGTCGTGCACTACGTGGATGTGCCTGCCACGCTGGGGGAAATGCTGCACGCGCACGTCGAGACGCGTCCGGATGCCGAGGCGGTCGTCGAAATCGGCGGTGCCCGGCTGACCTACGCGCAGCTGTGGGAGCGAGCCGAACGGGTGGCCGGCGGCCTGCATGCCCAGGGTGTACAGCGTGGGGATCGAGTGGCCTTGCGGTATCCGGCGGGCATCGACTGGGTCGTTGCGTTTTGGGGCATTGTGCTCGCCGGCGCCGTCGCGGTGGTGGTCAATACGCGGTCAGCACAACCGGAAGTGGAATTCGTACTAACCGATTCCGGTGTGGCAGTAGATCTGGCCGCCGACACCGCACTGCCCGACGGCGATCCCTTCGTCTCCGAGGGTATAGCCGCCGCCGACGTCGCCGCCTTCTTCTACACCTCGGGCACCACCGGCCGTCCCAAGGGCGTGCCGACGACACATGAGGCGTTCATCACCAACGCCGAGAACATGATTCGCTGCCTTTCCGTGCAGCGCGATTTCGGGTCGCAGCTGCGCACGCTGATCTCCGTTCCGCTGTTCCATGTCACCGGCTGCAATTCGCAATTGCTGGTCGCCGCCTACGTCGGCGGCACGTCGGTGATCATGCCTTCACTCGACCTGCCGAAAGTAATCGAAACCCTGTCGGCAGAACAGATCTCCTTCATGGTGACCGTCCCGTCGGTCTATTCCCTGCTTTTGCGTCACCCGAACTTTGCCGACGCCGAGGTATCCACACTGCGCACCGTCGCCTACGGCGGCGCCCCGATCGCGCCGTCGCTGGTGCGCGCGTTGAAAGCCGCGTTCCCAAGAGCGAAGCTGATGAACGGCTACGGCATGACCGAGACCGCATCGTTGATCACCGTCCTGCCAGACCAGGACGCCGCGCAGCACGCCGATTCGGTCGGATACGCGGTGCCGTCGGTTGACCTCGGCGTGGTTCCGCTGGGCGACGACCCGAACGTCGGCGAGCTGGTGGTCCGGGGCGCCAACGTCACCACCGGGTACTGGAACAGGCCCGAGGCGAACGCCGAAACCATCGTGGACGGTTGGCTGCATACCGGCGACGTCGTCCGGGTCGACGAGGCCGGCCGCGTGCACATCATCGATCGGATGAAGGACATCATCAACCGCGGCGGAGAGAACGTTTCCAGTTTGGAGGTTGAGGCCGTCCTGCTCAGCGCGCCCGGCGTTGCCGACGCCGCGGTACTGCCGGTCCCCGACGAGGTGATGGGGGAGAAGGTCGGCGCCGTCCTCTACGCCGACCAGGCTCAGATCGACATCGACACGGTGCTGGCGCACTGCCGCGCCCATCTCGCCGACTTCAAGGTCCCGCAGTTCGCCGTGGTGCTCCCCGAGGCGTTGCCCCGCAATGCCAGCGGCAAGCTTCTCAAGAGCCGGCTGCGCGAACAGGTGCAGTGGGGCGATCCGCTCCGATAGTCACACGGGGGAATGCACCATGAGCCAAGCGAATCTGCCGGACCGGACGGCCGATGACGTGCCCGCGGGCGGGTTCGAGTCAGTCTTGACCGCCGCAGCGATGAACACGTGGCGAGGCCGCGTCCCCGGCGCCGAGCTCAGTGAAACGGCGTACGTGCTCGCCCGCCAACCCGGCCCGGCGCTGAACAGGGCGGCGCGCGCGGCCCGCGAGATCGCCACGATCGTGCGCGGTATCGACGACACACCGGGCGCGCACGACGGTCGGTTCGCCGACGCCGGCTGGCAGGACAACGCCGTGCTGCGACGAGTCGCGCTCGGGTATCTCGCCGGATCCGCGGCGGTCGAAGACATCGTGTCGCACGCCGACGTGACGTGGCGCACCAAGGAGCGGGTGCGGCTGTTCGTCGACAATGTGGTGGCGGCCGCCGCGCCATCCAACAATCCGTTGCTCAATCCGGCGTCGCTGAAGCGTGCCGTGGATACCGCCGGCGCCAACTGGATCCGTGGCCTCCGGAGTTTGGCGGCCGATAGTCCAGGATGATGTGCCCGTCCGCGATCGACTTACGGTGCGTCCACGGCTTGAAGCCGTAGCCGAAGGTGGGCATATCCGAGTCGGAGCGGATGCCGGGGTACTGGTGCAGACTCCAGGTGCCGCCGATCGAGTCACGACCCTCGAGAATCGCGAACGTGGTGTTCGGGCGGTGGGTCTTGAGGTGGTAGCCCGCACCGATGCCCGAAATCCCGGCGCCGACCACCAACACGTCGAAATACGACATCTGTGTCCGACGGGACGTTGTGGTCGTCGACATGGAGTGTCTCCTTGCAGTCTGGCGGACGAACAGCAGAGACTAATCCGATCCCGAATCGCTTTTGATTTTATAGTGAGAGGCCGAAGCCCTCAATACCTGATACGATCTCGAATCGTGTTCGAAAACACGCCTACGCATCGGGCGGCCGCGCCCACGACCGTGGTGCAGCGCCGCGGGATCGCGCGCATGGAGACCATCCTCGCCACGGCGGAGTCGCTGCTCGCCGCGCAGGGCTACGCCGCCGCCACCCTGAAGGGGATCGGCGAGCACGCGGGCATCCCGACCGCGTCGCTGTACCACTACTTCACCGATCGCCAACAGCTCGACGCCGAGCTTGGGCGCCGGCACGTTCGCGCACTCGATGAGCGCTTCGCCGAGGCGCTGAACCATCCCCAGGTGCAGACGTTGCGCGACGCCGTCGACGCGATGATCGAGCCGCTACTCACCTACTGCCGTGAGCATCCGAGCATCGTCCAGTTGTGGTTCGTGGGCCGGAGTTCGGTACTTCGTGAGCTGGCGGACGGCTTCGACGAGTCGTGGGCAGAGCAGCTCTGGCGCTTCCTCGTCGCACGAAGCCTTATCCGTCCAGATACCCCGCGATTCGTCGTCCAACTTGCCTTCAAGGTCGGCGATCGAATCTTCGATATCGCGTTTCAACGGAGCCCGACGGGGGATGACGCCACGATCGATGAAGGGTTCCGAGTCGTCACCGCCTATCTCGAGACGTATGCGCCGCCGGCGTCGACGCGGCACCCGCGCAACTGGCCCAATCGGCTGGGCGCGGGGCATTGACAGCGCCGCACCGGATGTTAGAGTCGAACCCGAATCGGGTTTTGAATCGACTCAATGGGGTGTAGCGCCCCACGCCACACAAATACCTGCGCCGCGGGGTCTGCGGCGATATCGAACAGATCGGAGAGGGCCATGGCCAAGCGCGTGGTATTCATCGGGGCCGCGGGGGAGATGTGCCGGTTGGCGATCGAGCGCTTCGCGGTCGCGGAAGGCGATTGGGAGCTGGCTCTCTATGACATCCGGCCCGAGCTGCTGGAGTCGCTGGTCAAGAAGCTGCCTGCCGGCCTGGCCACCGCCGCGCGGCTCGACCTGTACGACGCCGAGGGGCTCCGCAACGCCATCGAGGGGGCCGCCCTCGTCGTGCTCGGTGCCGGTCCGTACAACCGCACCGCCGGACCCGTGATGGAGGCGTGCCTGGCGGCCAAGGTCCCGTATCTCGATTTCGATGACGACATCGAGAGCACGCTGCACGCACTGACTTTGCACGAAGACGCTCGGACGGCTGGGGTGCCGATGTACGTCGGATGCGGCGCCTCGCCAGGCATCACCAATGTGCTGGCCGCCGACGCGGCCGGCGAACTCGACAGCGTCGAGAACATCGATGTGTATTGGGTAGTCGGCGATGAGCGCGGATCCATCGGCCGCGCGGTGCTCGACCACATGCTGCGCGTCGCCGCCGGCCCCTGCATGACCTGGCAGAACGGCGGACCGGTGATGCACCAGTCGTACGTGGAGACCCGCTGGACCGAGTTGGGCGGCGGACTGGGTCTGACCATGGTGCACGAGACCGCGCACCCGGAGCCTGTGACATTGCCACGAAAGTACCCAAATGCCAAAAATATTCGCTGCTTCGGCGGTCTGGACCCGGCACCGTACAACGGTCTCGTCCGCGGCGTGGGCCTGGCCGTACAGAAGGGCGAAATGCCTGTGGAGAAGGCAATCGACTTCTTGGAGGCTCTGCTGACCAACAAGTTCGGCAGCCTGAAGGGCTGGCGACACGCACTATCGGGAATGCGCAATCTCGTGCGCACCGGCGAGGTGACGCGCGCCGAGCTGATCAAGTTTCTTGCCCTGGCGGCGGCGGGACGTACCTTCCCCTACAAGGCTGGCCTGAAGGTCGAGGTGACCGGTCTGCGGAATGGCATACCCATCGTGGTCGGCCGTCGGACCCCGGTGAGCGGCCCTGGAACCTACCTGTTCACCGATATGGCGGCGGCGACGGGAACGGCCTGCGCCGCGTTCATGGTTGTGGCACTCGACGAGGAACCCGGAACCCGCGCAGGGGTGTTCACGCCCGAAGAATGGGCGGAGCCCCAGCGGTTCTACAAGGCGCTCGAACGCGTCGGCACCCCCCGCGACGAGATTCTCGACGTTACGCACTAGGCAAGGGGTTGGCCATGGTGTCCCTGTTCGATGTTTCCGAGCGCGGCCAGCAGTACCAGTTAGATCTGCTCGAGTTCATGGATTCCCACGTCTACCCGGCCGAGGCGATCTACGACCAGCAGATGCGGGAATCGGGCGATCCGCACTTCCACCCGCCGATCTTGGAGGAGCTCAAGGGCGAGGCGCGAAACCGCGGGCTGTGGAACCTTTTTCACCCGCATCCCGAATGGGGGCCGGGGCTGACCAACCTCGAGTACGCACCGCTGGCGGAGATCATGGGTCGCAGCCACCTTGCTCCCGAAGCGTGCAACTGCAGCGCACCGGACACCGGCAACATGGAGGTGCTCACGCTCTTCGGCACCGAGGAACACAAGGCGCGCTACCTCAAGCCGTTGCTGGACGGCACGATCAGGTCGGCGTTTGCGATGACCGAGCCCCAGGTGGCCAGTTCGGACGCGACGAACGTGGAAATGTCGATGGTCCGCGACGGCGACGAGTACGTCCTCAACGGGCGAAAGTGGTTCGCGTCCAATGGTATGCACCGCAATTGCAAGGTCCTGATCGTGATGGGCAAGACCGACCCGACGGCGCCGGTGCACCGCCAGCAGTCAATGATGGTCGTGCCGATCGACGCGCCCGGCATCACGGTGATGCGCAACCTGCCGGTGTTCGGCTACCAGGACCGCGAAGGGCACGCCGAGATCGCCTTCGACAATGTCCGGGTACCTGCGAAGGATGTGCTCAAGGGCGAGGGGGAGGGCTTCGCGATCAGCCAGGCCCGCCTGGGCCCCGGTCGCATCCATCACTGCATGCGGGCGATCGGCATGGCCGAACGGGCCCTCGAGCTGATGTGCACGCGCGCCCAGTCGCGCGTCACCTTCGGAAAACCGGTCAGCGAGAACGCGAACATCCGCGACTGGATTGCCGAGTCTCGCATCGAGATCGAGATGGTCAGGCTGCTCACCCTCAAAGCCGCTCATCTGATGGATACGGTAGGCAACAAGGAGGCCCGCACCGAGATCGCGGCGATCAAGGTGGCCGCGCCGAATATCGCGCTGAAGGTCGTCGACCGGGCTATCCAGGTGCATGGCGGTGGCGGCGTCACCGACGACTTCCCGCTGGCGATGGCGTGGGCACACCTGCGCACGCTGCGACTCGCCGACGGACCCGATGAGGTACACACGCGCGCCATCGCCAAACAGGAGTTGCGCAAACATCGAGACGGAGCAACGACATGAGCCAACTGGATCTCACTGGGCGCACCGCGATCATCACCGGCGCCTCCCGAGGCATCGGTTTGGCTGCAGCGCAAGCAATTGCGCGAGCAGGCGGCAACGTCGTCTTGACGTCGCGAAGCCAGGAGTCAGCGGACGCCGCAGCCGACGAAGTGACCGGCAACGCCATTGGTGTTGGCGCACATGCCACCGACGAGCACGCCACCCAACGCTGCATCGACCTGACGCTCGAACGGTTCGGCAGCGTCGACATCCTCGTCAACAACGCCGGCACCAACCCGTCTTTCGGCCCGGTGATCGACCAGGACCATGCCCGCTTCGCCAAGACATTCGACGTGAACCTCTGGGCGCCCATCCTGTGGACGTCATTGGCGACACGGGCATGGATGGGTGAGCACGGCGGAGTCGTGGTCAACACAGCGTCCATCGGCGGGATGGGCTTCGAAGCGAACCTCGGACTGTACAACGCATCGAAGGCCGCGCTGATCCACCTCACCAAGCAACTGGCGCTCGAACTGTCACCGAACGTGCGGGTCAACGCTGTCGCACCGGGCGTGGTGCGCACCAAACTGGCCGAGGCGCTATGGAAAGCGCATGAAACGCAGCTGACTTCGGCCACCGCTCTGGCGCGCATCGGTGAACCCGAAGATGTCGCGTCGGCCATCGCGTTCCTCGTCTCCGATGCGGCAAGCTGGGTCACCGGGGAGACGTTCGTGATCGACGGCGGACAGCGCCTCGGCGACGCCAGGCTGTTCCGGAACGGCGCCGTCAATTGACTGAAACCGTGGAGGTAATCGGTTTCGATGCTGATGCGGTGGCGCGGTGGCTCGCCACCCTGGGAGTGGAATTCATTGCGCCCCTGCATCTTCACCGGATCGGCCTCGGCCAATCGAATCTGACTTACCGGGTCACCGACGAAGCTGGTTCCGCCTGGGTGCTACGTCGCCCGCCGTTGGGTCCGCTGCTGGCATCAGCTCACGACGTCGAGCGTGAGGCGCGAATCATGGCCGCCTTGGGGGACACCGACGTGGCCGTTCCCCGAATTCTGGGCGTCACAACCGATTCAGAGTTCTCCGCAGTCCCGCTCGTGCTGATGGAGTTCGTCGATGGATTGGTCGTGGACACCATGGATGTCGCCGGCGCGTTGACGCCGCACCAGCGGCACCAGATCGCCCTATCCCTACCGCGCACCTTGGCCAAGATCCACGCCGTCGACCTTGCGAAGGTGGGGCTTGATGATCTGGCCAGCCGCAAACCGTATGCGCAGCGCCAGCTCAAGCGGTGGGCGGGGCAATGGGAACTGTCCAAGACTCGCGAGCTACCCGAACTGGACGACCTCACCCGCCGGCTCACCGCTACCATTCCCGAGCAACACGAAATCAGCCTGGTGCACGGCGACTTTCATCTGCGCAACCTAATCACCTCGCCCGAGACTGGCGAGGTGGTGGCGACGCTGGACTGGGAGCTGTCCACGCTGGGCGATCCGCTCGCCGACATGGGCACCCTGCTCACCTACTGGCCAGAGCCCGGCGAGACCACGGGCGGTGACTTCGCGCCGTCCACACTGCATGGATTTCCCGATCGCGCGGAAATGGCAAAGCTGTACCTGGAAGAGACCGGTCGCGACTCGGCCGCCCTGCAGTACTGGCATGTTCTCGGGTTGTGGAAGCTGGCGATAATCGCCGAAGGCGTGATGCGCCGGGCGATGGAGGAGCCGCAGAACCGGGCTGCAGTTGGAACGCCGACGCTGGAGCGGATCGACACGCTGGTGCGCAAAGCCTGGGACATCGCCGACGCTGCGGGGATTTGAACGTGTCGGCGGGAAGGAATGACAGTGCCAGGCACTGAAATGCGCGCTGGCGCGTGGCCGCAATGCGAGGACATCCAGGCGCATCACGGTCCGTCCACGCGCGCCGAGCCGACACCGAAGCGATACTGCGACAGTTTAGAGACGAGGTTACCGATATGACGATTACGACGAAGTTCACCGAGACCTTCGGGGTCGAGCACCCCGTCGTGCAGGGCGGGATGCAGTGGGTCGGCCGCGCGGAACTCGTTGCGGCCGTGGCGAA
>NZ_LQIN01000049.1 GCF_001500065.1 Mycobacterium sp. IS-3022
GAGGACCTGGCGCCGCCGCCCGGTGCGCCGCCGCCACCTCCACCGCCGCCCCCGCCGGTGTATGTCCCGCCGGCGCCCAACGTCAATGTATGCGCGAACGTCGGGCGGCGGATCAGCGTCAGCGGTTGCATCTGACGGCGGGGTCGCATCGACGCTCTGATTGACTGACGGCCGTGGACCGCACTTCGTTCGAGCGTCTCTTCGACATGACCGACCGCGCCGTGATCGTCACGGGCGGCACCAGGGGAATCGGTCTCGCACTCGCCGAGGGGTTCGCGCTGGCGGGCGCCCGCGTCGTGGTCGCCAGCCGAAAGCCCGACGCCTGCGAGCAGGCCGCGCAGCATCTACGCGGCCTCGGCGGCCAGGCCATCGGTGTGCCGACCCACCTCGGCGACCTCGACGCCCTCGAGGCGCTGGTGGCGCGGACCGTCGACGAGTTCGGCGGCATCGACGTCGTGGTCAACAACGCCGCAAATGCGCTGGCGCAACCACTCGGCGAGATGACCGCCGAGGCGTTGGCGAAGTCCCACGAGGTCAACCTGCGCGGTCCGGTGTTCCTCGTGCAGGCGGCGTTGCCCTATCTCAAGGCCAGCGCCAAAGCCTCTGTGATCAACATGGTTTCGGTCGGCGCGTTCAACTTCTCGGCAATGACCTCGATTTACTCCTCCAACAAGGCAGCGCTGATGTCGTTCACCCGGTCGATGGCCGCGGAGTTCGCGTCCTCGGGTATCCGGGTGAACGCGATAGCGCCCGGGCCCGTCGACACCGACATGATGCGCAACAACCCGCAGGAGGTGATCGACGGGATGGCCCGCAGCACCTTCCTGAAGCGGCTGGCCTCGCCGGACGAGATGGTCGGCACCGCACTGCTGTTGGCCTCCGACGCGGGCAGCTACATCACCGGCACGGTCGTCATCGTGGACGGCGGCGGAACGCCTCGCTAGCTTCGCGCATCTCCCCGCTGGTCGAAGACAGGATCTGGCTGCGGTTCTCCAGGTGCAGTGCCGCTTCCAGGCTCGACGCCTCGAGGTTCGCCCGCAGCACCTGCTTGGTCGACTCCACTCCGAACTTGCCGTATCCGCACAGTGTTTCGGCGATGGCGAGGGCGTCGTCGACGACCGATCCCTCGGAAGACACCCGCGACACCAGGCCGAGCCGCAACGCTTCGGGCGCGTCGACCGCCCGCGCGGTCAGGATGAGGTCGAACGCCGGGCCGGCACCGATGATCCGCGGAAGCGTGTAGCTGACCCCGATGTCGCAGCCACCCAGGCCGAGCTTGATGAACTGCGTGCAGAACCGGGCGGATTCGGCGGCGATGCGGATGTCGCAGGCCAGCGCGATCCCCATCCCGCCCCCGTACGCCACGCCGTTGACCGCGGCGATCACGGGTTGGCGCAGCCGGTGGATCCGCGCGGTCAGATCGGCGATGCGCTCCTGCCACCGCATACCCGAGCGGGGAAACTCCGTTCCTTCGCCGGCCTTGTCGGGGTTCGGGTCGGTCAGGTCCAGGCCGGAGCAGAAACCGCGCCCGGCCCCGGTGAGGACGACGACCCGGCAGTCGTTGTCCGCGCCGATCCGCTCGAGTGTCGCGTGCAGGTCCTCAACGAGGTCGTAGGACAGCGCGTTGAGCTTCTCGGGCCGATTCAACGTCAGGACGGCGATGTCGGGCCGGGGGTAGGTCAGTTCCAGATTCGGCATGCACACACGCTAAAGCGTGGCCGGCATCAGACGCTGCTGCGCCAGCCGGCGACGCCGACCGCAATCATTCGCAGTTGTTTGACCGCCACCCGTTTGATCTCGTCGAGCGCGGCCTGGTCGTGGGCGTCCTCGATGGCCTCGGCGATCACGATCATCGCGTTGACGAACAGGCTGGCCAGGATGTTGAGGTCCTCACTGCTCCAGGTGTTCAGCCCGGGAAAGCGCGCCAGGTCGATCGCCAACTCCGAGGTGATCAGCCGGATCTCGGTGCGGATCGCGTATCGCAGGACGGTGACTCCGCTGTTGCGTTCCCGGCCGATGAACCGCCAGTGCTCGCGCCGCTGGTTCACGCCGTCGATGAGGATGTCCACGCTGGACTCGATGACGCGCTTGGGATCGAGTTTGCCCGCGCGTGCCCCGCGCAGCATCTCCCTGAGGCTGCGGAACGACTCGTCGATGAGGACGAGCCCGAGGGCTTCCATCGACTCGAAGTGCCGGTAGAACGCCGCGGGCACGATGCCCGCCTCACGGGTGACCTCGCGCAGGCTCAGTGCGGAGAAGCTGCGGTCCTCGAGCAACTTGAGCGCCGCAGCGACAATTGCGCGGCGGGTGGCCTCCTTGCGCTCCTCCCGCGTCAACGTCGCGGAATCCCGCGAGCGGGACTTCCCCGATCGACCCGACCGGCTCGTTCGTGAGCTAGGCGTACGACCGTTCACTATGTGAAAGTTACCACAACCAGCGTCGAAACCCTTGACCGATCCGCCAGAGAACGCGCAGGGTGTACATATGTTTACTCAAACTTTGACGCGGGGGCTGTGGGACAGGGCGCTTCGGTCGCCGTTGGTCGACCTGCTCACCGGGCCGCATGGCGTGGACCGATACACCGAGCTCGTGGCCCCGACCTGGACCCGGGCGCAGGCCCGTGCCGAGGTGGTCGCGGTGCGACGCGAGACGCCGCGCAGCGTCACCTTGACCCTCAAGCCGAATCAGGCGTTCACCGGCCACCGCGCCGGTCAACACATCAACCTCACGGTCGAGATCGACGGCCGTCGTCGCACCCGCCCGTACTCGCCGGCCAACGCCGAGGGCGCCGCCCACCTCGAGCTGACCATCGGTCGCCACGACGGCGGCCTGGTCTCGACTTATCTCAACCAGCAAGCCCGGCCCGGCATGGTTGTCGGGCTCGACTCGGTCGGGGGCGACTTCACACTCCCGGGCGGCCCACCCGCCACCCGGCCGCGTCGCATCCTGTTCGTGTCGGGCGGCAGCGGAATCACCCCGGTCATGTCGATGCTGCGGACGCTGCGCGCCCAGCGCTTCGATGGCGAGCTCGCCTTCGTCCACTACGCACGGTCGGCCCAGGAGGCCTGCTATCGCGCCGAGCTCGACGCGATGCGCGACGTGCGGGTCCTACACGGCTACACCCGCGAGACGGCGGGGTCCGATCTCGACGGCCGGTTCGGTCCGGCCCATCTCGCCGCCGCCATGACCGACCCCGACGTCGTGTTCGTCTGCGGCCCGCCAGAACTCGTCGAGGCGGTGCAAGCGCACTGCCCGAATGTCGCCTCGGAGAGTTTCGTACCGCCGACGTTGGCGCCGGCCGAGGCGTCCGGCGGCCTCGTCGCCTTCACCGACAGCAGCGTCGCAGTGGCCGACGACGGGCGCCCGCTGCTGGAGCAGGCCGAAGCGGCTGGACTCAACCCCGAGAGCGGATGCCGAATGGGCATCTGCCACAGCTGTACTCGCCGCAAGACCCGCGGCGCAGTCAAGAACCTGATCACCGGTGCGGTGTCGAGTGTCGACGAGGAGGACGTGCAGTTGTGCGTGTCCGCGCCCGTCGGCGACGTCGACATCGCACTCTGAGATCGAGAAGGAGTCACGACATGACAGTCACCACCACCACCACCACCGCGCAACCGCGCACCATCGAAAAGACCGTCGCAGGCAAGAGCGTCAGCCTGACGCCGGAACAGGCCGAGGCATTCGGCCGCGAACTCGACACGCTCAAGGACCGGGTCATCGCCGACCTCGGTGAGCGCGACTCCACCTACATCCGTCGAATCATCAAGGCGCAGCGTGGCTTCGAACTCGGCGGCCGCGCCCTGCTGTTCGGCGGCGTGTTCCCACCGTTCTGGCTGGCCGGCACCGCGATGCTGGGCCTGTCGAAGATCCTCGACAACATGGAGATCGGCCACAACGTCATGCACGGCCAGTACGACTGGATGGGTGACCCGGCAATCTCCAGCAGGGGGTTCGAGTGGGACACCGCCTGCCCCGGCGACCAGTGGCGGCACTCGCACAACTACATGCACCACACCTACACCAACATCGTCGGCATGGACCGCGACGTCGGCTACGGCATCCTGCGGATGAGCAGCGACCAGAAGTGGACGCCGTACTTCCTCGGCAACCCGCTCTACGCCTTCCTGCTGATGGTGTTGTTCCAGTACGGCGTCGCACTGCACGAACTGGAGACCGAACGCATCCGCGCCGGGGAGATCACGATCGCCGACAAGCGCGAGATCCTCGAAGGCATCTGGCGCAAGACCAAACGCCAGACGCTCAAGGATTATGTTGCCTTCCCGCTGCTGGCCGGGCCGTTCGCGCCGTGGGTCTTCGCGGGCAATCTCACCGCGAACCTGATCCGCAACGTCTGGTCGTACATGATCATCTTCTGCGGCCACTTCCCGGATGACGTCCAGGAGTTCACGATCGAGGAGACCAAGGCCGAGACGCGCGGGCAGTGGTATTTCCGACAGGTCCTCGGGTCGGCAAACCTCACCGGGGGCAGGCTGTTTCACATCCTGAGCGGCAACCTGTCGTTCCAGATCGAGCACCATCTGTTCCCCGACATCCCGGCGCACCGCCTCGCCGAGATCTCGGCGGAGGTCAAGGACATCTGCGAGCGCTACGGCATCCCCTACAACAAGGGGTCGCTGCCGCGGCAGTTCGCGACCGTGGTGCGCAAGATCGTCCGGTTGGCGCTGCCCGGCTAGCCGAAATGCGCCGCGCTAATGCTGACAGACCGGGCACCAGTACGAGACGCGGTCACCGCTGCTGTCGGACTCGATCGGCGTGCCGCACCGCCGACACGGCTGACCGCGACGGCCGTAGACCCAGAGGTCGCGACCGCTGCGGGTGTCGCCGGTTGTGGTGCGGTTGACGCGGGACCTGTTCAACCACAGCATGTCTCGTGCCCGTTGCACCATCCGCAGCGGGTCCTTGACCGTGATCACCGCCGTGGTGGGCAGGTAGCCGGTGACGAAGCACAGTTCGTTGGCGTAGACGTTGCCGACGCCGGCCATCACCCGCTGATCCAGCAACGCCTCGGCCAGTGGCCGGTCCGGATCCTCGACGAGGTTGGCCCTGGCTATGCGGGGTTCCCAGTCGTCGCCGAGCAGATCGGGCCCGAGATGAGCGACGGCTTCCAAATCGTGATCGCGTTGCAGAATCTCCAGCACACCGAGGTCGATGCCGGCGACGCGAGAGTCGCTGGTGTGCAGGAGGATCCGGATCTTGTGCTCGGGGACGCGACGAATCTGACCACCGACCAGCCAGGCGCCGTCCATCTTGAGGTGCGAATGGATGCTGGCGTCACCGACACGGATGAACAGATGCTTACCGCGGCTCAGCACCTCGTCGACGATGCAACCCGTCAGGTCGACCGTCGCGAACTTCGGCACCCGAACGTCGCAGCGGGTCAGCGCCTTACCCTCCAGGGCCTCGCGCAGCTTGGTGGCCGTGCGGTAGACGGTGTCGCCTTCGGGCATGCGTCAGCGCCTTCTGTTCTTCGCACAAGCTCTCATCACCGTAATCGCAGGCCTCGCGGTGTGCGGGCGAAGCCCGCGCCGAGCAGAGCATCCTGCACGCCGGCGCGCTCACCGCGGGCGCCGGTTTCCAGCACAGGCACCCCGTTGACCTTCTCGACGAGTAGTGACCCCACGCGGCCGCTGCCGACGAGATCGGCCAGGGCTCCCGCGGCGGCGCTGTGCGCGTCGGTGTCATCGGTGAAACTCAGCAGCGAGCGTCCGCCGCGCTCCAGAAACCACGCCAGTTCGCCGTCCACGAGGGCGACCAGCGCGCCCGCCTTCCGGCCGGGACGGTGCGTGATGTCGTCATCGGAGCGCTTCGACGGCCACGGCAGTGCGGCCCCGTAGGGGTTGGCCGGATCGGCCGCTGCGAGCACCACCGCGTGATACTCCCGATGGTCACGGTCCACTTCGTCGAGGTAGGTACGCAACCGGTCGACGGTGGAGGCCACCGCGAACTGCGCTCCGCCCAGTGACTCGACGAAATAGCCACGCTGACAACGGCCGGCATCCTCGAAGGCCGTCAACACCTTGTAGAGCATCGCGAAGCCACCGGGCACCCCCTCCGCGCCGACCGCGCCCTTCGTCAGCACCCCGTGGCGGCCGAGCAGCAGCTCGGCCTGGAAGTGCGCGCGCACGGTCGACGCCGGCTCGGCCGCAGGCAGCGCCGACCACCGGCCGGCCACCGTCGCATCGGAGTTGCGGGTCTGGGCGTGCGCGACGCTGTATCGGCTCAACCGCGGCGCCCGTTGCCGTTGCCGGTGCGCGGGTGCGCTGCGCCGGCTCGTGGCTCCGCGGGTGCCCATCAGCATCGCGCGCACGGGGGCGAACGTGTCGCCGGTGACCCAGCCCGCCCAGACCAGGTCCCACAGTGCGCGTTTGTCCTCTTCGGCCGGATGCTCGGCCAGCTGCCGAAAGAAGTACGCGCCGCCGCCACCGAGCGTGTCGAGGATCGCCCGATGGGTGTCGGTGAACTCGATTTCGGTCGGGGCGGCCAACGTCAATGGCGCCGTTTCGGCCGGGTGGAATGCGATCCAGCCGTCACCGCCGCCGATCTGGCCGGCCCCCGACCAGGTCACCTCGCCGGAGGCGAGCAGCTCGTCGAGCATCGCCGGCTGGTAGTCGCGGACCCGTTGGCCGAACACCAGCGACTCCGCCGCTGACGCCGGAATCGGCACGCCCGCAAGCTGTTCGATCACCGCCGCGAGGCCGTCGACGCCGGCGTTGTGCGCCGAACCGACCAGCTGCCACGCCGGCAGGAACCGCCCGTAGGCGGCGGTGCTGACCGGTTCGATCTGTGCGCGCAGCGCGGCAAGCGAACGGCGCCGCAGTATCTTCAGCACGTCGGCGTCACACCATTGCTCGCTGTCGGTGTCCGCGCCGGCGAACTCGCCGCGAATCAGCTTGCCGTCGATCGCCATTCGGCCCAGCACGTCGGCGGCGACGCGCAGGCCGAGGCCGAACCGGGCGGCCGCGTCGTGAGTGGAGAAGGGCCCGCGGGTGCGGGCGTAGCGCCCGAGCAGCTCGCCGAGTGGATCGTCGACCGATTCGGTGAACGCCGTCGGCACCCCCACCGGCACGGCGACCCCCACCCCGTCGCGCAGCAGGCCGATGTCCTCGATCGCCACCCACCACGTCTGGTCGGCGAAGGAGACCGGCAGCGCGCGCTTGGCCGCCCGCAAACCGTCGAGCCAGCCGCCCACCTCGGAAGTCGTGCAGCGCTCGACGATCTCGGCTTCGGTGAGCGGGCCCAACAGCCGCAACAGATCGGCGACGCCTTCGGCGTCACGGGCCCGCCGGTCGTCGCTGAGGTGCTGAAGCTGCCGGGTCGTGCTCGTGATGACCTGCGGGTCGAGCAGTTCGCGCAGTTCGACACGGCCCAGCAGCTCGGCGAGCAGCACGCTGTCCAGCGACAGCGCGGCGGCCCGTCGTTCGGCGAGCGGGCTGTCGCCCTCGTACATGAACGCGCCGACGTAGCCGAACAGCAGCGACGCGGCGAACGGGGACGGCGTGGCGGTCTCGACCTCGACGATGCGCAGCCTGCGCTGCGCGACCCGGTGCATCAGCTCGGTCAGGGCGGGCACGTCGTAGACGTCCTGCAGGCATTCCCGCACGGCCTCCAGCACGATCGGGAAGTCGGGGTATTTGCGTGCGACGTCCAACAACTGTGCGGCCCGCTGACGCTGATGCCACAACGGCGAACGCTTGCCGGGATGGCGGCGAGGAAGCAGCAACGCGCGGGCCGCGCATTCGCGAAACCGCGACGCGAACAGGGCAGAGCCGCCCACCTCCGCGGTGACGATTGGCTCGACTTCGTCGGCGTCGAACACGAACAGGTCCGCACCGGGCGCCGCATCTTCGGTGTCGGGCAGCCGCACGATGATGCCGTCGTCGGACGCGGTGGGCTTCTCCTCGATGCCGTAGCGCTCCCGCAGCCGGCGCGACACCGCCAACGCGAGCGGGCCGTGCACCCGCAGGCCGTACGGTGAGTGCAGGATGACGCGCCAGTCGCCGAGTTCGTCGCGGAACCGTTCGACGACGAACGTGGTGTCCGATGGCACGACCCCGGTGGCCCGGCGCTGGTCGTCGATGAGCTGCCACAGGTTGTTCGAGGCGAACGCGTCGAAACCCATTGCGCGGCAGCGCTCGTCGAACGCTTCCTTGCCGAGGCTGGCGAGTTCACCGGTGTAGGCACCGACCGCCGCGCCGAGTTCGGCCGGCCGGCCGACCCCGTCGCCGCGCCAGAACGGCAGCCGCGCCGGCTGTCCCGGCGCCGGGATCACCAGCACGCGGTCATGGGTGATCTCGGTGATCCGCCAACTCGTCGCGCCCAGTGAGATCACGTCGCCGGGCCGGGACTCGTAGACCATCTCCTCGTCGAGTTCACCTACGCGGGAGGGCTTTTCGGAGTCGGTGGCCAGGTACACGGTGAACAGGCCGCGGTCGGGGATCGCGCCGCCACTGGTGACCGCGAGGCGCTGGGCGCCGGGCCGGGCCGTCAGCGTGCCCGTGTCCCGGTCGTACACCAGGCGGGGCCGCAGCTCGGCGAACTCCGTCGACGGGTACTTGCCCGAGAGCAGATCCAGCGTCGCCTCGAACGCGCTGCGCGGCAACGTCGCGAACGGGGCGCTGCGCCGCACCGCGTCGAACCAGCGGTCCGCGTCGAGGGGTTCCAGCGCGCACGCCGCGACGGTGTGCTGCGCCAGCACGTCGAGCGGATTGGCCGGCACCCGCATGGTCTCGATCTCGCCGGACAGCATGCGTTTGACGGTCACCGCGCAGCCGATCAGGTCGGTGCGGTGCTTGGGGAACAGCACGCCCTGCGAGATCTCGCCGACCTGGTGACCGGCGCGGCCGATGCGTTGCAGGCCGCTGGCCCCCGACGGCGGCGCCTCGACCTGGATGACGAGATCGACGGCCCCCATGTCGATGCCCAGTTCCAGGCTCGAGGTTGCGACGACGGCCTTGAGCCTGCCGCTCTTGAGGTCGTCCTCGACGATCGCCCGCTGCTCCTTGCTGACAGAACCGTGGTGCGCGCGCGCCAACAGCGTCGGCGCACCCAAGGACGCGCCGCTGGCCATCAGCTGGGCCGGCGCCCCGCCTCCGACTTGCGGGTTGGGCCCAGCCTCCAGGACGGCCCCGGTGCGCTCGGCGTGGATCTCGTTGAGCCGCGACGTCAGTCGTTCCGCGAGCCGTCGCGAGTTGGCGAACACGATCGACGAGTTGTGCGACTCGATCAGATCGACGATGCGCTCCTCGACGTCGGGCCAGATGGTGTTGTTCTCGAGGTTCGCCATGTCGGGCACCGGCACCTGCACCGACAGGTCGAACGTCTTGGCCGCCGGCGGCGCGACGATCGTCGTGTGGGCCTGCCCCGACAGGAACCGTGCCACCTCCTCGGGCGGGCGCACGGTCGCCGACAGCCCGATGCGCTGCGCGGGCCGGTCGAGCAGCTGGTCGAGCCGTTCCAGCGACAGCGCTAGATGCGCGCCGCGTTTGGTGGCCGCGACGGCGTGCACCTCGTCGACGATGACCGTCTGCACCTCGGTCAGGGTGTCGCGAGCCGCCGACGTCAACATCAGAAACAATGACTCCGGCGTGGTGATCAGGATGTCGGGCGGCCTGGCGATCAGTTCGCGGCGCTGAGCGGGTGAGGTGTCGCCCGAGCGCACGCCGACGCTGATCTGCGGCGCCGGGACACCGCGCCGTTCGGCTACACGCCCGATGCCGGTCAGCGGTGTGCGCAGGTTGCGCTCGACGTCGACGGCCAGCGCCTTGAGCGGCGAGACGTAGAGCACCTTGGTGCCTGCTCCGGCGGGTCGCGCTTCGGCGGCCAACTGGTCGAGCGCCCACAGGAACGCCGCCAGCGTCTTGCCCGACCCCGTCGGGGCGATGACCAGCGTGTTGTCGCCGTCGGCGATCGCCGACCAGGCTTGCGCCTGCGCGGGCGTCGGCTCGGCGAACGTGCCGGTGAACCACTCCCCGGTCAGGTCGCTGAACCGGGTCAGGGCGGATGTGCTCATCGACATCAATGGTGCACCCCGGCACCGACAACTCTTCGGCGATTTCGGTGCCCGCGGTTGCGCCGAGCGCAACTAACTACACCGAAATCACTGGTCAGCGATGGTCCGGCGACACCGCGTCGCACAGTGCAGACGGGATGCCCGGGACGCGGCCGATCGCGTCGAGCAGGCCGTGTGCGCACGCGTCGGCGACCTGGCCGGCATCGATCGACGGGTCGATCAGCCGCTGCCTGCACATCTCCAAGGTGAACGCCAGCCAGCCGTAGACGGTGATTCGCAGGTCACGCTCCACTTTGGAGTCCAGCTCGTGGCCGACCGCGGCGTGGATCCGCGTCAGGATCCGGTCGGCCTGGCGGTCGGTGTCGATGTCCTCGATGCCGCGTAGCACCGGGTCCGAGCGGCCCATGCCCACGTACGCCGCCCACGCGCCGTGCGGGTACTCCTCGTCGTAACGCAGATAGGCCAGCACGCCCTCGCGCAACTGGTCGAACAGGCTATGACCCGGCCGCGGCGGTGTGTTGGTGGCTTCGAACAGTCGCTCACCCTCGGCGCGCACCACCGCGGCGAAGAACGCGCGCTTGTCGGGAAAGTAGTGATACATCAGCGCGCGCGACACCCCTGCGCGTTCGGCGATCTCGTCGATGCGGACCTCGTCATAGGGCCGCTGCCCGAACACCTCGGCGCCGAGCATCAACAGCTCGTTGCGTCGGTCGGCGGGCGAGAGTCGTCGGCGGGGCTCGGCCATCACCTCATCCTAGTGAACACATGTCAAACAACGGGCGCCCTCAAGCCGTCGCCATCGACCCGAGTAATCGGATCGCCTCCGGGTAATCCGGAGGCAACCTTCAGACGTCCACGACCATGAGAGGTCCTGATGAGCTTCCCAGAACAACAGCAGTCCCCGCCCGGCGTGCAGGGCCAGATGACTCCGGCGCCCGACTGCGGGGAGACGAGCTACCGAGGGTCCGGACGGCTGACCGGCAAGCGAGCGGTAATCACCGGCGGCGACAGCGGGATCGGCCGCGCGGTCGCGATCGCATACGCCCGCGAGGGCGCCGACGTGCTGATCGCCTACCTCAACGAGGACGAGGACGCCAAAGAGGTGCAGACATATGTGCAGGACGCCGGGCGCAAGTGTGTGCTCGTAGCGGGTGACCTCTCCGACCCCGCGCACTGCCGCGCCGTTGTGGATCGCGCCGTCGAGGAGTTCGGCGGCATCGATGTGCTCGTCAACAATGCCGCCTACCAGATGACCCACGACACGCTCGAGGAGATCAGCGACGAGGAGTGGGATTACACGTTCCGGCTCAACGTCGGCGCGTATTTCTACCTCGTGAAGGCGGCGTTGCCACACATGGGGACCGGAGCGTCGGTGATCGCCAGTTCGTCGGTGAACTCCGACATGCCCAACCCGAAGCTGGCGCCGTACGCGGCCACCAAGGCGGCGATCGCGAACTTCTCGGCCAGCCTCGCCGAAATGTTGGGGGAGAAGGGCATCCGAGCCAACAGCGTTGCGCCGGGCCCGATCTGGACGCCGTTGATCCCGTCGACCATGCCGCCTGAGAAAGTCAAGAACTTCGGCGAGAACACCCCGCTCGGCCGTGCCGGTCAACCGGTCGAGTTGGCTCCGGTCTACGTGATGCTGGCCTCCGACGAAGCGAGCTACGTGACCGGCGCACGGATCGCGGTGACCGGTGGCAGGCCGATTCTCTGAGCCGGTCGCGACGCGCTCAGCCGACCTTCGGCGGCACCGAGGGCTCGAGCAGCCGCCGAATCGTCGACCGCAACCGGGTGAGCTCGGCGCCACCGACCAGCTCACATCCGTGCAGCTCCGCGAGTTTGCGTGCGGCGGCGGTGAATTCATGGTTCGTGACGACCATCGTCATGGTGCAGTCCTGCATCGGCGCACCCGCCACCACTTCCTGCACGGCGCTCGCCCCGACCGGGCGGGATTGGCGCTTGCATTGAACGGCAATGCGATTCGGCCGCTTGCCGACGATGATGTCGACGCCCCAGTCGCCGGTGATCGCGGTCATCATCACCGGCACCCCGCAGGACCGGGCCACCCGTGCGACGTAGTCCTCGAACTCGGCGCCCGACATCGCCGCGGTGACGTCTTCCCGCGGCCCAGGTGTCATTGCACCGGAAAGGGCCCCGGCGAGAAAGCGCGGAGCGGCGACGAGCAGCAGCGGCGCGAGAAGGCCCAGCGCCGTACTCCACTGTGGGGTGGCGCCCAGCAGCCACGCTCCGAGGCCCGCCGTCGTCGCCGCCGCCAGGTAGACCTTCAGCGTCACGCGATGGATGGTAGGGCGGTTCCCCGACATCGCGCGGACGACGCGACGCGCGTCGAAGCGAGGCTTGTCCGGAAAACGAAAGTTCGACCTGCTGCGACACACCGGCCCGTTAAGCCGCGTTAACCTTCGATCATGACCGACGAGCTGGTTGAATCCGGCGGCCAGACACCTGTCGAGCAAGCTCTTGCCGGCGGCGATCCGCATCGCGTCGGTTGGTTCCGGTTCTACTTCGCCGACGAACGCTGGGAGTGGTCGCCGCAAGTCGAGCGGATGCACGGCTACGAGCCGGGCACGGTCCAACCGACGACCGAGCTCGTGCTGTCCCACAAGCATCCCGAGGACTATCGCCAGGTGGCCGCGACTCTGGACGAGATCCGCCGCACATCGGGCGCGTTCTCCACCCGGCACCGGATCATCGACACCCAGGGCGAGGTGCACCACGTCGTGGTGGTCGGCGACCAGCTTTTCGACGAGAGCGACCGGGTGGTCGGCACGCACGGGTTCTATGTCGACGTCACCCCATCGACGCTCGAGCGTCAGAACAAGATCCTCAGCGCGGCGGTCACCGAGATCGCCGAGGCCCGCGGGCCGATCGAGCAGACCAAGGGCATGCTGATGTTGATCTACCGGATCTCCGCCGACTCGGCGTTCGAACTGCTCAGGTGGCGATCGCAGGAGACCAACACCAAGCTGCGGCTGCTGGCCGAGCAAATCGCCGAGGACTTCCTCGGGCTGACCTACGAGGAGGAGTTGCCGCCGCGCTCCGTTTACGACAGGTTGCTGCTGACCGCACACAACCGCGTTCGATCCTGAGGTTTACCGACCGATCCGGCCGGGAATGCTGCGCCACATCACAGCCACATCACATCAACGCTGGCCCAGCAGCAAATCCGGGGAGAGTTCAGTCGTGTATCACGGTCCTACTGAGTTGAGGCGTGTCGAAAGTGAGTTGAGGCGTGTCGAAACCGGAACGCGCGACGCGGTGCGGTTCGCGATCGGCGTTCTGGTCGCCGGGGCGGTGCTGCTTGTCGCCGCCGCGGTATGGATCAGCACGTGCCATGGTGCGACCGCCGACAGTGTGGCCTGCGGGGCGCCGCAGCGGACGGTGCTGGCGCTTGCGGCTCCCGCCATCCTGCTGGCGGGCGGGCTGCGCGCATTCTTCCGCAGCCATCAGGCTTGGCGGCGGGGCGAAGTGTCGTGGGCCTGGCACGCCGCGGGTTGGTTCCTGCTGACGTCGATGCTGCTGGTCCTGGCGACGAGCACGCCCGCGTTCGCCGGAACCGCGGTGTTCGGCGGATGAGCGCCCCGACGAAGGCCGACCGACCGCTCACCGCCGTCGCGCTGGTGTGCAGCCTCAAGCCGAGCCCGGCCGAGTCGAGCAGCGCGCTGATGGCCGAACACATCTGCGACAACCTGCGCCGCGCCGGCGTGGAGACGGAGTCGGTGCGGTGCGTCGACCACGCGATCGCGCCGGGCGTCGAGGCCGACATGGGCGACGGCGACGAGTGGCCGCAGATCCGCGACAAACTGCTACGCGCCGACATCCTGGTGTTGTCGACGCCGATCTGGCTGGGCCATCCCAGCAGCATCGCCCAGCGGGTGCTCGAGCGCCTCGACGCCGAACTGTCGAACACCGACGATGCCGGCCGGCCCGTCATTGTGGGCAAGGTCGCCGTCGTCGGTGTCGTCGGCAACGAGGACGGCGCCCACAAAGTGATCGCCGACTGCTTCCAAGGGCTCAACGACATCGGCTACAGCATCCCGGCCCAGGGCGGCACCTACTGGACGGGTGAGGCGATGCAGAGCAAGGATTACAAGGAACTCGACGAGGTGCCCGAACCGGTCGCGTCGACGACCGCCGCGCTGGCCCGCAACGCCGCTCACCTCGCGAGAGCCCTACAGGCCGGTCATTACCCGCCCTACCAGTGATGTTCCGTACTCCGCCGGTTTCTGTCTCAGCGCAGTCGGGTAGTTCTACCGTTGTCAGTAGCCCACCACCGGGCGGAGGTATGCCGAGAGAGGAGTACCGATGAAAAGCCCGAAGGACCCCGTCGACCACGCGAGGACCACGCGTCCACACGCCGGGGAGTCGATGAAGGACACCAAGAACATGCCGGGGCTCGTACTCATCGGCGTGGCGCTGGTGCTGTTCGTCTCGGCGCTGGCCGCGCACGGCGCCGGCCATCACAGCGTGGGCATCGGCCTGGGCAGCGGGTCGGCTGCGCTGTTCATCATCGGCGGCGGTTGGCTGCTCGTCGAGCATCTGCGCGTGCGCAAGATCGAGGAGCGTTGGTACAGCGAGCATCCCGACGCCGAACGACAACGACCCAGCAGCTGACCCGGCAGCCTCGTGTCGGCAGTGGTCTCGATTCTGTGGTGCCGACGTATTCTGTGGTGCCGACGTCTGGAGCACTCGACGTGTGCGTAGCAGACAGTCCGAACCCGCTGTCACTCAGCTGAGTTCGGACACTCGGTACCTTCGGACAACCCAGCGGCCACTGCCGCACTACTTGCGAACGCTGGCGGCACGCCTCAAGGGCCGTGGTTCAAGTCTGAACGACTCAAAACCAGGCCCCTTCAGCGCGCCGCCACGTTCAGCGTGAATGCTGGGCTGTTCTCTTACTGTTCGGATTCCTGACGTTTCTCGGCGGCGTTGGCGCCCGCTCGCGCGGATTCCGCCTCGGCCTCTTTCCTTGCGGCGTCCTGCTGGGCGTCGGCCTTGTCTTGCTGAGCCTTGCCTTCGCGGACCATGTCGTCACGACCGGTTACGGTGCCGACCGTCTCTTTCGTTTTGCCCTTGACGTCCTCGACGACGCCCTTGATGCCTTCTTCAGGGCCACTGTTCTTCTCGGTCATGCTCACCTTCCGCAGTGCAGTGGATTGGTCCACGGGGAACTTCCCCGATCACCGAGAGACTTCCCGACGGTCTGGGCGGCTAAACGTGGCGCAGGGCGGCCGAATAGCGGCGGTAGCGGGGTCTGAGCCGAACCGTGTCGGGACCCACCCGCGCGATGTCCTCCCACGCTGCGAGAAAAGTGCCGCGATGTCGCCATCGGGCGAGCCTGGCCAGCAACGCCGGAGCGGTGGCGCCGGATCGCTCGAAGCCGAGGTACGACGACCGGGTCTTGGGGCTGACGACAAGCCCCAGGACCCGCGGGGCGGGCGGGTCCTCGGCGGGATCGCCGGCCGTCACCAGGCGGACGTCGATCACGGTGCCGACCGCATGCGAGCCGGCGTCGACGACGCGCAGGCCCAATAGGTTACTCAGCTGCATGTCGGCCCCCCGGAACGCGTTTCACGATGTGATCGCGAAGCCACCGTTCGACCCACCCGACGTCGAAGGTCATGTCCGTGGGCTTGAGCGTGACCACCACACCGACCGAGGCCACCAGCTTCCACGGGATCTCCTGCAACCGCGACCGCGGAGGTGTGCCGCCGAAGATCCGGGTGGCCACCACCTGCCCCGACAGCAGGCCGCTGACCCGTGGCGGCTGCTCGCCTTCCGGAATGTCGCCGTCGATTTCGAGCCCACTCAGCTCGATGTCGTCGACGATGCCGATCGGATCACCGTTGCTGTCCAACATCTGGCGGTCGAGCAGATGAAGGCGGGCGTCCAACAGTTGGCCGCGATGTCGTTTCACCGGTAGATCGGTCATTGTCCCGCTCCCGTCACGATCATCAACGGGATCGCCGCCAACGAGGCCGCCAGGATGATCACGAGGTAGACGGAGGCGAACATGTTGGTCACCTTCCCGTTGACTCGATCGCCCATGTATTGAGAATCGTTGGCCACGATCAGGATTGGCAGGTAGGTCAAAGGCAGCGCGATCGCCGAGAAGACGACCGAATACTCGGTGACCATGATCGGGTCGATGCCGGTGAACAGCACGGCGGTGCCGGCGACGATGGCGACGAAGATCACGACGTGGAAGCGGGCGGCCTCGGTGGGACGGCGGAACTTGCCCCACGGCCAGCCGAGGAACTGCGCGATGATGTAGCCGCTGGACAACGCCGTCTCCAGTGCCGCCCCGAACGTCGCCGCCACGATGCCCACGATCACGAACGCGAGGGCCAGTTTTCCGCCTGCGGCGACGACCGGCATGACGGTCTGCGACAACGACGCCACCTCGATCTGCCGCGGCAGCAGGACGATCGCGGCCGAGGCGGCGATGCCGAGCGAAAGCAGGCCGCCCAACGGAAATCCGACCAGCACGTTGAGTCGCGCAGTGGTCAGATGCCGTGTCGTCCAATGCTCTTCGACGGCACCGGAGGAGAAGAAGAACACCTCGTACGGTGTCATCGCGGCCCCGAACAAGGCAATCGCGAAGTACCAGTACGTGGCCGCGGACTCCTCCTCCGGAACGGCCGGCGCTGCGGCCTGGTCCAGGAGTTGGCCCCAATCGGGTTGCAAGAGAAACACACTGACCACGAAAACGATGAGGAACAAGCCCAGCACGCCGGCGACGTTCTCCATTATGGAGAACTTGACCCGCCACACCACCACCCAGACCGCGAAGGCGGCGACCGGAAACCACATCATCGGACCCACATCGGTGGCCAACTGCAGGGCCAGCGCGACACCGCCGATCTCGGCGGTGAGCGTCATGAGGGTGATGAAGAAGGACGCCGCCAGGTTGGCCGCTGCGGTGCGCGGACCCAACCGCTCGCGGATGATCTCGAAGGTCGCGCGACCGCTGACCGCTGCGACCCTGCCGGCCATGTTCGCGTACAGGCAGATACCGACGACGCCGACAACCACCACCCAGGCCAGCGCCAATCCGAACCGCGACCCCACCACGGCGTTGGTGACAAGATCTCCGATGTCGACGAATCCCCCTATTGCGGTGAGGATTCCGAGTGCGACCGCGAAGACGTTCTTCATCAGCGGTAACGGCTTTCGAGGGTGTCGGCAGCAGCCAACAGCTCGGCGCGCATCTTCTCGGGGGCCGGCTCCACGTTGACGTGCCGGATCGTCGCCGAGGCGGCGTTGAGCGTTCCGATGAGGTCGGTCATCGCGTCGGTGAGGAATCGCTGCCGTGCGATGTCGGCCGAATCCTCGGCGCGTAGCTCGGCTATGCCCTGGTACGCCTGAACAATCTGGTCCCGGGCGTCGGAAAGTTGTACGGCGACGAGTTCAGCCGTCGAACGCCGCTGCGACCACATCTCCAGTGCCGCGGCACCGCTTCGTGCCGCTGATGTCGTCTCCTCCATGGCGGTGGCGAGTTGGCCGGGCATCCCGTCGCGGTTGGCGGGGCAGCGCGTCAACAGGAAGCCCAGCGCGACGATCACGACCACCAGGACAAGCGATGTCCGATATCGCTGATGCCGCTGGTAGTCGGCCATCGCGCCGCCTCGCCTCCGCTGGTGGAGCCTTCGTCACTCCTCGACCACATCGTCCTCCGGGTCGAGGTCAACCGTTTCCAGCTGCTCCTGCCAGTCGGCGGGCGGCGCCTCCAGAGGCGGGTTCTGCCCCGGTTCGGCGGACGTCTCCTCGTCTGGTTTCGGTTCGCTGGCGGCACGCTGCTGCTCCATCGCGTCGGCGGCGGGAACGTCGTCGGGGAGGCCTTCGCTGTCTGGCATGCCGGTCGGGGTACCCGCAGACCCGCTGGTGAAACGGCGCCGCGACGGCCTACTGATCCGTCTTGCGAAGTGGCGAATCCAGTTTGCGAATCGGGGGCTATCCGCTATGCGAAGAGTCGAGGGGGGAACCGTTTTGCCTGCGAAGTGCTCGGGTAGGCGAACCGCATGTCGATCCTGACGCCGCGTTCGGTGCTGCTGTGGCATGTGCACGGGTCGTGGACGGAGTCCATGGTCGCGGGCGGCCACCGCTATGTGCTTCCGGTGAACGCCGACAGGGATGCGAGCGGCCGGGGGTTGAGCGGTAGGAATTGGCCACGCGCGCAAGAGGTTTCGTCGAACGACTTGGGTGACGAGCCGATCGATCTGGTGGTGTTGCAGCGGCCGGAGGAAGTCGGCCTGGCGACCCGTTGGCTCGGACGTCGCCCGGGTGTCGACGTACCCGCCGTCTACGTCGAGCACAATGCACCGCGACCGTTCGCGGTGGACAGCGTCCATCCGCTTGCCGACCGCGCCGACATCCCGATCGTGCACGTGACCGACTTCAACCGGTTGATGTGGAACAACGGTGTCGCTCCTACCCGCGTCATCACCCACGGCATCGCCGACCCGGGTTTGCTCTACAGCGGCGAGATTTCGGCCGCGGCCACGATGATCAACGAGCCGTGCCGTCGCTGGCGCACGGTCGGCGCCGATTTGCTGACAGTGTTCGGCGAGCACGTCCCCATCGACGTGTGGGGCATCGACACCGACGTGCTGAGCGAATGCATCAGCAGCGCCGGGGTGCGCGGTAGGGGCGACGTGCCGACCGCCCGGTTACTGCCCGAAGTGGCCCGGCGACGGGTGTTCCTGCACACCGCACGATGGACGTCCCTGGGCCTGTCGATGATCGAGGCGATGTTCATGGGCATGCCGGTGGTGGCCGTGGCGTCGACGATGGCGCCGCTGGTGTTGCCACCCGAGGCCGGGGTGGTGAGCGCCGACATCGACACGCTCACCCGCGCATTGGAGGTCTTCATCGCAGACGCTGCGGCCGCCTCGGCGGCCGGTAAGGCGGCGCGCGATTTCGCGAAGGCACGCTTCGGTCTCGAACGGTTCCTCGCGGAGTGGGACGACCTCGTCGAGGAGTGCTGCCGATGAAAACGGATGGAAGGAGGACGCCGATGAAAATCGCGATGGTGTCCGAGCATGCCAGCCCACTCGCTGCGCTCGGCGGGGTCGATGCCGGCGGGCAGAACGTACACGTCGCCGAACTGTCGGCGGCACTGACCAGACGCGGCCACCAGGTGACCGTCTACACCCGCCGGGACGATCCAGATCTGCCCGACCGCGTCGAGACGCCGCAGGGTTACACCGTGGTGCACGTCCCGGCAGGACCGGCTGCGCAGTTACCCAAGGACGAATTATTACCGCACATGGGACCGTTCGCGCAGTTCCTCGACGCCGAATGGGCCGTCGACCGGCCCGACGTGGCGCACGCCCATTTCTGGATGTCCGGCATCGCAACGCAACTCGCGGCGCGCCACCTCGATCTGCCTGCGGTGCAGACCTTTCACGCGCTGGGGGTGGTGAAACGTCGCCACCAGGGCGTGCAGGACACCAGCCCGCCGGACCGGCTGCGCCTGGAGGCGATGGTCGCCCGCACCGCCACGTGGGTCGCGGCCACTTGCACCGATGAGGTGTTCGAGCTGATGCGGCTGGGGCGGTCGCGCGAGCGGATTTCGGTGGTGCCCTGCGGCGTGAACCTCGACCGTTTCAGCCCCGACGGTCCGGTGGCGCCGCGCAGCGGCATGCACCGCATCGTCAGCGTCGGCCGGTTCGTCCCGCGCAAGGGTTTCGACGTGGTCGTGCGCGCGCTGCCGCACATGCCCGACACCGAACTGGTGATCGTCGGCGGGCCGGACGAGTCGGGGCTCGACTCCGATCCCGAAGCGCGCCGGTTGATGGGCCTGGCAACGGAATTGGGCGTCGCGTGGCGGGTGCGGCTATACGGCTCGGTGGCCCGCGACGACATGCCGGCGATTCTGCGATCGGCAGACGTGGTCGCCTGCACTCCGTGGTACGAGCCGTTCGGCATCGTGCCCCTGGAGGCGATGGCGTGCGGTGTGCCGGTGGTGGCCTCGGCGGTCGGCGGAATGCTCGACACCGTCGTGCACGACGTGACCGGGCGGCTGGTCAAACCCAAGCGACCCGACGAGGTCGCCAAGGCCGTCAACCATCTGCTGCGCGACGACTTCCTGCGGCAGAGCATGGGCGCCGCCGGGCGTGACCGCGCTCGGGCGCGCTACTCATGGGACCGGATCGCCGCCGACAGCCAGCGGATCTACGACCGACTGGTGCCGATGCGGGTGCCGCACAGCGAACCGGCGACAAGTCTGTCGTCCGGATGACCGGCTCAATCCGACTCCAGCAAGGCCATCGCCTGTTCGACCGCACGAGGAAGCCGACGCCGCCGGGCGATGACCGCGGGCAGCCGGGCAACGGCTTCGACCGCAGCACGGGCATGCTCTCGGTCACGCAGCGCGGCCGCTCCGAGTCGGCCGGTCGCGTTGAGGCACTGCCGGATAGGCCGGCGCAGCCATGTGGTCAGCACATCGTTGCGCAGCACCCGAGCGGCCTGGGCCGCGGTGGTGGCGCGAACCGACGACGGTTGGTGAACCGCGACCAGCCGGGGGTAGTAGCACAGGTTCCAACCCGCCGCCGCGAGGTCGAGCGCGAGCAGCTGTTCCTCGCCGCGGAAGTGCAGGATGTCACTGAAGCCGCCGGCCTGCTCGAACGCCCGCTTGCGCACCATGGCCGCGCAGCTCATGAAGCCGAGAATCGACGGCCCGGGCAGATCCGGCCGGCGGCCCAGCGCGCTGTCGGCCAGCAGCGTGGAGAACGGGTCCTCCCGGTGCTGCGGCAGCACGATCGTGCGGGCCGCCAGCAGCCCCACCGAGGGATGCCGTTCGAACGCCTCGACACCGATCGCGGGCGCATCGGGGGCCCACCACGAATCGTCGTCGCAGAACGCGACGTACGGCGTTCGGCACGCCGCGACACCGACGTTGCGGCCGACGGCCCCGAGGTTGTCGTCCAACTCGACGAGCCGCAGGCGGCCGGCCGATCGCGCCGCCATCCGCCCGACGACCTCCGCGGTGTCATCGGTGGAGGCGTTGTCCACCACCACAATCGGGCACACAGTGGTGTCGAGCAGCCGGGCGACGACCGTCGCGAGCTCCGCGGCGCGATTCTGGCTGGCGATCACGAACGAGACATCGGCCGGGGCTGGGGTCCGCATGACCCTGAGGGCTACCCGCCGATCCGGAAGGCAAACGATGCATGACATCCAACGCGCGCTGGTGACCGGCGGAGGCGGCTTCCTCGGGGGGCACCTGTGCGAGCGGCTGCTCGACAGCGGTGTCGAGGTGATCTGTGTCGACGATCTGTCCACCAGTGCTCCCACCGCCGCCGATTCGTTCCTCGACCGGTCCGGATACCGGTTCGTGCAGCACGACATCAGCGAGCCGCTGCCCGATCCGCCCTCCGGCGTCGACACCGTCTTTCATCTCGCGTCGCCGGCCTCGCCGGTGGACTATCTGCGGTTGCCGATCCAGACCTTGCGCACCGGCGCGCTCGGCACCGCGCACATGCTGGATTTCGCGGAACACTCCGGCGCGCGGCTGGTGTTGGCGTCCACCAGCGAGGTGTACGGCGACCCGCTGGAACATCCGCAAACCGAAACGTATTGGGGCAACGTCAATCCGGTCGGGCCGCGCAGTGTCTACGACGAAGCGAAGCGGTTCGCCGAGGCGCTGGCGTTCGCCTACCGGCGCGGGCGGTCGGCCGACATCGCCGTGGCGCGCATCTTCAACACATACGGCCCGCGGATGCGGCCCGACGACGGCCGGATCGTGCCGACCTTCTGCCGTCAGGCGCTGGCCGGCGAGCCGCTCACCGTCAACGGCACGGGCCGGCAGACCCGGTCGCTGTGCTACGTCGACGACACCCTCGAGGCGTTGATCGCCCTGGCCGAATCCGACTGCGCCGGCCCGGTCAACGTGGGCAACCCGGACGAGCTGACGGTGCTGCGGATCGCGGAGCTCATCCGCGACCTGGTCGGCAGCGCCTCGCCGATCGAGTATCGCCCGGCGCCCCAGGACGATCCGCAACGCCGCTGCCCCGACATCACGCTGGCCCGCGAGCTGCTCGGCTGGAGTCCGCGCGTGAGCTACATCGACGGGCTGTCCGCAACCGTCGACTGGTTCCGCAACCAGTCCGTCACCGTCGCGCTGCAGGGCAGCTAGGAGGAAGCGATGCGAATTCTCGGAATCAACGCGGTGTTCCACGATCCCGCCGCCGCGCTGGTGGTCGACGGACAGATCGTGGCGGCCGCCGAGGAGGAGCGGTTCACCCGGCGTAAGCACGGCAAGCAGGCGGTGCCGTTCTCGACGTGGGAACTGCCGGTGGAGTCGGCGCGCTGGTGCCTGCAGCAGGCCGGCCTCACGCCGGCCGACCTCGACGCCGTCGGCTACTCCTATGACCCGCGGCTGATGGACGAGTCCGTCCACGGGCTCGACGGTTTGGACCGCGACTGGGAGTACCTTCGCACGCTCTACGCCGAACGTGCACCGCGGTTTTTGCAGTCCGCCCTACCCGGCCTGGACCCGGCGGTCGTGCGGCATGTCCGCCACCACGTGGCGCACGCCGCGTCGAGCGCGCTGGCTTCGCCACACCCCGACTGCGCGGTGCTGGTCGTCGACGGACGCGGTGAGCGGTCCTCCATGCTGGCCGGAAGCTATCGCGACAGCAAGCTCGACGTGCTTGCGACGCAGTCGCTTCCGCACTCGCTCGGCCTGCTCTACGAGAGCCTGACCGAACACCTCGGCTTCAAGCGATCCAGCGACGAGTACAAGGTGATGGCGATGGCGTCCTACGGGATTCCGCGGTTCGCCGACACGTTCCGCGAACTGGTCTACGCGTGCGCCGACGGGGGTTTCCGCACCCAACCGGTGCACTGGGAGTCGATCACCCCGGCCCGTGCGGCCGGCGCCGGAAAGGGACATGCGCTTGACCGGCCAGAGCCCGAGCACGCCGATCTGGCGTGCAGTGTCCAAACCGTCGTCGAAGAGGTGCTGCTCGACCTCGTCGGCTGGCTGCGTGCGCGCACCGATCACGAAAGCCTCTGTCTGGCAGGCGGGGTGGCGCTCAACTGCGTTGCCAACTCGAAAATCCACCAGCGCGGCGGCTTCTCGAACGTCTGGATTCAGCCCGCGGCCGGCGACTCGGGAACCGCACTGGGCGCGGCCCTGGCGCTGGCCGGGGAGGCCGGTGAGCCGATCACGCCGATGCCCTCGGCGGCGTTGGGCCGCGGATTCTCCGACGAGGAGATCGCCGCGGCGCTCACCGAAGCGGCCGTGCCTCACGAGCGGCCGGCCGACCTGGCCGCCGCCATCGGCGACGCGCTGGCCGACAACTTGCTCGTCGGCTGGTTCCAGGGCCGCGCGGAGTTCGGGCCACGCGCGCTCGGGCAGCGGTCGCTGCTCGCCGACCCGCGGCGTATCGACAACCTGGAGCGGCTCAACACCGTCAAGGGCCGCGAGCAGTTCCGGCCCGTCGCCCCGATGGTGCTCGCCGAACACGCTGACGAAATCTTCTCCGGCGGACCGATTCCCAGCCCGTACATGCTCTTCGTGCACGACGTCGCCGCCGCGTGGCGAGACCGGATCCCGGCGGTCACCCACGTCGACGGCACCGCCCGCATCCAGACCGTCGACCGCAGCCAGCCGTTGCTGCACGACACGATCAGCCGGTTCGCCGCCCGCACCGGCGTGCCGGTGATCGTCAACACCAGCTTCAACACTGCGGGACGGCCGATGGTCGACAGCCCGCGTGATGCGCTCGAGTGTTTCGGCAGCGCACCGATCGACGTGCTGGCGATCGGGCCGTTCATCGTGAGGCGGCCCGGATGACCCCGCAGTTCGCGGTCGTGGTGCCGACGGTCGGGCGGCCGTCGCTGCACCGCCTGCTCGCAGAACTCGACGGATCGGCGGGCCCGGCGCCGACGGCGGTGATCGTCGTCGACGACCGCCGCGGGCCGCAACCGCCGCTGTCGATCGACTCGCGGCTGCCGGTCAGGGTCCTGCGAAGCGGTGGGCGGGGACCGGCGGCCGCCCGTAACACGGGGTGGCGCGCTGTCGATGCCGACTGGATCTGCTTCCTCGACGACGACGTTGTCCCGCAGCCGGATTGGTTCGCGGCGGTGTCCGAGGATCTGGCGAAGGCCGAGGTGGAGGCCGCGGCAGGGTCACAGGCGGTGATCGAGGTGCCGCGGGTGGGCGGGCGCAAGGCCACCGACGACGAGCGCCGCACCCAGCGACTCGCCGACGCCCGATGGATCACCGCCGATATGGCGTTTCGCCGCGACGTGCTGGTGACGGTCGGGGGTTTCGACGAGCGGTTTCCGCGCGCGTACCGCGAGGATTCGGATATCGCGTTGCGAATCGAGCAGGCCGGCAACACAATCGTCCGCGGCGCCCGCCGGTGTACCCACCCGGTGGCCGACGCCATGCTGATGAGCAGCGTGCGTGCGCAGGTCGGCAACCGCGACAACGCGTTGCTGCGCCGCAAGCACGGTAGGCGGTGGCGCTCCGCGATCGGCGAGGGCCGCGGCCGGCTGCCCGCACACTTCATGACCACTGCGGCCGCCGTCGTCGCCGCCGCGAGCGTGTTGGCCGGTCGATGGCGTCCCGCGCGGTACGCGGCGGCGCTGTGGGGCGCGCTCACAGGCGAATTCGCGGTGCGCCGGTTCTGGTCCGGCCCCCACACCGTGGGTGAGGGCGGCCGCTTGCTGGTCACCAGCGCGCTGATCCCGCCCGCCGCGGTCGCGCATCGCCTCGCCGGTGAGTGGAGGTTCCGTGGCGCGCGACGCGACCCTCCGCTGGCGGTGCTGCTCGACCGCGACGACACGATCATCGAAGACGGCCCGTATCTCAACGATCCGGCCGGCGTGCGCCCGCTGACCGGTGCGCGCGACGGGTTGAACCGCCTGCGGCGCAGGGGATTGCTTCTCGCCGTGGTCAGCAACCAGTCGGGTGTCGCGAAGGGGCTGATCACCCCGGAGCAACTCGAGGCCGTCAACGCAGAGGTCGACGCGCAACTCGGGCCGTTCGACTCCTGGCAACTGTGCGTGCACGACGCCGACGACCGCTGCGGGTGCCGCAAACCCGCTCCGGGAATGGTGCAGGCGGCCGCGGCAGCGCTCGCCGTCCCTCCCTCCCGCTGCGTGCTGATCGGCGACACCGGCGGCGACGTGCAGGCGGCGCTGGCGGCCGGCGCCGACGCGGTGCTGGTGCCGACCCGGCGAACGCTGCGGCACGAGATCAGCGACGCCCATATACGCGCCCGGGTGGCGGCCACGTTCGACGACGCCGTGGCGCTCGTGCTGAAGGAGTGCCGATGAACCGGGCTCTCGTCGCGCGACTGGACAGCGCCGGTGACGTCCTGATCACCGGCCCCGCGGTCCGTGCGATCGCCGAAACTCACGACGCGGTGACGTTCTTGGCGGGTCCGCGGGGACGGGCGGCTGCTGCGTTGCTGCCCGCCGTCGACGACATCATCGAGTGGCAGGCCCCGTGGGTCGACTTCGACTCGCCCGAACTCACCCCCGGCCACGTCGACGCACTCGTCAAGCAGTTGCGCGACCTGGCTCCCGACCGGGTCTACATCTTCACGTCGTTTCACCAGTCGCCGTTGCCGCTGGCGTTGATCGCCCGGATGGCCTCGGTGCCGTGGGTCGGCGCGATCAGCGAGGACTATCCAGGCACGCTGCTCGACCTGCGCCACCACGTCGACGACGGCGTGCCCGAACCCGAGCGGGCGCTGTCGCTGGCCCGTGCGGCCGGCTGCGAACTGCGCGACGGCGACGACGGCAGGTTGCGGGTGAACATCCCGCTGTTGCCTGAGGAGCTACGCGAACTGCTCTGCGCCCCACCGTTCGTGGTGTTCCACCCAGGTGCCGCGGTGCCCGCCCGCAGGCCGACGACCAAGCGCAGCGCAGGCATGGTGCGCGCCCTGGTTGCCGCGGGCCATCGCGTCGTGGTCACCGGTGACGCCGCCGAACGCGACCTGACTGCCGCGGTGGTGGGCGATGCGGCTGTCGACCTCGGTGGGCGCACCTCGCTCGCCACACTGGCGGCGGTCTACGCCGCTGCGACGGTCGTCATCGCGCCCAACACCGGACCCGCGCACCTGGCGGCGGCCGTCGGCACACCGGTGGTCTCCCTGTTCGCCCCCGTCGTACCCGCGTCGCAGTGGAGTCCATACGGCAGCAACGTCATTCGACTCGGGGACCAGGACGCCGCCTGCCGGCTGACCCGCGCCCGCATCTGCCCGGTAGCGGGCCACCCCTGCCTGGACGGCATCACCGACGACGAACTGCTCAACGCGGTCAACCGGATTGGAGGACAGCAATGTTTCCGATGATCGAAACCCACTTCTCCGCACTGTCGCAGGCGGTCGACCACATCGGCGCGGAGGCGCCGAGGCTGGGCGCGTGGGGCAGCCGGCTCGCCGACGTGCTCACCACCGGCGGCCGACTCCTGGCCTGCGGCAACGGCGGAAGCGCAGCCGAAGCCCAGCACCTCACCGCCGAACTGGTCGGCCGATTCCGCGACGAGCGAATACCGCTGTCGGCGATCTCACTCCACGCCGAGACCTCTGCGCTGACCGCGGTCGCAAACGACTACGGCGTCGACGAGATGTTCGCCAGGGGGGTGCGGGCACACGGCCGGCCCGGCGACGTGCTGATTTCGCTGTCCACCAGCGGCACCAGCCCGAATGTGCTCGCGGCCGTCAAGGCCGCGCATGAAACCGGCCTGACCACATGGGCGTTGACCGGCCCGCACCCGAATCCGCTGGCCGCGATGTGCGACGACGCTGTCTGCGTCGAGGCGACGACCACTGCGACGGTGCAGGAGATTCACCTACTGCTGGTGCACGCGCTGTGCATCGCGCTCGATGGCGTTCTGCTGGGAGCGTCCGATGACTAGGCCGTTGGTGGTCGTCGGCGACTCGATGCTCGACGTCGACATCGAGGGCACCGCCACCCGGCTCAGCCCCGAGGCGCCGGTGCCCGTGGTCGACACCGAACGAATCTGGAAGCGCCCTGGCGGCGCTGGACTGGCCGCCGTACTGGCCGCCCGCACCGGTTGCGAGGTGGTGCTGGTGACGGCCGTCGGCGACGACGCCGACGGTCGGACGTTGACCGATCTGCTGGCCGACGCCGGAGTGCGGCTCGTCGCGCTGACGCTGGCCGGAAACACGGTGTGCAAGACCAGGATCCGGGTAGGCGGCCATTCGATGCTGCGGCTCGACCACGGCGACGGGTCGGCGTCCGGCGCCCCGGTGCCCACCCGGGTCGCCGAGGTGCTCGAGCAGGCCGGCGCGGTCTGCGTGGCCGACTACGGCCGCGGTGTCACCGCGCACGGCGAGATCCGCGAAATGCTGACCCTCGTCGCGCGGCGGCTCCCGACGGTCTGGGATCCGCATCCGCGCGGAAGCCGGCCCGTCCCGGGTTGCTGGCTCGTCACCCCTAATTCCGCCGAGGCAGAAGGTCATTCGGCGGATAGGCTGCGCGAACAGTGGGACGCCAAGGGGGTGTGCGTCACGCTCGGCCCGAAGGGCGCGCTGGTGGCCACCGCGAACGGCAGCGCACATCACCCGGTCCCCGATTCGGCCGCTCGAGCAGGCCGCGGCGACACCTGCGGCGCAGGCGACCGGTTCGCGATCGCGGCCACCATGTCGCTGGCTGCCGGAAAGGACGTCCACGAGGCCGTCGCCGACGCCGTGGACGCGGCGAGCCGGTTCGTCGCCGCGGGCGGCGCGGTGGGCGTGTCGAGCGCCGCGCCGATCGGTCAGCGCCGTTCGCCGACAACCGAATCGACGGCCATCACCGGGGACATCGCCGACGTGCGGGACCGGCTGCGCAGCCGCGGCGGCACCCTGGTGGCGACCGGCGGTTGTTTCGACCTCCTGCACACCGGCCACGTCCGGCTGCTGCGGCAGGCCCGCGGACTCGGCGATGCGCTGGTGGTGCTGCTGAACTCCGACGCGTCGGTGCGCGCGTTGAAAGGACCACGACGGCCCGTGGTCGCGGATCAGGACAGAGCGCGGGTGCTGGCCGCCCTGGCGTGCGTGGACGCGGTGGTGATCTTCGACGAACTGTCACCCGAGGCGGCGCTCGCGCAGCTGCGGCCCGACATCTGGGTCAAAGGCGGCGACTACACCGAAGCCGACCTGCCCGAGGCCGACGTGGTTCGCCGCCACGGCGGTGAAGTCGTGCTGCTGCCGACCGTCGCCGGTTACTCGTCGTCAAATCTGATCGCCGCAGCGCGGTCATGAACCGAAAGGAGTCGCAGATGGCTTTGGGCAACATCATCATCACCGGAGGCGCGTCCGGTCTCGGCGCGGCCACTGTGAAAGCCGTTGCGCGCCAAGGTGGCACACCACTGGTCATCGACCGCAACGATCCGCAGGCCGACGACCCGCCAGTGGCGTTCGCCCGCGCCGACCTCGCCGACACCGAGGCCGTCGACGCGGCGGTGCGCAGGCTTGCCGAACAGGCTGGCGGTCGGATTCACGGCGTGTTCACCGCGGGCGGCACCGATGTCTGCGGCAAGCTCGGCGATGTCGCAGTCAAGGACTGGGAACGCGTCATCCACGTCAACCTGCTCGGCACGGCGGCGGTGATCCGCTCGGCGTTGCCCTACCTGAAGGACACCGGCGGTCGGATCGTCACGTGCGCTTCGACATTGGGCATCAAGGCCGTCAGCGACGCGACCGCGTACTGCGCATCCAAGTTCGGGGTGATCGGTTTCTCCCGGGCATTGGCGGCCGAGCTGGCGGGCGAGGTGGGGGTCACCACGCTGATCCCCGGCGGTATGCACACCGCGTTCTTCGACAGCCGTGATGAGCAGTACAAGCCACCGCCCGACGCCAAGCTCAACCAGCCCGAGCATGTGGCCGACACCGTGGTTTTCGCGCTGTCCCAACCTGCGGGCTGTGAGGTGCGCGAGCTCGTGGTGTGTGCGTCGACAGAGTCTTCGTGGCCGTGAGCCCCGACACCATCGTGGTCCTGCGCGCGTTGGGCCTCGGCGATCTGCTCACCGGCGTTCCGGCGCTGCGCGGGCTGCGGCGCGCTCACCCGCATGCGCACATCGTGCTCGCCACCGGCGAGCGGTACGCGGAACTGGCGATGCTCTCGGGGGCCGTCGACGAGGTCGTCCCGACGCCGGCCCTCGGTCAGTTGCGCCCCGGCAGTGGGCCGCCCGCGCTCGCGGTGAATCTGCACGGCAGCGGCCCGGAGAGCATCGCCGACCTGCTCACGTTGCGTCCCCACGCCCTGATCAGCCACCGGCACTCCATGTACCCCGATCTCGACGGACCATTGTGGCGTGTGGAACTGCATGAGGTGGACCGCTGGTGCGCTCTGCTCGAGTGGGCCGGAATTTCCTGCGATCCAGAGGATCTGACGATCCCACGGCCGGAAGGGTTTCCGGACCGCTCCTCAGTGGTCGTCGTCCATCCGGGTGCCGCGTTCGCCGCGCGGCGCTGGCCGCCGGAGCGCTTCGCAGAGGTCGCGGCCGCACTGCACGGCCGCGGCTACGACGTGGTCGTCACCGGAGACGCCAGCGAGGTCGGCCTCGCGCGGTCGGTGGCAGACGCCGCTGGGTTGCCGCCATCGGCGGTGCTGGCAGGGACTCTCGGCCTGCTCGAACTGGTCGCGTTGATCAGCGACTGCCGGCTGCTGATCTGCGGTGACACCGGCGTCGGCCACATCGCCACCGCGACGGGCACCCCGTCGGTGTTGCTGTTCGGCCCGACACCGCCGAACCGGTGGGGTCCCAGGGGGTCCGGACCGCACATCGCCGTCTGGGCCGGCGACAAGGGGGATCCACATGCCGACCGCCCGCATCCCGGGCTGCTGCTGATCACCGTTCCACGGGTGCTCCACGCCACCGAGACTCTGCTGAAGGACTGTGCATGAACACCTTTCGGGCGGGTGTGATCGGCGCGGGCTACGTTGGCCTGACGACCGCGGTGTGCCTTGCCGAGCGTGGCCACGACACGGTGTGCGTCGATGTCGACGCGTCGCGCGTCGACCAGCTCCGCAACGGCGTGCCGCTGCTCGACGAACCGGGGATGGCCGAACTGCTGCGCCAGGGCCTGGCCGCCGGAAAACTCGAATTCACCGTCGAATACCGGGATCTGGCCGACTGCGACGTGGTGTTCGTCTGCGTGCCGACGCCGAGCGGATCGGACGGATCGGCGGACCTGTCCGCGGTCGACAACGCGGTCGATCACCTCGTCACCGTGCTGCGGCCGGGTTCGGTGGTGGTGCTCAAGTCGACGGTGCCGGTCGGCACCACCCGCCGGATCGCCGAGCGGGTGCAGCAGGCCGGGATTCGGGCGGTGTCCAATCCGGAGTTCCTGCGCGAGAGCCACGCCGTCTACGACTTCCGCAACCCGGACCGCATCGTCATCGGAGCCGAAGACGCCGACGCCGCCGATCTGGTGTCGCGCGTGTACGGAAACCACGCCCAGACCTTCACGATGAGCCCGGAGAGCGCGGAGCTGGCGAAGTATGCCAGCAATGCCTTTCTCGCCGTGAAGATCTCCTACGCCAACTCGCTGGCGCAGCTGTGCGCACGGCTGGGCGCCGACATCGGCGACGTCACCCGCTGCATGGGCGCCGATGTGCGCATCGGCCCGCATTTCCTGCAGCCCGGACCCGGGTGGGGCGGATCCTGCCTGCCCAAGGACACCGCGGCCATCCTGCACACCGCCGATCAGGCCGACGTGCGGCTGCCGGAGATCGAGTCCGCCCGCCTCACCAACGCCGGACAATCCGCGCGCGTCGCGTCGACGGTGTCCCGCGCCATCGGAACCCCGCTCGGCAGGTCCCGAATCACCGCTTTGGGCCTGACATTCAAGGCCGGCACCGCTGATTTGCGCGACTCGCCGGCGTTGACCATCTGCGCGGATCTGGGCCGGGCCGGCGCGCAGGTCACCGGCTACGACCCCCGACTGCCGGCGATGGACCACACGCGGCTGCGGGCCTCGTCGATCGTCGCGGTCGACGATCCCTACCTCGCCACCAAGGACGCCGACGCGATCGTCGTGCTCACCGAATGGCCGGAGTTCCGCGAACTCGACTGGGCCCTGATCGCCGAACAGGCCCCGGGAGCCGTCGTCGTCGATACCCGCAACCTGCTCGACCCGTCGGCGCTCGCCGGCCTCAGATTGACCTACCTGGGAAACGGAACCCCTTCGGGCTACTGACCTTTGGCGACCTTGCGGATCAGGCCCGCGGTGCTGCGGTCGAGCACCTCTTGACGTTCGGCGAGGGTCTTCGTCCGCGCCGCGCGGCGCACACCTGCGGCGATCGTGAGACCGGACTCGTAGCCCTCGACGACTCTCGGGTCGACGTACGAGCCCCGAGCCACCGCGGGGGTGTTGCCCAACTCTTCGGCGACCTCTTTCATCACCGCGGACTCGACCCGCTTGGTCACCGTCTTGTTGACCGGTGGGTCGGCGTCGACGAATGCCGCCGCCGCCAGCACGGTGCCGTGCCAGGTCCGCAGATCCTTGACCGTGTACTCTTCGCCGACGAGTTCCTTGAACCGGGTGTTGAGGTCGTCGGCGTGGATGTCGGTCCAACTGGAACCGTTGCGGCACACCAGCAACCGCTCCGTACGCTGCGGGCGTCGCAACAGCGACCGCACCGAGCGGACCGCTTCGGGATCGTCGATCGTCAGCGTCCGTCGCACCCCGCTCTTGGCGGGGAAGTCGAACTCGATGGCGTTGCCGTGCAGAGTCACATGCTCGCAGAGCAAGGTGGCGATTCCGTAGGAGTTGTTCTCCTCGGCGTACTGCTCCGAGCCGGCGCGGAAATAACCGAGGTCGAGCAGGTGCAGTGCGAGCGCGAGTACGCGGTCGCGGCCCAGGCCGCGGCTGCGCAGATCCGCGGCGATGCGTCGGCGCATCTCGGGGAGCGCCGCCGACATCTCCAGGACCCGGTCGAACTTCTCCTCGTTGCGCTCCTCCTGCCACCGCTGGTGGTACAGGTACTGACGCCTTCCGGCAGCGTCTGTTCCAACCGCCTGGATGTGGCCGTTGGGGTACGGGCAGATCCACACCTTCTTCCAGGCCGGTGGGATCACCAGATCCTTGATGCGTTGCAGCGTCGCCTCGTCGGTGAGCGGCGTGCCGTCGGGCTGGTAGTAGGAGAACCCGCGGCCGCGGCGCACCCGTCGCAGGCCGGGACCCCGCACGACGCTACGGCGAAGTCGCATGTTTGGCATCCGAGCGCAGCGGGGTATTGAACTCCCACCATGGACAACTCCGGCTTCGCCACGCCATCGCAATGTTGGTCGTCACAGGCGCATTCACCGCATCATCGGCGCGACCGACGTTCGGTCGCCGGCCGTGTGATCGAGGTGCGTTCGCCGTCGAGTCTGCTCCATGACCGGGTTATTACCCGCCTTGACGTGTGGCACACGTCATTGGCGGCGGGTAACCGGAGTACTCGTGGTTAGCTGGGATTCGACCTGGGGTAATCTCGCTTCGACATTGCCGGGAGGTCAGATGGCCGACGTCGCCAACAAGAAAAACGGGCACGGGCACGGCGGGCGGTCGGTGGAACTCCGGGTCGCTGCCGAACTCGAGAACCTAGCGGTGCTGCGCACCCTCGTCGCCGCGGTGGCAACGTTCGAGGACCTCGACTTCGACGCCGTGGCCGACCTGCGGCTCGCGGTCGACGAGGCCTGTACCAGGCTGATCCGGTCGGCGGTACCCGACTCCGTGCTGCTGCTCGTCATCGACCCGCGGGAGGACGCCGTCATCATCGACGCGTCGACCACATGCAAGAACTCCGACATCTTGGCTCCGGGCAGCTTCAGCTGGCACGTGCTCAGCTCGCTGACCGACGAAGTCAAGACCTTCCAGAACGGGCAGGGACCCGAGAACGCCCAGGTGTTCGGGATCTCCATGACGACGAGACGAGCGACGCTGCAGTGACGCCGCCGACGTCACAGGGTTCGTCGTCGCGTTCGAACTCTGAGTACGCGGATGTCGCCGACATGTTCCGCGAGCTGAAGGATGTGCCGGCGGACTCGCCGAGGTTCCAGCGGCAGCGCGATCGCATCGTCGAGCGCTGCCTGCCGCTGGCCGACCACATCGCCCGCCGCTTCGACGGACGCGGCGAACCGCGCGAAGACCTCGTCCAGGTGGCTCGCGTCGGCCTGGTGAACGCGGTGATCCGCTTCGACGTCGAGGCGGGCTCGGACTTCGTCTCGTTCGCGGTGCCGACCATCATGGGCGAAGTCCGACGGCACTTCCGCGACAACAGCTGGTCGGTCAAGGTGCCCCGGCGGCTCAAGGAACTTCACCTGCGGCTCGGCGCCGCGACCGCGGAGTTGTCGCAGCGGCTCGGCCGCGCCCCGACAGCCTCAGAGCTGGCCGCGGAGCTGGGCATGGATCGCGACGAGGTCGTCGAGGGCCTGGTCGCCGGCAGCTCCTACAACACGCTGTCGATCGACAGTGGCGGCAGCGGAACCGAGGACGCCCCCGCGATCGCCGACACACTGGGCGACGTCGACCTCGGCCTGGACCAGATCGAGAACCGGGAAGCGTTGCGGCCCTTGCTCGCTGCGTTACCCGAGCGCGAACGCACGGTGTTGCTGCTGCGGTTCTTCGAGTCCCTCACCCAGACGCAGATCGCCGAACGGGTCGGCATCTCGCAGATGCACGTGTCGCGGCTGTTGGCGAAATCCCTAGCGCGGCTTCGGGACCAGCTGCAGTAGCGGCCGATCGCTCTGTAGCGCTGAGAGCGCCGCCTCGACGCTGTCACTTACGGGCAGCGCGGCATCCGGATCGCAGATGCGCAGCAATCGGCTCACCGCGGGGCTCGGCAGCATCACCCAGCCGATCTCCTCGCCGGCAGTACGGACGTTGAGGGTGTGCAGCGCGGAAAACCCTGCGGTGCCGAAGAAATCGACTCCGGAAAGGTCGATCAGCAGACAGTCGAGCTCGCTGGCATGGCGCAGCGCATAGTCGATCAGGTCCGCAGCGTTCGCCGCGTCGATCTGGCCCTGCACGGTGATGATCGCGGTATCTGCTTGTAGCCGGCGGGTGGCGAAATGCGCGGTGTGGCAATCGTGGGATTCGACCAGTGCCGAATCGATCAGTGGGGTGTGAGAAACAGGCATTTGTGACTCCATCAGTGAATGTGCAATTCGTACTGTGGTTCACGTCAAAATTTGGGGCCCTGCGTCTTCAAAGCCTTCGTAGCAGCGGCAGATGTGCTGCCCTGCCCGTGGATGACGTTTCCAGCTTGGCTGTGAACTCAACCTGTGATGAACCCTACGCCGCATCTCGATCATCCACAATCGGTATCAACATCACCGGCATAGCCACAGGTCAACCGCCTGCCCCCTTTCCCGCGACCGTGCGGGTCTGTCGCACGACACGCCGCAACACCGCGGCACTTTGCACACGCTCGGGCGGGATCGCACACTTGTGTCCGTGACGACGACGGTCGCCGGTGTGCTGCTGGCCGCGGGCGCGGGCACCCGGTACGGAATGCCGAAAGTCCTTGCTGAACAAGGAAAGTGGCTCAAGGCCGGTGTCGACGCGCTGCACGACGGCGGGTGCGCTGACGTGGTAGTCGTGTTGGGTGCGGCGATCGTCGAGGTGCCGCCGCCTGCGCGTGCGGTCGTCGCCGAGGCGTGGGCGGACGGCCTGTCGGCATCCGTGCGGGCCGGCCTGTCGGCGGTGGATGCCGAGTACGCGGTGCTGCACACCGTCGACACCCCCGACATCGGCGCCGACGTGGTGCGCCGGGTGGTGGCCGCTGCGGTCCGCTCGGCATCCGGGCTTGCGCGGGCCCGCTACGGGCAGGTGCCCGGCCATCCCGTGGTCATCGCGCGCAGGCACTGGGCCACGCTGCTGCGGCAAATCCACGGCGACGAGGGCGCGCGGGCATTCCTGGCCGGCCGCGACGACGTCGTCGCAGTCGATTGCGCCGACCTCGCGACGGGCCGCGACATCGACGTGAAGTAGCTACTCCAACGAGTCCGCGAACCGCCGGACGGCGTCGCCTGCGGCCTGCGCGGCCTCGGCGTGGCCGTGCCGGGCACGCAGGGTGATGTTCCCGGTGGCCGGTGACAGCGTCACCTCGGCGAGCAGTTCACCCGTCGTCGGCTCGCACACCGCCCACGAATACATGGTGTCCGACTCCCACTGCGCCGCCCGCATCCGCACATAACCGGCGTCGCTGTTGCCCAACTCCGCCAATGCGGGTCGGTCGTCGATGCGGTCGTCGCAGCGCAGCGCGCGTAGGTAGCACGCGCCCGCGTTGATCTCCACTGGCTCCATGTCGCCCATCTAGCGCGAGCAGACACGAAGTGACCCAAAATTGCCGCTTTTCAGGACACTTCGCGTCTGCTCGGCGGGATTGTCCTTACTTGATCTCGGCCAGCACCGTGCCCTGGGTGATGGCGGCGCCGGGCTCGACGGCCAGGCCGGTGACGGTGCCGTCCTTGTGCGCGGTGACGGGGTTTTCCATCTTCATCGCCTCGAGCACCACGACGAGGTCGCCGGCGGAGACCTGCTGTCCCTCCTCGACGGCGACCTTGACCACCGTACCCTGCATCGGCGCGGTCACCGCGTCGCCGGACGCGGCCGCTCCGCCGCCCCCGCCGCGCTTGCGCGCCTTGGGCTTCTTACGAACAACACTGCCGGCATTTCCGCTTACAGCGCCGCCGCCGCCGAGCGCCAGGTCACCGGGCAGCGACACCTCGAGGCGCCGGCCGCCGACCTCCACGACAACGGTCTGCCGTGGGACGGTGTCCTCTTCCTCGATCGGGTCGCCACCGGTGAACGGTTCGATGGAGTTGTCCCACTCGGTCTCGATCCAGCGGGTGTGCACCGTGAAGCCGTTGTCGTCGCCGATGAAGGCGGGATCGGACACCACGGCGCGGTGGAACGGGATGACCGTGGCCAGGCCCTCGACGGTGAACTCGTCGAGCGCGCGACGCGAACGCTCCAGGGCCTCTTGGCGATTCGCGCCGGTGACGATCAGCTTGGCCAGCATCGAGTCGAACTGACCGCCGATCACCGAACCGGTCTCCACGCCGGAGTCCAGGCGGATACCGGGGCCCTGCGGGGCCTCGAACTTCGTCACCGGACCCGGTGCCGGCAGGAAGCCGCGTCCGGCGTCCTCGCCGTTGATGCGGAACTCGATGGAGTGCCCGCGCGGCGTCGGATCCTCGGTGATGTCGAGCGGTTCGCCGTTGGCGATGCGGAACTGCTGGCGCACCAGGTCGATGCCCGAGGTCTCCTCGGTCACCGGGTGCTCGACCTGCAGGCGGGTGTTGACCTCGAGGAACGAGATCAGGCCGTCCTGGCCGACGAGGTACTCGACGGTGCCGGCGCCGTAGTATCCGGACTCCTTGCAGATGCGCTTGGCCGACTCGTGGATCTCCTTGCGCTGCGCGTCGGTGAGAAATGGCGCGGGCGCCTCCTCGACCAGTTTCTGGAAGCGGCGCTGCAGCGAGCAGTCCCGGGTGCCGGCGACGACGACGTTGCCGTGCTGGTCGGCGATCACCTGCGCCTCGACGTGTCGGGGCTTGTCCAGATAGCGCTCGACGAAGCACTCACCGCGGCCGAACGCCGCGACCGCCTCGCGGACCGCCGATTCGTACAGTTCGGGGATCTCCTCGATGGTGCGGGCCACCTTCATACCGCGGCCGCCGCCGCCGAAGGCGGCCTTGATCGCGATCGGCACGCCGTACTCCTCGGCGAACGCGACGACCTCGTCGGCGTTCTTGACCGGATCCGGTGTGCCCGGCACCAGCGGAGCCTTGGCGCGCGCGGCGATGTGGCGCGCGGTGACCTTGTCGCCGAGGTCGCGGATGGACTGCGGGCTGGGCCCGATCCAGATCAGGCCCGCGTCGATGACCGCCTGTGCGAAATCGGCGTTCTCGGAGAGGAACCCGTAGCCCGGGTGCACCGCGTTGGCACCGGACTTCTCGGCGGCGTCGAGCAGCTTCTCGAAGACCAGATAGGACTCCGCCGACGTCTGGCCGCCGAGGGCGAAAGCCTCGTCGGCGAGCCGGACGTGAGGGGCGTCGGCGTCGGGTTCGGCGTACACGGCCACGCTCTGCAGCCCCGCATCCTTGGCGGCCCTGATCACCCGAACCGCGATCTCCCCGCGATTGGCGACCAGCACCTTGGAGATCTTCGAGCTGGCGTGACTTGCCACTGCGCCTCCTGACGGCATGTTCTCTAAGAAACGTCTTTAGGAATGTAACCCGGGAAAGTTTAAGGGGCGTAGCCGAGGGCTCGGCGAGGCGGTCCCTTACCGGTCGGTAACTGAAGAAATCGGTCAGCGGAGCCGGTTCTTGATGCGCGTGAGCATCGCGGACATACCGCGCAGCCGCAGCGGGCTGATCAGCGCCGCGAGGCCCAGCTCGGAGTAGAAGTCGTCGGGCACACCGAGGATTTCCTCGGCCGTGAGATCGTCCAGCCCGGTCGCCAGAATCGCGGCGAAACCGCGGGTCGTGGGGGCTTCGGCGGGCGCGCTGAAAAACAGCCGGACGTGTTCGCGGTCGTCCGCGTCGACATGCAGGAACAGCGGGGACTGGCACTCGGGCACCGGCTCCATCGCGGCCTCTTCGAGGTCGGCGGGCAGCGGCGGCAGCTCGTTGGCGAACTCCAGCAGCAGTTGCAGCTTGTCCTGGCCCTGGACCTCTTTGAAGTCCGAGACCACCTCGGCCAGCGCGGCCGGCATCGCGGTCATGAGGAGCCCGGGGCCTCCCCTGGTTCGGGTCCGACGGCCACCGGAACCCGTACCGCGTTGCCCCACTCGGTCCACGAGCCGTCGTAGTTGCGCACGCCCGGCAGGCCGAGCAGGTGGGTCAGCACGAACCAGGTGTGGCTCGAGCGTTCGCCGATGCGGCAGTACACGATCGTCTTGTCGTCGGGGGTCAGAAAGCCGTACAGCTCCTCGAGTTCGGGGCGACTGCGGAACCGGCCGCTGTCGTCGGCGGCCTTGGCCCACGGGATGGAACGCGCGGTGGGCACGTGGCCGCCCCGCAGGGCACCCTCCTCGGGGTAGTCGGGCATGTGGGTGCGCTCGCCGGTGTACTCCTGCGGGGAGCGGACGTCGATCAGCGGCGCGGCGCCGAGCGAGCCGAGCACGTCGTCCTTGAACGCGCGGATCGGCGCGTCGTCGCGCTCGACGACGGGGTAGCCGGTGGACTGCTTGTTCGGCACATCGAGGGTGGTCTCACGGCCGTCGGAGATCCACAGGTCGCGCCCGCCGTTGAGCAGGCGGACGTCGGGATGGCCGAACAGCGTGAACACCCACAGGGCGTATGCCGCCCACCAGTTGCTCTTGTCGCCGTAGATCACCACGGTGTCGTCGCGGGAGATGCCCTTGCGGTTCATCAACTCGGCGAACTGCGCGCCGGTGATGTAGTCGCGCACGTTGGGATCATTGAGGTCGGTGTGCCAGTCGACCTTGACGGCGCCGGGGATGTGCCCGGTGTCGTAGAGCAGCACGTCCTCGTCCGACTCGACGATCGCCAGCCCGGGACGGCCGAGGTTCGCCGACAACCAGTCGGCGGTCACCAGCCGTTCTGGGTGGGCGTATGACTGCAGGGCGGGGTCTGGATCGGCAGGCAATGGCACACCGCAAGCCTACTCAGGCCGATTCGCCTGCCAAAGCTCGGCAAGGGACAGGCCGGCGTCCCCGATCAGCCTGCGGACGAGCGGTAGTCCGATGCCGATCACGGAGGACGGATCGCCGTCCACCCCGTCGACGAACCAGCCGCCCAGCCCGTCGAGCGTGAATCCGCCCGCCACCGCGGTCGGCTCGCCGCTGCCGATGTAGTACTCGAGATCGCGCGGCGACGGCACCCCGAAACGGACCGTGGTGGCCGCCGACTCGGCAACCCGGTGCTGGACGACGTTGTCGCGCAACCGGACCACGCAATGCCCGGTGTACAGCTGCCCGGAGCTGCCCGCCATCCGCTTCCAGCCGGCCAACGCCGCGTCCGGTGCCGGTGGCTTGCCCAGCAGCTCCCCGTCGAAGTAGAGCATCGAGTCACACCCGATCACGACGCAATCCGCGGCGACCGCGGGCTCGAGGCCGTCGAGCACCGCGTCAGCTTTCGCCGCCGCCAGCGCGACCGTCACCTCGGCGGGGGTGGCAGCGGGGTGCAGGCCGGCGGCGACGGCATCCTCGTCGACGCCGGACACGATGACGAGAGGATCGATCCCGGCCTGCCGCAACACCTTTCGGCGACCGGGCGACGCGGACGCGAGGACTACCCGCGTCACCGTCGGCGCATGTGTGTCCGTTCCACGAGCGTCACCCGCTGCCAGCTGAACGGCGTGTAGCGCAGCCGGTCGACCGGATGACCCCAGAGGTTCTCCTCCTGCTCGCGCGGCTCGCCGGGGACGCTCGAGGCGGCGGCCAGCACGGCCATCAGCGCGGCCATCTCCTCGTCCGTCGGCTCACCCCTGACGACCTGGAGGTGCGCCTCGTGATCGGTGAGCACCTCGTTCGGCCCGCTCACAGGAGCCTCATTGTTCGCCCCGCTCACAGGGGGATGTTCCCGTGCTTCTTCGGCGGCACCTGCGCGATCTTGCGTTCCAGCAGGCGTAGCGCGGTCGCGACGTAGCCGCGGGTGTGCGACGGCGGGATGACCGCGTCGACGTAGCCGCGTTCGGCCGCGATGTAGGGGTTGACCAGAGTGTCCTCGTACTCCTGCTGGAGTTGCAGCCGCAGCGCGTCGACGTCCTCGCCGCTCTTGGCGGCCTCCTTGAGCTTCGAGCGGTAGACGAAACCGACGGCGCCCGAAGCGCCCATCACGGCGATCTGCGCGGTCGGCCAGGCCACGTTGACGTCGGCGCCCATCTCCTTGGAGCCCATCACGCAGTAGGCGCCGCCGTAGGCCTTGCGGGTGATCACCGTGATCTTGGCGACCGTGGCTTCGCCGTAGGCGTAGAGCAGCTTGGCGCCGCGCCGGATGATGCCGTTGTACTCCTGATCGGTGCCTGGCAGGAAGCCCGGCACGTCGACCAGCATCACGATGGGGACGTTGAAGCAGTCGCAGGTTCGCACGAACCGGGCCGCCTTCTCGGAGGCGTTGATGTCGAGGCAGCCCGCGAACTGCGTCGGCTGGTTGGCCACGATGCCCACCGGGCGCCCCTCGATGCGGCCGAACCCGACGATGATGTTCTGCGCGTAACCGGCCTGCACCTCGAGGAACTCGTCGTCGTCCAGCATGCGAACGATGACCTCGTGCATGTCGTAGGGCTGGTTCGGCGAATCCGGAATCAGCGTGTCCAGCTCGAGGTCCTCTTCGGTGAGGTTCTCCTCGATGGCGCCCTCGGGCGCCGACGCGGGATAGCGCGGCGGGTCGGCCCGGTTGTTGGACGGCAAGTACGACAGCAGTTCGCGGACGTAGTCGAACGCGTCCTGCTCGCCGGAGGCCACGTAATGCGCCAGCCCGGACTTCGCCATGTGCGTGTGCGCGCCGCCGAGCTCTTCCATCGTCACCTCTTCGCCGGTGACGGTCTTGATGACGTCCGGCCCGGTGATGAACATCTGGCTGGTCTGGTCGACCATGACGACGAAATCGGTGAGCGCGGGGGAGTAGACGTGACCACCGGCCGCGGCGCCCATGATGAGCGAGATCTGGGGGATGACGCCCGAGGCCCGGATGTTGTTGTGGAAGATGTTGCTGTACAGGCCGAGCGAGACGACGCCCTCCTGGATGCGCGCGCCCGCACCGTCGTTGATGCCGATCAGCGGCCGCCCGGTCTTGATCGCGAGTTCCTGCACCTTGACGATCTTCTCGCCGTAAACCTCGCCGAGGCTGCCGCCGAAGACGGTCGCGTCCTGGCTGAAGATGCACACTTCGCGACCGTCGATGGTGCCGTACCCGGTCACCACGCCGTCGCCCAGCGGCCGGTTGGCCTCCAGCCCGAAGTTCGTGCTGCGGTGCCGGGCCAGCGCGTCGAGCTCCACGAAGGAACCCTCGTCCAGCAGAGCCAGAATGCGCTCGCGAGCGGTGAGCTTGCCCTTGGCATGCGTCTTCTCGACCGCCTCCTCGCCGACCGGGTGCAGCGTCTCCTCGGCTCGCCTACGCAGATCGGCGAGCTTGCCCGCGGTGGTGTGGATGTCGATCTCGTGTTCGCCTGACGGCTCGGCCGACGGCTGTTGAACGGAGGTCATGGTCGTCGATGCTAACGAATGAGGCGCGCGGGACTGACGGCGCGTCCTTAAGGTCTCCTTAAGCTGCCTCGCGCACCGTGTGGAGAGCCGCCGGTGGTAGTAGTGAGGGCTCAACGAGTCTTCAGATGGGAGTCCGATTCCGATGACCGCTGAACGGGTTCCGCTCGACGTTGCGGCGTTGCGCGGCGACGTATTGCGCGGCTCGCCGGAATGGCGTCGTGTCGACGTGGTGGCCGAAACCGGATCGACGAACGCCGACCTGATCGCGCGCGCAGGACGCGGTGAGGACATCGCCGGAGCCGTGCTGATCGCCGAGAACCAGACCGCGGGCCGCGGTCGGCGCGGGCGAAGCTGGTCGGCGGTCCCATTCGCACAGATCACGATGTCGGTGGGCGTCGACGCGGCCGCGGTGCGCGGCGACGCGTGGGGGTTGCTGCCGCTGGCGACCGGGGTGGCCGTCGTCGACGCGGTCGCCGACGCCGGCGTGGATGCGGGCTTGAAGTGGCCCAACGATGTCCTGGCCGGCGGCGGCAAGCTGGCCGGCATCCTCGCCGAGGTCGCCGCCGCGGACCGGGCCGTGGTGATCGGTGTCGGGCTCAACGTCTCGCTGCGGGCCGACGAGGTGGGCATCGACGGGGTCACGTCGCTGGTCGACCTCGGCGTCGCGCACCCCGACCGGCAACGCCTGATCGGCCGGATACTGCACGAACTCGGTAGCCGGATCGATTCATGGCGGCGGGCCGGTGGTGTCGACGCCGACCTGATCGCCGCCTACCGGGCGCGGAGCCTGACACTCGGGATGACCGTACGCGCGCTGCTCCCCGGTGACCGTGAACTCGTCGGGGTTGCGCGTGGCATCGACGGCCAGGGCAGGCTCTTGCTCGACACCGACGGCGGGCCGACGACGGTGTCCGCGGGCGACATCGTCCACTTGCGAGCGGCCGAATCGCTCTAAGGTCATCGTCATGGGTTATCCCGACAATGTGCTCGCTGCCGATGAACAGGTCGTGCTGCACCGGCACCCGCATTGGAAGCGGCTGATCGGCCCGGTGGCGGTGCTGCTGCTGGCGACCGCGGCGGCCGCGGTACTCGCCGGCTACCTCAACACCCTCGACTGGGATCAGACCGCACGCAACGTCGTGCTGATCGTGATCGCCGTGATCTGGCTGGTGATCATCGGATGGTTGACGCTGTGGCCGTTCCTCAACTGGCTGACGACGCACTTCGTGATCACCGACCGCCGCGTGATGTTCCGCCACGGGCTGTTGACCCGGTCGGGAATCGACATCCCGCTGGCGCGGATCAACAGCGTCGAGTTCCGGCACGGCCTGCTCGACCGCGTTCTGCGCACGGGCACGCTGATCGTCGAGTCAGCGGCGCAGGATCCGCTCGCATTCGACGACATTCCGCGAGTGGAAAGAGTCCACTCGCTGCTGTATCACGAGGTCTTCGACACCCTGGGCTCGGACGAGTCGCCGAGCTGAGCCAGCCGCCTGGCGCGCCGCCGCGGCTTCAGCGGGGTGACGTTGCCGACCGCGTGCTCGGCGGCGGCGACCTCTTCGTGCTCGTGGACGTCCTCCATGGCCTCGGCGAGCCCGCCCGCGGTGAGCGACTCGACCGCCTTGTCCGGGTTGCGGCCGAACTCGTCGGGGAACACCCAGCGGCGGAACGCCCAGAACCGGAACGCCATCTGCAGCAGGTTGCCGATGATGTAGGCCGAGATGAAGTCGGCGATGTTCTCCACGGTCAGGCTGACCTCGGGCACCCGCAGCATCAGTACGTAGCTGGAGAACCACAGCGGCGCCATGCTCAGCAGCACGCCGACGCCGCTGAACCCGAAGAACAGCAGCGCCTCGTGGTGGCGCTCGCGACCGCCGCGGTCGCGGAAGCTCCACTCGCGATTGAGGATGTAGGACGCGATCACCGCGACGATGCCCGCGATGATCTTCGCCGTCACCGGCTTGGGCTCGAGCACCGTGAGCTTGAGCGTGTAGAAGACCGAGGTGTCGATGACGAACGTCGTCGCGCCGACGATCGCGAACTTGATCAGTTCGTGATGGCGCTCGAAGTACGGCCGGATCGGACTTGGCAGCCGTGCGATCGTCGCATCGGTAAAGGACACAACAGCGCAGTGTACGGAAATACTGCACGTTGCGCGTACCCGTGCAGCTCGCAGCCCGTACACGGCGACCAGCCCACCTGGGCGGTCATGACACCATTGGGGCGTGTCGCAGAACCCGAACGGACCCCCGGTGGTGGCCATGGTCGGCGGTGGACAGCTGGCCAGAATGACCCATCAGGCAGCCATAGCGCTCGGTCAGACGCTGCGTGTGCTCGCCGTCGACGCCGCCGACCCGGCCGCGCAGGTCAGCCCCGATGTGGTGTTGGGCGCGCACACCGATCTCGACGCGTTGCGCCGCGCAGCCGCGGGTGCCGCCGCGCTGACTTTCGACCATGAGCACGTACCTTCCGAACTGCTGGAGAAACTCGTCGCCGACGGCGTCAACGTGGCCCCGCCGCCATCGGCTTTGATCCATGCCCAGGACAAATTGGTGATGCGTCGCCGGCTCGAGGCGCTCGGTGCGCCGGTGCCGCGGTTCGCGGCGGTGAGTCAGCTTGCCGACGTCGACGCGTTCGCCGCGCGCGTCGGCGGCCCCGTGGTGGTCAAGACCGCGCGCGGCGGATACGACGGCCGCGGTGTGACGCTGGCCCGAGATGCGACCGACGCGCGCGACGCGGCGCATCGGTACCTGTCGAGCGGCGCCGAAGTGCTGATCGAGGAAAGGGTCGCGATGCGGCGCGAGCTGGCCGTGCTGGTGGCCCGCTCACCGTTCGGTCAGGGCGCGGCGTGGCCGGTGGTGGAGACCGTGCAGCGTGACGGCATCTGCGTGGAGGTCATCGCTCCGGCACCGCGGCTAGACGATGGGTTACGTTCTGCGGCAGGCCGACTCGGGCTTCAGCTGGCAGCGGAGCTCGGCGTGGTCGGCGTGCTCGCCGTCGAACTGTTCGAGACCGTGGACGGCGCGTTGCTCGTCAACGAGCTGGCGATGCGTCCGCACAATTCCGGGCACTGGACCATGGACGGCGCCCGTACGAGTCAGTTCGAACAACACCTGCGCGCAGTGCTGGACTATCCGCTCGGTGACACCGCGCCGATCGCACCGGTCACGGTGATGGCCAATATCCTTGGCGCACAGGACTCTCCGACGATGACGATGGACGAACGGCTGCATCACCTGTTCGCGAGGTTGCCGGAGGCCAAGGTGCATCTGTACGGGAAACAAGAGCGGCCCGGCCGCAAGATCGGGCACGTGAACGTACTCGGCGCCGCCACCGGCTCTGCCGATGACGACGCGTACGTCGCCGAAGTGCGGGAACGCGCTGTCAGGGCGGCACACTGGTTGTCGCATGCGGAATGGACGGACGGATGGGACGCACATGTCGGGCGATGAGCGCTTGCGTGAAGAGCAGACGGGAGGTGCCCCGACGCCGCGGGTCGGCCTGATCATGGGCAGCGACAGCGACTGGTCGGTGATGGAAGACGCTGCGCACGCCCTGGCCGAGTTCGGCGTGCCGTTCGAGGTCGGCGTCGTCTCCGCGCACCGCACCCCGGTCCGCATGCTCGAATACGCGCAGAGTGCGGCGGACCGCGGTATCGAGGTGATCATCGCCGGGGCCGGCGGCGCTGCGCACCTGCCCGGCATGGTGGCGTCGGCAACGCCGCTTCCGGTCATCGGCGTGCCGGTGCCCCTGGCCAAGCTGGACGGACTGGACTCGCTGCTGTCGATCGTGCAGATGCCCGCCGGCGTGCCGGTGGCCACGGTGTCGATCGGCGGGGCCCGCAACGCGGGGTTGCTGGCGGTGCGGATCCTGGGGGCGTCCGACGCCGCGCTGCGCGAACGGGTCGTGCAGTTCCAGGCCGACCTGCATGACACTGTCATGCAGAAGGATGCGGCGCTGCGGGACCGCCTGCTCGGGCAGTAGGCTGCCGGTGCCGTCGGAACCGCGAGGGTAAAGTTACCGGCGAGTAGCAAGGAGTTCCCATGGCCATCTCAAACCCGTCGTTCAACGCTTTCCAGCTTTCCGACGAGCACAGTGAACTGCGCGCGGTGCTCCGCGACCTGTGCGAAAAGGAGATCGCGCCTTACGCCGCCGATGTGGATGAGAAGGCGCGCTACACCGACGAGGCGCTGGCGGCGCTGACCGCTTCCGGGATGGCCGCCATTCACATCCCCGAGGAGTACGGCGGTCAGGGCGGCGATTCGGTCGCGGCGTGCATCGTGATCGAAGAGGTCGCGCGGGTGTGCGCGTCGTCGTCGCTGATCCCGATCTGCAACAAGCTGGGCACCATGGGGCTGCTGCTGCGTGGCAGTGAGGAACTCAAGAAGCAGGTGCTGCCCTCCATCGCCGCGGGCGAGGCGGTCGCGTCGTACGCGCTCTCGGAGCGCGAGGCCGGCAGCGACGCGGCGTCGATGCGGACGCGGGCGCGCCGCGAGGGCGACGAGTGGGTGCTCAACGGCGCCAAGTGCTGGATCTCCAACGGCGGACACTCGACGTGGTACACCGTGATGGCGGTGACCGACCCCGACAAGGGCGCCAACGGCATCTCGGCGTTCGTCGTGCACAAGGACGACCCCGGCTTCTCCATCGGTGCCAAGGAGAAGAAGATGGGCATCAAGGGCTCGCCCACCACCGAGTTGTACTTCGAAGACTGCCGCATCCCCGCCGACCGCATCATCGGCGACGAAGGCACGGGCTTCAAGACGGCGCTGGCGACGTTGGACCACACCCGGCCGACCATCGGCGCGCAGGCCGTGGGCATCGCGCAGGGTGCACTCGACGCTTCGATCGCCTATGTCAAGGAGCGCAAGCAGTTCGGCAAGCCGATAGGCGACTTCCAGGCGGTGCAGTTCATGATCGCGGACATGGCGATGAAGATCGAGGCCGCGCGCCTGATGGTCTACACCGCGGCCGCCCGCGCCGAACGGGGCGAGCCGGCACTCGGATTCATCTCGTCGGCCTCGAAGTGCTTCGCCTCCGACGTCGCGATGGAGGTCACCACCAACGCGGTGCAACTGTTCGGCGGCTACGGCTACACCATCGACTTTCCCGTCGAGCGGTTCATGCGCGATGCGAAGATCACCCAAATCTACGAGGGCACCAATCAGATTCAGCGCGTGGTGATGTCACGCGCCCTGCTCAAGTAGCCGATCAGCCCCTGGTCACCTTCTCCATCTGCCTGCGGCGGTCCAGCACGGTGGGGTCCGGGTTGGCCACCTGTACCAGTGAGGCGCCTGCGGCGAAGACCGCGAGAAGATGGTCGATGAGCTTGTCGGCGGTATCCCAGCCAGCGCTCGACAGCACCCGGTCGGTTCCGGTGAAGCCCTGCGTCGCGGCGGATTCCCGAGCGGCGGTGAGTAATTCGCCTACCGTGCGGCCGTCCAGCGCGGGGCCGGGAAGGGGTTCCGGTGAGATCTGGTCGCCGTGCACCCGCACGGCGGTGGCGTAGTCAATCACGCCGACGGGCAGGTCGGCCGCCGGCTTGCCGAACGGGTCCAGCGACAGCACCGCAACCTCGCCCATTCCGACCGCGGCGTCGGCCTCGCCCAACCGCTCCGCGGTGCACAACGCGATGTCGGCGGACATGTCGGGCTCGCCGCCGAGCACGACCTGCGCGCCGATCCACCAGATGCCGAACAGCACCGCGGCGGTTTGCCAGTGCGCGGGCAGCAGCACTGCCACGCGGGTCGACGGGCCTGCACCCAGCTCGTCGCGTAACAGGTTGGCGGTCTTGGCGGCCCAGTTCGCGAGCGTCGCGGTCGACAGCTCGATGCGTTCACCGGTTGCGTCGTCGTAGTAGGTGATACGCGGCCCGGCGGGGTCGGACGCCATGAGCGGATCGAGGATCGCCCCGCTGACCGTCGGCACGCTAATTGACGCACTCCGGATCGCTCGACCCTGCGGTCAGGATCGGCGAAGGGGGCGGTGAGGTCTCCGAACCGGTGGAACCGACGGCGACGGAATCGGCGGTCGTCAACAGCGGATCGGTGCCGTCCAAACCCGACCCGGGACCCGTGTAGTCGTCGGCCAGCACCACCCGCACGGAGCCGGGGGCCACCGAGGGATCCTCGACGACCGGTAGCCCGCCGAGGTCTTTCGAGACCGCTTGCGCGCCAAGGTCGTCTGTCTTGGCCGCGCGCACCTGGCTGCCGGCCACCGGTTCGTGGTTGCCGGTGGCGCCGGGCGTGAACCCCTTGTTGGTCAACACCTGTGACACCGCGGCGGCCAGACCGTTGACGTCGGTGGCGTTGACCACGTCGACGGTGGTCTTGTCGGGCGAGTAGGCGAGTTCCTCGGTCTTGCCTTCGTCCTGGTCGTGCAGCAATCCGTCGACCCAGCTCTTCACCTCGTCGGGATCCACCCGCACCACGCTTTGCATTCCGTCGTCGCTCCAGCCGTTCTCCTGCAGTACCGGGATGGTCGCGAACGCGACATTGCCCGCCGCGAGCTTCTGCAGCTGGTCGGCGAACTCCATGACATCCCAACCGTCGGAGAGCACCACCGAGCGTTGGACGGCCTGCTGCAACCGGTTCAGCGTGGCCGGGCTGGACAGCGTCTTGCTGGAGATCACGTCGTGCGCGAGCGACGCCATCACGGCCTGCTGACGTGTCACCCGGTCGAGGTCGCCGCGCGGCAGGTCGTGCCGCTGCCGAACGAAGCTCAACGCCTGCGGGCCGTTGAGCTTCTGCCAGCCCGCCGGAAAGTCAGCGCCCGAAAGAGGTTCGTACACGGCTTCTTTCAGACACACGGTGACACCGCCGAGGGCATCGGTGATCAACGCGAACCCGAGCAGGCCGATCTCGGCATAGTGGTCGACGGTGACGCCGGTGAGGTTGGCCACCGTCTTGATCAGGGCTTCGCGACCGGCTTCCGTCGCCTCCGGCTGGGCCTCCGCCGGATCCATGCCGTCCTGCTCGACGAGCTCGGTCATCTTCTCCAGGTGTTCGGAGCCGTACACGCCGTTGATCTTCATCTTGCCGATCCCCGGCGCCTCGACGTAGGAGTCGCGGGGAATCGAGATCGCGGTGGCGGACTTTCCGTTGTTGGGGATGCGGATCAGGATGATGGTGTCCGTGTTGGTGGCCTCGTCGTCGCCGGCCCGCAGGGTCGCCAGTTCCTCCTCGGACAGGGGGTTGCCGTGGGCGTCGGTCCGGCTGTCCATGCCGACGAGAAGTATGTCGATCGCGCCGTCCTCGCCGCCCTCGCCGAGCGCGATCGGCGAGATCTGGTTGATGCCGGATTCGAACGAGCGGATCTTGCCCCAGGCGACGCCCGTTCCCACCACGACGGCCAAGGCCGCGGACACGGCGATCACACGGAGCATTCGACCGGGCATCAGCTCAGGCTACTTGCGAACGGGCCGCAGACCGGGTAGCGCGGGTCGGCGTGCCAGACTCGTGACTGTGTCTTTCTGCAAGTCGGTCCCAATCGTCATCCCCCGCGCCGGCGGTATGGTCGGGCGGGTTCTGGCAGCTCAGACTCGCAACCGCGTCGTGAAGTGCGCTCGCGGCGGATCGACCCGACGGCCCGTTAACCTCTACGCCGTGAGCGCGGAACTGGTGGTGTCACGTGAGTGACGAATTGGTCATCGTCACGGTGACCTATTCACCGGGGCCGCATCTCGACCGGTTCCTCGCCTCGCTGTCGCATGCGACCGACCGGCCGGTGACCGTGATCATGGCCGACAACGGGTCGACCGACGGGGCGCCGGAGGAAGCGCTCGAGCGCTATCCCAATGCCCGGTTGCTGCGAACGGGAGGCAACCTCGGTTACGGCAGTGCCGTCAACCGCGCCGTCGACGAATACCTGAAGAATTCGGATTACTCCGACTATTTCGTGGTGGCGAACCCGGACGTGCAGTGGGGCCCACGCAGCATCGACATCCTGCTGGAGGCCGCTGCCCGGTGGCCGCGCGCCGGATCGCTGGGGCCGTTGATCCGCGACCCCGACGGTTCGGTGTATCCGTCGGCCCGACACCAGCCGAGCCTGGTGCGCGGGGGCATGCACGCGGTGGTGGGGCCGGTCTGGAAGTCCAACCCGTGGACCGCCGAGTACCGCCAGGAGCGAACCGAGCCCAGCGAACGTCCGGTCGGCTGGCTGTCGGGCTCGTGTCTGTTGCTACGGCGGTCGGCTTTCGAGGAGATCTCCGGGTTCGACGAGCGGTACTTCATGTACATGGAGGACGTCGACCTGGGTGATCGGCTACTGCGCGCCGGCTGGCAGAACGTGTACGTGCCGACCGCCGAGGTGTTGCACGACAAGGGTCATGCGACCGGCAGGGACCCCGCGCGCAACTTGGCCGCCCATCACACGAGCACCTACACTTTCCTGGCGGATCGGTATCCCAGGTGGTGGCAGGGTCCGCTGCGGTGGACGATCCGGAGCTCGCTCGCCGCACGCGCGGGTCTGGTGGTCCGCAATTCACGTCGCAGACGGGCGAAAGGACGGCGCTAGCGTGAACCCCGCACAAGTGGACGCCGTCATTCTGGTCGGCGGCCTGGGCACCCGCCTGCGGCCGTTGACGCTGTCGGCGCCCAAGCCGATGCTGCCGACGGCCGGATTGCCGTTCCTGACGCATCTGTTGTCGCGCATCGCCGACACGGGCATCGAACACGTGGTGCTGGGCACGTCATACAAGGCCGGGGTGTTCGAGGCGGAGTTCGGCGACGGGTCCAAGTTCGGCCTGCAAATCGAATACGTCGTCGAGACCGAACCGCTGGGCACCGGTGGCGGCATCGCGAACGTGGCCCCGATGCTGCGCCACGACACCGCGCTGGTCTTCAACGGCGATGTGCTGTCCGGAGCCGACCTGCGCGCCCTGCTCGACTACCACGACAGCAACGGCGCCGACCTGACGCTGCACCTGGTGCGCGTCGGTGACCCACGGGCGTTCGGTTGTGTGCCGACCGATTCCGACGGCATGGTCACCGCGTTCCTGGAGAAGACGCAGGACCCGCCGACCGACCAGATCAACGCGGGCTGTTACGTGTTCAAGCGCGAAGTCATCGAGCGCATCCCCACGGGCCGGGCGCTGTCGGTGGAACGCGAGGTGTTTCCGGGACTACTGTCCGACGGGCTTCGGGTGTGCGGCTACGTCGACGCCACGTACTGGCGCGACATGGGCACCCCAGAGGACTTCGTGCGGGGGTCGGCCGATCTGGTCCGCGGCATCGCGCCGTCGCCGGCGCTGGGCGGACACCGCGGCGAGAAACTGGTGCACGACGGCGCCAGCGTCGCACCGGGGGCCCTGTTGATCGGCGGCACCGTGGTCGGCCGCGGCGCCGAAATCGCCGGTGGCGCAAGGCTGGACGGAGCGGTCATCTTCGACGGCGCGCGCGTGGGAGCGGGTGCGGTGATCGAACGCTCGATCGTCGGCTTCGGCGCCCGCATCGGCCCGCGGGCCCTGATCCGCGACGGGGTGATCGGCGACGGCGCCGACATCGGCGCGCGCTGCGAACTGCTGCGCGGCGCACGCGTCTGGCCGGGGGTCACGATCCCCGACGGCGGCATCCGCTTCTCCACCGACGTCTGAGTCACCGCGAGCGTGTAGCCGCCGCCACCAGTTGGGTGAGGCCGAAGTCGCAGTCCTGGGGTAACGCGTCCAACGGCCACCAACGCAGATCCAACGACTCGTCGCTCGCGACGATCTCGGCGCCCGCCGGGGCGTGCACGATGAATTGCATGTCGAGGTGGCGGGTGGGCACGCCCAGCGAACAGACGACCGGATGAACATGCAACGCCGCCAGGGTCGGGTCGATCGTGAGCCCGTCGATGCCCGACTCCTCGGTGGCCTCCCTCAACGCGGCCGCGACGATGTCGGGGTCGGTGGCCTCGCAGTGCCCGCCGAGTTGCAGCCACCGCCCGAATCGCGGGTGCAGCGTGAGAAGAGCGTGCGTGCCGGTGTGGTCGACCACGAGCGCCGACCCGGTGACGTGTCCGGGCGCACACTCACGCAAGCATCCGTCGGGCCTGGCCGCCAGAAACGCCAGCACCGCGTGCCGCAGCGTGTCCTGTGCGGGATCGGGTGCCTGCCAACGGCAAAGCGCCTCGACCGCCGACGCGTGCAGGCTCACTTGCGCACCAACAGGCCGTCGGTCGGCACCGGCGCCCGCGGGCCCGACGGCGGCCCGTCGTCCGCATAGCCGATCGCGATTGCGCCCAACGGTTCCCAGTCGTCGGGCAGCCCGAGCTCGTCGCGGACCACATGCGGGGCGAATATCGTCGAGCCGATCCAGCAGCTGCCGACACCGCGCACGGCCAACGCCACCAGCAGCGCCTGCACCGCCGCACCGACCGCGACTGTGAACATCGTGTGCTCGGCGGCGGTACGGTCGACGTCGGGATAGCTGTGCGCGCCGTCGGGCACCAGGAACGGGATGACGACTTCCGGTGCGTCATAGAGGATCTGACCACGCGCGACACGCCGTTCGACGGCCTCGTCGGACCGGCCATCGGCCGACAGATCTTCGCGCCACTTGTCTTTCATCCGATCGAGCAGCGCCAAGCGCCTGTCACGATCCTGCAACCACACGAACCGCACCGGCCGGGTGTGGTGCGGTGCGGGCGCGGTGAGCGCCTCGGCGACAGCGGCTTCCACGAGCTCATGGGCTACGGGTTCAGCGGAGAACCGGCGCACCGACCGGCGCAGCAGCTGCGCCTGACTCCTGCCCAGCGCGATCGCTTCCCCGGTGCCCAACCAGAACAAGTCCTCCTCACCCGCCCGGACCAGCTTGCGCGCCGTCGAACCGTCGTCTGCAAGCGGCAGCCCCCGCAGCACCGCCACCGGGATGTCGGTCAGCTTGCCCTTCACCAGATCCGCGGCGGCAGCGATCTCGTCGGCGACCGCGATCTCGGTGACGATCAGCTCGTTGCCGTGCCGGTCGAGCGACCCCTCATACCCGTGCAACACGGTCAGGCCGGCGGCCCCGATGGCCACGTCGATCTGCCCGTTGCGCCATGCCCGGCCCATGGTGTCGGTGACGACGACGCCGACGGTCACGCCGAGGCGCTCACCCAGCGCGCTTCGCAGCGCGGCCGCGCTGGCGTCGGGATCGGTTGGCAACAGCGCGAGTTCGGCGGAGTCGACGTTGGATCCGTCGACTCCCGCGGCGGCCTGAACCAATCCGATCTTGTTCTCGGTGATCAGTGTGCGGCCCTTGCGGGCCAGCACGCGAACCGCCTCGGAGTCGATGAGCTTGCGGCGCAGGGCATCACGCTCTTCCGGATCGGCGGGGGCGTCGACGATGCGTCCCTCGCACTTCGACAGCACCTTGCTGGTCACCACCACGACGTCGTCGTCGCGCAGCCACGGTGCAGCGTCTGCGATCGCCGCGGCGAGGTCGTCGCCGGGCCGGAACTCCGGCAACCCGGGCACCGGGAGCAGTTCGACGGCAGCGGCCGTTCCGTGTTCGGTCACGGCTTCACGCCCGCTAAATCCAGTCCGGCGCGCACCATTTCGCCTGTCGCCGCGGGGTCGGACATCAACAGCGGCACGGAGCGGACCTCGACACCGGCTATGTCGGCGTGGTCGTCCTCGTGCACCAGCCAGCCGTCGAGAATCCCGACGCCGGAGCGCGCGCCGTAGTGCCTGCCGACCGCCTCCGAGGTGCTCGGCACGCCGATCACCGACAGGCATTCGTCCGCCATGCCGCGCAACGGCTTTCCACCGATGATGGGGGAGTAGCCGATCACCGGTGCCGGTGTCGACCGCAGTGCACCGCGGATACCCGGCACGGCGAGGATCGCGCCGACGCTCACCACCGGGTTGGACGGCGCGACAAGGACGACATCGGCGGATTCGATCGCCTCGGCGACGCCGGGTCCCGCCGTGGCTTTATCGGCGCCGACGAAAGCGAAGCTGTGCGTGGGCACCTGCGCGCGGTACCGCACCCACCACTCCTGGAAGTGGATGGCGCGTTTCTCGCCGGCGTGCTCACCGGGTCCGGGATCGGTGATGACGACGTGGGTTTCGCTGCGGTCGTCGCTGGCCGGCAGCAGCGTCGCGCCCGGCGACCATCTCTTGCACAGCGCCTCGGTCACCTGCGACAGCGGGTACCCGGCGCGCAGCATCTGGCTGCGCACGAGGTGTGTCGCCAGATCCCGGTCGCCGAGCCCGAACCAGTCCGGTTGTACACCGTAAGCCGCGAGTTCCTCTTTGGCATGCCAGGTTTCGTTGCGATGTCCCCATCCCCGGTCCGGGTCGATACTGCCGCCGAGGGTGTACATGCACGTGTCGAGGTCGGGACAGATGCGAACCCCGAACATCCACGCGTCGTCACCGACGTTGACCACAGCCGTCAGTTCATGCTCTGTAGAATCATCAGTCACAGCAGTATCTTTCGTGACACCGAATTGCCCGAGCCCCAGCATGTGCTGCACGCCGAGCAGGAAGCGGGCGCCACCGACACCGCCGACGAGTACCGTGACCTTCACATCGACCGAGCGTAGGCCGTCCAAGCGAATTCGGTTCGCCCAGGAGTACCTCAGTCCTCGGGGGCCCGGGAGATTCGTGGAATGTGACAGACACGCCGAGGTAACGACTCGCCGCATTTCGATCACGGAATGGTATGAATTCCTGTTCTAACGCTTGACCGGGGAAGCTCACGCGTGTGTAATCACACCAGTGTCATTTCCCGGTAGGCCATCCGGTTCCGGTGCCGCAGACCGAGATTCGATCACTTGTTCGAATTGAATGGGTCCCACGTTCCGGTGGGGCGCTTATAGGGGATCAGCGAAACCAGGTGAGGAGGCCGAAGATGTCTTTTGAGTACGGCGATTTCGATCGTCTGATTCGGTTTGACAACCGATTCCTCGGCTCAGTAGACAGCGCCCCGCACGCCAATTCCGGACCGGCACCCGTTGAGACGCCGCGGCGTCCCCAGCTAAGTCTGGTGCCGGACCCGATTGACGTTGCGCCGGCGCTTACACCCGAAGACGATCTGTGGCAGGAGCGCGCGCTGTGCGCTCAGACCGACCCCGAGGCATTCTTTCCCGAGAAGGGTGGCTCGACGCGCGAAGCCAAACGAATCTGCCAGGGCTGCGAGGTGCGCGACGCGTGCCTGGAGTATGCGCTGGCGCACGACGAGCGCTTCGGCATCTGGGGCGGCCTGTCCGAACGCGAGCGTCGTCGGCTCAAGCGCGGAATCATCTGACCTGAACGGTCAATCGTCGTCGATCGTCGGGTCGATGACCGAAGGCTCGACGCCCAGGTACGTGGCGACCTGAGCCACCAGAATCTCATGCAGCAGCTCTTCGAGTTCGACAACATCCTTCGCCCGCCGCTCGATCGGCTTGCGGAACAATACGATTCGCGCCCGTGTGGCGTTACCCCGAACATCGACACCAGCCGGGATCAGCCGGGCCAGCGCAATAGGCCCGTCGGCGAGCACCTCCGGCGGCCATTGCACATTGTCGGGATCTTTCGGCGCGATGCGCGGTATCTCGTCGACCGCCACATCCAGCGCCGTCAGCCGGTCCTGCCAACGCCGTTCGATCGGCTCGTAAGCCTCGAGCACCGCCATGTCGAACCGCTCGGCGCGACTGCGCCAACCCGGCACCGTGGGAGGAAGTAACGGTCCGCGCATGTCGCGGCCCCGGCGCGAGCGCAGATGTTGCCGCTTGGCCACCGCCTCGGTGCTCCTCTCGTGCGGATGAACAAGATCGTAACGGTTCGAGATCGGCCGTCGGCGGGCTGCGCGTGTCCGGCGTCGTGCGGCGTGCGGCCACGATAGCCTTCCGCTGTGAACGTTCCCCGTCGCTGCTGCCGGCCCGGGTGCCCGCATTATGCGGTCGCGACGCTGACATTCGTCTACGCCGACTCCACTGCGGTGGTCGGGCCGCTGGCCACGGTGGCCGAACCGCACTCGTGGGACCTGTGCGTGGTGCATGCCGGTCGGGTCACCGCGCCGCGCGGCTGGGAACTGGTTCGGCATGCGGGCCCGCTGCCGTCGCATCCCGATGAGGACGACCTCGTCGCGCTCGCGGACGCGGTCCGCGAGGGTCGCGACCTCGCTCCGCCGGTCAACGGGATGGCGACCGGCTTCTCAGATCCGGTCACCGGCGCGCACGGCGGCTCCCTGATGGCGCCGCCGGCCAGGCGTCCGGAGTCCAACGGCCGTCGCCGGGGCCATCTGCGGGTGTTGCCCGACCCCACTGACTAGTTCACGTGTACGCGTTCACGGACGGTTAGGCTGGCGCCAGCAGTACCACGTCACAAGGAGTTCTATGTCACGGCCCGCCGCGGCTGTTCATCGCGTCATCAAGGCCTATGACGTGCGTGGCCTGGTCGGATCCGAACTCGATGAGCAGTTCGTCGCCGACGTCGGCGGTGCCTTCGCCCGTCTCATGCGCGACGGCGCGTCGCAGGTGGTGATCGGTTACGACATGCGGGCGAGTTCGCCGGCGCTGGCGGCGGCATTCGCCGAGGGCGTGACTGGGCAGGGCCTCGACGTAGTGCGGATCGGGCTCGCCTCGACTGATCAGTTGTACTTCGCATCGGGTCTGCTGGACTGCCCCGGCGCGATGTTCACCGCCAGCCACAACCCGTCCGCCTACAACGGCATCAAACTATGCCGTGCCGGTGCGAAACCGGTGGGCAAGGACACCGGCTTGTCGAGCATCGCCGAAGAGGTCATCGCCGGTGTCCCCGGCTACGACGGTGCGCACGGCAGCATCAGCGACCGCGACGTGTTGGGCGAATACGGCGAGTTTCTGCGTTCGCTGGTGAGCCTGGCGGAGTTGCGACCGCTGAAGGTCGCCGTCGACGCGGGGAACGGGATGGCCGGCCACACCGCTCCCGCGGTGCTGGGCCCGATCTCCGGGATCACGTTGTCGCCGCTGTACTTCGAGCTCGACGGGACCTTCCCGAACCACGAGGCCAACCCGCTGGACCCCGCCAACCTGGCCGATCTGCAGGAGTACGTCGTCCAATCCGGCGCCGACATCGGGCTGGCCTTCGACGGCGACGCCGACCGGTGTTTCGTCGTCGACGAGAAGGGGCATCCGGTGTCGCCGTCGGCGGTGACCGCGCTGGTGGCCGCACGCGAACTCGGTAGGGAGATCGGCGCCACGGTGATTCACAACCTGATCACCTCGCGGGCAGTGCCCGAGCTGGTGACCGAGCGGGGCGGTACGCCGGTGCGAAGCCGCGTCGGGCACTCCTACATCAAGGCGCTGATGGCCGACACCGGTGCGATCTTCGGCGGCGAACATTCGGCGCACTACTACTTCCGCGACTTCTGGGGTGCCGACTCCGGCATGCTGGCCGCGTTGCACGTGCTGGCCGCGCTGGGTGAGCAGGACCGGCCGTTGTCGGACTTCATGGCCGACTATCAGCGCTACGAAGCATCCGGGGAGATCAACTTCACGGTCACCGATGCCGAGCGATGTGTGGACGACGTGCTCAAGGCGTTCGGCTCGCGGATCCACTCGATCGACCACCTCGATGGGGTCACGGTCGACCTCGGTGGGGGGATTTGGTTCAACCTGCGCATGTCCAATACCGAACCGCTGCTGCGGCTCAACGTCGAAGCCCGCAGCACCGAGGAGGTCGACGCGATCGTCGGCGAAATCTCCAGGACGGTTCGCGCGCAGGTTCCTTCCCAATCCAAGGCCGCGACGTGACTGCCGGTCCGCCGTCCTCGGCAGCGGTGGTGAACCTCGACGACGTCGACGGTCTTCTCGCCGCCGACCGCGAGGGCCTGCTGCGCGCCGCTTCGACAGCCGGTGCCCAGGTGCGGGCCACCGCCTCCGCGCTGGACGAGGGAGAACTCGAATCGTTACGGGCCGACGGCCCGCCCCGCACGTTGATCTGGGTTGCCGGTCGCGGGAACTCCGAGACCGCGGGGGCGGTGCTGGCCGCGGCGTTCGGCGCGTCGGTGGCGGCACCGATCGTCGTCGCCGCGGAGGTGCCGCCGTGGATCGGTCCGTTGGACGTGCTGGTCGTCGCGGGCGACGATGCGGGGGATCCCGCGCTGGTGAACGCCGCCGCGACCGGGGTGCGACGCGGCGCGCGGGTGGTCGTCGCCGCGCCGTACGAAGGCCCGTTGCGTGACGTCGCGGCGGGCAGGGCCGTGGTGCTGGCGCCGCGCATCTGGGTGCCCGACGAATTCGGTCTGGTGCGCTACCTCGCCGTCGGGCTGGCGACGCTGAGCGTCGTCGATCCGGCCATGCACGTCGACCTGGCGGCGTTGGCCGACGAACTCGATGCCGAGGCGCTTCGCAACAGCGCCGCGCGCGAACTGTTCACCAATCCGGCCAAGACGCTGGCCGAGCAGATGTCGGACCGCGATGTCGTGCTGTCCGGTGACAGCGCGGCGACGCTCGCGGTGGCCCGGCACTGCGCCGCCGTTCTGCTGCGCGTCGCCCATCGAGTGGTCGCCGCGGTCGGCTTGGCCGACGCACTGGTGGCGCTGCGCGGCGGCATGGGGGCCACGTCGGCGAGCGACCGGGAACGGTCGATCTTCCACGACGAGCAGATCGACGGTCCGCTTCCACCGCGGGCGCGCACGTTCGTGCTGACCACCGACGCGGAGCGGCCGACCGTGCTCGCCCGAGCCGCGGATCTGGACGACGTCGACGTGATCAGCGCCCAGGACGTGCCCGAACTGCCCGAGGGAGCGGCCGTTCCGGATGCGTCGTCGGCGGCGGGACGTCTGGAACAACAGCTGGCGATGCTGGCCGTCCGGCTGGAAATGACCGCCGTGTACCTGAAACTAGTTCGAGGTTAGCCAAGTGCACCTGCTACGCGGAGCGGTGCGGACCTATGCCTGGGGTTCGCGCACCGACATTGCCGAGTTCACCGGAAGGGACTGTCCCACAGCGCATCCTGAAGCGGAATTGTGGTTCGGTGCGCACCCGGGCGATCCGGCCATGCTGGTGACCGAGGACGGCCAGCGTTCGCTGCTCGCGGCACTGCGTGACGATCCCGAGGGGCAGTTGGGTGCGGCGGTGTGTGCGCGGTTCGGTGACACGCTGCCCTTCCTGGTGAAGGTGCTGGCCGCAGACGAACCGCTGTCGCTGCAGGCGCACCCCAGCGCCGAACAGGCGCTGGAGGGTTTCGAGCGGGAGAACAGACTGGGCATTCCCGTGTCGGCGCCGAACCGCAATTACCGCGATCCCAGCCACAAGCCCGAATTGATCGTCGCCCTGAGCCAGTTCGAGGCGCTGGCGGGTTTCCGGCCGGCCGAGGGGAGCATCGAGTTGATGCGGGCGCTCGCGGTCACCGATCTCGATCCGTACGTCAACCTGCTTTCCGGCCAACCCGACGCCGGCGGACTACGCGCGTTGTTCACCACCTGGATCACCGCGCCGCAACCCGACCTCGACGTGCTGGTGCCCGCGGTGATCGACGGCGCCATTCACTATGTCCGTTCGGGCAGAAGAGAATTCGCGGCCGAGGCCAAGACGGTACTGGAACTCGGCGAACGATATCCCGGCGATGCGGGTGTGCTCGCCTCGTTGCTGCTCAACCGCATCACGTTGAAGCCGGGCGAAGGAATATATCTGCCCGCGGGCAACCTGCACACCTACCTCAACGGCGTCGGAGTGGAGGTGATGGCCAACTCCGACAACGTGTTACGCGGTGGGCTCACCCCCAAGCACGTCGACGTGCCGGAGTTGTTGCGTGTTCTCGACTTCACGCCCGCCGCCGACGTGGTGGTACGGCCCGAGGAGGTCGAGGACGGCATCGAGTCGGTGTACCGCACCCCGGCGCCGGAGTTCGCGGTGTCGGTGCTGCACATCGACGGGGACCGGACGGGCCACGAGATCGACGCGCCCACGCGACACGACGGTCCGCAGATCCTGTTGTGCACCGAGGGCTCGACCGTCGTGCACGCCAAGGGCGGCGTGGTCACGCTGAACAAGGGATCGGCGGCGTGGGTGTCGGCCGACGAGGGACCGATCCGGCTCGCCGCGACGCAGCCGACGAAACTGTTCCGCGCGACCGTCGGGATCTAGCGCGCGCTCAGTGCGGCGTGTCGTCCTTGGTGCGCCTGCCGAAGGGCAAAACATGCATGATCGCCACGATCACGGCGCCGACGGCCAATCCGATGACGGCCGACGCCGCGGTGTTGGTCAGCCATGCCAACACGCCGCCGGCGCCCCGCACGGCGTGGTGGATGAAGTCCTCCGCGTGGTGCACCAGCCCGTACGGAGCGTGCCAACCCACGTCGTCGGTCCCGACGAGCAGGATGTGACCGCCCACCCACAGCATCGCGACCGTCCCGATGGTCGACAGCGCCGCGAGCAGTTTGGGCATCCCCACGACCAGTCCGCGGCCCACCTTCTGTGCGAACGATGACGTGCGCTGGGTGAGGCGCAGTCCGATGTCGTCCATCTTCACGATCAGTCCGACGACACCGTAGACGGCAAGCGTGATGACGATCGCGACCACGATCAGGATGATCAACCTCGGCCAGAACCGTTCGCTGGCCACCTCGTTCAGCGCGATTACCATGATCTCGGCGGACAGGATGAAGTCGGTGCGGATCGCGCCCGCGGCCATCTGTTTCTCGGCGTCCACGCCGATGGCGGCGGTGGGGACGGCCTGCTGGTCGTGCCCGCCGTGTTTACTCAAGCGGCCCCACACCTTTTCGGCGCCCTCGTAGCACAGGTAGGTGGCGCCGACCATCAACAGGGGGGTGAGCAGCCACGGCGCGAACTGGCTGAGCAGCATGGCGGCCGGCAGGATGAACAGCAGCTTGTTGCGCAGCGATCCGATGGCGATCCGTTTGATGATCGGCAACTCGCGGTCGGCGGTGAGGCCGTGCACGTACTGCGGCGTCACCGCGGTGTCGTCGACAACCACCCCGGCGGCCTTGGCTGTCGCACGGCCCGCTGCCGCGCCGATGTCGTCGACCGATGCGGCCGCCATCCGCGCCAGCACCGCAACGTCGTCGAGAAGCCCGAACAGACCCGCGCTCATCGCGTCCTCGCCATGGCTACCAAATTACCGGGACGATCACCGCGCACCGGCCCCTCATGCCGATTGCGGGGCCCGAACCGGTTTCTCGGCAGCCCGTTTCTCGGCCAACCACAACCGCATGTTGTGGCGGATGGTGCGACCGACAAGCCGCGGCGACGGAACCATGTAGAGGCTGTCGAGCAGGCTGAACCGGCGCAGAAACCACTCGGCCAGAACGGGGTCGGTCTCTGCTGCGCCGAGGAACTGATCGAACAGCTCGCCCACCGGCTTGTACCACCATTTCGACTTGCCGGTCGCGTTGTGCAGGGTGAGGTCGCCGATGGCCGTCATCATCCAGACCGGCCAAGTCGTCTTCGCCGTGGCCTTCGCCAGTCGGCCCACGACATCGGCATCGCCCGACTCCAGCACCGTGCGCAGATTGCCGGCCTGGATGGCCGTCATGGTCATGCCTTGGCCGAAGGTCGGGTTGAAGCTGACGACGGCGTCGCCGAACGGGAAGATGCCCGCGGGGAAGCGCTCGAGGTCGTCGTAGCGACGCCAACGACTCGTCGGGTACCGGTGAAACGCCATCTCGCCCAGCGGCGTCCCTTGACGCAGCGCGGCAGACACGTGCGCGGGCAGGATCTCGTCGGCCAGGTCGAGGATCTGTGCGACGTTCTGCGGCGGCTGGACCTTTCCGACGCCGAAGGTCGTGACGTTCCAGTTGCCGTCCTCGTAGAACAGCATGCCGATGCCGAGCGGTTGTGCCCGCGAAGCTCCTGCGACCACAACCTTTTCGGCGAGCAGACCCTCGGGGACGTGGAACTGGTGGCTGGCGTAGCCGATTCCGACGTCGACGGTTTCCTCGGCCGGACGTTCGTAACCCCACTTTTCGAGCCATCCGGGCAGCCGGGTGCCGCGGCCGGTGGCATCGACGACGAGATCGGCGGCGACTGTCTGACCGGAGTCGAGCAGCACGCCGGTCACCCGTTCGCGCGCAGCATCGTGGGTGGGCTCGGTGACGGCGGCGTGCACGATCTCGACGTTGTCGATGTTCTTCACGCGCTTGCGGATCTGCCATTCCAGTTGTGGGCGGCTCGGTACGTAGGCGGTGAACTCGTTCCGCAGTCGGTGTGCGGTGCCCAGGACATGGCCGGCGGCGCCGAAGTGGATACAGTCCGGCCGGTTCTCCAGGATCGGCACACCGTCGGCCACCATGTCGGCGAGCAGGCCCGGGAAGAGCTTTTCGAACTCGTCGGCGCCGCGCGCCATCAACAGGTGGACATGGCGGCCCTGCGGTACCGCGGCGCGATTCGCCGGGCCGTCGGGCAGGTCGTCGCGCTCGTAAACCGTGACCCGCTCGCTGACGTCGGAGAGCACCCGCGCCGCACACAATCCCGCCAGGCTCCCCCCGATGACGGCGACGTGTTTATAACTCCGCCCCATCGGGTGCACAGTACTAGCTACATTGCGGGCAGGGCACCCACCAGGAGGAAGCGTCATGGCTCGGCGAACGAAGTCGGTGGAGCAGTCGATCGCCGACACCGACGAACCGGACACCCGGTTGCGCAAGGACCTGAACTGGTGGGACCTCACCGTGTTCGGCGTCTCCGTGGTGATCGGCGCCGGCATCTTCACCATCACGGCGTCGACGGCGGGCAATCTCACCGGCCCGGCGATCTCGATCTCGTTCGTGCTCGCCGCGATCGCCTGCGGTCTGGCTGCGCTGTGCTACGCCGAATTCGCCTCGACGGTGCCGGTCGCCGGCAGCGCCTACACGTTCTCCTACGCGACGTTCGGCGAGTTCGTCGCCTGGATCATCGGGTGGGACCTGATCCTCGAGTTCGCGGTCGCCGCGGCGGTGGTGGCCAAGGGGTGGTCGAGTTATCTGGGTGCAGTGTTCGAGTTCGGCGGTGGCACAGCAGATTTCGGTGCAGTGCGGTTGGATTGGGGTGCGCTGCTGATCATCGCGTTCGTCACCGTCATTCTTGCGTTGGGCACCAAGCTCTCCGCGGGGGTCAGCCTGGCGATCACCGTGATCAAGGTGGCGGTTGTGCTGCTGGTGGTCGCGGTCGGCGCCTTCTACATCAAGGTGGCGAACTATTCCCCGTTCCTGCCGCCGGGCGAGCGCGGCGAGGGCGGTAGCGGCACCGATCAGTCACTGCTGTCCTTGCTCACGGGCGCCGAGGGCAGCAGCTACGGCTGGTACGGCTTGCTGGCGGGCGCCTCGATCGTCTTCTTCGCCTTCATCGGGTTCGACATCGTCGCCACCACCGCGGAGGAGACCAAGAACCCGCAGCGCGACGTCTCCCGGGGCATTCTGGCCTCGCTCGCGATCGTCACCGTGCTCTACGTCGCGGTGGCGGTCGTGTTGACCGGCATGGTGCACTACAGCGTATTGCGCGAGGCGGGGGAGAAGGCCAACCTTGCGACGGCCTTCAGCGCCAACGGAATCGACTGGGCGGCCAAGATCATCTCGATCGGTGCGCTCGCCGGGTTGACCACCGTGGTGATCGTGTTGGTGCTCGGGCAGACCCGCGTGTTGTTCGCGATGTCGCGCGACGGGCTGTTTCCCCGGGCTCTGGCCAAGACCGGGCGGCGCGGCACACCGGTGCGCATCACGCTGATCGTCGGCGCTCTCGTGGCCGTCACCGCATCGGTGTTCCCCATGGACAAGCTCGAGGAGATGGTCAACATCGGAACGCTGTTCGCGTTCGTTCTGGTGTCCGCCGGCGTGATCGTGCTGCGGCGCACCCGGCCGGACCTCGAGCGGGGCTTCCGGGCGCCGGGCGTGCCGTGGCTGCCGATCGCCTCGATCGTGGCCTGCGTTTGGCTGATGCTGAACCTCACGGCGTTGACCTGGATTCGCTTCCTGGTCTGGATGGCGATCGGCGTGATCCTCTACTTCGTCTACGGCCGCCGTCACTCGGTGCTGGGCCGGCGGGAGACGGAAGCGATCTCGGTGCGCTGACGGGGCTCGGCGGCGGGCGCCGAGCGCTCATTCTGGTACGGATTCGGGGCCTTGGCCTGAAACCGTACGTGGCTGCGGGCTCACGGTCACGCAGCTCTACGTTGCTTTACAAAAGGTGCCTCTACGTCTAGACAGCCGACAAATATGGCTCTATAGTCAAGACGAGAACGTGATGGTACTCACTTCAGGAGGCACGTAGTGACCACGCAATTACCCGAGCAGGACATCGCTCAGTGGCGCGACAGGAAGCGCTATCTGTGGTTGATGGGACTGATCGCACCGACGGCGCTGTTCGTGATGCTTCCGCTGGTCTGGGCGTTCAACCAGTGGAGCTGGCACGCGGCGGCTCAGGTGCCGTTTTGGATCGGACCGATCCTGCTCTACATCCTGTTGCCCGCCCTTGACTTGCGGTTCGGGCCGGACGGGCAGAATCCGCCCGATGAGGTGATGGAGCGGCTGGAGAACGACAAGTACTACCGATACTGCACCTACATCTACATCCCGTTCCAGTACGCCAGCGTGATCCTGGGTGCCTACCTGTTCACGGCGTCGGACCTGAGCTGGCTCGGGTTCGACGGCGGTCTGGGCTGGCCGGCCAAGATCGGGCTGGCACTGTCGGTGGGTGTGCTCGGAGGGGTGGGCATCAACACCGCGCACGAGATGGGCCACAAGAAGGACTCGCTGGAGCGGTGGCTGTCGAAGATCACGTTGGCGCAGACCTGCTACGGCCACTTCTACATCGAGCACAACCGCGGCCACCACGTCCGGGTTGCTACACCCGAGGATCCCGCGTCGGCCCGCTTCGGTGAGACATTCTGGGAGTTCCTGCCGCGCAGCGTGTTCGGCAGCCTGCGCTCGGCGTGGGAGCTGGAGGCGCAGCGGTTGCGTCGCGCCGGTAAGAGCCCCTGGCACTGGTCCAACGACGTGCTCAACGCGTGGGCGATGTCGGTGGTGTTCTACGGCGCGCTGATCGCGGTGTTCGGTTGGGCACTGATCCCGTACGTCGTGATCTCGGCGGTGTTCGGCTTCACGCTGCTGGAGACGGTCAACTACCTCGAGCATTACGGCCTGCTGCGGCAGAAGCTCGAAAGCGGCCGCTACGAACGCTGCGCGCCGGTGCACAGTTGGAACTCCGACCACATCGTGACCAACCTGTTCCTGTATCACCTGCAGCGACACAGCGACCATCACGCAAACCCGACTCGGCGCTATCAGACGCTGCGCAGCATGGCGGGTGCGCCGAACCTGCCGAGCGGTTACGCGTCGATGATCGCGCTGACGTACTTCCCGCCCCTGTGGCGTCGCGTGATGGACCACCGGGTGCTCGAGCACTACGACGGCGACATCACCCGGGTCAACGTGCACCCGCGGGTCCGCGACAAGGTGTTCGCCAAGTACGCGGCCACTGGAGTCTCCAAATGAGCACCTACCGCTGCCCGGGGTGTGACTACGTCTACGACGAGACGAAAGGCGCTCCGCGGGAGGGCTTTCCAGCCGGTACGTCGTGGAGCGAGATCCCCGACGACTGGGCCTGCCCGGACTGCGCGGTGCGCGAGAAGGTCGACTTCGAACCCGTTTGAACCACAGAGCCAAACAGAGAGAAAGAGGAAAGAGTCATGGATTACAAGCTGTTCGTCTGCGTGCAGTGTGGATTCGAGTACGACGAGGCCAAGGGCTGGCCGGAAGACGGCATCGCCCCGGGTACCCGTTGGGACGACATCCCCGATGACTGGAGCTGCCCGGACTGCGGCGCGGCGAAGTCGGATTTCGAGATGGTGGAGGTCGCCCGGCCGTGACGGCGGTCTGGGCGAACGCCGGGGCTGGACCGACTAACGTCGCGCGTGTGAGTAGCCCGCGCCGAACCGCCCAGCGCGTCCCGTACGCCGAGGCATCGCGGGTACTGCTGCGCGATTCGATTCTCGACGGCATGCGTGAACTGCTGCTCACCCGCGACTGGTCGGCCATCACGCTGTCGCACGTGGCCAAGGCCGCGGGCATCAGCCGCCAGACCATCTACAACGAGTTCGGCTCCCGCCAGGGCCTGGCGCAGGCGTATGCCTTGCGGCTCGCCGACCGGCTCGTCGACCAGATCGACGACGCCATCGAAGGCAACGTCGGCGACGTCTACGCGGCATTCTCGCAGGGGTTTCGCGACTTCTTCACCGAGTCCGCCGCCGACCCGCTGGTGATCTCGTTGCTGACCGGTGAAGCCAAACCCGATTTGCTGCAGCTCATCACCACCGACAGCGGGCCGATCATCACGCGCTGCAGCCAGCGGTTGACGTCCACCTTCATGGACAGCTGGGTGCAGGCCAGCGAGGAGGACGCCGGAGTGCTGGCCAGGGCCATCGTCCGGCTCGCCATGAGCTACGTGTCCATGCCGCCGGAGGCCGACCACTTGACCACCGACGTGGTGGCGCGCGACCTGGCCAGATTGATGACGCCGTTCGCCGAACGCTACGGTGTTATCGATACCCCTTAGCTGTCAGAGCGCCCAGCGCCTGTCCCGCGAGCCCGCAGGCTAGGGGTTTCGCACGGCCGTCGCCGGTGTGCCCGTCCGTGCGCCCAGAGCAAAGACGAACGAAAAGGGGCTCTACATGACTGAGCTGAAGGCCGACTCCCGCAACGGGATCGACTACAAGGTGGCCGACCTATCTCTCGCTGACTTCGGCCGCAAGGAGATCCGCCTGGCCGAGCACGAGATGCCCGGTCTGATGGCGTTGCGCGAGGAGTACCACGACGTGCAGCCGCTCAAGGGTGCCCGGATCTCGGGCTCGCTGCACATGACCGTGCAGACGGCGGTGCTGATCGAAACCCTGACCGCGCTGGGTGCGGAGGTTCGATGGGCTTCCTGCAACATCTTCTCCACCCAGGACCACGCCGCCGCGGCCGTCGTCGTCGGCCCGCACGGCACGCCGGAGGAGCCGAAGGGCACCCCGGTGTTCGCGTGGAAGGGCGAGACGCTCGAGGAGTACTGGTGGGCCGCCGAGCAGATGCTCACCTGGGAGGGCGAGCCGGCAAACATGATTCTCGACGACGGCGGCGACGCCACCATGATGGTGCTGCGCGGCGCGCAGTACGAGAAGCAGGGCGTCGTTCCGCCCGCCGAGGAAGACGACCCGGCGGAGTGGAAGGTGTTCCTCGGCGTGCTGCGGGAACGCTTCGAGACCGACAAGGACAAGTGGACCAAGATCGCCGAGGCGGTCAAGGGCGTCACCGAGGAGACGACGACCGGCGTGCTGCGGCTGTACCAGTTCGAGGCCGCGGGCGAACTGCCGTTCCCGGCGATCAACGTCAACGACTCGGTGACGAAGTCGAAGTTCGACAACAAGTACGGCACCCGGCACTCGCTCATCGACGGCATCAACCGCGGCACCGACGTGCTGATCGGCGGCAAGAAGGTGCTGATCTGTGGTTACGGGGACGTGGGCAAGGGCTGCGCGGAATCGCTGGCCGGTCAGGGCGCACGCGTCGCGGTCACCGAGATCGACCCGATCAACGCACTGCAGGCGCTGATGGACGGCTTCGATGTCGTGACCGTCGAGGACGGGATCAGCCAGGCCGACATCGTCATCACGGCCACGGGCAACAAGGACATCATCACCCTCGAGCACATGCGGGCAATGAAGGACCAGGCGATCCTGGGCAACATCGGCCACTTCGACAACGAGATCGACATGGCGGCCCTCGAGCGCTCGGGCGCCAAGAAGCTCAACATCAAGCCGCAGGTCGACCAGTGGATCTTCGACGACGGCAAGTCGATCGTGGTGCTGTCCGAGGGCCGGCTGCTAAACCTGGGTAACGCGACGGGCCACCCGTCGTTCGTGATGAGCAACAGCTTCTCGAATCAGGTGATCGCGCAGATCGAGCTGTGGACGAAGAACGACGAGTACGACAACGCGGTCTACCGGTTGGCCAAGCACCTCGATGAGAAGGTCGCGCGCATCCACGTCGAGGCACTCGGCGGCACGCTGACCAAGCTCACCAAGGAGCAGGCCGAGTACATCGGCGTCGACGTTGAGGGCCCGTACAAGCCGGAGCACTACCGCTACTGATTTGTTGCGTCGAGACTGCGGTCAGATCGCGTTCAGCACGAAAATCGCGATCTGGCCGCAGTTTCGGCTTTGCGCTATTGGAGCGACTCTAGGCAGTACAACCGCGCGGGACGAGGGTACGAGATCGGTTTCGTAGCGGTGGGGCATTGCTTCGCATCGGTAGTGTCATCGAACCGCTGGACAATCCTGATGGTCGCGCTTGACCCGGCGCAGTCTTCGCGGATGAAGGGTGCCTCAAACCTATTCTCCATATTGAGCGCATAACATTCGCCCTCAACGAGATTGGCGAGAAAGCACATCGTCGCATTGTCCCAGAACAGAGTGGTGTAGTCGGTGGCGTCGCGCCGCTTTCCGTCTGGACACTCGGCATCCGGTCCGCCGAGAGAGGCCAGCTCCATGGTCGCTGTGGGATCACTGCAATCGGTCGATGCCGGTGCGCCGTCACCGAATTCGTCCTGGGCGACACATTGGCCGACCGCGAGTCTCTCCCCGGAATCGAGGTGGCCGATGCCGGTCGACTCGTCAGCCGCGGTGCCCGACCCCGCGGCTCTGAGGCCGCCGACCAACAAAGACAAAACAAGGATCACCGCGCCCGTGATGATCAGCCCCACACCGCGCCGCTTGGGGCGGGGCGGAGGCCAATAACCAGCGGGCGGCGGATTGGCCGGCGCGCCCGGTGACTGTGCGTACGACGGATGCCCCGGCGGTCCAAAACCGGGCGGGGGCGGAAATTGCGGCGGCCCGAACTGAGTCGGAGGTTGCGGATGTCCGCCATACGGCCGAGGCCGCGGGGGCGAGTGTTTCGGCGACCGGGTCAGCTGAACAAGACCGATTGTCAGAAGGATCAGACCGATGAGCGGAATCATCAGCGAGCCCATGGCGTAGCCGAGATCGTACGCGTCGAGCGCGTTAACAGTCATGAAGCCCCCCGATATGTATTCAGACGTGGACGAGTTTGTATCTATACGTGGAACAACGGTTCGCCAGGAGGTGCTCCCTTGGTACGAACGTGTCCTGAAACTTCATCTAGGCCGCTATCACTTAGCTTGGAATCTCTTCGGATGAACATCTGCATGCGGAGGCGAAATCCTGACGTCCGAAGACGAAGAATCAGGCTCATCGGTGCACCTCTCGAATGCCTGCAGGGTGCTTCGCATTGGAATGCTAGCTATCTTCCATTCGTGTGCTGAACGAAGTTCTCGAACAACGGAATACCGGATGGACTTCGGTATGAAGCCACGATGTCTACGATGGACGCTGCCATGAGGTAAGAAAGGTTCACGAGGAATATCGTCCCCACCACGGGGTCACGTTCAGTCTCGGCGACGAGTTCGCCCTCACCCGTGACAAGTGCAAGCCGACGCTCGTCATCCGGAGTCGATGAAAGTTCGAATCCGGGCGCTGTACGGTCCGGATCGGCCGGAATACGTACACGCGGCAACCGTTTACGGGACCGGGCGGTCGGGCCGAAGTTTAACAGCAAGTATCGTTCCACAGTGGCTAGTGCCGGGGCGCGAAGCACGGTGTATTCGGGTTGTAAGCGATCTGATTGATTGACCGCTAATGTGCCATCAGCCTCGCTACCTACCATTATTCGTGTTTCACCAAGTCCGGACGTGAAGGTCACCCGGCCGTCGCTGGATAAATCGGCTGTCCTGACGTCAAATTCCGCATCGATCGCGCTATCGATAACCTCTTGCGCGAGGACAAGCTTGCTGGTCATTCGAGTATGCCTAACGTGTTGAGGATGTGAACTGGTACAGACTTCCCATCCGATCCGAGGATCCGCACCTGGATCGCACCGCCTGGCTGTCCGAGGGCCGGCGCTACTTCCGACGCCTCAATTGTCCAACCAGTGGGGACCTTGTCGGGGTCAAGGCGGTATGCGTTATACGGATCGCACAAGGAGTTGACGTGCAGTGCGCGTCCTTCCCATGAGGCCGGTTTGCCATGCTCGACAGCTGCGAGGTAGCCGCCATTGTCGTTTCCGATCCGGTCGACAACGTTTCCATATTCACGGACGTACGCGTGCGCGTCGGTAAAGGCAACCTTGGTGTCGGGCATTGCGCCATCGTTGTCGGGGTAGTTGATCCAGCGGTCACCGTCTTCGGAGACCTTGTTGAAGCGCTCTTCGTATTCCTGCTGCGAGTATGCGTGCCCATCCGACGCACGACCGAATGGAGCCTCGCGATCAGTAATTAGACGTTTGACGCCTTCATCAATTCCCGTTGGATCCGTCGGATTGTGTGGGAAGTCCCAGTGCTCCGGAAGCGGTTGCCCGTAATTCGGATCGATGGGTTTGTCCTCGAGCCGATGCCAACCGTCGCCTGATTGCTCTTGAGAATGAACCGGGTCCAGGTGCGGGCCAGCTCCGTGGCTGTTTGGCATACCGGTTTCACTGGGCTCGGGTTGGTCTTCACGGCTGCCATTGCCATCACCACCGTCGTACGTTGGGCTCGAGCTTCCTGAAGATTGCGGATCAATGTCGCGTGGTTGGCCAACGTCACCGCTATCCAACGGCGGCGCGTCCGATGCCTGTGTTGTTGATCTATCGAACGCGTGTGGAACGGATTCGGGCAGACTGCTGCCGACGCTGTCGGGAGGTGACCCGCTTGATGATGGGCCATGGCTGGGAGCGGATGGCGCATCGACCGTTCCCGGCGCGCTGGCGGCCGGCGGCGAGGAACCGCCGAGCCGCCCGCCGGCGACTGCAACGGAGTTTCTGCGGACGTTGACGATTGGGGATCGGGCGAACGGTCGACCGGCGCTGAAGTCTGAGACCCGGGCGACGAATCAACCGGCGCTGACGACTGCGGTGCTGACGACCGATCCGGTGTCAGTGGTGCCGCCGCGCCCGTCGGAGTCCGTGAGTCCGGAATGCGTGGTGCCTCAGGAGTATTCATCGGAATGGCCAGCTCGTCTGGAATGCGCGGCCCGCTGCCCGGAGTAGACATGGGCGCTGTTCGAACGTCATTGCCCAGTTCGTCGAGCGACTGCGTGATGTCGTCGACGCGCTGGGTGGCCGACGTGAAATTGCTGGCCCCACCCGGGCCGTCAACCGTCCTCCCGGGCGACGGCGCGTCGATGCCCGCGTCCACGGCAGCCTTGGTGCCGCGCGCCGCGGCACCACCCGGGATCGCGGCGGCACCGACATCGAAAAGGATCTTCCCCAGGCCGAAGCCCGACCGCTCCGACGACCAGTCCTCGGCGTGCACCACATCCGCGGCTTGGTCTTTGTAATGGTTGAACGCTCCAACGGGATTCGACATGATTCCCGTCGGGGTCGCATACAGGAGGCTTTCGCCCAGGCTCTCAGCCATCCCCGCCCAGGCGTCTTTGGCCCCCTCAGGGTCGTACGCGAACCGCAACGGATCGAGCTGTCCGAAGCTGTCGATCGTGTCGACCGCTCCCGCCAAAATGCCTTGGCGCAAAGTCAATTGGAAGTCCAGCGACGTCGCCAAGGCATTGCCCACGTCGTCGCCGAGGTACTTGGGGAACTCGCGCCGCGCCCACTGCTCCACTGAAACGATCGCGTCGTCAACGGCGCCCATCGCGATCTGCAGCACGTCGCGCCGCGCCTCTGCCTGGCGTCCGTACCCGCCGAGCACCGTCTTGACGTCGTCGGCGACTTCCTTGAGCTCTTCGAGGGCGTCGCCGGAGAACACCGCTTTCAGACCGTCGAAGAATCCCGACGGTGAGACTCGATCCAGCAGATCCCGGATGGCGTTCTGCGTGTTCTCGACGTCATCGGCGAATTCCAGCGTCTGCGTCGCCAAATTCCCCGCCTCGGTGGCGATGTTGTTGAGGCTTTCCGTCAGCTTGGTGATGGCCGTCGTCATGGCGCCGCCCTCGGGAATCTGTTGGCTGCCAACCACTCCCGACGGTCCAGTGAGGTGTCCAGCGATGCCGCCAATAGCGGTCGCGAAGGTCTGCCACGCATTGCCGGTGCTGCGCAGCGAGGCCGGATCGCCGTCCGGCCACACATCGGGGATGAACGACTGGATCACCGACCACAACAACGGTGGCGGAACCCCACCGCCCTGTGCGGACGGCGCGGCGGGCGCACTGAACTCCGCAGGCGTATCAGGCGGAGCCAATGCGGTCGTAGCACCATCGATTGTCGACGCTGCATCGGCACGCGAATAGTTCGTCGCCGACATCTGCACACCGAAACCCACGCTGCGACCCGCGTTGACCGCCTCCGCGCCCGCATCCAGCAGGCCCTGGGCCAGTTGCTGATAGGAATGCCCGAACACCGCACCCGCCGGATCGGTTCCAGACCGCGCGCCACCGGACAGGCTCGCCGTCAATGTGCTCACCGCAGCAGCGATTTCGTCGCCCACCGAGCTGATCGACTCGCCGGCACCCGAAAGTACCTCCGGATCAACGGTTATCGGTGCCACGCGAAACCTACGACCACATCTGGGTATTCATCCTCGCGGCCTCTGAATAGTTGCCGTGCGCTTGTTCGGCGATATCGCGCAGCTGCCCCAACGCTGCACGCAACTCCTCGGCCCCGCTGTTCCACTGCGCCTGCGCCGACTGCTGCGCGCTGGCCGCGTCCCCGTGCCACGACAGCCCGAGCGACTCTGCCGACGCCCTGACGCGCGACAGCGACTGCTCGAGCTGACCATGAAAGGCCGATATCTGGTCGACGGATGCCAACAACGCCGGCAGGTCCACGCTGAAGCTCGCCATCACATACCCGCCGAATCGATCGCGTCCCCGCCGGAGGTATCGGTCTGGTGGTACGCCTGGGCGGCGTCGTCGAGCAACGCCGCCATCTTGTCCAGGCCGCCCAGCAATTGCGCCGCGCCCTCGTGCCACCGCTGCCACACGTCACCGAACGCCGAGCCGGCCTGACCGGTCCAGCCGGAACCGAGCAGGCGCGACAACTGCCCGTCGAGGCCAGACAGGCCTGACCGCGTCTCCTCTGCAACCGCGCGCAAATCGCCAGCTACCGCAGCGACGGTCGCCTCATCAACTTGCAACTCGCTCAAAATCGCCTCTCAACAGCACAAATGTCGGATCAACCACAGGTAGGGGAGGCCCGGCACGGACACGGCCAGCTAAACGCCACCAGTATCTCACACGCGGGCAACGGCTCTTGACACCAATTTGGTCGTCCCGCCGTTGTGCTCGCCCAGGCTCCGTTTCGGTGCTCGTCTTGGCGCCCCCGGCCGTTGCCGAACTGTTAACGTTCGCGCCGTGGGTCGGGGATTCCGGGTTGTCGTCGCACTGTTGAGCTTCTTCCTCACTACGGGAACGGCGACGGCGGCAGCCGACGACCCGACCATCGACGACCATCATCCCTACTTCAACGAAGACGAATACCAGGCGTTCTACACTCCGCCAGATCCGTTGCCGCCGGGCCAACCTGGCGACGTCGTCCGCTCCGAGCCGTCCCGGCTGGTGTTGGAGCCATCGGGTCAGCTCGGCATGATCATGGCCGACGGGACACGAATCATGTACCGCAGCAACGACGCTCGCGGAAACCCGAACGTCGTCACCGGTACCTACTTCGAGCCGCACGTCCCCTGGCCGGGGCGGGGGACGCGCCCGCTGATCGTCTACGGTCCCGGAACGCAAGGGCAAGGCGACCAGTGCGCACCGTCTCGACAGTTCAATCAGGGCATCCATTGGTCGCCTTACCTCGATTTGGCTTTCAACTACGAAGAGCTGTTCGTCGCGACGATGGTCGCGCGCGGCTTCGCGATCGTCATGACCGATTACGAGGGCTTGGGCACCCCGGGGCTGCACACCTATGCGAATCGGGTGTCGCAGGGCCACGCGATGCTCGACGCGGCGCGCGCCGCCAAGCGTTTACCCGGCACGTCTCTGACTCAGCATGGGCCCGTTGCGTTCTGGGGCTACTCGCAGGGCGGGGGCGCGGCGGCATCCGCAGCCGAGATGGCGTCGTCATACGCGCCCGAACTCCACGTGGTCGGCTCCTACGCCGGCGCGCCGCCGGCCGACCTCAAGGCCCTGTTCCCGTTCATCGACGGCAGCATGTTGATCGGAGCCGTGGGTTATGCGCTGAATGGAGTGATGGCGGCCTACCCCGAACACGAGGAAGCGATCAGGGCGACGCTGACCCCGCGCGGCGCTGACATGCTCTTCAAGGTGCAAGACCAGTGCGTCGCAGAGACGCTCACGAAGTTCATGTTTCGACACCTGCAGCCCTACTTCAACCGGGACATATTCGCGCTCGTCGAAAAGGAGCCGTTCAAGTCGCTGTTCGACGAACAGAGGCTGGGGCGCATGAAACCCAATGCCCCGGTGCTGATCAACGCGAACCGGTTCGATCCGCTGGTTCCTTGGGCGCCGGCGATGCAGCTCGGTCGCGACTGGTGCGCCCAGGGCGCCGACGTCGAGGCGCGTACCAACGAGCAACCGCCGTTTCTGAACAAAGCGATGGTCAATCACGCGCTGCCGATGCTCGTCGACGGGGAACCGGCGATGCAGTGGATCGCCGACCGGTTCAACGGCAAACCGACCGCTTCCAATTGCGGGCGCTTCTAGAGCGTCGTGTCCGCAGGACGCTAGCGCTGTAGTTCGTCGAGCAACCGGATGACGGGCGTGTTCGGGGGAAGAAGCCGCACCTCGTCGAAGCGGCGTGCAGCTTCGAGAAACTGGGGTGCAGCCGACGACAACCCGGCCAGCACACGGGCGGCGTCGTCCTCACGGCCGGCCAGTGCCAACACAAGTGCGGTCCACAACGCGATGTCGGGATCCCGCAAGGGATCCGGAGCAGGTGCCCCGTCGAGTCTGGCGAGCGCGTCTTGGGTGTTGCCGCCAAGTGCGAGATCGAATGCTTCCACGGCATTGTGGTAGCGAGTATTGAGCGCGAGAAGCTGATCCAGCATGCCGAGCGGATCCTCGTGGTCGTCGACACGCAGATCGACCAGGCGGTCGTGCCACGGCCGACCGGTCGTGGTGGGGTCGACGACGACCATCGCCGCTGAGCGCTTGCCGCGAATGTCACCGCCTTCGTCTTCTGCCGCATGTAGCGCCCGGGCCAGCCGCGCCGGCACCGATGCCTCCGTGTGCTCCCAAGCGTCGACCATGGCCTCCCAGACGGCTTCTGAGACAACCATGTTCGCGAGGGCCACGCAGCCATTGCCCTCGAGGTGACCGGCCGCGGGGACACACGCTTCACCGGTGTAGACAGCGATGTTGCCGCAGGTGTCGATCATTGCCACCTGGCGGCGTTCAGGATTCGCGTCCACGCTGCGCAACGCGGTCAGCGCCTCGCCTGCGGTCAGCCCCGAGCGCAGGATGTCCAGACCTAGTTCGCCGTACATGGGTTCACCCATCGACTGGGTAGCGATCGCCCCGCTGCCCGACATCGCCCACGGAACGCTGCTGCCCACCGCGAACGCCTGAGATTGGCAGGCGACGCCCATCAGGCCGGTCCGGGCGTCACGAGCGACGATGGAGTAGGTCATTCGGCGAACATACGGCGCACTTCATGCAGGGCACCATCGCTGTCGGCCGGTCGGCGGAGTTTCTCTGTCCCATGGGTGAAGCGGGATGGCGCCTCAACCGCGATGAACCGCTCGGCAATCTGGCCGTCCGCATGACGAATACGCGTTCACGGCGGCGGGTACCCGTTCGCGGTATCCACACGTCTGGAGGGACAAGACAATGACCACCCCACACCGCCCGTCCGATCAACCCGCCGCCGCGTCGGCCAGGCGCGAGGTCATCGCGTCGTTCGACAACTATCCCGACGCGCAACACTTGGTGGACCGCATGTCCGACGGCGGCTTTCCGGTGGCCCACGTCAGCATCGTGGGCGACGGGGTACGAACGGTCGAGCGCGTGACCGGCCGGATGACGAACGGGAAAGCCGCGCTGGCGGGCGCCGGCAGCGGTGCATGGTTCGGCCTGTTGATCGGCCTGCTCTTCGCTATCTTCGCCGTCGGTCCGTTATGGATATGGGTCGTCTTGATCGCGCTGGTCATCGGCGCGTTCTGGGGTGCTGTCTTCGGCTTCGTCGCCCATTGGTCCACTCGGGGCAGCCGGGACTTCTCGAGTATTCAGACCTTGGAAGCCCAACGCTACGACGTTTACGTCGCTGCCGACCATGCTGCAGAGGCCGCACGTTACGTCACGCCGGCGAATCCGCTGTGACCTAACTTTGCTCTAGGTTCGGAGCACGGCGGCTCACGAATCTGCAACGGTTGCAACGACTTCGGACGCGACCGCCGCCGATCCGGCTGAACACGAGGTTTGACTGCGGGCGCAACGCCCGCGGAGCCGTTGCTACGCCGGATATTCGTCGCGCTTGCGCGGCCAGTCGGAGAAGTCCTCGCCACGCCCTTTCGGCGCCCGGTCCAGCAGCTGCCACGTCGCGTTCAGGGCCTCGGTGCCGCGGTCGTAGGTCGAGTACGTGTGGTAGACGACTCCATCCTCCAGCGCGAAGCAGCTCAGCGCCATCAACTCCATGACGTCGAGCATGCTCCCGCTACCCGACCCGTAGTCGCGGCGTGGCGTCGGAACATGCATGTACTCGAAGAAGTCGGCGTCGAAGTCGGTGCCGCCAGAGGACACCCACTCGATGTCCCAACCCATCCGCTGCTTGTACGCGGTGAGTACAGGCAGCGGCGACCGCGACGAGAGGATGAACGTCACGTCCCGGTGCGCCAGATGCGGCACCGCGCCGACCAGGTTGTCGGTTTCGAACGTGCACCCCGGGCAGCCCTCCGGAGTCTTCGGCCCATGCATGAAGTGCCGCACGATCAGCTGTGAACGACCGTCGAACAACTCCGCGAGCGTTCGCCGCCCTGCCGTGGTGTCGAACTGATACTGCTTGTCGACCCGCACCCAGGGCAGCGCCTGACGTTCCCGGGCGAGCTCGGTTGACCGTCGGGTCAGCTCCTTCTCCTTCGCCAGCTGCCGCTCGTATGCGGCTCGCCACTGTTCGCGCGTGCCGACCGTCATCTGTCTTCCTCCTGGATGTGTCGATGCTCATCTGAACAGACCATCGGTGCTGACGGAACTCATCGGCGGGTCCGGCTACGCTCGCCGCGTGCTCATCGTGATCGAGGGTGTCGACGGTGCCGGCAAGCGGACGCTGACCAACGGCCTGCGAACGGCATTCGAGGCCGCCGGCCGAACGGTGAGCAGCCTGGCGTTTCCGCGCTACGGCCACTCCGTCGAGGCCGATATGGCCGCCGAGGCGCTGCACGGAGCCCACGGTGACCTGGCGGATTCGGTCTACGCGATGGCGCTGCTGTTCGCGCTCGACCGGGCGCGCGCCCGTGCCGAGATCGAGCGCCTGCAGGCCGCTTACGACGTCGTGCTCCTCGACCGCTACGTCGCGTCCAACGCCGCCTACAGCGCCGCGCGCCTGCACCAGGGTGCCGACGGGGAGGTCGTCGACTGGGTGCGTGTCCTCGAGTACGAGCGGCTCGCGCTGCCCAGACCGGATGCCCAGGTGCTGCTGGCCGTCCCGACCGAACTGGCGGCTCAGCGGGCCGAACACCGCGCCAACACCGAGGTCGGCCGGCCCAAGGATGCCTATGAACGCGACGGCGGGCTGCAGCAGCGCACCTCCGACGTCTATACCGCGCTGGCCGCCGGCGGCTGGTGCGGCCGCTGGGAGACCGCCGGACCCGACGTCGATGCCGCTGCGCTCGCGGCGCAACTGGGCGCCCGATAGGCCGCACCGGCCCCCTCAGCCGGTCAACATGCGAAACGCGCCGTGTGGTAGCCGGGGTTTATCGCAATTCGGTGACACCATGGACTCCATGAGGCAAAGGATTCTGGTTGTCGACGATGACCCTTCGCTGGCCGAGATGCTCACCATCGTGCTGCGGGGCGAAGGCTTCGACACCGCGGTCATCGGTGACGGCACCCAAGCGCTCACTGCAGTCCGCGAACTGCGGCCCGACCTGGTGCTGCTCGACTTGATGCTGCCCGGCATGAACGGGATCGACGTGTGCCGGGTGCTGCGCGCCGACTCCGGTGTGCCGATCGTCATGCTGACCGCCAAGACCGACACCGTGGATGTGGTGCTGGGTCTGGAATCGGGCGCGGACGACTACGTGATGAAGCCCTTCAAGCCCAAGGAGCTCGTCGCCCGCGTGCGCGCCCGGCTGCGGCGCAACGAGGACGAGCCCGCCGAAATGCTGTCCATCGGTGACGTCGACATCGACGTGCCGGCACACAAGGTCACCCGGCAGGGCGAACAGATCTCACTGACGCCGCTCGAGTTCGACCTACTGGTGGCGCTGGCACGCAAACCGCGGCAGGTGTTTACTCGTGATGTGCTGCTCGAACAGGTGTGGGGATACCGGCACCCCGCCGACACCCGTTTGGTGAACGTGCATGTCCAACGCCTGCGCGCCAAGGTCGAGAAGGACCCGGAGAACCCGCAGGTGGTGCTGACTGTTCGAGGAGTGGGATACAAGGCCGGACCCCCGTGATCTCGCACGGCTCGGCCGTGGCCGTGATCCCGCACGGCTCGGCCGTGGTCATGAGATTCACCGCCCGGCGGTGGCCGTGATCCTTCACCGCTCGGCGGTGACGATCTCCACCGCCAGGGTGGACCCCGTCATTTTGACCGCTCGGCGGTCGCCGTGATCTTCAGCTCGAGGCGACGCATCCATCGTCGATCGGCACCGCTGGTACGGGGTCTGGGCGCGCTGGGTCGGGCACTGAGCCTTGCCTGGCGGCGCTCCCTGCAGCTGCGCGTGGTGTCGTTGACGCTCGGGCTGTCGCTGGCGGTCATCCTGGTCCTCGGCTTCGTGCTGACCAGCCAGATCACCGACCGCATTCTCGAGGTGAAGGTGCGAGCCGCCACCGAGGAGATCGACCGCGCCCGTTCCACGGTCAGCGGCATCGTCGGCGGCGAAGAGACCCGATCGCTGGACAGCAGCCTGCAGCTCGCGCGCAACACCTTGATCGACCGCACCGCCGACGCCGACCCCGGGCTGGCCGGAACCTTCGACGCCGTTCTGCTGGTGCCCGGGGACGGCCCGCGCGCGGCGACCGCGGCCGGGCCCGTCCAGCAGGTGCCCAACGCGCTGCGCGAATTCGTCAAGGCCGGCCAGGTCAGCTACCAGTACGCGACCGTGCACACCGACAGCTTCTCGGGACCGGCGCTGATCGTTGGCAGCCCGACGTCCTCGCCGGTGACGAACCTGGAGCTGTATCTGATTTTCCCGTTGAACAACGAGGAATCCACGATCGCGCTGGTACGCGGCACGATGGCCACCGGCGCGGTGGTGCTGCTCGGCCTGCTCGCCGCGATCGCCCTGCTGGTCGCACGCCAGATCGTGCTGCCGGTGCGCTCGGCGTCGCGGATCGCCGAGCGGTTCGCCGAAGGCCACCTCACCGAGCGCATGCCGGTGCGCGGCGAGGACGACATGGCCCGTCTCGCCGTCTCCTTCAACGACATGGCCGAGAGCCTGCACCGCCAGATCACCCAACTGGAGGAGTTCGGCAATCTGCAGCGCCGGTTCACTTCCGACGTCAGCCACGAGTTGCGCACCCCGCTGACGACGGTGCGCATGGCCGCCGACCTGATCCACGACCACAGCGAGGACCTCGACCCCGCGCTGCGCCGGTCCATCGAGCTGATGGTCAGCGAGCTCGACCGATTCGAGACCCTGCTCAACGACCTGCTCGAGATCTCGCGCCACGACGCCGGCGTCGCCGAACTGTCCGTCGAGTCGGTGGACCTTCGGTCGACGGTGCAGAGCGCGCTGGACAACGTCGGGCACCTCGCTCAGGATGCCGACGTCGATCTCATCGTCGATATGCCCGCGCGGGAAGTCATCGCCGAGGTCGATCCGCGGCGCGTCGAACGCATCCTGCGAAACCTCATCGCCAACGCCATCGACCACGCCGAGCGCAAGCCGGTCCGGATCCGCATGGCCGCCGACGCGGACACCGTCGCGGTCACCGTCCGCGATTACGGCGTCGGACTGCGACCGGGCGAGGAGAAGCTGGTGTTCAGCCGGTTCTGGCGGTCGGATCCGTCGCGGGTACGGCGTTCCGGCGGCACCGGTCTCGGCTTGGCGATCAGCATCGAAGACGCCCGCTTGCACCAGGGCAGGCTGGAAGCCTGGGGCGAGCCGGGCAAGGGCGCGTGTTTCCGCCTCACGCTGCCGCTCGTCCGGGGGCACAAGGTGACGGCCAGTCCACTGCCGATGAAACCTGTTGCCCCCGAGGCGTCGTCGCGACGCACCCGCGATCGCGAACCCGCCCAGGAGTCCGTGTGAGGCGGCTGCTGGCCGTCGTGTGGCTGCTGGCGGTGGTGCTTGCCGGCTGCGCGGGCGTCCCGAGTTCGTCGTCGCCGCAAGCCATCGGCACGGTCGACCGGCCCGCCCCGCCCAGCCTGCCCAAACCGACGCCGGGCATGGACCCCGATGTGCTGCTGCGCGAGTTCCTCAAAGCCACCGCCGACCCCTCGAACCGGCACCTGGCCGCACGCCAGTTCCTCACCGAGTCCGCCTCTCGTACCTGGGACGACGCGGGCAGCGCGCTACTGATCGACAACGTGGTGTTCGTCGAAACCCGTGGGCCCGAGCGGGTTTCGGTGACCATGCGTGCCGACATCCTGGGGTCACTGTCGGACATGGGAGTGTTCGAGACCGGGGAGGGTGCGCTGCCCGACCCCGGCCCGATCGAGCTGGTGAAGACCCCGGACGGCTGGCGCATCGACAAGTTGCCCAACGGCGTTTTCCTTGACTGGCAACAGTTTCAGGCGACCTACAAGCGCAATACCCTGTACTTCGTCGACCCGACCGGCAGCACCGTGGTGCCCGACCCCCGTTACGTCGCGGTGTCCGATCCCGACCAGTTGGCCACCGAACTGGTGAGCAAGCTGATCGCCGGGCCGCGTCCGGAGATGGCCAAGACGGTCCGCAACCTGCTCGAGCCGCCGCTGAAACTTCGCGGTCCGGTGACCCGTGCCGACGGCGGCAAGACGGGCATCGGCCGCGGATACGGCGGGGCGAGGATCGATCTTGACAATCTGTCCACCACCGACCCGCACAGCAGGCAATTGCTTGCCGCGCAGCTGATCTGGACACTTTCCCGCGCAGGTATCAACGGGCCGTATGTGATCAACGCCGACAGCGTGCCCCTCGACGAGCGGTTCGCCGACGGCTGGGAGACGTCCGACGTGGCGGCCACCGACCCGGGGGCGGCCTCCGGCGTCGCGGCGGGTCTGCACGCGCTGGTGGGTGGCTCGCTCGTGGCCCTCGACGGTCAGCGGGCGCCCCGAGTTCCCGGCCCGTTCGGGCAGATGCCGAACCAGACCGCGGCCGCGGTGTCGCGCACCGGGCAGGAGGTCGCGTCGATCGTCACGTTGCGCCCCGGCGCACCCGACATGGCGTCGTCGATGTGGGTGGGTGCGCTCGGCGGGAACGCCTCACAGGTGCTCGACGCCAGAGAGCTGTCGCGCCCGAGCTGGTCTCTCGACAACGCGGTGTGGGTGGTGATCGACGGCAACAACGTGGTGCGCGTCATCCAGGACGCCTCGGGGCAGCCGGCGCGTATCCCGGTCGACTCCACGCTGGTGTCGACCAAGTTTCCCGGCCCGATCACCGAATTGCAGCTCTCCCGCGACGGCACCCGCGCCGCGATGGTCATCGAGGGCCGGGTGATCCTGGCCGGTGTCGAGCAGACGCCGGGCGGTGGCTACGCGCTGACCTACCCGCGGCGGCTCGGCTTCGGCCTACGCGACACGGCGGTGTCGCTGTCGTGGCGAACCGGCGACGACATCGTGGTCAGCCGGACCGATCCCCAGCATCCGGTGTCCTACGTCAACCTCGACGGCGTCAACTCCGACGGGCCGAGCCGCAACCTGCTGATGCCCGTCACCACCGTGGCGGCCAACCCGTCGACCGTGTACGTGGCCGATGCGCGCGGGATCATGCAACTGTCCGGCTCGGTGGCCGAGGACGACCCGGCGTGGGCCGAGGTGCGTCCGCTGATGGTGGCGGGTGCCGAACCCGTGCTGCCCGGCTGACCATTCCACGGTCACGACCCTGGCGCCGAAATCGGCGAACGACGCAGATCGACCAATCGCACGGTCGGCCACCAGAACCACCGGCCGAGCAGCGCCACCAGCGACGGCAGCACGAACGTGCGCACGACGAGCGTGTCGAGCAGCAGACCCACGCCGATGGTGATGCCGATCTGCGCAATGCTCAGCACGCTGCTGCCGGCCAACGCGAACATCGTGATACCGAAAACGATGCCCGCCGTCGTCACCACGCCGCCCGTGGCACCGAATGCCCGCACAATCCCGGTGCCCAGCCCGGCATGCGCCTCCTCGCGAATCCGCATGGCCAGCAGCAGGTTGTAGTCAGCACCGACCGCAACCAGCGCGATGAACGAGATCGGCGCGACCGCCCAGTGCAGATCGTGGTGCAACAGGTGTTGCCAGATGACGACGCTGGCGCCGAGCGCCGCCGCATACGACACGGCGACGGTGCCCACCACGACGATGCCGGCGACCGGGCTGCGCAACAGCAGCGCGACGATTCCGAAGATGAGCGCCAACGTCACCGCCATCAGCATGGTCGTGTCGCCGTCGACAAGTCGCTGCAGATCGGCGGTCGCCGGGCCGACGCCGGTGATGTGCACGGCACTGGGTTTGAGCGTGCCCTCCTTGGTTGCCTCCCGGACGGCCGTCCCGATCTGTGTGGCCCGGTGTGCGCCTTCGCCGCTCCATTCTTGCCCGTCGCCGTAGACCAGAAGGTAGGTGGCGCGCCCGTCGTCGGACATCAGTTGGTCCAGCGCCGGACGCAGCGCCGGATCGGCCAGCGCGCGCTGCGGCATGTAAAACCCGCCTGCTGCGCTATCCCGAAATGCAGTGGCGATCTCTTGCAGATAGTCGGTCAGCTGGCGCAACTGCGGACCCAACGACGTCGTCAGCGACGCGAGATCGGCGGTGGCGGCGCGGGCCTGTCGCAACTGGACGCTCATCGTATCCACTGCCGGCGGCAGAGCCGCCAGCGCCTGAGTGGCATCGGTGGACCCGTCTGTGAGTTTGGTTGCGCCGCTGGTCAATTGGGCTGAACTTCGGATGACGTCGTCGGCGGGTTGCACCACTCGGGAGACAACAGAACAGATCGGATTGGCCGGACAGTTCGGTGTCGATGACACGAAACCACGAAGCGGGTCGAGGTATCCCGACACCGTCGTCACGTTCGTCTGCAAGCCGGACATGCCGGCCCGCATGTCGGCGGCTGCCGCACCCATCTGGCGCAGTCCCGCGGCGCTGCCCTGCAGACCCTGGGACAGCTGATCGACTGCGGTGCTCATCGACGCCAGCGCATCGTCGAGCTCCGCGATGCCGCCCAGCCGTTCGGTGAGGCCATCGATCTTGGCGGCGAACTGTTCACCGATGATGCCAGCCTGCCCGCTGAGAGTGGCTTCGTCGGGCACCGTGCCCGCCGGGCGACTCGCCGACTGCACCATCCGCACGCCCGGTATGGCCATGATCTGCCGGGTGATCCGCTCGACGGCGATGAGCCCAGCGGGGTTGCGGATGTCGTGCGGGGCGGCGACGTTGACAACGGTGGCCAGTAGGTGGTTGACCCCGAAGTGGCGATCGGCGGCTGCGTAGCCTTGGTTCGATTCGGTGTCGGCCGGAGTCGCCGCCGGCTCGTTCCACCCGATCCGCAGCCCCGCAACGGGAATGGCAGCGACGACGATCAGTGCGGCGCTGGCGGTCAGTATCGGCGCGGGCCAACGTGCCACGTGCACACCGATCCGCCGCCACCGCCGTGAACTCGTTGAGGGGCGTGGTTCCAGTCGGCCGCGGCGGCCCGCGACCGCGATCAGTGCCGGGGTCAGCGTCATCGCTGCCAGCATGGCAACCAGAACTCCTATCGCACATGGGATTCCGGTGCTTCGGAACATCCCGATCTCCGCGACGCTCAGACTCGTCAGTGCCGCCGCGATGGTCAGAGCCGATCCCACGATGACGGGCGCGACACCCCGGTAGGCGTTCACCAGTGCGGCCGCCGACGGATCACCACGCCGCCTGCCCTCGTGATAGCGCCCGATCAGAAAGATCGCGTAGTCGGTGCCCGCGCCCAGCATCATCGCGGCCAGCAACGCGACGGAGAACAACGACACCTCGGCGAGTCCGGCCTCGCCGAGTGCGGCCACGATCGGTCGAGCCACTGAGAGGGCAAGGCCCACCGATATCAGCGGAATCGCGGCGCCGACCGGTGATCGGTAGACGATCAGCAAGAGAAGCAGAATCAGCGCGACGGTCGCGGCGGTGATACCCAGCATCTGCCGGTCGATCGCGCGGAACTCGTCGGCGATCGTGGCGCCGGGCCCGGTGACGTAGACCCGCAAGCCGTCCGGCGGGTCGAGTCGCGTCACGATGTCGCGCAGTGCGTCTACAGCGTCGGCCGCCCGAGAGGTCCCGAGCATCCCCGAAAGCCGCGTCATGACCGTGACTGCGCGGCCGTCCGCGCTCTGGGCCCCGGCGGCGGTTGCGGGGTCGGACCACAGGTCGGTTACCGCATAGACATGCTCGTCGACGGCGCGCAGGCTTGTGATGAGCCGGTGGTAGAAGGCTCGGTCGTCGGCGCCGAGGGGCCGGTCGCCCTCTAGGACAATGTAATTGAGGTTGTTGCTGGGTTTTTCGCCGAGCAGCGTGGCGCCTTGCAACGCCGCTACCGAACTGGGCGCCTGGGCGGGCATGAAGGAACGGGAGTGAGATTGCGCCACCCGTTCCAGCTGCGGCACCGCGACGTTGGCGGCGCCCGCGGTGACGACCCAGACGACGATGACCCAGACGGCGTAGCGGCTCGTGAGATGTGCCAGCCGCTCTGCCACGTCAGGCCACCGTCTGAGCAGTGCCCGGAACGGTGTAGAGATCGACGATGCGCTTTTCACCGCGTTCGAGGGCGCGCACCCGCACCGATCGGCGCGCCGCCGCGTCGAGCAGCGCCCGCAATCCGGGGTTGGCGGCGGCCAAGTCGGCACGCGCTTGTGCGGCCGAAATGTCGTCATGGGCGGCTTGATCCAGCTTCGCCGTCAGCATCGTGATCCACCGGTGGCGCAAAGAGAGCAGCAGGCCTTCTTCGCCGCCGAAGAGCCGATCCACTTCGGTTGCCCTGCCGTTCAACACAAGAGCACCCTCTGGATCGGTGCGGGCGTGATCGATCATGTCGGCCATGAAGGCCATGCGCTCGTGCAATGTTGACCATGTCATGGCTGCGACGCTACGAAGGTGCGGCGTCTTCGCGCGTCGTGCCAGGGGCCGGTTCTCGCCTCCTACCACGGTCGGACGCCGGGTCCCTACCGCGGCATGATGTACCTGGTAGGCGGCGTCTTCTACGATCGAACGATGCTGCGCACGGCGACGGCCTCCGTGCGGGAGTGGATTCGCCGAAGGGGTGAGCTGGTCCCGCTCGGCTTCAATTGGGCCTTCGTGATCTTCACCGACGTCAGCATCGTCGGCATCGTGTTGATCGCGGCACTGCAACGGCCGGCGACGGATCTACCGGCGACGCTGCTCGCGATCGCGGTCGCCGTCTCACCGTTCGCCCTTTTCCTTCTCCTCGGCAGCCAGACAACGTTCAAAGCTCCGGTGCTTTGTGCGTCCGGGACAGCGGCCACCGCGATCTTCCTGTTTGCCACCTCGACACCGGTCACCGCCGACTTCTCTCCGCTGCTGCTGGTGCTGACGGTCGGGGTGGTCGGGGCGCTCACGAACATGTTCGGTGGTCTCATGGCGACCGCAATCGCTGCCGCGGTGCTCATCGCCGCGTCGGCTTTGGGCCGGCTCGACGTCATCGCGCTGTATCTCAGCTTTGTCGGAATGGGTTGGCTGGTGGGCTTTCTCATGCACACCCAGCAGCAACTGATCATCAAACAGCAGCAGGCGCAGGATCAGCTCGCCGAGCACGCCGCCGCCGACGAACGGCGGCGCATCGCGCGTGAGGTGCACGACGTCATCGCGCATTCCCTGTCGGTCACCCTGTTGCACACCACAGCGGCCCGTCGCGGACTGCAGCAAGACCGGGACGTCGATGACGCGATAGACGCTCTCGAGCAGGCAGAACAACTCGGCCGCCAAGCGATGGCCGACATCCGCCGCACCGTCGGCCTGCTCGACGGCGCACCGATGAAGGCCGCACCGGAGCCGGGTGCGAGCGAGATCCCAAGCCTTGTCGAGGAATTTCGACGCGCCGGACTCAAGGTCGACCTCGACGTCGACGGCCCGCTGGATCGGGCGTCGGCAGCGGTGGGCTTGGCCCTGTACCGAATCACCCAGGAATCGCTTGCCAACGTCGCCAAGCATGCCCCTGACGCAAAATCTACGGTGTCTCTGGCGATCTCGCGAACCTCGGCGGCATTGACCGTCGTCAATCAACTGCCTGTCGCAGTGGCCACCCCGGCGTGCGAAGGGCGGGGACTGCGGGGAATGCGCCAGCGCATCGAATTGCTCGGCGGGCGCATCGATATCGGACCGTCGCAGGACGGGTGGTCAGTTCACGCCGACATCCCGCTCGATGAGGTAGGTGGTTGGCGTCCACCCTGGTGCCCGCTGTGACCGGGACCGCACAGATCGCGGTCCTGCTGGTCGACGACCAGGACCTGGTGCGCTCGGGCCTGCGGCGCATTCTGCGTCGCAAGGACGGCTTCGTGATCGTCGCGGAATGCTCCGACGGCGACGAGGTGCCCGCCGCCGTCGCCCGCCACAGTCCCGACGTCGTGGTCATGGATCTGCGGATGCGCCGCGTCGGCGGAATCGAGGCCACCCGGATGCTCTGCGCCGGCGGTGGTCCACCGGTGCTCGCGTTGACCACCTTCAACGACGACGAACTGCTTTCGGGCGTGCTGCGCGCCGGCGCTTCAGGTTTCGTGCTCAAGGACTCGTCGGCCGAGGAGCTGATTCGCGCGGTGCGCGCCGTGGCCCGCGGGGACAGCTACCTCGATCCGGCGGTGACCGCACGCGTGTTGGCCACCTACCGCAGTGCCGCCCAGCCGCCGCGCGGCACCGCGCTCGCGGACCTGACCGCGCGCGAGGCTGACGTCCTGACGCTGATCGCCAAGGGCCGCTCCAACTCCGAGATTGCCGAGGAGCTGTTCATCTCGGGCGTCACGGTCAAGAGCCACATCGGCCGCATCTTCGTCAAACTCGGTCTGAGAGATCGCGCCGCAGCCATCGTCTACGCCTACGACAACGGGATCGTCGCCCCACGTTAAGTCGACGAGACGCCCGGTATGCGCCCTTCACGGAACGCCTCGACGAAATGCCGGTGGTCGTCGCGCACGGTGGCGGCGTACTCGAGCCCGAACCTCACCATGTCCGAAGCGAATTCGTCGACTCGGTCGCCGATGGCGGCATCGATGGCCTCCTCGGTCTGGAACTCGACCACCTTCTGATCGCTGTCGACGTCACCGACGCAGTGCACCTTGGCCACCGCCCGGCCCAGCTGCTCGATCACTTCGGCCAATTCGTCCGGCTCGGTCAACTCGCTCCAGTCCAGATCGGCTTCGTAGGGCGATATCTCGCTGACGACGAAACCAACCCCGTCGATGTCGGTGTAGCCGAGCAGCGGATCGGCGTGTGCCTGCAACGCGCGTTGTGACACCGCGGTGCGATGGCCGTGATGGCGGAAGTGCTTACCCAGGCTGCCGGCGTCGACGACGCGACTGGGCGCGGCGACGTTGCCCTGCTTCATCGACAGCACCGCGTCGTTGTCCAACGCCTGGTTGAAACCTTCGATCAGCAGCGTGTAGGTGGGCAGGCCCGCGCTGCCGATTCCGTGGCCGGTCTTGCCGATCATGTCCTTGATGTCGTAGGTGATGCCTTGAAAGCGCTTGGTTTTCGGGATGGTGTCGAGATACGTGGCGAACGCGGTCTCCACTTTCTCGCGTTCGGCATCGTCGAGCCGTCGCACGCCTGCGGCATCCCGGAAGCGTCGGTCCCAGTCGTCGACCGCGGTGAGACGGTCCAACATCTCGGCCCTGGTGGACAACCGGGCGCTCTGCAGCGTCGACAGCACTGCACCGCGCGCGGTGTCGAGATTCAGCGAGAAGCTCGAGTCGTCGTCGGCGCCGAGGAACCACCGCACCTGGTCGACGTACGAGCGCACGAACGTGTCGATGAGGCCGCTGATCTGGTGATCCGACAGCGCCTTCTGCCAACACATCAGTGCCACGCTGGCGGCGAACCGCATCACGTCCCAGGTGAAGTGCCCGATGTAGGCCTCGTCGAAGTCGTTGACGTCGAAGATCAACTTGCCTGCGCCGTCCATGTAGGTGCCGAAGTTCTCGGTGTGCAGATCACCTTGTATCCACACGCGGCTCGTGCGCTCGTCGGCCCATCGATCGTCGCGGCCTGCCACGTCGGCGTAGAAGACGCACGCGCTGCCGCGGTAGAACGCGAACGGATCGGCCGCCATCTTGCGGAACTTCGTGCGAAACGCTTCCGCGTCGGCCTCCATCAGGTCGGCGAATGCCGTCGACAGGCAGTCAACGATGAACGACTCCCGCTGGTCTTGCATGACCGACGGAGTACCCCATCTCGATGTCACCGATAACCGCCACACTGCCGACATGCTGGATCTGGTACTACCGCTGCAGTGCGGGGGATGTGGGGCCCCGTCGACGCGGTGGTGTGACGCCTGCGCCGCGACGTTGACGGTCAGGCCCGAGGACCCGCACCTCGTCCTGCCGAGAGTGGACCCCGGCGTACCGGTGTATTCGCTGGGTCGCTACGCGGGACCCCGGCGCGCAGCCGTCCTCGAGCTCAAGGAGCACGGCCGCGCCGACTTGCTGCAGCCGCTGGCCGCGGCACTCCGGGCCGGCCTGATTCACCTGCTCACGTGGGGGCTGGTCGACACCCCGCTGACGGTGGTCCCCGCGCCCACTCGAAGGTGGGCGGCCCGGCGGCGCGGCGGAGACCCGGTGACCCGGATGGCAAGGGCGGCGACGGCTGGCCTGCCGGGTGTTGCCGTCGTCCCCGCGTTGCGGACCCGCGCGTTCGTCGCCGACTCGGTGGGGTTGTCCACGGCCGACCGCCAACGAAACATCGCGGGACGGGTCAAGGCGGTCCGGCCCGTCACCGGCGAGGTGCTCGTCATCGACGACATCGTCACCACCGGTGCGACGGCCGCCGAGTCGGTCCGTGTGCTGCACACGGGTGCGGCACACGTGACGGCAGTGCTGGTTGTGGCCAACGCCTGACCGCCCGCCTGACCGCCCTGGCCACCGCCCCATATCAGACCGATGTGAAGAACTGAAAACAGGTCGGCGGATTCACTGGCACTACCGGGTGAACGCGGCTACCGTCGGCTTCAACACCCGTGAATGACTCACGGCCGGCGCTCAGAATCGAGTCGCCGCCATCGCCGACGCGGTAGGAGGTGAGTAGACGACACCTTGCACCGGCGAGCGGCAAGACGTGCAAGCGCCGTCGGTGCGGATCCATGACAACCCGGGCACGCTGATGCGTGCGGACCGCGAAGAAACGAGTTGCCAAGCATGTCAAGCCAATCCCTGGACTCCCGCACCATGGTGATCGAGGACGAGACACCCGAACCCCGACCGCGCGCCGAGGTTGCAGTCACCGGCCGCAACGTCGAGATTCCCGACCACTTCCGCAACTACGTCGCAGAGAAACTGTCACGCCTGGAACGATTCGACCGCACGATCTATCTGTTCGACGTCGAGCTCGACCACGAGCGGAACCGACGTCAACGTAAAAACTGTCAGCACGTGGAGATCACCGCCCGTGGCCGCGGCCCGGTGGTCCGTGCCGAAGCTTGCGCGGACAGCTTCTACGGCGCGATGGAGTCCGCGGTGGACAAGCTCGCCGAACGGCTGCGCCGTGCGCGTGACCGCCGCAAGATTCATTACGGCGACAAGACCCCGGTGTCGGTGGCCAAGGCCACCGCGGTCACCCCGCCAACTGATTCGCAGACCACGACGCCGTCCGAGCACGACGGCGCGGCGCTCGACGAGCATGCCCCTGGGCGGATCGTGCGAAAAAAGGAGCACCCCGCCACGCCCATGACCGTCGACGATGCGTTGTCGCAGATGGAACTGGTCGGCCACGATTTCTTCCTGTTCCACGACAAGGAATCCGACCGGCCGTGCGTGGTGTACCGCAGGCACGCCTATGACTACGGCTTGATTCGGCTCGCCTGAGCCGGGAGGTTGATTCGGCTCGCCTGAGCCGAGGTTCATCCGGCTCGCCTGAGGCGGGGGCTCGGCCCAGCTCGGCCGGGTCCGGCCGCATGTCACCTACCATGGGTTGAGCTCAAGACTTTCAACCCATAGGGGAACTAGCGTGCTGCAAAAGTTGCTGCGTCTCGGCGAGGGCCGCATGGTCAAGCGCCTCAATGGAGTGGCCGACTACGTCGACTCCCTGGAAGGCGATATCGAGAAGCTGACGGACGCCGAGCTGCGGGCCAAGACCGCCGAGTTCAAGAAGCGCGTCGACGACGGCGCGAGCCTCGATGACGTGCTGCCCGAGGCGTTCGCCGTCGCCCGCGAGGCGGCTTGGCGCGTGCTGAATCAGAAGCCTTTCAAAGTGCAGCTGATGGGCGGCGCGGCACTGCACTTCGGAAACGTCGCGGAGATGAAGACCGGTGAAGGCAAGACCCTCACCAGCGTGCTGCCCGCCTACCTCAACGCGCTGTCGGGCAAGGGTGTGCACATCGTCACCGTGAACGACTACCTGGCCCGGCGCGATGCCGAGTGGATGGGACGTGTGCACCGGTTCCTCGGCCTGGAGGTCGGCGTGATCCTTGCGCAGATGACCCCGGACCAGCGGCGGACCGCCTACGGCACCGACATCACGTACGGCACGAACAACGAGTTCGGCTTCGACTATCTGCGCGACAACATGGCGCACTCCCTTGCCGACCTGGTCCAGCGCGGCCACAACTTCGCGATCGTCGACGAGGTCGACTCCATCCTGATCGACGAGGCCCGAACCCCGCTGATCATCTCCGGCCCCGCCGACGGCGCCTCGAACTGGTACACCGAGTTCGCGCGCCTGGCCCCGCTGATGGAGAAGGACGTCCACTACGAAGTCGACATCCGCAAGCGCACCGTCGGCGTGCACGAACTGGGCGTCGAGTTCGTCGAAGACCAACTCGGCATCGACAACCTGTATGAGGCCGCCAACTCGCCGCTGGTCAGCTACCTCAACAATGCGCTGAAGGCCAAGGAGCTGTTCCAGCGCGACAAGGACTACATCGTGCGCGACGGCGAGGTACTCATCGTCGACGAGTTCACCGGCCGCGTACTGGTCGGCCGCCGCTACAACGAGGGCATGCACCAGGCCATCGAGGCCAAGGAGCACGTCGAGATCAAGGCCGAGAACCAGACGCTGGCCACGATCACGCTGCAGAACTACTTCCGGCTCTACGACAAGCTCGCGGGCATGACCGGCACCGCCCAGACCGAGGCGGCCGAACTGCACGAGATCTACAAGCTCGGCGTCGTGCCGATTCCGACCAACAAGCCGATGATCCGCGCCGACCAGTCCGATCTCATCTACAAGACCGAAGAGGCCAAGTACATCGCGGTCGTCGACGACGTCGCCGAACGGTACGAGAAGGGCCAACCGGTGCTGATCGGCACCACCAGCGTGGAACGCTCGGAGTATCTGTCGCGCCAGTTCACCAAGCGTCGCATCCCGCACAACGTGCTCAACGCGAAGTACCACGAGCAGGAGGCGTCGATCATCGCCGAGGCCGGCCGGCTGGGCGCGATCACCGTCGCCACGAACATGGCGGGCCGCGGCACCGACATCGTGCTCGGCGGCAACCCGGACTTCCTGACCGACAAGCGGCTGCGCGAACGCGGCCTGGACCCCGTCGAAACGCCCGAGGAATACGAAAAGGGCTGGCACGAGTTGCTGTCGCAGGTCAAGGGCGAATGTGCGCAGGAGGCCGAAGACGTCATCGCCGCGGGCGGCCTCTACGTGCTGGGCACCGAACGCCACGAATCGCGGCGCATCGACAACCAGCTACGCGGCCGCTCGGGCCGCCAGGGCGATCCGGGCGAGTCGCGGTTCTACCTGTCGTTGGGCGACGAGCTAATGCGGCGGTTCAACGGCGCCACGCTGGAGGCGCTGCTGACCCGGCTGAACCTGCCCGACGACGTGCCGATCGAGGCGAAGATGGTCACCCGGGCGATCAAGAGCGCGCAGACCCAGGTCGAGCAGCAGAACTTCGAGGTCCGCAAGAACGTCCTCAAGTACGACGAAGTGATGAACCAGCAGCGCATGGTCATCTACGACGAGCGGCGGCGCATCCTCGAGGGGGAGAACCTGGCCGAGCAGGCCCGCAAGATGCTCGTCGACGTGATCACCGCCTACGTCGACGGAGCGACCGCCGAGGGCTACGCCGAGGACTGGGACCTCGAGCAGCTCTGGACCGCGCTCAAGCAGCTCTACCCGGTCGGCATCGACCACCACGACCTGATCGACTCCGATGCAATCGGTGAGCCCGGCGAGCTGACCCGCGAGGAACTGCTCGAAGCACTGATCGCCGACGCCGACCGTGCCTACGCCGAACGGGAGAAGCAGATCGAGGCGATCGCGGGCGAGGGGGCGATGCGCCAGCTGGAGCGCAACGTGCTGCTCAACGTGCTCGACCGCAAGTGGCGCGAACACCTCTACGAGATGGACTACCTCAAGGAGGGCATCGGCCTGCGCGCGATGGCGCAGCGTGATCCGCTCGTCGAGTACCAGCGCGAGGGCTACGACATGTTCATCGGCATGCTCGAGGGCCTCAAGGAGGAGTCGGTCGGCTTCCTGTTCAACGTCGCGGTCGAACCCGCGCCGCAGCCGACGGTCGCCCCGGTCGCCACGCCGGCCGGACTGACCGAGTTCGCCGAGGCTGCCGCCGCCCAAGCGCAGGACGGCGGCCAGGGAAGCGTCGCGACCAAGGAGCGACCCGTCCCGGCTGGAGCTGAATCGCCGGCTCAGCCGGCGGCCCTGCGCGCCAAGGGAATCGGCGACGAATCACGACCGCTGACCTACACCGGGCCGTCGGAGGACGGCTCGGCACAGGTGCAGCGTTCGGACAACGGCGGCGGCGCCCCGCGCCGTCCGGCCGGTGGCGGCAGCCGCAAGGAGCGCCGCCAGGCCGAACGCCAGCGGGCCCGCGAAGAGAAGGCGATGCGCAGGCGTTAAGGGTCGAAACTGAGCTTGTGCTCGAGAAACTGATTGCTCAACCGATCTGCAGCGCGACAATGCGCCAACGGTCGCCCTCGACCGCGATGCGCGCCGCGATCGCCCGGATGCGCTGCCCGCGGCTGTAGGTGCCGAACACTTCGGCGGCCGGACCGCCGTCCTCCACCATGCGCAACCGGATACGGCGCAGCGTGGCGGCGGCCGAATGCGGGGAACGGGTCATCGTGAGCACGGTTTCGATCAGCGCCGGCGCCAGCAGCGGTCGCAACTGGGCCACCGGGCGACGCCGGTCGATCACCTCGAGCACCCGGCGCAACGCCGCGTCGGCGAAGGCGACCGCGGCTCGCGACGGTGCGGGCTCCCGGACAGGCGCCATCGGTGCCGGCTGCTGCGGATGTACCACCCGCCCACCAGGTCCGCCAGACTGACTGCGGCGCAGGGCTTTTGGTGTCGGCGGCGGACAGGTGCCGATCCCGACGGGCGCGGGCTCGCAGTCGACGACGGGCTCGATCACCGCGGTTCGAACCGTTGCCCGTCGGGCGGATGAAACTTCCTCGGCGGGGGTACGCAAGGGTGGCACCACAATTTCTCCAGCAAGTCGACGAGATGGGACGCGTCCGCTGGAGAGTCGCAGACCTCATCATGATCGCACGGTTCGCAGGAGGTCCGGCGCACCCGTGATGCGGACCCCAGGGGTCTGGCTATAGCGTGGCGGGGTCTTTTCACGCGGACCACAGGGGAGGAGCGGCGTCGCGATGGTCACCCGGTTGTCGGCGGCGGACGCGTCGTTCTATCACCTGGAGAACACGTCGACGCCGATGTACGTCGGGTCACTGTCGATTCTGCGGAAACCTCGCGGCGGCTTGAGTTATGAAACGTTGCTCGCCACGGTCGAACAACGGCTGCCGCAGATTCCGCGCTACCGCCAAAAGGTCCGCGAGGTCACGCTCGGCCTGGCGCGGCCGGTGTGGGTGGACGACCGTGATTTCGACATCACCTATCACATCCGCCGTTCGGCGTTGCCGTCGCCGGGCAGCGACGCCCAGTTGCACGAGCTCATCGCCCGGCTGGGGTCGCGGCCGCTGGACAAGTCCCGGCCGCTGTGGGAGATGTACCTGATCGAGGGCCTGGCCAAGAACCGCATCGCGCTCTACACCAAGTCACACCAGGCGTTGGTGAACGGGATGACCGCGCTGGAGATCGGGCACGTCATCGCCGACCGCACCCAGAAGCCGCCGGAGTTCGGGGAGGACATCTGGATCCCGTTGCGCGAGCCCAGCGATCGGCAGTTGTTGCTCGGCGCCGTCGGCGAGTGGATCATGCGTCCGGCCGACCAGTTCGGTGCGCTGCGCTCCGCCGTCGTCGACGTCGCAACCAACGCGGGCCAGTTGGTCGACATGGGGCGACGGTTCGTCGAGGTGGTCCGCACTGTCGCGCGCGGGACCGCGCCGAGCAGCCCGCTCAACACCACCGTCTCGCGCAACCGCCGGCTCACGGTGGCCAGCGGACGACTCGAGGACTTTCGCACGGTGCGGGCCCGGTACGACTGCGATGTCAACGACGTCGTGCTGGCCGTGGTGGCCGGCGCGTTGCGGAACTGGCTGATGTCGCGCGGTGAGCCGGTGACCGCCACGACGAGGGTCCGCGCCATGGCGCCGATGTCGGTGTATCCCGATGCCGAACTCGATGCGACCGGCCCCGGCCAGGCGATCAGCGAGGTGTCCCCGTTTCTCGTGGACCTGCCCGTGGGCGAGGCCAACCCCGTGGTGCGACTCTCGCAGATCGCGCACACCACCGAATCGGCGTCCACCGCCGCGAGCCTGGTCGACGCCAGGACCATCGTGACCCTGTCGGGGTTCGCGCCGCCGACCCTGCACGCCATGGGCATCCGCGTTGCGACGACGTTCTCGGCCCGCCAGTTCAACCTCTTGATCACCAACGTGCCGGGCGCACAGCATCAGATGTACATCGCCGGCACCAAGCTGCTGGAGACTTACGCCGTCCCGCCTTTGCTGGCCAACCAGGTGCTTGCGCTCGGGGTGACGTCCTACAACGGCATGGTCTACTTCGGAATCAATGCCGACCGCGACGCGATGAGCGACGTCGACGTTTTGCCGAGCCTGCTGCGAGAATCGCTGGACGAACTGCTAGAGGCCGCTCAGTGACCCGGTTGTCACCTTTGCGGGATTGACTCGCTCACCGCCACCGGGGTCGAATTGGCTCACCATGACCACCAGTGCCGAGAACGAGACGACCGAAAAAGTCAAAGCTGCGACGCGGCGGGCCTTCAAATCGCCCACGGACGATGTAGTTCCCCATCCCGTGCTCGATCAGCCGATCGAAGAGGAGGCCATCACCCGCTCGCGCGGAGTGGACTGGATCGTCTTCGGCGTCACCGCGGTCGTCGCGATCGCCTTTCTGGTGTGGGGCTTCGTCAGCACTCGCACCCTGGCCACTGCCTCCGACAGCGCCCTGACATGGGTGATGAACAACACGGGATGGCTGTTCGTGCTGACGGCCTCGGGTTTCGTGGTCTTCATCCTGTGGCTGGCGGTCGGCCGCTACGGCGCGATTCCGCTGGGCCGCGACGACGAGGAACCCGAATTCAACGGGGTGTCGTGGGTCGCGATGATGTTCAGTGCCGGTATGGGTATCGGCCTGATGTTCTTTGGGGTGGCCGAACCGCTGTCGCACTTCGCTTCGCCGCCGCCCGGCACCGGGCGGCAGGGCGATCCGGAGGCGGTGCAGACCGCGATGGCCACGACGCTGTTCCACTGGACGCTGCACCCGTGGGCCATCTACGCGGTCGTCGGCCTGGCGATCAGCTACGGCGTCTACCGCAAAGGCCGGCTGCAGCTGATCAGCGCGGCCTTCGAGCCGCTGCTGGGCTCCCGCGCGAACGGGCGGTGGGGCAAGGTCATCGACATGCTGGCGATCTTCGCCACGCTGTTCGGTTCCGCCGCCTCACTGGGCTTGGGCGCGTTGCAGATCCGCAGCGGTCTGCAGATCGTCGGCGGCATCGGGGAGACCGGCAACGCCGTCCTCGTCATGATCATCGCGGTGCTCACGGTGGCGTTCGTGTTGTCGGCGGTATCGGGGGTCGCGCGCGGCATCCAGTGGCTGTCCAACATCAACATGGTGCTGGCGGTGCTGCTCGCGGTGTTCGTATTCGTGGTCGGCCCAACGGTTTTCATTCTCAACCTGTTGCCGACGTCGATGGGCAGCTATCTGGCCGACCTCGCGATGATGTCGGCGCGCACGGGTGCAGAGGGCAGCGCGGTCAACCAGTGGCTGCAGTCCTGGACGATTTTCTACTGGGCGTGGTGGGTGTCGTGGACGCCGTTCGTCGGCATGTTCATCGCACGGATCTCGCGGGGCCGCACCATTCGTCAGTTCGTCGCGGGCGTGCTGCTGGTGCCGAGCCTGGTGTCGCTGGTGTGGTTCGCGGTGTTCGGCGGCTCGGCGATCAGAGAACAGCAGGGCGGCGTCGACCTCGCCGGGGAGGGCAGCATCGAGGCCCAGTTGTTCGGCCTGCTCGAGCAGTACCCCGTCGCCACCGTGGCCAGCGTGGTGGTGATGGTGCTAGTGGCGATCTTCTTCGTCTCCGGTGCGGACGCTGCCTCGGTGGTGATGGGTTCGCTGTCCCAGCACGGCACCATCAAACCCAGCAGATCGACCGTGATCTTCTGGGGCGTCGCGACAGGCGCCGTCGCGGCGGTGATGCTGTTGGTCGGCGGGCAAGACGCATTGACCGGTTTGCAGACCATCACGATCATCGTTGCGCTGCCGTTCGTGCTCGTGATGGTCGGCATGGCGGTGGCGTTGGTGAAGGATCTACGCCGTGACCCGCTGATGGTCCGCAGGGAGTACGCGGCGGAGGCCGTCGACACCGCCGTCATCCACGGAGTCATCCAACACGGCGACGACTTCATCATCTCGGTGGAGAAGGATCCCGCGAGCGACAAATCCCAGCAGTCCGCGACCGGCTAATCTCGCCTGGTGCGCGTGTACATCCCGGCGACCCTGGCCATGCTGCAGCAGCTCGTCGCCGATCGGACGCTGCATGCCCGCAGCGGCACCGCGTTCGCGGTGACGCCCGCGCTGCGCGAGTCCTACGCCGAGGGCGACGACGACGAACTCGCCGAGGTGGCGCGACGGGAAGCCGCGCTGGCCTCGCTGCGCCTGCTCGCCGGCGAAGGCACGGCCGACCTGCCGCCGCGGCGCGCGGTCGTGGAGGCCGAGGTCGACGGGGCGATGCCCCGGCCCGATCTCGACGACGCCGTGGTGCGGCTGCCCGCTCCGATCGCATTCGACGACATCATCGCCGCGTATGTGGACAACGCCGAAGCCGAGCCCGCGGTCCTGCCAGCGATCGAGGCCATCGACGAGGCGGACCTTGGCGATGAGGATGCGGACTTCGTCGTCGGTGACGCCCAGGACCACGACCTGGCCTGGTACGCGCCGCAGGAACTCCCGTTCCTGCTCGAGCTGCTCTGAACGTTTCAGCTGTTCACACGGGTAAAGTAGGTACGGAAGCGTAGGTTACGGTACCGTAGGTTCATGGCCAAGAACTACGTCAAGGTCTCGGCCAATGTCGCCGATACGGTGCGGCCGACCGTCGCCGGGGCCAAGCAGCATCCGGGACTGAACGCCTTGCGAACAATTGCCGGGCGTATCACGACGCCGCTGCTGCCCGACGATTACCTCAAGCTCGCCAACCCGCTCTGGTCGGCGCGCGAGCTGCGCGGGCGGGTGCTCGACGTCCGCCGGGAGACCGAGGACTCGGCGACGTTGGTCATCAAGCCCGGGTGGGGCTTCACGTTCGACTACCGCCCCGGCCAGTACATCGGGATCGGTGTGCAGATAGAAGGCCGCTGGCGGTGGCGGTCGTACTCGCTGACCTCGACGCCGTCGCGAACCACCCGCACGATCACGATCACGGTCAAGGCGATGCCGGAGGGGTTCCTGTCGACGCATCTCGTCGAGGGGCTCGCACCGGGCACGATCGTGCGGTTGGCCGCGCCGCAGGGCAACTTCGTGATGCCCGACCCAGCTCCGGCGAAGGTGTTGTTCCTCACCGGCGGCTCCGGCATCACGCCGGTGATGTCGATGCTTCGCACCTTGGCTCGCCGCGACCAGATCACCGACATCGTCCATTTGCATTCGGCGCCAACGGAATCTGAGGTCATGTTCGCCGGTGAGCTGGGTGAGCTGGCCCGTGCGCATGACGGCTATGAGTTGCGGCTGCGCTCGACGCGCACACAGGGCCGGCTGGACGTCTCGCGGCTGGATGACCAGGTGCCCGACTGGCGGGAGCGCCAGACGTGGGCGTGTGGTCCGGCGGGCATGCTCGACGCCGCCCAGCGGGCGTGGTCGGCGGCCGGCCTCGAAGACCGGTTGCACCTCGAGCGCTTCGCGGTGTCCAAGGCCGCCGTGCACGGGCAGGGCGGCACGGTCGAGTTCGCGCGGAGCGGCAAGACGGTCACCGTGGACGCCGCGACGCCGTTGATGGATGCCGGCGAGCAGGTGGGCATCCGGATGCCGTTCGGCTGCCGGATGGGCATCTGCCAGTCATGTGTGGTGGGCCTGGTCGACGGGCATGTTCGCGACTTGCGCACGGGCGATGAGCGCGAGCCGGGGTCGCGGATACAGACGTGTATCTCCGCAGCATCGGGCGATTGCGTGCTCGATGTCTGAGGTTTACTGGCTGGTAACCTACGGGTACGTAGGTTACGGTAGCGTAGGCATGCGAGAGGAGGCTTGACGGTGGCAATCACTGACGTTCCCGAGTTCGCGCATCTGACCGAGGCGGACATCGAGAGCCTGGCCGTGGAATTGGATGCGATCCGCCAGGACATCGAAGACTCCCGCGGTGAGCGCGACGCCCGCTACATCCGCCGCACCATCGCGGCCCAGCGTGCGCTGGAGGTGGCCGCGCGGCTGATGCTGGCCGCAAGCAATCGTCGCTCGGCGTGGTGGGCCGGCACCGTCACGCTCGGCGTGGCCAAGATCATCGAGAACATGGAGATCGGCCACAACGTCATGCACGGCCAATGGGATTGGATGAACGATCCCGAGATCCATTCCTCGACGTGGGAGTGGGACATGAGCGGAGCGTCCAAGCACTGGCGCTTCACCCACAACTTCATGCACCACAAGTACACGAACATCCTGGGCATGGACGACGATGTGGGCTACGGCCTGATCCGCGTCACCCGGGACACCAAGTGGAAGCCGATGAACCTGTTGAACCTGGTGTTCAACACGGTCTTGATGGCGCTGTTCGAATGGGGAGTCGGACTGCAGCACTTGGAGATCGGCAAGATCTTCAAGGGTCGCGACGACCGCAAGGCCACGTTCGTGCGGCTACGGGAGTTCGGCGTCAAGGCGGGCAACCAGGTGGCCAAGGACTACGTCGTCTACCCGGCGCTGACCTCGTTGTCGCCCGGTGCGTCGTTCAAGTCGACGATGAAGGCCAATGCGGTCGCCAACATCATCCGCAACGTGTGGGCGAACGCCGTGATCTTCTGCGGCCACTTCCCGGACGGTGCAGAGAAATTCACCAAGACCGACATGGTCGGTGAGACCAAGGGCCAGTGGTACCTGCGTCAGATGCTGGGCAGCGCCAACTTCGAGAACGGCCCGGTGCTGCGGTTCATGAGCGGGAACCTGTGCCATCAGATCGAACACCACCTGTTTCCCGATCTGCCGAGCAACCGGTATTACGAGATCTCGATCCGGGTGCGCCAGTTGTGCGACAAGTACGACCTGCCGTACACGACGGGTTCGTTCCTGCTGCAGTACGGCAAGGCCTGGCGGACCATCGCCAAGCTGTCGCTGCCGGACAAGTACCTGACCGACACCCGAGACGATGCGCCGGAGACCCGCAGCGAGCGGATGTTCGCCGAGTTGGAGCCGGGTCAGCGGCGCGGGCTGAAGTCGGCGATCGCTGCCGCGCGGGCCCGCCGTCGCGCGCGTCGTACCACAACGTCAGTCTGAGAGCGTCACCGCGCATATATAGCCACGACGACGCTCTCAGCGCGACATTGTGTCGGGACGACCTACGAGTGGAGCGCGGACAGCAGTCGCCGGGCCGCGCCGACACGGCCGACCGCCGGGCCGCTCAGCGCGTCAAGTGCGCACTCGGGATCGGCGGGCGGACCCATGTGCCCGCAGCCGCGCGGACAGTCCTTGATCGCCTCGGCCAGGTCGGAGAAGGCCAGCAGCACGTCGTCGGGTTCGATGTGGGCCAACCCGAACGACCGGATGCCCGGCGTATCGATCACCCAGCCCCCGAAGCTCAGCGGCAGCGCCACCGATTGTGTCGACGTATGCCTGCCCTTGCCGACGTCGGTGACCTCACCGGTGGCCCGTTCGGCCTGCGGCACAAGACGATTCACCAACGTCGACTTGCCCACCCCGGAGTGGCCGAGCAGCACGGTGACCCGGTCGGCCAGTAGCGGGGCGACCACGTCGAGCGGATCGTCGCGGCCCGCGGTGGTGACCGTCAGATCGAGGTCGGCGAACTGCGCCGCGAACGGTTCGGGCGACGCGAGATCCGTCTTGGTCAGGCACAGGATCGGCGCCAGCCCGCCGGCGTAGGCGGCGATCAGCGCGCGCTCCACCAGGCCGGCGCGGGGCGGCGGGTCGGCCAGCGCGACGACGATCAACAACTGGTCGGCGTTGGCGACGACGACGCGCTCGCTGGGATCGGTGTCATCGGCGGTGCGGCGCAACACCGTTCGTCGTGGACCACGCCGCACGATGCGGGCCAGCGTGTCGGGCCGGCCCGACAGGTCGCCGACTATCCCGACCTCGTCGCCGACGACGATCGGCGTGCGGCCCAACTCCCGCGCCCGCATCGCGACGACCCGGCGGTCCGGGTCGCCGCCGAGCGCGCAGCCCCACCGTCCCCGGTCGACGGTCACCACCATCGCCTCCTGCGCATCGGCGTGGTCGGGTCGAATCTTGGTCCGCGGCCGCGAGCCCCGGCCGGGTCGCACCCGGACATCGGACTCGTCGTACTCGCGCCGACTCAAGCCGGGTCGACCTCCGTCGCCTGTCCGGCCAGCATGTCGGCCCAAAGCTGCGGGAAGCCGGGCAGTGTCTTGGCGGTGGTTTCGATGTCCTCCACCGCGACGCCGGGAACGCGCAGTCCCACAATGGCTCCCGCGGTGGCCATCCGGTGGTCGGCGTACGAGTGCCACAGGCCGCCGTGCAGCGGCCGGGCGGTGATCAGCAGGCCGTCGGCCGTCTCCTCGCAGTCTCCGCCGAGGCCGTTGATCTCGGCCGACAGCGCGGCCAACCGATCGGTTTCGTGTCCGCGCAGATGCGCGACACCCGACAGTTTCGACATCGAGCCGGGGGAGGCCAGCGCGGCGAGCGCGGCAACCGCCGGCGTCAATTCACCGACCTCGTGTAGATCGACGTCGATGCCGTCGTAGACCTGGGCGCCGTGCACTTCGAGATACGAGTCGCCGTGGTGGACAACTGTTCCCAGCTTCTTCAGGATCGCGACGATCACCTCGGCCGGTTGTGTGCTGACCCGCGGCCAGCCGGTCAACCGGACGGTACCGCCGCTGACCACCGCCGCGGCGAGGAACGGCACCGCGTTGGACAGGTCGGGCTCGATGACCCAGTGCCGCGCGGCGACCGGCCCCGGCGCCACCCGCCACCTGTTGGGCTCGCTGTCGTCGACGTGCACGCCGGCGTCGCGCAGCATCGCGACCGTCATCGCCACATGCGGCGCCGACGGCACCGACTCACTGGTGTGCACGATCGTCAGACCGTCGCTGAACCCCGCGCCGGAGAGCAGCAGGCCCGAGACGAACTGCGAGGACGCCGACGCGTCGATCTCGACGGTGCCTCCGGCGACCTCGCCGGCGCCGCGCACGGCGAACGGCAGCCCGTCGCCGTCGATGTCGACCCCGAGGCCGCGTAGCGCGTCGAGCAGCGGCGTGATCGGGCGGGTGCGGGCCTGTTCGTCGCCGTCAAACATCACCGTCGCGCTGCTCAGGGCCGCGACGGGCGGCACGAACCGCAGCACCGTGCCCGCCAGCCCACAGTCGATGCACGCTCCGTCGGGCGGCGCGAGCTCTCCGCCGATGGTCAACTCGTCGGCCCCGCCGCCGACCGTCACGCCGAGTGCCTGCACCGCGCCGACCATCAGGTCGGTGTCGCGGCTGCGCAGCGCGCCGCTGATCGTCGACTCGCCGTTCGCGGTGGCCAGCGCGGCCAGCACCAACGCCCGGTTCGTCTGCGACTTGGAGCCCGGCACGGTGACCGTCGCATGCACCGGATTGGATGTCGATGGGGCCGGCCAGGCCGCCAGCTCTCGGTCTCCGCGCACGCTCACGGCTCCCATCTTCCCTTGTCGGCTTCGCGTGCCACCATGAGATTCATGTGTGGACGTTTCGCGGTGACCACCGACCCGGCGCTGCTGGCCGAGAAGATCAAGGCGATCGACGAAACGACCTCCGCCAAGGAGCCGACGCGACCCAACTACAACGTCGCCCCGACCACCACGATCAGCACCGTGGTCAAGCGGCACACCGAACCCGACGACGACGCCACCCGGCGGCTGCGGTCGATGCGCTGGGGCCTGGTGCCGCCGTGGGCCAAGTCCACCGAGGAGGGCGGCCCGGAGACCAAGGGGCCACTGTTGATCAACGCCCGCTCCGACAAGTTGACCACCTCGCCGGTGTTCCGCAGCTCGGCCAAGAACAAGCGGTGTCTGGTGCCGATGGACGGCTGGTACGAGTGGCAGAAGAAGGGCGAAGGGAAGGGGGCGAAGACTCCCTTCTTCATGTACGCCGGCGACGGCGAACCACTTTTCATGGCGGGGTTGTGGTCGACGTGGCGGCCCAAGGACGGCCCCAAGGACGCCCCACCGCTGCTGAGCTGCACCATCATCACCACCGACGCCGCCGGTCCGCTCGCCGAGATCCACGACCGGATGCCGCTGACCATCAGCGAACGCGACTGGGACCGCTGGCTGGACCCCGACGCGCCGATCGACGAAGGCCTGCTGCGCGGCCACGGAGACCTGGACCGCATCGAGGTCCGGGAGGTGTCCCGGCTGGTGAACAACGTTCGCAACAACGGCCCTGAGCTGATCGAGCCGGTGGAACCGCAGGCCGAGCAAGGCACCCTGCTCTGACGGACCCGGGCTCGTTCGGAGCAGGGGATCGACAGAGGATTCCTCGGTACGGATAGAGTAATCCTCGTGCCTTCGAGAAACCGGGCCGGACCCGATGCGCGCACCCGACTGCTCGACGTCGCGCGCCGCCGGTTCGCAGCAGACGGCGCGTTGTCGGCCACGCTGGACGAGGTGCGCCGCGAAGCCGGGGTCAGCGTCGGCGCGCTGTATCACCACTTCCCGGACAAGCTTTCGCTGGCGACCGCGGTTTTCGCCGAGACACTCGGCGAGTACCAGGACGGTTTCGTCGCGATGTTGCGCAGGCACGACACCGCCGAAGGCGGCATTCGCGGTGGGGTCACCCATCACCTGCGGTGGGTGGCCGCCCATCGGGGCGAGGCGGCCTTCCTACTCGGCCCCCGGCTCGACAGTGCCGAACTGCGCGAGCGCAACGACCGGTTCTTCGCCGCGGTCCGCGACTGGTGGCGCCCGCATCACGGCTACGGGGTGCTGCAGCCGATGCGGGACGGGGTGACGGCCGCCCTGTGGCTCGGCCCGGCCCAGGAGTACAGCCGGCACTGGGTCGCCGGACCGGCGAAGCGGATGCCTCCGGCAACGGTTGAGATCTTCGCGGACGCCGCATGGGCGGCGCTGCGCGCCAACGAGATCGAGGAGGATGTGTCATGACCGACAGGGCGAATTCGCTGTACCGGACGATGGTCGCCGCCGGTGACGACGTCGACGCACCGGTGCGGTTGCGCGTCGAGCGCAGTGACGACAGAGCGGTGGTCACGCTCGACGAGCCGCAGCGGCTCAACGTGCTGTCGGCGCCCCTGGTTCGGCAGTTGCGGTCGGCGCTGGTCGAACTGGACGCCGATCCCGACGTGCGCGCTGTCGTGCTCACCGGGGCGGATCCAGGTTTCAGCGCCGGAGGCGATCTGCAGATGATGGCTGCGGCGATCGACCAATTAGACGCGCCGGAGGGCACAGCTGACGTCTGGCGCTGGATCCGCCGCGAATTCGGTGGCATCGCAAGGCTGATCGCCGGTTCGGACACGATCTTCGTGGGCGCGCTCAACGGAGCGGCGGCCGGCGTCGGGCTGGCCTGGGCGCTGACATGTGATCTCGTCATCGCCAGTGAGCGTGCCCTGATCGTGCCGGCATTCGGGCGGCTGGGGCTGATACCGGAGGTCGGCACGAGTTGGGCGCTGACCCGACGACTGGGTTATCAGGGGGCGCTCGCGTATTACCTGCGCGGCGCGCACATCGACGCCCGCGAGGCCCAGCGCCTCGGCCTCGTCCAGGAGGTGGTCGAACACGACCGGCTGCTGGCCGCCGCCGACGAGTGGTGCTCGCGCATCTGCGCGATGCCGCCCCACACGGCCGCGATGACCAAGCCGCTGCTCCGCGCCGCCGCCGACGCCGACTGGGCCGACGCACTCACGCTCGAGGAGTTCGCCGAGCCGACGTGCTTCACCACCGCCGCCTTCGCCGACAGCGTGCGCTCGATGCTGAAGTGAGCCGGCGTCGCGTTCACATCGGCGAATCGACCTGCTCACGCCTGAATGGCCATTAACATAGTGACCGCATCGGGAAAGTGGAGGGAGTAGGCGTGCTCAGCGCAGTGAGGAAGGTCCTGACCTTTGAGATGACCATCGCCGAGTGGATCGGCACCGCGCTCATGCTCGCCGCACCCTACGTCGTCATCGGCGTGGGCTGGACGGCGCTGAACCTGGACCAGCTGGACGGCACGGGCCTTACGTGGCTCGGACAGCTCACCGCGGCGATTGCGTTCTGGCCGGCAATGGTCTTCTCGGCGGTGTGCGTCGCATGACCGACGCCTATCGCATCACCGTGCGCCGTCGCACCGCGCGATGGGACACCGAGCCGGTCACCGCCGCGGAGGCAATGGACTTCTGGGCCTTCGCCGCGGGCGCGGCCAACGTCGTCATGCAGCTGTCCTGGCCGGAGGTGGGCTACGGCGTCGCCGAGAGCAAGGTCGATTCCGGAAACCTGCTCAAGCACCCGTGGAAGCGGGCGCGGACGACGTTCCAGTACCTCGCCGTGGCGGTGCTCGGCACACCCGACGACCGCGCCGCGTTCCGGGAGGCGGTCAACTCCTCACACCGGCACGTCAAGTCGACCGCCGAAAGCCCGGTCCGGTACAACGCGTTCGACCGCGATCTGCAGATGTGGGTCGCTGCTTGCCTTTTCGTCGGTCTGGAGGACACCTACCAGCTGCTGCGCGGCGAGTTGACGCCGGAGCAGGCCGATCAGTTCTACCGCTCAGCCTGGCCGTTGGGCACCACCTTGCAGGTGACCGAGGAACAGTGGCCGCCGACCCGCGCCGAATTCGACGACTATTGGCGCCGCGCATGTCAGCGGGTTTCGATCGACGATCGGGTGCGAAATTACCTGCTCGACATGGTGAACCTGCGCATGATCAACCCGCTGCTGGCGCTGCCGTTCCGGCCGCTGCTGAAGTTCCTCACCACCGGCTTCCTCGCGCCGGTGTTCCGGGAACAGATGGGGTTGCGGTGGAGCGGCTTCCGACAGTTCCTCTTCGAAATGCTCTTTCTGACAGTGGCTTTGGCCAACAGGTTCCTGCCGGTGTTCGTCCGGCAAGGCGGCAGCTACGTGCTGCTCGCCGATGTGCGCCGCCGGGTCCGCACCCACCGGGCGCTGGTATGACGACGCTGCGTCGGCTGCTGAGCCGTCGGGTCAGCGTCGAGGCGATGATCGAGATCGCGATGTGGCTGGCGATTCCCTACCTGCTGATCGGTTTGGCGTGGGCGTTCTTCGACGCCGAACAGGTGCAGCTGATCGACACCGCGCTGCGCACCCGGATACCGGCGGGCTCGGACATCGCAGCGTTCGTGCTCACCGCGGCGTTCTGGCCGGCCAACCTGCTCGGCGTCGAACTCTGCATGGCGTGAGGTTGGCAGCGGTGCCACGATGAGGTGATGACGGGGCCCTCCGGCGGTTTCGAGTCGGCGGCGATGGCCGGCTTTCCCGTCGTGGCCGCACCGGTGCGTCGCCCCGTCGTGTCCGAGCAGCTCTGGTGTGACCTGACATTCGTGCACTGGCCGGTGCGGCCGGAGAGCGTCGCGCATCTTCTTCCACCGGGTACCTGCCCGGACGTCTTCGCCGACGGGCTCAGCTACGTCGGGCTGGTGCCCTTCACGATGCGCACCACCACGCTCGGCTCTGCGCTGCGCATCCCGTACTTCGGTACATTCGCCGAGACCAACGTCCGGTTGTATTCCGTCGACGACGCCGGTCGTCACGGCGTCGTGTTCATGTCACTGGAAGCCGAACGCCTGGCCGTGGTTGCGGCCCTTCGTATCTCGCTTGGAATTCCGTATACCTGGGCCAGGATGCGCGTCGAGCGGTCAGGGGAGCGAGTGCGCTATCGCAGCGTGCGCCGATGGCCGCGTCGCGGACTGCGCAGCACGCTCGCCGTGCGGATCGGCGACGAGGTGACGCCGACGCCGCTGGAGGTCTGGCTGACTGCGCGTTGGGGTGCGCACACCCGCAAGGCCGGCAGGACCTGGTGGGTGCCCAACGAACACGACCCGTGGCCCCTGTGCGCGGCCGAGATCGACAGCTTGCACGACGATCTCGTCGCCGCCGCCGGTGTCATACCCGCGGGCCCGAGACTGCGGGCGCTGTTCACGAACGGCGTGCGCGCGCGGTTCGGGCGCCCCTGCGTTGTCGCCTGACCGGCGTTACGGACCCGTGTACCCCGGTGGGTTGGGCGTGTCGACCCAGAGGTCGACGCCGAGTTCGGCGCCGGGCACGCAGTTGTACACCGACAGGTCGGTCACGCCCGACTCGAGGAGCACGTCCTCACACAGCGCCGAGTTCCCGGTGTAGTCGCGGGCGGGCTTGTTGAGGATCACGTATGCGGCGTCGGCGTAGACGTCGGGCTTGCGCGCGCGCCCCATCGCCTCATCGCCGCCGAGCAGGTTCTGCACTGCGGCCGTGGCCACCAGTGTCCGTGGCCACAGGGTGTTGGAGGCGATGCCCTCGTCGCGTAGCTCCTCGGCGATCGCCAATGCGCACAACGACATCCCGTACTTGGCCATCATGTAGGCGGTTGGTTTGAGCCACTCCGGCTCGAGGCGTACCGGCGGGGACAGCGTCAGGATGTGCGGGTTCTCCCGGCCCACCATGTGGGGAATGCACGCCTGCGAAACGGCATACGTGCCCCGCACCTGGATGCCGTTCATCAGGTCGAACCGCTTCAGCGGCACGTCGGTGATCGAGCCCAGGTTGATCGCCGAGGCGTTGTTGACACAGATGTCGATGCCGCCGAACTGCTCGACGGTCTGAGTCACCGCCGCGGCCACCGAGTCGCCGTCGCGGATGTCGCCGACGATGGGCAGCGCCTGCCCGCCGGCGTCCTCGAGTTCCTTTGCCGCGGTGTAAACGGTGCCGGGCAGCTTTGGATGCGGTTCGGCGGTCTTGGCGATCAATGCGATGTTGGCACCGTCGGCGGCCGCCCGCTTGGCGATCGCCAGGCCGATCCCGCGACTCGCGCCGGAGATGAACATGGTCTTTCCGGAAAGCGACATGGGCTCACACTAACCGTCGCCGGTCCCATCCGACGTCGCCGAGTGAGACCTTTTGCCACGCGTTCAGCGCGCGACACGTGTCGGTCACCCACGTTCGGCCCGGAGAAAGGGTCAGGCCTGGATATCGGCGGTGACCGCGTCGGTCAGCCGGATCAGATCCTGCGGGGGCACGGCGACGTCCCAGCCGCGCTTGCCCGCGCTGCACAACACCCGGTCCCAACCCAGAGCGGACGCGTCGACGACGGTCGGTAGCGGCTTGCGCTGACCCAACGGCGAGATTCCGCCGACCACATAGCCGGTCGACCGTTCGGCCGCCGCCCGCTCGGCCATGGTGACCTTGGACACGCCGAACGCAGCGGCCGCCGCCTTCAACGAAAGCTTGGCCGGTACCGGCAGCACCGCGACGCCGAGACCTTCGGGCAGCGCCAGCACCAGCGTCTTGAAGACCTGAGCGGCCTCGATACCCTGTGCCCCCGCCAGCGCGTCCACGGCCTCGTCGCCGAACGACTCGGTGCGGCGGTCGTGGTGGTACTGCAGAACCTCGTGTGGGACCTCGGCGGCGATCAGGGCTGCGATGGCAGGAGTAGCTGCGCGTGCCACCGCGCCAGACTAGTGCGCGCGCCGACGCCGGTATTCCGGGAACAACCACGCCCCCGGCCGCTGTTATTGACGGCGACTGTGGCGTCGTGGACGCGGCGGCCGGAAAACATGTCGGTCTCAACCTCTAGGATTGGCTGAAGGGAGTCAGTTGTGCCAACGCTGGCCATGGACTTCCCGATGCGCCCGGTGGACGTGCCGGGCTTGTTCGGTGGCACCGCGACAGAAGGGACGGTGTTCCCCACGATGACCGACTCCGACGGGTCGACGCGCGATACGGCGCCGGAGACAGGGCCGGAAACCTCGCCGCCGCAGGAGACCGATGCCGAGCTGACCGCGCGGTTCGAACGCGATGCGATTCCGCTGCTCGATCAGCTGTACGGCGGCGCGCTGCGCATGACGCGCAACCCCGCCGACGCCGAGGACCTGCTGCAGGAAACCATGGTGAAGGCCTACGCCGGCTTCCGTTCGTTCCGCGAGGGCACCAACCTCAAGGCGTGGCTGTACCGCATCCTGACCAACACCTACATCAACAGCTACCGCAAGAAGCAGCGCCAGCCCTCGGAGTATCCGACCGAGGAGATCACCGACTGGCAGCTCGCCGCCAACGCCGAGCACTCGTCAACCGGGCTGCGCTCGGCCGAGGTCGAGGCGCTCGAGTTGCTGCCGGACAACGAGATCAAGGAAGCGCTGCAGGCGCTACCTGAGGATTTCCGGATGGCGGTCTACTACGCCGACGTCGAGGGCTTCCCCTATAAGGAGATCGCCGAGATCATGGACACTCCGATAGGCACGGTGATGTCCCGGTTGCACCGGGGCAGGCGCCAGCTGCGCGAACTGCTGACCAACGTGGCCAGGGAGCGCGGTTTCATGCGGGGACAGCAGATGGACACGCCCGAGGAGGTCTCGTCATGAGCTCGTTCTCGGACGACGAGGGCTGGCGGCCCCCGGTCGGCCCCGTCGATCCCGAGCACCCAGAATGCGCGGCGGTCATCGCCGAGGTATGGACGTTGCTCGACGGGGAATGCACGCCCGAGACCCGTGACAAGCTGCGCCAGCACCTCGAAGACTGTCCCGCATGTCTACGCCACTACGGCGTTGAGGAACGGGTCAAGAAGCTGATCGCGAAGAAGTGCGGCGGCGACAAGGCGCCCGAGAGCCTGCGAGAGCGGCTGCGCATCGAGATCAGCCGCACGACGATCATTCGGCGCAGCTAGCGCGCGCAGGCCCACACCGGGTGCGGTCAGCGCACCGACTTCGAACCGGCGTTCGGCCGCTTACCGTGGTTGGCCTTGGTGTGCTTGCGGTCGCGCTTCTTACGGCCACGCTTGGCCATGGTCTACCTCCGAATTGTCTGGTGGATTTCTCGGCCCGCATCCCGCGGGCACGTCGCGACCATTCTCTCATGGCCCTGCGACGCCGCTGACGGGCCGGTCGTGTGGTTCGATGTAGGCCGATAGGCATTTACAGCAGCGGAGTGGAGTGGGGTGAGGATGGCCGAGGACGTTCGCGCTGAGATCGTGGCCAGTGTGCTCGAGGTCGTGGTGAGCGAGGGCGATCAGATCGGTCAGGGCGACACCCTGGTACTGCTGGAGTCGATGAAGATGGAGATTCCGGTGCTGGCCGAGGTGGCGGGCACCGTGAGCAAGGTCAGCGTGTCCGTCGGCGACGTCATCCAGGCCGGTGACCTCATCGCCGTGATCAGCTGATCACCGCGCCCGTGTGATCCGCCGCCGGAAGTAATCCGCGATGTCCACCCTCGGTGATCTGCTCGCCGAGCACACCATGCTGCCCGGCAATGCGGTCGATCATCTGCATGCGGTGGTGGGCGAGTGGCAGCTGCTCGCCGACCTGTCCTTCGCCGACTACCTGATGTGGGTGCGCCGCGACGACGGCTCCCTGGTCTGCGTGGCGCAGGTGCGGCCGAACACCGCCCCGACCGTGCTGCTGGCCGACGCGGTCAGCACGCTGGCCGAGGCCGACACGCTGCCCGTCGTGGCCGCGGCGTTCACGTCCGGTGAGATCGCCGTGGGAGACGGTGCCGGACAACAGGTTTCACCCGGTCTGAATGTCGAGGCCGTGCCTGTGCGGTACAAGGACGAGGTCGTCGCGGTGTTGACCCATCAGACCGCTCTGGCCTCCCGTAAAGCCAGTCCGCTCGAAGTCGCCTATCTCGACTGTGCTCGCGATCTGCTGCACATGTTGGCCGAGGGCACCTTCCCCAACGTCGGAGATCTTGCAATGTCGCGGTCGAGCCCACGCGTCGGTGACGGGTTCATCCGGCTCGACGAGACGGGGGTGGTCACCTTCGCCAGCCCGAACGCGATCTCGGCCTACCACCGGATGGGGTTGGCCGCCGAACTCGGCGGCCACAACCTCGTCACGGTCACGCGTCCGTTGATCGGCGACCCGTTCGAGGCGCAGGAGCTGGCGAACCACGTGCGCGATTCGCTGGCCGGCGGGTCCAGCATGCGCATGGAGGTCGACGCGGGTGGTGCCGCCGTGCTGATGCGCACGCTGCCGTTGGTCGTGCACGGCAAGGCAGTCGGCGCCGCGGTGTTGATCCGTGACGTGACCGAGGTCAAGCGTCGCGACCGTGCGCTGCTGTCGAAGGACGCCACGATCCGTGAGATCCACCATCGCGTGAAGAACAACCTGCAGACCGTCGCGGCACTGCTGCGCCTGCAGGCCCGCCGCACCAACAACGACGAAGGCCGCGAGGCGTTGATGGAATCGGTGCGACGGGTGTCGTCGATCGCGCTGGTGCACGACGCGCTCTCGATGTCGGTCGATGAGGAGGTCAACCTCGACGAGGTCGTGGACCGAATCCTGCCGATGATGAATGATGTTGCGGCAGTGGACAGTCCGATTCGCATCAACCGGCTCGGTGATCTCGGGGTGCTCGATGCCGATCGGGCCACCGCGCTCATCATGGTCATCACCGAGCTGGTGCAGAACGCTATCGAGCACGCATTCGAGCCCGGGACCCGGCAGGGCTGCGTGACGATCCGGGCCGAACGGTCGGCCAGGTGGCTCGACGTGGTGGTCCACGACGACGGGCGCGGTCTGCCCGAGGGGTTCAGCCTGGAAAAGTCCGACCGGCTCGGTCTTCAGATCGTGCGGACGTTGGTGTCGGCGGAACTGGACGGGTCGCTGGACATGCACGAGGTGCCCAGCGGCGGGACCGACGTCGTGCTGCGTGTGCCGCTGGGTCGCCCGCGGCGCGCCGCCCAGTAACAATTCGCTAATTGGCCATTAATGTCGCGAATTGGCCAAATTGAATTTGCACAAAGATACGGCCCCGACAAATGTCGGGGCCGTAAAGGTTGGTGCTGGACGCGAGCTCAGACTCCGGTGCGAGCCTTGGTGCGAGCGTTGCGCCGCTTCAGCGCGCGACGCTCGTCCTCGCTCATGCCGCCCCACACGCCGGCGTCCTGTCCGGACTCCAATGCCCAGGTGAGGCACTCGGTGGTCACCGGGCAGCGGTTGCAGACGAGCTTCGCGTCAGCGATCTGAGCGAGCGCCGGGCCGCTGTTTCCCACGGGGAAGAACAGCTCCGGATCTTCATCGCGACAGACCGCCTTGTGGCGCCAATCCATAAGATCAAACTCCTCGTCAAGATATGTCCACTGTGCGCAGCGCAGCGCACGGTTTTTTCTTCGGCTGTTTAACACGTGCACATTGAATGTTTCTGCAACGTTGCTTCGATGCTTTCACAGGCTGGACAGATGTCAATACTCGTAAGTTAACAAGTGCGCAATGTCACTACCGGGGGTGGCTTCGCATATCACCCACTCGCCTGTACTAGACTCGATCCAACTGCGCCCCGAATCTTACGCCGCGAACCTATCGCCGCAGGTCAGAGGCGTTCTCCAGGGCCGGCGCGAGCACGCCGAGCGCGTCGGGAACCGCGGTGAACCTCATCGAGTCCCGCAAGCCCACATAATCACCGTCGATCTGGCAGGCCACCGGTGTCTCGCTGGTGACCTGCAACCAGGGCAGGTCATCGTCGCGGATCAGGTGCTTGGCCTCGATACGCGGCTTCTTCGCCAGCATCCGCCGCACCAACCTCAGGTTCGCCCACACGTTCATGCTGGTCGTGGCGAACACGCCCAGGCCGGTCTCGAACGTCGTGGTCGGGTTCGTCCACACCGGTCTGGCGTTGGCGTAGGTCCATGGACTGGCGTTGGACACGAATGCGAAATGGACGGCGCCGACCGGTTCGCGGTCAGGGAGATGCAGCGTCAGCGACGGTTCCTTACGGGCGCTGGCCAGGACCTCCCGGATGGCGACGCGCACGTAGCGGGAGGCGGTGACCGTGCGGCCCTTCGCGCGCTGGGCCTCGACGGCGGCCACCACGTCGCCGTCGACCCCCATGCCCGCGGTGAACACCGCCCAGCGTTCACCGCAGTCCATCAGCCCGATCCGCCGCCATACCTTGCGGTGCCGATACCCCGACAACAGGTCGACCAGTTGATTGGTCGCCTCGATCGGGTCGGGGCTGATTCCCAGCGCGCGTGCGAACACGTTGGCGGAGCCACCGGGCACCACGCCGACCGCGGGGGCGGCGGCGCCGGGTCCGCCGATCTCGAGAACGCCGTTGACCACTTCGTTCACCGTGCCGTCGCCACCATGCACGATCAGCACGTCGACACCGGCGCGCGCCGAGTCGCGGGCGATCTCGATGGCATGGCCGCGGTGATCGGTATGCGCGACGGTCAGCTTGACCCGACTCTCCAGCGCGTGGGCCAGCAGGTCGCGACCGGCCGGAGTCGTCGACGTGGCGTTCGGGTTCACGATCAGCACGGCGCGCACGGAGTCCGAGCCTACTGAACGGCCCCGGCCCACCCTCTACGCTCGAGGACGTGACCGTTCCCTCACCGACGTCCGTGCGGCAGGCCGCTGTTCTCGTGGCCGCCGAGGGTGTCGTCGCGCTGGCGGCAGCTTTGGTCTACGTCGTGAGCGGGTTCGGCCGGGCCGAGGAATCGGGGCTGAACAAGTACGGCACCGCGCTGTGGTTCGCGATCATGGGTTCGGCTGTGCTGGCCGCGGCCTGGGCGTTGTGGACCGGCAGGCGGTGGGGCCGCGGCATCGCGGTGTTCGCGCAACTGCTGCTGCTGCCCGTGGTTTGGTACATGGGCGTGGGCTCGCATCAGTGGATCTACGCCGTTGCCCTCGGCGTGGTGGCGGTGGTGACGCTGGTTCTGCTGTTCAGCCCGTCGGCGCTGCAGTGGGTGGGCGCTCAGGGCGATTCCGCGGCCAGCGCCGACAGATCGGGCCCCGAGACCCGGTAGGTGATCCAGTCGGTCTGCGGCTTGCCGCCGACGGTGTCGTAGAGCGCGATCGCGTTGACGTTCCAGTCGAGCACCGCCCACGACAGCCGGCTGTATCCATGTTCGACGCATTCGCGGGCCAGAGTGGCCAGCAGCTTGCGGGCCAGCCCGCGCCGTCGGAACTGCGGCCGCACATACAGGTCTTCGAGGTAGATTCCCTCGACACCGTCCCATGTGGAGAAGCTGCGGAACCACAACGCGCCCGCAGCGGCCTGCCCGTCGATTTCGGCGATGTGGCCCTGCACGGTCGCCGGCTCGGTGAAAAGCGCTCGGCGCAACTGGTTTTCGGTGACGGTGCATTCGTGCGCCGCATGTTCGAACTCGGCGAGCTCGTGGATCATCGCGGTCAGCTCGGGCTCGTCGCCCCGCCGCACCCGCCGGATCAGCTCGGTCACGGTTCGACACCCAGAGCGGTGAGGATGGTGTGGAATTTCGTCGTGGTTTCGTCGAGTTCGTCGTCTGGATCGGACTCGGCGACGATGCCGCCACCGGAATACGCTTCGGCTGTGCGGCGATCCGCCGACAGCTGCGCGCAGCGGATCGACACCACCCAACGGCCGTCACCGCGCTGATCGCACCAGCCGACGGCGCCGGCGTAGAAGCCGCGGTCGCCCTCCAGTTCGCCGATCAAGTCGGCCGCATCGGCCGTGGGCACACCGCCGACCGCGGGGGTTGGGTGCAGGGCGATAGCCAAATCCAATGCGGTAGTGGACGTTTCGCGGAGGTTGCCGGTGATACGGGTCGCCAGATGCCATACCGCGTCGGTCTTGCGCAGTGCCGGCTCGGCCGCGACGTCGAGATCCGTGCACAGCGGCTCAAGCACGTCGCGGATCGTGTCGACCACCAGCTGGTGCTCGTGGCGGTTCTTCGCCGACGCGGCCAGCGCGGCACCGTTCGCCTCATCGGTGTCCGGATCCGGGGAGCGGGGCGCCGATCCCGCGAACGGCGCGCAGACCACATGATCGCCGCGGCGGGCCACCAGCAGCTCCGGGCTCAGGCCAACCAGCACCGCCCCCGAGTAACCGCCGCCCGCGGCGGTCAGATCGGCGAGGTAGCCGTTGGCGGCCGGGTCCGCGTCGACGAGCCGGTGCAGGACGGTGCGCGCATCCAGCGGGCCGCCGGCGGCCAACCGCAGCGCACGGGCCAGCACGACCTTGTGCAGCCCGCTCGACGGGTTGTTCAACCGGTCCACCGCCTCGGCGACCCGCGAGCGATGTTCGTCCGGGTCAGGCAGCGTCTCGGCGATGCGCACGTCGGGCAGCGGACGAAGCGGCCACTCCGGCACCGCGTCGAGGAACTGAACACTCTGCGGCCGGATCAGGGCAGCCGGTTTGGTCATGTCGAAAGGCAACGCGCCCACGATGATCGGAGCACTGTGCGACGCGAGCGCGGCGCGCGCGTCGGCGACTTTCGGGAATGCGGTGTGCACCCCCTCCGCGACGACGGCGCCACGGGAGGCCAGGACGAAGGACGGCTCGCGAGTCACCGCGGTTTACACGGATCCCGGTGGCCGGTCAGCCCCTGCGCAATGATCTGGCGGATCGCGTGCTCGAAGCCGAGCACCGCGACGGAAGCCGGCGCCATCGCGAACCGGATGCCGTCGGCCACCGGCATCTCAACCCACCGCGCGATCACCGAGCGGGAAAAGTGCGCATGCCCGACGAACACCACGTCGCGCGACTCCATGTGCGTGAGGGCCAACTCGACGGCGCGGTCCGCGCGCTGGGTGACCTCAGCGACGCTCTCGCCGCCGTCGGCGCCGTGCGTCCAGATCAGCCAGTCGGGGACGGTCTGACGGATCTGTGGCGTCGTCAGCCCCTCGTAGCGGCCGTAGTCCCATTCCTGCAGGAGCGGGGACACCTCGTCGACGGTCAGCCCGGCCAGTTCGGCGGTGTCCGCGGCGCGCCGCATCGGGCTGCTGAGCACCAGCGGGTTGTCGAGTTCGAGTTCGGCCAGCGCTTCGGCCGCGAGTTTGGCTCGCGCCCGGCCCGTTTCCGTGAGCTCGAGATCCGTGCGGCCGGTGTGCCGACCGCTCTTCGACCACTCCGTCTCGCCGTGACGAAGCAGTACCAGGCGGTGCTGCAGGAGGCTCACGTTGACTGATTCTGCCGCACGGCCCGTCGCGGCGTGCCTGCCCGTGCAACGATGAACCTCGTGACTCGAGTACTTGCGGTCGCCAATCAAAAGGGTGGGGTAGCCAAGACGACGACGGTGGCGTCGTTGGGTGCGGCGATGGTGGAGAAGGGTCTGCGGGTGCTGATCGTCGACCTCGACCCGCAAGGCTGTTTGACGTTCTCGCTGGGGCAGGATCCCGACAAGCTGCCGGTGTCGATCCACGAGGTGCTGCTCGGCGAGGTCGAACCCGACGCGGCGTTGCTCGACACCCCGGAGGGGATGACGCTGCTGCCGGCCAACATCGACCTCGCGGGCGCCGAGGCGATGCTGCTGATGCGTGCTGGTCGCGAGTACGCGCTCAAGCGCGCGCTGGCCAAGCTCTCCGACTCCGGCTACGACGTGGTGATCATCGACTGCCCGCCCTCCCTGGGCGTGCTCACCCTCAATGGGTTGACCGCCGCCGACGACGTGATCGTGCCGTTGCAGTGTGAGACGCTGGCGCACCGCGGCGTCGGGCAGTTCCTGCGCACCATCGCCGATGTCCAGGCGATCACGAACGCCGATCTGAACCTGCTGGGGGCGCTGCCGACGCTGTACGACTCGCGCACGACGCACAGTCGCGACGTGCTGCTCGACGTCGCCGACCGATACGACCTGCCGGTGCTGGCGCCGCCGATACCGCGCACCGTCCGGTTCGCCGAGGCCAGCGCGTCGGGCGCGTCGGTGCTGGCCAGTCGCAAGAACAAGGGCGCGCACGCGTATCGGGAATTGGCCGCGGCGCTGCTCAAGCATTGGCGCAAGGGCAAGCCGATGCCGACGTTCGCCCCCGAAATCTAGGGATTTCGGTGTAGTTCGTCGCGCTCACCGCAACCAACTACACCCAAATCACGCCTCAGCCGAGCGCCACCAACTGATCGCCGCGCTGTTCGAGCAGCGTCGAGCCCGCCACCGCGGGCACCACCGGGGCCGAACCCGGCGGCCGGGCCACCGGAATATGGCGTTCGCCGCGACCGGTCTCGGGATCGAATACGTCGTAGCCGCCGGTGACAGGCACCAGCAACCGGCCCGCCATGATGGTCGCCGGCCCCACCGGCACGTTGCCGCCCACCGGCGCGACGGTGTACTTGTAGCGAAGTCCGTTGGCGGAGAACACCATTACCCTGTCACCGGTCCACCAGGTGATCAGGTCGCCCGCACGCGACATCGTGGCCTGCGGCGACGGCGGACGGGTCACCTCCGTGCCGGCGATCGTCGCGCCCGTCTCGTCGACGATGTTCACGGTGGGTTTGGGTGCGGGTACGTAGACGGCGGTCGTGGTGTCGGCGACCGCCACCACCCGCGCGCCGGAGTCCTTCCGCACGCCCGGCTGCGGCACGTACTTCAACTCGGGCGTGTCCTCCTCGTCGGAGGGCCGCAGCAGCGTGAGGCGCAGATCCGGCTGCCGCGGGCACGCCTCGAGCACCGACACCGCGCTGGAACTGGCCTGCGCCGACATCAACCGGCACAGCGGCGACGTCGGGGTGTCCGGTTTGATCCGGGCGTCGAGTGCGCCGTAACTGATCATCCGGACCATGTCGGAGCGCCACAGTTCGAGACGGTTCTCGCCCGCCGACAGCACGGTGGTGCCGTCGGAAGTCAGCGTCACCTCGTCATCGGCATACGACGTCCGCGCCGGCCCCCGCTGTCCGGTCTTGGCGTCGATGGTGCTGACCTGGCCGCATCCTCGCACGTCCGGGTATACCGCCACCGCGTACTGGTAGACGTAGCTGACCCCGCACAGCTCGAGGTCACGCGAATAGCTCCACAGCGTGTCGCCCGTCGCGGGATCGCGGCCCTGGACGGTGCTGCCGTCGCCGGTCACCACGGCGCCGCCCACGACGAGCGGCCTCGTCGTGCGCCCGCTGGGTGCGGTCCACAACTGGCGCACCGACTGCGGAACCGCCTTGGCGGGGGTCAGCGGCGGAACCGGGGCGGCGGCGGGCTTGCTGATCGTTGCCCGTGCGTCGCTGGTCCACCAGACCAAACCGGCCGTCACCGCGACCACGACGCCAATCGCCAGAGCCACGAGCAAGTCGGTTCGGGTGCGGCGTTCGGGTTTGACCATCGCGCGGCCGGGGCCTCGCTAGCCGGCGCTGGCCGGGGCCTTGCGCGGCCGACGACGGCGCCTGCGCTTGGCCGGGCCGGCGTCGCCGGAACTGTCACCGGCGTCGCTGGACTCCTGCTCGGGCGAGGTGGACGCTTCGGGATGGCCGGTGGCCGGCTTGCCTCCGCGCGTGCGGCGGCGGGTCCGGTTGCGAGTGCGCGCGGGCCGGTCGGCCGACTTCTCCGCCGGGGCGCGCTTGCTCTGCACCTTGACGGGTTCGCCGACGGTGCCGGTGGCATCGGCGGGGATGCCCAGCTCGCTGTAGAGATGCGGCGAGCTGGAGTACGTTTCGGCGGGATCGGGACAGCTGAGGTTCAGCGCCTTGTCGATCATCGCCCAGCGGGCCAGTTCGTCCCAGTCCACCAGGGTCACGGCGACGCCGGTCTTACCCGCCCGCCCGGTGCGGCCGATGCGGTGCACGTAAGCCTGCTCGTCCTCGGGGATCTGGTAGTTGATCACATGGGTCACGTCGTCGATGTCGATGCCGCGCGCGGCGACGTCGGTGGCGACGAGCACGTCGATCTCGCCGGTGCGGAACGCCTTGAGCGCCTTCTCGCGCGCGCCCTGACCGAGGTCACCGTGCACGGCACCGACCTTGAACCCACGCTCGGCGAGTTCGTCGGACACCTTCTGGGCGGTGCGCTTGGTGCGGGTGAAGATCATCGTGGCGCCGCGGCCCTCGGCCTGCAGGATGCGGGCGACCATTTCCACCTTGTCCAGCGCGTGCGCCCGGTAGGCGAACTGCTCGGTGGTGTCGTGGGTGGCCGCCGAGTGCGGGGCCTCGGCCCTGATGTGCGTCGGCTGGTTCATGAAGGTGCGGGCCAGCGTGATGATCGGGTCCGGCATGGTCGCCGAGAACAGCATCGACTGCCTGTTGTCGGGAATCTGGCGCAGGATCCGCTCGATATCGGGCAGGAAGCCGAGGTCGAGCATTTCGTCGGCCTCGTCGAGCACCAGCATGGACAGTCCGCCCAATTTCAGGTGCCCCTGCTGGGCCAGGTCGAGCAGGCGCCCGGGTGTGCCGACGACGACGTCGACTCCCTTTTGCAGCGCCTCGATCTGTCCCTCGTAGGGCCGTCCACCGTAAATCGAGGTGACCGACAGCTTGCGGTCGTCGACCGTGAGGTACTTGCCTGCGGCCGCGAGGTCGCCGTACACCTGCAGACACAACTCGCGGGTGGGCACGACCACCAGCGCCCGCGGGACGCCGGTCAGCGGGCGGTCGGCGTCCGTCGTGATCCGCTGCAGCAGGGGCACGCCGAAGGCCAGCGTCTTGCCCATGCCGGTGCGGGCCTGGCCGATCAGGTCGTCGCCGGCCAGCGCCATCGGCATGGTCAGCTCTTGAATGGCAAATGGATGTTGCTTGCCGTCCTCGGCGAGTGCGCGCACGATTTCGTCGCGGACTCCGAGTTCAGCAAATGTGGGGTTGAGATGCGTCATACGCGAAAACGAGGCCTTTCGATTGTCATCCTCATGGGCTTCCACGCGCGCACGAGTTCGACAAAAGTTATGGCCGGTGAAGACCAGAGCCCTGCGCTGAGGTAGGCGGGCCGACTGCGTGCACGCACATTTCCTGGGTGGCGGCGAGCTTTCGTCAGTGCCGCTGCCCGAAACCATCATACCTGGTGATGTTCGCCCGTCGGGCCAAGCGCGGTGACGTTTAGAGTTGGGCCCATGAACTCGACGCCACCGGCACCCGGGCAAACCGACTCGGCGACGTCAGGTGTGTCGGCCGAACATCCCGGCGTCAACGAACTTTTCGCGCTGCTGGCCTACGGCGAGGTGGCGGCGTTCTACCGGCTCACCGACGAGGCGCGGATGGCGCCGAACCTGCGCGGGCGCATCAACATGGCCAGCATGGCGGCCGCCGAGATGAACCATTACGAGGTGCTGCGTGACGCGCTCGAGCGCCGGGGGGTGGAGGTCGTGCCGGCGATGACGAAATATGCGTCGGCACTTGAGAATTACCACCGGCTGACCACTCCGAGCACCTGGCTCGAGGCGTTGGTCAAGACCTATGTCGGCGATGCTCTCGCCGCGGACTTCTACCTCGAGATCGCCGACTCCATGCCCGACGAGGTCGCCGAAGTGGTGCGCGCGGTGCTGTCGGAGACCGGCCACTCGCAGTTCGTCGTCGCCGAGGTGCGGGCGGCGGTGACGGCCAGCGAGAAGCAGCGGCACCGGCTCGCGCTGTGGTCGCGTCGACTGCTCGGTGAGGCGATCACCCAGGCGCAATTCGTGTTGGCCGATCACGACGAGCTGGTCGATCTGGTGATGGCCAGCGGCGAAGGGCTGACGCAGCTGACCGAGTTCTTCGACCGACTGCAGCGCACACACACCTCCCGCATGCAGGAGTTGGGGCTGGCCTGACCCGCCCGCCTGAGCGCGCTACTGGGTGCAGCTGGCGATCATCGAGTTGTTGTTCTGCGCGGTGATCAGCGTGCCCGCGGCGTCGGTGATGCTGCAGTTCAGCTGCCCGGCGACGCTGGTCGCGGTGACCGACTTGAGCTCCACACCGGGTTCGAGGACCACCTGTTTGGCCCACGGCAACGCGACGTTGACCTCGGTCTTCAGGGCGCCCTGGCCATCGGTGTAGATCACCGTCACGAGGTCGATCAGCTGGCGGTTGCCCGTCACCCGGTAGGTGATGGTGCGCGGCGATACCGGTGCAGGCGGCGGGACGGCCGCGGGCTGAGTGGAGGTGGGTGGCGCCGTCTGAGCGGTCGGGGTCTCGGCGGTCGGGCTGACGGTCGTGACCGTTTCCGGCGGCAGCGACGAGGGGACAGGCTGGGTGGCGCCGGCGCGCGGGGCGGTCGTGGTGGCCGGCGCGCTCGACAGCGTGGGGGCGTCGGAGGTCGCGGTGGCCGACACCGAACCGCTGTCGCCGCCGCCGAGGATGATGCCGGTGGTTCCGATTGCGATGAACAGGATCACGCCGGCGATTCCGGCCACCCACATCCAGCGCCGATCGATGCGCTCCTCGTCGTACTGCTGCTCGTAGTCGTCGTAGTCGTCGTAGTCCTCGGGGGCCGGCATCCCGTCGTATTCGTAGTCGAGCTCGGGGGCCGGTGGTTCGGCGTACCCGGCGTAGCTGGGGATCCGTTCGGTCGGGGTCAGCGAATACGGTGAATGCGCGGTGTAAGGCCTGTTCATATGGGTTTTCCCGGGTCGTGTAGGGCACGGAAACTGTTGCCGGGCCTGATGCTATCGATGCTGGAGTGACGGGTGAGGTTCAGCGGCTGGTGTGTTGGTTACGGTCCGGACTCGGTTCGGTCGCCGTTGGTCTCGGAGCTTCGCTGACCGCGAACTCACCGGCGCGCGGCGAGCGGCGCGCCGTCCATTAGCCTTGCGTCAAGTTCTTCGGTGCAACGGAAAGGGACCACGGCGTGGAGGTCAAGATCGGTGTCACGGACAGCCCGCGCGAGCTGAGCTTCAACAGCGCGCAGACACCAAGCGAGGTGGAGAAACTGTTCACCGACGCGCTGGCCAAGGACTCGGGCGTGCTGGCGCTGACCGACGAGAAGGGTCGGCGTTTCCTCGTGCAGACATCCAAGATCGCCTACGTGGAGATCGGCGCCGCCGATGTTCGGCGCGTCGGCTTCGGGGTCGGGCTCGGGGCTAAGACCGGGTGAGCGGCACGTGTGACAGGCCGCCCCAGGCGAACTGCACGGTGCCCTCGACCGCGTCGTCCTTCGAGATCGGCCGGTCATTGTTGAGCCAGTAGCGCGCGGAGTCCACGCTGATCGCCACCAGGCCGACCGCGATCATCCTGGCGCGGTGCGCCTCCAGTCCGGAATCGCGGCTGATCAGGTCGAACACCGCGTCGGTGCACGCCTCGGTCGCCACCTTGACCTGCGCGGCGACCTGGGGTTCGTTGACGTAGTCGTTCTCGAAGATCAATCGGTAGCCCTGGCCGTCGTGCTCTATGAAGTCGAAGAACGCCTGGACCGCGGCGCGCAGTCGCTGACGGTTGTCGGTGGTGGTGCGCAGCGCCTGGCGCACCCCGGACACGAGGTTTTCCACGTGCTTGGCCAGCACCGCCAGATACAACTCCAACTTCGACGAGAAGTGTTGGTAGAGAACCGGTTTGCTCACGCCGGCCCGGTCGGCGATCTCGTCCATTCCTGCGGCGTGGTAGCCGCGATCGACGAAAACCTCGCTGGCAGCGGCCAGTAGCTGACCGCGGCGCTCATCGCGCGGCAGCCTGCTGCCCCGGCGGTTCAACACTTCGCCGCTGCCCGGCTGTGCGCCTCTCCTCGCGGCGGTGTTGGCGAGATCGCTCATCACTTCCTTCATTTGAAGTCGTCTGGCTCTATCTGGCTCAGTTTTTCGCAATGACACTACTACCGTTGGCAATGCGCGCACGTGAGGTACGGCTCACAGCGACTCCAGCCGTCGGTGGCGCGCCGAGAGTTCGACGGCGCTGGCCTGTGTCATCCTGTTTCGGTGACCTACGACTCCCGCACGCGAGGAGGCCAACTGGGTCCAGAGCGTCGCGGCAGCGGCCGCGTGCCCGTGCTGCGCGACGAGTGGCGCGAGCCGTTGCGCGCCCAACGCGACCCGCTTGCCGAGAGCTCGGGAAGGGTCAGGTCCAATCGGGCCGAGCACCGCGGAATTCGCAAGCAGACGTGGCTCGGCCGCTTCCTTTCCACCTACGGCTGGCGGGCGTACGCGCTTCCAGTGCTGGTCGTGGTGACCGCGGTTGTCGTCTACCAGACGATCACCGGCACCAGCGCGCCCGCACCCATGCAGGCCGAGGGCCCGGTGCAGGGTCCGCCGACCATCGGGGTGGCCAGCACGGCGATCATCGGCGCCCCGCCGAAAGGCTTGACACAGTTCGACGCGAACCTGCCGACCGGAATCCTGCCGCAGGGCGGGCCGTTCACCCAAGCCGGCGCCAAGACGTGGCACATCGTGCCGGGCACCACCGCGCAGGTCGGGCAGGGCACCGCGAAGGTGTTCAGCTACACCGTCGAGGTCGAGAACGGCATCGACACCGCGACGTTCGGCGGTGACGAGGCGTTCGCCCGCATGGTCAGCGAGACCCTGGCCAACCCCAAGAGTTGGACGCACAACCCGCAGTTCGCATTCGTCCGCCTCGACGCGGCGTCGAACATCGAGCCCGACTTCCGGATCTCGCTGAGCACGCCGATGACCGTGCGCGAGGGCTGCGGATACGACATCCAGCTGGAGGCGTCCTGCTACAACCCGGCTTACGCCGACGGGCAGCCGCGCGTCTTCATCAACGAGGCGCGCTGGGTGCGCGGGGCGGTCCCGTTCCAGGGCGATGTCGGCTCGTATCGGCAGTACCTGATCAACCACGAGGTCGGCCACGCGATCGGCTATCAGCGGCACGAGCCGTGCGGGGGCAACGATCAACTGGCGCCGGTGATGATGCAGCAGACGTTCTCGACCAACAACAACGACGCCGCGCGCTTCGACCCGCAGTCGGTGCAGCCCGACAACCACACCTGCAAGCCCAACCCCTGGCCATATCCGATCGCCTGACCGAGACCTGCGTCACCCCCTCGTTGGGCGAAAGTGCAGGTTTGCACCCGACACGCCGACGTTTTCCAGCGTTTCCCGCACGCTCACGGGCCGCCGATCGTGCGGGAAGCGCTGACGTCTCATTGCTGTTGAAAGTCGTACCTGCTGAGATGGTCTAGAGACGTCAAACAAGGAGATTTCTCGGTGTCGACACCGTTGCCCCCGCTGGTCGAACCGGCGGCCGAACTCACCCGCGAGGAAGTCGCGCGCTACAGCCGCCACCTCATCATTCCCGACCTCGGCCTGGACGGGCAGAAGCGGCTGAAGAACGCCCGGGTGCTCGTCATCGGCGCCGGCGGGCTGGGTTCGCCGACGCTGCTGTACCTCGCCGCGGCCGGTGTCGGCACGATCGGGATCGTCGAGTTCGACGTGGTCGACGAGTCGAATCTGCAGCGCCAGATCATCCACGGCCAGTCCGACATCGGCCGGTCCAAGGCCGAGAGCGCCCGCGACTCGATCCTCGACATCAACCCGCTGGTGGACGTCCGGCTGCACCAGTTCCGCCTCGAGCCCGACAACGCCGTCGAGCTGTTCGAGCAGTACGACCTGATCCTGGACGGCACCGACAACTTCGCCACCCGCTATCTGGTCAACGATGCCGCGGTGCTGGCGCACAAGCCCTATGTGTGGGGCTCGATCTACCGGTTCGAGGGGCAGATCTCGGTCTTCTGGGAGGACGCCCCCGACGGTTTGGGCCTGAACTACCGCGACCTCTACCCGGAGCCGCCCCCACCCGGGATGGTGCCGTCCTGCGCAGAGGGCGGGGTGCTGGGCATCCTGTGTGCCTCGGTCGCTTCGGTGATGGGCACCGAGGCGATCAAGCTGATCACCGGCATCGGGGAGACGCTGCTGGGTCGCCTGATGGTCTACGACGCCCTGGACATGACGTACCGCACCATCAAGATCCGCAAGGACCCCTCCACCCCGAAGATCACCGAGCTGATCGACTACGAGGAGTTCTGCGGCGTCGTCTCCGATGCCGCCGCCGAAGCCGCTGCCGACTCCACGATCACCCCGCGTGAACTCAAGGAGCTGCTGGATTCCGGCAAACCGCTGGCACTGATCGACGTGCGCGAGCAGGTCGAGTGGGACATCAACCGCATCGAGGGTGCCGAGCTGATCCCGAAGGGCTCCTTCGAGTCGGGCGAGGCGCTGGCTCGGCTGCCGGTCGACCGGACGCCGGTGTTCTACTGCAAGACCGGTGTGCGCTCCGCCGAAGTGTTGGCGATCGCGAAGAAGGCGGGATTCTCCGACGCGATGCATGTTCAGGGCGGAATCGTGGCCTGGGGCAACCAACTCGAACCCGACATGGTCATGTACTAACGGCTGGTTAGCCGGAATCCGGCTTACGCTGAGGTGGTGACTGTCGAACGGCCACCGGATCATGTGCTGGCCGCGTTCGGCCTGACCGGCGTTGCGCCGGTTCCCCTCGGATCGAGCTGGGAAGGCGGCTGGCGCTGCGGCGAAGTCGTGCTGTCGATGGTCGCCGACCATGCCCGCGCCGCGTGGTCGGCCAAGGTGCGGGAGACGTTGTTCGTCGACGGAGTGCGGTTGGCCCGTCCCGTGCGTTCTACCGACGGACGGTATGTGGTCGCCGGCTGGCGCGCGGACACGTTCGTCGCGGGCACCCCGGAGCCGCGCCACGACGAGGTGGTCTCGGCGGCGGTGCGGCTGCACGAGGCGACGGCCAAACTGGAACGTCCGAGGTTTCTGACACAGCCGCCGGTCGCGCCGTGGGCCGACGTCGACGTGTTCATCGCCGCCGACCGCGCCGCGTGGGAGGAGCGCCCGCTGCACTCGCTGCCGCCGGGCGCACGCGTGGCGCCCGGTTCGGCTGACGGGCAGCGCTCGGTCGAACTGCTCAACCAGCTCGCCGGGCTGCGCAGGCCGACGAAGAGCCCCAGCCAACTGGTGCACGGAGATCTGTACGGCACAGTGCTTTTCGCGGGCACCGCCGCACCGGGAATCACCGACATCATCCCGTACTGGCGGCCGGCATCGTGGGCGGCGGGCGTCGTCGTGGTCGACGCGCTGTCCTGGGGAGAAGCCGACGACGGGCTCATCGAACGTTGGAGCCCGCTACCCGAATGGCCGCAGATGTTGTTGCGCGCGTTGATGTTCCGCATCGCAGTGCATGCGCTTCACCCGAGGTCGACGGCTGCCGCGTTTCCCGGACTGGCCCGCACGGCGGCGCTGGTGCGACTGGTGCTCTAAAGTGTGTCGAACGTGGGTTATCGGCACGCTTACGGGCCGCGGACCGCGGGGCGAGCCCAAATTCGGGGCTTCAGAACGTGTGCCGGACCTCGCCGAGCCTTATCCGGCCGTCGTGCGCGAGCACACCTTCGGCCCGCAGCCGCTCCAGCTGACGCGTCGCCAGGTGCGGGGCGGGCTTTCCCGACGCGGTGATCACCCGATGCCACGGCAGGTCCGATGAGTCGGTGCGCATGATCCAGCCGACGATCCGCGGGCTGGAAAGCCCTGCGGCCTCGGCGATATCGCCGTACGTCGACACGCGACCGACAGGGATGGACGCCACGAGGGCGCGCACTGCTTCGACCTGTTCGTCGGTGACCGCGGCCATCGCTAGGTCAGTCGTTCCCGGATCAAGGCCGCCGTGTCGGCAGGCCGCGCTTGAGCCACCATGTGGTCGCAATCCCAGTGCAGCAGCGTGAGATCCGCGCCGAGGCGATCAGCGAGCGACGCAATCAGCTCATCGGTCGCGTACGGTGGATCGGTGCGGGCAGCGCGGACCAAGGTGGTCGGTATTCCCTTGGCGGGCAATGCGGTCGGTCTGGCCAGCTCGCTCCAGTAGGACATCATCGCGGGAATGCTGATCCGCCAACCGACCCGGCCGGTCGGCAGGTCGACCAGGTGCTCGTCGAGTTCGCGTTCCAGCTCGTCCGCGTCCACCTCGCCCCAGGACCCGTTCACCTTCTCCGCGCGCGCCTCTGCGCGGTCGGGATAGTCGGGCGAGGCGAACATGTCGTCGGCGATGTCGCGCATCCACCCACCGTCCAACCCCACTGCGGGGTCGAGCAATACGAGCGCCGACACCAAATCTGGTCGCGCAGCCGCGAGATTCAATGCGATCGCACCGCCGAACGAATGCCCGACGACCACGACGGGCCCGTCGAGCAGGTCGGCCAGCGCCGCGACATTGGCGTCGATCGTCCACGGCGCCGCCCATGACGAACGACCGTGGCCGAGTAGGTCCGGCGCGGCGACCGCGAACTCGGCCAGATGCCGCGTCGCCAGTGTCTGCCACCGCTGCCCGTGCCCGGTCAGTCCGTGGATGGCCAGCACCTGCGCTGGACCTGCCGGGCCGTAGCGGTGGACATGCACTAGTTCGGTCACGGGTGTTGATGCTGCCAGCATCCGGTGCCGCCCACTTGTCGGACCCCCGTGGTGTCATGCGTTCATGACCGCGCCACAGACCGACCTCAGCCCGACCGCGCTCACCGAGCCCGGCCTGCGCGGCGTGGTGCGCGTGATCGGGGGTGCAGGCACCGGCAAGAGCACGCTGCTGGTTCAGACCGCGGCGGCCCACATCGCCGCGGGAATGGACCCGGAAGCCGTTCTGCTGCTGACCGGTTCGGCTCGCCTCGGCGTGCGGGCCCGCGCGGCCATCACCGCCGAACTGCTGCAGGCGAGCTCGCACACTGCCGTGCGCGAACCGCTGGTGCGCACGGTGCACTCATACGCGTTCGCGGTCCTGCGGATCGCGGCGCAGCGCAACGGCGACCCGCCACCGCGGTTGATCACCGGAGCCGAACAGGACGGCATCATGCGGGAACTTCTGGCCGGCGACGTGGAGGACGGCGACCGGTCGGCGATCGCCTGGCCGCACCATCTGCGGCCGGCGTTGAGCACCGTCGGCTTCGCCAACGAGCTGCGCGATCTGCTCGCGCGCTGCACCGAACGCGGTGTGGATCCCCTTGACCTGCAACGCATCGGGCGGCGCTCGAGCAGGCCCGAGTGGCGGGCGGCCGGTCAGTTCGCGCAGGCCTACGAGCAGATCATGCTGTTGCGCTCGGCAGTGGGAATGGCCGCACCCCAAGCCACCATCCCCGCACTCGGCGCGGCAGAACTGGTGGGGGCGGCGCTGGAAGCGTTCGCCACCGACGCCGAGCTGCTGACCGGCGAGAGGTCCCGCGTCAAACTGCTCCTCGTCGACGACGCGCAGCAACTCGACCCGCAGGCCGCGCGACTGGTGCGCATGCTGGCCCAAGGCGCCGAACTCACGGTGCTCGCGGGTGATCCCAACCAGGCGGTGTTCGGCTACCGCGGCGCCGACCCTGCGCTGCTGCGGGGCGACGAGCCCGCGATCGTGCTGACCGAGTCCCGCCGCTGCGCACCGGCGATCGCCGACGCCATCACCGAAGTCGCGCGGCGATTGCCGGGCGCTGACCAGGGTCGTCTGCTGACCGGGACACCCGGCCCGGCGGGCACGCTCACGGTACGCATCGCCGCATCGCCGCATGCCGAGGCGGCGCTGATCGCCGACGCGCTGCGGCGCGCGCACCTGGTCGACGGGGTGCCCTGGTCGCAGATGGCGGTCATCGTGCGGTCCGTTCCCCGCCTGGGCGCCGCAGTGGCGCGGACGCTGGCGGCCGCGGGGGTACCAGTCAACACGCCGTCGTCGGCGCCGCTGGGTCAGCAACCCGCGGTGCAGGCGCTGCTGACCGTGCTCGCCGCGACTGCGGAGGGTTTGGACCCCGAGCAGGCCTCGGCGCTGATCACCGGACCGATCGGTCGGGTCGATCCGGTGTCGTTGCGCCAGTTGCGCCGGGCGTTGCGGCGCGCCGACGGTTCCCGGCCCCCAAGAAGTTTCGCCGATTTGCTCGTCGAGGCGTTGCAGCATGGCGTTGACGGGCTGCCGGACAGCGTGGCCCGTCCGTTGAGCCGCGTGCGCAACGTGCTGGCCGCGGCCCGTCGCAGCGCCGACGACGGGGACGATCCGCGCTACACGCTGTGGCAGGCCTGGCACCGCTCGGGTCTGCAACGGCGCTGGCTGGCCGCAAGCGAACGCGGCGGCCCGTCGGGTGCGCAGGCCGACCGCGATCTCGACGCCGTCACCGCCCTGTTCGACGTCGCCGAGCAGTACGTCAACCGCACCCCGGCGGCCTCGTTACGCGGCCTCATCGACCATGTCGCGGCTCTCGGGTTGCCCGCCCGCGACGACGGCAGCGAGGTCGAGGCGGTCGCGGTGCTCAGCGCCCACGCCGCGCTGGGCCACGAGTGGGAGTTCGTCGTCATCGCCGGTGTGCAGGAAGGGCTGTGGCCCAACACGATTCCCCGTGGCGGTGTGCTGGCCACCCAGGAGCTCGTCGACGTGCTCGACGGTGTCACCGGGGAAGGTGACCGGGGCGTCTCGACCAGGGCGCCGTTGCTGGCCGAGGAACGCCGGTTGCTCATCGCCGCGATGGGCCGCGCCCGGGGTCGCCTGCTGGTGACGGCGGTCGACAGCGACAGTGGTGACGAGTCGATGCTTCCGTCGGCGTTCTGCCACGAACTCGCCGCGCAGGCCGGTGACGGTGTAGCCGACGTCACCACACCGGTCACCGCACCGCGGATGTTGGCGCCCGCCGCGCTGGTCGGGCGGTTGCGGGCGGTGGTGTGCGCCGCCGATGATGCGGTCGACGACGATGTGCGAGCCTGTGCGGCAACGCAATTGGCGAGGCTGGCGGCGGCCGGTGTGCCGGGTGCCGACCCTGCGCAGTGGCAGTCCATGACACCGTTGTCCAGCGAGGAACCGCTGTGGACCGGCGAGGACCATACCGTGACGCTCTCGCCGTCGACGTTGCAGATGCTCACCGACTGCCCGCTGCGGTGGCTGCTCGAGCGCCACGGCGGCGCCGACGGTCGCGATGTGCGCTCCGCGGTCGGCTCGCTGGTGCACGCCCTGGTCGCCGACAGCGGTCGCACCGAAAGCCAAATGGTCAACGAGCTCGAGAAGCTCTGGCCCCACTTGCCGTTCGACTCGCGCTGGTATGCCGACAACGAACTCGGCCGCCACCGCGCGATGTTGGCGACGTTTGCGCAGTGGCGCGCGCAGACCCGTGGCGAGCTCACCGAGGTGGGCACCGAGATCGATGTCGACGGCGTGGTCGTCGATGGCGAGGACGGCGGGCCCGACGTGCGGGTTCGAGGTCGGGTCGACCGCCTCGAGCGCGACAGCGAAGGCCGGCTTGTGGTGGTCGACCTCAAGACCGGCAAGAGCCCGGTGACCAAGGACGACGCGCAGAGCCATGCCCAGCTGGCGATGTATCAGCTGGCGATCGCGGAAGGCCTGCTCGGCCATGGTGATTCACCGGGCGGTGGTCGCCTGGTCTACCTCGGCAAGCCCGGCGCCGCCGGCCCCACCCAGCGGGAGCAGAACGCTCTGACAGCCGAGAAGCAGACCGAGTGGCGCGGCACCGTACGCCGGGCCGCGGCGGCCACTCAGGGGCCGCAATTCGTCGCGCGGATCAACGATGGCTGCAGTCACTGCCCCGTGCGGTCGATGTGCCCCGCCCAAACCGCCGCCGGAGGTGCCTCATGACTCCCCGCTACAGTCCGGCCGAACTCGCCGCCGCGCTCGGCATGTTCGCGCCGACCGACGAGCAGGCCGCGGTGATCGCCGCACCACCGGGGCCGCTGGTGGTCATCGCGGGCGCCGGCGCGGGCAAGACCGAGACGATGGCCGCGCGGGTGGTGTGGCTGGTCGCCAACGGCTACGCCCGCCCCGGCGAGGTGCTCGGGTTGACCTTCACCCGCAAGGCCGCCGGGCAACTGCTGCGCCGGGTCCGCACCCGGCTGGCCCGCCTGTCGGGAACGGGAATCTCCGCCGCAAGCGGGAGGTACCCCGACCACCGGGCGGCCGACGCCGACGAACCGCCCACCATCAGCACGTACCACGCGTTCGCGGGGAACCTGTTGCGCGAGCACGGGCTGCTGCTGCCCGTCGAGCCGGAGACCCGGTTGCTCAGCGAAACCGAACTGTGGCAGTTGGCTTTCCGTGTCGTCTGTGAGCACCCCGAGCTGGACACCGAGAAGACACCGGCGGCGGTCACCTCCATGGTGCTGCGGTTGGCGGGCCAGCTCGCCGAGCACCTCGTCGACACCGACCAGTTGCGTGACACCCACGTCGAACTCGAGCGGCTGGTGCACACGCTGCCCGCCGGGCCGTACCAACGCGACCGCGGCCCGAGCCAGTGGCTGCTGCGGCTGCTGGCCACCCAGACGGAGCGCACCGAACTGGTGCCGCTGATCGAAGAGCTGCACCGCCGGATGCGTGCCGAGAAGGTGATGGACTTCGGCATGCAGATGGCCTCGGCGGCCCGGCTGGCCGAGCAGTTCCCGCGCGTCGGGGAACAACTGCGCACCCGGTACCGGGTGGTGCTGCTCGATGAGTACCAGGACACCGGCCATGCGCAGCGGGTCGCCTTGTCGTCGTTGTTCGGTGGTGGCGTGGACGACGACCTCGCGCTGACCGCCGTCGGCGACCCCATCCAGTCGATCTACGGCTGGCGCGGCGCATCGGCCACCAATCTGCCGCGCTTCACCACCGACTTCCCCCGCTCGGACGGCACGCCGGCGCCCACGCTGGAACTGCGCACCAGTTGGCGCAATCCGCCGCGCGCGCTTTACCTGGCCAACGCGGTGTCGGCGCAGGCGCGGCGCCGTTCGGTGGCGGTGCGCTCACTGCGCCCCCGGCCCGACGCGGAGCCGGGAACCATCCGGTGTGCTTTGTTGAACAACGTTGTGGCCGAACGCGAGTGGGTCGCCGACCACATCGCCGATCTCTACCGCGGGGCACGTGGCGTTCCGGCGCCGACGACCGCCGTGTTGGTGCGGCGTAACGCCGACGCCGCGCCGATGGCCGACGCGCTCACCGCGCGCGGCGTGCCGGTCGAAGTCGTCGGTCTGGCGGGTCTGCTCGGTGTGCCGGAGGTGGCCGATGTGGTGGCGATGCTGCGGCTGATCGCCGACCCCACGGCGGGCAGCGCGGCCATGCGGGTGCTCACCGGGCCGCGGTGGCGGCTCGGCGGCCGCGACATCACGGCCCTGTGGCGGCGCGCGGTGCGACTAGACGACACCGGCAGCGTGGAGTCCGCCGGCGCGGCCGAGCGGATCGCTGCGCAGGCCGGCCCCGACGCCGATGCCGCCTGCCTGGCCGAAGCCGTCATCGATCCCGGTGCGCCCGAGGCGTATTCGCCGACGGGTTATGCCCGGATCGTGGCGTTGGGCCGCGAGCTGACCGCGCTGCGCGCACATCTGTCGCACCCGCTGCCCGAACTCGTAGCCGAAGTGCGCCGGGTTCTCGGCGTCGACACCGAGGTGCGCGCGCGCCGTCCGGTCTCCGCGGGCTGGACGGGTACCGAGCATCTCGACGCGTTCGCCGACGTGGTGGCGGAGTTCGCCAGCCGTCCCGGCGCCGCGGTGACGGGGTTTCTGGCCTACCTCGATGCCGCCGAACAGGTGGAGAACGGCCTCGCACCTGCCGAGGCGTCCGTCGCGACGGACCGGGTGCAGATCCTGACCATTCACGCGGCGAAGGGACTCGAATGGCAGGTGGTGGCCGTTCCGCACCTGAGCGGCCGGGTGTTCCCGTCCACCGGCGCCACCCGCACCTGGCTCACCGACGCCGGCGATCTGCCGCCGCTGCTGCGTGGCGACCGGGCCACGACATCCGAGCACGGCGTCCCGGTACTCGACACCGCCGATGTCAACGACCGCAAGCGGCTGTCCGATGCCATAGCCGAGCACAAGAAGAGCCTCGAGCAGCGCCGCATCGACGAGGAGCGCCGGTTACTCTATGTCGCCCTCACCCGCGCCGAAGACACGCTGTTGCTGTCGGGTCACCACTGGGGCGCGGCCGAGGGCAAGGCGCGCGGGCCATCGGAATTCCTGTGCGAGCTCAAGGACGTCATCGACGGGTCCGCCGCCGCGGGCGAACCGTGCGGCGTCGTCGAACATTGGGCGGCCACCCCCGCAGACGGTGAACCGAATCCGTTGCGCGACAAGGTAGTTGAAGCCGTGTGGCCCGCCGACCCGGCCGGTTCGCGCCGCGTCGACGTAGAGCGGGGCGCCGCGCTGGTGGCCGAGGCGATGGCGGGCGGATGCGGCGAGGAACCCGTCGACTCCGATGAAGGCTGGGCGGCCGACGTCGACGCGCTCATCGCCGAACGCGACCGGGCGACCGAAGCACCGGCGCCGCCGCTGCCCCTTCAGGTGTCGGTCAGCACGCTGGTGGAACTCGGCAGGGATTCCGAGGCGGTCAGGCAGCGGCTGCGCCGTAGGCTCCCGACCCGCCCCGAGCCGCATGGTCTGCTGGGCACGGCGTTTCACGACTGGGTGCAGCGCTTCTACCACGCAGAGCGGTTGTTCGACCTCGACGACCTCCCGGGAGCGGTCGACCACGACGCCGCCGTGGCCGATGAACTGGCTGAACTGCAGGCGGCGTTTGCGGTCTCACCATGGGCCGCCCGCACCCCGATCGACGTGGAGATCCCGTTCGACATGGTCATCGGTGGAAGGGTGGTGCGGGGCCGTATCGACGCGGTCTTCGCCGACGACGACGGCGGCGTCACCGTGGTGGACTGGAAGACAGGGGAGCCGGCGAGCACGCGGGAAGCCAAGCGGCACAACGCAGTTCAGTTGTCAGTGTACCGGCTGGCATGGGCGGCGCTGCACGGCTGCGCTGTCGAATCGGTGCGGGCCGCGTTCCACTACGTCCGCAGCGGCACGACGGTCACCCCCGATTCGCTGCCCGGCGTCGAGGAACTCGCCGGACTGCTGGAGGCCGCCTAAGCGGGTGGAACAACTGGCTGCGGTCGAGTCGCTGGAGGAGTAGGGCGGTTTGGCTGTGGTAGACGAAGTCTTCGTGGGCGGTCGGGGTGATTTCGTAGTGGTGGTCGGTGCGGGGGTAGTGGTTGATCGAGCCGTTGGTGCGTTCGACCACCCAACGTCGCGGTTGGACGATGAACCCGTGGCCGGGTTCTGGCCCGGAGACCACTTCGACGGTGACACCGGCCTTGGCCGCTGCGGTGGTGACAGCCTGCCCGGTGTAGCCGTTGTCCACCTACATGTGGCTGATGGTCGGCGCGATCGGCTTCGCCTTGGACAGCAGCGTGGGGAATGCAGCCCGGTGCTGCAGGTCAGTTGGTGTGACGACAGCGGCGACCAGCGCACCGGCAGAGTCGTCCAGCACGTGGGCGTTTGACGCCGTCGATGTTGTTTGCGCCGTCGAAGCGACGCGGCCCGGCTACCGGTGATGCATTGACCGACGAGGAGTCGACGACGGCGCGGTGGGCCGGCGGCGTCGCCGGCAGTGGGTGCGGACAACGCGGCGGACCGTGGTGAGGATTCGAGCCCAGGTGGCCGATGCGGCACCAGCGCAGGAAATGCTTGTGGGCGGCCGGGTCAGATGACTACCGGTAGTGATCACCGATACCGACACGTCCGCGCTGGCTAGGGCGCTTGTCAGTGCCTGATGAGACGCTGATCGGTGATGGCGCGGCACACCACATTCCGGTTCTGTCTCGATCCGACGGTCGAGCAGCGTGAGGTGCTGGCCCGTCATGGCGGCGCGTCGCGGTTTGCGTTCAATCAGTGTCTGCGGATGGTGAAAACCGCGCTCACGCAACGTCGCACCGATGCTGGCGTGGAGGTGCCGTGGACCGGGTTCGATCTGATCAACGCGTTCAACGCGTGGAAGAAAACCGAGGACGCCGGCCGGATCTTCACCGTCGACTCCCAGGGCGCCGCCGAAGTGGCGGTGACAGGCTTGCCGTGGCGGGGTGAGGTCTGTCAGCAGGTGTTCGAGGAAGCCGCTGTTGATCTGGGCAGGGGCCTGCAAGCGTGGTCGGATTCACGCTCGGGCAAGCGAGCGGGTCGCCGTGTGGGCTTTCCGCGGTTCAAGAAGAAGATCGGCGCTATCGCCTCGTTTCGGTTGCGCAACAAGCACTCCAAAGGCAAACTGCCGGCGATCCGTGTCGGCGATGACAACTGGGCCCGCTCGGTCACGCTGCCCGGCATCGGGCAGGTCGCAGTGCATGACGACACCCGCCGTCTACGGCGGATGATCGCCAAAGATCGGGCGAAAATCTTGTTCGCCACGGTCAGCTATCGCGGCGGCCGGTGGTGGTGCGCGTTGAATGTCGAGGCCGCCGACTTGCACCCGCTCCAGCAGCACCGGCCTGGCACCGAAGATGCCGGCGGTTGGGTGGGGGTGGACCGTGGCCTATCGGAGTTCCTGGTCGCCGCCACCATCGACGGCACCGAAGTCGCCCGTATCAGCGATGCGCCCAAAGCGCTGGCTGTTGGGCTTAAACAGCAGCGACGGCTAGCCAAGTCGTTGTCGCGCAAGCAGAAAGGGTCACATAACCGCAAAGATGCCGCTGCCCGGCTGGGCCGCCATCATCACCGTGTCGCCAATGTGCGACGCCATTTCCTGCACCAGGTATCGGGCGAGCTGGTCAAGACCCACGACCGGCTCGTCATCGAGAACCTCAATGTGGCAGGCATGCTGGCTAACCACCGCCTCGCCAGGGCCATTTCCGATGCGGGCTGGTCGCAGTTCGCGCGCCTACTCAAATACAAGCAGGCGTGGCGCGGCGGGCAGCTCCTCGAAGCTGATCGCTGGTACCCATCGACTCGCCGCTGCCCCCAGTGCGGGGTAGTCGACAACGCGATGACGCTGGCCGATCGGGTATTCACCTGCAGTTGCGGGTATTGCGCCGACAGGGATACCAACGCCGCGGTGAATCTGGCCCACTGGGGCCAGGCCCACCACGATGACCTTCATCGAACCCCGGACCCCCAAGCAGGAGGCCGGGCCACCAATGCCCGCCGACGAGACGGCACTGGCCAACACCCCCGTGTTGGTGAAACCAGCTCGAATGACGCGGGAACCGACGTTCACACCGCACCCGCGGCCTGAACCAACGGACGCCCGAGAAGGGCGGTGCCCAACACTCAACCGAATTGTTCGACACGCTTTAGGACTCGCGGTATACCTTCACAGCCTCGAGGATCATCGGAACCTGCAGCGGCAGACGGGCGATCGCGACCAGCCGCATCGGCAGCGGCTTGGCTGGGTCTTTGAACCACAGTCGGACCATGTTGACGTTGGCCGGGAACACCGCGAGAAACAGTGCCACCGCGGCGAGTGCGCCGACACGTCGTGTCTTCGGCGCGAGCAGCAGGCCGGCCACACCGAGTTCGGCGACACCCGACGCATACGTGTAGAACCGCGGGCTGCCCGGCAGCTCGGCGGGAATGATGGTGTCGAACGGCTTCGGGGCGACGAAGTGCAACGTTCCGATTCCGAGCAGGCCGGCCGCCATCCGGTAGGCGCGCGACGGGGTAGGCGGTTGGCCCAGTTCGGGCGGGGGAGAGGTCATGATTACATTGTGGCGTGCACACCCCTGCGGGACCGGTAACGGGTCCTCGTGGCAAAAGGTAGGCTGCGGCGCCGGCTCGCCGCGATCGAGCAGGACCTGACCTCGCAGCCGGACTCACGGCTCGTCGACATCCTGCGAATTCCCGAGCCGTTCGTCAGCCCCACCCAGCGGATCATCCGGCGGGTCATCTATGCGACGGCGGCGCTGTTCGCGGCGGTGCTCATCGTCTATCTGGACCGCGACGGCTATCGCGACGTGCAGGACAACACGCTGTCGCTGCTGGACTGCCTGTATTACGCGACGGTGTCACTGTCGACGACCGGCTACGGCGACATCACCCCGTTCACGCCCGAAGCCCGGTTGATCAACGTGCTGGTGATCACGCCGCTGCGGGTGGCGTTCCTGATCGTGCTGATCGGTACCACAGTGGAGACGCTGACCAGCCAGTCGCGCGCGGCATTGAAGATCCAGCGATGGAGGAGCAGAGTGCGCAACCACACCGTCGTCATCGGCTACGGCACCAAGGGCAGGACGGCGGTCGCCGCGATGGTCGGCGACGAGGTCGCCCCCGCCGACATCGTCGTCGTCGACGAGAACGCCGGGGCGCTCGAGCGCGCCCGCAGTGCCGGGCTGGTCACCGTCCACGGCGACGCCACCAAAGCCGACATCCTGCGCCTGGCCAGCGCCCAACACGCGAAATCGATCATCGTGGCCACCGACGACGACGCGAGCGCCGTGCTGGTCACGTTGACGGCGCGGGAACTGGCGCCGAACGCCAAGATCATCGCCGCCGCCCGCGAGTCGGACAACCAGCATCTGCTGCGGCAGTCGGGTGCCGATTCCACCGTGGTGTCCTCGGAGACGGCCGGCCGACTGCTCGGCATCGCCACCCAGACGCCCAGCGTCGTCCAGATCATGGAGGATCTGCTCACACCGGATGCCGGCTTTGCGATCGCCGAACGGGAAGTGACGCCCAAAGAGGTGGGCGGATCGCCGCGGCATCTGCACGACATCGTGCTCGGCGTGGTGCGCGAGGGACAGTTGCTTCGGGTCGACTCACCAGAGGTGGACACGGTCGAGTCCGGCGACCGGCTGCTCTACATCCGCAACGCGGAATCCGAGTGATGGCGCCGTTCCGGTTACGTAACGTCCCCCTGCTGTCCCGCGTCGGTGCCGACCGCGCCGACGCCCTGCGCACCGACATCGACGCGGCACTGGCCGGTTGGCCCGACGCGCTGCTGCTGCGTGTCGACCGCCGCAACCAGGTGTTGATCGCCGACGGCCGGGTGGTGCTAGGCGACGCCGCCAAACTGGGCGATCGGCCACCCGAGAACGCGGTGTTCCTGGGCCGGCTCAACGACGGTCGGCATGTGTGGGCGGTCCGAGCTGCGCTCGAAGGGCCGGAGGACCCGCACACCGAAACCGAGGTGCTCGACCTGCGCCGGGCCGGCCAGGTGTTCGACGATGTCAGCGCGCAGCTCGTCGCGACCGCGACCGCGCTGCTCAACTGGCATGACAGCGCGCGCTTCAGCGCGGTGGACGGGTCACCGACCAAGGCCGTGAAGGGCGGATGGGCCCGGATCAACCCGGTCAACGGCCACGAGGAGTTTCCCCGCATCGACCCCGCTGTCATCTGCCTGGTGCACGACGGCCACGACCGCGCGGTACTGGCCCGTCAGACGGTGTGGCCCGAGCGGCTGTTCTCGATTCTCGCGGGCTTCGTCGAAGCCGGTGAGTCGTTCGAAAGCTGCGTCGTCCGCGAGATCGCCGAGGAGATCGGCCTGACCGTGACCGACGTGACCTACCTCGGTAGCCAGCCGTGGCCGTTCCCGCGGTCGCTGATGGTCGGCTTCCACGCGATCGGCGATCCCGAGCAGGAGTTCTCGTTCAACGACGGCGAGATCGCCGAGGCGGCCTGGTTCACCCGCGCCGAGATCCGCGACGCCCTCGAACACGGCGACTGGAGCAGCGACTCCACGTCGCGACTGCTCCTGCCGGGGTCGATCTCGATCGCGCGGGAGATCATCGAATCCTGGGCCGCGCAGGACTGAACGTTTCCGGGCGAGCAGAGGCTAATTGCCCTTGAAACCCCCGGGCATTTCGGGGCACTTCACGTCTGTTCGCGGTAGAAGATCAGCCCGCCAGCTTGGCCTTGACTTCGCGCGCGGTCGGGTTCGTCAACGTCGAACCGTCGGGAAGCTTCAGCGTCGGCACGGTCTGGTTGCCGCCGTTGGCCGAGGCCACGAACTCCGCCGCCGCGGGATCGTTCTCGATGTCGACCTCGGTGAACGCGATGCCCTCCGCTTGCAGCGCCTTCTTCAGGCGCACGCAGTAGCCACACCAGGTGGTGGTGTACATGATCACGGGAGTCTGTGCAGCGCTCATAAGGCGTTCAACGTAACCGATGGAGAGAACATGCCCGACGGCGTACCGGCCATTTGTCACCGGCCCCTGCCAAGATGGACCGCATGTCGGTAGACGCCGCTTCGGTGCGCAGTGGCTCGAACCCGATCGACGACCTCGATGACGAGCAGCGCGAGGCCGTGCTCGCCCCCCGCGGGCCGGTGTGCGTGCTCGCCGGCGCCGGTACGGGCAAGACACGCACCATCACGCGCCGCATCGCCCACCTCGTCGCGGCCGGACACGTCGCGCCCGGCCAGGTGCTCGCTGTGACCTTCACCTCGCGCGCGGCGGGGGAGATGCGCGGTCGCCTGAGGGCGCTCGACGCCGCAGCCGGAGGAGTGGGCACCGGTTCGGTGCAGGCGATGACGTTTCACGCCGCCGCCCGCCGCCAACTCTCGTACTTCTGGCCCCGCGTCGTCGGCAACACCAGCTGGGAATTGCTCGACACCAAGTTCGCGGTGGTGGCGCAGGCCGCGAACCGGGTCGGCCTGTCGACGGCCACCGACGACGTGCGTGACCTCGCAAGCGAGATCGAGTGGGCCAAGGCGTCGTTGATCAGCCCCGAGGCGTATCCCGGCGCGGTCGCACAGGCCGGCCGCGACATCCCGTTCGACGCGGCCAAAGTGGCGGCGGTCTACGCCGGCTACGAGTCGCTCAAAGCCCGTCGCGACGGCACGACCCTGCTGGACTTCGACGACCTCCTTCTGCACACCGCCGCGGCGATCGAGACCGATGCCGCGGTGGCGCAGGAGTTCCGCGACCGCTACCGCTGTTTCGTCGTCGACGAGTACCAGGACGTCACGCCACTGCAGCAGCGGGTGCTCGACGCCTGGCTCGGTGAGCGCGACGACCTGACCGTCGTCGGCGACGCGAACCAGACCATCTACTCGTTCACCGGCGCCACCCCCCGCTACCTTCTGGACTTCTCCCGACGCTTCCCCGACGCGGCAGTGGTCCGCCTCGAACGCGATTACCGGTCCACCCCTCAGGTGGTTTCGTTGGCCAACCGGGTCATCGCCGCCGCGCGCGGCCGGATGGCGGGCAGCAGGCTGCACCTGGTAGGGCAGCGAGACCCCGGCCCGGCACCGACGTTCGCCGAGTATCCCGACGAGGTCGCCGAGGCCAACGCGGTGGCCAAACACGTCAAACGGCTGCTCGAATCCGGTACCGAACCGGCCGAGATCGCGGTGCTGTACCGGATCAACGCGCAATCGGAGGTCTACGAGGAAGCGCTCACCGAAGCCGGTGTGCCGTACCAGGTCCGCGGCGGCGAAGGGTTCTTCAGCCGCCAGGAGATCCGGCAGGCGCTGGTGGCGTTGCAGCGGGCCGCCGATCGTGACGTCGACGGCGCACTGCCCGAGGTGGTGCGCGCCGTGTTGGAGCCGTTGGGGTTGACCGCTGAACCCCCCGCGGGCACCAGGGCGCGCGAACGGTGGGAGGCGCTGACCGCCCTCGCGGAACTCGTCGATGAGGAGGTCGCGCTGCGCCCGTCACTCGACTTGCAGGCTCTGCTCGTCGAATTGCGGCAGCGCGCGGACGCCCGACATCCTCCGACTGTGCAGGGCGTCACGCTCGCGTCGCTGCATGCGGCCAAAGGCCTCGAGTGGGACGCCGTGTTCCTGGTCGGCCTCGCCGATGGCACGCTGCCGATCTCCCACGCCCTCGCGCACGGTCCGGACAGCGAAGCGGTGGAAGAGGAGCGGCGGCTCCTCTACGTCGGAATCACCAGGGCGCGAGTGCATTTGGCGCTCAGCTGGGCGCTGGCCCGGACGCCCGGCGGACGCCAGAGCCGCAAGCCGTCCCGTTTCCTCAACGGCATCGCGCCGCAGTCGTCGCGCGGCGGGGACGCCCCGGCGAAGCCGCGGCGTGCGCGCGGCGCCACCCCGCGCTGCCGGGTGTGCAACAGCGTGTTGACGGCACCGCCCGCGATCATGCTGCGCCGCTGCGAAAGCTGCCCGTCCGACATCGACGAGGAACTGCTGACCGAACTCAAGGACTGGCGACTGCGCACCTCCAAGGAGATGAGCGTGCCGGCCTATGTGGTGTTCACCGACAACACGCTGATCGCGATCGCCGAGACGCTGCCCACCGACGACGCCGCGCTGGTCGCGATTCCGGGCATCGGCGCCCGCAAGCTCGAGCAGTACGGCGCCGATGTGCTCGCATTGGTCAAGGGCCGCCAATCGTCGTAAAAATGGTGCCAAACGCGCAGGTCAGAAAATCGGTTGTGTGTTGCGGCTGTTACCCTTAGCCTCGACATCGCACCGCTTGGGTGTCTTTTGTGCGAGAGGAGGGGCCGACATCGTGGGTAGCAACAGCGCGTTCACCGGCGTAGGCGCGGCCATTCCGGCCGCCGGTATGCCGCGGGCCCTCCACGTCGTCGCCGCCGCTGCGGCCCATCCCGCGCATGCCGCCGGTGCCGCCGCTGCCATCACCCCGCAGCGCAAGCGCCGCGCCGCCGCCGCGACTGCATTGTCCGTCGATCGGGGCACCACTTAGGTAAAGCCACGATCTCCGCCACAGAGGCCACGGACCCGCAGTCAACTCGGATCCGTGGCCTTCGTGTTTCGAAAGCCGTTCGAAGCCTCGAAGACTCGGTCCCGGATCCAGCCAGAACTGACCCGAAGAGATACGAAACCAAGGAAGCCGAGGTACGAGCCATGTCATCTGCGATGAGCGCTCGCGCGAAGAGCGTCCCATCGGGGACATGCCGGGAGAAGACGAAGTTGGCGGTGCCGTGTCACAGAGCCGATCCGGATCTGTGGTTCGCCGAAGACCCCGTCGAGCTCGAGCGGGCCAAGGCGTTGTGCGCGGATTGCCCGATCCGCCGCGAGTGCCTGGCCGCCGCGCTGGAACGTCAAGAGCCGTGGGGAGTTTGGGGTGGCGAGATCCTGGAGCGGGGCACCGTCATCGCCCGCAAGCGGCCGCGGGGCCGGCCACGCAAGGACGCGAAAGACCCTGTCGCCGCGTGACTTTCGGGACTAGCTGCCGCTAGACCTCGTCGGGATTGGCGAAACCGGGGACGTACTCATCGGCGATGCGCCGGGTGTCGACGTGGGCGTCGAGCTGACAGGAGATCGCGACGATCGACGCGATCACCCGCATGGGAATCGCCAACTTCGGTGGAATGTCCATCTGCCGAGCGGTTCTGATCTGCCCGGCGGCCCGGTCGAGTTCCAACGTGGTCATCCGCTGCAACCACGAACGGCGGTAGTGGAAAACCGGAACCTGTAGCGGCTCGACGTACTGTTTGAGCATCTCGTCGATCTCGCGGGTGGACACCTGCTGGCCCTTCTGGATGAAACCGGCTTTCTCCATCGTGGGCAGCAGCTTGTCGTAGTTCTTGTCGACGGCGTAGCGCAGGATCTGACCGAGCTCGATCGGCCAGCCGCCCGGCATCGGCGCCACCGCACCGAAGTCGATGACACCCATCTTGTCGTCGGGCAGCAGCATGAAGTTCCCGGGATGGGCGTCGCCGTGCACCATTTCGAGCCGGCGCGGCGCGTCGTCGCAGAACTCGAACAGCCGGGTGGCCATCAGGTCACGCTGTTCCTGCGTGCCCTCGCGGATGATCTGCGACAGCGGGATGCCCTCGATCCACTCCTGGATGACGACCTTGGGCGCGCTGGCCACCACCTTGGGCACGACGAATTTGGGGTCGCCGTCGTAGGCCTTGGCGAACGCACGCTGGTTGTCGGCTTCGAGCCGGTAGTCCAGTTCCATCTCGGTGCGCTCGATGAGTTCGTCGACCACGCCCTGCACGTCCGCGCCGGGGGCCAACTGCTTGAGCACGCCGACCATGCGCTGCATGGTCTTCAGGTCGGCGCGCAGCGCTTCGTCGGCGCCGGGGTACTGGATCTTGACCGCCACCTCGCGCCCGTCGGACCACACCGCCTTGTGGACCTGGCCGATGCTGGCCGACGCGATCGCCTTGTCGTCGAACGACTGGAACCGCTCGCGCCACTTGGTGCCCAGCTGCTGATCCAGCACCCGGTGCACCTTGGCCGCCGGCAGCGGCGGCGCCTCGCGCTGCAGCTTGGTCAGCGCCTCGCGGTACGGCTTGCCGTATCGCTCGGGAATCGCGGCTTCCACCACCGACAGCGCCTGGCCGACCTTCATCGCGCCGCCCTTGAGCTCACCGAGCACGGTGAACAGTTGCTGGGCCGCCTTGTCCATCAGCTCGGCGTTGACCTCGTCCTTCGACTTACCGGTCAGCCGTTTACCGAAGCCCAACGCGGCCCGGCCCGCCATGCCGACCGGCAGGCTGGCCAGCTTGGCGTTTCGCGCGGCCCGGCCCCGCTTGATGTCACTCACCAGACCATCATCCACGACTGTGCTGAACACCCCGCAACGACTTGCCAACAATGGATGTCAACATCCACAGCGCGGATGACGCGACCACCGCCTCGCCACCACGGAACCCGCGTTGATGTCGAACTCCAGCGTCGTGTCGAGCGTGGGTGGCGGCTCGGCGAAGCGGCTCATGTCGGCGCCGCCGCGGACGGCGCGGATGACCCGGTCGACCTGGTTCAGCGCGAGCGCGGCCGTGCCCAACACGGTCGCCCGATCGGCGCTTCCGACGGTGTGGCGCAACTGCGCGGCGACCGCCGGCCACGCCGCGTCCCGGTCGCTGCGATGCAGGTCCGCGCACCCGAGGCAGCTCGTCACGCCGGGGATGACCAGCGGCCCGACCAGGCCGACGCCGTCGCGCACGCGCACCGGCAGGTGTGGCACCTCGGCGGCGTGCAACTCGCGCACCACGCGCGGGTCGGCCACCAGGTAGTCGGTGAACACCACCAGATCGGTCGGCTCGGCCGGCGCGCCGGTGTCGGTCCGGTTGCTGTGGGTGAGGCGCGCACCCGAACACCGCAGCGCGGTGTCGAGCAGATCGGACAGCGGGCCGCGGCCGTGGATGCGCACCGCTGCGGCGCGGCCTCGTCGAGCCCGGGTGACGGTGACCAGACCGGCGTCGACCAACAATCCGATGAAGTCTTCGACGATTGCCCGGTCCACCGAGGGCGCGTGTTCCTGCAGGTCGGCCAGGCTCGCGCCCGACTGCAGATGACGCAGCATGTTCGCCGCTGTCGCGGCGGGCAGCCCCGCCGGCGGACGGATCATGACCGCGCGCCGCGGGTCCCAGCCCACCTGCACGGCGCCGTCCGGGCGAAGCAGCACCGGTGTCGCCGCGCTCAGCGCGTATCGCGTCATCGGTCGAGCGTGCCACGCCGCGCGACGGCCGCCGATAGTTATCCACAGGCGTCAGCGCAGCGGGATTTCGGTGTAGCTGGTTGCGCTGAGCGCAGCCAACTACACCCGAATCGCTATTGGTCGTCGTCCGTACCGCGATCGGGTTTCTGGATGTCCTTCTCGAGGTCGGCGATCGCCTCCTCGATGGCGCTGTCCATCCCGCTGGTGTCGCCGCCGATCATCCGGTCGATGAATCCGGCCGGTTCGTCGAGGTCCTCGGCGGTGGGCAGCAGGTCCGGATGCTGCCATACCGCGTCGCGGCCATCGGAGCCGACGGCCTCGGTCAACCGCTCCCAGAGCACCGCGGCCTCCCGCATCTTGCGAGGCCGCAGTTCCAGCCCCACCAGAGTCGCGAAGGTCTGTTCGGCCGGCCCGCCGGTGGCCCGGCGCCTGCGCAGCATCTCCGCCAGCGCCGACGTGCCGGGAATGCGGTCGCCGAGCGCATCGGTGACGACCGTCTGCACCCATCCCTCGATCAGCGCCAGCAGCGTCTCCAGCCGCTCCAGCGCCGCGGTCTGCTCCGGCGTCGCCTTCGGCTCGAAGATGCCCTGATTGAGCAGTTGCTCCATCTGCGCCGGGTCGGTCAGCGCCGCCGGATTGATGCCCGAGGCCAGTTCTTCGATGCCGCTCATGTCGATCTTCATGCCGCGGGCGAACGCCTCGACCGCATTCAGCAGCTGGCTGGCCAGCCACGGCACATGGCTGAACAGGCGGTGGTGGGCGGCCTCGCGGGCGGCGAGGAAGGTGAGGATCTCGCTGCGCGGCTGCTCGAGGCCCTCGGACAGCGACTCGACCGCCTCCGGCATCAGCGCGGCCATCCCTTTAGGGCCGAGCGGCAGCCCGATGTCGGTGGAGGTCAACACTTCTCGCGACAGCTTGCCCAGCGCCTGACCCAGCTGTGAGCCGAACGCCATCCCGCCCATCTGCGTCATCATCGACAGCAGTGGACCGGCCATGGTCCTGGCCTCGTCGGGCAGCGCGGACACCCACACCGTCGAGATCTGTTCGGCGACCGGGTCGCACAACCGCTTCCACGTTTCGAGCGTGTTGTCGATCCAGTCCGTCGGCGTCCACGCGACGGCCTTGCTGGTGCCCGCGGGCAGCGCCGTCACGCCGTCCAGCCAGGTCTCGGCGAGGTGCACGGCGTCGGCGATCGCCGCGCTTGTCTTTTCCGGCACCGGCGCGACGAAGCCGATCTGGCTCGACGCCAGCTGCCGAGCCAGGTCGTAGTTCACGGGTCCGGACTGCTTGCCGGCGGCCATCGCGCCGCCAGCCCCGCTGAACATCTCGCCGAGCTTGCTGAAAATCTGGCCCAGCTGCGACATGTCGAACTCGGATCCGCCTTGAAAACCCATGCCGAACGGGTCGGCGCCGGACCCCTGATCGGGATCCTTCTTGCGCTTGTCGCGCTCGGGGTCGTCCCCGGCGGAGAAGCCGAAAGGCGGGTCAGCCATGCCTCAACCGTACTCACCGGCCGCCGGAGATGTGGCTGGGCAGGTCACGCTGACAGCGAACCCCGGTCCGGGCGCCGATTTCTGCGCGACGGTCGTGCTCCGGCCGGATTTCACGGCCCCGGGGTGGAAGTCGCGAACGGTCCGGACCCGGCGTGACCAAGGGCACCGACGCCGCAACCTTTACATTGGGCGGCGTGAACAGGCGGACTTTGACGTTGCTCGTCGCGCTCGTCCCGATCCTGGCCTTCGGCGTGCTCGCGTCGGTGGCGGTGGTGCCCTACGTGTCGCTGGGCCCGGGGCCGACGTTCAACACGCTCGGCGAGGTCGAGGGTAAGCAGGTCGTCGACATCGAGGGCGCCGACGTCTATCCCACGTCTGGGCATCTGAACATGACCACGGTGTCCCAGCGCGACCAGCTCACGCTGGGCCAGGCGATGGCGCTGTGGCTCTCGGGCCGCGAGCAGCTGGTGCCGCGTGATCTGGTCTACCCGCCAGACATGACGCGCGAAGAGGTCAACGAGGCCAACACCACCGACTTCCGCAACTCCGAACGCAGCGCCGAATACGCCGCGCTGCACTACCTCGATTTCCCGATGGCGGTGACGGTGGAGAACGTCAACGACGACGGACCGTCGGCGGGCAAGCTGGAGGACGGCGACGCGATCGACGGCGTCAACGGCAAGCCGGTGGCCACCCTCGAGGAGTTTCAGGCCTTGCTCGAGCACACCAAACCGGGTGACACCGTGGTGCTCGACTACCGCCGTAAGGACGGGCCGCCCGGTGTCGCGACCATCACGCTGGGCAAGCACCCGGAGGGCGATCAGGGATACCTCGGCATCGGCGTGCTCGACGCACCCTGGGCACCGTTCTCCATCGACTTCAACCTCGCCAACATCGGCGGTCCGTCCGCGGGGTTGATGTTCTCCCTGGCAGTGGTCGACAAACTGACCACCGGTGACCTCACCGACGGCGAGTTCGTCGCGGGCAGCGGAACGATCTCCGGGGATGGCGAGGTCGGCTCGATCGGCGGCATCACCCACAAGACGCAGTCCGCACGGGAGGCGGGCGCAACCGTTTTCCTGGTGCCCGCCGACAACTGCGAGGAAGCCAAGACGGACCCGCAGGAGGGTCTCGAACTGGTCAAAGTCGACACCCTGGCACACGCCGTCGACGCCCTGAAGACGTTGTCCGCCGGTGGCGAACGCCCTCATTGCTAGGCGATTGGCCGGCCACTGCCGGACGGCGGTTGCGTAGAGTTGGGGCGAAGCTCGGGGTGGCGTCGATCGCGACGTTTGGGAATGGAACTGGAGTCGACGAGTGGGTATGCGGCCCGCGGCACGAATGCCGAAGCTGACACGACGTAGCCGGATTCTCATCGGGGTGGGCGCCGTCGCCGTCCTGCTGTTGTTGATCGGACCACGGTTGATCGACACCTACGTCAACTGGCTGTGGTTCGGCGAACTCGGCTATCGCTCGGTCTTCACCACCGTGCTGTTCACCCAGATCCTGCTGTTCCTCGTGGTGGCGCTTCTGATCGGCGCGATCCTGTTCGCCGGGCTGGCGCTGGCCTACCGCACCAGACCGGTGTTCGTGCCGACCAACGGCCCCAACGACCCGGTCGCCAGTTACCGCACCGCGGTGATGGCGCGGCTGCGACTCGTCGGCTTCGGCGTGCCCGCGCTCATCGGCTTGTTCGTCGGGCTGTTCGCGCTGGGGCAGTGGCAGACGGTCCAGCTGTTCCTGCACGGCGACAGCTTCGGGATCACCGACCCGCAGTTCGGTATGGATCTCGGGTTCTATGCCTTCGACCTGCCGTTCTACCGGCTCGTCCTGAACTATCTGTTCGTCGGGACCTTCCTGGCGTTCCTCGGAAACCTGTTGGGTCACTATCTGTTCGGCGGCATCCGGCTGTCCGGGCGCGCCGGTGCGTTGAGCCGTGCGGCGCGTATTCAGTTGATCACCCTGGTGGGCATCCTGATGCTGCTCAAGGCGGTCGCGTACTGGTTGGATCGCTACGAGCTGCTGAGCCACACCCGCGGTGGCAAGCCGTTCACGGGTGCCGGCTACACCGACATCAACGCGGTGCTGCCGGCCAAGCTCATCCTGATGGCGATTGCGGTCATCTGCGCGGCCGCGGTGTTCTCGGCGATCGTGCTGCGCGATTTGCGTATCCCCGCGATCGGCGTGGTGCTGTTGCTGCTGTCGTCGCTTGTGGTCGGCGCGGGCTGGCCGCTGGTTGTCGAGCAGTTCAGCGTCAAACCCAATGCGGCGCAGAAAGAAAGCGAATACATCAGCCGAAGCATCACGGCGACCAGACAGGCTTACGGGCTGACCGACGACGTGGTCACCTACCGCAATTACAGCGGCGACTCGGCGGCCACCGCGCAGCAGGTCGCCGCGGACCGGGCGACGACGTCGAACATCCGGCTGCTGGATCCGACCATCGTCAGCCCGGCGTTCACCCAGTTCCAGCAGGGCAAGAACTTCTACTACTTCCCCGAGCAGCTGTCGATGGACCGCTACGTCGGCCCCGACGGCAACCTGCGCGACTACGTGGTCGCCGCCCGCGAGCTCAACCCCGACCGGCTGATCGACAACCAGCGCGACTGGATCAACCGCCACACCGTCTACACCCACGGCAACGGTTTCATCGCCTCACCGGCCAACACCGTGCGTGGCGTCGCCAACGACCCCAACCAGAACGGCGGTTATCCGGAGTTCCTGGCCAGCGTGGTCGGCGCCAACGGCAGCGTCATCTCGCCCGGACCGGCGCCGCTGGATCAGCCACGCATCTATTTCGGACCGGTGATCTCCAACACCCCGGCCGACTATGCGATCGTCGGCAAGAACGGCGACGTCGACCGCGAGTACGACTACGAGACGAACACCGAGACCAAGAACTACACCTACACCGGCCGCGGCGGCGTTCCCGTGGGCAACTGGCTGGCGCGGTCGGTCTTCGCCGCCAAGTTCGCCGAACGAAACTTCTTGTTCTCCAATGTGATCGGCCCGAACAGCAAGATCCTGTTCAACCGCGATCCGGCGGACCGCGTCGAGGCGGTGGCGCCGTGGTTGACCACCGACACCAGCGTGTACCCCGCGATCGTGAACAAGCGGATGGTGTGGATCATCGACGGCTACACCACGTTGGACAACTACCCGTACTCGGAGTTGACGACGTTGTCGAGCGCCACCGCCGACTCCAACGAGGTGGCGATCAACCGGCTCGCACCCGACAAGCAGGTGTCGTACATCCGCAACTCGGTGAAGGCCACCGTCGACGCCTACGACGGCACGGTCACGCTCTACGCCCAGGACGAGCAGGATCCGGTTCTCAAAGCGTGGATGAAGGTGTTCCCCGGCACGGTGAAGCCCAAGAGCGAGATCTCGCCGGAACTGCAGCAGCATCTGCGCTATCCCGAGGACCTGTTCAAGGTGCAGCGTGCGCTGCTGGCGAAGTACCACGTCGACGACCCGGTGACGTTCTTCTCCACCTCGGACTTCTGGGACGTGCCGCTCGATCCGAACCCGACCGCGAGCAGCTACCAGCCGCCGTACTACATCGTCGCCAAAGACCTTGTCACCAGAGACCGTTCGGCGTCGTTCCAACTGACCAGCGCGATGAACCGGTTCCGCCGCGACTTCCTCGCCGCCTACATCAGCGCCAGTTCCGATCCCGACACCTACGGCAAGCTCACGGTGCTGACGATCCCCGGGCAGGTCAACGGTCCGAAGCTGGCGTTCAACGCGATCAGCACCGACACGGCGGTCAGCCAGGACCTCGGCGTGATCGGCCGCGACAACCAGAACCGCATCCGGTGGGGCAACCTGCTGACGCTGCCGGTGGCAGATGGTGGGCTGCTCTACGTCGCGCCGGTGTACGCCTCGCCGGGGGCCAGCGACGCCGCGTCGTCGTACCCGCGCCTCATCCGGGTGGCGATGATGTACAACGACAAGGTCGGCTACGGCCCCACGGTGCGCGATGCGCTGACCGAGTTGTTCGGGCCTGGCGCCGACGCGACCGCCACCGGGCCTGCGCCGATCGCGGGACCGGGTGGACAGCAGCCGGCCGCGCAACCGCCCGCCGACGGCGAGGCGCCGACCGGTCGCCCGCCGGCCAACCAGCAGGGTCAGGCACCGGAGGCGCAGGCCCCCGCCGCGGTGCCGCCAGGCGGCCCGGTGGAGTTGTCCGGCGCGAAAGCCGCTGCGCTGCAAGAAGTCAACACGGCGCTCGACGCGCTGCGTAAGGCCCAGCAGAGCGGTGACTTCGGTGAGTTCGGCCAGGCGCTGCAACGCCTAGACGATGCGATGAGCAAGTACCAGTCCGCCAGCTAGCGCTTCCCCCTTCTGCGCGAGCGACCGTGTCTGTACGGCAACACACGGTGCCGGCCGTACATTTTGCGGTCGCTGGAGCTCACCGAAAGGCCCCGTGAGCGCGCGATTTGGAAGTGCACGAGCGCCTTCGGTAACGTTGCGTTCACCCGACGCGGGGTGGAGCAGCTCGGTAGCTCGCTGGGCTCATAACCCAGAGGTCGCAGGTTCGAATCCTGTCCCCGCTACTAGGTGAAGCGGCCCCCGGAGGAATTCCGGGGGCCGTTTCGCATCTCGCCCACGGCATCGAGGTGATTTCCCACCGCGAACTTCGATCGGTTAGCTTTGGACGCAATTGACCAGATCGACAATCGCTTATTCGAGCGCGTAAACACTGCGAGGTGGTCCATGGACTCGTTGGCGAAGGCCTTTGCCGAGCGGCTGACCAGCTCTGACAACAGCCTGCACGTCTTCGACGACGGCACCTGGACCCGCCACCCCTGGCCGGAGGTGCACGCCCGGTCGGAGAACGTCGCGGACTGGCTGCTCAACGAGGAAGTCTCCGCGCTGGGGCTGGCGGGCGAACCCACCGTCGAGCTGATCGCGGCGATCCTGGGCGCCTTCCAGGCCGGCGCGGCGGTGACGATCGCGCCCAGCCCGGTGCGAGGCGCGGACGCAGACAAGTGGGCGCAGACGACGGTGGCCCGGTTCGCGGGCATGGGCGTCAGCCATGTGCTCACGGGAGGAAGTCATCTCGAGCAGCTCGCCCTCGTCGACCGCGGGCCGGTGGTGAAGGAACTGGTTTCCGTTGCGTCGCTTGCCAGATCGACGACGTTCAGGCGTCCCGACGAACCCGCCGCCGTCGCCGTGCTTCAGGGCACGGCCGGCTCGACGGGCGTTCCTCGCGCGGTGCAGCTGTCCCCGGATGCGGTGCTGGCCAACCTCCGGGGCCTCAACACCCGCATCGGGGTGTCTCCGCCCGACGTCGGTTGTTCCTGGTTGCCGCTGTATCACGACATGGGCCTGAGCTTTGTGCTGGCCGGAGCACTGGGCGGTATCGACTTGTGGCAGGCGCCGACCGCCGCATTCCAGGCCTCCCCGTTTCGCTGGTTGAACTGGCTCACCGAGAGTCGCGCCACGATCACCGCTGCACCGAACATGGCATACGGATTGATCGGAAAGTACTCGCGCCGGGTCACCGACGTCGACCTCAGCAGCATGCGGTTCGCGCTCAACGGCGGCGAACCCGTCGACTGTGAACTGACCGCCTTGTTCGCCACCGAGATGGCCCGGTTCGGGTTCTCCGCCGGTGCACTTGCGCCCTCCTACGGCTTGGCCGAATCCACCTGTGCCGTAACGGTTCCCGAGCCTGGCCGCGGCCTGATCGTCGACGAGGCCGGCCATGCGGTACTGGGCGAGCCGATCCCCGGCATGTCGGTGCGTGTCGAGCAGCGCGACGACGCGCAGGTCGGCGAGATCCAGATCCGCGGAACCTCGATGATGTCGGGCTACCGTGACGACGCCCCGTTGGACCCCGACGAATGGTTCGCCACAGGCGATCTCGGCTACTTCGTCGACGGCGGTCTGGTGGTTTGTGGCCGCGCCAAGGAACTGATCACGGTGGCCGGGCGCAACATCTTCCCCGCCGAGGTCGAACGGGTGGCGGCCGGCGCGCCCGGCGTGCGGGACGGCGCCGTGGTGGCGGTCGGCGTGGGGGAGCGCTCCGTTAGGCCCGGCGTCGCGATCGTCGCGGAGTTCCGCGGCCCCGACGAGGCGCAGTCGCGCGCCGACCTCATCGAGCGCGTCGCATCCGAATGCGGCGTGGTACCCGCCGACGTCGTCTTCGTCCGGCCCGGCACACTACCGCGGACATCGTCGGGCAAGTTGCGGCGGCTCGAGGTCAAACGCGACCTGCTGCAGCGGTCCTGATCGCCGTCAGCCGCCCGGAGCGGGTGGCGCGGGTGGTGGGGTCTCGGTCGTTGTTGTCGTCGTCGGTGCGGTCGTGGTCGTCACGGTGGTCGTTTCCGCCGTCGTGGTCTCAATCGGCGGCGGCGGCACCACCGTCTCGGTGGTCGGGCTGATCACGGTCGTCTCCGTCACCGTCGTCGGTGTCGTCGTCGTGGTTGTCGTGGTCGTCGTTGTCGTGGTGGTGGTTCCCGACGCCGACTCGATGACACCGCACGCCACCCGTGCGCCGGCATCACCCGTGGCCAGTGTGTCCTGATCCGGACCCGGCGTGCCGTTCGGCTGGGTGTAGCGGTCGGGGATGTGTGCGAAGTTGTCCTCGTCCTGGTGGATCATCAGCGCGGTGCCCTCACCGGCCAACAGATCCGCAGCGGTGAACGCATCGGTGGTCGTGACGAGCTCTGCGGACCCGTCGGAGCGGACCTCCAGCGCGGTGAGGTCGCCGCTCGCCGGGTGGCCGGTGTGCCCCGGCGCCTGGAAGTGGCCGCCCGCCGACAGGAAATCGCCTGGCTCTCCGCCCGTGGGCGGGACCGAATTGGCTTCGCACTTGCCCACCGAATGGATGTGCAAGCCGTGGAAACCCGGGCTCAAGATGCCGCCTTCGATCGTCTCGACCGTCACCCTGGCGAAGCCGTTCGCGAAGTCCAGCGTCGCGTTGGCGACGGGTGTGCCGTCGGCCGTCTTCAGCTGTGCGTTCAGTCTCTCCGTGCCCGCGGGCGCCGCCGTGGTGCCGGGCGTCGTGGTCTGCTCGCCGGCGTCCTCCGAGCTGCAGGCGGACAGCGCGACGATCGGTGTCGCCACGGCGAGCGCCGCGATGATGATTCGGTTTGCCATGGCACCCTGGTACCCGAAGAAGTGATCGACGACACATGGTCGCCGGATGACAGGATGACCCGCGTGGCTGAGCGCGTCAGATTCCCGAGCTCCAGCGGACCCACGCTCGCGGGTGAGCTCGACGTGCCCGACGGCGACGTCCGCGGGTGGGGCGTGTTCGCGCACGGCTTCACCCTCGGCAAGAACAGTCCCGCGGCCAGCCGCATCTGCAAGCAACTCGCCGGCGAGGGCATCGGCATGCTGCGCTTCGACAACCTCGGCCTCGGTGACTCCGAAGGCGATTGGAGCGACGGGTCGTTTTCGCACAAGGTGGCCGACACCGCGCGCGCCGTCGAGTTCATGAACTCCGAAGGCCGCGAGGTGCGCCTGCTGGTCGGACACTCGTTCGGCGGGTCGGCCGCCATCGCTGCGGCCCACGAGTGCCCGAGCGTCGCGGCGGTGGCCAGCATCGCGGCGCCGTCCGAGCCCGCGCACGTCGAGCGCACGTACGACGCGCTCGTGGAGCGGATCGAGGCGGAGGGGGAGGCGCCGTTTCTCATCGGCGGTAAGGCGCTGACGTTGAAGCGGCACTTCATCGAAGACGTCCGCAACGTCGATTTGCAGGAGCGCATCCGGACCCTGCGCCGCGCGCTGCTCGTCATGCATTCGCCGACCGACAACACCGTCGGCATCGAAAACGCCAGCGAGATCTTCCGCGCGGCCCGACACCCCCGCAGCTTCGTCTCACTCGAGGGCGCCGATCATCTGCTCACTGAGAAGAACCAGGCGGCCCGCGCCGCGCGCATCATCAGCGCCTGGGCCGACCCGTATCTGTGATTTGTGCACGTTTCGGAGCGCTCACCGCAGAGCGCTCACCGCTCCTGAACGTGCACAAGTCGCCGGGAAAGTCACCGCACCGCGACGACGACCTTGCCCTTCGCCGAGCGGTCCTCCAGCGCGGCGATCGCATCGGCGGCGCGCTCGAGTGGGAACACCTGGGGTTGCGGCGCCGACACCTTGCCGGACGCCAGCAGCGGCTCCAGCTCGGCCCACTGCTCGGCAAGGTAGTTCGGATGGGTGAACGTCCAGGCGCCCCAGCCCACGCCGACCGCGTCGACGTTGTTGAGCAGCAACCGGTTCACCTTCACGGTCGGGATCTCGCCGCCGGTGAAGCCGATCACAAGCAGCCGCCCGCCCGGGGCCAGCGAGCGCAGCGAGTCGGTGAAGCGGTCGCCACCGACCGGGTCGATGACGATGTCCACGCCGCGGCCGTCGGTCAACCCCTTCACGGCGTCCTTGAACCCGTCGGCCAGCACCACGTCGGTCGCCCCGGCGGCCCTGGCCACCTCGGCCTTGGCCTCCGTGCTCACCACCGCGATCACCCGCGACGCGCCCCACGCCGGCGCCAGCCGCAGTGTCGACGTTCCGATGCCGCCGGCCGCCCCGTGCACGAGCACGGTTTCGCCCTCGGCCAACCGGCCCCGCGTCCGCAGCGCGTGGTGCATGGTGAGGTCGTTGAACAGCAGACCCGCGCCGGCTTCGAACGAGACGTTGTCGGGCAGCTTGAAAACGCGTTCGGCGGGCAGCGCGACGACTTCGGCCATCGCGCCGCACAGCATCGTCAGGGCGGCGACGCGGTCACCCGCCTGCACGTGCGAGCCGTTCGGGGCGCTGCGCACCACGCCCGCGACCTCACCGCCGGGCGAATACGGCAGCTCCGGCTTGTACTGATAGAGCCCGCGTGACTGCAGCACGTCGGGAAACGCGACACCGGCCGCGTGCACTTCGATGACGACCGCTCCATCACCTTCCGGTTCGTCCACCTCGACGAGCTTCGCCGCCGAAGGTCCGTCGAGGCTGGCTATCTGGATCGCACGCATGGCGCCTATTTAACATCTTCGAATGCCCGATATCGGCGCCGCGGTCAAGGCTGTACTGCACACTGCTAGATAAGCTCACTTATGCGGCAACGTCGCCGCGGTCGAACGGAGCGAAGATGAGTGGTGGTCCCCGCGGCCGGTCGAAGGCCCCCGTCTTCGCCGCCGCCCAGTCGCTGCCCGAGAGCCGCGCCGTCGCAGTGCGTTCCAAGGACGGCATCCGCCTGCATGCCGAGGTCTTCGGACCCGAGGACGGCTATCCGATCGTGCTGGCGCACGGAATCACGTGCGCCATCCGGGTGTGGGCACATCAGATCACCGATCTGTCGCGCGACTATCGCGTCATCGCGTTCGACCACCGCGGCCACGGCCGCAGCGCAGTGCCGGTCCGTCGTCGCGCGTACAGCCTCGATCATCTGGCGGCCGACCTCGATTCGGTGCTCGACGCGACGCTCGCAGCGGGCGAACGGGCGGTCATCGCCGGCCATTCGATGGGCGGCATCGCGATCACGTCGTGGGCGGAGCGGTACGCCGAGCGGGTGACCGAACGCGCGGACGCCGTCGCGCTGATCAACACCACGACCGGCGACCTGTTGCGCAACGTCCAGCTGCTGCCCGTGCCGGCGCGACTTGCCGGCGTGCGCGTGCTCACCGCCGGGGCGTTCCTGAAGACCTTCGGCGCGATGCCGCTGCCGCGCGCCGCCGCCGGCCCGAACCAGCGCTTCCTGTCGATGCTCGCGGTGGGCCACGACGCCGACCCGGCCATCGCTGCGTTCGTCCATGAGTTGTTCCTTGCGACTGCGCCCGCCGGCCGTGGCGGCTGGGCCCATACGCTCGTCGACCACCTCGGTCCGCGACACATCGGGCTCGCCAACCTCGTGGTGCCGACGCTGGTGATCGGCAGTGAGAAGGACCGGCTGCTGCCGATCGCGTCGTCGCGCCGGATCGCCCGTGAGGCACCCAATCTGACCCAGTTCGTCGAACTGTCCGGCGGACACTGCGCAATCCTGGAACGCCCGGACGAAGTGAACAAGCATCTGCGGCTGCTGATCGACTCGGTGACCTCCGAGGGCCGCATCAGTTCCTAGTTTCGGCCCACCGGCCTAACCGGTCAGGGCGCGATGCACCTCGTCCGCGGCGCGCCGGCCGGAGCGCACCGCGCCGTCGAGAAAGCCGGTCCAGGTGTCGGCGGTTTCCGTACCGGCCCAATAGATCCCGTCGACGGGCTTGCGCAACCAGGGCCCGTATGCGGTCCAGGAGCCGGGCGGCACGGCGGCCGTCGGCCCGCCTGGCGCGAATTGCTCTGCGCCCCAACAGTGATCGAGGTAGTCGATCGGTGCCAACGCGGCGTCACCGAACAACATCGCGAAGCCCGACAGCGCGCGTTCGCGGCGCCGCGCCGGCGGCAGTCGGTCGAACGAGCGGGCGTCGGTGAACCCGAGCAGGATGCCGGGGCCCTCGTCTCCCGGGCTCACGTCGAACGTGATGAACACCGGCCCTTCGTCGGAAAGGGCCTCTCCCGAGAGGCCTTTCGCGCGCCAGAACGGCGTCTCGTATGCGGCGTAGGCCTTGCTGAGATTGCCCTGCGGCCAGTGCTGCGCGAGCTTGCCGTACTCGGCGGGCAGCTCGGGCAGGAACGCGATCGCGTTGCGGTGTTCGGGCGGGATTGCGACGACGACGGCCTTGGCGCGCACGGACCCGCGATCGGAGGTCACGGTGAGCGTGCCGTTGTTGTGCCGTTCGATGCTGCGTACCGCGGCATCGAGCACGACGCGCGAGCCCAATTCCTCGGCTATCCGTGCCGCGATCTGTTGTGTGCCATCGGGGAATCGGCTCTGTTGCGCGCCGCCCTCGACGTCGAGCATGCGGTCCAGGCCGCCGGCCGCCTTGACGTAGCGCACCGCGTGCAGCATCGACACCGCATCGGGTTCGCACCCCCAGGTGACCCTCGACATGATCGCCATCAGATCCCGTGTTCCCGCGCTGGCGTGCACCGACTTCAGCCAGCCGTCGAGCGTCTGGGAGTCCAGGCTGTGAGCGATCGTGGCCTCCCACGGCTTGTCCACCGGCACCTTGCGGCAGACGCGTTCGAAACGCCACTGGATCCGCGACACGTCGAGCAGTTCGATGATCGACAGCCGCGGGATGGTGCTGCGATAGGACCGGACCTTGCCCCGCCAGCGGATCAGGTTCTTGCCCTGGCTGTACGTCGGGACGGTCCGGCAGCCCAGCTCGGCCGCCAACTCGCCGACAGCGTCCTGAGTCGGCCCGACGAACGTGCCACCGAGGTCGACGGGGACACCCGCGATCGTCGCCGTCGACGACCGCCCGCCCACCCGGTCACGGCCCTCGAGCACCACGACGTCGTGGCCCAGCCGCACCAACGCCCGCGCGGCCGACAGCCCGGCGAACCCGGCGCCCACCACGACCACATCGGTGTCGGCCGGGACGGAGGAAGTGGGCACGCGATTAGGCTCTCACGCCGTGAAGGTCATGACAGCGTTGTTCGGCCCAACCGATGCGATCGAGCGGGCGCAGCTGCTGCGCGACGCGGGTGCCAGCGGAGTGTTCACTTTCGAGGGACCGCACGACGTTTTCGCGCCGCTGACGCTGGCGTCCACCATCGACGGCCTCGACCTGATGACCAACGTGGCCATCGCGTTTCCGCGCAACCCGATTCAGCTCGCCCACCAGGCCTACGACCTTCAGCTGCTCGCCAAGGGCCGCTTCACCTTGGGCCTCGGCACGCAGGTGCGCGCGCAGGTCGAAAAACGCTACGGCGCGGCCTTCGACCGTCCGGTCGAGCGGATGAAGGAGATGGTCGGCGCGCTGCGCGCGGTGTTCGCGGCGTGGGAGACCGGCGAACGCCTCGATTTCCGCGGTGAGTACTACCGGCACACGCTGATGACGCCGACATTCAACCCGGGACCGAACCCGTACGGAATGCCGCCGATCTATCTCGGTGCGCTGGGCCCGCGGCTGACTCGCGCCACCGCCGAGGTCGCCGACGGCCTGTTGGTGATGCCGTTCGGGACCAAACGGTTCCTACACGAGGTGACGATGCCCGCCGTGCGCAACGGGTTGGCGCAGGCGGGCAGGTCCCTCGACGACTTCGCGGTGGTCCCCGAGATCATCGTGTCCGTAGGCAGCGACGAGACGGCGCACACGGCCGCGCGCAGGCTGCTGGCCTTCTACGGCTCCACGCCCGCCTACCGCCCGGTGCTCGACGTGCACGGCTGGGGTGAGCTGCAGCCCGAGCTCAACGCGCTGTCCAAGCAGGGGCGCTGGCAGGAGATGGGCACGCTGATCGACGACGAGGTACTGCACACCATCGCCGCGTGCGGCAGCCCGGCCGAGGTGGCCGCCCACATCCGTGACCGCGTCGAGGGAGTGTCCGACCGGATCTGCCTCTACCAGCCCGGACCCATCGCCGTCGATGCGTTGGCCGAGATCGTCGACGCGCTGGCCGCCTGACTCCTATCGTGGTACTCAGCAGAACCAAAGGAGTTTGCGGATGGACAACCGGGTGCAGTACGCCGACGTACTGATCATCGGCGCGGGCATTTCGGGCATCGGCGCCGCCTATCGCCTGCAGGAGAAGAACCCGAACCTGAGCTACACGCTTCTCGAGCGCCGCGCCCGCATCGGCGGCACCTGGGACTTGCACCGCTATCCGGGCATCCGATCCGACAGCGACATCTTCACGCTGAGTTACCCCTTCGAACCGTGGACGCGTCCGGAGAACGTTGCCGACGGCCCCGACATCCGCGAATACCTCACCCAGACCGCCCGCAAGCACGGCATCGACAAGCACATCCGGTTCAACACCCATGTGTTGTCCGCGGATTGGGACTCGACCACCGACACCTGGACGGTGCAGACCGAGCAGGACGGGACGCCGACGACGTACCGCGGCCGCTTCCTGTTCTTCGGCACCGGCTACTACAACTACGACGAGCCCTACCGCCCGGATTTCCCCGGCCTCGACGAGTTCAGCGGCGAGGTGGTGCACCCTCAGCACTGGCCCGAGTCACTCGACTACGCCGGCAAGCGCATCGTCGTGATCGGCAGCGGCGCAACGGCGGTCAGCATGATCCCGTCGCTGACCGAGACGGCCGGGCATGTGACGATGCTGCAGCGGTCGCCGACGTACATGCTCTCGGGGCCGAGAGTCAATCCCGTCGTGCAGGCGATTCGCGCAGTGCTGCCGGGACGGGCCGGGTACTGGGGCGCCCGCATCTACAACACGATCTTCACCGTGTTCATCTACGCGTTCGCCCGCGCGGCGCCCAAGCTCAGCAGGCGCTTCATCCGCCGGAACGCCAAACGCAATCTGCCGCCGGGCTATCCGGTCGACGTCCACTTCAACCCGCGTTACGACCCGTGGGATCAACGGTTGTGCGCGATGCTCGACAACGACTTCTACGAGGCGATCAACACCGGCCGCCTGGACGTGGTGACCGACCACATCGACCACATCGACGCGTCCGGCATCGTATTGCGCTCCGGGCAGCGGATCGACGCCGACGTGATCATCACCGCCACCGGGATACAGCTGCAGGCGCTCGGCGGTGTTCATATCAGCATCGACGGCGCCGAGATCAAACCGCAGGACCGGTTCGTCTACAAGGAGCACATGCTCGAGGACGTGCCGAACCTGGCATGGTGCGTCGGCTACATCAACGCCTCATGGACGCTGCGTGCGGATCTGACCGCCCGCGCATTCGCACGGCTGGTGTCCTACATGGATTCTCACGGGTACACCCACGCCTATCCGCATCTCGGCGACAAACCGATGCCGGAAAAGCCGGCGTGGAACATCAACGCCGGCTACGTACAACGCGCCCTGCACGCGTTGCCGAAGTCCGGAACGCACCGGCCGTGGAACGTCCGGCACAACTATGTGCTCGACGCGATCGACCACCGATTCGACCGGATCGAGGAGTCGATGGTGTTCGGGCGGGCACCGGTCCCGGCAGCGCCAGTCGCCTGACTTTCTCGGCGCGAGACTTTCTCGGCCCAGCAGACGCAAAGTGCCCTGATTTCGCGGCTTTTCGGGTCACTTGGTGTCTGCCCGCGGGGGCACAGCTCAGTCGGCGACGGTGAGCCAGTCCTTGAATCCCGACGGGTCGTGCCGGCCGAGCGCACCGTGCTCGAACAAACCCCACCCCTCGGCGGACTGACCGTTCTCCCGGCACACCGCGCGGCCGACGTGGTCGATGACCCCGAACATGGCGCGGCCGTTGACTGCCGGATCGGTCATGTCGTAGGTGAGGCGTTCGGTGAACTTGTCGCCCTTCCACATGCCGTGCAGCCAGTCCGAGTCCCCGCCGTACCCGCCCCCGATGTGGATGGGGACCGGTAGCTTCGACTCGACCTCGAACACCACGGGCGAGCCGTCCGGTGTCGTCGCTTCGATGGTGGCGCCGTACGGGATTCGCGTACCCGAGGTGTAGTGGATCTTCACGCGAGGCCAGCCGAGTTGTTCGACGCGGCCGTCGCGCCAGATTCGCGTGCAGTCGTTGAGGCTGCGGAATCCGTTCGGCTCCTCCTGGATGATCAACACGATCCCGAAGTCGTCGAAGGCCATCGGCACGTACAGCCACCACATGCCATCGAACGGCGGATGCGCCGGCCTGCCGGCGGGTTCGGGTTCGCCGATGGGGCGGATGCCCCACGACCGGTCGCGGCTGCCGATCCACACCGACGGGTCGACGGCAATCTCCTCGCCGTCGACCGCGATGACGCCGCTCCACGATCCGACCTGTGCGAAACGCTGCGCGTCCAACGTGATTCGGGTGCCGGTGCGCAACACGTGGCGCTGTTCCTGCACCGCGTCGAAGAGGCCGTCCCAGGTGAGGTCGACGGCGATGCCCTCGGTCTCCTCACAGACGATCCGCAGCTTGTGCAGCGGTTCGTTCACCTCGACGCGGTAGCCGAGCACGTGCTGGTTGAGCCGGTCGGAGTCTATGCCGTCGGACAGGTGCACCGCGGTCTGCTCGTCGCCCCGCCGTATGAGGACGAATGCGTCCTTGACACCGAGGTTGGGGTAGTAGCCGATACCGGTGATCAGAAAGATGTCGCCGGTGCGGTCGTGCGCGTTGAAGTAGGAGCGGTCGTAGAAGTTGCGGTCCGACGATCCGGGCCAGGCAATCGGTTGCGGAATCTGGTGGATGGGGAATTCGTCGGTGGGCCCGAGCATCAGGCATCCTCTCCGATCAGTCGTTTGAGTAGTGAGCCGTGGTAGAACAGTGATTCGACGTCGTCGGGCCGTTCGATCTCGCCGAAGCGAACCCGCCGCGCGCTGGTGCGCATGAACACGCACGCCCAGATCACGCCGGAATAGACGTAAAACCAGTGCAGGTCGCCGAGTTCGACGCCGGTCAACGCGGCGTAGGTTGACTTGACGTCGTCCTCGCGCATGAAGTCGGGCAGTCCGGGCAGCCCCGCGAGACCGGCCAGCTCCTGGAAAACGTTGTGCGCGAAGATCATCCATGCCGCGTCCATCTCGCGCGGCCCGAGTGTGGCCATCTCCCAGTCGAGTACGGCCACCGGCCGGTAATCCGAGTACAGCACGTTGCCGACGCGGGAGTCGCCCCACACCAGGACCGGGTCGCTGGCCGCGACGTCGGCCGGCCAGTTGGCCTCCAGCCATTCGAGGGCCCGCTCGATCAGCGACGAGCGCCCGATGTCCGGTACGGCGAACTGGTACCAGTCCTTGAGCCAATTCAGGTTGCGCCGCAACGCATTGCGGTCGCTTCCGTCATCGAGGAAACCGAAGGTCGTCTCCGGTTGCGGAATCGAGTGCAGTTTGGCGATCACGCCGACGGTGTTGTCCTGTAGTTCCCGTTGCCGTTCGGCAGGCGAGTCGGCGAACCAGTTCCCTCCGAACGTGTACGGCATGACATCGGGCGGCACCCGGCCGTCGACGTAGTCCATCAGGAAGAACGGCGTACCGAGCACCTCGCCGCTGTTCTCCAGCCACCGCACCTGCGGCACCGGAACGTCGGTCTTCTCCTGCACCAACCGGATCACGTCGAACTGGTGGTCCATCCGGTAGGACGAGAACACCGGGACGTCCTCGGGCGTGGGCGCCACCCGAGCCACCCACTTCTGTTCCTGCGCCTGACCGTCGGCGGTCCAGCGTCCGGTCAGGATGATCGTTTCCGACGACATCCCGTTGGCGTCGACGCCACTTTCCACGGTGATCTCCGGTGCCACCCCGCCTGGCAGCACCGTCGAGAGCCACCGCGACATCACACCGGGGAGGGTGCTCAGATCACGGCTCGAATGCTCGAGGCGATTGATGTCCTCGACAGCCGGTTCACTAGCCACAAGTTCTTCCTTCGACCGAGAATTACGATACGGTGGGTAGCGATATGAAATCAGACTCGTCATCGGTTGACAAGGCCTCGGGCGCCGGGCGACCCCGGGATCCGCGTATTGACGCTGCCATACTGCGTGCCACCGCGGATCTGCTTGCCGAAATCGGCTATTCGAACCTCACGATCGCCGCGGTGGCCGAACGCGCGGGCACCACCAAGACCGCCTTGTATCGACGGTGGTCCAGCAAGGCCGAACTCGTCCACGAAGCCGCCTTTCCGGCCGCGCCGACGGCGATCGAGACGCCGCCGGGTGACATCGCCGCCGACATCCGCGCGATGCTCGCGGCCGCCCGCGACGTGTTCTCCAGCCCCGTGGTGCGCGCGGCGTTGCCCGGCCTGATCTCCGACATGGCCGCCGACGCCGATCTCAACGACCGGGTGATGGACCGGTTCACCGGGGTGTTCGTGGCGGTGCGCAACCGGTTGACCGACGCGGTGCAGCGACGCGAGGTTCATCCCGATGTCGACCCGGATCGGTTGGTGGAGGTCATCGGCGGCGCGACCTTGCTGCGGATGCTGTTGCGGCCCGGCGAGCCGCTCGGCGACGACTGGGTCGAGCAGACCGCCGCCATTGTGATCCACGGTGTGGTGACATGACAGACGTGCCCGACGCGTTTCCGACCGACTGGCGCACCGCGCTGGTCCTGGTCCCGCATCCCGACGACCCCGAGTACGGGTGCGCCGCCGCAGTGGCGAACTGGACCGCCGCGGGCAAGACCGTCCACTACGCCTTCGCAAGCCGCGGTGAGGCCGGCATCGCCGGAATGGCACCCGAACAGGCCGGTCAGCTGCGCGAGCGGGAGCAGCTGCGATCGGCGGCCATCGTCGGTGTCCACGACGTCCGGTTCTGGGAGTTTCCCGACAGCGAGATCCGCAACACCGCCGAGCTGCGCGCGAAGATCATCGAGACGATCACCGAGCTCGACCCGGACGTCGTCCTCAGCATCTACGGCGGTCCCGAGTGGGCGCCGGGCGCGCCGAACCAACGCGACCACATCGAGTTCGCCACCGCGGTCCTCGACGCGTATGACAGCCTGCCCGACCCGCCGCGCTGGCTATTCCAGAACGGCCCCGGCGGCACCCACGTCGAGGCCGTCGACGAGGGTTGCTTCGAGCGTGCGGTCGCGTCGCTCGCCGAGCACAAGGTCTATCTGTCGGTGCTCGACCCGCATACGCCTGTCGCAACGCAGGCCCGCAAACAGGTGGAGATGTCGACGCCGCCCCGCCAGGAGTTCGGCGGGCGCCGCACGGTCGAATTCGTCCTGATACGTCGGTACTAGCGCGGGCCCTCAGCGGTCGATCTGGCGCTTGTTGCGCTCTGACACCGCACGGAACTGGTCGCCCAGCGCTTCGAAATCGCGATGCTGTGCGAACGCGATTGCCTCCTCGGCGGCCAACGCCGGATCGATCACCGCGGCCGCACCGGTCGTGTAGATCTCCTTGAGGCCGAGCATGATCGGTCCGGGTACCTCGGCGATCTGTGTGGCCAGTTCGACCGCGCGGTCGAGCAACCGGTCATGTGCGACGACCTCGGTCACCAGCCCGATGCGCTCGGCGCGGGCCGCGTCGACCACCTCGCCGGTCATCGACAGCCGGCGGGCCATCGCGAGCCCGACCACCTGGGGGAGGCGGGCGGTCATGCCGCCGCCGGGCAGAATACCGACCCGAGCGTGGGTATCGGCGAACACGGCCCGCTCGGAGGCGACGAGAAAATCGCAACCGAGCGCCATCTCCAGACCGCCCGTGAACGTCGCCCCGTTGATCGCCCCGATGATCGGCGTACGCATGTTGCCCGTCGCGGCGATGCAGCTCTGTGAGCGGAACTCCTCGAAATAGCTCAGGCCGTCGCGTTGCGCCTCCTTGAGGTCCACGCCGGCGCAGAACGCCGGGTCTGTCCCGGTGAGCACGACGGCGCCGACGGACGCGTCGGCGTCGGCCTCGGTCAGCGCGGTGTACGTGGCTTTGATCAGGCCGCGACTCAACGCGTTTCGTGCCTCGGGCCGGTTGAGTGTGAGAACCCGCACCGGGCCGTGGTCGACGACGAGGACGAGGGCATCGGTCATCCACCGAATCTAGCGTTCGGCCGCCTGAGCGACTATATTCGATTACGAAACGGAGTCGTAAAGGAAATGTAGCCATGAATGATCCCGAAGTCCTCGTGGTCGGGGCGGGGCCCACGGGTTTGGCCGTGGCCTGTGGCCTGTTGATGCAAGGTGTCCGCGTTCAGGTGATCGACAAAGCGGTCGCGCCGGCGACCACGTCGCGGGCGAACTTCCTGCACGCTCGCGGGTCCGAAGTGCTGGACCGCCTCGGCGCACTCGGCGATCTGCCCGATCGGTCAGTACGAGCGATGAGCATCCTGACGTATCTCGGTGACAAGCCGGTCATGCGGATCCGGTTCGGCGACCCCGGCATGCACACCGCGGCGCCGCCGATGGTGATCTCGCAGGCCGCCGTCGAGGGCGCGCTGCGTGACCGGCTCGCTGAGCTCGGCGGCGAAATACATTGGGGCACAGCCCTTGCCGACGTGCACCAGGAGACGGATGCAATCACGGCGGTCACTGACAACGGGGACGCGATCGAGAGCCGCTGGCTGATCGGCTGCGACGGCGCGGCCAGCGTCGCGCGGAGTGCCGCCGACATCGACTTCCCCGGAGTCCGGCTCACCGAACGTTTCCTGCTCGCCGACCTGCGCATCGACTGGGACCTCGACCGCTCGGGCACCACCGGTTGGATACACCGGGACGGGATGATCGGAGCGATGCCGATGCCGGACGGGCTGTGGCGCATCATCGCCTACGATCCGGATGCGCCAACGCAGAAACCGAGTCAGCAAGAGATTCTCGCGCGGTTGGAGCGCATCATCCCCGAGCGCACCGGCCGCCGGGCTCCCATAGAGCACGCCGAGTGGTTGTCGATGTTCAGCGTGCATCGCCGGCTGGCAGCGACATACCGGCGTGGTCGGGTGCTGATCGCCGGCGACGCCGCGCACACTCACGCGCCTTTCGGCGGTCAGGGGATGTTGACCGGCCTCGGCGACGCCGAGAACCTCGCATGGAAGCTCGCTCTCGTCACGGCCGGCCGCGCCGACGAGAAGCTGCTGAACACGTATGAGGCCGAGCGTCGTCCGCTTGCCACCGAGGTGTTGCGCGGCACCAGTGCGGTGACGAAGGTGAATGTGGCGCAGAGCGGGATCGGGCGCTTCATCCGCGACCGCGTCGTGGTTCCGGTGATGAACCTGCCCGCTGTGCAACGTTGGGTGACGTACCGGACGTCGCAGTTGTGGGTGACATACCGTCACGGACCCTTGGCGCGCCGATCGCTGCCGTTGTGCGGGCTGCGTCCGGGCGACCGGGTGCCCGGGGTGTCCGGGGCCGAATTGAACGGACGGTGGGGACTTCTGGGCTCCGATGATGACCTCGCAGGGGTCGCGGTCGAGCACCTCGGTGCCGACCGGATTTCGACGATCGATCGACGCATCGACGGTGACGCGTTGCTCGTTCGCCCGGACGGACACCTGGCGTGGCGCGGGCGCCGACAGGAAGCCTTGCGCCGGTGGCTGACTCGTGCGCTCACGACGGGCACCGTGCGATGACCGCGCCGAGCCGCGGCCGGCCGCGAAGCCAGGAGCTCGACGCCGCGATCATGCGGGCGGCACTGGAGTTGTTCATCGAAAACGGCATCGCCGGCATGAGTATCGAGCAGGTGGCCAAACGCGCCGGCGTCGGCAAGCCGACCATCTACCGGCGATGGTCGGGTAAAGAACCGCTTGTCGCCGACGCGATCGAGGCGCACGTGAGCGCCGATGTGCAGTGGCCGACCCGCGAGGAGATCGCGGCGACGCCACCTCAGGTCTTCGTCCGACGCAACATCGCCGGAGCGGCGCGGACCGCGACCGATCCCCGGTTCCGAGCCCTTGCGGCGCAGATCTACGGCTCTGCCGTGACGCACCCGCAGTTGATGCAGACGTATTGGGACCGCTACATCCTGCCCCGGCGCACCCTCACCATCGCCATGCTCGAACGCGCTCAGCGAGACGGCGCAGTCCCCGTGGACGCCGATCTCGAGGTTCTCGTCGACATGCTGGCCGGCGCCGTGACATACCGGGTATTGCAACCCACTCCGCCGACCGAGAGGCAGATGCGACGCTACCTCGAAGCCGCATACCGTCAGGTCGGCCTGCTCCCGGCCACCTAACGCAGGAACTGATTCGCGTTGTTCGCCAGATCCAGCAGTGGTTGCGGCAGCGCGCCGAGCGCGAACGTGACCGCGGCCGTGGCGGTGACCACGGTGGTGCTCAACAGGCTTGGTACCACCACCGTCGGCGCGTCATCGGGCGGCTCCGTGAAGAACATCAACACGATGACCCGCACGTAGAAGTATGCGGCGATCGCGCTCGCGACGACGCCGACGACCACCAATGCGATCGCGCCGCCCTCGCCCGCGGCCTTGAATACCGCGAACTTGCTGACGAAGCCGCTGGTCAGCGGAATGCCCGCGAAAGCGAGCAAGAACAGCGAAAACACAATGCCGACAATCGGATACCGTCGGCCCAGACCGGCCCACCGGGCGATCGCGGTGGCTTCTTCACCGGCCGCATCGCGCACCAGGCCCACGACCGCGAACGCTCCGACGGTGCTGAACCCGTACGCGAAAAGATAGAACAGTGTCGAGGAGAGTCCGGCCTCGTTCCCACCGATCAACCCGGTGAGCATGAAACCGGTATGCGACACCGCGGAATACGCGAGCATCCGCTTGACGTCCGCCTGGGTCACCGCGGCCACGGTGGCGATCACCATCGTGAGGATGGCGACCGCCCACAGCACCGGACGCCAGTCGTCGCGAAGTCCGGGCAGCGCGACGTAGAACACCCGCAGCATCGCGCCGAACGCGGCGATCTTCGTCGCAGCCGCCATGAACGCCGTGATCAGGGTCGGTGCCCCTTGATACACGTCGGGGATCCAGGAGTGGAACGGTACCGCGCCGACCTTGAACAGCACACCGACCAGCAGCAGACCCGTGCCGATCAGTGCGAGCGAGGTCTTACCCGATCCCGCAGCGACGGCCTCGGCGATGCCGTCCAGGTTCAGCGTCCCCGCATACCCGTACAGCATTGCGACGCCGTAGAGGAAGAACGCCGACGAGAAGGCGCCCAGCAGAAAGTATTTCATCGCCGCCTCTTGCGACAGCAGGCGGCGCTTGCGCGCCAGCCCGCACAGCAGGTACAGCGGCAACGACAGCACTTCGAGCGCGATGAACATCGTCAAGAGGTCGTCGGCTGCGGGGAACAACAACATGCCGCCGATCGCGAACATCGTCAGCGGGAAGACCTCGGTCTGGATGACGCCGGCCTTGGTGGCCAATTGCTCGGCGACGCTGCCGGGCACCGCGGATGCCTGAGGCGTGAACCCGTCCAGGCCGCGAGTGCCGCCGTCGGCGTCGATGTTCGCGCCGTTGTTCGCGCCGACCTGCCGTTCGGCGATCAGCAGCACGCCCAGCACGCCGACGAGCAGGATCGTGCCCTGCAGGAACAGCGCAGGAGCGTCGACGACGACGGCGCCCATCACGGCCGAACGGCCGGCGCCGTGCAGGTCGCGCGCGAGCAGCACCACAGCCACCAGGGCCGCCGCCAGACCGGCGAAGCAGAGCGCCAATTGGCTGGCGTAGCGGCGTTGCCGCGGCAGGAACGCTTCGACGAGGACCCCGGCGATCGCGACCCCGAAGATGATCAACATCGGGGACAGCAGGCCGTATTCGACGGTCGGCGGGGAGAGGGTCATGGTGTCGGCCCTTCCGCGAGTCTGGGTGCAGGGTCAGGCTGGTCGATCGTGGTCAAGGTGTGGTCGACCGCGGGATTGATGACGTCCAGTGCGGGTTTCGGATACACCCCCAACACGAGCAGCAAGGCGATCAGCGGGGTGACGACGACGAGTTCGCGCGGCACCAGGTCTCGCACCCGGGCGTTGCCGTCGGTGACGGGTCCCGTCATCATCCGCTGGTACATCCACAGGATGTAGATGGCCGACAGCACAAGTGCGGTCGACGCGAACACCGCGAGCACCGGGAAGCGGGTGAACGTGCCGATGAGGACGAGGAATTCGCTGATGAACGGGGCCAGGCCCGGAAGCGACAGCGTCGCCAGCCCGGCGACCAGGAAGGTGCCCGCCAGCACCGGCGCCACCTTCTGCACGCCGCCGTAGGCGTTGATCAGCCGGGTGCCCCTGCGCGACACCAGGAAGCCGGCGATGAGGAAGAGTGCGGCCGTCGACAGGCCGTGGTTGACCATGTACAGCGTCGAGCCGGACTGCCCCTGGCTGGTCATCACGAAGATGCCCAGAATGATGAACCCGAAGTGGGAGATCGACGTGTAGGCGATCAACCGCATGACGTCGGTCTGCCCGATCGCGAGGATCGCGCCGTAGACGATTCCGATCACCGCGAGTGTCACCACCAGCGGCTGGAAATACATTGACGCGTCGGGGAACAACTGCAGGCAGTAGCGCAGCATCCCGAACGTGCCGACCTTGTCCATGACCGCCATCATCAGCACCGCGCTGGCCGGTGTCGCCTCGACCGCGGCGTCGGGCAGCCACCGGTGGAACGGCCACAGCGGCGCCTTGACCGCGAACGCGAACATGAAGCCACCGAACAGCATGTTCATCACGGCCGGGTTGACCACGAACTCACCGCTGGATACCGCGGCCACGATCTCACGGAAGTCGAATGTGCCGGCAGCGAAGGCGTCGCTCGAGCCGGTCACCACGTACAGCCCGATCACCGCGGCCAGCATGATCAAACCGCCGAACAGGTTGTACAGCAGGAACTTCACCGCAGCTTTAGAACGATTCTCACCACCGAATCCGCCGATGAGGAAGTACATCGGGATCAGCATCGCTTCGAAGAACACGTAGAACAGCAGGATGTCGAGCGAGACCAGCGACATCAGGACCATGCCCTCGACGGCCAGGGTCAGCGCGAGGTAGGTCTGCACCGAGCGTCCCCGCAGGCCGGTGCGGGTGTCAGCGTCGTTCCATCCGGCGATGATCAGCAGCGGCACCAGCACGGCGGTGAGCACCACGATCGCCATCGCGATGCCGTCGACGCCGAGGATGTAGCCGGTGCCGAAAGACGGTATCCACCGGTGCGATTCGACGAACTGATACTGTTCGCCGCCGGGTTCGAACCGCACCGCGAGCAGTGCGGTGATCGCCAACACCGCAATCGAGACGGCCAACGCGAACCATTTGGCCAGCACCCGCTGCGCGGCCGGCAGCAGGATCACCAGCGCAGCCCCGACGGTCGGCGTCGCCCACAGCACGGTCAGCCAAGGGAAGTTGTTCACCACAGCTGCACCGCCAGCATCGCCGCGACCATCAGAACCGCACCTCCGAGCATCGAGAGCGCATACGAGCGGGCGTAACCGGTCTGCAACCGCCGCAACCCATCCGACACGCGGCTGACCAGACCGGCGAGTCCGCTGGCGGCGCCGTCGACCGCCTCGTCGTCGATCTCGACGAGCCCGCGTGTCAGCACCTGACCGGGCCGCATCAGCACCTGTTCGTTGAATGCGTCGCCGTACAGGTCTCTGCGGGCCGCGACGGTGAGCGCCGATCCGGCCGGGACTTGTTCGGGCACAGGCTTGCCGGCATACATCCGGTAGGCGATGGCGATGCCCACCGCCACCACCGCCAGGATCACCGTCGTCACCACCCACACCGGCGCGACGTGGTGCACCTCATGCGCACCGACCACCGGCTCGAGCCAATGCTCGAGGGTGCCGCCGATCGCGAAGGCCGCGCCGGAGCCGACGGACCCGATGGCCAGCAGGATCATCGGCCATGTCATCACCGCCGGCGCCTCGTGCGGATGCGCGTGGTCGGCCCAACGCTTTTCGCCGAAGAACGTCATCAGCATCACCCTGGTCATGTAGAACGCGGTGATGCCGGCGCCCAGAATCGCCGCGCCGCCGAGGATGAATCCCTTGACGCCCCCCGCGCCGAGCGCAGCTTCGATGATGCCGTCCTTGGAGAAGAAGCCGGCCAGCGGCGGAACGCCGATGATCGCGAGGTAGCCGAGTCCGAAAGTGGCGAAGGTGATTGGCAGCGCCTTGCGCAGGCCGCCGTAGCGGCGCATGTCGACCTCGTCGTTCATCGCGTGCATCACCGACCCGGCGCCCAGGAACAGCCCGGCCTTGAAGAAGCCGTGGGTCAGCAGGTGCATGATCGCGAACGCGTAGCCGATCGGGCCGAGCCCCGCCGCCAGGACCATGTAACCGATCTGCGACATCGTCGATGCCGCAAGGGCTTTCTTGATGTCGTCTTTCGCGCAGCCGATGATCGCGCCGAACAGCAGAGTGACCGCCCCGACGATCACGACACCCAACTGCGCGTTCGGCGCGAGGTCGAACACCGGCCCGGAGCGCACGATCAGGTAGACGCCCGCGGTCACCATGGTCGCGGCGTGGATGAGCGCCGACACCGGCGTCGGACCCTCCATGGCGTCGCCCAGCCAGGACTGCAGGGGCACCTGCGCCGACTTCCCGCACGCGGCGAGCAACAGCAGCAGCCCGATCGCGGTGAGCACGCCTTCGCCGGCTGCGGGGGCGGCGGCGAACACGCCCGCATATGAGATCGACCCGATGTAGGCGAACATCACCATCATCGCGATGGCCAGGCCCATGTCGCCGACGCGGTTGACGACGAACGCCTTTTTGGCCGCCGTGGCCGCCGACGGTTTGTGGGCCCAGAAGCCGATCAGCAGATAGGACGCCAAACCGACGCCCTCCCAGCCGATGTAGAGCCCGAGGTAGTTGTCGGCGAGCACCAGCAGCAGCATCGCCGACAGGAACAGGTTGAGGTACCCGAAAAACCGCCGCCGCCCGGGATCGTCGGCCATGTACCCGATCGAGTAGATGTGGATGAGCGAGCCGACGCCGGTGATCAGCAGCACGAAACACATCGACAGCTGGTCGAGTTGCATGCCGAAGTCGACCTGCAGCCCCCCGACCGGCACCCAGGAGAACAGCGTCTCGTGAACCGTGCGGTGCTCGGCGTCGCGGCCCAGCATGTCGGTGAACAACACGACGCCGACGACGAAGGAAGCGAGCGCCGCCGCACAGCCCAGCAGGTGGCCCCAGGCGTCGGTCCGGCGTCCGCCGAGCAGCAGGATCGCTGCACCGGCCAGCGGCAGCGCGATGGTCAGCCAAACAGGAATCGTCATCGCCCCTCTAGTGTTTCAGCAGGCTGGCCTCGTCGACCGAAGCCGACTGGCGGGCACGGAAGATGGTCATGATGATCGCGAGCCCGATCACCACCTCGCAGGCGGCGACCACCATGGTGAAGAACGCCACGACCTGACCGTCCAAGTGGCCGTGCATGCGGGAGAACGAGACGAACGCCAGATTGGCCGCGTTGAGCATCAGCTCCACGCACATGAACATCACGATGGCGTTGCGGCGCAGCAGCACTCCGGCCGCGCCGATCGTGAACAGCAGCGCCGACAGGTAGAGGTAGTTGTCGGGATTCATCGATCGTCCCCTTTGCCGTTCGTCGCCACCACCGTCCGCTTGTGCAGAATGGGGCTGACGGACAGGTCTGAACCGGACCCGTCGGGCAGTCGGGCGGCGATGTCGACGGCGTTGTTGCGCGCGAACACACCGGGATTGGGCAATGTCGTCGGATAGCCGCCGGGCCGGAACCGCTCTTCGGCGAGTTCACGCTGGGTTTTGCGACGCTCGAAGCGTTCCCGGTGCGCGAGCACCATCGCGCCCAGCGCGGCGGTGATCAGCAGCGCACTGGTCAACTCGAATGCCCACAGGTGGCGGACGAAGATCAGCGCGGCCAGTCCCTCCACATTGCCGCCCGCGTTGGCTTGCGCGAGGCCGGTGAACCCGCCGGCCGAGACGTTGCCGATGCCGCCGATCAGCAGGATGCCGAAACCGACGCCGACGACGGTCGCGGCAACCCGTTGCCCGCGAATCGCTTCCACCAACGACTCCGAGGAGTCGACGCCGATGAGCATCAGCACGAACAGGAACAGCATCATCACCGCGCCGGTGTACACCACCACCTGCACGACACCGAGGAACAGCGCGCCCTGGGCGATGTAGAACACCGCCAGCACGATCATCGTCGTGGCCAGGAACATCGCCGAATACACCGCTTTCGGCGCCGATATCACCCCGAGCGCACCGAGCACCGCGATCGCGCCCAGCACCCAGAACAGCACGGCCTCGGTGGTCGTGGTGTGGCCGGGATTGTCGGCGGTCACGGCCGCGATCATGTCCAGCCTCATCGCACGTCCTCGGTGACCTTCTCCGCCTCCTGCGTGGCGGGTTCGACGTTGCCCAGGTAGTAGTCCTCGTCGGTGCTGCCGGGCGCCATCGCATGCGGCGGCGGCAGCATGCCCGGTTGCAACGGCGCCAGCAGCTTGTCCTTGCCCCAGATGAGGTCGGCGCGGTTGTCGTCGGCCATCTCGTAGTCGTTGGTCATCGTCAGCGCGCGGGTGGGACAGGCCTCGATGCACAAGCCGCAGCCGATGCAGCGAAGGTAGTTGATCTGGTAGACGCGGCCGTAACGCTCGCCGGGGGAATAGCGTTCGTCTTCGGTGTTGTCGGCACCCTCGACGTAGATGGCGTCGGCGGGGCAGGCCCAGGCGCACAGTTCGCAGCCGATGCACTTCTCCAGCCCGTCGGGGTACCGGTTCAGTTGGTGGCGGCCGTGATAACGCTTCGCGACGGGTCCCGGCTTCTCCGGATACTCCTCGGTGATGGGCTTTTTGAACATGGTGCCGAACGTGACCGCGAAGCCCGCGATCGCGTCGAAGAACTTAGGCATGTGTCTTCTCCTCTGGAGCAAGCTCCTTGGTTGCGGTCGGCTTCTCGGTGACCGGCAGCGGCGGTGTGGGGAAGACTTCCGGATCCAGCTTCTGTTCAGGGATCGCGCGGACGTTTCTGCGGCGCGCCGAGCGCCACAGCGCGGCGACGACCAGCAGCGCCACGATGGTGCCGAGAGACGCCAGCGTCGTCGTCACCTGACTGAAGCCTTCGTTACGCAACGCGCGTGCCGTGGCGACGATCATGATCCAGGCCAACGAGAACGGGATCAGCGCTTTCCACCCCAGGGCCATGAACTGGTCGTAGCGCATCCGCGGCAGCGTGGCGCGTAACCAGAAGAACAGGAACATGAACGCCCACACCTTGGCGACGAACCAGAGCAGCGGCCACCAGCCGGTGTTGGCGCCGTCCCACATGTTGATCGGCCACGGGGCGTGCCAGCCGCCGAGGAACATGGTGGTCGCCAACGCCGACACGGTCGTCATGTTCACGTACTCGGCGAGCATGAACATCGCGAACTTGATCGACGAGTACTCGGTGTGGAAGCCGCCGACGAGTTCGCCCTCGGCTTCCGGCAGATCGAAAGGCGCACGGTTGGTTTCGCCGACCATCGAGGTGATGTAGACCAGGAACGACGGCAGCAGCAGGAAGATGAACCAGGTGCCGTCCTGGGCGGCGACGATGCCGGACGTCGACATCGTCCCGGCGTAGATGAACACGGCCACGAATGACAACGCCATCGCGATCTCGTACGAGATGACCTGTGCGCTCGAGCGGATCCCGCCGAGCAGCGGGTACGTCGATCCGGACGCCCACCCGGCCAACACGATCCCGTACACGCCGATCGACGTCGCCGCGAGAATGTACAGCACCGCGACGGGCATGTCGGTCAGCTGTAATGCCGTGCGGTGACCGAAGATCGAAACCTCGCCGCCCATCGGGATGACCGCGAACGCGATGAACGCGGGAACCGCCGAGATCACCGGCGCCGCCAGGTAGACGAACTTGTCGACTCCGACGGGAATCAAGCCCTCCTTGAGCGCCAGCTTGACGCCGTCCACCAGTGATTGCAGTAGGCCTCTGGGCCCGACGCGGTTGGGGCCGTACCGCATCTGCATGCGTCCCAGCAGTTTGCGCTCGATCAGGATCGCCGCGAGGACCGACAGCATCAGGAACGCGAAGATCGCGACGGACTTACCGACGATCAGCCACCACGGGTCGTGTCCGAACAGTGTTGGATCGGGATGGATCACGGCTCGGCCCGCCCGATGGACACGACGTCTCCGGTCGAGACGCCCAGGCTCTGGTGCACGGCCGAACCTGGGGAGTTCAGCGGTAGCCAGAGCACCCGGTCATCCATGTCGGTGATGGCCAACGGCAGCGTGATCGATCCGCGCGGTGTCCTCGCGGTGACCAGATCGCCTTCCGCCGCGCCGATTTCGGCGGCCGTCGCCGCGGAGAGCCGCGCGACGGGTGGGCGTGCCGTGCCTGCCAGGTGTGGCTCACCGTCCTGCAGGCGGCCCTCGTCGAGCAGCATCCGCCAACCCGCGAGCACGGCCTGCCCGGCGACCGGTGCAACCGGCTTCGACGGTGAAATGTCCGGTGCGACCGGTCGTGGACCCGGCCACAGGCCCAGGCGCGACATCTCGTCGCCGGCCGCCGACGCGTTCGGCAGGTTCAGCGCCACTCCGATCTCGTCGGCCAGGAAGTTCAACACCCGAAGATCTGGGATCGCGTTCGTCTTCAGAGACGGCTGGAACGGGCGAAGGCGGCCTTCCCAGTTCAGGAACGAGCCGGCCTTTTCCACCACCGGTGCGATGGGGAAGACGACGTCGGCGACCGCGGTGACCGCGCTCTCCCGAAGTTCGAGGCTGACGACGAACGGCGCGGACTCGATGGCCGCCAGCGCGGCCTGCGGGTCCGGCAGGTCGGCGACTTCCACGCCACCGATGAGCAGGGCGCCCAGTTCGCCGCTGCGGGCGGCCTCCAGGATCGCCGTGGCGTCTCGACCCGGTGTGCTCGGCAACTCGCCGACATGCCACACGGCCGCCGTCTGCTCGCGGGCCGCGCTGTCGGTGACCGGTCGGCCGCCGGGCAGCAGGTTCGGCAACGCGCCGGCCTCCGTCGCGCCCCGCTCACCGGCGCGTCGCGGCACCCACGCCAGCCGGGCGCCGGTCACCGTCGCCAATCTGCTTGCCGCAGAAAGCGCCCCGGGCGAGTTGGCCAACCGCTCGCCGAGCAGGATGATCGCACCCGGCAGCCTCAACTGCGGGTCGTCGGTCAGAGCGTCGAGGGCATCGGCCTCGCCGCCGGGTGCCGCCGCGACCAGTCGACCGCGCAGCTTCGTCAGGCTCCGGGTGGCGAACGGTGCAACGGAGATCACCTGCAGCGCCTTCTTGCGCACAGCCTTGCGCAGCCGCAGGAACACGATCGGCGATTCCTCTTCCGGCTCGAACCCGGCCAGCAGGACAGCCGGTGCGTTCTCGAGGTCGGTGTAGGTGACCGTCATCGGTTGCCCCGCGATATGCGCGGCGAGGAAGTCCGCTTCCTCGGAACTGTGCGGCCGGGCGCGGAAGTCGATGTCGTTGGTGTTCAGCACGATCCGCGCGAATTTCGCATAGGCGTAGGCGTCTTCGACGGTCATCCGGCCGCCGACCAATACGCCGGCGCTCCCGGTTGCCGCGGCCAAACCCTCACCAGCCACCGCAAGCGCCTCGGACCAGGATGCGGGCCGCAGCTTGCCGTCCTCGTCGCGGATGAGCGGGGTGGTGATGCGGTCACCCTGGGTGGTGTAGGTGAATGCCCATCGGCCCTTGTCGCAGTTCCACTCCTCGTTCACCTGGGGATCGTCACCGGCCAAGCGGCGCATCACCTTTCCGCGGCGGTGATCGGTGCGCTGGGCACATCCGGACGCGCAGTGCTCACACACGCTGGGACTCGACACCAGGTCGAACGGCCGGGCCCGGAAACGGTAGGCCGCTCCGGTCAGTGCGCCGACCGGACAGATCTGCACGGTGTTGCCGGAGAAGTACGACTGGAACGGCTCGCCCGGCGCGATGCCGACCTGTTGCAGTGCGCCGCGTTCCAACAGATCGATGAACGGGTCGCCGGCGATCTGCTCGGAGAAGCGGGTACAGCGGGCGCACAGCACGCACCGCTCGCGATCCAACAGCACTTGTGAGGAGATGTTGATCGGCTTGGGAAATGTGCGCTTGACGTCTTCGAAGCGAGTCTCGGCCCGACCGTTGGACATTGCCTGGTTCTGCAGCGGGCACTCGCCGCCCTTGTCGCACACCGGGCAGTCCAGCGGATGGTTGATCAGCAGCAACTCCATGACACCCTGTTGCGCCTTGTCCGCGGCGGGGGAGGTGTATTGCGTGTGCACCACCATGTCGGGCGTACACGTCGTTGTGCATGATGCCATCGGCTTGCGCTGACCCTCCACCTCGACGAGGCACTGCCGGCAGGCGCCCACCGGATCGAGCAGTGGATGGTCACAGAACCGGGGGATCTGGATGCCGATCAGCTCGGCCGCGCGAATCACCAAGGTGCCCTTGGGCACACTGACGTCCACGCCGTCGATGGACAGGTGCACCATCTCCACCTCGGTGGCCGCGGTGCCGGTGTCGGCTGTCTGCGTCATCGAGCCACCCCCCTCCTGTGGCGAGCAGACGCGAACTGCCCATTTTCCGGCCTGTTTCGGGGCAGTTTGCGTCTGTTCGCGCAATGAAGCGTCATCACACCCCCGCCGTTTCGGTCGCCATCAACGTGGAGGCGTACGGATCGAACGGACACCCGCCTTGAAGATGGTCGATGTACTCGTCGCGGAAGAACTTGATCGACGACATGATCGGCGACGCCGCACCGTCGCCCAGCGCGCAGAACGACTTTCCGAAGATGTTGTCGGAGATGTCGAGCAACTTGTCGATATCGGCCTCCGTGCCGGCCCCGGTCTCGAGGCGTTCATAGATCTGCGCCAGCCAGTAGGTACCTTCTCGACACGGCGTGCACTTCCCGCACGATTCGTGGGCGTAGAACTCCGTCCAGCGACGCACCGCCCGCACCACGCAGGTGGTCTCGTCGAAGATCTGCAGCGCCTTGGTGCCCAGCATCGTGCCCGCCCCGGCCATGCCCTCGTAATCCAATGGCAGGTCGAGGTGTTCGTCGGTGAGCAGCGGGGTGGACGAGCCGCCCGGCGTCCAGAATTTCAGCTTGTGGCCGGCGCGGACCCCACCCGCGTACTCCAGCAGCTCGCGCAGCGTGATGCCGAGCGGCGCCTCGTACTGGCCAGGGTTGGTGACGTGACCCGACAGCGAGTAGAGCGTGAAGCCCGGCGACTTGTCCGAGCCCATCGACCGGAACCAGTCGATGCCGTTGCTGACGATCGGCGGCACGCTGGCGATCGACTCGACATTGTTGACCACGGTGGGGCAGGCGTACAGCCCGGCGACCGCGGGGAACGGTGGGCGCAGCCGCGGCTGACCGCGGCGGCCCTCCAACGAGTCCAGCAGCGCAGTCTCCTCGCCGCAGATGTATGCGCCCGCGCCCGCATGCACGATCAATTCCAGGTCGAAACCCGAACCGAGGATGTCGTTTCCGAGGAAGCCGGCTTCGTGGGCTTCGGCGACCGCGGCGTGCAGCCGGCGCAGCACGGGCACCACCTCACCGCGAAGGTAGATGAACGCGTGATGCGCCCGGATCGCGTAGGCCGCGATGATCGCGCCCTCCACGAGGAAGTGCGGCGTCGTCAACATCAACGGGATGTCTTTGCACGTACCGGGTTCCGACTCGTCGGCGTTGATCACCAGGTAGTGCGGTTTCGCGCCGGCGCCGGTGTCGTCCTGCGGGATGAATGACCACTTCGTGCCGGTGGGGAAGCCGGCGCCGCCACGGCCGCGCAGGCCGGACTCCTTGACCAGCGTGATGACGTCGTCGGGATCCATCTTCAGTGCCCGCTCGAGTGCGCCGTATCCGCCGTGGCGCCGGTAGGTGTCCAGCGACCAGGGTTCCGGTTCGTCCCAGAACTTGCTGAGCACAGGGGTCAGGTCTGTCATGCGCGCGAATCCGTTGCGTCCGGGTTGGTTTCGGTGGTATTCGGTTTCGGCGGCACCGTAGCCGCCGGGCCGGGTGCCGGTGCGTTCTGAGTGGCTTCCGCCGCTGCCTTCTGGTCGTCGGGTGCGCCCGTCGACGCCGCCTCGGCACCGGCTTCGGGAGCCTGCATGCCGCGTTCGCGGGCCACCCGCAGACCCGCGAGCGTGGCGTCGCCGACCTTGCCGTTGCCCGACCGTGGATCCGGCAGGCCCGCGAGCGTGCGCGCGGTTTCACGGAAGGTGCACAGCGGCGCGCCCCGGGTCGGTTCCGGAGGGTCACCGGCACGCAACCCGTCGACGAGTTCGCGTGCCGACGAGGGCGTCTGGTTGTCGAAGAACTCCCAGTTGACCATCACCACCGGCGCGTAGTCGCATGCCGCGTTGCATTCGACATGCTCGAGCGTGACGCTGGGGCTTCCATCAACTGACGGCGTCGTCTGCCCGGCGCGCACTCCCAGATGGTCCTGCAGCGCTTCGAGGATCGCGTCGCCGCCCATGATGGCGCACAGCGTGTTGGTGCAGACGCCGACCAGGTAGTCGCCGGTCGGCGTGCGCCGGTACATCGAGTAAAAGGTGGCCACCGCGGTGACCTCGGCCTCGGTGAGGTCCAACTGCTTGGCGCAGAACGAGATTCCGGCGGGTGTCAGGCAACCGTCCTCGGACTGCACGAGGTGCAGCAGCGGCAGCAGCGCCGAACGAGACTGCGGGTAGCGCGCGATGATCTTCTCCGCGTCGGCGGCGAGTCGCGCGGTGACATCGTCGGGATACGCCGCCGGCCCGTGGATCGGCGGGCCGGGTTCGTCGGGTCGCTGGCCGAGCTCGAGGAAAATGCTCACTAGCGGTCCACGCCCCCCATCACCGGGTCGATCGACGCCACTGCGGTGATGGCATCGGCGACCATGCCGCCCTCGCACATCGCGGCGACGGCCTGCAGGTTGTTGAACGACGGGTCCCGGTAGTGCACCCGGTAGGGGCGGGTGCCGCCGTCGGAGACCATGTGCACGCCGAGTTCGCCTCGCGGAGACTCGATCCCGACGTACACCTGACCGGCGGGCACGCGGATCCCCTCGGTGACGAGTTTGAAGTGGTGAATCAGCCCCTCCATCGAATGGCCCATGATTTTCGCGATGTGTTCATTGGAGTTGCCCAGCCCGTCGGGACCGACCTCCAGGTCCGCCGGCCATCCCAGCTTCTTGTCCTGGATCATCACGGGTCCGGGCTTCAGCCGATCCAGACACTGCTCCACGATCTTCAACGACTCGTGCATCTCCTTCACCCGGATCAGGTACCGGCCGTAGGAGTCGCAGCCGTCGTCGGTGATCACGTCGAAGTCGTATGTCTCGTAGCCGCAATAAGGTTGGGCCCTGCGCAGGTCGTGCGGCAGCCCGGTGGAGCGCAGGCACGGACCGGTGATGCCCAGCGCCATGCAGCCGGTCAGGTCGAGGTAGCCGATGCCTACCGTGCGGCCTTTCCAGATGTAGTTCTCGTTGAGCAGGTCCTCGAGATCCTTGAGCCGCTTGGGCATCAGCTCGAGCAGATCGCGAATCTGCGGGATGGCCTCGTCGGGCAGGTCGACGGCGACCCCGCCCGGCCGGACGTAGGCGCTGTTCATCCGTAGGCCGGTGACGGTTTCGAACACCGACAGGATCAGCTCACGCTCGCGGAAGCCGTAGAACATCGCGCTCATCGCGCCGAGTTCCATGCCGCCGGTCGCGAGTGCGACCAGATGCGAGGAGATCCGGTTGAGTTCCATCATCATCACGCGGATGACGCTGGCCCGCTCCGGGATCGCGTCGGTGACGCCCAGCAGTTTCTCGACGGCCAGGCAGTAGGCCGTCTCGTTGAAGAACGGCGACAGGTAGTCCATCCGCGTAACGAACGTCACGCCCTGCGTCCAATTGCGGAACTCGAGGTTCTTCTCGATTCCGGTGTGCAGGTAGCCGATTCCGCAGCGAGCCGAGATGATCGTCTCGCCCTCGATCTCGAGGATGAGCCGAAGCACGCCGTGAGTCGAGGGGTGCTGCGGCCCCATGTTCACGACGATCCGTTCACCCGCGTGCGACGCTGCGGCGTCCTTGGCGGCCTGCACCACCTGGTCCCAATCCTGGCCGCCGACAACGACAACCGTCTCGCCGTCGGACGCGCCCGCCGACGATGCGCCGCCCTGCGCGGGCGGAACGTGGGAAATGCTCATCAGTTGTAGGCCCTCCGTTGATCGGGCGGAGGAATCTCGGCGCCGTGGTACTCCACCGGGATGCCGCCCAACGGGTAGTCCTTGCGCTGGGGGTGACCCACCCAGTCGTCCGGCATCTCGATTCGGGTCAGCGCGGGATGGCCGTCGAAGATGATGCCGAAGAAGTCGTAGGTCTCGCGTTCGTGCCAGTCGGTGGTGGGATAGACCGCGAACAGCGACGGAATGTGTGGGTCGGCGTCTGGCGCGGCGACCTCCACGCGGATCCGTCGGTTGTGCGTGATCGACATCAGGGGGTAGACCGCGTGCAGTTCACGTCCGACGTCGTCGGGATAGTGCACTCCGCTCACGCCCAGGCACAGCTCGAAACGCAACTGCGGGTCGTCGCGCAGCGCCGCAGCCACCGTCGGAAGTTGCTCGCGCTGAACCTCCAGGGTGAGTTCGTCGCGGTAGACCACCACCCGCTCGATCGACTCCGCCCAGGAGTGGGGGCCGTCCTCACCGAGCACTTCGGCCAGCCGGTCGACGACCTCGTCGAAGTAGCCGCCGTAGGGCCGCGGCGAACTGCCTGGCAGCGCCACCGGCCGCACCAGCCGGCCGTAACCCGAGGTGTCGCCCGACCCCTTGGCCCCGAACATGCCGCGGCGCACGCCGATGATCTCGGGTGCTCCACCTCCGCCGGTGCCGTTGCCGTTGGTCGCGCTCACCGCAGCAGCCCTTTGAGCTCGATGGTCGGGGTGACGGCCAGTGCGGCCTGCTCGGCCTCGCGGATCGCCTCCTCGCGGTGCACGCCGAGCGGCATCTCCTGAATCTTGTCGTGCAGCTTCAGGATCGCGTGCAACAGCATCTCCGGACGTGGCGGGCAACCCGGCAGGTAGATGTCCACGGGTACGACGTGATCGACGCCCTGCACGATCGCGTAGTTGTTGAACATGCCGCCCGATGACGCGCAGACCCCCATCGCCAGCACCCATTTCGGCTCGGCCATCTGGTCGTAGATCTGCCGCAGCACCGGCGCCATCTTCTGGCTGACCCGGCCGGCCACGATCATCAGGTCGGCCTGCCGGGGCGTCGCCGAGAACCGCTCCATGCCGAAGCGGGAGATGTCGAACCGCGGACTGGCCGTTGCCATCATTTCGATCGCGCAGCAGGCCAGCCCGAACGTCGCAGGCCACAGCGAGCCCTTGCGGATGTAGCCCGCCACCTTCTCCACGGTGGACAGCAGGATCCCGCCGGGCAGCTTCTCCTCTAGTCCCATGCCAGACCTCCTCGCCGCCAGACATAGGCGTAGGCCACGAACACCGTTGCCATGAACAGCAGCATCTCTACCAGCGCAAACAGCCCCAGGTTGTCGAAGGCGACGGCCCACGGGTAGAGGAACACGATCTCGATGTCGAAGATGATGAACAACATCGCGGTCAGGTAGTACTTGATGGGAAACCGCTGGCCGGTCGGCTGGCCGGACGGGCCGCCGTGCGGCACCGGCTCGATGCCGCATTCGTAGGCCTCGAGCTTGGCCCGGTTGTAGCGCCGCGGGCCGACCAGCAGAGCAATGGCGACCGAGCCGACCGCGAACGCAGCCGCGATAGCGCCAAGCACCAGGATTGGCGTGTACAAATCCATACCGAGCAAACGCTCCCTCGTGGGCTGTTCGATGTGAGCTTACCCACACCCTAGCGGGCTTTGGGATGCGCGCCACACCTTTTGGTTAGTATCGCTATAAGCAACACCTGGCTATGCCGTCGTGCCATCGATAGGCAAGGGCGACAGGCGATTACGCGTTTTCCAGCTATTGCGCCGGCGTGCGCAGAAGCGACGCCACGGCATCCCCGAGTCGGATCGGGTCGATCGGGTGTGGCACCGCGGCTTCGGCGCGCGACCAACGGGCCAGCCACGCGTCATCCGCTCGGCCGGTCAGTACCAGGATCGGTGGACAGTTCGCGATCTCGTCCTTGAGCTGCTTGGCGATTCCCATGCCGCCGGTCGGGGTGGCCTCGCCGTCGAGGATCACCAGATCGAACCCACCCTGGTCCATCTGACGGATCACCATGGGGCCGGTCGCCACCTCGAAGTAGGTCAGCTCGGGCAAATCCGGATGCACCCGCTTGCCGAGCGCGAGCCGGACCTCTTCCCGAGTCCTGGGGTTGTCGCTGTAGACGAGGACCCGCAACGGACGCGATGACTCGACCATGCGGTGATGGTACGGCTAGCCGCCGTGGCGGAACACCAAGTCGCCGGAGATCGTCGCCTTGTCGCCGATCATGCCCACCAGGTTGCCGTCGACGCCGAAGTCCTGCCGGTTCACGTCGGCCTTGGTGATGAGCCGCATCGCGCCGTCACCGACCGGGGTCACCTTGGTTCGCAGCGTCAGTGGTTTGGTCGTGTCCTTGATGGTCAGTTCGGCGCGCAGGTCGATGGTGTCGCCATCGACCGCGTCGGCGCCGGAGATGACGGCGGTGATCACCGGAAACTTCTCGGCCTCAAAGAAATCCGCGGAGTGCAGGTGCTCGTCACGTTTGCGGATTCCGGTGCGCAGCGACGCGGCCTTGATTTCGATGCGACCGGAAACCGTTTGCGGAGCGGTCAGTTGGCCCTCGCCGCTGAACTCGGTGAATTTGCCTTTGACGGGCACAAGGCCCCACATCGACTTGGTCTTGACCGCGATGGTGGACCGGCCGGGGTCGAGGGTCCACGTGCCGGTCGAGCCCGGATCGCTGAAAAACTCGCTCAGGCTTGCCATGTCATCTCCTCACTGTTTGGTCGACTCGAGCAGTGGGGCGATCTCCGCCGGGTCGAAGTACTCGTCGATTCGGCTGATCAGCCCGTTGGCGCCCAGCTTGATCACGATGCCGACGCGCATCGCGATGACCCCGCCGTTGTGTCCGGTGGCGTGCAGGACGTGTTGCTGGACGAACCCGCCGTCGAACAGTTGACGGTCGAGGATCTCGTAGCGGCGCTGTGTCGTGGTGTCGATGAACCAATCGAGGACCCGCAGCGCCCGGTCCTTGTCGCGTTCGCCGTCGGCGACCTTCCAGACCACGATGTCGTCGTTCCAGAGCCGGCGAATCGTGTCGTGGTCGCCGGACTCGATCGCCCCGAACAGGCGGTCCGCCACCTCGGCGACGGTGTCGTCGGCAACGGTCACGGGTCCTCCTTGACCTCAAGACTGGTTGAGGTTGAACACTGGCGGTCATGGATGTGACACCTACTCTCTCGCTATTCGACGACGCCTACAAGAGCGGCACCGCGCCGTGGGTGATCGGCGAACCTCAGCCCGCGATCGTCGAACTTGAACAGGCGGGCTTGATCCGCGGGAAGGTGCTGGACGTCGGCTGCGGCGCCGGCGAGCACACGATCATGCTCACCCGCCTGGGATACGACGTGGTGGGAGTCGACTTCGCGCCCTCGGCGATCGAGTTCGCGCGCAGGAACGCCGCGGCCAAGGGCGTCGATGCGCGGTTCGAGGTCGCTGACGCGATGAACCTCGGAAACCCGGATTACGACACCATTGTCGACAGCGCGCTGTTCCACATCTTCGACGAGGCGGACCGGGCGCGGTATGTGCGCAGCCTGCATGCAGCGTGTCGGCCGGGTGCGCTGGTGCACGTGCTGGCGCTGTCGGACCGCGGCCGCGGATTCGGTCCGGAGGTCAGCGACTCCGACATCCGCGGTGCCTTCGGCGACGGCTGGGTGCTGGAGGCCCTGGACAGCACGACATACCGCGGCGTCATCGGTGAGCCGCACGTCGAGACCTTCGGTAAGCCCGCCGGCTCGATGGTGGACGAACCGGCCTGGCTCGCCCGCGTCCGCCGGGTCTGACAGCGATTTGTGGAGTCTCACCGGCGCTCACCGCCGCTGCGGCTCCACAAATCACTAATAACCGGGGTGGTTGACGTCGAGTCGGTGGCGCACGATGGTGCGCAGGACGGGCAGCACGTCGGCCGCTCGGCCGTCGAGTTCGCCGGCGCGAATCGCGGCAGCCAGCTGCGGCTCGTCGCGATAACCGATTCCGGCCAACGCGTCGGTGACTTCACCGGCCGAGGTGTCCAGTAGCTCGCGTTCGACGATGCGCAGCACATTGGCGGCCACCCGGGCGTGGAAGTTCACCTGCCCCGCGTCGGCGGACCCGCCATCGGGCCTGGTGGCGTTGCGCACATCGTTGTCGAGGAAGCCGGCGACGGCGGCGACGAGCTCCGCCGCGGTCGGCCGGCCGTACAACCAGCTCACCTCGGACCGCCTCCTTCGAGCAGATCCAGTACGTCCCATTCGGTTTCGCTCACCCGCCGGCCGATCGCGGCGAGCTCGACGGATTCGGCCTGTCCCGACAGGTGGCGTTCGGCCTGGAACCGGCAGATCACGCCCCAGCGCAGCGTGGCGACGGTGAGCCACCATCGGAACGCGTCGCGGTCGAGCGTCTCACCCGACGCCGATTCGTAGGCGCGCAGGAAGGTTTCGACGCTGCCGAGCCCGCCGGCCCCGAGTTCCTCGGGCGCGTTGAAACGCCACGCCCGGATGCAGAACCAGGCCAGATCCTCGTACCGCTCGCCGAGATGGACCAGTTCCCAGTCCAGGACCGCGGCCAACCCGCTGTCATCGACGATCAGATTGCCCATCCGGAAGTCGCCGTGCACCAGCACCTGGCGCGACGGCGGCGGCCGGTGGGCGGCCAGCCAGCGAAATGCCCACTCGAAAGTGGCGGTGGTGTCGCCCATTTCGTCGAGCCGGTCCTGCCACTCGGCGAGCTGATCCGACGCCGACAGCCCAGCACCCTCGTGGTCGGCGCGGTGAATGGCGGCCAACGCGTGCGCGCACTGGTGCAGCAGCCGCTGCCGGCCGGTGTCGTCGAGCGCGCGGTGGATACGCCGGACGATCGTCTCGCCGCCGATGGCCTCGCAGATCAGATACGGATTACCCAGCGCGGCATGCGAGTTGTCCGCGGCCAGGATGTGTGGCACCGGCGCCCCGGCCGCCGCGGCGCGTTGCTGCACGCGCGCCTCGAGCTCCATCGAGGCGTGCACATCGTCGGGCGGGCCGGTGCGCAGGATCAACGCCCGCGTCGCGTTCGACGTCACCGCGTCGAACGCCCACGTCGTGCGGCTCGCCCCGCCGGTCAGCGCACGCAGGTTCTCGACGGCGACGTCGTCGCCGACCACCGAGCGCAGGACGGCCTCGAGCCGATCCTTCACTTGCGCCCGAACCCGAACAGCCGCTGTGCGACCCGCCGGATCTGAATCTCCTCGGCGCCCTCGGTGATCCGATAGCGGCGGTGGTGGCGGTAGATGTGCTCGAACGGCTCGTGGCGGCTGTAGCCGACCCCGCCGAACACTTGCATCGCGCGGTCGGCGGCCTCACACACCAACCGGTTGGCGCGGTAGTTGGCCATCGACACCTTGTCCGAGACCTCCATGTGGTGGTTGCGGTCCAATTCGGTGGCCGCGTAATACACCAGCAGCCGGACCATCTGCGCCTCGGTCTGCAACTCGACCAGGGGCCACTGAACGGCCTGGTTCACCGCCAGCGGCTTGCCGAAGACGCTGCGCTCTCCTGCGTATGCGACCGCGCGGTCGATGCAGTACTGCGCCGCGCCGAGGCTGCTGGCGGCCTGGCGGATCCTGTTCTCGTGCAAGAAGGTCTGGCCGACCTCGAGTCCGCGGTCGATTTCGCCGAGCACCGCCTCTGCAGGCACCCGGACATCCGTCAACTCCACCTCGCCGTGATCGGTCGGCATGTTGAACGTCCACCAGTAGTACGGCACGGTGAAACCCGGGGCGTCGGTGGGCACGAGGAACGCGGTGATGCCGCGGGCCTGCCCGGGTTCGCCCGAAGTGCGGGCGAAGACCAAGTCGTGAGTGGCGCGGTGCACGCCGGTGTTGAACCGCTTGGCGCCGTTGATGACCCAGTCGTCACCGTCACGAACGGCGACCGTCTCCAGCCAGGTGGCGTCCGAACCGTGGTTGGGTTCTGTGAGGCCGAAGGCCATCGACCGGTCGCCGGTGATCAGCGCCTCGGTCCACTCGGCCTTCTGCGTGTCGGTGCCGAACCGGTCCATCATGATGACCTGCGGGAAATTCCCGACGATCGACGACTCGTCCTGCAGATCGTTGTGTAGTCCGAGACCCTTGTGCGCCAGATGTTCCCGGATGACCGCCATGTCGATGTTGCTGCCGTCGCGGCCTCCGAACTGTGACGGCAGACCGTAGCGCAGCCACCCCGCCTTGTCTGCGCGTCGACGCATCTCGCCGAGCAGGTCCTCCCACTCCCGCCGCGGGATGCCGCCGTTGTCCCAGTCGGTGCGGGCGTGTTCGCGGCGCTTGTCGAAATATTGAATGTGGTCGCGTTCGAGCGGTTTGATCTCGGCCTCGATGAACGCGTCCATCTCGGCGAGCAGTTCCGGCAGATGGTCGGGCAGAGCGAAATCCACAGTGATTCCTTTCAGACTTTCGCCGAGTGCACGGTTGTTGACGTGTCTACTCGCGCTTTGTGTACAGCAACCGTGCGCTCGGCGGGGGAGGACTAGAACCCATACAGCGTCTTCTTCCAGATCGTCGACAGCGTCGCCACAGCGTCCTCGTCGGTGATCTCGACCCCGAGCCCCGAGGTTCCGACGAAGACCGTGGTGAAGTTCTCGAACAGCAGCGCGATCGCCGCCGCGGTGTGTTCGGGGTTGAGCTCGGCGGCGTAGCCCTGGTCCTGCGCCCGGCGCACCGAGGCGGCGACGATGTCCATCCCGAAGCGACGGAACTCGTTCTGCACGGCGGCGAATCGAGGTTGGGTAGCCGCGAGTTGCGCGACGGCGATCATGATGCCGATGTTCTGTTTGAACATGTTCCAGTAGCCGGTGACCACAGCGCGGAAGAACGCGTCGTCGTCCGGCGACTCCGGCAGCTCGAGGCTGGACCCGGACGGCGCCACCATATCGTGCAGGAACGACTCCGCCAGCGCCGCGAGCAGGTCCTCCTTGTCGGCGAAGTAGCGGTAGAACGCCGCCGGCGACTTACCGGCCGCCGATGTGATGTCGCTGAGCGTCGTACCGTGAAATCCGCGTTCGGCGAACAGCTTCCGCGCCGCCTGCTCGATCGCTTCCCGAGTCTGGCGGCCCTTGGCGCTGAGCGTCTCGGCGGGCAACTCAATCGCCGAGAATCCGGTCGCCCGCGCGTAGCAGTGAGCTGGGTAGCTCGTGGCCGACGAGGCGCTGCGCCACGGCGGCCGCATCGATCGCCGCGGCCAGATCGACGTCCACGTGAACTCCGCTGTCGCGCAACAGGTACACGAGGTCTTCGGTGGCGATGTTGCCGCTCGCCCCCGGCGCGAACGGGCAGCCGCCGAGGCCGCCCACCGAGGCGTCCAGCCGGGTGACGCCGGCCTCGACCGCGGCGTATGCGCTGGCCAACCCGGCGCCGCGGGTGTTGTGGAAGTGCGCCCCCAGCGGGACGTCACCGATCAGCGGGCGCAGTGCCTCGACAGTGTCGGTGACCCGTCGAGGGGTGGTGGTGCCGATCGTGTCGGCGATCGCCAATCGGTCGACCTCGCTCGCCAGCGCGGTGGTGATCACGTCGACCACCCGCTGATGTGGCGTCGGGCCGTCGAACGGGCAGTCCCACGCGGTCGCGACGATCACCTCGACGGTGGCGCCGCTGTCGTGTGCGATCGCGGTGATCTCACCGATCAGCGCGGTGGACTCGGCCGAGGAGCGGCCCACGTTGGCGCGGCTGTGGCCGTCGGCGGCCGACACCACGTACTCGATCGACGACAATCCCGCAGCGATCGCACGTTTGGCGCCGTTCGGGCTGGCCACCAGCGCGGAGAAGTCGATGCCGTGGGAATCGCGGAACTGCTGCAGGTGCGACGCCAGTTCGGCGGCATCGGCCAGCGCCGGCACCTTCGAGGGCGAGACGAACGCCGTCGCCTCCATCTCGCGCACTCCGGTCGCAGCCACGGCGGCGAGCAGTTCGAGCTTGGCCGACAACGGAATCGGCTCCTCGATCTGCAGGCCGTCGCGCAGCGAGACGTCGCGGATGTCGACATGATCGGGAATCACAGCACTCCCTTCGCCCGCAGCTCGTCGAGTTCGGCGTCGCTCTTGCCCAACAGGCCGCGGTAGATCTCGTCGTTGTGCTGCCCGGGCCGCGACGATCCGGCGAACCGGATGGTGCCCGGCGTTTCCGACAGTACCGGTACGACGCCGGGACCCTTGACATTGCGGCCGATCCGCTCGTCGAAGTGATCGGCGATCATCCCGCGCGACGTGAACTGCGGGTCGGAGACGACTTCGGCGACCGTGTTGATCGGTCCGGCGATCACGCCTGCGGCGCTGAGCGTTTCGATGATCTCGGCGGGCTCGCGGTCGGCGGCCCAGTCGCCGATGATCTTGTCCAGCTCGTCCTGGTTACGGCCGCGGGCCACATGGTTGGCGAACCTGTCGTCGGTGGCCAGCTCGGGTCGACCCATCGCGTCGCACAACCGCCGGAAGACGGTGTCCTGGTTGGCCGCGATCACCACCCAACTGCCGTCGGCGCTGCGGTAGATGTTCGACGGCGCGATGCCCTCCAGCCGAGTGCCCGACGGGCCGCGCACCACACCGCCGACGTCATAGTCGGGGATGGTGGACTCCTGCACGGCCAAACAGGATTCGGTCAGTGCCGCGTCGACGACCTGACCCTCGCCGGTGACCGACCGGCGGTAGAGCGCGGCCAATGCGCCCTGGGCGGCGAACATGCCCGCCAGGCTGTCGCCCAGCGAGAGCGCCAGCCGCGGCGGCGGGCCGCCGGGGAAGCCGTTCATGTGGCGCAGGCCGCTGGCCGCCTCGGCAACCGACGCATAGCCCGCCTTGTGTGCCTCCGGGCCGGTCTGCCCGTAGCCGGAGACGCGAACCAGGATGATGCCGCGGTTGTGTTCGCGCAGCACGTCATAGCCGAGGTTCCACTTCTCGAGCGTGCCGGGCCGGAAGTTCTCCACGATGATGTCGGAGCGCTCGACCAGGTCGAGGAACAGGGCCCGGCCCGCATCCGTCCGCAGGTTCAGCGTCACCGCTTTCTTGTTGCGGGCGTGCACGGTCCAGAAGAAGTGGTGCCCGTCGAGTTCGGCCTGACCCCAGGTGCGCAGCGGGTCCGGCGCGCCGGGCGGCTCGACCTTGACCACCTCGGCGCCCATGTCGCCGAGCAGGCGCCCGGCGAACGGCCCGGAGATCAGCGTGCCGACCTCGATTACGCGGATGCCGTCCAGCGGACCGGAGACCGTCATAGCGAGAAGCCGTGCCTGTGCAGCCAGTCGGTGACCACGCCGACCGCGTGGCGCAGTTTGTCGCGCTGGTCGGCGCCCGCGTAGTAATGGTTCGCGCCCGGAATCTCGTGCATCTCCTTGTCATGATGCCCGATCGCTTCGAACAGCCGGCGGGTATGGCTCGGTGTGCAGGCGTCATCGGCGAGGTTGCCGATCACCAGTGTCGGTACCGCGATGTCCGGGCCGCATTGCACCGCGTCGCCGTTGGCGTCGTCGTAGCTCCACTGCGACAGCCAACTGCGCAGCGTGCAGAACCGGGCCAGCCCGACGGGACTGTTGTTCACCACTTGCGGGTCGCCCAGATAGCAGGTCCCCGGGGCGCGTTCGTTGGGGTCGACGGTCGGATCCAGCCAGCGCGGATCGGCCATCGTGCCGTGCACGACGAATGCGAACTCGTCATCGGGTCGGCCCGCCGCCTTCAGCTCGGCCAATTTCTCCTTGACCCACTGGGTGATTCGGCGGTTGCGGTCGATCTGTGCCTGCCGGTAGCGATCGAGGAACTCCGGGGTGTACGGCGGCTGGTTGGGGTTGTCCGGGTTGTAGAGGTCGAGTTCGGGATCCCGCTTCGAGGGGTCGGACTCGTCGAGGATCGACGCGTCGAGCCACTCGGTCATCGTGCCGTGTCGGCTGATGTGGGCGGCCAGCAGCATCAGACCGTCGGCGGGGATCAGGCCGAGCTTGGTCAGGTCGGGGCCGTCGCCCGAGGGGCTGGCGACGATCGTCGGGTGTTGCGCCTGTTGTTGGTAGAACACCGACAGCGAACCGCCGCCGCTCCACCCGGCCAGCACCACCTTCGAGTAGCCCAGCCGGTTCTTGGCGTCCTTGATGCATTCGCCGAGATCCTCGACCACCTTCTCCATCAGGAGCGCGGAGTCGGTGCCGCGGAAGCGGCTGTTGCAGTAGATGACGTGATGACCCGCCCGCGCGAGGCCGTTCATCATCGGCAGGTACGCGCCGCCGCCGATCGGGTGCATGAACACCAGCACGGTGTCCGAAGGCTTGTCCTTCGGGCGAAGTAGATGACTCTCCAGCACCACGAGTTCGGCAACCCCGCCGTACACGTCACGCACACCCGAAGTGTTCTGATAGGCAACGAGATACGGGATTCGGTCGTATTCGTAGCGCACCGGCGTCTCGGTCGTCTGCGTCATCTCAGTGCTGCCCCAGATCGTGTGCCAAGACCTCGGCCGACGGCGTCAGTCGTCGGGTGGTGTCGATCGAGATGACGTACCAACCGACGCGGTCCTGTTCGTCGAATTTGCGCCGCGCCCGCTCGCGGGCCTTCTCGGGCGCCCCGTGGTGCACACCCTGCGGGGCGTGGCTGACCAGTCCCGGCGGCATGGGGATGCCGAACAGGTCGCCGCCGTGGAAGAACGAGACCTCGTCATAGTCGACGTTGCGGTGATACCACGGCGGACGCTCGGTGCCCGGCACGGTTTCGGCGGGCCGGGGCAAGAAGTTCATCACCGCCACGCCGGTCGCCTGCATGAACAGGTGCACGGTGGGCGGCAGGTGCACGCTCTCGCTGGCGATGACGTTGTAGTCGTCGATGTTGAAGGTGAACGCGAAGTTGTCGCCGCGCCATCCCTCGACGTCCATCGGATTGTGTTGGTAGAACAGCGATGTCGGTCCACCCTCATGAACGAGGCGGACCTCGTACTCGCCATCGTGCTGCGGGCCGTCGCCGGTGTCGATCGGCGCCGGTTCGGGAACGGTGACCTGTGCGGGGTCGAACGGGAAATGCCTGCCGAGCGGTCCCGGCGGCGGCACCCGGAACTCGTCGGTGGCCTCGATCATCAACAGCGTGGTCTCCTCGTCGGGCACGTGTCGCCACGTCGTCGCCTTCGGGATGTACACCCAGTCGCCGACGCGGTAGCGCAGCGGACCGAACTCCGTCTCCAGCAGGCCGGTGCCCTGATGCACGAACGACAGCAGGTCACCGTCGACGTGGCGGACGAAGAACGGCATCTCCTCGCTGCGCCGGCTCAGCGAGATGCGGCAGTCCGGATTGCTGAAGAGCAGCAGCGGCGTGCCGCTGGCGTCGGTGGCGTCGCTCGGTTTCAGCTCGCTGGTCATCACGTCGACCGGGCGAAGCGGGCCCGACGCGCGGTACGCGGTGGGGTCGTGGCGGCGGTAGATGTTCGCGGTGCGACCGACGAACCCGCCGCGGCCCAGTTCGTCGTCTTTCAGGCCGTCCAGGTCGGCGTGCAGCCGTTTTGGCGTGCGCCCTTTGCGCAAGTGAACAAACGATTCCATGGCGTCTCCCGGTGCGGCTCCGATAACGAAGTAAAACTAACGTTACTTTTATCTTCGGCGGTCCGCAATAGCTGTGAAACGGCGGCGCGCTTGATCGCTTCAGTCCGTCAGGTCGACGCGCACGGTGAGCAGATTCGTCCCGAAGGTGCGGACGCCGAAGCTGTTGAACTGCGGCAGCGAGCGCAGGCGTTCGTGGGGATCGTCGTCGGGCAGCAGGTGCGCAACGCCGTTGTGCCAGCGTCCGTTCAGCCGCACCCGCACGTTCGGATTCGCCTTGATGTTGCGGATGTACTGAGAACTGTCGCCGAACTCGGAGACGAACCAGAACTCGTTGCCCACGCGGCGCCCGCCCAGCGGCGTGCGACGCGGTTCGCCCGATTTGCGTCCCGTCGTTTCGAGCAGTGTCTGGAACGGCAGCATTTTCGTGAACCGGTTCGCGACGTTCTTCTGGAACAGTTTCGTGATCCGGTCGCGTAGCTCTTCGGCCATGATTCCCCCTTCGGTCACACCATCGCGGTCCGCGACACCTTCATACCCAACCTCAACGCTCCGGCGAGTTCCCGGCTGGTGTCGTAGTCGAAGACGACATGGCCGGCCAACACGTCGACGTCGCGCTTGATCCGCTGAAGCGGGTTGTCGACGAGGTGGACGCTGGCCCCCGAAGCCTCCAGCAACAGCCCGATGACCTCGCGTGACTCGTGCACGATGTGTGCCGCCGCCATCCGCGCCGCGCCCCGTACCGGTCGCGGTACCGAATCACCCGCGGCGACAATCGTTTCGAGCTCGCCGACCGTGTCGGCCAGCAAGCCGCGCAATGCCCGCAGCCGCACCTCGGCCTCGCCGAGGCGGGCCTGGGCGATCGGCTTGTCCTTCTGGGTGACGCCCTCGTACGCCAGGACACGCTCGGAGAGGCGTTCGGCGTAGATCTGCGCGACGCGTTCGGCGCTGCCCAGCGCCGGCATGGCCGCCAGCAGCGCCAGCGCGGGCACCATCGGCCAGCGATACGTGTCGGCGTCGTGCAGCGCGGCACCTGGTGCGGTGCCGGTGTAGATGTCGGCGACGCGCACCAGGCGGTGCTCGGGGACGAACGCGTCGGTGATCACCACGTCGTTCGAGCCGGTGGCCCGCATGCCGTCGGTATGCCAGACGTCGTCGATGACGGCGTCCTCGATCGGCAGCAGCGCGAGCGCGGGGTAGATCGCGGCAAGGTCATTCTCGGGGGCGCACAGCGCGCCGACGATGATCCAGTTCCCGTGCATGACGCCGGTGGCCCACGACCACCGGCCCGTGAGGCTGATCCCGCCGTCGACGGGCACCCCTCGGCCCGTCGGCGCCAGGGGAGCGGGCGCGAGAAAGGGGCGGGTTGCGAAGGCCTCCTCCTGGGCCCGCTCGTCGAACAGCGCCAGCATCCAGTTGTGCAGGATGTAGAAGCCGATGGTCCACGCGCTGGACGCACAGCCGTGCGCCATCTGGCGGACCGGATCGAGGATCGCCGGAAGCGGCGCCTGCCTGCCGCCGTAGCGTGCCGGCACCAGCAGGTCGGTGAGGCCCGACGCGACGAGGTCGTCGACCGTCGCCGACGGCAGCATGCGCAGTCGTTCGGCCTCCGGCGCCCGGTCGGCGAGTCGGCCGACGAACTCGGCGTCGATCAGCGCGGTGGCCGAGGCGGCGGTCATACGCCGGACGCTACCATACTTTTTTGTATGGAATGGAGTCAGCCGGAAAGCATGATGTCCAGGAAGCGTTCCCGACGCGCCGCGATCTTCGGGCTGACCGTCGAACCGGACAGGTGCAGGAAGCCGATGCCGGCCGCGAACGTCGCGTTGGCACGCAAGTCGGCTTCCTCGACGTCGAACCCGTGATCGATGAACGCCTGTCGCACTGCCTCGAGCACTCGCGTATCCGACGCGCGCACCCCCGCGGCCGCCGCGGGGTCGGTTCGGGCCCACTCCCGCATCGCGCGTTCGAGCGTCCAGTGCCTGGCGTCGACCAAGGCCGACATCATTTGCGACAACCGCTGTCGCGGCGGCAGGTCGGCCAGCGTGGCGAAATGTCGGCGATCGTCGTCGCGCAACTCGCCCCACGCCCGGACCAGCGCGGCCCGGTAGCCGGCCATATCGATGAAATGCCAGTAAAAGCTGCCTTTGGTGGCCCCGACGCGCGAGCACAGCGAATCCAGCTTGAGCGCCTTGATCCCTTCCTCGGCGAGGATCGCATAGCCGGCTTGGATCCAGTCCTCGGCCGACAGTCGCGGCGTGCGGGCCGTTGCCATGACCGGCAGCCTACGGGCAGCCGGCGGGCCGCCGAACCTGGAAACGGACGCTTGGCCGACGGCTGCGTCAATAGCGGATCGCACCCACAACGCGGCGCGCGGCACCGCCCTGGGTTTCGTCTGTGCTGATCATCATGTTTTACTGCACACGCGACAACTGAAATTTTCTCGGTCCGTTCGGCGGCCCCGTGCTCAGTCGAGCGGGCATGACAGCGCAGTGAAAAAGTTGCTGCGGTGTCGATGGCGATCGCTCGATCGCGCACCGAAGAGCCTCGTAAGCGGCAACCGGAAGATGGATGGACTTGCAGAATGAGCTTGATTGACAAGATTCGTGGCCCGTGGGCGCGGCGCTTCGCGGTGGCTGCCATCGCGGCGGCCCTGCTGCCCGGCGTGGTGAGCATGACCGGCCAGTCAGCGACCGCTGGCGCGTTCTCCCGGCCCGGCCTGCCGGTCGAGTACCTGATGGTGCCGTCGCCGTCGATGGGCCGCGACATCAAGGTGCAGTTCCAGAAGGGCACCGGCTCCAAGGCCGTGTACCTGCTCGACGGCCTGCGTGCCCGTGAGGACTTCAACGGTTGGGACCTCGAGACCCAGGCGTTCGAGTGGTTCTACGAGACGCCGCTGTCGCTGGTTCTGCCGGTGGGCGGGCAGTCCAGCTTCTACTCCGACTGGTACGCGCCGGCCTGCGGCAAGGCCGGATGCCAGACCTACAAGTGGGAAACGTTCCTGACCAGCGAGCTGCCGCAGTGGCTCTCCGCCAACCGCGGCGTGTCCACCACCGGTAACGCCGCGGTGGGCCTGTCGATGTCGGGCAACTCCGCGATGATCCTGTCGGTGTATCACCCCGACCAGTTCATCTATGCCGGGGCGCTGTCGGCGTTCCTCAACCCGTCCGAGGGCCAGTGGCCGTTCCTGATCAACATGGCCATGGGTGATGCGGGCGGATTCAAGGCCAACGACATGTGGGGCAGGACCGAAGACCCGAACAGCGCGTGGAAGCGCAACGACCCGATGGTGCAGATTCCGCAACTCGTCGCCAACAACACCCGGCTCTGGGTGTACTGCGGCAACGGCACGCCGAACGAACTCGGCGGCGCCAACCTGCCCGCCGAGTTCCTCGAGGGCCTGACGATTCGCACGAACATCACGTTCCGCGACAACTACATCGCCGCGGGCGGCAACAACGGAGTGTTCAACTTCCCGCCGTACGGCACGCACAGCTGGGAGTACTGGGGTGCGCAGTTGCAGGAGATGAAGCCTGACCTGATCTCGTACCTGGGCTCGTAGGCACGTCGCAAGGTCCCCGGACACCCCGAACCTCAGGGGTGGCCGGGGACTTTCGCATTCGCCGCCTCGCACGTGGGCCCAGGTGAACAATGAGGTAGATGAGCGCAGTCAACGCGTTGGTCGCACATCAGGACGCCGACGGCGGGATCACCCTCGGCCACGAAGTCGTCGACGATACGTATCTGCCCGAGGGGGACGTGACTATCTCGGTCGAGTACTCGGGCGTCAACTACAAGGACGCGCTGGCGGTCACACCCAAAGGCGGTGTCGCCCGGTCGTATCCGTTGATTCCGGGCATCGACGTGGCCGGCACCGTCGCGGCCTCCTCGTCGCCGGAATTCGCGGTCGGCGACCGGGTGTTCGCCCACGGCTACGACATCGGGACCGGCAGGCACGGCGGCTATGCCGACACCGCCCGCTACCCGGCCGATTACCTGGTCAAGATCGACGGGCTGACGACGGCGGAGGCCGCCGCGATCGGAACCGCCGGCTTCACTGCGGCTATGAGCGTCAACGCCATCCGCGCCCACGGCATACGCCCGCAGGACGGGCCGGTACTGGTCACCGGGGCTACCGGCGGCGTCGGCAGCACAAGCGTCGACCTGTTGGCCGGCCTCGGCTACGAGGTCATCGCATCGACCGGCAAGGCGGAGGCGCACGACTATCTCATGGGCCTCGGCGCCACCGAGGTGATCGGACGGCTACCCGAGTCGGGGGAGAAGGTCCGTCCGCTCGGCAAGTCCAAGTGGGCGGCGGTCTTGGACAGCGTCGGCGGCGACACGCTCGCCTACGCATTGAGCACATTGAATTACGGTGGGATCGCTGCGATTTCGGGGCTGGCCCGGTCTGCCGACCTGCCGACGACGGTGATGCCGTTCATCCTGCGTGGCATAACGCTGGCCGGCATCGACTCGGTGCAGCTCGCGATCGAGCCGCGCCGAGAGATCTGGAAGCTACTCGAAGGCGAACTCAAACCCAAGCACCTCCCCGACATCACGACCGACATCTCGGTGCTCGAGGCGCCGCACACCTTGCGGGCCATCATCGGCGGCGGCGTCATCGGCCGCACCCGTGTGGTGGTGCACGACGGATTCTGACGTGCCACGTCCTAGCGCCGCCATCCGTCCCAGCGCCGCCATCCGTCCTAGCGCCGCCATACGTCCTAGCTCCGCCATCGTTTGTGAATCTGGCGACGTTTTTCGGCGATTTACGTCGTCAGATTCACAAACGGCGGTGGTGGCGGTGCGGCGGTGCGGCGGTGCGGCGGTGCGGCAGTGCTGCGGTGGCGGCGGTGCCGCGGCGGTGGCGGCGGCGCTGGCCAGTCCTACTTCAACTCGGCCGACGACAACCCGAGCAGGCGGCGCGCCACCACCAGCAGCTGGATCTGCTGGGTGCCCTCGAAGATGTCGAGGATCTTGCTGTCGCGGGCCCATTTCTCGAGCAGAGTGACCTCGGAGTAGCCGACTGTGCCGGCCAGTTCGACCGCCTTGAGCGTGATGTCGCTGGCCACCCGGCCGGCTTTCGCCTTGCCCATCGACGCTTCCTTGGAGTTCGGGATGTCGTTGTCGGCCTGCCACGCCGAGCGCACCATCAGCAGATAGGCTGCCTCCCAATCGGATTCCATCCGCAGGAACTCCGCGGCGGGTGCGCTCTGCGCGTGCGAAGGCTTGTCGTAGGAGATCTCGATGCCCGCCTCGGTGAGGATCTTGCGGAGTTCCTCGAGCGCGGCGCGGGCGATACCGACGGCCATCGCGGCGACGACGGGACGAGTGTTGTCGAAGGTCTCCATGACCCCGGCAAAACCCTTGTCCACCTGGATCTCCGGGCTGCCGAGCAGGTTCTCCCTGGGAATCCGCACATTGTCGAACCGGATCACCGCGGTGTCGGAAGCCTTGATGCCTAGCTTGTCCTCCAGCCGCTCGACGGTCACGCCCGGGTGTTCGCGCGGCACGATGAACGACTTGATCGCCGCTCGCCCGAGGGATTTGTCGAGCGTCGCCCAGACCACGATGTGAGTGGCCCGGGAGCCGGCGGTGACGAAGATCTTCTCGCCGTTGATGACGTACTCGTCGCCGTCGAGCTTGGCCGTGGTCGAAACGGCGGCCGAGTCGGACCCGAAGTCGGGTTCGGTGATCGCCATCGCGGCCCAGACGTCCTTGCCGAGCCGCTCCAGTTGCTCTTTGGTCGCGACGCTGGAGATTGCGGCGTTGCCCAACCCCTGTCGAGGCACCGACAACATCAACGCGACGTCGCCCCAACTGATCTCCATCACGTTGAGTACCGCCGACATGTTGGCGCCGTTGTGGTTGACACCTTTGGGTTCGTCGCCACCAGCGAAGGCCTCGGCACCGGCAAACGCGAAAGCCTTTGCCTCCGAGATGCCTTCGAACAGCGTGGCCAGAGTCTCGAGCTCGACCGGGTACTCGTGTTCGCGCAGATCCCACTTGCGGGATATCGGTCGCAGCATCTCCGCGGCGCCCTGATGCGCCTTCTCGATGACCGCCTCGAGTTTGCGCGGTAGTTCCAAATTGATTGCCATGATTCGACTTTCGCTTGTAAGGCCTAGATGACTACGATGCCCTCGGCGATACCGATCGCGCGCAGATCGCGGTACCAGCGTTCGACGGGGTGTTCCTTGGTGTAGCCGTGGCCACCGAGCAGTTGCACACCGTCCGGGCCGATCTGCATTCCTTTGTCGGCGCCGAGCCGTTTGGCCAGCGCCGCTTCGCGGGCGAACGGCAGCCCCTGGTCCGCGCGCGAAGCCCCGCGCCAGGTGATCAACCGCAGGCCGTCGAATTCGATCGCCATGTTGGCGCACATGAACGCCACCGCCTGACGGTGCGCGATCGGCTCGCCGAAAGCGCGACGTTCCTTCACGTACGGCACGACGTAGTCGAGCACCGCGTGCGACGTGCCGACGGCCAGAGCCGCCCAGCCCAGTCGTGAGAGCGCGACGGCCTCCGAGTAGTCGTCATCGGTGGCGCCCTCCTCGCCCAGTCGCGCGGACAGCGGCACGGTCACACCGTCGAGAGTGATCTGGCCGATCGCCGCCGCGCGGATGCCCATGCCGGGATCGGGTGTGACGCTCAGCCCCTTCGATGACGACTCGACGATGAAGAGCGCCGGCTTACCGTTGAGTTGCGCTGCGACGATGAACAATTCAGCGTTCGCCGCCGCCGGGACCAGGGACTTGACCCCATCGATGCGGTAGCCGCTGGGAGTGCGCACAGCCGTCGTCTTCAACGCCGTCGGATCGAACAGTGGGCGGGGCTCGGCGATCGCCACACAGGACTGCGGGACGTTCTCGCCCGCGAACTCCTTCAGATATGTGGCCTGCTGATCGGCGCTGCCCCAATGCGTCAGCGCCGACGCGACACCCGCGGGGGCCAGGATCGGCAGCGCGAGTCCCATGTCGCCGTAAGCCAGCGCCTCGGCCACCAACACGTTCGTCACCGCTGCCCGATGCGCCGCGATACCTTCGAAGTCCTCGGGCACGTTGATCGCGGTGATACCGAGTTCGGAAGCCTTGGCGACCAGATCCTCCGGATAGTCGGCGGTCTCGTCGGCCTGGCGCGCGGCCGGACGGATCGCCTCGTCGGCGAACTCGCTGACGGTGTCGACGATCATCTTCTGCTCGTCGTCGGGGGTGAGGTCGAAGTAGTCCGAACCGCTCTTCTTCAGCCGCGTCGGACCGGCCTGGCTGCCCGAGACGCGCTTGAACTGGCGGCTGGCGGCACCGGCGACCGAGAACACCTGCTTGACGCCGTACTTCAGCCCGCGGTTGAGGGGATCGCGCAGGTTGTAGCGATCCAGAAACTCCTGGCCGACCAGCGGCGTGACCAGAGCCAGCCCCAGGTCGGTCGCGCTGCGCCTGTGCCGCTTCAGCCCAACTGCGCTTTCTTTACCGCTTCGCTTCGGTTTAGATCCGTTTTTCGACGGCAGGGTGTTGGTCATGTCGACTGCCTCGCTTTGGGTTGGGACGTTCGAACTCGTCGAACTGACTCCAGAGTAAGGTATGCGAACTGACCGACGAGTAAGTTGTTGTGCAATTCACACGTAGCCCCAGATCTACAGGCGACCCAGCACCGCGTCGTGCAACGAACCGTTGGTCGCCACCGCGCTGCCGCCGTGCGGGCCGGGCTCGCCCGCGAGGTTGGTGAACCGGCCGCCTGCCTCGCGCACCATGACGTCGAGCGGGGCCAGGTCCCACGTCGACACCTCGGGTTCCATCGCGATGTCGACGGCGCCCTCGGCGACGAGGCAGTAGTTGTAGAAGTCGCCGTAACCGCGCACCCGCCACACTTCGTCGGTCAACGCGATGAACCGGTCCCGGATGCCGCGCTCGGCCCAGCCGGAGAGGCTGGAGAACGCCAGGCTCGCGGACCCCAGATCGTCGACCTTCGAAACGCTCAGCCGCCGCTCCGGCTGCCCGGTCACTCGCGAGAACGCGCCCTGCCCCGCCAGCGCCCACCAACGTCGCGCCAGCGCGGGCGCGCTCACGACGCCCAGCATCGGCACGCCGTCCTGCAGCAGCGCGATCAGCGTGGCCCAAACCGGCACTCCACGGACGAAGTTCTTGGTCCCGTCGATGGGGTCGACGACCCACTGCCTGCCGACGAACTCCGCGGTGCCGCCGAACTCCTCGCCGAACACGGAATCGTCCGGGCGGGCCTGGCTCAGCCGCCGGCGGATCGTCGATTCGACTTCGAGGTCGGCGTCGGTGGCAGGCGTCAGATCCGGTTTGGTCTCGACGACGAGGTCCACCGCGCCGAAGCGGGCCATGGTCTGCGCGTCCGCTTCGTCTGCCAACGCCAGCGCCAGCGTGAGATCCTCGGGACTCATGCCTGCCGTCCTACCATGTCGGTGTGTGGGAATTCGCGGTGATACTGCTGCTGGTCGGTGCACTGGTGCTGCTGGCCCGACCGCTGCTGATGCGGCGCCGCGGCGCCCCGCCCGACTGGCCGTCGGGGCAACTGCTGGTGACCGGGGTCAGCCCGCGGCCCTCGGACGTCACCGGACCGCAGTACGCGACGATCACCGGGGTCATCAACGGTCCGACGGTCAACGAACACGTGGTGTACCAGCGGCTCGAAGTGGACGTCGACGATTGGCCGACCATGGGACAACTGTTCCCGGTGGTCTACTCGCCGAAGAACCCGGACAACTGGCGATTCGCTTCGCCCGAAGCCCCGCCACCGGCCCCGCCGCCCACGCCCTATTCCTGAAATGAGTCGAGGGTCGTCGACCCACGCCGGTTGAGTGCGTCAGCCGTGCCCGATCCGCAACATCTCCGCCACGCTCGTCAGCTTCACCCGCGGCCTTCCGTGCGGTTCTCCCGCTGACCGCTCGTACTCGTCGATCAGCTTCCAATGGTCATCGGTGACGACCTTCGGTTGCCGTTCGACCAGCCACTCCGCCAGCCGCTGGGAATGCTCGGCGTCGAAGTCGGACAACTGCGCCCCGGACAGATCCTCGATCAGCGTGTCGACGGTCTCCTGCGAGTCGCTTTTGTTGCTGCCGATGACACCGGTCGGACCACGCTTGATCCAGCCGACGACGTACTCGTTGCGGCTGCCGTCGATACGGCCCCTGGTGTGCGGGATCGTGCCGTTGCGCTCGTCGAACGGAAGCCCCGGCGTCGGCACGCCTCGATACCCGACGGCGCGCACCACCAGCTGCGCGGGCAGCTCCTCGCGCTCACCGGTGTCCTTGGCGACGATGCGGCCACCTGCGTCGACGAGCTCGTTGCGGCCCAACACGATGGATTCCACCCGGCCGTCGCCCTTGATCTCGATCGGGGAGGTGCGGAACCGGAACACGATGCGACGCTTCGCGTTCTTCGGCGACTGTTCGGCGTAACCCCGCAGCACCTTGATGTTGTTGCGCACGGTCTTGCCCGCCGCCTCGAGGTCCTCGTCGGTGATGTCGGCGAAGTCCGCCGGATCGACGATCACGTCCACGTCGCCGAGGCCTTCGAGTTGGCCGAGCTCCCGCAGTTCCAGCGTGGTGAACGGTGCCTGCAGCGGGCCGCGCCGGCCGATGACGAGAACTTCCTCCACGCCACGGTCGTGCAGCGACCGCAGCGCGTGGTCGGCGATGTCCGTCGCGGCCAGCACATCAGGGTCGGTGACGAGAATCCGTGCGACGTCGAGCGCGACGTTTCCGTTGCCGATCACGACGGCCCGACCGCTCGAGATGTCCGGCGTGACCTCCTCAAAGTGGGGATGGGCGTTGTACCAGCCGACGAAGTCCACGGCGGCGACGCTGCCCGGCAGGTCCTCGCCGGGGATGCCCAGTGACCGGTCGGACTGCGCGCCAACGGCGTAGATCACCGCGTCGTAGCGCTCGGCCAGCTCCGCGGCCTGCACGTGCTCACCGACCGAGATGTTGCCGAAGAACCGGAACCGCGGGTCCATCGCGGTCTTGTCGAACTGGGCGCTGATCGACTTGATCTTGGGGTGGTCGGGGGCCACGCCGGAGCGCACCAACCCCCACGGGGTGGGCAACATCTCCAGCATGTCGACGCGCACGTCCCTTTTCGGGTCGGTGTCGTCGGTAGAGTCGGCGAACTTCAACAACGACGCCGCGGCAAAGTAACCCGAGGGCCCTGAGCCGACGATCGCCACGTGATATGGGCGCATGAATACCTTTGGTCGGAGCTTTCTGTCGCTGCCCGGCCTGGCGCAGAGGGGCTGTCGCGCTGGGCCGGGCTGGTTACCCACCCGATGCTAGAACGCTCGATCGGTTCCGTGCCGCCAGTCGTCAGAACCGGCGCCAAACTGCTGACGGGTAACCTGAACTCCCGTGGATCCTGACCGCCAAGCCGACCTCGCCGCCCTCGACTCCACCCTGACCACGGTGGAGCGGGTGCTCGACGTCGAGGGCCTTCGCGGTCGGATCGAAAAGCTCGAGCACGAGGCCTCCGATCCGAACCTGTGGGACGACCAGACGCGCGCGCAGAAGGTCACCAGTGAGCTGTCGCACACTCAGGGTGAGTTGCGGCGCGTCGAAGAACTTCGCCAGCGCCTCGACGATCTGCCGGTGATGTACGAGCTGGCCGCCGAGGACGGCAGCGCGGATGAACTCGCAGAAGCCGATGCCGAGCTCAAGAAGCTGCGCGAGGACATCGAGGCGATGGAGGTCCGCACCCTGCTCTCCGGCGAGTACGACGAGCGTGAGGCCGTCGTCACCATCCGGTCGGGCGCCGGCGGAGTGGACGCCGCGGACTGGGCCGAAATGCTGATGCGCATGTACATCCGGTGGGCCGAGAAGCACAACTATCCCGTCGAGGTGTTCGACACCTCCTATGCCGAGGAAGCCGGCATCAAGAGCGCGACGTTCGCGGTGCACGCGCCGTTCGCCTACGGCACGCTGTCGGTCGAGCAGGGCACCCACCGGCTGGTGCGCATCAGCCCGTTCGACAACCAGAGCCGCAGGCAGACGTCGTTTGCAGACGTCGAGGTGCTGCCCGTGGTCGACACCACCGACCACATCGAAATACCGGAAAGCGATGTGCGCGTTGACGTGTACCGATCCAGCGGACCCGGCGGCCAGTCGGTCAACACCACCGACTCGGCGGTTCGCCTCACCCACATCCCGACCGGTATCGTGGTGACCTGCCAAAACGAGAAGTCGCAGTTGCAGAACAAGGTGTCGGCCATGCGGGTTTTGCAGGCGAAGCTGTTGGAGCGCAAGCGCTTAGAGGAACGTGCCGAGATGGACGCGCTCAAGGGCGACGGCGGCAGCTCGTGGGGCAACCAGATGCGCTCCTACGTGTTGCACCCCTACCAGATGGTCAAGGATCTGCGCACCGAGTTCGAGGTCGGCAACCCGGCCGGGGTCCTGGATGGCGACATCGACGGTTTCCTGGAGGCCGGGATCCGTTGGCGCAAGAGCCAAAATGACGTTTAGCCGAAGATGAACAGCGTCGTACTCGCAGTCAACTTCGCCGACGGCTGGCACGGCTTCTGGACCGGCAACCTCGGGGTCTGGATCCTCGACCGGGGCGTGCGGATCGCGCTGTTGCTGATCGGCGGCGTGCTGGCCGCCCGGTTCATCAACTGGGCCGCGGTCAGGATCGTGCGCCGACTCGACGCCGAGTACATGGGCAGTGACCAACTCGTGCGGTCGGAGAGCACCAAGCATCGCCAGGCCGTCGCCTCGGTGATCTCATGGGTTTCGGTGGCGCTGCTGTTCGTCATCGTGCTCGTCGAGATCACCGACATACTCGCCGTCCCGATCGGTTCGCTCGTCGCCCCGGCCGCGGTCCTGGGCGCCGCGCTGGGTTTCGGTGCCCAGCGCCTGGTGCAGGATCTGCTCGCCGGATTCTTCATCATCACCGAAAAGCAGTACGGTTTCGGCGATCTCGTCGCGCTGACCGTCACCGGTGTGACCGTTCCGGCCGAGGGCACCGTCGAGGATGTCACGCTGCGCGTCACCAAGCTGCGGTCGAGCGAGGGCGAGATGATGACGATCCCCAACGGTCAGATCGTCAAGTCGGTGAACCTGTCGAAGGATTGGGCGCGCGCCGTCATCGACATCCCCGTGCCGACGTCGGCCGACCTGAACGAGGTCAACGATCTGCTGCACGAGGTCGCCGAGAACGCGTACGAGGATCCGGGGCTGCGCGATCTGCTGCTCGACGCGCCGCAGTTGATGGGCGTGGAGAGCATCGAACTCGACACCGTCAACCTGCGGATGGTGGCCCGGACCCTGCCCGGTAAGCAGTTCGAGGTCGGCCGGCGGCTTCGGGTGCTCGTGATCCGTGCGTTGCGCCGTGGCGGAATCGTCTCACCCGGCGACGGGCAGACCCCGATGGTCGCGGCGATTCCGCACCCCGCGGCGGTCGCGGGCGGGGCGGCCGAAGAGACCGGGGGAGCGCCGGAGCAGAAGCAATGACGAGCTGGCTGAAGGCCCGCTTTGGCAGGATGCGCGTGTCGACGATCGTGCTCGTCGTCGCGTTCATCGGGCTGTTCTGGGTGAACCAGTCGTTCGAGCCGCCGGCCGAAGCGCCCACGCCCGCTCCCGCGGTGGTCCCGCCGGGCTTCGTGCCGGACCCGAACTACACGTGGGTGCCGCGCACCAACGTGCGACGGACCACGGAACCGTCGTACACGACCACGACCCCGACGACGACCACCACCACGACGAGCCCGACCGAGACCACGACGACCAGTCCGACGCCGACGTCGACGGTGCAGGACCCGGATGGCATCGGCCCGCGCGCCCCGACCACCGAGACGATCACTCCTGAGACGACGACCGAGGCGCCGCCACTGATGCCGCAGCAACCGCAGCTGCTGCCGCAGGGTGCGACGACAACTCCGCCCAGCTAGGGCATCGCCGTCGCCCGGCTACACTGGCGAGCCGTGATGATCACCCTCAACAACGTGACGAAGCAGTACAAGTCGTCCGCGCGCCCGGCGCTCGACAACGTCTCGGTCAAAATCGACAAGGGTGAGTTCGTCTTCCTCATCGGGCCGTCGGGTTCGGGCAAGTCGACGTTCATGCGCCTACTGCTGGCCGAGGAGAGCCCCACGCACGGGGACATCCAGGTGTCGAAGTTCCATGTCAACAAGCTGCCCGGCCGCCACATCCCCAGCCTGCGCCAGGTGATCGGCTGCGTATTCCAGGACTTCCGGCTGCTGCAGCAGAAGTCCGTCTTTGAGAACGTTGCGTTCGCGCTCGAGGTCATCGGCAAGCGCGGCGACGTCATCAATCGCGTGGTCCCCGACGTGCTGGAGATGGTCGGCCTGTCGGGCAAGGCCAACCGGCTGCCCGCGGAGCTGTCCGGCGGCGAACAGCAGCGCGTGGCGATCGCCCGGGCCTTCGTCAACCGGCCCCTGGTACTGCTCGCCGACGAGCCCACCGGCAACCTGGACCCGGAAACCAGTAAGGACATCATGGATCTGCTCGAGCGGATCAACCGCACCGGAACCACGGTGTTGATGGCCACCCATGACCACCACATCGTCGACTCGATGCGTCAGCGGGTCGTCGAACTCGAACTCGGCCGGCTGATTCGCGACGAGCAGCGCGGCGTCTACGGAATGGATCGCTAGTGCGCTTCGGCTTCCTCATCAATGAGGTCCTCACGGGTTTCCGCCGCAACGTCACCATGACCGTGGCGATGATCCTGACGACCGCGATCTCGATCGGCCTGTTCGGCGGCGGCCTGCTCGTCGTCCGGCTCGCCGACCAGTCCCGCAACATCTACCTGGACCGCGTGGAAAGCCAGGTCTTCCTCACCGACGACGTCTCGGCCAACGATCCGTCGTGTGACGCCGACCCGTGCAAGGCGCTGCGTCGGCAGATCGAGGACAGAGATGATGTGCGGTCCGTCCGTTTTCTGAACCGCGACGAGGCCTACGAAGACGCGATCAAGAAGTTCCCGCAGTACAAGGACGTGGCGGGGCGCGAGGCGTTTCCGGCGTCGTTCATCGTCAAGCTCGAGAATCCCGAGCAGCACAAGGAATTCGACGAGGCGATGGTGGGCCAACCCGGCGTGCTCAACGTGCTCAACCAGAAGGACCTGATCGACCGGTTGTTCGCGGTGCTCGACGGGATCAGCAGTGCTGCGTTCGCGGTGGCATTGGTACAGGCGATCGGCGCGGTCCTGTTGATAGCCAACATGGTTCAAGTCGCGGCGTACACCAGGCGCACCGAGATCGGCATCATGCGACTGGTCGGCGCCAGCCGCTGGTACACCCAGTTGCCGTTCCTGGTCGAGGCCATGCTGGCCGCGTTGATCGGTGTGGTCATCGCGATCGTCGGGCTGATTTTGGTGCGGGCGCTGTTCCTGGAGAACGCGTTGAACCAGTTCTATCAGGCGAACCTGATCGCCAAGGTCGACTACGCCGACGTGCTGTACTTCAGCGCCCCGCTGATGCTGTTCTTGGGCCTGGCGATGTCCGGAATCACCGCCTACGTCACACTTCGGCTCTACATCCGAAGGTAGCCATGCCGAAACAGGGCGCCAAGAAAGCGGACCCCACCAAGTCCGGCAACAACAAGATCGTCGCGTCGAATCGCAAGGCTCGACACAACTATTCGATCCTGGAGACCTTCGAGGCGGGCATCCAATTGGTCGGCACCGAGGTGAAGAGCCTGCGCGACGGGCAGGCCTCGCTGGCCGACGCGTTCGCCACCGTCGACGACGGGGAGGTGTGGCTGCGCAACGTGCACATCCCCGAATATCACCACGGCACCTGGACGAACCACGCGCCGCGGCGCAACCGGAAGCTGTTGTTGCACCGTAGACAGATCGATCAGCTCATCGGTCGCATCAGGGACGGCAACCTCACCCTGGTGCCGCTGTCGCTGTATTTCTCCGAGGGCAAGGTCAAGGTGGAATTGGCGTTGGCCCGCGGTAAAGAGGCCCGCGACAAGCGCCAGGACCTGGCGCGCCGCGACGCGCAGCGTGAGATCACCCGTGAGCTGGGCCGCCGCGCCAAGGGCATGACCTGACCTCCCGCCCTTCACCGCGAGCGACCGTGTCTGTACTTCGACACGCCGCGAAAATGCGTACAAACGCGGTCGCTCGCCGCTGGTGAGCGTTACGTTCAGGCGCGTGAACAGCCCTTCGCGACCCGTGACCCATCTCGACAAATCCGAAGTGTTGGCCGCGCTGTTCGCGCAGTGGGACGCCATCGACGACATTGTCGCCGGGTTGTCCGACGCGCAGTGGCAGGCGCCGACACCGCTGCCGGGATGGTCGGTGCGCGACGTCGTCGCGCACATGATCGGAACCGAGTCGATGTTGCAGGGCGTGGACACGCCGGAGGCCGATATCGACGTGTCGACGCTCGAGCACGTCCGCAACGACATGGGCGTGATGAACGAACGGTGGGTGCGCAACTTGCGCAACCTGCCCGCCGACGACCTGCTGGGAAGGTACCGGACCATCACCGCCGACCGCCGCGATGCGTTGACGGCGATGGGCGAGGCCGACTGGAACGACGTCACCGCGACGCCGGCGGGCCCGGACAGCTACGGCCGGTTCATGCGCGTGCGGATCTTCGACTGCTGGATGCACGAACACGACATCCGCGACGCGATCGGCCGACCAGCGACGGACCCGACCGGCGCGCCGGCCGAACTCGCGCTCGACGAGATGGCCGCCAGCATGGGGTTCGTGGTCGGCAAGCTGGGCCGGGCTCCGGACGGATCGCGGGTTTTGATCGTGCTGACCGGCCCGCTGGGCAGGACGATCCACGTCGCGGTCGAGGGCCGAGGCAAGGTCGTGGAGGACTTCGGCGGGGCCGATCCAACGGCGACGATCACCCTCGATGCCTTACTGTTCGCGCGCCTGGCCGGCGGACGGACCGCCCTGTCCCAGCATGCCGATGCCATCGCCTACGCGGGCGACGAGGACACCGGCAGGCGTGTCGTCGAGCACCTCAACTATGTGATCTGACCTGCGGCGAAGGGTCGCCACGGGCATAAATCCTTGGCATCGGATGTTGAGTCTGGCGTACCATGGAATGTCCTGCCGAAGGTCGGCGGGGATGCGAGGGGCTGAACGGTTTCGACTTCGCGCATCGAATCAAGGGAAGCGTGCCGGTGCAGGCAAGAGACCACCGTAAGCGTCGTTGCAACCAATTAAGCGCCGATTCCAATCAGCGCGACTACGCTCTCGCTGCCTAAGCGACAGCTGGTCCGTCAGACCGGGGACTCCCTCGACCCGGATCCTGGCGTCATCTAGAGGGATCAACCGGTGAGTCCGGTCGCGGGACTCATCGGGACACCAAACAGCGACTGGGATCGTCATCCTGACTTGTTCGCGTGATCAGGAGATCCGAGTAGAGGCATAGCGAACTGCGCACGGAGAAGTCTTGAGGGAATGCCGTAGGACCCGGGTTCGATTCCCGGCAGCTCCACTCAAAACAGCAGGTAAAACCCCCCAGAGATGGGGGGTTTTGCTTGTGTCAATGGTTTGTCAAGAGTTACGGTGCCTGCATGGCGTCCATAAGGAAGCGTCCCCGCAGGGACGGCAGCATAACGTACGCGGTGCTGTTCACCATTGACGCGCGTCAAACCTCCGTCCCGTTCGCAGACGAATCGGACGCCGAGAAGTTCCGCGCTCTCGTCAACAGCGTCGGCGGGAAGCGGGCGATGGCGGCGTGGGGGATCGGGGACACGCCTCGATCCGTCAAGACGGGTCCAACGCTCGCTGAATATCTGACGAGACACATTGACCACCTGACCGGTTGCGAGCGGAAGACGATCGCGGAGTACCGGCGCTATGCGGCTCAGATCGGTGAGACCGCGATCGCGCCTATGCCGTTGGCGTCGCTCACTCGTGCGGACATTGCGCGATGGATTAACACCCTCACTGGCTCGGGAAAGACAATCTCAAACAAGCACGGATTCCTATCCTCGGCGCTCAACAGCGCCGTTCGCGAGGGACTACTAGCGGCCAATCCGTGCGCGAACCAACGCCTGCCTCGAACGCCGCGCAAAGAAATGGTCTGCCTTGACCGATCTGAGTTCCAGTCGTTGGTAGCGGCATTCTCCCAGCACTACCAACCGCTGGTGACGTTCCTGGTCGCCAGTGGTGCGCGTTTCTCTGAGGTCACCGCGCTTATTCCGGCTGACGTCGACCGTGCCGCGGGGACGGTGCGCATTTCGAGGTCGTGGAAGCGAACACCCGGCGGCTATGAACTCGGGGCACCCAAGACGCCTAAGTCAATCAGAACGATCAATGTTCCGAGAGCTGTGCTCGACCAGCTCGACTACTCGCATAAGTGGTTGTTCACCACAACCGGCGGCGGGCCAGTGCGGCTCTACTCGTGGCGTGCGAACGTGTGGAACAAGGCCCTACCCAAGGCGAAACTAAAGACGCGCCCGCGCATCCACGACCTGCGTCACACTTGCGCCTCGTGGATGATTCAGGCCGGCGTCCCGCTGCCGGTGGTGCAGGCGCATCTAGGACACGAGAGCATCAAAACGACCGTCGATCTGTACGGCCATGTCGACCGCAAGAGCGCGGAGGCTGCGGCCGACGCAATCGCCGCCGCCCTTGCGTTCGAGTAGGACGTGTCTCGGGTCTGATCACCGTGTCTCCAAGCTGAACGATCACGTCAAACATCGGACAGTCGGCCTTGAGCAGAATCGGAATCCTTTGCCGCTCTTGGGAGTAACGTTCGTCAAGGCATTCACACCCGTGATTGCAAGAGGGGCAGCGCACCTGCTGCCACAGGCCGGGGTGTGGCCGAACTGGATAGGAGTTCGACATGCAGCAGACTACGCCGCCCGAAAACTGGCGACGGTACACCCACTTGCTCACACCCGAGCAGATCACCGATTTGCAGCGCTGGGACAACGCCATCACGTTGCAACTGCTGTACGGCAGAGGACTGAACTACCAATTCCTGTCGCAGTTCCCCGACCCTGAGGACGCGCACCGGCGGCGGATGATCACGATGGCGCGGGACATCTACGGCGCGCTCGGGCCGGGGAGACTGAATTGACCCCATTTGCCCAGCGACACGCCGAGAACTGGCACAAGAATGAAATGCTGCTGAACCGCTATAGAGTCGAGATGCGGGATCGCCGCGTGCGAAATGCACAAACCGGGCGGGTTCGAGTGCCCGCCCGGTGTGCGATCTCCGGGCTCGTGGGGCCTGAAGCATGTTGGCCATGCAGGGCGGGTCGGCACCTACCGATACCGGTTCGATTCCGGCAGGCTCCACGAGCACCAACCGTTGTGAATTATTACCCCGGCTGGCGAACTTGACTGTACGCACAATTGGAAAACATTGCACGTGTTGATGCAAGCGTGTTGCTGGGGTTTTGCGATTTCGCAACGACGCCCGTCTACCAGCAATCTGTACCGCGCTGCGGTTATCCGGCAACCGTGGCGTGCGAACTGCCCGGTCAGCGGTTAGCCGAAGCCACATGATTCGCGACAGTGTCGCAGTTCCGGTGCTTGCGTCTACGCAGGCGATGTTTTCCGAATCTGAGAACGCCAGCAAACTCAAACTCGACTTACGACCACCGGTACCCGCTGTGCTCGATAGGCCGATCGTCGGCCAACCAAATTCCGGCGCCGCGAAAGTCTTCAGGCACGGGGTACGCGCCGTAAATCCCGGCGACGTCACCGTCTTGTACTTGAGCGTGTTCGCGATCGGCGTGCGCGATAAGACGTGCCGCTCTCGCGGCTTCCGCGGCGCGGCGGTCCTCGGTGGCGTCGTACCAGAGGGACAGCAGCTTGAAAATCACCACCAGGGCGACCGCTGCCAGCAGGTAGGGCAGCATTTCGAGCACCGCACTTAGCAGGATCAGTAAGACAAGTCCCTGGCCGAGAGACCGCATAACCCAAGCGTACGTCTTACGGGCTCAGGATTTCGCGATGCCGCGCATGGTGGCGACCGTGAACGGCCCCCGGTAGATCGGCGCGGCGTAGCCCTTCGGTTTCTGGTCGGTAATCAGGATTGCCCGTGCCCGATACACAGTCGAGACGATTCCGCGGATGGTGCCCCCCAGCGTGCCATCGAAGATCCGCCCCTCGGCTGTGCCGTAGGTCAGCGCGCAAGGATAAGGGCGTGCGGCGGTCGCGACGTACCGCAGCATCGACGCTGGGGACGGGCAGGAATAAACCCCACAGCTGCAACCTTCGCGCGGTGGCAGATGACCCGCGATCGGACACACTGCCCGCATCACGCCAGCGGTCGGCAAGACCGCAGCGTCCCCCAGGATGCCGAATGCCCGCGGCGACACCAGCGCGCCGTCCGCGATCCGCCAGAGCTTCCAGGCATTCACCTTGCGTCGGGACGGCACTCCGCCCGTCGTCGGTTGCGCCGCATCCTAAGGCGGGCGATGACCCACCCCCGTGGTGCCGCTGCCCGACGCGCGGCCCAGAATTGGGAATATCGCTCGCGGGTGGTCGGTGCGGTCCAGTCGTCAGGATCGAACTCGCGAAGCGGACCAGGCGGGTACTCCAGCTCGCGCCACCAGTCCCACGGGTCGCGTTCCTCGCGCAGCCGCGCCATTTACGCCTCCCTCAGGTCGTACCGGGCGGCCGCCTTCTGTTGAGCATTGCGGCGCCGGCCGACCTGTTCACCCGGTAGTGGTAGGGCGAGTTCGGCGACGAGGCGGACCACGGTCTTGCGCTCCTCCCGCAGCTCCATCAGGAGCGGATGAGCCTTGGGGAGCTGACCACGACTTCCGGTGACCAATAAGCCGTCCTCGTCGATCACGCGGTTAAGTTCCTCGATCCTGTCGACGGTGCGGCATAGTTCCCGAAGCAGTTGGATTTCGCCTGCATCGAGGGCATAAGTAGCCGTTATTTCGCGCCAAAGTCCGCTTCCACGGGCCTTCAGCCCCGTTGGCGCGCGGGGCGGTTTCGATATGGTCATAATCCCTCTGATTCACGAATTGGCTGGTAAAACAACATGTTTCGGTGGTTTAATGGCGTTGCGGCGCAATGGATTCGACACGTCGCCGCGATAGTGGAAATCCCCTCTACCTGCGGAAACGCCAAAACGGCCCCCTGGGCTGCCCAGGGACGGAAAAAAGCCTGACGTAGGTTGTGGAGACCATCGGGCCTCAACTTTCGAGTACGCCCCCCAAACCTGTTGTGGACGAACATATTTCACGAGTAGGCGCCTGCCAACCAATGTTAGCGATGTTATGTTGAAGTGCCGCCCGAGAATCCCGATCTTCGCGGCGGCAGGTGTTGCTGGCGCCGGTAGCTGGGAGATTCTTGGGGTGCCCCCGGGTGCGCCGGGGGCCGCTGGAATCAGCGACACCCCGGCGCGACGAGGTCACGGCGTTGTGACCGCTCCCGTGACTATCGCCGGCTCAACGAACCACATGCCGAAGCCCGCATTGAAGGCACGCAACGCGCGAATCCGGACCAGGTGCATCACTTGTGCCTTGGTGAGATTCATCCGCCGAGCGCACTCATCGAGTGCGACGTAATCGCGATCATCGAACATCGCTACGCCGTTAGATCAATGACCGCGAAGGAGGCGGGCCGAAGGTGCCCGATGCCGATCCGCGCCTCAGCGCGCATCACCGCCGCGTTCTTTGCGAAGTGGTCGCCGCCCGCGTCAACGTCCAACCGCATGGATTCGCGCACGTACAAGCGCGCCTGTGTCCAGTCGGCCAGCACGGCGGTCCCGGCCGGGACGCTTGGGCTAACCACGCGCTGGATACTGTTGTCGCCGAAGATGTTGCCCGACATGGCGTTGGTGTTGGTGTAGCCATCGGCCAGGAACCCGACACCGCCGGTCGCCTCCTTTGCCAGGTCCACAGTCTCGGCGTCGGACGGATGCAGCACCCACGCGTTCGGCTGCACGCCGATGAGCTGAAGCGCGGTCAGCGCCGAGCGCAACGTGGTCACCACATCGGTGTCGAACGGCACGGCCGTGGTTCCGGCCACCGTCAACAGACCGGTGAAGTTCTCGCCGGTGCCGCTTCCGCTGACGACCTGGCTTTCCAACGCGTCTAGGACGCCCTCAGTCATTTCGGTTTCGAGCCAGCGGACCACCTCGGCGGCGTCCTGCCAGAGCCTAATCGGGACTTCCTCCGACAGGTGAGCGATGACACGGCAGCGGTCCTCTACCGGCTCCACGGTGAACACGCTCGTGGGCTTGGTGCCCAGATCGGCAACGGGTGCAGCGTTATTCGTGCGGACGGATTGCCTGAAGTATTCAAAAGCGTTGGACGCGACCGTTGTCCGGTTGACCAGCAGGTCGACCAGCCGCGTCGGCCGCGCCTTCGGGGTGACGGCGGGGTCGACGAGAACAGGCACGTCCACCGAACCCGACGAAATGGCACGGGTTTCGCCGCTCATCTTCCGAATCGCGTCGGCCGCGCGGTGTGCCCACCCGTTACCGGCCTGGTTGACGTCCACGCGGGCGGTGGCTCGGGCCACAGCGGCGGCGTCGGGATTCTCACGACCTGAACGCGCGATGTCGTCGCGCAAGGCTGCGATGTCGGCGTCGAGGTCGCGCAGACACGCGGTGATCGACTGAAACCGTTTGGTTTCGTCGGCGGTGAGGTCGCTCGCACCACGCGCCTCCACGGCGGCGAGGATTTTCGCGCGCTCGGCCTTCCGGTCGGCGTGCAATGTGAGTAACGTTTCGAGTTTCTCGTTCATATGTTGATCTCCTTATGGGGATCGGAATTGATCGCTGGGGACGCTTGCCCATAGCGATCAGTAGAGAACGCGCACAATGCTTGTTCTCTGATTGGCAGTTTGCTAAGTGCCATAGCCCAGACGTTTCGTGTCCGGCGCCGCTGCATCCGGCTGGAGTGCCACCAGCCATGCAGTGTCCGCCCGTGCCGGGCGGGGAAGTTAAGTAGTCGGTGCTAAAGCTCAGGCTCAGGAATGTCGGGCAGGGGATCGGCTGGAAGCTCGGACCACTTAGGGAGCGTTGACGGATCGGGGGACGGCAGCGGCTCGGGCTGGTTCTCGGCGGCGATCGCGTCGAACTTCGCCATGTCGAGGTGCCACGCCCATTCCCGTCGCGCCTTCTCGGCGTCAACGGTCGTGAACAGCGCACGGCCGATAGCACGAATGCCGTTGTACCCGCTCGCTTTCCAGAGATTGGCGACCTGTTCGAGGTAGTCGAGTTCACCCTCAGACGCCTTCTGGATGTTGAAGTCACCCCGGGCGATCCGGCGGGCGTGGCATTCCTCCAAGTTGAATTTTGACCGGTCGTACTTCAAGAGTTCACCTCTAATGGTTGCTCAACGCCGCCAACGTAGCGCCGCAGGCGGGCTTTCGGCGGGCTGACGGCCCCCGGCCCACAACGCACGATGGTGGCGTAAACCACGTACCGCTCACCGTCGACCTCCACCGTGCCGTGGTGTCCTGTTGGGTCGTGGATCATGTCGACGGGGATGCCGTCGACCGTGACAGTGATGTTGCGCTCACTCATCGCCGCTCCCGAACGGCCGTAGGCCAGTCCGGTGCGCCGGTCGCTGATCGGGCCGACCATCAGCCAGCCAGTCGGCCAGCGCAGCCAGTTGGCCGGCGGACAAGTACAGTGACGCTCCGCGGACGTTGATCCATGCGCCGCCGTTCGGCCCCGGCGCAAAGAATGTTCGCGCCAAGGTTCTACTCATCGTCTGTCCCTTCGGTTTCTAGAACGCCCCGACGCTCAAGCTCGCGTTCCAGTTCCGCCGTCGACATGGCCTGAAGGTGGCCCTGATTCCGGTCCATGTTCTTCCGTAGATGGGGCGTGCTCGCTTTCTCGCCGCTGGCAAGGAATATGTTCAGCTTCGCGATGTCCTCAAACGAGAGAGTCATGCTCGCGCGGTCAATGATGATCTTGCAGCCATTCGGCGCCTTGACGAACGCGGTGGACTTTCGGCTCATTGGGTCACTTCTTTCTTCAAGAGTTCGATCAGGTGGTTGGTTTCGGCTTCCGATAACCAGATCCGGTTTCGGTTTTGCGAGATGATGAATCCGCCCGTGTCGCGTGCCATCACGTGGATGCCCGGCCTGCCGGGCGTCTCGATGGTTGTTGTGTCGTCGGTCATAGGTCGTCCGTTTCGCCCGCTTCGTCCGGTCCGTCCGGTTCGGAGGGGAACCGGACGCCGAGTCCCCGGAAAGCGGATGTGAGGCTCGCAAGGATGTATCCACGAGCCCGGTCGCCATCGGGTCGCCGCGTCGAATGGATGTTGTACTTCGTCGCCAGCATCCGGCCGAGCCGTTGAGCGGTCAGCGGCTTACCGAACGTCGATAGCGCGCCCCACATGTCGGGGTGAGCGTCGATGAGACGACTCAACAGGTGGTCGGTGGGGGCGAATCGCTCACCGTGCGGCCAGACTTCGGCGATGTGGCCCAACAGGACAACGTGGGGCCGCTGCTGTGTGATGCCGACTTCGCGCTCCAGTTCGATCCGCCGTACGTCCTTGATGGCGAGTTGGTCGACAAGAGCGGGCCACTGAGAGCCTGCATCGGCTGCAATTCTTTTCAACGATGACCAGCGTTCCTTTGCTCTACCCTTGACTTCACTGGGGAGAGGATGTCGATTCTTTCGTACGTACGTCGCCGACCCTTCAGCCCAACTGGCTAGCTTGTCTCGCACTTCCATCGCTTCGCTTTCGATCAGTTCCCAATCAGATTCCTCTGCCTCGCCGTCGAGGTCGGGCACCAACAACACGCGGATCATGCGAGACATGGTGTCATCGGGCAGGTTCGGGTTATTGCCCGCCATTGCTACGGGTGCGTAAGTCGACATCTCGGCGACCGACCAACCGCCACCCTTCACCGGGACGGATACCGGTCTGGTTGCTCCGCGCTTGTACCCCGAGTTGAGCACAGCCAGTAGGTCGCCGATACCGTCCTTGTCGGGACTCAACGTCCGGTCGGCCTCATCGATCAGAATCGTTCGCATCTCCGATTCCAGTAAGCGTGTCAGCATCGCCGGCGAGGACACGGCTGCCATCTGCACGGGGCGAACGCACAGCCGCTCCAGGTGCTCCAGGACGGTTGTCTTCCCACTGCCGGGGACGGGTGAGTCGATGAGCAGACGCGGCGTCGTGTAGATGTCGTTGATGAAATGTGTGTGCGCCGCCCACAGCGCCAACAGATCCAAGTCGGAATCATCCACCGTGCGAATGAAGCGGGCCAGCCACGCGCGCGTGGCGTCGAGGGCTTCTCGTCCGGTTACCGGGCTACCGTCTCTGTCCGAACCGGACGGACCGGACGAACTGGGCGAAACGGACGTATTCGGCGTCTCCCGTGGACCGTCCTCGTCGGCCTTGCGGTACGCCGAGTCAATCGTCGCCTCGACGGAAGGTAGGCCATCATCGTCGATGAGCCCGTTCGCGTGGCAGGCGTCGATGAGCTGATCCCGCAGAGTGTCTCGGTCCACGGGGAGGCGAGCCAGCTTCAACGCGCTGATGTTCAACTGGTCGTTACGACGGCCTTCGCCTGTGTTGGACAGTAGCGTCAACTCACCTGAGAGAGCCGCGGCGACGTAGGGATCATCGGGTTGGCGAGTCTCGACCTTTGGCCGTTGGCGTTTCGGCTTCTGTCCTTCCACCCGCTCAAGGAAACTGCGCTCGTCGGTAGGTGTTGTCAAATGGTTTCTTCTCTCTCCCCGTCTTCTGGGGTTCGGTTAATGGTTCAGGTCAGTTCAACGGATTTCGCGATCCACGGCGCGGGCCATGTCGAGCACGGTTACCAAGCGGTAGCCCTCGGCGATCCGGTCGGCATCGAGCGGCACATGTCGATCCTGTAGTGCTTGGGCCAGCTTGCGCGCCTGCTGGTTGCGCCTGCGGTGGACGGCCTGCTTGTCGCGATTACATTCAGGACAGGGGCCGTTGAGTACGTTGCGGGCATGACCCTTACTGCACATGGTGAGTTCCCTTGGTTAGTAACGTCTTTTAGGCAGCCGTATCCGGCTCTCAATTGAAGTCGTCGGGCACGGCGGGCGGCTCGAACGTGATCCAGAGGTCGCCGCCGTACTCCCCGAACAGAATTCGGGGCGGGCAGTCCAGCACGCGCAGATGGATATCGCTGGTACTGCCAGAATCGGTTGTGCGGTGGCGCGCGTGGCACGCCACCCTGCCCTGCACCCCGTGGGGGCGTTCGTACCCCGTGTACTCGAAGCACTTCGCTTGGTGCATCCGTGCGGCAAATAACGAGCCATGCCACTGGCGGCCGCAGCACCGGAGGTACCACGGCCGCGACGGAACTCTCCGCTCACCGAGAAGTTCATCGAGCAGGAAGGGGTCCGTTACCGGGTGCCGGTTGGATGCCCTGCGGACGCGCCCGTCCGGGTGACGCTGATAGTCGGGATGGCCGTCGATGGATTGCCACTTCGACGTCGGTCCGCGCTTTCCCCTTTTAAGTATATCAATTGGGCCTTGTTCGGCCGGAGCAGGTTTCACGCCGCGGTCGAAATCATCCGCTGAAACCTCGCGCTCATCGAGCACCGCTACTGGGCTGTGGTACGCGCCTGCGGGCCGAGGCGAGCGTGATGCCGCTCGTGGCAGGGGTGTTTGTATTCTTGAAGATGGTCAGTGCGGCTCGCACGTCGTCATCGGTCATGACCCATGTGCGGCCTAATTTCGTGCCGGGGATGATCCCCGCATTGAGTCGCCGACTCAGCCAATCCACTGAGGGGAACGGGGGGACAAGCTCCTTGATTGGGTGAGCCAGCGGCTCGCGGAATTTCGCGTCGTTCATGCGGCTAAGGGTTCCACCGGGACCAGACAAAATGACCGCAGGATCGAGGGCGGGCAACGCTACGCTTGGTCTGCCAAGGCGTCTTGGTCCAACCAACTGTGCAGTTCATCGCTGTTTCCGCCTGTCGGTGGACGTAGAGGCAGTTGTTGGTGTTCATCAGCACATCTAGAACGATGTTGAGCAGGTATGACAGGTTGCGCAGGTCAAAGAGTGCGATGTTGAGGAACGCGATGTCGGCCGGGGAAGTAGTCGCCGTTGCCGTAGAAGTTACCCGGCGAAAGTTCTTAGACGGAATGCCGCAGGCGCAGCCAACCTCGGCTGCGGGCTTTGGGTTGCCGGTCTGCGCCGCGACGATGACCTCAGCAGGACTGCGGGCTTTAGCCGGTGTAGCAGTCGAAGACGGCGACCCATCGCCGTAGGACTCAGGTGGGACCATTGACACTGTCAAGACATCACGACCAGTTTCCTGCGGTTTTGTCCGATTTCGTCCAAACTCCCTCGCCTAAAAGCGCAGGTCAGAGGCTTTTCCACGGGTTCGATTCCCGGCAGCTCCACCACCGAACCGCAGGTCGAAAGGCCTGCGGTTCGCATTTAATACTCCACCCGGAGGTTGCCGACCAGCGCAACCTTGTTGTCGTCGGGATCAGCGATCGGGAATACGCGTACGCCCTCGTTGGCATCGATCATCTCGCGCTTCTCAAGACCCATTCGCGAAGTTCGCGAACGCCCACCTCGAAGTCGGACACGGCCAAGTTGAGCATCCCGTTGCCGGCGCGCACGGGGTCCTCGGTCGGCACCCAGCCGCCATCGGTGACCTGCCATTCGACCAGGTTCGGCATCGGGTTGTTGTCGGGTTCGCGGCCGAGAAGCGTGGTGTACCAGGCTCGTCCTGCTTCGATGTCGCTCACGGCGACGTCGGCCGGCACGAAGTCGACATGCACCATGATCAGTTCTCTTTTGCGTCGGCGACTTTGGCGAATTCCGCTGCCAGGGCGTCCAATTGCTGCGCGGTTCCCTGTTCTCGCCACTCGGGCTGCTCCTGGCCGGGTAGGTAGACTCCGTGCTCGGTCAGCACCAGCAGGGTGCCGCCATCTTCTGCCCGGAACTCGACACTGGTGACCGAGACCGTCGACAGTCGGTCCTCCGTGTGCAAGGTCGACGTGGTGAGAATTCGTTCGTTCGGCGCTATTTCGGCGTAGCGCGCCTCGTAGGTGAGTGCACGACCCTCTCCATCGAACCCCCGTGCCGTCTCGAGGCCGCCGACCACGAAGTTCTGAGAGTGCTCGGCGCCCTGGGCCATCCAGCGTCTGCGCGCCTCCGGATCCGCCCAAGCCTGAAAGACCCGCTCGACCGGGACCGGATAGCGACGCTCCAGCGTGAACGTCGAGTGCGTTATGTCCATGATCAATTTCCCTTCAGATAGTCGTCGAGTTGATCAAGCTGCCGTTCCCACTCCGTACGCTGGCGGCCGAGCCACTGCTCGGCTTCCCGCAGCGCCTTGGGTTCGATTCGGCAGCTGCGCACTCGGCCGACCTTCTCGGTGACGATCACGCCAGCCGCCTCCAGCACCTGCAGGTGCTGCATCACCGCGGGCAACGACATCGTCAGCGGCTCGGCCAGCGCCTTCACCGACGCCGGACGCCGCACCAGCCGCTCGACGATCGCGCGCCGGGTCGGGTCGGCGAGCGCCTGGAACACCCGGCCGATCGCGTCGGCACCGGATTGGTTAGACACATGCTTAACTATTGCGGTCGATCACTGGAAAGTCAAGTAACTACTTAACCATTACGTCGACGCCGCCGTGCCGATTTCCTGGTACTGCCGCTCGGCCTTCAGCGACATCTCGTTTAAAACTGTTGCGGCTCAGGCGAATTTTCCGTAATCGCGGATCCGCGGTGTGCCATGCTGTTACCACTTGTTTGAGCCATTCAGCACACGGAGCCCGGCATGAAGCAGCTCACCGAACAGGACGAGGATGCGATCCTAGATCTGTTTCTCGGGATGTACTACTTCCAATTCTTGGCTTCGGCCGTCGAACTCGACCTGTTTACGGTGCTTTCTCGCTCGCCCGGCCTTACGCGCGACGAGCTCGCCGAGCAGCTGAAACTCGAGAACCAGCCCGCGCGTATTCTCCTGCTCGGCTGCAGCGCGGTCGGCCTGCTCCGAAAGGAGGGCGATCGCTACTTCAACACCTCGGGCGCGGAGCGGTTCTTCTCGAAAGCGCACCCGGCGAACATGGTGCCCGCCGTGCGGATGGCGAACCATATTCAATTTCGGCCCATGGCACGGTTCGCGGAGGCGCTCAGGTCCAACACCAACGTAGGGCTGCAGGAGATCCCGGGATCTGCGTCGAACCTCTATATGCGGCTCGCGGAGAATCCGCCGTTGGAGAAGATCTTTCACGAAATGATGAGCCTGGTCTCGTTCGGGACCGCGGCCTTCCTCGCGGAAACGCTCGACCTGTCGCCTCACCGCAGGTTGCTGGACGTCGGCGGAGGCGAGGCCGTGAACGCCACCATCCTCGCGGGCCGTTGGCCCGACCTGCACGTGACCGTCCTGGACCTTCCGACCGTCGCGGAATCCACCCGTGCCCGGCTGACGGCGCAGGGAATGGCCGAGAGAGTCACGGCCGTCGGCGGAGACTGTTTCGCCGAAGAGCTCCCCGAAGGTTTCGATGCGATGCTGTTCTCCCGGTTCCTCTCGATCTGGTCCGAAGAGAAGGTTCGCAGTTTGCTCGCGAAGGCCGCTCGGGCGCTTCGGCCGGGCGCGAGCCTCTATGTGATCGAGGCGCTGCAGGACGACGACGAGATGGGGCCGCCCTTCGTGGCGCACCTTTGCGCCTATTTTCTGACGCTCGCCTCCGGCGAGGGAATGGTCCGAACGTGGAGCGAATGGACGAGCTGGTTGGAAGAAGCCGGGTTTGAGTCGTTCTCGCGCCGTGCTCTCCCCGGCGGCATGTCGGAGTTCCTCATCGAGGCCGTGAGAGCAGATAACTGACGGTACTGTCAACCCGTTCGTCGATTCCGCGGAATTGCGCGCGTCATGGGTCTACCGTTGATGCGGTCGCAATGAGCTTTCACGAGGCTCACCAAAGGTGGGGTCATGGCCGACGCGATTGTCGTATTGCGGGGTCGTCTGAAGTCGCCGACGGGCGGGGATCTGCCCTTCGGCTATCGGGTCACCGCAGCCTTCAGGCAGAACTTCGCGATCGATCCTGACGACGCCACAAGCGTTGTTCCCGTGCCGGTCTCGCGCACCGCGAGTACAGCCACCGATGGGGTGTTCGCCGTCGAGCTGGCGCCTGCGAACGAGATTCAGGGATCAGTCGCCGTCACGGCGCTGGCCCCTGACGGCTCGACCGCCGGGCAGACCACGGTCGAATCCGACGCACTGGAACGAGAAGTCACGCTCGACATCGGCGACCTGGAACCGTTCGTCCTGACGCCTACCGACGACCCCACGCTCGGTCGACCGGTGAGGTTGACCGGACGTGCGATGGGGCCCGCCGGACAGAAGATTCCGGTCGGCCTCCCCGTGGTCATCTGGGGGATCGGGCCGGACCAAGGGGCCGATGCCAATCCGCTCGTGGTGACGCAGACACAGAAGGACGGCTACTTCTCCGGTACGTGGCCTTCGGCGGCGTTGACGTCGGCGTTCGGCACCGTCGCCGGCGGCCCGCGGATTCCGATCCCCCTGGACGCGCAGATGCGGTTGCCGCGCCGCGTCATTCTCGTTACCGCCCTTGATATTTCGACTTCCGCCGAGGATCCGTGCTCGTGCCATGCTTCGCCGCCTCGAGCGCCCGACGCTGTCGACCTGGTGAGCAATTCGGCGACTTTTTCGACCGACCTCGGTGGCGGCCGTTGCGTCGACCTGAACACACCGAACCGAGTGCTGGAAGAGTTCTCGTACTTCAAGGTGGTGCGGACGACACAGCCAGAGGTGAAGGGTGTGACGCCGACCCGCCCGCCGATCTTGCCGCCACGGGTCGTGTCGGAGTTGGTCGACCTCGTCGCCGAGCCGACGGTCGATCCCACGGTCGGACGAGAAGCGCCGAATCGTCCCGTGCCAGAGCTTGCGCTCGAGGCAGCTGTCGCCAAACGAACACACGGTTACCCCGAGAACGTGACAGCGCGCGCGCTGGCGAACGTCGGCCTCAGCACCGAATTCAGGCAGGTTGCCGACGTGGTCCGCGCCATCGCCTGTCCGGCACCCGGACGCGACGCGAACCTCGGTGTCGCGATCGACTGGGACGACTCGTCGCTGCCCTGGCAGGCGACCACCGTGGCGCACGGTCACCTGCTGCACTTCAAGCAGACATGGCGCGCGGACGGGTATTCGATGGGCGACCTGTTGTATTCGCTGCCCCTGGCGCCATGCCAAAAGAAGGAAATCGCGGTAATCGATTGGGAGCGACAGGAAACGGCGACGCGTGAGGAGCTGCTCGAGGAAGAAGAGGCGCTGACGTCGTTGCTCAGTCGTGATCGCGACGTCGCTGAAATCGTCGGCTCGTCGCTGGAAGAGGGCCAACGAGCGGGCTCCAAGACCACCGTCTGGGGCGCCAGCGGGGGCGGCGGCCTGGGATTCATCGGATCCGGCTTCGGAATCTTCGCCGGAGCGGCAGGCGGGGGTGGTGGCGCCAGCTCCACCGCTTGGTCGGATTCGTCACGCAGTCTGAGCGCCAATTCCCTTCAGCAGATCCGCGATCAGACGATGCAAGCGGCAAGCGCGATAAGGGATCAGCGCGCCACGGTTGTCCAGGCGTTCGGTCAAGGCGAGTCGATGAACGTCGAGACCGAAGTGGTCGCGAACCACAACCACTGTCATGCCATCACGGTCGAGTACTTCGAAGTGCTCCGGCACTTCCAGCTCTCACACGAGCTCGCGGATGTGCAGGAGTGTCTGTTCATCCCGCTGTTGATGACCTATTTCGACGAAGAGAAGGCGCTGCGGTGGCGGGAGGTGTTGGACGGCCAACTACTCGACCCCAGCCTGGGTGACGGTTTCGACTGTGCGCAGCGGGTGCGGAACAACTGGCTCAACAGCGACACCCCACAGAATCGTTACAGCGAAGAGGCGCCCGAGCAACTGGAGGGCGAACTTCGCATCAGCTTCATCCTTCCGCGGCCTCGTGACAACGAAGAGGCGAAGTTCGTTCCCGGCAACTGGGGTCCCTACCAACCGTATCTGTGGTCGAGCGCCGTGGAGTGGTGGGTGGCGAAGCTGGAGCGGCTGGCCATTGCAGAGCGGGATCGCGTCTTCCGGGAGGAGGCAGCCCCGCGCATCGCCGAGAACATGATCCAGAATCTTCGGTTCGGCTATGTGACCACCTCCGGTGGCGAGATCGAGATCGACTTGGACGCAACGCTGGTCTCCCGCTACTCCGAAGGCGCGCCGCTCTACGTCAGTCTCAGGCCCGCGGGTGGATTGCCTTCGATCCCACGCGAGGAAATCGCCCGCTTCAAGATCTGGTTCGACGGTGACCTCCCGCCGGATGCTCGAATCATGGTGGAAAGCGGTGCAATGCGCTATCACACACCGCATCTCCGGCATTTCCTCTTCCAGGCGCCAAGGCTGCTGAACGACCTCGTCGACGACGACGCGGTGGTGGTCGCGACGCCTCTGTCGCGCGAGGAGCTACGCAGCCCGAGGGAAGAGGATCGGCAGCGCAGCCGCGAGCTCATCGCTCACCTGAACAAGCACCTGGAGTTCTTCCACCAGATCATCTTTCGCAGCTTCCACCCCAATCACCGCTACATGCTGCTCGACGGTTTCGAGGTGCCGGACGGAAGCGGCAGGAGTCTCGCGAGCGTGGTGGAGAACCGGCTGATCGGCATCGTCGGCAACAGTCTGGTGATGCCGGTGGCACGCGGACATCACCTCGATCCGATTTTCAACCAGGATGTCGAGCGTCCGATCGACCTCCTGGCGCACTACGCGCCGACCGAACCCGTGCCGGCGATGCGAGTCAGCGTGCCCACCCGCGGCGTGTATGCCGAGGCCATCATGGGCGACTGCAATGCGTGCGAGAAGAAGGATGACACCCGGTTCTGGCGGTGGCAAGAGGCCCCTTGCCCAGACGAGCCGACTCCGATCCAACCGGTGTCGACCGCCAGCCGCGCAACCGAGGCACCGGATGTGACGCCCACGGGATTTCCCGAACCGGTCATCAACATCCAGAACGCGCCGGCCGTGCCAGACCCCACCGGGCTGAGTCAGGCCCTCGGAATCCTCGGGCGCGCCGACCTTTTCCAGGACATCACCGGACTGGAGGGCAACCAGAAGAACGCTCTTGCCGCTCTACAGGGCACCATGAACACTGCAAAGTTCTTCGGCGGCAAGGCTGCAGACCTCGCGATGCAGCAGGAAACCAGCAAGAGCATCGACCGCACATTGGACAACATCGAGCGGGCCCGCGCCGCCGACCTCATCACCGACGAACAGGCTCGCGCCATCACCCGCAGCGCGTTGGAATCCATGGTCGGTCAGGCGCGCCCCGCATCACAGGCACCGCAGGACTCACCCGCAATACAGAAGGCGATTGACGCGGCCTCTCAGGGCTCGAAGGGCGAGATCACGGTCACGACGCCGGGTGAGTCGGTTCAAGCGAGCTTCGAGGATCCTGAACCGGACGTGGCAGAGGAAGGAGTGACGGGCGGCGCGTTCGTCCCGCAGTTCGACAACTTCTCGGGTTGGGCCTCGATCGGTCTGTCGACCGGTGGACAGGTCAACCCGGTGAGCGGGTCCCCGGGACACACGAAGTTCGAAGAGCCGCCCGCAACGACGGCTCGTAGCTTCCTCGACAACCTGCTGACCACGAAGACTCAGCCGGGGATGGTGGGGCAGACCCCGGCGGTCGTCATCACCCAGATGCTCTGGGGCCGGTCCGTTCTGGATCACGGCGTCTTCGCGAGGGTGGATCCGGGCGACTCCACCAAATTCCAGATCCGGATTGCGGGCCGAATCTGCTATCCGGCGAATCCAAAGAAACCCAATCGCGTTGCGGGCACCACTCGAGTCCCGGTCGTCGCGATCCTGCACGGCTGGGCACCTCAAGACCTCGCGTTCGACAACTGGTCCGAGTTGGACCGCAAACAGGAGCAGCTGCCCAACGGCTCGCTGAAGGTGACGATCAGAGGCAGGGCCACCACCATCAGCCAGCCGAAACCCAGCTACCACGGCTTCGAATACCTGCAGAAGGAACTGGCGAAGCACGGCATCGCCTCGATCAGCGTCGACAACACCATGCTCGACCTGGTCAACAACTTCCTGAACGCGCGCGCGATCTCCTTCCTCACGACGCTGGACGAGTGGAAAAAAGAAGTCGACGGCAACGCCAAGAATCCGTGTCACGGCATGCTGGACTTCGACAACGTTGGCTTCCTTGGGCATTCACGGGGCGGTGACGCCGTGGTGACCGCGGTGAAGATGAACAAGGCTCGCACGTCGTCGACATCCGGACCGCGCCGATTCGGCGTCAGCGCGGTCTGCTCTCTGGCCCCTTCGGATTTCACCGGCTCGGCCACCGACGACGCAGTCACCCTGGTGAACAACGACATGCCGGTCAGTCCTCTTCTCCTGACCTATTTGGTGGTATACGGATCTCTCGACGGCGACATCCTGGGCGACAGCGACGGCGCCCTGGGACCCCACGGCACACTCGCGGGAACGGGTTTTCGGCTCTACGACCGCGCGTTGTGCAGGAAGATGATGGTGTTCGCGAAAGGGGCCTGCCACAACCGGTTCAACACGAACTGGGGAACCGAGCCACGCGTCATCACGACCGATCCGGGACTTCTGGATGGCGCGAAGCATCAGAAACTGGCGAAGTTCTACATCGCCGGGTTCTTCAGGAACAGGCTCGGCGGAGAGTCGGCGTTACACCGCCGATTCACCCGAGACGAGAAGCCACCGGCAGGTATCACGGTTGCGCTGCAATACTCGTTCGGCCTGAAGAAGGTGCTCGACAACTTCGAGGGACCACAGAATGAGTTCGGTGTCGCACGCAACATGGCGATCGGAGCCGTCACTCCACTCAAGGACCTCGCCGTCAAACCCGCCGGCGCCTCGGCGCCGATCCCCCAGGGCCGACACATTCCGCATGCCACGGGGGTAGCCCACGTAGACGTCACGCTGGCCACCGCATCGTCGCGGTGGTTCACCGATCCGCTTCCAGACCCGTTGGGCGCCAACTCCGACTGGTCGACCTTCACCTTCCTGCAGTTCCGATTCGGTCAGTGGTACGACGTGACCACAGAGACGATCTCGGGCAAGCCGGCGCATCTGCGTGTCACGCTCGAGGACTTCGACAACAACACGGCGGTGGTCAACGAGTCGGAGTTCTTTCCTGCCGAGGCGCCGGGGAAGCCGTTCGTACACAAGCACCATGAGCTGAACTCACCCGACAAGTTGTCCACACTTCTGCGAATGGACACCGTGCGCATCCCGTTGGCGCTGTTCAAGAAGCGTGGAGCCAACTTGAACAAAGTCCGAGCGGTCCACTTCGACGTGGACAAGACCGACAACACCCACATCTACATCGACTCTCTTGAACTCGACCGGTGAGGTGACGAAATGCAGGTGACCAGAGCGCATTTCGAGGAGCTGGAGTCGGGCGCGGTTCCCGGCTTCGCGATGAAGGTGTACGTCGAGGGGGAGGACTTCGAGCCACGGGCGGTCCCGTTGCAGGCGCGAGTCGGTGAGCAGCGGGTCGACCAACTCTTCGTCGCGCCGGATGGATCCGGGTTCGCAGGCGTGCTTGCGGAGATCCCAAACGACGGCGATCGGCTGTTAGTGAGGTACGCCGAGGCCATAGAACTGACGACGAACGTCGTGTTCGGTTCAGAGGTGGTCGGCTGATGGCGACCTTGAGGGGCGAACTGTCCGCGGCCGTCGAAACCGACTTCACCCGTTACGGTCTCACGGTTCTTTTCCAGCGGGTCGTCGTGGCGCCCCGTCGCGGAGACGAAGGGCTGTTGTCCCCGGCGTCCGTTACCGACCGGCCGGCGGCCGACGGCTCCTTCGCCGTCGACTTGGGACCCGACGACGAGGTGCAAGGCCCGTTCAAACTGCTGGTCACCTCCCCGACGGGAAGTGCCGTCGCCGAGCGTGACGTTGCACCCGGTGATATCGGACAGCCCGTAGAGATCGAAGTGGTGCCGGTGCCGGCCGTCACGCTCCCCGCGGGGCGCGACCCGCTCGAAGGGATCCGGGTGAGCATCAAGGGCCGGGTACTTCGCACGACTGGCGAGCCCGCTGCCGCCGATCTTCCCGTCGTCCTGTGGGGCGCGTCCGAAGAGGACGGACCGCCGAGAGCGGTGATGACGACCGCGACCGTCACCGGCGGCTACTTCACGGCGGACTGGCCGCCTGATCGGCTCGCGCGCGCCTTCGCCACCGTGTCCGGCCTCGACGCCGGACCCCTTACTCTCGAAGACGAGCGCCTTCCGAGGCGGGTGGTTCTCGTGCTCGACCTCGCCGAGCCCCCGTCGCCATCGACGACCGGTTGCGAATGTGAGGAAGCGTCGCCGCGCACGCCCGATCAGGAAGATCTGGTGGCGAATCCTGAAGCGTTCTCGACAGATCTCGGTGGCAGCTGTGTCGACTTCACCATGCCCAATCGAGTCCTCGAGGAGTTCTCCTTCTACGCCGTGGTTCGCACGACGCAACCCGATGTGAAGGGACTGACCGCAGACCCGCCGAGAGTGCTGCCGAGGCCCGTGGTCAAGAAGCTGCTCGAACTGTCACAGCGTGCCGATCTGGCCCGTGCGGCAACACAACCGGCAGCCGGCGACGCCACGTCGACCGGCCGGCCGTCCACCACGCGTTCGCGCGAAACAGGCGGTGCGACGGTGGCGACCCGAGAGGAAGCGCTGGCCGGGGCCAAGCTCCACCCGCAGGTCGTTTCGGAGATGCTGATGGGACCGGGACTGTTCACGTCGGATCAGTTCGCCACCGCCCACCGCGTCTCCAAGTACCAACATGCGGCGGACCTCATCAGCGGTGCGCTGTTCAGCGGAACCCCCCGCGGCGCGGTGTCCGCGACGAACGCGATCGACTGGGACGGTACGGCCACGACTTACCAAGCGATCACCGTCGCGCACGGCCACCTGCTGACGCTCAAGCAGGTGTGGCGGGCCGACGGCTATTCGCTGGGTGATCTGCTGTACTCGCTGCCGTTGGCGCCATGTCAGAAGAAGCAGATCGCCGTCATCGACTGGGACCGCCGAACCGTCACCGCGCGGATGGAATCGCGGACCGCCACTGAGAGCCTGCAGGCCACGCTCGCCCGTGACCGTGACATCAGTGAGATCATCAGCACCACTCTCACCGAATCGATGCGGGGTGGGTCGAAAGCGAAAACATGGTCGGCCGGCGGCGGATTCGGCGCGTTCATCGGGCCGCTGGTGATCGGCGGAAGCGGTGGGGCCAGCGGATCCAGCTCGACAGCATGGCAGGACTCGGCTCGACACCTGGCCGCATCCAGCTTGCAGCAGGTGCGAGATCGCACCCTGCAAGCCGCCAGTTCCACACGCAGCCAGCGCAGTACAGTCGTCCAGACCGTCCGGCAAGGCGAAACCATGCGTGTGCAGACGGAAGTCGTGGCGAACCACAATCACTGCCATGCCGTGACCATGGAGTACTTCGAGGTGATGAGGCATTTCCAGGTGACGCACGAGCTGGCGGACGCCCAGGAGTGCCTCTTCGTGCCGATGGCCGTCAGCTACTTCAACGCAGACCGGGCGCTGCGGTGGCGCGAATCGCTGTTGACCGCGCTGCGGCGGCCCGAGCTCGCCGGCGGTTTCGACGCGCTCAACAGGATGCAATCGAACTGGGCCAACGCCGATTACCCGCAGGGGCGCTACGCAGATGAGCGGGTGAACTATCTCGACGGCGAGTTCCACATCTCGTTCGATCTTCCGCGACCCGCGGACACCGACGACACAGAACTCTTCGATGCCGCACAATGGACGCCGTACCACGGGCTGTTGACGCCGGCCGACTCCACCGAGACGCAACCGCAGGCGGCCCAACGGATCTGGGCGACGTTCCTCGGGCTGGAACGACCGGAGAACCGAGACCGAGTGTGGAACACGCAACTCGCGCCCCGCATTGCCCAGCGTCTGGTCAACCAATTCCGCTACGAGTTGATCCTCGATGACAACACGGCACAGCCACTGGACATGGATACCACCCTGGTGGGCCGGTTCCGACAGGGGACAGCACTGCTGGTCAGCGTTCGGCCCGTCAGCACCACCCCGAATGTCGTGCGCGCACGGATCAAGACTTTCCGGATCACCACCGCCGCCGGTCTTCCGGTCGGCGGCCGGGTACTCGTCGAGAGCGGCAGTGCCAGATATCGAACCGACCACCTGGCGCGTGACTTGTTCAACGACTACCGGATCAACAACGACCTCAACGCGATCGACCACGTCGACGTCCCCCTCAGCCTCGACGCGCACGAGAAGTCCAATCCTCGTGCGCGAGACCGCGATCACGCAGAACGTCTGCTCGACCACTTGAACAGCAATCTCGAGCACTACCTGCAAGCCGCCTGGATGCTGATGGATCCGAACAAGCGCTACATCTTGCTCGACGGCGTACCCGCGCCGGGTGCCACGGGCAAGAGCGTCGCGAGCGTATGCGAGAACCGTGTCTTGGGCGTCGTCGGGAACTGTCTGGTGTTACCCGTAGCGCCCGGATACCACCTCGACCCGACCTTCGAAGAGTCGGACAAGGCAACACTTTTCGATGCGTACCGGCCGACGACACCGATATCACCTATCCGCGTGAGCGTTCCGACGCGAGGAGTCTTCGTCGAGGCCGTCATGGGGGCGTGCAACTCCTGCGAGACGCCGGACGACACCCGCTTCTGGCGCTGGGAGGAAGCTCCCTGCCCCGACGATCCGCCACGAATTCAAGACGTCGGCACCGAAAGCCGGGCCAGGGGCGAACCGGTACTGACCCCCACCCCCTTCGCGTCTCCGTTGGTCAGGATCCAGAATGCGCCGGACCTGCCCGCGCCGGCATCGCTTGCCGCCGCAATGAACCTGATCGGGACGCCGAACCTGTTCAAAGACATCACCGGGCTGGACCTCAATCAGCAGAACGCCGCAGCCGCTTTCCAGTCTGCGCTCGAAACGGCCCAGTTCTTCGGGGGACGCGCAGCCGACCTCGCGCAGCAGCGATACCTCAACGGCGCGATGGACCGAACCTTGAAAGCGATTTCGGAGGCCAAGAAGAAGGGCCTGCTCGATGACGAGGGCGCCGAGGAGTTGACGCAACAGGTGCTCCTCGGCTCGGTCGGAGACCGACAATCTGAACAGCCCCGTCCGACCTCCAGCGCCGCCGTGCAACGTTTCCTGGACCGAACGGCGGCAAGCGCTTCGAGCGAAGTGAACGTCAACCGCCCTGAGGGATCGGTCACCGTGAAGGCGGGTGATGCGTCGAGCGTCGACTTCAAGGTCGAACCCGTGGTGCCGTTCATCCGGCAACCCGACCTCCTGACCTGTTGGGCGGCGGCCGCGGCGATGATGTACGCGTGGCGGCACGGGGAAATGGCCTCCATCGAGGAGATCCTCGAACGTCTCAGCGCTCGCTGGTCGCAGATGTTTGCAGCCAAAGAGCCCATTCCCAACTCTGCGCTGCCAGATCTGATGGCAGACCTCGGATTGGTTTCCGAGCCCCCGGCGAACTACTTCCCACGCGGGATCGAGCGGCTGCTGAGAACCGGTCCTCTGTGGGTGGTGACCGACGAGGACATGACGACCAACGGCATGACACACGCCGAGATCATCACGGGGATAGTCGGGGACGGCACACCGGACAGGACCAGGGTGTTGAGCAACGACCCGAGTGAGGACAAACCACGAGAGAGGCTTTTCAGCGAGCTACAGGCTCGACTGCAGGCCGCTGATGTCGTCACAACCGGATTCGGGATATATCACTTCCCGGGCAACACGTAGATGCAGTACTGGCCTCGCGTGCCGCGCCCAGGGCGACGACGATAGCCTTCGTAGCATGCCTCGGTCGTTCGACTGCTCCGTCGAATCCTCGGTCACTGTGCAGCAGATTCACGCCGCATTCTCCGAGCGGGACTATTGGCTGGAGCACATCGCGCCACACAGTGAGACGACCGAACTCGACTCATTCGCCGTCGATGCGAACGGCGACGTCCGGCTGAGGGTCGTCCAGGACCTACGGAACGCAGTCCTACCCGGCGTCTTGAGCAAGCTCTATCCCCGTGGTCTGGAACTCGTGCAGGACGAGACGTGGATTCTGGATCGCGGGGTAGAAGTGCGCGGGGAGGTACACGTTCACGCCCGCGGCGCACCGGGCTCCGCGCACAGCACCGTGGTGATGGTGCCGTCGCACAACGGCGAGCGCATCAACTGCAGTGGAACCATCAAGATCAAAGTCCCGATCGTCGGGGGGAAGCTCGAGAGTCACTTCGGTCGCAACTTGGCCGATCAGACTCCCGAGATGCTGCGCATGGTCATGAAGTGGATCAAGGAGCGTGCCTGACGCCGTAGCCCAAGGCGCTGGGGGAGCGGGAGGGATGGAAAACCGCGAATTACGTGGTCCGGCGGCAACGATCGTGATTCACTGACGTTCTCGGGGATCACTTGACGGTTGTCAGGGGGAGACAGTGGCTGACAAAGATGCTGCTGATCGCGAGCAGAACGACTACTCGGAGTTCGCGGTGGACGTCCGCGTCCGAGTAAACCCGGACACAGACACCGAAATTCACGGCGTCATCGTCGAGGACTTCGGCGAGATGGCGGCTGCCGCGGTGGACATCGGATCCAACCATTTCGCCGATCCTGCCCGACGCTGGGCGGTGATCTCCGATGAGGGGAATCTCCTGTTCGCAGATTCCGACCAACTTTCCCCCGAGTGATTCCGCGGCCAGAAGCGCTCGGTTCGTCCGGCTAGCGAACGCCAGATCCACTGCGGATTCGGCACCCCTGCAGGAGCCCTACGGCGGCGGCGGGGGTGGCGAATCCGCAGTGGATGG
>NZ_LQIN01000050.1 GCF_001500065.1 Mycobacterium sp. IS-3022
ACACTCAAAAAAGTGAATAGAGTTACGGCGGTCAATAGCGGCAGGGAAACGCCCGGACCCATCCCGAACCCGGAAGCCAAGCCTGCCAGCGCCAATGATACTGCCCAACCCGGGCGGAAAAGTAGGACACCGCCGAACACAAATTAGGATTACCCCCCACGATTGCGTGGGGGGTAATTCTATTTCACGACAACCGAATACGTATTCTCGCGGTATCGTGCATCGGGTAGAAAGGCATACGTGGCTGAGAACAGGAGAGGCGGCGACAACGGGCGCCGTCCGCAACGTTCGGCCCCGCGCAGCTCGGGCCCAAACCGGGCGCGGCGGTCGCAGCCCAGACCCGACGACGACGCGCGTCAGCCCTCGGGTCCGCCGTTACCCGAAGGCATCGAAGCCAGACAACTCGCACCCGATGTCCGTGGCGAGCTCACCACCTTGGACCGTCCCACCGCCGACTTCGTGGCCCGCCACCTGGTGGCCGTCGGCCAGCTCATCGACGAGGACCCGCAGGCGGCGCTCGAGCATGCCCGCGCCGCCCGGTCCCGTGCCGCCCGCATCCCCGCGGTACGCGAAGCCGTCGGAATCGCCGCCTACCACTGCGGCGACTGGGCCCAAGCACTCGCCGAACTGCGTGCCGCGCGCCGCATGGGTAGCAGGTCTTCGCTGTTGGCGCTGATCGCCGACTGTGAACGCGGCGTCGGACGCCCGGAGCGGGCGATCGAACTGGCCCGCAGTCCCGAGGCCGCACAACTCACCGGTGACGACGCCGACGAGCTGCGGATCGTCGTGGCCGGCGCGCGGTCAGACCTCGGCCAGCACGAGCAAGCCCTGGCGCTCCTTTCGACACCGCAACTGGATCCGGCGCGCACCGGACAAACCGCGGCCCGCCTGTTCTACGTCTACGCCGAGACGCTTCTCGCCTTGGGGCGCAACGAGGATGCGCTGCAGTGGTTCATCAAGGCTGCCGCCGCCGATATCGACGGTGTGACCGATGCCGAAGAGCGCATCACGGAGCTGTCCTGACGTGAGCACTCTCGCGCGCGAACATGACTGCCTCCTAATGGATCTCGACGGCACCGTGTTCCGCGGTCACGAGGCCACCGCGGGTGCGGTCGAGACACTGGCCACCGTCAGCGCGCGCACTCTCTACGTCACCAACAACGCGTCGCGGGAGCCGGCCGAAGTCGCCCAGCACCTGCACGCGCTGGGTTTCGCCGCCACGCCCGAGGACATCGTCACCAGTGCGCAAAGTGCTGCGAACCTTCTGGCCAGCCAATTGCCGCCCGGTGCAATCGTTCTCGTCGTCGGCACCGACGCGTTGGCCGCCGAGATCAGCCGCGTCGGCCTCAAACCCGTCCGACAGTGGTCGGATGGACCGGTCGCCGTCGTTCAGGGTCACTCACCGATGACCGGTTGGCCCGACTTGGCCGAAGCGTCCTTGGCGATCCGGGCCGGCGCGCTGTGGGTGGCGGCCAACGCCGACCTGACCCTGCCGTCCGAGCGGGGCCTGCTGCCCGGAAACGGCGCCATGGTGGCGGCCCTCCGCGCGGCCACCGATCGCGACCCGCAGGTGGCCGGTAAGCCCCAGCCCACCCTGCTCACCGACGCGTTGGCCCGCGGCACGTTTCACACGCCGCTGGTGGTGGGCGACCGCCTCGACACCGACATCGCCGGGGCCAACGCGGCCGGGCTGCTCAGCCTGCTGGTGCTCACCGGTGTCAGCACCGCCGGCGACCTCGTCCGAGCGGAGGCATCGCAGCGGCCGACCTATGTCGCCGCCGATCTACGTTCACTCGACGTGCCGGCGGACACACTGCGCATCGGGCCGCACCCGGCCTGGCGCATCGACATCGACACGTCCGCGGCGACGGTGTACTTCACCGGCCGCGAAACCGCCGACCCACTGTCGGTGGTGCGCGCGACCGCCGACGCGGTGTGGAACGCCCGCCTCGACGGCCGGTCGGTGACCGTGGCCGCCGGTGACGACACCGCGCAGCAGGCCCTGCGGCGCTGGTCCCTGCTTGCCGAGCCGAATCGACTAGCGTGAACCTCGACATGAGTACCGATCCCGAACAGATCCGCGCACGGATCGTGGAGTTGCTGGCCGACCTGCCCGACCCCGCTCAAGAAGGCTCGGGTTTTGCGGACCTGGCCGACACCGACATCGAGGTCCTCGCGGCACGGCTGGAAGAGGCGCACGACATGCTCGTGCAGGCGCTCGAGTCGGTCGAGAAAGGCTGACCGCCGTGACGCGGCGCGCGCGAGTCGACGCCGAGCTGGTGCGACGCGGCCTGGCCCGGTCCCGCCAGCAGGCAGCCGAACTGATCGGTGCGGGGCGGGTGAGCATCGACGGCATGCCGGCCGCCAAACCCGCGACTGCGGTTGCGGTCACGGCCAGCCTCACCGTGGAGGGCGCTGACGAACGCGCCTGGGTGTCGCGCGGTGCGCACAAGCTCGTGGGCGCGCTGGACGCCTTCGATGTAGTGGTGGATGGTCGCCGATGCCTGGACGCCGGCGCATCGACCGGAGGCTTCACCGAGGTGCTGCTCGACCGCGGCGCGCGTCAGGTGATCGCCGCGGACGTGGGTTACGGCCAGCTGGCCTGGGTGCTGCGCACCGATCCCCGGGTGACGGTGATGGAACGCACCAACGTGCGCGAACTGAGCGCCGACGCGATCGGCGGGCCCGTCGACCTGGTGGTCGCCGACCTGTCCTTCATCTCGCTGTCCACAGTGCTGCCGGCGCTGATGTCGTGCGCATCGCCCGACGCCGATATCGTTCCCATGGTGAAACCGCAGTTCGAGGTCGGTAAGGAGCGCGTCGGAGCGGGCGGCGTCGTCTCAGATCCGGACCTGCGCACGGACGCCGTGCTCGCCGTGGCGGGCCGGGCCGCGGAACTGCGTTGGCACCCGGTGGCAGTGAAAGCGAGCCCGCTGCCCGGCCCGTCCGGCAACGTCGAATACTTCTTGCACCTGCGTTACGGCGCCGACAGCGGGCTCCAAGGGTGCGAACTCGAGCGCGCTGTGCGCACCGCGGTCGCGGAAGGTCCGCGATGAACGCTGAACGCAACATCCTGATGGTGGTGCACACCGGCCGCGACGAAGCCAGCGAAGTGGCCCGGCGAGTGCAGAAGGTGCTCGGCGACAACGGGATCGGGCTCAAAGTGCTGTCAGCGGAAGCCGTCGACCGCGGCCCGGTTCACCTGTCGCCCGACGACATGCGCGCGCTCGGGCCGGGGATCGAAGTGGTCGACGCCGAGGAACGTGCTGCCGAGAGCTGCGAACTCGTCCTCGTCCTCGGCGGTGACGGCACCTTCCTGCGCGCCGCCGAACTTGCCCGTAACGTCGAAATCCCGGTGCTAGGAGTCAATCTCGGCCGCATTGGCTTTCTGGCGGAGGCAGAGGCCGACTCCATCGACGCAGTGCTCGACCGCGTCGTCGACCGCGACTACCGCGTCGAGGAGCGCATGACGCTCGATGTCGTGGTGCGCGTGGAGGGCAAGATCGTCGACCGGGGATGGGCACTCAACGAGGCCAGCCTCGAAAAGGGGCCCCGGCTGGGCGTCTTGGGAGCCGTCCTCGAGGTCGACGGCCGGCCGGTGTCGTCCTTCGGCTGCGACGGTGTGCTGGTGGCGACACCGACCGGATCGACGGCGTGGGCGTTCTCGGCGGGCGGTCCGATCGTGTGGCCCGACCTCGAGGCGATCCTGGTGGTGCCGAACAACGCCCACGCGCTGTTCGCCCGGCCGATGGTCACCAGCCCCGACGCAGCCATCGCTATCGAGGTGGAGGCGAGGGGCCACGACGCGTTGGTGTTCTGCGACGGCCGCCGCGAGATGGTCGTGCCCGCGGGGGGCCGCGTCGAGGTCACCCGGTGCGGAACCCCGGTGAAGTGGGTTCGGCTCGACAGCGCGCCGTTCACCGACCGCCTCGTGCGCAAGTTCCGGTTGCCGGTCACGGGGTGGCGCGGACAGTAGTGCTCTCCGAGATCCGTATCGAGTCACTGGGTGCGATCAGCACCGCGACCGCCGAGTTCGACCGCGGTCTGACGGTGTTGACGGGCGAGACCGGCACGGGCAAGACGATGGTGGTCACCGGCCTGCATCTACTGGGCGGCGCGCGTGCCGACGCCACCCGGGTGCGGTCCGGCGCCAACCGGGCGCTTGTCGAAGGCCGTTTCACGACAACAGAACTCGGCGACGGCATCCAGTCGCTGGTCGACGAGATCCTCGACTCCTCAGGTGCTGAACGCGACGACGACGGCAGCGTCATCGCCGCCCGCTCCGTCAGCCGCGACGGCCCGTCGCGCGCCTACCTCGGCGGCCGCAGCGTGCCGGCGAAGTCGCTGAGCAGCTTCACCACCGAACTGCTCACGCTGCACGGGCAGAACGATCAGCTGCGACTGATGCGGCCTGACGAACAGCGCGCGGCGCTGGACCGGTTCGCCGACGTCGATACGCCGCTGAAGCGGTACCGCAGGGCGCGCGACGACTGGTTGGCCGCACGTCGGGATCTCCTCGACCGTAGACAGCGAGCACGGGAGTTGGCGCAGGAGGCCGACCGGCTCAAGTTCGGGCTCAATGAAATCGACGCGGTCGCACCGCAACCCGGTGAGGATGCCGCGCTCGTCGACGACATTCGGCGGCTCTCCGAACTCGACGCGCTGCGTGAGGCGGCCCATGTCGCGCGAGCGGCGCTAGCCGGGCCGGACGACCCGTCACCCGACATCATTTCGGCGACTCATGCTGTCGCACAGGCGAAGTCGGCGCTGGAGGCCACCGGCGACACCGCGCTGACTGCGCTCGCCGAACAGCTCTCCGAGGCGCTGGCCGTGATCGCCAGCGTCAGCAGCGAGTTGAGTACCTTCCTGTCCGGACTGCCCATCGACGCCAGCGCCCTGGAGGCCAAGCTGGCCCGCCAGGCCGAGCTGCGCGCCCTCACCCGAAAATATGCCGCCGACATCGACGGCGTGCTCGACTGGGCCAATGAGTCGCGCGATCGGCTCGCGCAACTCGACGTCTCGGAGGAGGCGCTGGCCGCACTGGACGCCCGCGTCGAGGAGCTGCGTAGCAATGTCGTCTCGTCGGCGGCCGAACTGACCAGGGCCAGAACGAAAGCGGCCAAGGGTTTGGCCAAGGCGGTGACGGCCGAACTGGCGGGCTTGGCGATGGCCGACGCCGACTTCACGGTGGCGGTGAGCGCGCTGACCGCCAAGGCCGACGACTCCGCGCCGATGACACTGCCGTCCGGGGACATCGTGCACGCAGGCCGCGACGGCGTCGACAGTGTCGAGTTCGGCTTCGCGGCGCACCGCGGCACCGAGGTGCTGCCCCTGAACAAGAGCGCGTCGGGCGGTGAGCTCTCCCGCGTAATGCTGGCCCTCGAGGTGGTGCTGGCCGCCTCCGCCGAGGGCACCACGATGGTGTTCGACGAGGTCGACGCGGGGGTCGGCGGGCGCGCGGCGGTGCAGATCGGCCGTCGGCTGGCCCGGTTGGCCCGCACCCACCAGGTCATCGTCGTAACCCACCTGCCTCAGGTCGCCGCCTACGCCGACGTCCACCTCGTCGTCGACAGTGGCGGGAGGAATGGCGGCAAGAACCACGCCAGCGAGGTGCGCCGACTCGACGATGAGGACCGGGTGGCCGAGTTGGCGCGAATGCTGGCCGGCCTGGGGGAGTCGGACAGCGGCCGTGCCCATGCGCGAGAGCTGCTCGAAGCGGCGCAGAAGGACCGCGCCGGCGCCCCCTGACCGTGTTACTGATGTGACAAAAGGGGCAGATGATACGGCGCGCCTCCGACAGATAGGGTCCTGATCTCGACAAAATCGGCGCATGAAGATGTCAGCGCTGCTATCTCGCAATGCCAGCTCACGGCCGGGCGTCACCGGCACGGCCCGCGTCGACCGCGACATCGACCGGCTGCTGCGACGCGTCACGCCGGGCGACATCGTTGTGATCGACGCGCTGGATCTGGACCGGATCACCGCGGATGCGCTGGTCGAAGCGGGTGTCACCGGGGTGATCAACGCTTCCCCCTCGATTTCCGGCCGGTACCCGAATCTGGGACCCGAGGTGCTGGTGGCCAACGGCATCACGCTGATCGACGACACCGGGCAGGAGGTCTTCAAGAAGGTCAAGGACGGCGCGCGGGTGCGGTTGCACGAAGGCGGCGTCTACAGCGGCGATCGCCGCCTGGTGGCGGGGGCCGAGCGGACCGATCACGAGATCCATGAATTGATGCACGAGGCCAAGAGTGGCCTGGTGGCGCACCTCGAGGCGTTCGCAGGCAACACCATCGAGTTCATCCGCAGTGAGAGCCCACTGCTGATCGACGGGATCGGCATTCCCGACGTCGACGTCGACCTCAACCGGCGCCACGTGGTGATCGTCGCCGAGGACGTCGACGCCGCCGTCGACCTCAAGGCGCTCAAACCCTTCATCAAGGAGTACCAACCCGTGCTGGTCGGCGTCGGCACCGGCGCCGACGTGGTGCGCAAGGCCGGCTACCGGCCGCAACTCATCGTCGGCGACCCGGACAAGATGAGTGCCGAGGTGCTGCGGTGCGGGGCGCAGGTGGTGCTGCCCGCCGACGCCGACGGGCACGCCGCCGGGTTGGAGCGGATCCAGGACCTCGGTGTCGGAGCGATGACGTTTCCCGCGGCGGGCTCGGCAGCCGACCTGGCGCTGCTGCTGTGCGACCATCACGGCGCGTCGCTGATCGTCACCGCCGGCCACACCGCCAGCATCGAGGAGTTCTTCGACCGCGCCCGCCAGCAGAGTAATCCGTCCACTTTCCTGACGCGTTTGAAGGTGGGCGAGAAACTCGTCGACGCCAAAGCCGTTGCCACGCTGTACCGCAGCCGGGTGTCCGGCGGCGCGATCGCAATGCTGGTGCTCGCCGTGCTCGTCGCGGTGATCGTCGCACTGTGGGTCGCGCGCGCCGACGCTGCGCTGCTGGACTGGATCGTCGATTACTGGAACCGCTTCTCGCTATGGGTACAGGGCTGGGTCACCTAGGATGATTTCACCACGCACACACGCGATTTCGCTCGCAGCGGTGTTTCTCGCCCTCGCAATCGGCGTCGCGCTGGGGTCCGGACTGCTGTCGAACACCGTGCTGTCGGGTCTGCGCGACGACAAGCGTGGACTGCAGGACCAGATCAACACGCTCACCGAGGAGAAGAACGCGCTCAACGAAAAACTCAGTGCTGCCGACGAATTCGATGCGATGATGTCCCCGCGCATCGTGCGGGAGGCACTGGTCGACAAGTCGGTGGTGTTGTTCCGTACCCCCGATGCCGACGACGACGACATCGATGCAGTGACGCGGCTCGTCGGCCAGGCCGGCGGGACCGTCACCGGCACCGTGGCGCTCACCCAGCAGTTCGTCGACGCCAACGCCGCCGAGAAGTTGCTGTCGGTGGTCAACTCGCCGATCGTGCCGGCCGGAAGGCAGCTGAGCACCGCGTCGGTGGATCAGGGTTCGCAGGCCGGCGACCTGCTGGGCATCGCGCTGCTGATCAACCGGGACCCGAAGGTGCAGGCCGTCGACGACACCCAGCGCGCCACAGTGCTCGCGAGCCTGCGCGACACCGGCTTCATCACCTACGGCGACCAGCAGGTGGGCGCGGCGAACACTGCGCTCGTCGTGACCGGCGGGGCACTGAGCGACGACGCCGGCAACCGGGGCGCCACCGTCGCCCGCTTCGCCGGCGGCTTGGCCCCGCACGGCTCGGGCACGGTGCTGGTGGGTCGCGACGGCTCGGCTGCGGGCACCGCGGCGGTCGCCGTGGCCCGCTCGGACTCCGCGTTGAGCTCGGCGGTGAGCACCGTCGATGACGTCGACAGTGCGTCCGGTCGCATCACCGCGGTGCTGGCGTTGGCCGACCTGGTCAACGGCGGCCGACCCGGCCAGTACGGCATCGGCCCGGGGTCGGCATCGGTCACCGTCCCGCAATGATGTCGCCTCCGTGCCGAGCTCCAGGCGTGCGCACGGCGCGTCAGCGACGCCTTGTCGGTGTCGGTGTTAGGGTGGGGTTCCGTGGGTCGGCAGGCCCCAAACTGGGAATCGGCCCAGAAATGTAAGCCCTGCCCGTCGTCACGGAGGTTGCTCTTGGCCGGTCAAGTGAAGCCGTTACGCAAGCATCCGCAAACAGCCACCAAGCACCTCTTCGTCACGGGCGGCGTCGTTTCCTCACTCGGCAAGGGGCTGACCGCTTCGAGTCTCGGGCAGCTGTTGACCGCGCGCGGCCTGCAGGTGACGATGCAGAAGCTCGACCCCTACCTCAACGTCGATCCCGGCACCATGAACCCGTTCCAGCACGGCGAGGTGTTCGTCACCGAGGACGGCGCCGAGACCGATCTGGACGTCGGACACTACGAACGCTTCCTCGACCGCAATCTCTCCGGCTCGGCGAACGTCACGACCGGACAGGTGTATTCGTCGGTCATCGCCAAAGAACGCCGTGGCGAATATCTCGGCGACACCGTGCAGGTGATCCCGCACATCACCGACGAGATCAAGGCCCGCATCCTGGCGATGGCGGCGCCCGATGAGAGTGGCCGACGGCCCGACATCGTGATCACCGAGATCGGCGGCACGGTCGGCGACATCGAATCGCTGCCGTTCCTGGAGGCCGCGCGGCAGGTTCGTCACGAGGTCGGGCGGGAGAACTGTTTTTTCCTGCACTGCTCGCTGGTGCCCTACATGGCGCCGTCGGGCGAACTGAAGACCAAGCCGACGCAACATTCGGTGGCGGCGCTGCGCAGCATCGGTATCACGCCGGACGCGTTGATCCTGCGCTGCGACCGTGACGTACCCGAACCGCTGAAGAACAAGATCGCGCTGATGTGCGACGTCGACGTCGACGGCGTCATCTCAACCCCCGACGCGCCGTCGATCTATGACATCCCCAAGGTGCTGCACCGCGAGGAACTCGACGCGTACGTGGTGCGCCGGCTGAACCTGCCGTTCCGCGACGTCGATTGGACCCAGTGGAACGATCTTCTCCAGCGGGTGCACGAACCGCATGAAACCGTGCGAATCGCGTTGGTGGGCAAGTACATCGACTTGTCGGACGCCTACCTGTCGGTGGCCGAGGCGTTGCGTGCGGGCGGATTCAAGCACCGGGCCAAGGTCGAGATGCGCTGGGTGGCCTCCGACGACTGCGAGATCGACGGCGATGCGGCCGCCGCCCTCGCCGACGTGCACGGTGTGCTGATCCCCGGCGGCTTCGGCATCCGCGGCATCGAAGGCAAGATCGGCGCGATCCAGTACGCCCGTAAGCGCGGCCTGCCGGTGCTGGGACTGTGCTTGGGATTGCAGTGCATCGTGATCGAGGCGGCCCGCTCGGTCGGCATCAACGAGGCCAACTCCGCGGAGTTCGACCCGGCGACCCCCGACCCGGTGATCTCCACCATGGCTGATCAACGCGACGCCGTCGCAGGCGACGCGGATCTCGGCGGCACCATGCGCCTCGGTGCATATCCCGCTGTGCTGCAGCCGGGTTCGATTGTGGCGCGGGCATACGACGCTACGGAGGTGTCCGAACGGCACCGTCACCGCTACGAGGTGAACAATCAATACCGCGACCGCATCGCCGAGAGCGGCCTTCGGTTCTCTGGGACGTCGCCGGACGGTCACCTCGTCGAGTTCGTCGAGTACTCGTCCGATGTGCATCCGTTCATCGTCGGCACCCAGGCGCACCCCGAACTGAAAAGCAGACCCACCCGGCCGCATCCGTTGTTCGTCGCGTTCGTCGGGGCAGCGCTCGACTACAAGGCGGAGGAGCGACTTCCCGGCATGGACATCTCCGGGCAGCGGCCCAACGGAGTCGAACATGCCGACGAAGTCGGGGCACTGCTGCAAGAGCCCGCGACCCGTGGCTGACCACGACTTCGAGACGGTCTCCTCCGAAACCCTGTACGTCGGAAACATCTTCGCGTTGCGCGCGGACGAGGTCCGCATGCCCGGCGGCCACACCGCCCGCCGTGAGGTGGTCGAACACTACGGCGCCGTTGCCGTTCTCGCGATGGACGACGACCGCAACATCGCGCTGGTGCACCAGTACCGCCACCCGCTGGGGCGGCGGCTGTGGGAGCTGCCCGCCGGCCTGCTCGACCTCGGCGGTGAACCGCCCCATATCACCGCCGCGCGGGAACTCGAGGAAGAGGCCGGTCTGTCGGCCACCGACTGGTGCGTGCTCGTCGACCTGATTTCGGCGCCGGGCTTCAGCGACGAAAGTGTGCGGGTGTATCTGGCCACCGGCCTCACCGACGTCGGGCGCCCCAAAGGCCGAGACGAGGAAGCGGATCTGACGCTGCGGTGGTATCCGCTCGACGAGGCGGTGCGCATGGTGCTGGCCGGGGAGATAGTCAATTCCCTTGCGGTGGGCGGTATTTTGGCCGCGCACGCCATCAGTGATCGGGCGGCGCTGCGGCCCGTCGACGCGCCGTGGCCCGACCGGCCGACCGCGTTCGGCCGCCGGAAAGGGCATCCGTGACCACCTTTGCGACCGCGCTCGACGGTCAGGTGCAGGGTTATCTCGACCACCTGACCATCGAACGCGGCGTGGCCGCCAACACGTTGAGTTCCTACCGTCGCGATTTGCGCCGCTACACCGAACACCTGACCGCGCGCGGTATCGACGACCTGAGCAAAGTGGTCGAGACCGACGTCAGCGAATTCCTGGTCGCACTGCGCCGCGGTGACACGGCGGCGGGCACCGCACCGCTGTCGGCGGTTTCGGCGGCGCGCGCGCTGATCGCGGTGCGCGGACTGCACCGCTTCGCGGCCGCCGAAGGACTCACCGAACTCAACGTCGCGTCGGCGGTCAAACCGCCGACGCCGAGCAGGCGGCTGCCCAAGAGTTTGACGATCGACGAGGTGCTGGCGCTGCTCGAAGGTGCGGGCGGCGACAGCGAGGCCGACAACCCGCTGACGCTGCGCAACCGGGCACTGCTGGAACTGCTGTACTCGACGGGCGCCAGGATCTCCGAAGCGGTCGGACTCGACATCGACGACGTCGACACCCACGCGCGGTCGGTGCTGCTGCGCGGCAAGGGCGGCAAACACCGGCTGGTCCCGGTCGGCAGGCCCGCCGTCACTGCGCTGGACGCCTATTTCGTCCGGGGGCGTCCCGACCTGGCGCGCCGCGGCCGGGGTACACCCGCGATCTTTCTCAACGCCAGGGGCGGACGGCTGTCGCGCCAGAGCGCATGGCAGGTTCTGCAGGACGCCGGCGAGCGGGCCGGCGTCAGCGCCGCGGTGTCCCCGCACGTGCTGCGCCACTCCTTCGCGACGCATCTGCTCGACGGCGGGGCCGACGTCCGCGTCGTGCAGGAGCTGCTCGGCCACGCGTCGGTGACGACCACGCAGATCTACACGATGGTGACGGTCAACGCGCTGCGCGAGGTCTGGGCCGGTGCCCACCCGCGGGCGCGGTAGTTCGCGCCCGACCTTGCGCGAGCAGACGCAGACTGCCTCGTAAACGCGACATTTTCGGGCGCTTTACGTCTGCTCGCCGCGGAAAACCGACTCGAGCACCAGATCGGCCAACAACGTCTGATACTCGGCGTGCGTCTTGTGTTCGACGGTGTCGAACAGCTTGCCCTGCTGCCGGCGCATGTAATCCCGATACTTCGGCGCCCCGGGGATCTTCACGTTGTCGGCCACCACGATGGAGCCGCGATGCAGCCAGTCGCGGTCCAGCATGCTCTGCAGGTCGGACAGGTAGGCGTCCTTGTCGTGGTCGAGGAACAGCACATCGAGTAGGCCCGGACCGAAGCCGTGCTCGGCGGCCAGCGCGTCGAGGGTGCGGCCGCCGTCACCGATGGTGCCGACGACGCAGGTGACGCGGTCGGCCACTCCGGCGTGGGCCCAGATGCGGCGGGCGATATCGGCGTTGGCTTCGGCGAGTTCGACCGAGAAGACCCGCGCCGAAGGCGCCGCCCGGGCCAGCCGTAGCGCGCCGTAGCCGCAGTACGTGCCGAGCTCGAGCACCAGGCGCGGGTCCGCGCGCCGGACTGCGGCGTCGAGGATTGCGCCTTTCTCGTCGCCGACGTTGATCAGGAACGACTTCTCATAGGCGTACTGGTCGATCTTGGCGATGACGTCGTCGATGTCGCCCTGCCTCGCGTTGGCCAGCACATAGTCGCGAGCAGCCGCCTCCCGGCCGTCGCCGATCTGGCCGGTCGTGAAGATGTTGCGGGCGCCCACTGCCATCCGCAGGACTGACCACCGCAGCAGCGGCATGCGTTGCTTGAGACCCATGACGTCACCCTAAGCCGCGAGGCGGCCCGATCGGCTCCGAAGTTGCCCGCGGGTCTGGCTGACCTGGCACGTTCCTGCCGTTAAACTTGCCCGGATGTCCGCCATGTCTGTGAATTGCCTGACCAGCGACGGTCGGGCATGAGCGACGACGGAGCACAGGGCGGCACGCCCGAAACACCCAGCCTGACCGGCCGTCCACCGCGGGACATTCCCGAACCGCAGCCGAAGACGGCCCATGGCCCGGCCAAGGTCATCGCGATGTGCAACCAGAAGGGCGGGGTCGGCAAGACCACGTCGACGATCAACCTGGGTGCCAGCCTCGCCGAGTACGGCCGCCGGGTGCTGCTGGTGGATCTCGACCCGCAGGGCGCGCTGTCCGCGGGGCTGGGGGTGCCTCACTACGAGCTCGAGCACACAGTGCACAACCTGCTGGTCGAGCCGCGGGTGTCGATCGACGACGTGCTGATCAAGACGCGGGTCAAGAACTTGGATCTGGTGCCGAGCAACATCGACCTGTCGGCAGCGGAGATCCAGCTGGTCAACGAGGTCGGCCGCGAACAGTCGCTGGCCCGCGCGCTGTACCCGGTGTTGGACCGTTACGACTACGTGCTGATCGATTGCCAGCCGTCGCTGGGGCTGCTCACCGTGAACGGCCTGGCGTGCAGCGACGGTGTGATCATCCCGACCGAGTGCGAGTTCTTTTCGCTGCGCGGGCTGGCGCTGCTCACCGACACCGTCGACAAGGTGCACGACAGGCTGAATCCGAAGCTGTCGATCAGCGGCATCCTGATCACCCGCTACGACCCGCGCACCGTAAACTCCCGGGAAGTGATGGCCCGAGTTGTGGAGCGCTTCGGCGACCTGGTGTTCGACACCGTCATCACACGCACCGTACGGTTCCCCGAGACCAGCGTCGCCGGTGAGCCGATCACCACATGGGCGCCGAAATCCGCTGGGGCGCAAGGGTATCGATCGTTGGCTCGCGAGGTCATCGCCCGGTTCGGCGCGTGAATGACCCGGTGACGGAGACCGGAACAGCGGCAAACCCGGATTCCGACGAATCTTCGCCGTCCGGATTCCAGGTTCGGCTCAGCAATTTCGAGGGCCCGTTCGACCTGCTGCTGCAGTTGATCTTCGCGCACCGCCTCGACGTCACCGAGGTGGCGTTGCACCGGGTGACCGACGACTTCATCGCCTACACCAAGGCGATCGGGCCCGAGTTGGAACTCGACGAGACCACCGCGTTCCTGGTGATCGCGGCGACGCTGCTCGATCTCAAAGCCGCCCGGCTGCTGCCCGCCGGCGAGGTGCACGACGAAGATGACCTCGCCCTGCTCGAGGTGCGCGATCTGCTGTTCGCCCGGCTACTTCAATACCGCGCGTTCAAACATGTGGCGGAGATGTTCGCCGAGTTGGAGGCCGCGGCGCTGCGCAGCTACCCGCGCTCAGTCGCGTTGGAGGACCGCTACTCCGAACTGTTGCCCGAGGTGATGATCGGCGTCGATGCACAGGCTTTCGCGCAGATCGCCGCGACCGCGTTCACGCCCAGGCCCGTGCCGACGGTGAGCACCGACCATCTCCACCACGCGGCAGTGTCGGTGCCCGAGCAGATCGGTAACCTGATGGCACTGCTGGAGAGCCGCGGGATCGGCCGGTGGGCGTCCTTCGGGGATCTGGTGGCCGACTGTGAGGCGCCGATCGAGATCGTCGGGCGGTTTCTGGCGCTGCTCGAGCTCTACCGCGCCCGAGCGGTAGCATTCGAACAACCTGAACCGCTTGGTGTGCTGCAGATTTCGTGGACCGGTGAGCGGCCGACGCACCAACACCTGGCGGTGGAAGAAGATCAGTATGGATAGGGAAGACCCCGACAACCTCCACGAGGCCACGACGGACCTCGACCCCGAGGGCCTGGGCATCGACGTCGCCGAGCCGCCCGAGATGGAGGACTCGGAACTGGGCGCGGTGCTCGAGGCGCTGCTGCTGGTGGTCGACACCCCGGCGACCGTCGAGCAACTCGCTTCGGTGGTCGAGCAGCCGCCGTACCGGGTGGCGGCCAAGCTGGCCGCGATGGCGCAGGAGTTCGCCGACCGCGGCAGTGGCATCGACCTGCGCGAGGCGGGCGGTGGCTGGCGGATGTACACGCGGTCGCGCTACGCGCCGTACGTGGAGCGACTGCTGCTCGACGGGGCGCGCTCCAAGCTGACCCGGGCGGCGCTGGAGACGCTGGCCGTGGTCGCCTACCGGCAGCCGGTGACCCGCGCCCGGGTGAGCGCGGTGCGGGGCGTCAACGTCGACGCGGTGATGCGCACGCTGATGGCGCGCGGCCTGATCACCGAGGCGGGCACCGATCCCGACTCGGGCGCAGTGACGTTCGCGACCACCGAGCTCTTCCTCGAGCGGCTGGGGTTGTCGTCGCTGGCCGATCTGCCCGACATCGCACCGCTGCTGCCCGACGTCGACGTGATCGACGACCTCAGTGAAACACTCGACGAGGACCCACGTTTCATCAAACTCAGCGGTGCCCCGGCGCCCGAGCAGCCGCTGTCCTTCGATGTGGACACCGATACGAATGGCTGAATCCAACGGCGTACGGCTGCAGAAAGTGTTGTCGCAGGCCGGAATAGCATCGCGCCGAGTGGCCGAGAAGATGATCAGGGACGGCCGTGTCGAGGTCGACGACCGGATCGTCACCGAGCTGGGCAGCCGCGTCGATCCGGCGGTGTCGGTGATCCGGGTCGACGGGGCGCGGGTGACGCTCGACGACACGCTGGTGCACCTGGCGATCAACAAGCCCAAGGGCATGCATTCGACGATGTCCGACGACCGGGGTAGGCCCTGCATCGGCGATCTGGTCGAGCACCGGGTCCGGGGAAACAAGAAGCTGTTTCACGTCGGCCGGCTCGATGCCGACACCGAGGGGTTGATGTTGCTGACCAACGACGGCGAGCTGGCCCACCGGCTGATGCACCCGTCGTTCGAAGTGCCCAAGACCTACCTGGCCACCGTGCTGGGCGCCGTGCCGCGTGGGTTGGGCCGCGAGCTGCGAAACGGTGTCGAACTCGACGACGGTCCCGCCCGCGTCGACGATTTCGCGGTCGTCGACAAGGTTCCCGGCAAGACGCTCGTCCGGGTGACCTTGCACGAGGGTCGCAAGCGGATCGTGCGACGGATGCTCGCGGCGGTCGGCTATCCGGTGCAGGAGCTGGTGCGGACCGAGATCGGGACGGTCGCGTTGGGCGATCAGCGGCCGGGCAGCATCCGGGTGCTGACGCAAAAGGAGCTGGGCGAGCTGTACCAGGCGGTCGGCCTGTGACGGATCTGGTGGTCGCTGTCGACGGGCCAGCCGGAACCGGAAAGTCAACGGTGTCACGGGGATTGGCACGTGCGCTGCAAGCGCGTTACCTGGACACCGGCGCGATGTACCGGATCGTCACGCTAGCGGTGCTGCGCGCTGGCGTCGATCTGGCGGACGCTGATGCGGTCGCCGCGACCGCCGCGGCCGCCGAGCTGGCCGTCGGGTACGACCCCGATGAGGACTGCTCTTACCTTGACGGAGAAGACGTTTCAACGGAGATCCGCGGCGACGCGGTGACGAAAGCCGTCTCTGCGGTTTCCGCGGTGCCCGCGGTGCGCACCCGGCTCGTCGATGTGCAGCGCACGCTGGCCGCAGGTGAGGGCAGCGTGGTTGTCGAGGGCCGCGACATCGGCACGGTGGTGCTGCCGGATGCGGACGTCAAGATCTTCCTGACCGCATCGGCAGAAGAGCGCGCGCGGCGGCGCAACGAGCAGAACAAGACGACCGGCCTTGCCGATGACTACGAGGCGGTGCTGGCCGATGTCAAGCGGCGGGACCATCTGGACTCGACGCGCGCGGTGTCACCGCTACGGCCCGCCGACGATGCGGTGGTGGTCGACACCAGCGCGATGACGCAACCTGAGGTGATCGAGCACTTGAAGCGGCTCGTGTTGGAGCGAGCGGGAGCGCAGCGATGAGTGACGACGGCACCTGGTCCGACGAAACCGATTGGGAGCGTTGGGCACAGGATTCAGAGCAAGACATCGCCGAAGCGATCGAAGAGGCTGCCGCACCGCCGCCGGTGGTTGCCGTCGTCGGGCGGCCGAACGTCGGCAAGTCGACGTTGGTGAACCGGATCCTGGGCCGCCGCGAGGCCGTCGTGCAGGACGTGCCGGGGGTGACCCGGGATCGGGTGTCCTATGACGCGCTGTGGTCGGGCCGACGCTTCGTCTTGCAGGACACCGGAGGCTGGGAGCCCGACGCGAAAGGCCTGCAACAGCTGGTGGCCGAGCAGGCGTCGGTTGCGATGCGCACCGCCGACGCGATCATCTTTGTGGTCGACGCGGTGGTCGGCGCGACCACCGCCGACGAGGCGGCCGCGAAACTGCTGCAGCGCTCGGGTAAGCCGGTGTTCCTCGCGGCGAACAAGGTCGACAGTGAACGCGGCGAGGCCGACGCGGCCGCGCTGTGGTCGTTGGGGCTAGGGGAGCCACATCCGATCAGCGCGATGCACGGACGCGGGGTGGCCGACCTGCTCGACGGCGTGGTCGACTCGCTGCCGGCAGTGTCGGAGATGGCCTCAGGCGGCGGTGGCCCGAGGCGAGTTGCGTTGGTGGGCAAGCCGAATGTGGGCAAGAGCTCACTGCTGAACCGGCTCGCCGGTGACGAGCGGTCGGTAGTCCACGACGTGGCAGGCACCACGGTCGATCCGGTCGACTCGCTGATCGAAATGGAAGGCAAGCTCTGGCGATTCGTTGACACCGCCGGACTGCGCCGCAAGGTCGGCCAAGCCAGCGGGCACGAGTTCTACGCGTCGGTGCGAACGCACGGCGCGATCGACGCCGCCGAAGTGGCGATCGTGTTGATCGACGCATCGCAGCCGCTGACCGAGCAGGACCAGCGGGTGTTGTCGATGGTGATCGAGGCGGGCCGGGCGCTGGTGCTGGCCTTCAACAAGTGGGATCTCGTCGATGAGGACCGTCGCTACCTGCTGGACCGCGAGATCGACCGCGAACTCGTGCAACTGCAGTGGGCACCGCGGGTCAACATCTCGGCCAAGACCGGGCGCGCGGTACAGAAACTGGTGCCCGCGCTGGAGAAGTCTTTGGCGTCGTGGGATACCCGGGTGCCGACGGGGCGGCTGAACACGTTCCTCAAGGAGGTCGTCGCGGCGCACCCACCGCCGGTCCGCGGAGGCAAGCAGCCGCGAATCCTGTTCGCCACCCAGGCGACCGTCCGACCGCCGACGTTCGTGCTGTTCACATCCGGGTTTCTCGAGGCGGGGTACCGGCGGTTCCTGGAGCGACGGCTGCGCGAGGCGTTCGGCTTCGAAGGCAGCCCGATCCGCATCAACGTCCGCGTGCGGGAGAAGCGGGGGTCTCGCTCACGGTGATTCTTACGGTGATTTGTGGAGTTTGAGCGGCGATAGGCGCCGCTGCCGCTCCACAAATCGCGGCGACTAGCGTTCCTCTGGTGCCCGTCGTCGACATGGTGGTGATCGCGTTGGCCGGCCTCGGAGCGGGCGCAATCAACACGCTCGTGGGCTCCGGCACGCTGATCACGTTCCCGACCCTGGTCGCGCTGGGCTATCCGCCGGTCACGTCGACCATGTCGAACGCCATCGGCCTGGTGGCCGGTGGGGTGTCGGGAACCTGGGGTTACCGCCGCGAATTGCGGGGCCAGTGGAAACGCCTCGCCTGGCAGATCCCGGCATCGTTCGTGGGTGCCGGGGTGGGGGCGTGGCTGCTGCTGCACCTGCCGGAGACGGTGTTCGCCCAGGTGGTGCCGGTGCTGCTGGTCCTGGCGTTGATTCTGGTGGTGGTCGGTCCGCGGGTGCAGGCGTATGCGCGACGCCGAGCCGAGGCGGCCGGACAATCCGCCGAACATGTGTCGCGGGGGCGGTTGGCGGCTGTCGTCGTGGCGACGTTCGCCATCGGGATCTACGGCGGCTACTTCACCGCGGCGCAGGGCATCATGCTGATCGCCGCGATGGGCACCTTGCTGCCCGAGGACATGCAGCGGATGAACGCCGCCAAGAACCTGCTCTCACTGGTGGTCAACGTGGTGGCCGCGGTGGCGTATGCGGTGGTCGCGTTCGACCGGGTCAGCTGGCCGGCGGCGGGCCTGATCGCAGCGGGTTCGTTGATCGGCGGCTTCCTCGGTGCGCACTACGGACGCCGACTTTCGCCCAACGCGTTGCGGGCGGTGATCTTGGTCGTGGGAATGATCGGGCTGTATCGATTGCTGACCGTCTAGACGAGTTAGGTAAGGTTACGCCGAACCGCTTGACCAGAGAGGGGAGCCGGGTGGCCGAACGCCGATTCCGCACCGCGCCGTCTGCCCTCTGCGCGCTGGAGCCGTTCTGGCCCTCGCGGCGGGTCATCGCCTTCGACGAGTGGTGTCGCGCGCGCATCTGATCCGCGCCCACTGTCCGTCTGGTCGCCCTCAGCCCGGTGACCACTTCCGAAAGCAGCCGAACGTATGCGTTCGCTTCTCATCTTCACGCTCGTCGGGGTCGGCGCCCAGTTGGTCGACGGCGCCCTGGGCATGGCCTTCGGCGTCACCGCTTCGACGCTGCTGGTGCTCAGCGGTCTGGGCGCGGCCCAGGCCAGCGCCGCCGTGCACCTGGCCGAGGTCGGCACCACGTTGGCGTCCGGGTTGTCGCATTGGCGGTTCAAGAACATCGACTGGCCGATCGTGTTGAAGCTGGGCGGGCCCGGTGCCATCGGCGCATTCGCCGGCGCAACGGTGCTGTCCTCGCTGTCGACGGAACACGCGGCCCCGCTGATGGCGGGCATCCTCGTGGTGATCGGGGCCTACGTGCTGCTGCGCTTCTCGCTGCGTCACCCCCCGGTGCTGCGCCACGGTGAGACGCCGCATTCGGCGAAGTTCCTCAGTCCGCTTGGGTTGTTCGGCGGGTTCATCGACGCGTCCGGTGGCGGCGGGTGGGGCCCGGTGACGACGAGCACGCTGCTGTCGCGGGGCAAGACCGCACCGCGGACGGTGATCGGTTCGGTGAGTGCCTCGGAATTCCTGGTCGCGGCGTCGGCCTCGGTGGGTTTCGGTATCGGTCTGCGCGAGGAGTTCGTCGAGAATCTGCCGGTGGTCCTCGGACTCGCGGTCGGTGGTGTCATCGCGGCGCCGTTCGCGGCCTGGCTGGTCAGCCGGATCCGGCCGGCGTTGCTGGGGACGGCCGTCGGCGGGGTCATCGTGCTGACCAACAGCCAGAAGCTGGTGCACTACTTCGGTATTCACTGGCCGTGGTCGACGGCCGTTTACAGCTTGATCGTCATCGCTTGGGCCACGGCGCTTTACGTGGCGTGGCGGTATCGGCGGGGACCGCAGCCGGAATCGGTGGGGGCCGAGGCGGCGACCACCGCCAGCGTTGGCCCCTAGATCGCGGCCAGGATGCGGCGGTTGGGACCGCGGCATTGGGCTGAGGTAGCATTTCGACCGCTGCCGCCGACAACGACGGCATCGCGGGCTGTGGCGCAGTTTGGTAGCGCACTACACTGGGGGTGTAGGGGTCGCAGGTTCAAATCCTGTCAGCCCGACTAGTAAACCGCCTGGTCACAGGCGTTTCTCGTCAAGCACCATTTGGTCCGCATAAATCTAGGCAGGCCCTGTAGGTCCGGTGATTGACGAATATGCATGGGGCTCAGTGCGGTCCGGCTTCGGCGATCTTGCGCAAGTGCCCCAGAGGGACTCATATGGCCTACATGGCAGGGCAGCTGGCGTTTCTTGGCGATGGTCGTAGCGCTGATCGGAGGGGCGATCTGGGCGGTGTGGGTAATGCGCAAGCCGCGTCCGCCGCTTGAGGACAACGACGACGAGTGGTGACCCGATTCGCCATGGCGCGGTCGTCGAGGTGAACGTCCGCGCAGCCCTGTTTACCGCCGCGGGCGTGGCGTTGTGCGTCGTCGGTGTCAGCCGCCGCCTCGCGCGAACTCGCTGGAACCGTGATGATGACCGTCGCCTGCTGCATCCGGACGGGCTGACGTCACATGAACATCGCTCACCGGCCCCACCGTCCGGCGGAACGTGGCTCATCGCAACCGGCGCGGTGCTTGTGATCCTCGGGCTCCTGCACATCCTCGACCTCGTCGCGACCCTCCATGAGTCCGGAATCGTCTGACGGGCGATGCCCTGGCGGGTCTTTCCGTCAATATCGCCTACGAAGGCAACCTGGCCGTTTCCGGTACACGGGTCGCCGACTGCGACGTCAAAACGCTCGTCGACATCGTCGGGCGTTCTCACCACCGCTTCGTTACGTTCTCGCCGATCTGCTTGGCAATCCTGACCGCCGAATCAGCGGGGTTAGCGCTGCACGTGTTGACGTCGATGATGACGTTGTTCCTGAGCGCCAGCGCGTGTCCGCAGCCCCACCCAGGGGCAGCGGCGTTCTGCAGAGTTGCGATGGTGCTGAGCACGTCATCGGCGTTGGTGATCGGCCCGACGGACCATTGTGTCCCGCTCTGAAGATGGCTGTACTCGCGGCAGGCCGGCCACTTCTGGGCGGACGCATCGAAGAAAGCGCGGGCTTTGTCCACCAGCGGATACAGCACGACAGCCTGCTTGAGGTAATGCGCGAAGTCATTACCGTCGTTGAAACTCTGATCGCGTTCGGCGCTGAAGCCGCTGTTGGCGTAGACCGGGGCCTCAGCCGCGCCGTCGATGGCCAGGCACTCCGGAGGGGCCATGGTGGCGCTGTTGTCGGACATGGCGGTCTGGGTACTGGTCACCGTCATCTCCGTCGCACCCATCGCGGCGTTCACCTGCTCCGGGGTGAGCAGCAGCTCGACCAATTCACGCTCGACAATGGGACGCGGTATCAACGAACGGGTGGTCGTCGGCGACTGGGCATTGCCGACGCTGTTTGCGCATCCGGCGACCAGGATGCAGATCGCAACACTGAGAGCGGTCGTTGGTTGGCGCATGTGTTCCTCCCCATGGCGGCCGTGTCCAACTGTTCAACGCGTGACGACGTCCCCTGCGTCGCAGTGCCTCGGGACCAATCGTGCAACAAGGCCGTTCACGACTGCGCGAAATTCGCGGTGTTTCTCATAACGATGGGTGCGACGTTCGATAACGATCGGTGCGTCGATCGCTGCTGATCGTGTCGGCGGCAGGGTTGCACTCATTCGTAGGTGTCCGAGAAGCATTTCATATCAACAAGTTTCAGGTCAGATGCGGAGCCGTCGGCTGCGTTGATCACGGCGATGTGGCAGACGGAATTCAATCCGACGATCGGCCGCTGTCATCGGACTCTTTGGAGTCGTCGGAGTCATCGGAATCATCGCCGCCGCGGGAGTCATCGGACTCGTCGCTCGATTCGTCGCGATCACCGGACTCGCCCCGACCGCCGGACTCGTCGAGCCTGTCCGCGAATTTCGTCAGCAGCCGGGCAAGTTCGCGCGCTTCGTGCGGGGCCAGCGAATCATCGAACAACCGCTCGCCATCTTTCGAAGCGCGCTCGAGATAAACCTCGTTCCCCTTCGCAGCGACGTTCCACTGGCCGCCCTCCCGATCTGCCATTGGCTGCCCCTCCGAGTGATGCTTGTTCCTACACCTGTCGCCTACGCTACTTCGTTCTCCCCGGATTGTGAGCCAACTGCTGTAGCGCAAGGGAATCGATCACTTTCCGGCAGCGCGTCAATGTTGGGACCGGTAGGCACGCTCACGGCGTTCACTGATCTCATCAGCGACGTCCACCACCCGGACGAGAGGTATTCACCATGGATCGAGCCGCGCGATCTGCAGCAACAGCGCTGTTGTTCGGTGCCTTGGGGGCGGCCGGCATCGGGCTCGGGATCGGTACCGCCGAGGCGGCGCCGCCCTCGGGCCCCTACACCTGGTGCCCGGGGGACGACCCTCGGGGAGGACCCGGCGGCCCGTTCGTTTCCCCCGGCCCACCGAACTGGGACTGGAACGTGTGCCACAGCTACTACACCGTCAACTGGGGACAGGGAAACGTCTCGTTGACGATCTGGGATGGGCCGAACCCGCCGCCCGACAATCGAGGTCCCATTCTGCCGTGCTCACTACTCGACACCAGAGGTTGCGGACGGTAGGCGTCGGACCCGACGCGTAGTACTACTCAAGCCCGCCGGCGGCACCTCCGGGCATCCTGATTGCATGCCGCTCACCACGCCCGTGTCCGCAGCCGACAGACTCGCCGCCGAAACGCCGCCGGACCGCGACCGCGCCGTCGACGTCGCCCGCCTGGCCGCACTCGTCGTCGTCATATTCGGTCATTGCGCGCTGTTGCTGGCAACCATCGACGGCGGGGGCGTCAGAATCGGCAACATCCTCGGTGAAATTCCCGCACTCGCCCCGGTCACGTGGGTGTTGCAGGTCATGCCCCTGTTCTTCCTGGCCGGCGGTGCCGCGGGCGCGTACGGGTGGCACGCGGGCAAATCGTGGGGCACCTGGTTGTTCGCCCGCGCGCAGCGGCTCTGCCGACCGGTCTTCTGGTACCTCGCGGCCTGGTCGGTCGGACTGCTCGCGGTGCGGTTGACGCTCGGTGCCGAGTCCGCCGCGGATCTCGGCCGCGAATCCGTCGCACTGCTGTGGTTTCTCGGGGTCTACCTCGTCGTGCTCGGGTTCGTCCCGGCTCTGACCCGCCTGTCGACCGGCCGGTCCGTCGCGGTGGTCGTCGGCTGCCTGGTCGCCGCCGCCGCAGCGGTGGACGCGATCCGCATCTCCGTTGGAACCCCGATGGCGGGTGTGGCGAACTTCGTCATCGTCTGGCTGATCCCGGTCGTCTTCGGTGTCGGTTACGCGCGCCGGTTGATCGGCCCGCGCACGGCGCTCGTGGTCTCGGCCGTCGCGCTCACCGCCCAGACGGTGCTGGCGATCGTCGGACCCTACGAGATCTCGCTGGTCGTCACCGGCGCCGAGCACCTGTCAAACGTGTCGCCGCCCACGCTGCTGCTCGCGTTGCACTGCACCTGGATGTCTGGCGTTTTCATCGCCTGCGCGGGGGCGATCCGGCGGTGGGCGGAGCGGCCGCGGGTCTGGTACGTCGTCGCGATCGGAAACGGGGGAGCGATGACGCTGTACCTCTGGCACATCGTGGCGATCGCCATCGCCGCGTTCTCGCTGCATCTGGCGGGCCTCGACGCGTATGACGTTGAGGCATCCGGCTTTTGGCCTCGGCTCGCACTGCGGGCGGTCGTGTTCGCCGTCGTCATGTTCGCGATGTTCCGGCTGCTCTCGCCGCTCGAGCATCGCCGGCTTCCATGGTGGGACGCGCCCGTTGGGGCGACCGGTACGCGCTCGACCGTCGCCGGTGTGCTGATCATGGTGGCGGGCGTCGCGCTGGTGCTGCTGGCCAAGAACGGCCTGACCCCCGGGATGGGGTGGACGATGCTGGGCTGCTTTACCGCGTCAGCTGCGATGGCGAGGGCCACGGCACAGGCTTGGGTCGGGGCCGGACCCGCTGCGGCCACCAGAACCAGCGGCCGAGCAGCGCAGCGATCGATGGTGTCATGAACGCGCGGATCACCAGGGTGTCGAACAGCAGGCCCATGCCGATGGTCGTGCCGACCTGCGCCACGACGGTGAGCGCACTGACCGACATCGAGATCATCGTGAACGCGAAGACCAGGCCCGCCGCTGTCACCACTGATCCGCTACCGCCCATCGCGCGGATGATCGCTGTGTTGATGCCGGCCGGCAGCTCTTCTTTCAACCGCGCGACCAACAGCAGGTTGTAGTCCGCGCCGACCGCCAACAGGATGATCACGGCCATGGCCATGACCATGAACTGCAGTTCGATGCCGAGGATGTGCTGCCACACCAGGATCGACAGGCCGAAGGACGCGCCGAGGGACAACACCACGGTGCCGACGATGACCGCGGCCGCGACGAGGCTGCGCGTGATGATCAACATGATCGTGAAGATCAGCGCGAGCGCGAGGATCGCCGCGATCATCAGGTCGTAGCTGTTGCCTTCCTCCATGTCCTTGAACGAGGCAGCGGTTCCGCCGAGGTAGATCGTCGACCCTTCCCAGGGCGTGCCTTTGATGGCCTCCTTGGCGGCGAGTTTGATCGCGTCGATGCGTTTGATGCCGTCGGCGCTGAGCGGGTCGCCCTCGTGCTGGATGATCATCCGCACCGCGTGGCCGTCGGGCGAGATGAAGTTCTCCATCCCCTTCTTGAACTCTTCGTTGTCGAAGATCTCCGGCGGCAGATAGAACGTGTCGTCATTCCACGCCTCGTTGAACGCGTCGCCCATCTCGGCCTGGTTCTCGCCCAACGCAGCCTGCTGGTCCTGCATCCCGGACTGGCTCGAGTGCATGGTCAACATCATGGTGCGCATCGTCTTCATCGACTCGATCTGCTCGGGCATCAGCGCCAGCAGTTGCGGCATCAGCGCATCGAGTCGCTCCAAGTCCGGCAGCAGTGCCTGGATGTTGTCGGTCATCAGGTTCATGCCGTCGATCGTGTCGAAGATCGACCGCATCGAGGAGCAGACCGGGATGTTGAAGCAGTGCGGTTCCCAATAGAAGTAATTGCGGATCGGGCGCAAGAAGTCGTCGAGATCGGCGATGTAGTCACGTAACTCGACGACATGGGCGGTCATGGTTCGGGTCTTCTCGACCATGCTGTGCGTCGTGGCGTTCATCTCGCCCATCAACGCCATCATCCTGGTCATCGTGTCGATGTTGGTCTGCATCTCGTCGGCCTGCACCAGCATGTCGGCCATCCGGTCCTGCGAGTACTTGCGGTTCAGGTCCTGGTTGACACCGCCGAGGCTCAGTTGCGCCGGGATCGTGCTGAACTCAATGGGTTTGCCGTTGGGGCGGGTGATCGCCTGGACCCGAGAAATGCCCGGCACCCGGAAAATCGCCTTCGCGATCTTGTCGACCACCAGGAAGTCCGCCGAGTTGCGAAGGTCGTGATCGGTTTCGATGAGCAGCAATTCGGGGTTCATGGTGGCGGGAGAGAAATGTCGTTCGGCCGCGGCGAAGCCCTGGTTCGCCGGGAGGTCCGCGGGTAGATACAGGCGGTCGTTGTAATTCGGCTGGTAGCCGGGCAGCGCCAGCAGTCCGACGAGGGACAGCGCGACCGTCGCCAGCAGGACCGGTCCCGGCCAGCGGACGATGGCGGCACCGATCTTCCGCCAGCCGCGAATGCGCATGGCGCGCTTGGGCTCCACCAACCCGAACCGGCTCGCGACGGTGATGATCGCCGGACCCAACGTCAACGCGACCAACACCGCGATCGTCATCCCGACCGCCAGCGGAATACCCAGAGACTGGAAGTAGGGCAGTCGGGTGAACGAGAGACAGAACGTAGCGCCGGCGATCGTCATGCCCGAGCCCAGCACCACGTGAGCGGTGCCGCGGAACATAGTGTGGAAGGCCTGCTCCCGGTCTTCGCCTATCGTGCGCGCCTCCTGATAACGCCCGATGAGGAAGATCGCGTAGTCGGTCGACGCGGCTATCGCAAGCGTGACGAGAAGGTTGGTCGCGAACGTCGACAGGCCGATCAACTCGTGATAGCCCAGGAACGCCACCACGCCGCGCGTGGCCGCCAGCGCCAGAAAGACCATCACCAGCGTGATGAGCATCGTGGCGATCGACCGGTAGACCAGCAACAGCATCGTGATGATGACGGCGAACGTGACGAACTCGATGATCCGTACGCTGCGGTCGCTGGCGATCTGCTGGTCGGCCAGCAGAGCCGACCCGCCGGTCACGTAAACCTTCACACCGGGCGGCGGCGGAAGGCCGTCGACGATCTTCTGGACGGCCTCCACCGACTCGTTGGCCAGCGCCTCGCCCATGTTGCCGGCCAGATACGCCTGGACGTAGACCGCCTTGCCGTCGGCGGACACCGCCGCGGCTTCGGTCAGCGGGTCGCCCCAGAAATCCTGGATGTGCTCGACGTGCGCGTCGTCGGCCTCGAGCCTGTCGATGAGCTCGTTGTAGTACCGGCGCGCGTCGTCGCCCAGCGGCTTTTGGCCCTCGAGGACGATCATCGCCGCGCTGTCGGACTTGAACTCCTCGAACACCTCGCCGACGCGCTTCATCGCGATCACCGACGGCGCATCCGACGGGCTCATGGAGACCGAGCGCATCTGGCCGACGACTTCGAGTTGCGGCACGGTCACGTTCAGCACCGCGATCAGCGCGACCCAGCCGACGATGATCGGAATGGCCAACCGCCGGATCCACTTGGCCAGCGGGGACCGTCGGGAATGCCCGCGCTGTTCACTCAATTCCGTGGTCGGAGTGCTCACCAGGAATTCACCTCGGCGGAGCTCCTCCCATGGTTGTCAGGAATTCAGGCGGACAGAGCCCGCTGTGCGGCGGGCTGGCCTGAGTCGGCGTTTGAACGCGGCTACCAGTTCCAGACTTCGGGCTGGCTCGGTGGGTAGTTCATGCAGACCTCGGTCGCATGCGCGACGACACCCTTGTTGTTGAAGAACAGCTTGGCCCAGTTACCCCACCGGGTCGCCATCTGCTCGTAGAAAACGTTCGTCGCGGTGTTTTCCGAGTACTGACGACGGCCCGCGTAGTCCAACGAGAAGAACCAGTAGATCCGGTCGCGCGCGCCCTTTTGGACATCGAGCGGCCTGTTCTTGTAATCGATCATGTACCGCTCGTAATAGAACGGGTCCTTGTCCCGAACGGCGGCCATGTATTGGTCGACCGTGCAGGTGGTCCTGAGCATCCGGTTCGGGATCGGGTAGTCGTCGGTGGCGTCCGCGGCCGCCGCACCCGGGAAGATCATCGCCGCGCAGCCAAAAGTGGCCAACGCGATGGTCGCTTTACGAATCACTGCAAAACTCCTTGATCGCGTGCTTGGTCCAGGATCGGCAGCAGGTCGGGGCAATAGAAGCGCAGCGCCCCCGCCAGGAATTTCCAGGTCTGCTCCGTGCTGTTCTGACTCCGCGGCAGTTGGTCGCGGACGAAGTTTGCCGACGCGAAGGCGTCCCTGTCGACGCCCTTGCGCTGCCGCTTACAGGTGATCTTGCCGATCCAGGCGTTGTAGTCCTTCTGGCCGTAGATGCCGTAGGTGTGCAGCTCGTTGGTGAAGTCGGTGTCGATGTCCTGCGCCTGTGCGGGCACCGCCAACGTCAACGCCGCGGCGGCGGTGGCAACTGCGACGATCAGTCTCTTCATGACTGGGCTCCTTCTGGACCGGACGGCGTCAATTCTCTGGGTCTGGGCCACGGTACGGGTACCGGTCGTTCCCGTACCCGCTGTGGCCACCAGAACCACTTACCCATGAGCGCCGCGATGGACGGCGTCATGAATGCCCGGATGACAAGAGTATCGAACAACAGGCCCAGTCCGATGGTGGTTCCGACTTGTCCGATGACTGTGAGTTCGCTGACCGCCATCGACATCATGGTGAACGCGAATACCAGGCCGGCCGATGTGACGACGGAACCGCTGCCGCCCATCGCGCGGATGATCCCGGTCTTGATGCCCGCGTGCAGTTCCTCTTTGAGCCGCGACACCAGTAGCAGGTTGTAGTCGGCGCCGACGGCCAACAGGATGATGACCGCCATCGCCATCACCATCCAGTGCAGCTCGATACCGAGGATGTGCTGCCAGATCAGGATCGACAAGCCGAACGAGGCTGCCAGCGAGATCACCACGGTGCCGACGATCACCGCGGCAGCGACCACGGCCCGGGTAAGGATGAGCATGATCGTGAAGATCAACGCCAGCGCCAGGATCGCCGCGATCATGAGGTCGTAGTTGTTGCCGTCGGACATGTCCTTGTAGACCGAGGCGGTGCCGGCGAGGTAGATCTTGGAGCCCTCCAGCGGCGTGCCCTTGATGGCTTCCTTGGCAGCCTGTTTGATCGCGTCGATGCGCGCAATGCCTTCGGGGGTCATCGGATCGCCGTCGTGGGCGATGATGAAGCGCACCGACTTGCCGTCCGGTGAGATGAAGTTCTCCATACCCTTCTTGAACTCTTCGTTGTCGAAGACTTCCGGCGGCAGATAGAAGGAGTCGTCGTTCATCGATGCGTCGAACGCGTCGCCCATGGCCGTCGAGTTCTCCTGCATCGCGGCCATCTGATCCTGTAGCCCCTTCTGCGAGGAGTACATGGTCAACATCATGGTTCGCATCGTTTTCATGGTGTCGATCATCGGCGGCATCAACGTGACCATCTGCGGCATCAACTTGTCCAGCCGCTCCATGTCGGGCAGGAGGTTCTGAATGTCGTCGGTCATCGTGTTGATGCCGTCGAGGGTGTCGAAGACCGAGCGGAACGCCCAGCAGATCGGGATGTTGAAGCAGTGCGGTTCCCAGTAGAAGTAGTTGCGGATCGGCCGGAAGAAATCGTCGAAATTGGCGATGCTGTCCCGCAATTCGGCGACGTCGACGGTCATGTCCTTCATCTTGGTGACCATGCTGTGCGTGGTGGCCGCCATCTCCTCGGTGAGCGCCGACATCCGCTCCATGTTCTTGATGGTTTTGGACATCTCCTCGGCCTGCACGAGCATGTCGGCCATCCGGTCCTGCAGGTACTTCTGGTTCATCTGCTGGGTGGTGCCCTGCATGCTGATCTGGAACGGAATCGAGGTGTGCTCGATCGGTTTGCCGTCGGGCCGGGTGATGGCCTGCACCCGGGAGATTCCCGGTACCCGGAACACCTGCTTGGCGATCTTGTCGATCACCAGGAAGTCCGCGGAATTGCGCAGATCATGGTCGCTTTCGACCATCAGCAGTTCCGGGTTCATCCGGGCCGGCGAGAAGTGCCGGTCCGCGGCCGCGTAACCCTGGTTGGCCGGCAGGTCGGCGGGCAGGTAGTTCCGGTCGTTGTAGTTGGTGCGATAGCCGGGCAGCGCGAGCAGACCCACCAGAGACAGCGCGATCGTCGCGACCAGGATCGGTCCGGGCCAGCGCACGACCGCCGCTCCGACCTTGCGCCAGCCCCGCACGCGCATCGCTCGCTTCGGCTCGAGCACCTTGCCGAATCTGCTTGCGATGCTGATGATCGCCGGCCCGAGCGTCAGCGCGGCCAGAACCGAGGTGACCATGCCGACGGCGAGCGGCACACCCATGGTCTGGAAGTAGGGCAGCCGGGTGAAGCTCAGGCAGAACAACGCGCCGGCGATCGTCAGACCGGAGCCGAGCACCACATGCGCGGTCCCGTGGAACATCGTGTAGTAGGAGGACTCGCGGTCCTCCCCGGCGCCGCGGGCCTCCTGATAGCGGCCCGTCAGGAAGATCGCGTAGTCGGTTCCCGCGGCGATCGCCAAGGTGACGAGGAGGTTGCTCGCGAACGTCGAGAGCCCGATGATCTCGTGGTACCCGAGGAACGCCACCATTCCGCGGGCCGCGGACAACTGCAGCACGACCATCACGAGCGTCAGCACCACCGTGATGATCGACCGGTAGACCAGCAGCAGCATCACGATGATCACGGTGAACGTGAGCGCTTCGATGACCCGGAGGCTGCGGTCGCCGGCGATGTGCTGGTCGGCCGCGAGTGCCGCCGGACCGGTCACGTAGGCCTTCACGCCCGGTGGTGGCTGCATCTCTGCGACCATGTCCTGCACCGCTTCGACCGACTCGTTGGCCAGCGCCTCACCCTGGTTACCCGACAGGTAGACCTGGACGTAGGCGGCCTTGCCGTCGCTGCTCTGCGCACCGGAGGCGGTCAGCGGATCACTCCAGAAGTCCTGGACGCTCTGGACGTGCTTCGTGTCGGCCTCGAGCTTGTCGATCATCCGGTCGTAGAAGGCGCGGCTGTCCTCGCCGAGGGGCTGCTCGCCCTCGAGCACGATCATCGCCGAACTGTCGGAGTCGTACTCTTCGAAGACCTTGCCGACGCGCTTCATCGCGATCATCGACGGCGCCGAGTCGGGGCTCATCGAGACCGCGCGCATCTGACCGACCGTTTCCAACTGGGGCACAGTCACATTGAGCAACGCGATCAGCACAACCCAGCCGATGATGATCGGCAGCGCGAACAGCCGGATGGTGCGCGGGATGAAGGGCCGCTTGGCGTGCCGGACGGGCGGGAAGGCGTCCGTGGGGATCTCGTTCGTCGGGGTGCTCATGCGGACTTCACAAAGCAGAAGGTTTGGGCGCTCACGCCGGTGGAGGATCTTTCGTCCTTGACTTCGTCATCGACGGTGATCCGGCAGGTGATGCTGGTGCCGTCGCCTTGGGCGACGATGTTGGGAGCCGCCGACGGCGCAGTGGTCTGCAACGTCAGCGACCACGGCAGCGACGCGCCGTCGATCCGTTGCGGTCTGGCGTCGAGGTCCAGATAGTTGATGTCCGCATACGACCCATTGCCGAATATCTCGTACTTGATGACTTTCGGGTCGAACGGCTCGGGATCGTCGGCGAACACCCTGGGGGTGACGAGGATGCCCTCGGCGCCGAAGAAGGTGCGGATGCGGCTGACGGTGAACCCGGCGATGGTCACCACGACGATGATGACGATCGGGAGCCAGACCTTTTTCGCAAGTCGGAACATCTACCGTTCCCGCCCGGTGCAACCCATATCCGCCCTCAAGTCGTATTCATCGCTGTGCATGCGCTGTGCGTAACTTAGCCCGTATAAGTTCTCACTGAGCCCCAGGTTAACTCAAGTCATCGTGCTGCTGGTCACCACCGCGTCGACGGTGTGGTCCAGGTCACAATGACTGGGTCTCGAAGCGATCCAGGTAGCGCTCGATGAATGCTTCGGCCTCGGCATGACCCCGGGTTATGCCGAGCCCCCGTTCGAGCAGCACGATGCGGGCGAGGCTCGTGACGATCATAGACATGACTATCGGCGGGAACGCCTCCACGTCCGCGCCGTGCGCCTTCATCGCCGTCGCCACGACGTTCTCTTCGACAACGCCGAAACGCTCAGCGTATGCGGCGATCTCGCTGCGAATGGCCTTGCGATGGTTGGCCAGGGCCATGAACTCCATGAACAACCTTGCGCCATGAGTGCTGTTGAGCCGCCACAGTGCGTGAAGGGGTTCCTCGGCCGCCACCGCCTCGCGCTGCCGCGCCAGGTTGGCCTCAGCGCCTTCCCGCAGCACCGCCAGGAACAGGTCGTCCATGCTCGGGAAGTAGTAGTGCACCAGGGCCGGCTTCACGCCGGCCTTGGCCGCCACCCGCCGCGAGGTGGCCGCGGCGTAACCCTCGTCGAGCATCACCTGGGCGGTCGCCTCGATCAGTGCCGATCGAGTCGCCGACTCGCGGCCACCCCTTGACCGGTCGCCGACCTGGCTGCTAGACATGGCGCCAGCCTAAGTGTTGGGCGATCGCCCAACAAGCGAGGGGAGCGGCGGCGATGGCTGGTCGGGTAGCGGGCAAGGTTGCGTTCGTCACCGGTGCGGCACGGGGACAGGGCCGCAGCCACGCGGTGCGGTTGGCGCAGGAGGGAGCCGACATCATCGCGGTCGACGTGTGCCGGGCGTTCGAGGATTCACCCGCGGAAGGGTCCACTCCGGCAGACCTCGCCGAGACCGCCGACATGGTCAAGAACCTCGACCGGCGGATCGTCACTGCGCAGGTCGACGTCTGTGACTACGACGCGCTCAAGGCGGCCGTCGACGACGGCGTCGAGCAACTGGGCCGTCTCGACATCGTCGTCGCCAACGCCGGTATCGGAACCGTCGGCACGAAACTGCACAAGCTCGCCGAAGACACCTGGCGGGAGATGATCGACGTGAACCTCGCCGGGGTGTGGAAGTCGGTGAAGGCCGGCGTCCCGCACCTGCTGGCCGGCGGGCGCGGCGGATCGATCGTGTTGACGAGCTCGGTTGCCGGTCTGAAGGCCTATCCCCACACCGGGCACTACACCGCGGCCAAACACGGTGTTGTCGGCTTGATGCGGACGTTCGCCGTCGAGCTCGGCCAGCACTCGATCCGGGTCAACTCGGTTCATCCCACCCACGTCAACACGCCGCTGCTGATGAACGAGCAGACGTATCGGATGTTTCGCCCCGACTTGGACAAGCCCGGCCCCGACGACCTCGCCCCGATCTGTCAGACATTCCACATGCTGCCGATCCCGTGGGTCGAGGCGGAGGACATCAGCAACGCGGTGCTGTTCCTCGCCTCGGACGAATCCCGTTACATCACAGGCGTTCCGCTGCCCGTTGACGCAGGCAGCTGTCTGAAATAGAGAAGACCATGACAGTCATCAGCACCGACCCTGCGGTCTATTACGACCCGTACCGGGTGGACATCGTGGCCGACCCGTATCCCACGTACGCGCGACTGCGGGAGGAAGCGCCGCTCTATTACAACGAGCAATACGACTTCTGGGCGCTGTCACGGCACGCGGACGTCGAGCGGGCGTTGCTCGACTGGCAGACCTTCTCCAACAGCCGGGGCGACATCCTCGAACTCATCCAGTCGGAGTTCGACATGCCCAAAGGCGTGATGATGATGGAGGATCCGCCGGTCCACACGATGCTGCGCGGCCTCATGTCGCGGGTGTTCACCCCGCGGCGGATGGCCGAAATCGAGGACCAGATCCGGCGATACTGCGTCAACTGCCTGAACCCGCTGGTGGGTGCCGACCGCTTCGACATCATCGCCGAGCTGGCGTCGATGATGCCCATGCGTGTCATCGGGATGCTGCTCGGCATTCCCGAGTCGGAGCAGGTGTCGGTACGCGATGCCAACGACGCCAGCCTGCGCACCAAGCCCGGTTCGCCCATGAAGGTGGTGCGGGCCGACAAGATCGCCGACGGCAGCATCTACGCCGACTACGTCGACTGGCGGGCCAAGAACCCCTCCGACGATTTGATGACCGCGCTTCTCAACGTCGAGTTCACCGATGAGAACGGTGTGACGCGCAAGCTCACCCGCAGGGAGGTCCTGCACTACACCCAGGTGGTCGCGGGCGCGGGCAACGAGACCACCGGGCGGCTCATCGGCTGGCTCGCGAAGGTACTCGCCGAGCATCCCGATCAGCGTCGGGAAGTGGTGCAGGACCGGTCACTGCTCCCACGCGTGGTCGACGAAACACTGCGGTTCGAGCCGACCGGTCACAATGTCGCACGTTTGGTGACAAGGGATTTCGAGGCTCACGGACGCGTCGTGCCTGCGGGCAGCGCGATACTTCTCATGTTCGGGTCGGCCAACCGTGATCCACGCCGCTACGACCGCCCGGACGTCTTCGACATCCACCGCGACAACATCAGCCACATCACCTTCGGCAAGGGCGTGCACTACTGCCTGGGTGCCAACCTCGCCCGCCTGGAGGGACGCGTCGCACTCGATGAGTTGCTCAACCGCTGGCCCGAGTGGGACATCGACCACGGCACGGCCGAACTCGCGCCGACGTCCACGGTTCGCGGCTGGGAGCGACTGGAGGTGGTGCTGCCGTGAAGGTCGGTCCCGGCGGTTTGGAACGACGCGGTTCGGGGCAAGCTCGACGCATGAACACGATCACCCGGCGTTCGATGGTCATGACAGCCGTTGCTGCCCCTTTCGCGGCTTTGTCGCTCGTGATGCCGGCGTCGGCTTCGGCGCAACCACTCAACTGCCCGAACGGGTGGTGGGATCCCGTCGCGAATACGTGTCGAGGACCGGTGGCGACGGCACCGCTGGCATGCCCACCCGGAGAATACTGGAATCCGATCACGAACGTCTGCCGCCCGCTCGGCCAGTACTAGCGGCCGGTCCGAACTGGCCGGGCGGAGCGCTTGGCTTACTTGCTATTTTTGCTATTTTAGATCGGTGACGCCTCGATCGGGGCCTGTGGACTGGACGCCGCTCCCGGTGCCCTGGGCGGTACAGACTGTCGACCGGATTCCCAAGCAGCGGTACTACGATCCGCAGTTCTACGCACTCGAGGCCGAGATGTTCTGGCCCCGTGTGTGGCAGATGGCATGCCGGTTGGAGGAAATTCCCACGCCGGGGGACTTCGTCGAGTACGAAATTCTCGACCAGTCGGTCATCGTGGTCAGGGTCGACGCCGGTACCGTCCGCGCGTACCACAACTCCTGCCGTCATCGCGGCATGAAACTCGTCGAGGGCCACGGTTCGCGGCGCACCTTCGTCTGTCCCTTCCACGGCTGGTGCTGGAGCCTCGACGGCGCCAGCACCTTCGTTCTTCGCTCCGAGGAGTTCAGCGAAAACAACCTGTGCGCAGGCGATCTCGCACTCGTTCCGGTCCGGTGCGAGTCGTGGGGCGGGTGTGCATGGATCAACCTCGACGACAACGCCCCGCCGCTGCGGGACTGCATCGAGCCCTTCGCGTCACGGCACGACGAGTGGAACGTCGCTGCGCTGCATACCGAGTGGTGGAAGTCGTGCCTGCTGCCGGTGAATTGGAAGCTGGCAACCGCGGCGTTCATGGAGGGCTACCACGTTCCGCAGACCCATCCGCAACTGCTGCCGTCGTCGTTTCACCCCGACTCCGAGTCGGTCCATCCGGTCGTGCAGGCGAGCCTGTATTTCATGCGCGCACTGGGCTCCGGTATGGGCGGCATGACGCACGAGAACGACCTACGCGTCGCCGAGGGATTGCAGGACATTCCGCTGCCCGCCGATCCGGCTGAGGCGCTGGCCGCGTGGCGCAGCGCGGTCAACGACGGCGTCACCCGCTGGCACCGGGCACGCGGTTGCGACTTCCCGGACCTCAACGATCTCGACCGGCGCGGTGTCATCGACCCGATCGGGTTCTGTTTCCCCCACTACTTCCTACTGCCGCAGTACAGCAGCGCGTCGTCGTACCGGATCCGCCCCCTGGGGCCGGAGGAGACGCTGTTCGAGATCTGGTCGCTCACCCGGTATCCGAACGACCGGTCGCCGGGCAGGCCGGCGCCGCCCGAGCCGTTGCCGCCTGACGACCCCAGCTGGCCGACCATTCCCGGACAGGACTTCTCGAACTTGCCGCGTCAACAAAAAGGGTTGCACGCCAGTGGCTTCGAGTACATGCGCCTGTCGGACCGGATCGAGGGGCTGATCTCCAACTTCGAGCGCGTCATCGACGGGTTCCTCGCCGGCCTGCCCACCGACCGGCTGGTGCCAGCAATTCAGAAGACCAACACCACGATCGACGTGCCGGTCGCCGATCTCGGGCTCAGCGATCGCGTTCCGGCATGGTGAGGTGGGACAAGTCCGTCGACCTGCTCATCGTGGGCAGCGGCGGTGGCGGAATGGTGGCGGCGCTGACCGCGCTCGACGCGGGCATCGAGCCACTGGTCGTCGAGAAGCAGGGCCTTGTCGGCGGCTCGACGGGCCTGTCGGGCGGCATCGTGTGGCTGCCGAACAACCCGTTGATGCGCGCCGACGGCACCCTCGACTCACACGAGGACGGCCTGGCGTATCTGGCCGACGTCGTCGGCGACATCGGGCAGCCCTCGTCCCCCGAACGCCGCGAGATGTTCCTGACCGCCGGCTACGAGATGATCGGCTTCCTGGTCCGCAAGGGCGTACGACTCGTGCGGTGCGCAGGCTGGAGCGACTACTACCCGAATCACAAGGGCGGCAACGCAGCTGGACGCGCAGTGGAAGGTGCGCCGTTCAACGCCGCCACCCTCGGGGAGTGGCACGACAAGGTGCAGCCGCCGCTCGCGCGGAACTACGGGTTCGTGGTCAAGACCAACGAACTGCGGGCGGTGCAGTACTTCAACCGCTCGCCGCGGGCGTTCGCCACGGCCGCGCGGGTGTTCGCCCGGACGATGGCCGCCCGGTTGCGGCGACGCGACATCCTCACCAACGGGTCGTCGTTGATCGGCCAGATGCTCGAGATCATGATCCGTCTCGGCGACGGTGACCCTGCGCTGTGGCTCAACACCGCGATGGATGACCTCGTCGTCGAGGACGGCCGCGTCGTCGGCGCCCGCGTGACCCGCGACGGGGTGACCGTGAACGTCGAGGCGCGCAGGGGAGTGTTGTTGGCGGCGGGCGGATTCGGCCACAACGCCGACATGCGCCGCCGCTACAGCGGCAACCAGCCCAACGACGGTTCGTGGTCCATCGCCAATGCCGGCGATACCGGCGAGGTGTTGCAGGCCGCGATGCGCCTGAGCGCGAAAACCGACCTGCTCGACGAGGCCTGGTGGCTGCCGATGGTGTTCATCGCCGACCCCGCCGCCGCATCGCTCGGTGTCGCCAGGCAGCGGCCCGGTGCCATCTACGTCGATTCGACCGGAAGGCGGTTCTGCAACGAGTCGAATTCCTACGTGGAGGTCGGCAAGGCGATGTATGCGAACAAGGCGGTGCCTTGTTGGCAGGTCTTCGACGAAGGTTACGTCAGTAGATACGTCTCGGGCGCCAACCCGTTCCGAAAGCGCACCCTGCCCGCGGCGTTGATGCAGCAGGGCGTCATCAAGCGGGCCGACACAATCAGTGGGCTGGCCCGCGAAATCGGCGTTGCCCCTGGAGAACTGGAGGCCACGATCGCCCGGTTCAACCGGTTCGCCGTTAAGGGCCTCGACCCGGACTTCGGCCGCGGCCAGTCGGCCTACAACGACTGCCTCGGCGATCCCGGCTTTCGGCCCAACGCCGCGCTTGGCCCCCTTCACCGCGCCCCGTACTACGCCACCCGGGTCTTTCCGGCCGACGTCGGCACGTGTGGCGGCGTGATCACCAACGAGTATGCCCAGGTTCTCGATGAGCACGACCGCATCATCGAGGGGTTGTACGCCACCGGCAACACGACCGCCACGGTGATGGGCCGCACGTATCCCGGCGCGGGCGCCAGCATTGCGAACTCGATGGTGTTCGGCTACGTCGCCGCCAAGCACGCCGCGGGCTGATCAATCTTTGTCGGAGTTCTGGGTGAAAGCCCTTGGGGTGCGGCCGGACTCGATCAGCTGAGCACGGCGTTCCTGGACATCGCTGGCGGCGCCGACCATGTTCGTCAAGATGTGGCTCACCTGAAGGTGCACCCGCATACCCATCAGCTCGTAGGCACGCTTGACATTGTTCTTCACCGCCATCAGCGTGGTGAGCGGAATTCGCCCGATCCTGCGAGCCATTTCCTCGACGGCGTTTTCGAGGTCGTCGCGCGGTACCACCTTGTTGAGGAGTCCCCACTCGAGCGCCTCCTGGGCCGACAGCGTCGGCGCCAGCAGCAGCCAGTCCATCGTGCGGTGCCAGTTCATCAGCAGCCACGGTTCGATCATGGTGTGCCCGCCCGGTTCGCCCAGGCTCTGCGCCAACGGCATCTGGAAGTACGCATCGTCGGAGGCGACACAGAAGTCGGTCAGCAAGCCGAGATAGATGCCGCCGCCCATGCAGTAGCCGTGAATCTGCGAGATCGTGGGCTTCGGGAACTCCCACAGGTACAGCGTCGGCCACAGGAACAGGTCCGCGGTGCCCTTGTAGAGATCTTCGAACGTCTCGCCGAAGTCGGGGTAAGGGTTTTCGTCGGGGCCCCACCGCGCGACGTGTCCGCCGCAGAAACCCTTGCCGTTGGCTTTGAGGATGACGACTTTGATGTCCCTGTCCCGATCGGCCTCCCGCAGGCACTGGTCGACCTCCTGAACCAGGCTGGCGTCCTTGGTGTTGGCTTTATCGGGCCGGTTCAGGATGATGCGCGCGATCGGCGGTTCGCGCTCGTAGATCACCGATGCGAGCGTGCGCTGTTCCATCGTCGTCTCCTAGAGAATCGCGCCACTGTCCTTGGCCGCCGTGATGTCTTCCCAGTCGAGATCGAGCTCCAGCAGGATCTCCTCGGTGTGCTGGCCGTGCTCGGGGGCCCGCGCGGACGCGGGCGGTGTCTCGTTGAATTGCACTGGCGCGGCGACGATCTGATAGTCGTTGCCGTGGTCGTCGACATTGGTGACGACGTATCCGTTGGGCCGGACCTGCGGGTCGTTGAGCGTTTCCTTCGGCGTCGCGAGCGCCGCCCAGACGCCGGGCTCGTCGGCGAGCGCCTCCTTCCAGTGTCCGAGGTCTTCGGCGGCGATGCGGTCACCGACAAGCTTGCACGCCAGTTCCGCGTTGGCGATCAGGTTGCTCGAGGGCACGAATCGCTCATCGGTCGCCAGTTCGGGCAGCCCTATTCGGCCGCAGAAGCCGGCCCAGTAGCGGTCCGGTTGGAGGAAGACCAGTTGGATCCACCGCTCGTCCCGGGTCTTGTAGCGGTTGACCAACGGGTTGATTGCCAATCCCGGTGGCGCACCGGGGATGCCGTCGATGCCGAACAGGTCGGCCACCGAGATCGACGGCGCGATCGTCCACATCGCCTGCGCCAGAAGCGAAGAGTCGACGATCGACGGCTCGCCCGTGCGTTCGCGGTGAAACAGCGCGGCGCAGACGCCGCCGGCCAGCGTGATGCCGCCCTGCAGGTCGCCGAAGCCGGGCCCCTGCACCGCGGGCGTCTCGGTGCCGAACGGCGTCATCGTGTACGACACGCCACCCCGCGACAGGTAGGTCGCGGCGTCGAAGCCGCCCTTGTTGCGGTCGGGACCACGGACTCCCGTACCCGTGCCGCGGGCGATGATGATGTTCGGGTTGAACGACCGGATGTCCTCGACGGTCAGCCGCGCCCGTTCCAGTGGGCCGGGCAGCCAGTTCGTCAGGAACACATCGGCCGTCGCGAGCAGCCGGCCGAAATACTCGCGTCCGGTGTCGGACTTGAGGTCGAGGGCGATGCTGCGCTTGCCGCGGTTGCCGATCTCGAGGATGAAGTCGACCTTGGCACGGGCGGCGTCCCTGGTGAACCCGCCGATCACCAGGGCCCGGCCCGGATCGCCGGCCTTGACGTCTTCGACCTTGATGACGTCGGCGCCCCAATCGGCAAGCGCGGCACCGGCCGACGGCACATACGTCCAGGACGCCAGTTCGACCACGCGAACGCCGTCGAGTACTTCGGTCATAGCGCGTCTCCTGTTCCGCGGCGGCCGGTGACCGACGAGATCAGTCGACGGCCCACCTCCTCGAGGTAGCGGCCGGCGCCGCCGGCCATGGCGGCGAAGCTCAGCAACCGTTTCAGGTACAGATGCGCGTCGTGTTCCCAGGTGAACCCGATGCCGCCGAACACTTGGACCGCGGTGTCGCCGACGGTGACCAATCGCGCCGCAAAGCCTTTTGCGCGAATGGCGGCCAGATGCCGTTCGGCGGCCCCCGCAGCGTCGGCGGCCCACAGCGCGTGCAGGACCCCGCTGCGCGCGAGTTCCACGGTCTCGTACATGTCGGCGCACAGGTGCTGGACCGCCTGGAAGCTGCCGATCGGTTTGTCGAATTGCGTGCGCACCTTCGCGTAGTCGACGGCCATGTTGGAGATGGCGCACGCGGCGCCGACCGCGTCGGCGGCGGAGGCGATCAGGACGTCGTCGAGCACGGCGAGAACCGCGTCGTGAGGTGCGTCGGCCAGCCGCTGGGCGGGGGTCTCGTCGAAGGTGACGTCGAACAGCTTCCGCGTTGGGTCGACGTGGCCACGAGGCGTGCGTACCACGGTGTCGGCGGTTGCGTCGGCCACGAAAAGCGCTGCGCCGTGGTCTTCTTCGGCCACCACGAGCAGCCGGTCGGCCGCGGCGGCGTCGGGCACCGCCTCCGCTACGCCGCGCAACGTCGTCCCGTTGATCGCGTGCGGGCGCGGACCTCGTAGGGCTGCGACCGTCGCGATCGAACCGTTGGCCACGGCCTGCAGCAGGTCGGCGGGGTCGGCGCCGACGCGGAGCAAGGCGCGCGGCGCCGCGACCGCCGACGACAGCCACGGTCCCGGGTTCACCGCCGCCCCGAGCTGCTCCGCGACGAGGCCCGCCTCGACCAGCGTCGCGCCCGCGCCGCCGTGCTCCTGCGGCACGAGCAGACCAGTGACACCGAGGTCGACCAGTCCTGTCCACACCGCATCCGTCGTCCCGGTCGGGTCGTCGAGCATCGGCCGCACATGCGTTGCGATGGCGGCCTTCTCAGTCAGGTATCGGCGCACGGTGTCCTGAAGGCTGAGCTGCTCGTCGGTGAGTTCCAGGTTCATCCGGGTGCTCCGTTCATCACCGGGGCAACCCCAACACGCGCGTGGCGATGATGCCCTTGTTGATCTGCGTGGTTCCGCCCGCGATCGTCAGCGAGCGCGACGCCAACCGCTGATCGGTCCACCGATCGTCGGCGCACCGCGATCCGAGCAGCTCGAACGCCAGCTCGGCCAGTTCCTGACCGGCTTCGGCCCACACACTCTTGGCGAGGCTGGCAGTACTCAGCCCCTCACCGCCGTGCAGCGAGGCCGAAATCACGCGCTTGCAGAGTATCTCGAGGTAGTCGATGCGCACCGACAGCTCACCGAGGCGTCGCAATACCCATGGATCGTCGAGCACGGGACGACCGTCGGACGTCTCGCCGGCCAGGTCGGTCACGAGGTCCCGGAGCTGCATCTGGAGTTGGGCATACAGGCGGGCCGCGCCGGCCCGTTCGTGGCTCAGTGTGGTGGTCGCCACCGCCCACCCGCCGTTCAGGGCGCCGAGAAGGGCCTCAGCGGGTACGCGGACATCGTGGAAGAACACTTCGGCGAAGTCGGATGCCCCGTTGAGGGTGACGAGCGGGCGTGCCTCGATCCCCGCGAGTGTCATGTCGACGATCAGGCACGAGATGCCCCTGTGCTTGGGCGCGTCGGGATCGGTGCGGACATACAACTGACACCAGTCGGCGCGGTGGCCCAATGACGTCCAGATCTTCTGGCCGTTGACCACGAAGTGCTCGCCCTCGCGCACCGCGCGGGTGCGCAGTGAGGCGAGGTCCGATCCGGCCTCCGGCTCCGACATGCCCTGACACCAGATGTCGTCGGCGCGGACCATGCGGGGGAGCAGATCGCGCTTCTGCCTTTCGCTGCCGTACTGCATGATCGCCGGCGCGATGTTGTTCATTCCGATCACGTTGAGCGGCACCGGTGCTCGCGCACGGACCGTCTCCTCCGCGTAGACCAACTGCTCGAGCACCGTGGCGCCGCGCCCGCCGTACTCGACCGGCCACGACACCGCCCCCCAACCCGCATCCGCGACGGTCGCGTCCCACCCGCGCAGGACGTCGAATGCCGAGCCGTCGCGGGCGCGTCGACGGTGGGCGGCCACCACCTCGTCGGTGAGGTTCGCGGCCAGCCACGTCCGCAATTCCTTGCGGAACTGCTCCACGTCGGGAGGGTAGGAGAAGTCCACGGCGTCCTGTCGCGTCAGACAGCTGTTTTATCTATTTTTATGAGTATAGCTAGTCAAGGGCTTACAGTTGGCGTGAACCGAGGGAGGCCACAGTGGGCAGGGTCGCGGGCAAGGTCGCGCTGGTCAGCGGCGCCGCACGCGGGCAGGGCCGGTCGCACGCCAGAACGCTGGCCGCGGAAGGCGCCGACATCATCGCCGTCGACATCTGCGCCGACATCGCGACCAACGAGTATCCACTGGCGCGGCCCGAGGATCTCGATGAGACCGCGCGCCTCGTCGAGAAGGAGGGACAGCGCGCCTACACCGAGATCGCCGACGTCCGCGACCGGCCGGCGCTGTCAGCCGCCATCGACCGCGGGGTGGCGGAGTTCGGACACCTCGACGTCGTGGTCGCCAACGCCGGCATCTGTCCGCTGACCGCGGGCCTGCCCCCGCAGGCGTTCGTCGACGCGGTCGACGTCGACCTGGTCGGAGTCCTCAACCTGGTGCACGCCAGCATGAAGCACCTGCACGAGGGTGCCTCGATCATCGCGACCGGTTCGGTGGCCGCGTTCATGGCGTCGATGAACACCAGCGGCATCGACGGCGGCCCCGGCGGTGCCGGTTACGCGTTCGCCAAGCAGGTCGTCGCGCACTACGTCAACGATCTCGCACTCGCGCTGGCGCCGAACACGATTCGTGTCAACGCAGTCCACCCGACCAACTGCAACACCGACATGCTGCACAGCCCGCCGATGTACCGGGCGTTCCGGCCGGACCTGGCCGAGCCCACCCGTGAGGACGCCGAGGTCGTCTTCCCGGTGATCCAGGGCATGCCCATCCCGTATGTCGAGCCCGAGGACATCAGCGAGGCGGTGCTGTTTCTCGCCTCGGACGCGGCGCGCTACATCACGGGTCAGCAGTTGCGTGTGGACGCAGGCGGGTTCCTCAAGGTCAAGCCCTGGTCGGGCGCGTAGGGAGGCGATGACCGTGCCGCGAGGGATCATGTACGTCGAGACCATGCCGGCATCGCCGGACCGCGAAGCCGAGTACCACGCCTGGTACAACGACACGCATCTCGCGCAGATCCTCTCGGTCGAGGGTGTGGTGTCGGCGCGGCGGTTCGCGCCGACGGACGGTAAGGGTCCGTTCCTGGCGATCTACGAACTCGACTGCGAAGACCTCGACGCGGCGGTCGTGCGACTGGGTGAACTCGGCGCCCGCGGCGGCCTGACCGGCATGGAGAACCTCAGCATGGACCCACCGCCGGTGCCGCGGGTGTACCGCGAGATCGGTTCCCTCAGAACATGACTCAACTCGACGATGTTCAGCGGCGGCTCTATGCGCTGATGACGTTGATGAAGGCCGCCGACGACCGGCTGAGCAAGGGCATCGGCACCGGCGAGTTCATGTGCGTGTACTGGCCGTCTCGCGGCCAGGAGGCGATCGCGGCCGCCATGGGTGTCGCACTGCGCGACGACGACCAGCTGGTGACGACCTACCGCGGGCTGCACGACCTCATCGGCAAAGGCGTTCCCCTCGAGGAGATTTACGGCGAGATGATGGGCCGCACCGTCGGCGCAGCCCGCGGCAAAGGCGGGACCATGCACATCGCCAAGCCCGAGCGCGGCGTGATGCTGTGCACGGGGATCGTCGGCGCGGGACCGCCGGTCGCGGTCGGCTTGGCGATGGCCGCTCAGCGCAGGGGCCTCGACCGGGTGACCGTGGTCAGCTTCGGCGACGGCGCCACCAACACGGGGTCCTTCCACGAAGCCGCCAACATGGCGGCGCTGTGGAACCTTCCGACGGTGTTCGTCTGCCAGAACAACCAGTACGCGGAGATGACACCGACCGTCGACACCATGGCGCTCACCCGGGTGGCCGACCGGGCGGCCGGTTACGGCATGCCGGGGATCCGCGTCGACGGCAACGACCCGCTCGCGGTCACCTCTGCGCTGCAGACCGCGCTCGAAAAGGCCAGGGGCGGTGATGGTCCCACGCTGCTCGAGTGCGTGACGTTCCGGTTCCGCGGCCACTACTTCGGCGACCGGATGCCCTACATTCCCGACGAGCAACTCGAGGCAGCGATGGCCGCCGATCCGGTGCCACGCTTCAGGGCCCGGTTGGTCGAGACGGGCGTGTGCACCGCCGAGGAGCTCGACCGCGTCGAGCAGGACGCGCTGGCGGAGGTCGAGCGCGCGCTCGCGGTGGTGCTGGCGGCCGACGCGCCGTCCGCGGACGAACTCGACCGCGACGTCTACGCCACCGCGATCCGGTACCCGGTCTGAGGATGACGCCGATGGACGAGAAAGAGATGTCGATGCGCGAGGCGTTGCACCTCGCGCTGGATCAGGCGATGGCCGCCGACGAGCGGGTGTTCCTGCTGGGCGAGGACATCGCCGACCCGGGCGCGTCCGGCCCGACCGCCGGGCTTTCGACGAAGTACGGCCACCAGCGGGTGCTCGACACCCCGATCTCCGAAGCCGCGATCCTGGGCGCCGCGATCGGGGCGGCGATCGACGGTCTGCTGCCCGTCGCCGAGATCATGATCATGGACTTCATCGGCATCGCCGCCGACCAGCTGATCAACAACGCGGCCAAGCTGCGGTTCATGACGGCGGGCCGGACCAGCGCCCCGATCACCGTGCGCACCCAGGTGTACGGCGGCCTCGCCACCGGCGCCACGCATTCTCAGAGCCTGGAAGCATGGTTCATGCACATCCCCGGGATGAAGGTGATCGTGCCGTCCACCCCGCGCGACGGCAAGGGGTTGCTGACGTCGGCGATCTTCGACGACGATCCCTGCCTGTTCGTCGAGACGATCCGGCTGCAGGCCCAGAAAGGCCTGGTGCCAACAGATCCCGGCTTCAGGATCCCGCTGGGGGTCGCCGACATCAAGAGGGCCGGTTCGGATGCCACGCTGATCAGCTACGGGCGCAGCGTGCACGAGGCGCTCGCGGCCGCAGCGGCGTTGGACGAGCGGGGCGTCAGCGCCGAGGTCGTCGATCTGCGCACGCTCGTCCCGCTCGACGTCGACACGATCGTCGACTCGGTGCGGCGCACCCGGCGTGCGGTGGTGATCCACGACGCGGTGCAGTTCGCGGGACCGGGCGCCGAAATCGTCGCCATCCTGCAGGCCGAATGCTTCGCCGAACTCGTCGCGCCCATAGAACGCGTCGCGGCCCGGTTCGTGCCGACACCGGCGGCACCGGGACTCGAGGCGCAGATCTATCCGACAGCGCCGCGGATCGTCGCCGCCGCGCAGCGCACGTTCGAGGGGGCGGATGTGCGTGCCTGACTTCCTCATTCGCATCCCGCGCGTGTCGGTGGCCGTATCGGAGGCAGAGCTCACCGAATTCCTCGTCGACTCCGGCCAACACGTCGACGAGGGCACCCCGATCTACACGATCGCCACCGAGAAGGTGGAACAGGAGATCGAGGCGGGCGCTTCGGGCACGGTGCACTGGACCGGCGAGATCGGCACGACCTACGACATCGGCGCCCAGATCGGCGTGATCACCTCATAACGAAGGAGAACCAGTGGAGTTGAACGAGACTCGCGAGCGGATCATCTACCAGAAGGACGGTCCGGTCGCGCGCATCATCCTCAACTGGCCGGAGAAGGCCAACGCGCAGGATCAGAAGCTTGCCGAGGAGGTGGACGCGGCGCTGCTCGACGCGGACCGCGACTACGACATCAAGGTGCTGGTGCTCAAGGCCAACGGCAAGGGCTTCTGCTCCGGGCACGCCATCGGCAACAACGCCGTCGACTATCCGGCGTTCGTCGAGGGCGCCATGAAGATGGGCCACCCGTGGAAACCGCAGTCGGACCTGTTCGTCAAGCCGACGCTGAACCTCTGGGAGTTCTCCAAGCCGACGATCGCGCAGGTGCACGGCTACTGCGTGGGCGGCGGTACGCACATGGGGCTGACCACCGACATCGTGATCGCCTCCGAGGACGCCTACTTCTCCTACCCGCCGCTGCAGGGGTTCGGGATGCCGTCGGGCGAATGTTCCATCGAGCCATGGGTTTTCATGAACTGGCGCCGGGCCGCGTACTACCTGTATCTGGCCGAGGTGATCGACGCGAAGAAGGCGTTGGAGATCGGCCTGGTCAACGAGGTGGTCAAGCGCGAAGACCTCGACGACCGGGTGGAGGCGATCGCCCGGCACATCGCACGCGCACCGATGACCACGCTGCTGGCGACGAAGGCCAACCTCAAACGCGCCTGGGAGCTGATGGGCATGCGGGTGCACTGGCAGAGCTCGAATGACCTCGTCGCGCTCGCCTCGATCAGCAAGGACGTCCAGGAGCTGATCCAGACCGTGTTCCGGGACAAGATTCTGCCGTCGGAGATGGCGCAGCGCCAGGCCGCCGCATCGACCGACGGTGCCGCCTCGTAGGTGCGGACCTCCGATCCGGCGGCGCCGGCGCTGATCGTGGCCGACGGCGGCATCGTCACCTACGGTGAGCTGTCCGAGCGCGCTCGGCGGGTGGCCGCGGTGCTGTACGACGCGGGACTGCGTCGCGGTGACGGTGTCGCGCTGGTGCTGCCGAACCGCCCCGAGTTCCTCGAGATCACTTGGGGTTGCCAACTTTCGGGACTGTACTACTCGGCGGTCAACACGCATTTCACCGCGGACGAGGTGGCTTATGTCGTCGGGGACTCCGAGGCCAAGGCGGTGTTCGTCGACGCCTCGCTCGCTGGATTGGGCGAGCCGATAGGCGACGTCGACCTCCGCATCTGCGTCGGCGGCGACATCGACGGCTGGCGTAGGTACGAGGACGCGCTCGCAGCGGCGGGAGCGCCACCACCGCGGTGCGACGGGTCGGAGATGTTGTACTCGTCGGGGACGACGGGCCGGCCCAAAGCGGTGCGGCGGCCGCTGCCGACGGACGGCGATGGGTCATGGGGGCAGAAGGTTCTCGAGAACGCCTTGCGGCGGCGGTACGCGATGACGCCCGACAGCGTGTACCTGTCACCGGCCCCGCTGTATCACGCGGCGGGAGTGAACTACACGATGGCGGTGCAGCGCGTCGGAGCGGCGACCGTGCTGATGCGAAGGTTCGATGCCGAGGCGGTGCTTCGATTGATCGAAACCCACCGCGTCACCCACGCCCAGTTCGTGCCGACCATGTTCATCCGCATGTTGAAGTTGCCGGATGAGGTGCGGGCGTCCTACGACGTCTCGAGCCTGCAGTGCGTGATCCACGCCGCCGCACCGTGTCCCGTGGATGTCAAGCACCGCATCTTGGACTGGTTCGGCCCGATCGTCCACGAGTACTACGGCGGCACCGAGGGTTTCGCCGGATCGACGATCGGGCCGCAGGAGTGGCTGGCGCATCCCGGTTCGGTCGGCCGGCCGTACACCCCCGTGCACGTCGTCGGCGAGGACGGCGACGAACTGCCCACCGGACAGGCGGGCGAGTTGTTCTTCGAGGGCGGACCGGAATTCGAGTACTTCAAGGACCCGGAGAAGACCGCTTCGGTGGCCAATGCGCAGGGGTGGCGGTCACTGGGCGACATGGGGTATCTCGATGAGGACGGCTACCTCTACCTCACCGACCGGTCGACGTTCATGATCGTCTCCGGCGGGGTGAACATCTACCCGCAGGAGGTGGAGAACCTTCTGGTCATGCATCCCAAACTGGTCGACGCGGCGGTCTTCGGCGTACCCAACGACGAGTTCGGCGAGGAGGTCAAGGCGGTCGTGCAACCGCGGGAGGGTGTGCCGCCGGGACCGCGGCTCGCCGAAGAGCTCATCGACTACTGTCGCGCTCGCCTCGCCGGCTACAAATGCCCGCGCACAGTCGATTTCGATGCTGCGCTGCCACGCGACCCGAACGGCAAGCTCTACAAGCGGCGGATCCGCGACCGCTACTGGCAGGGCCGAACGTCGCGCATCGTCTGATCACCTCCCCGCCGAAACCGATGTTCTGGTTGAAAAGTGTGCGTCGAACCCGCCATTTCGTCGGTCTCGGCGAATCTCGGCCCCGTCTCAGCCCAGGCTGAAATCGATGACGCCGCGGATGATCTCGCCGTTGTGCTGGTCGCGGTAGCCGTCGTTGATGTCGTCGAGCCGGTAGCGGCGGGTGATCATCTCGTCGAGCTGCAAGAGACCGGCCTCGTAGAGCCGCGCAAACCTGGGTATGTCGACCCTCGGGTTGCATGACCCGAACACCGTGCCGACGAGGTTCTTGTTCCAGAGGATGAACTCCTGCAAGTTGATCGCGATGGAGCCGGTGGTCTGCCTGGTCATTCCCGTCAACACGCAGGTGCCACCCTTGCGCGTCAAGCTGAGCGCGGCTTGCACATCGTGTTTGGTGATCAGTGAGGGCGAGACGATGACGCTGTCGGCCATGACTCCGCTTGTCAGTTCACTGAGCAGGTCGGCGGCCTCTTCAGTCGAGGCCGCACTGTGTGTCGCACCGAATCTCAGCGCAGACTTCTGCTTGAACTCGACCGGGTCCACGGCGATGATCTGGGCGGCGCCGTTGAGCCGAGCGCCCTGGATCGCGCCGGTTCCGATACCCCCGACCCCGATGACCACGACGGTATCGCCGGTCCGCACGTTGGCGCGGTTCTCGGCCGAGCCGTATCCGGTCGGAATCCCACAGGACAGCAACGCCATCGGCAACAACGGCAGCTGCGTGGGGATCTTGACGATCGAATCCGTCGACACCACGGTGTGTTTCGAGAAGGCGCCGACCTTCGACAGGTGCCCGAGTTGGCGGCCGTCGGCGGTGTGATGGCGGAAGGTGCCGTCGGTCGGCATACCGGGAACCATCACCTGTGCACCCATGTCGCAGATGTACTCCATGCCGGAGTTGCACCACCGGCAGCGGCCGCACACCGCAACAAAGGACGTCACGACATGGTCGCCCGGCGCGAATCCGCTGACTTCCTCACCGGTTTCGACGATGACGCCGGCGCCCTCGTGTCCGCCGATCATCGGGAACATCGACGGCAGGCCGTAGGCTGTCATGACTTCGTTGGACGCCGACAGGTCGCCGTTGCGAATGTGCTCATCCGAATGACACAGCCCTGCGGCGGCCATCTCCACGAGCACCTCGCCGGCCTTCGGCGGGTCGAGTTCGAAGTCCTCGACGGACCACTGCTGGCCCATGTCGTGCAGGATCGCCGCGCGACTTCTCATGAGGCTCGGCGGAATGTCACCGGCAGATGCTTGGGGGAGCGGAACGGCATGCCGGTGATCTTCGTGTCCTCGTCCTCGAGCAGCGCAAGGTCGGTCACGCGGTCGAAGATGCTGTTGAGCATCGCACGGGTTTCCACCCGCGCCAGGTGCATGCCCAGGCAACTGTGGATGCCACCGGCGAACGAAATGTGCGCGCGGCGGGGTCGGTGGATGTCGAACACATCCGGGTTGTCCCATCGCTTCGCGTCGCGGTTCGCCGAGCCCATGCACAGGTTGACCTGCGCGCCCTCGGGGATGGTCATGCCGTGCATCTCCACGTCGCGAGTGGTGTTGCGTGCCACCAGCACAAGCGGCGTCTCGTACCTGATGCCCTCCTCGATGGCCGCCGGGATCAGATCCCGATTCCGCTGGAGCGCCTCGAGTTGATCGGGGTGGGTGAGCAGTAGCGCCAGCAGGTTGCTCGACGAGCGATAGGTGGTCTCCAATCCGGCGGGCAACAGCAGCCGAAGGAAGGAGATGATCGCCTCGTCGGTGAGCTTCTCACCGTCGATCTCCGCGCCGACGAGGTCACCGATCACGTCGTCGGTCATTTTGCGGCGGCGCTGGTCGACCTGTTCCTGGAAGTAGGTGCCCAGTTCGACCGAGGCGTTCAGGCCGGCCTCGATGTCCTCGGTGATCGAGATCAAGTCCAGCGAGAGGCGGCGGAACATGTCCAGATCGTCCTGCGGCAGCCCGAGCAGGGCGGCCGTGACGCGGGTGGGAAACTCGAACGTCACCGCCTTGATCAGGTCGGCCTCGCCGTCGTCGGCGAACTCGTCGACCAGCTGATCGCAGATCGGATCGATCACTTCGGGTTCCCATTGCGCGAGCGCGCTCTGCCGGAAGGCCTTCGACACCAGGCTGCGGTGATCGTGATGCTGTTTGCCGTGCATGCCGAGGATCGTCGGCCCGAAGACCAGCCCGATCGTGTTGTTGTACATCTCGGAGGCGAACACGGTGTCCTCGCGGAAAGCTGTGAAGACGCTCTCGAAGTCGAACAACACCCAGTTCTCGGAGACCTTGAGTTCCGGCGGCATCAAATCGCTCTCCATGAGCGTTCCGCGCCACACCGGCGCCGTGTTGCGCATGTATTCGAAGAACCCGTAGGGGTCGATGGCCACGTCGGGGGCGAGCTGGTCGTTCGAATCGGTGCTGATCGTCACCGTGCCTCCCAGGCAGCAGGTAGCGGCTCTCTTCGGCTATCTTTACTATTTTAGGTATTCTAGGTCAAGGAGACCGAGGGGATGTGATGCGGCGCCACGCGGTGTGTGCGATCGAGGACCTGCCGCCCGGAAGCATGAAGTTGGTGCCGGCGGGCCAGTTCGGCGTGGGCGTCTACAACATCGGCGGTTCGCTGTATGCGATTGCGAACTACTGCTCGCACGAGGGCGCCCCGCTGTGTGAGGGATACGTCAGCGGTACCACCGAATACGCGCCGGAGATGCCCGACGGCATCCGGCATGTCCGCGAGGGGCGGATCGCCCGCTGCCCCTGGCATCAGTGGGAGTTCGACATCACCACCGGCGTCAACGTCGCCGATCCCACCAAGCGGGTCCGCACGTATCAGGTCGACGTGGACGACGGGCAGGTGTATCTCACCGCATGAGCACTCCGGTCATCGACACTCCCGTTGTCGACATTTCGGTACAGCCGCATTTCCGGTACAACGCCGAGATCCGCCAGTACCTGGCGGCTCCGCACAAGTTGCGGGCCATCCCCGACGTCGAGCAGCAGTGGTACCAAGCTCCCGGCGGAGACTATCGAACAGACCTGTACGGCAACGGATATCCGGGCTCCGATCCCGAGACCGTCTCTCGGCACCTGTTCGACGAGGGCGGCGTCGACGTCGCCATCTTGAACCCGCTGACCCGCGGCAACATCGCCGACTATCTGCTGGGCAGCCGCATCTGCGCGGCGGTCAACGACTGGCTGCTCGACCGCTGGCTCGAACCCGACACCATAGGGCGGTTCCGGGGCACCATCCGCGTCAACCCCGAGGACGTCAAGGGCGCCGTAACCGAGATCGAACGGCTGGCCGAGCATCCGAAGATGGTCCAGGTCGGTGTCCCGCTGCAGTCGCGCGAACCGTACGGCAAGCCGATGTTCGAGCCGATCTGGGAGGCCGCGGCCGCGCACGGCCTGCCGGTGGCGGTGCACATCAACGGCGGCAACGGCGTCGACCACGCGCCGACGTTCGCCGGCCACACCCACACCTATCCGGGATATGCGGCGTTCATGCCGCTGAACTTCTTCGTCCACCTCGCGACGCTGATCGTCGAGGGGATGTTCGGTCGCCACCCCGCGCTGAGGTTCGTGTTCACCGACGGCGGATACGACGTCCTCACCCCGTTGATGTGGCGCCTCGACACGTTCTGGATGTCGATGCGCGACCAGACGCCGTGGGTGGACCGCTATCCCAGCGAGTACCTGCCAGGGCACGTGCGATTCTGCTCGTCGGCGTTCGACGGGCCCACCGACGCGGGGCACGCCGAGCGCTGGCTGGACTTCACCGACAAGGCGGACCTGCTGATGTACGGGTCGAGCTACCCGCACTGGTCGGCGGTCCGGCCGAACGAGGCGGTGGCCGGCCTCAACGAGCGGCAGCGCGAGAAAGTGCTGTGGCGCAACGCGAGTGACCTGTATGCGCTCGAGCCCCAGGTGGAGGGAAGCCTGCAATGACGACGATCGAGCGACCACCCGTCACCCAGGACACCGCCGTGAGCATCGTCGACACCGATGTGCATCCGCTTCCGGTCTCCGCCGACGTGCTGAAGACCTATGCGCCACCGCAGTGGCGGAACAGGTTGTGGCCGACGGGAAATGCCGTCTCGCCGCTTGCCCACTTCTACGACACACCCGACTCGTACAAGACGATGTCGTTGCGTGTGGATGCGAACCCGCCCGGCGGCGGTGTCGCCGGCAGCGATCCCGATTTCGCCGCCCAGCAGTTGTTGGTCGACGCCGGGGTGAGCATCGCTGTGCTGGAACCGATGTGCGATGCGCAGCTGCCGCAGGCCGAGCACGTGCTCAAGGCCGCACACAACGATTGGCTGGCCGATGTGTGGCTGTCGGACAACAACTGGCACGGGAGGTGGCGGGGGGCCATCAGCGTCACCACGCAGGATCCGCACGCCGCGGCCCGGGAGATCGAGCGATGGGCGGGTCATCCGTACATGGCCGAGGTACTGATCACCCCGCAGTCCCGCGGAATCCCCTTCGGCGCCGAGCATTTCGATCCGCTGTACGAGGCAGCCACGCGCCATGGACTACCGGTCGCCACCCATCTGATGGGGCAGACACCGTTCGAACTGATCCCGATCTATCCAGTGGGAAACCCGGCGCACTGGCACGACTTCTTCGCGTCGTGGCCGCTGCTGTACGTATCGCATCTGATGAGCCTGGTCTTCGACGGCGCGTTCGACCGGCATCCGGACCTGCGGGTGGTGTTCGTCGAAGGCGGATTCACCTGGGCGCTACCGGTGATGTGGCGGATGGACCGGATCTGGCAGCAGCGCAAGGCCGACCTGCCACATGTCAAACGCAGGCCGTCGGAGTATGTCCGCGAGCACGTCCGGTTCACCACGCAACCGCTCGAGGAGGTCAACCCCAAGGTCTACCGCGAGTACCTGGAGATGATGGATCTCGGTGACAACCTGATGTTCTCGACCGACTACCCGCACTGGAGTTACGACTCACCGCACTGGGCGATCAAGAGGTTCCCCGCCGACCAGCGTGAGCGGATCATGCGCGGCAATGCGACCGCGCTCTACGGCCTGCCGTCGACAGTCAAGGCGCTGCCCGGCGAAATCATTTGACCGCGCGGCGCTGTACCTCCAAGGGCACCACCGGAGGTCGCGCCGACGGCCCGCGTGTGATGGCGTTCAGACGGATCTCGGGCACGTCGACGGACGGGTCGAGCGTGTCGAGCCAGGCGACCGCGTTCGCCACGTCCGCGGCCCGGATCGCATACATCTCGAACGGCACGTCCTGCAGCATCTCGGTCTCGACCGGGCCGGGCGTGACGATGTGCACGTTGATGCCGTCGCGGTCGACCTCTTGCGCGAGGGCACCCGCGAACGCATTCATTCCTGCCTTCGCCGCCGAGTAGGCGGTGCGGGCACGCATCGGCTCGTGCGCGGCCGACGACGAGACGAACACGAACCGGGAGCCGGCCCTCATCCGGGGCAGGGCAGCGGAGCTCACCACGAAACACGAGTCGAGGTTGGCCGAAATCGTTGCCCGCCACTGGTCGAAAGTCTGCTTGCGGGCGTAGGTGCCGCCCAGGATGCCCGATGCGTGCACCACCAAGTCGATGTCGCCGGCCGCCTCGACGGCGGGCTCGAACGTCGCCGGCCGGCTGGCATCGGCGACGACGTATCGCGCGCCCATCTCCTCGGCGGCCGCCCGCAACGGTCCCTCCCGTCTGGCCGTCAGGACGACGTCATAGCCGCGCTCGACCAGGACGCGCCCGCAGGCTTTGCCGATGCCGCCGCTACCACCGGTGATGAGTGCCGTTCGCACACCGCACCTTTCAGCGCTGGCGCTGCGCGAGCGCCTGCGGCGACAGTGCCACGATCCGCTGTTCGGGGTCGCCCTCCAGCAGATAGGTCTGAGTGTCGGCGACGTGCCGTGCGGCCAGCTTGCGGGCCCTTTCCGCGTCGCCCGACTCGATGGCGTCGGTGATCTTGGTGTGCACGGCCAACGCAATGCGGCGCTTGCCCATCGACGGGTACTCGCCCTTGGCGGCCGTCTCCTCGGCCCACCAGTTCAGGTGACCGGTCCACAGTGTTTCGAGGCTGCCCACCACCGCGATCATCGTGTGATTGCCGCAGCCGCGCACGATCTCGTCGTGGAACTGCCCACCGATCTCGGTGAACCGTGCACCGTCCTCGATGTGCTCGGCCATGGCGTCGTTGAGTTCCTTGAGTTTCGGAATCAACGACTTGCCCCGGTCGGGATGGCGGGCCGCGAGCGCCGCGCACATCGGGTCGAGTTCCTGAAGCGCCGTGCCGAGGTCGGCGAGCGGCACGTAGTCGCTCTGCAACAACAGGCCCAGCATGTAGGCCGCGCTGGCCTTGGCCGGAGCGTGGACGACGGCACCGCCGCGGTTACCTCGCCGGACCGAGACCAGCCCCTCGGTCTCCAGTATTCGCAACGCTTCTCGCAGCGACACCAGGCTGACATTGAACTGCTCGACGAGGATCTCCTGGCGCGGCAGCAGGTCACCGTCGGCGAGTTCGCCCTCGATGATCTGGCGGCGGAGTTCGTCGGCGACGATCTCGGCGGTTCTGCGCGATCCCAGCCGCCGCCGCGCCTCGGGACCGATTCCAAGTGTTGTCATGACTGGGCAATGCTAACAGTGACAAGCCCGTCACCTGGGGTGTACCGATCACTAACTGCCAATAGTTACTAAGATGGCAAAGAAACGCGGGACAGCCGTCGTGGGATGGAGGAGTGCGTGGGCGAGGCAGCACCCACCCCGCTGGACGGTCTGCGTGTCGTCGAGATCAGCGACCGGATCGCCGGCGCGTACTGCGGCAAGCTCCTCATCGACGCGGGCGCCGAGGTCGTCAAGGTCGAACCCGCCGACGGCGATCCGCTGCGCCGCGTCTCGGTGACGGGCGCGAATCCGGACGGGGCCGATTCGCCGCTGTTCAGCTATCTGAACTCCGGAAAGCGCAGCGTCACAAGCCTTCCGGATGACCTGCTGTTGGGTGCAGACGTGCTGGTGCTCTCCGCGGACCGCGCTGAAGCGAGCCGGCGAGGTATTCACCTGGGCAGGCTGTTACAGGCGTCGCCGGGCTGCGTCGTCGTCACGATCTCCGATTTCGGCTGGACCGGACCGTGGTCTGCGCGTCCTGCGACGGAGTTCACGCTGCAGGCCGCCTCGGGTCTCACCGGGTTCCGCGGAGATCCCGCAGGGCCGCCGATCTCGATCGGTGGCGACGTGGGGGAGTACATGGGCGGAGCGTGGGCGGCGTTCGCCGTGCTCGCACTGTCGCGAAGGGTGCGCAGCGGCGGCGCCGGCGGCCACCTCGACATGTCGATGCTCGAAGCGGTGACGCTGATGCAGAGCAGCGAGTGGCTGCATTCCGCGCTGTTGCGTGTCCCACCGATCCGGCGCTCGGTCGAGGTGCCGTCGATCGAACCCGCCAAGGACGGCTATGTCGGGATCAGCATGGTCACCGGCCAGCAGTGGCTGGACTTCGCCGCGATGGTGGAATGCCCCGAGCTCACCGAGATCGACCAGCTGCAGTTCCAGATCGGCCGATGGGACTACCGGGACTGGATCCGCGAGCGCATCGACCCCTGGCTGCGTGCGCGCACCGTGGACGAGATCGTCGAGCTCGGCCAGCTGTTCCGGATCCCGCTCGCGCCGATCGGCGACGGCGCGACCATCCCGCACATGGACCACTTCGTGCAGCGCGGGGTGTACATCGACAACCCGGCCGGCTTCCGCCAACCGCGGCCACCCTGGTTGATGTCGCAGGCAGCTGCGGCGCCGATTCGACCGGCGCCGGGCATCGGCGAAGCAGACGGTGACACCTTCTGGGCGCCACGGGATCACGGTGAATCGGATGCGGTCGGTCTGCCGCTCAGTGGCCTGCGCATCATCGACTTCACCGCGTTCTGGGCGGGACCGGCGGCGACGCACGCGCTGGCCGCGTTCGGCGCCGATGTGATCAAGATCGAGTCGATCCAGCGCCCCGACGGGATCAGATACTCGGGTGGCATGCGCAAGGATGTCGACGACTGGTGGGAGTACGGGTGGGTCTTTCACGCGATGAACACCAACAAGCGGTCCGTCACCCTCGATCTGCAGTCCGGCGAGGGCCTGCAGTTGGTCAAGCAGCTGATCAGCGACGCCGACGCCGTGGTCGAGAACTTCTCACCGCGCGTGATGGAGCAGTTCGGCCTCGGCGCGCAGGTGCTGCTCGACCTCAACCCCCGCCTGGTGATGCTGCGGATGCCGGCCTTCGGGCTGACCGGGCCGTGGCGGGACCGGGTTGGCTTCGCCCCGACGATGGAGCAGATCGCGGGGCTGGCGTGGGTGACGGGACTGCCCGACGGTCCGCCCGTCGCACCGCGCGGTGCGTGTGATCCCCTGGCCGGTGCGCATGCCGCGTTCGCGTTGCTAGCCGCACTGGAGTTCACCGACCGCACGGGCCGCGGGCAGCTTCTCGAGGTGCCGATGATCGAGACGGTGCTCAACGTAACCGCCGCGCAGACAATCGAATTCGAAGTGTACGGGCGGCTGATGCAGCGCCGCGGCAACCGGGGCCACGGCTCGGCGCAGCAGGACGTCTACCGCTGCGCGGGCGAAGACCAGTGGATCGCCGTCGCCATCTGCAGCGACGCGCACCACGCCGCGATCGCCGAGATCACCGGGGGTTCAGATCTCGAGGCCTGGCTGGCCACCCAGGCCGCACCCGGCGCCGTCGAACAGCTTGCCGCGCATGGCATCCCGGCGGCGACGGTGATCTCTCCGACGCTGGTGACCGAGAACCCCCAACTGCGGCACCGCGGATTCTTCGAATCGCTCGAGCATCGCAGCACCGGCGTGAATCTCTATCCCTGTCCGCCGTTCACCCGGTTCGCGGGCGCCGACAGCTGGCTGGTGCGCACGCCGCCGACGCTCGGCGAGCACAACACCGAGGTGCTGACCGAGATCTGCGGGCTCACCGACGCGGACCTGCAGCGGCTCTCCGCCCAGGGCGTGATCGGCACCCGTCCGAAAGGGCTTTAGAGTCAGCGCGCCCGCAGCGAGATCGGCATCGCGTCGAAGATCGTCATGTTGTTGGTCAGGTTCGGGTAGGTCACCGTGGCGGGGCCCAGAGCGATGTCGTCGGCGCGGCACAACAACTCGTCGAGCACCGCGCGGATCTCGGCGCGGGCAAGCATCGCGCCCAGGCAGTGGTGGGGACCGCCCCCGCCGAACGCCACGTGTGGGATCTCCGGTCGGCCGATGTCGAAGGTGAACGGATCGTCGAACACCTCCTCGTCGCGGTTGGCCGATCTCAGCATCGACACCACCCGTTCGCCGGCGGGGATCGTGACACCGTCCATCTCCACCTCGGCCGTGGTGGTGCGGGTCCAGAACGCCACCGGTGTCGCCCACCGCAACACCTCTTCGACCGCGGCCCGGCGCGCCGATTCGTCGGTCCGGTACCGGCGTATCTGGTCGGGATTGTCGACGAACGCCCGCAACCCGTACGCCAGCGCGTTCTTCGTCGTGTCGCTGCCGGCGAACGCGATGACGAAGAAGAAGATCTCCAGTTCGTTGGCGGGGATGGACAGCTGCTCGCCGTTCTCGTCGGTGACATCGGCGGACGCCAGCGTGCTCCAGATGTCGTCGGCCGGGTCGCGTCGCTTTTCGGCGGTCAGCTCGAGCGCATAGGTGAAGATCCGGCCGAACAGGTCGAGTTGCTCAGGTTCGGTCATCGTCGACCCGGGCGAATTGGCCGTCAAGATCCGGTCGAAGGTGTCGAAGACCTCCGGGCGGTCGCCCTCCGGGATGCCGATGATGTCGCCGATCACCGACATCGGCAGGACGTCGGCGACGTCGCCGATCCAGTCGCCGCCCCCGGCGGCCAGCAGGTCGTCGATCAATGCGGCCGCGCGCGTGCGAATTCCGTCCTCGAGCTTGCCGATGGCCTTGGGAGTGAAGGCGTGCGACATCACCCGCCGCCGCTTCAGCAGCTCCGGCGGATCCATGTTGATGATCGTCGGAAACGAGCCGACGGGGCCGACGCCCTGAATGAGCGGCCCGTCGGTCGCGGTGAACGAATCGGTGTCGCGGTGGATGCGTTGCGCGTGCCGCAGCTTGGTCGTCACCCAGAAATCCCGCTTGACCGTCGCCAGCACACTGTCGGTGAGGTCGTGGTGGAAGATGGGCCGCTCCCTGCGCAGCTCGGCGAAGAGGTCGTCGGGAAATCCGTTCTGCCACAACGTCGGATCCGACAGATCGACCGAAGCTGTCATCGGCATGGGTCCTCGGCGCTCCTCTTCTGCCCATGTGCGATCGTCGCCGGGCTTGCTTGACCTAGAATGCCTAAAATAGTAAAAATAGGCAACGGGCGGGCCCGCTGACCTGGGCTGTTGCGAGCGTGGACGGAGTTGGTATGACGGAAGCGGTCGACGACCCCACCTTCGATCCGTCCGAACGTGAATTCGGCCCCAGTGGCATCAGCCTGTCGACCTACCGGTTCCCGACCGGATGGTTCATCGTCGGCTTCGCCTCCGACCTGGCGCCCGGGCAGGTCAAGCGTGCCCATTACTTCGGCGAGGAGTTGGTGATCTTCCGAACCGCAGGCGGACGCGTCCACGTGCTCGACGCGTACTGCCTGCATCTGGGCGCCAACATGGGCGTGGGCGGCACCGTCGAGGGCGAGCACATCGTCTGCCCGTGGCACGGATGGCAATGGCGCGGCGACGGCACCAACGCACTCATCCCGTACAGCAAGATCGGCTGCAAGCAGAACGTGCGCATCAGGACCTACCCGTGTGCAGAGTGGTACGGCTTCATTCTGGTGTGGCACGAGCGGCACGGCCGCGCGCCGTATTGGCAGCCACCCGTGCTGCCGGAACTCGAGACCGGTGAGTATTACCCGCTGCATCCGCACACCCGGATGGTGAATCGAGTCAAGGTGCACGCGCAGATGATCATCGAGAACGCGGCGGACCCCTACCACGTGCAATACGTGCACAAGGCCGCCAATCCGGCCAACACCGCGTCGTTCGAGGTCTCCGGCTACCACCTGCACGCGACGGTGAACGCGAATTTCGGTGGGGGACGGGCCAAGACGTGGCTGACGCCGAACGGCCCGGTGGACGCCAAGATCGTCTACGACAACTACTCGCTGGGCCTCGGCGTCGTCCGCTTCCCCTCGGAACTGGTGGCGACCGTGCAAGTGACCGGACAGACGCCCGTCGACGAGGACTACACCGACTACTTCTACACACAGGCGTCGATCCGCGAACCGGGCGACAGCGGCGACGTGCCGTCCGGCCGGGCCGCGAAGTTCCTGCAGTTGCAGCAGGAAGTCATCAAACAGGACTTCTTCACGTGGGAGAACATGAAGTACCTGGAGAAGCCGAACCTGGCGCCGGAAGAGGCGCACGACTACGCCGCCCTGCGGCGGTGGGCGCACAGGTTCTATCCCGGCACGCAGCCGACGGCGACGGACTTCGGTTATACCGCTGACGGTCAACCCGATCCGGCCGCAGCACGGGCGTGATGCCCAGCGAGCCGGTGGCCGGGCCGGCGATGTTCGGCGTCGAGCGTTTCACGGTGCCGGAGGTGCTCGATCGCCGGGCCGAGCAGTTCGGTGACCGGGTGATGATGTCGATCGCCGGGGAGCCCGTGACTTTCGCGCAGATGCGCGACCGGTCGTGCGCGGCAGCGAACGTACTTCTGGACCGGGGCGTCACGCCGGGCCGGACCATTGCGCTGTTCACCGGGACATGCCCGGAGTGGGTGTATTTCTGGCTGGGGGCCACCCGCATCGGCGCGGTCGTCGCGGCCGTCAACGCCGCAAGCAAGGGCGACTATCTGGCCCATGCCCTCGCGGTGTCCGGCGCCGTGTTCGTGCTCACCGATCCCGACCGAGCGGACCGGCTCGCCGACGTGGCCGACGGCATCGACTCGCTCGCATGCATTGCCGCCGTCGGCGACTCGCTGTCGACTGAGTTGGCGATCGCCCGCACCACCGCGCCCACGGTGGCCGCTGCCGCTCCGCACGACGTCGGCGCGCTGTTCTTCACCTCCGGTACCACCGGACCGTCGAAGGCGGTCGCCACGACCTGGCATTACCTGTTCACAGCGGCCGCGACGGTGGCCGCGGCATGGGAATTCAGCGCGGGTGAGGTGATCTGGACGGCGATGCCGCTGTTCCATCTCAGCGCCGCGCCGACCGTGCTGGCACCCATGCTGGTCGGCGGCACCAGCGTGCTGGCCGACGCCTTCCATCCAGCCGAGGTATGGGACCGGATACGGGACTGTGGCGCGGTGGGCTTTGCGGGCGCCGGCGCGATGGTCGCGATGCTGTGGAACCTGCCTGCGGATCCGCGCGACGCCAAGACGGGCCTGCGGTTCATCTCGGCAGCTCCGATAGCTGCCGACTCCTATCGCGCCATCGAGGCCAGATATCGCTGCCGCGTCGTGACGATGTACGGCCTGACCGAGGCGTTTCCGCTTGCCTACAAGAGTGTTTCGGCCGAGGGCGTTCCGGGTACATCGGGAACGGTCAATCCGGCATTCGAGGTGCGCCTCGTCGACAGCGACGGGCGTACGGTGCCCGAGGGGGCCGTAGGTGAGATCACCTGCCGGACGCGGACTGCGCATGTGATGAGCGAGGGGTATGTGGTGTCCGCGCCCGGTGGAACCCGCGTGACCGTCGCTCCTCATCCCGACTGGTTTCGTACCGGTGACCTCGGACGGTTGGTCGACGGGCAGCTGATGTTCGTCGACCGCGCCAAGGATTCGCTGCGCCGGCGAGGCGAGAACGTGTCGTCGGTCGAGGTGGAACAGACGGTGCTCGGCCACCCGGCCGTGGCGGAGGCGGCGGCTGTGGGGGTGCCCAGCGAACTGGGCGAACAAGACATCCTCGTGGTGGTGACGCTGAAGCCGGGCGCGACAGTCGATTTCGCCGAGCTCCTCGACTTCTGCGCCGACCGGATGCCGTACTTCTGCGTACCGCGCTATCTCGAGGTGCTGCCCGAGCTCCCGAAGAATGTGATCGGCCGGGTGCGTAAGGATCTGCTGCGCACCCGGGGAGTGAGCGCCGGCACGTGGGACCGCGAGACCAACGGCTACACGCTGAGCAGGTGAGGAGAACCACGTGTCACTGAGCTACCAACAACAGTTCGTGCTGGAGGGGTTGGCCGGAAGGGCGGCGATTCTCAACCTGAATGCCCGATACAACCGGCTGTTCACGGCCGGTGATGTCGCCGGTTGGCTCGCCACCTTCCGGCATTCGGGTGCGACGTACGCCCGCGACGGCCGGTCGTTTTCCGATCTGCGGGAGGCGTTCGACGGCGGCGGCGGACGGCGGCTGATCACCGTCGACCACGAGATCACGGTCGACGGCGTGGAGGCGACGCAGAGATGCGTCGCGCTGCTGTTGTACGGCAACGGTATACAGGCCACCGGTTGCTACACCGATCGGCTGGTCTATGAACGCGGGGGATGGTATTTCACGTCGCGCGCACTGGTCTGGGACTCGGCGCCCCGCGAGAGCGCGCTACCGGTGTGACGCGACCCATCCGATACGACCTCGCCTTCGGCTCCTACGAGGACGCGTTGCGCATGGTCGGCACCCGCACCGCACCCAGGTACGCCGGGACGGCGGTCAGCGGCGCACGCATCCAGCATTTCGCCGCGATGGTCCGCGACCGCAATCCGTCCTACTGGGACGAGCAATTCGCGCTGCGGCAGTGGGGTGGGCTGATCGCACCGCCGGCGCTGCTGATGGGATGGCTGATCCCGCCGCCGTGGCTGCCGACAGACGAACCACCGACGTCGTCGATCGCGATTCGCGTTCCCTTGCCGGGCACCACGTTCATCAACGCCTCCAACGAGGTCGAGTTCCCTTGCACGATCGTCGAGGGTGACCGCCTACACGTCGTCGAGGAGGTGGTGGCGGTGTCCGAGGAGAAGCGCACGCGCCTTGGCTCAGGCCATTTCGTCGAGACCCGCGACGAATTCCACCGGCAGGACGGCACACTGGTCGCGGTCAACCGCAACACGCTGTTCCGCTTCACTCCCGGGGCCGACCGGTGATGCGCAGTGTCGCCTGGGCCGACGTCACGGTGCCCACGGAGCTACCCGAGGTGATCGATCCGATCGACTATCAGCGGGTCGTCATGAACCCCGGCGCGACATGGGATTACTTTCCGGCGCACTACGATCCGGTGTACGCCAGGCAGCACGGCCACCCCACGATCTTCGTCAACACCATGCACATCGCCGGCTTCGTGGACCGGGTCGCAACGGACTGGGCCGGGCCGTGCAGCAGAGTGGTGCGACGCAGGGTCACGCTGCTCGGTTCGATCTACGCGGGTGACTCGATGGTCGGCCGCGGCCGCGTCGTCGGTAAGCGGGAGCGTCGACTGGTCGACCTGGAGATCACCGTCTCGAATCAGCGCGGCGAGTTGTGCTGTCCAGCCGAGGTGACCCTCGAGCTGTCGATCTAGGGTGCGGCAACGGGTCGGCGCTCACCGTGGTCTGGAGTTCGACGTACTCACTCAGTCCCTCGGCGCCGAATTCGCGGCCGATGCCGGATTGTTTGAACCCGCCGAAGGGCATCGTGGTGTCCAGGGTGTACATGTTGATTCCGTATGTGCCCGTTCGGATCTGGGCGGCGATCTCCAGTCCACGCCCGACGTCGTCGGTCCACACCGAGCCTGCCAACCCGTAGTCGGTGTCGTTGGCGATCCGCACCGCGTCGCTTTCGTCGGAGTACTTCAGCACCGTCAGCACCGGGCCGAAGATCTCTTCGCGGGCGATCCGCATGTCGTTGGTCGCGTCGGCGAACAGCGTCGGCCGGACGTACCAGCCGCGGCCGAAGGGAGAGTCGGCGCCGCCCAACACCATTCGCGCGCCCTCGTCGAGGCCTGACTCGATGTAGCCCTGTACCCGTTGCTGTTGCCGCTGCGCGACGAGGGGGCCGACGTCGGTGGCCTCGTCGGCCGGGTCACCCACGTTCAGACCCGACATCATGTCGGCGAGCGCGTCGACCAACTCGTCGTGGCGGCGTTCGCTGACCAGGATTCGGGTCTGAGCGACGCAGGCCTGCCCGTTGTTCATCAGGCTCGCCGTCTTCAAATGGCTGACCGTGCGGCCGATGTCGGCGTCGTCGAGGACGATCGCCGCCGATTTGCCGCCCAGCTCCAGGCTGACCCGCTTGAGCTGCTCACCGCAGACCGCGGCGATGTGTCTGCCGGTCGCCGACGACCCGGTGAAGGAGATCTTGTCGACGCCGGGGTGGCGGATCAGGCTCTCGCCGGTCGCGCGGCCGCCCGGCACGATCGACACCACGCCTTCGGGCAGGTCTACCTCGTCCAGCATCTCGGCCAGCCACATCGCGTCGATCGGGGTTTCGGGCGCGGGCTTCACCACCACCGTGCAACCCGCGAGCAGCGCCGGGATCATCTTCGGCATGATCAGGAACTGCGGCACGTTCCACGGCACGATCGCGCCGACGACACCGACGGGCGCCCGGCGGATCTGTACGTCGCCGAACAGGCCACGCCGCCGCTCGAGCCACGGATAGTCGCGCGCGGTAGCGAGGTTCAGGTGCATCTGCGCGACGGCTCCCACCGCCTGCCCGAGCCTGCTGAAGCTGCGTGGTGAACCCATCTCGGCGGTGATGAGGTCGGCCATCTCGTCGGTGTGGGCGGTATAGACCGTCGCGAGCTTGTCGATCACGGCCATCCGGTCGGCGACGGTCATCTGCGGCCACGGACCCTCGTCGAACGCGGTTCGTGCCGCCGTCACCGCCCGGTCGACGTCGTCGGGACCTGCCTCGGGCGTTTCGCCGATCTGCTCCTCGGTGTGCGGGGAGATGACCGGGAGCCGCCGGTCGGTCGACGGTTCCGTCCACCGGCCGCCGAGGAAAAGCCGATCGTAGACAAGAGATCTCATCTTTGCGCCTCTCGTTCCGGCACGGCGCGACCGCGCGCCCACTAAGGTCGCTATTAATGCAAACATAGCAAGAAAACGCTGAGGAGTGGACACGGTGGGCGAGGACTGGCGTCGGTATCCGTTCTCACTGGTTGCCGGCGACCCGCAGCTCGATTTCCCGGCCGCCGAGGCCGTGCATCCTGACTTCCAGTCCGACACCTGGTTTCTCGCCGGCGAGCTGACCGCGGAGTCCGCCCGGCGGTATGCGTTCCTGGCGATCGTCAACAAGAACCGGCCTGGCGAGTCGATCGTCGCGGACTTCTACACCTTGGCGGTGTTCGACCTGGACGCCGGCCTCTACGCAAGCTATACCGACTACGACATGCCGCCGGCGAACATGGCGCCGGGCGCGAGGCCGAAGCTCACACTGGCCGACGGACATCTCGAGTTGGCCTACGACAGCAGCTCCGGCATTGCGTCGTGGCAGACCTGCCGCGACGCTCGCGGCGAGTTGTTGCCCTACACCTACGATGTCGATTTCGTCGGCGCCGATCCGGTGACCGGTCATTCGCTGCGCGTGGCCCTCCATGTGACGCCATCGCGCGCACCGGTGCCACTCGGCGCCGCCGCGCACAACGGCCGGATCGACTGCTTCGGCCAGGCGGGCACGTATTCGTACTTCCAGACCGGCATGTCGATGACGGGCACGTTGACGTGGGGCACAGTGTCCGAACGCGTATCGGGAACGTCAGGCCACGTCGACCGGCAGTGGTTCCCGTTGGTGGCCAACGCCGGCGGGCCCGGGGGTGACATCCGCTGGCGAGCGCACGAGTGGCGCACCATCAACCTCGACAACGGCGTCGACCTCAGCATCTGGCACCAGTTCGACCGCACTGAACACAATGCACTGCAACCGTTCTCGGGTGCGACCGTCAGTTTCCCCGACGGCACGGCCGCACCGCAGTACGCGGACGACATCGAGGTGACGGTGCACGGTTACGTGCGCTGGCCGGAGTCGGTGCGGACGCTGGTGCCGCCGCCGCGCACGGCTCGATATCTGCCGGACCGGCACCGGCTGACGTCACGCGCGCTGGACCTCGACCTGACCGGCGAGCCGTTGATTCCCGCACCCGCCCATGCGCTGCCGCTGGAGTACATGGAGGGTCCGTATCGGTACACCGGGACGCTGCGCGGCGAACCGGTGAGCGGATTCGCGTTCTACGAGCGGTCGCTCGCGCTCTACCGCGACTGGGAGTTGATCGACGTGCTGGCCACTGCGGTCGGGGGGTTCGCGGCCGCGCCGCTTCACGAATTGATCGACTCCGGCCGGCGCGCTGAGGCGATCGACTATCTCACCGGGCGGATACGCCCCGGGGCTGACCCGCCGACCGCGCAGCTCGTCGATGACCTCGTCGAGGCGCTGTCGCCCTGAGCCGTCAGACCCCCAGCGCCGCGGCCCAACTGGCGTGTCGGTGCTGCAGGCCGGGCTCGTTGCGGCCGAACACCAGGTCTTCGCGCGCACCGGTATCGAGGTTCGCTTGAAGCGCGGTGACCAAGGCATAGTCCTCGTCGCGGACGGTCGCGTGTGCGTAGTCGAAGACCGCGGCAGCGCCGGCGGCGACGGACTCGTCGGTGAGGTCCAGCGGTGTTGAGTTCTGGTGCACGGTGATCGAGCGCCCGGGCCCGTCGCCCGGATAGATCCGGAACAGCTCACCGTTGGCGATGGTGCAGGACAACACGATGTTCGGGAACAGCGCATAGATCACCACCATGTGGTGTAGCGGGTCCCACTGCTCCTCGGGTATGTCTTCGAGATCACGAATCCCATTGAGCGGGAAGACGAGTCGATGATGGGGGCCGAACGAGTCGAAGACCGTGCAGTTGCTGCGGGCGATGGTCGCGAATGTGGTCCTGTGCACGGTCGCGAAGTGGTAGTTCTCGGCGAACGTGTCGATCGCCAGCTTCCAGTTGATCGGGCAGTCGAGCACCTTCTCACCCAGCGGCGACCAGCGGCCGATACCCCAGGAGTCCAGTTCGTCGGCCAGCGGGCCGAGGAAGGCCGGGATGTCAAGCGTCGCATCCCGGTCCAGCGAGAGCCACAGGAATCCCGCGCATTCGGCGGCCGGAAGTTCGGCCAGCGTCGTTGTGCCCGTGACTGTCTCGGGAAAGCCCTCCCGGCCCGGCACCGCGGTCAGTGCACCGTTGAGGTCATAGGTCCACGAATGGTACGGACAGGCCAGTCGGCGGGCGGCGCCGCAGCCGTCGGCGATCCGCGATTGGCGGTGCAGGCAGACGTTGTCGAACGCGCGCACCAGGCCATCGGCCGCCCTGGTGAGCAGCACCGAGCGACCCATGACGGTCTTGGTGCAGTACGTGCCGGGCCGCGGGAGTTCCGACGAATAGCCCACCAGTTGCGGGGACCGGCTCAGCAGCGCGACATCCTGGTCATGGCGGTGCGCCGAGATATAGCTGTCCGCGCTCACCCTGCACTCGGCCGGCATGAGATCGGTGGTGTTGTCGCGAGCAAGTTTGACCGCGCGCCGGGTGAGGTCGATGAGCAGGTCGCGGTCCATCACTGATCCTCGGAAGGGCTGGAAGCTATTTCGTTATTTTTATAATGATGGTCCTTCTTTGTCAAAAACCGCTGGTGACCGGCGTGGTCGGCCTATCGTGCGCAACAGGTCGGGAGACGACATACGGGAGGTCACCGATGACGCGCAGGGTGCGATCGGCGGTCGGCCGGTGCTGGGCCGTGGCCACGGCGGGGGTCATGGCGTTGGGTTTCGTCGCGCCGGCCACAATCCCGACTGCGGCGGCGTTTTCGAATCCGGACCTGCCCGTCGAACAACTCGAGGTGCCCTCGACGGCGATGGGTCGCACCATCCGCGTCGAATTCCTCTCCGCTGGGCCGGATTCGCCCGCGCTGTACCTCCTGGACAGCATGGAGGCCGGTGAGGATTTCAACGGTTGGGACATCAACACGCAGGCCTTCGACTGGTATGACGGCTCCGGGATCTCGGTGGTGATGCCCGTGGGCGGGAAGTCGAGCTTCTACAGCGACTGGTACGGACCCGCGAAGAGCAACGCCGGAACGTACACGTACAAGTGGGAAACGTTTCTCACCCGAGAACTTCCGACCTGGCTGGCAACCAACAAGCAGGTACGGCCGAGCCGTAACGCCGTCGTCGGATTCTCGATGGGCGGGTCGGCTGCGCTGGTCCTGGCGGCATACCACCCGCAGCTCTTCAGCTATGCCGGATCGCTGTCGGGCTTCTTGAACCTGTCCGCGCCGAACGGGCCGGGGCAGGTCAGGATCGCCCAGATGTGGAACGGCGGCTTCGACCCGGCCGCGATGTGGGGGCCGCCGGGCGATCCGGCATGGGCCCGCAACGATCCGACGGTGCAGGCGGGCCGGCTGGCCGCCAACGGCACCCGGCTCTGGATCTATTGCGGCAACGGCACAGCCACCGACTCCGCGCTGGCCAGTCCCGATGCGCCCATCGCCGGCCTGGGCTTCCTCGAGGGCTTCGCGATCGACTCCAACCGCGCATTCGTCGACGCCTACATCGCCGCTGGCGGCAACAACGGCGTATTCAACTTCCCCGCGGGCATCCACAGCTGGGGGTATGCAGGCCAGCAGCTGCAGCAGATGAAACCCGACATTCAGCGGGTCCTGGGAGCCAGCCCTGCCGCGCAACGCTGAGGTGCCGCAGGCGAATTCCCTGCGCTGGCTGATGACCCGCACGGACCGGGTGCTCACCGAGGAGGTGTGTGCGCCACCCGCCGATGTCCGCGCGTTCTATGTCGACCTCGACAACATCGCGACGGTCCATCCGCTGGTCGGTGCGGTGCGCTCGACCGCCCGCATCCAGGTGGAGAACGGCTACCAGCAGAGCTATCGGGTCACCGACCGTATTCGGATAGGACCGATCACGCTGCGCACCACCTACCGGGCGCGGTTGACCGTTCCGGCGACCGGTGAGGTGACCGCGGAAGCCCGGCAGTTCCCCGGCGTACGGCTACGCAGCCTCGTCGGCTTCGATTCGACGCCCTGCGGCACCCGCGTGACCGAGCGCATCTGCATCGAAGCGCCTCGACCGCTGGCCCCGTTCGTCACCCGGGAGGCGGTGAAAGCGCATCGCGAGATGCTGCTCGGCATCCGCCGGAGATTCGGGCGTTAATCCTCGTCGGACGGCGAGGGGTCGGTCGCGGATGCGTCCAGCACACTGACCGCGATGCCGTACGGCAGGAACCGCACCTTGCGGGCCGGGTCGGTGTTGTTCTTGTTCGCCCGCAGCGCGTCCAGCTCGGTGGGATACACCTGCTCGATGTGGGCCCCGCCGTCGGCGTCGACGGTGTAGATCGCCCACACCCCGTCGCCGGTCTCACCGGTCGTCTCCGGCTCGCGCCGTGACCGGGAGGAGCGGGTGAACTCGTCGACCAGGTTGGCCCAGCCGGCGCGCTCCCCGGAGGTGCTGAAAAACCTGCCGAGGCCGTCGAGCGCATCGCGCAGCCCCTCACCCGCCTCGCGGACAACGCGGTCGAACTCCTCGGGATCGAACCCGAACGGGCCGTTGCTGCTCATCGTGCTTCCTCCTGCCCCGCACCACTGTGCGGCGATAAGCCCCAGTGTGCCCGCAGGTCTGCGAGTAGTCGACTGAAGCGATCCTCAGGTGGTAGGCAACCTTATGGCAATCTCACCGGAGGACGCCTTGGCCGCAGTCGAGCGATCCCCGGCAGCGGTCACCGTCCACGACCGCGACGCGTGGGTGGCCGCGTTCACCTTCGACGGCCTCATCGAAGACCCCGTGGGCTCGCAACCACACCGCGGCACCACGGCGATCACCCGCTTCTACAACACCTTCATCGGTCCGCGTGACATCACCTTCCACCGCGACGTCGACATCGTGGCCGGCGCCACCGTCATCCGCGACCTGGAACTCGAGGTCCAGATGTCGGGCGGGCTGACGATGCGGATACCCGCGTATCTGCGCTACCACCTGGAAGACACCGGTGGGGAACTGAAAATTGCTGAGCTGTCAGCTTTTTGGGAGCTGCCCGCGATGGTGGGGCAGTTCCTTCGCAGCGGGGTCCGATCGGTGCCCGCCACAGTCGCGCTGACCAAGGGACTGCTGACCAACCAAGGCGTCGTCGGGACACTCGGCTTTCTCGGCGGATTCCGCGGCACCGGCCCGCCCGGCAAACGGCGCTTCGGCGAGTTCCTCGCCGCCGCGCGGGCCGGTGACGAGGTCGGGGTGCGACGTTGGTTGGGCGGTGGCACGCAGATCACGGCGGGTGACCACACGCCGATGAGCGGCACCGAACTGTTGTCCCGGTTGACCGGCGGCCGGCCCCGGAAGGTGATCGGCTCCGGTTACAGCCTGGTCTGCGGCATCGACGGCAGCACCGGCCGCGACGTGATGATCGCCGATGTGGCGGCCAAGCCGTTCGCGATCAGGCGGATCCGTTATTACTCCGCCGGCAGCGACGGCTGATTCGATCGCCTCGGCGTGGGGTAACCACGCCGCATGACTCCGCGTGAAGACGACGACAACAGCGAACAGGACGTCGCCGACGACGACCACGTGGCAGCCTCGCGCGTCGGCAAGGAAGGCGACGACGACGGCACCTACGTGGGCCGCACGTTCTCCGACGACGCGATCGACGCGGGCGAGACCGGAGCCGAGGCGCGCAGCGACGACGGTCGTTGACAGCAGACACGGACGGGGTTCGCGGCAGGTGAAATATCGATTCGGTCGCGTCGGACGTGGTCGGCACGCCGGACGTGAGACGGTATGAGCACCATGGCTGCCGACGACGAGATCACCGACGAGATCACCTACGAGGAATTCGGCCGCAAATTCTTCGAGGTCGCGGTGACCGAGGAACGCGTCGGCAACGCGATCGCCGAGATCGCGGGCGACGAGTTCGAGATGGGCCCGATCGCTCAGGGGCCGGGCAAGATCGCCAAGGTCACGGCGAAGGTCAGGATCCAGGAACCGCGCCTGACCCGCGAGGTCGGCGCGCTGATCACGTTCGCCATCCGCATCCCGCTGGAGATCGACATGGTTGTCGACCTGCGGATCGACAAACCGAAGTTCATGGTCTTCGGCGAGATCGCCTTACGCGCCACCGCGCGTGCGGCCGATCCACTGCTGCTGATCCTCGATGTGGAGAAGCCGCGGGCCTCCGACATCTCCATCCACGTCACGTCGAAGTCGCTGCGCGGCGAGGTTGTGCGCATCCTCGGGGGTATCGACGCCGAGATCAGGCGGTTCATCGCCGCGCACGTGGCCGGCGAGATCGACAGCCCGGCGTCGAAGAAAGCCAAGGTCATCGACGTGGGCGCCACCATCGACACCGCCTGGACGGGAATCTAGGGGCCGCACAGCGTACGATTCGCGGGTGCTTCGCAAATCCCTGACGACGCTGGCGCTGACCGCCGGACTTCTCGGCGCGACGGCCGTCGTGACCGCGCCTGCGCACGCCGATCCCGTCGATGACGCGTTCCTGAACGCGGTGACCGAGGCCGGCGTCGTCATGAGTGATCCGGGCAGCGCCGTGGCCGTCGGCCAGCAGGTGTGCCCCATGTTGGCCGATCCGAGCCAGAACGCGGCCGACGTCGCCGCCAAGGTCGCCGACATGGGTGGCATGTCGCTGGGACCGGCGACGATGTTCACCGGCATCGCAGTCTCGATGTTCTGCCCGGCGATGATGTCGTCGATCGGCAACGGCCAGTCGCCGATCCCGCTGCCGTTCCTCGGAATCTAAGCCGCCAGGAGCTCCAGCCGGGGGCGCCTGGGTCGGCGGGCTGCTCCAGGTGTCCAGGTCCGTCATCGACGGCGCGCAATACAGTTCGACGAGCCGGAAGCCGTACCGTTCGGCGGCCCTCTAAAGCGTGCGCCCCACGGCGCTCAGCTGCCGCAAAATGTCCTCGAGCCGGGTCCGAGGCAGTTCCATGCGCCATTGGGCCACCGAGGCCGACAGACGCACCACCCCGGGCGCGAAGCCGATGCCGATCAGTTGTACGCCGTGCGGCAGTTCTGGCAGGCGCACGGGATAGGCGGGAGTCCGGCCCGGTAGCGGCCAGCGCGACCGGCCGAACGCCAGTCCACGCGGCTTGAGCCAGAGTGTCGAACCGTCCATCCGGGCGTCAACCTCCAGGTGGCCGGCCGCGGGCCGGCGCGCCAACCGCAGCCGGGCGACCCCGTCGGCGCCGACCGCTCCGGACAGCCGGGGCGCCACCCACCGGAACAAATCGTCGAGCGCCGCCGCCGGGACCTCCAGCGTCAGCTCGACCGGAGCCGCGACCAGCACCGGTGGTGCGGTCGGCCGCATGTGCACGTTGTGCAGCACCGCCGTCGCATGGCTGAACTCCGCCTCGTTCCACCGGATGTCGCGGGCGGCCAACCGAACGTCGTTGAGTTGGCCGACCGACAGCCCCCGGACGTCGAGCCGCGAGTCGAACTCGGTGACCGTCAACGTCAGGTCCCCGTTGTCGAGCCTGACTGTCACCCGCCTGCCCACCACCAGCCGGCGCACGGTCATGAACAGGGTGCGGTAGGCCGCGGCGGCTCCGCTGCTGACCGGCGCCACCGCCGCCGAGGACCACAGCGCGGTCAACATGTCGACAGCGCGGAACGGGTCGAATCGGCGCAGCGATCCCGGACGCGTCATAACTCCAGCATTCCCGTTGCGACGCCGTTCCGTACAGTCGGGCGCATGACCTCCGTGGTAATCGTCGGCAGCGGGTTCACCGGATTCGAGTGTGCGCGGGCGTTGGCCCGCAAGTTCCGCAGACAGCGTGCGGATGTGCAGATCTCGATCATCTCGCCGGTCGACTACATGCTCTACACCCCGTTGCTGCCGGACGTCGCGGGAGGCCTGGTCGACGCGCGATTCGTCGCGATCCCGTTGGCCAATGCGCTGCGCGGGGTGCAGGCGATCCGGGGTCGGGTGGACGAGGTGGACTTCGACGGGCACACGGTCACTTTCACCGACCCCGAAGAACGGTCCCGCGTTCTCAACTGGGACCGCCTCGTGCTGACACCGGGCTCGGTGACCCGGCTGTTCGACGTGCCCGGCCTCGCCGAGCACGCCCGTGGCCTGAAGTCGACGGCCGAAGCGCTCTACCTGCGCGACCACGTGCTCGAACAACTCGAACTCGCCGATGTCGACGACGATCCGGGCCGGGCGGCGGCCCGGCGGACGATCGTCGTGGTCGGCGCGTCGTATTCGGGCACCGAGCTCGCCGTACAGTTGCGCGCGCTCGCCGACGCCGCGGCCAACCAGATGGGCTTCGACCCGGGCGAGGTGAAATTCGTCCTGCTGGACCTGGCCGAACAGGTGATGCCGGAGGTCGGCGAGAAGCTGGGCGCGGCCGCACAGCGAGTGCTGCGCTCGCGCGGCATCGACGTGCGGCTCGGGGTCACGCTGAAGGAAGTACACGCCGAACACGTTGTGCTCAGCGATGATTCGCTGATCCGCACGCATACCGTCGCCTGGGTCACCGGCGTCACGGGTGCGCCGCTGATCGAAAAGCTCGGGCTGCCCACCGAGCGGGGCCGGCTGAAGGTCACCACCGAACTGCAGGTGCCGGGACATCCGGACGTGTTCGCGGCGGGAGACGCCGCCGCCGTGCCCGATGTCACCGAGCCGGGCAAGATCACCCCGCCGACCGCTCAGCATGCCACCCGCCAGGGAAAGGTGTTGGCGCGCAACGTCGCTGCCAGTCTGGGCTTCGGCGAGGTCAAACAATACAAGCACCGCAACATGGGTCTCGTCGTCGACTTGGGTCCGCACTCCGCGGTGGCCAACCCGCTCAACATCCAGTTGTCCGGCTTCCCCGCCAAGCTCGTCACACGGGCCTACCACGTCTATGCCATCCCGCGCGGCGTCAACCGCTGGGCGGTGACACTGGCGTATCTGACCGACCTGTTCTGGGACCGCTCCGTGGTGTCGTTCGGACTGTCGTCACGGGAAGACGCCCGGTTCTCGGCCAGCGAGGGCATACCCATGCCGAAAGCCGAGTGATTCAAACCGGGTGAACCGGGGAACTGTGACGGCATGGCTACGTATCGCGTGCTGAACCCCAAGGGCGAAGTCGTCGACACCAAGGACATCGAAAGTGCCGACGACGCCCACGCCTGGTTCGTCGACCAGAAGGCCGAACCCGAACTCGGCTGGCGCATGGAGGTCAAGACCGACGACGGGGACTGGGACTTCTTCGACAGCAGCGAGGGCGACCGCAAATACTGACGCTCGTCGTGAAACGGGCGTGCGGCGAAGTGCTGCTTTCAACCGGAGGGTGACGTGTGCCGAAGCTGAGCGCCGGACTGCTGCTGTACCGGGTCAGCGACGGCGCCGTCGAGGTGCTCATCGGCCATCCGGGTGGGCCGTTCTGGGCACGCAAGGACGACGGCGCCTGGTCGATCCCCAAGGGGGAGTACACCCAGGGCGAAGACCCGTGGACCGTCGCGTGCCGAGAGTTCGAAGAAGAACTCGGCAAGCCGCCGCCGCCCGGCCCGCGTATCGACTTCCCGCCCGTCAAGCAGCCGAGCGGAAAGGTGATCACGGCGTTCGCCGTGCGCGGCGACCTCGACCTGGCCGACACTTTCTCCAATACGTTCACGCTGGAATGGCCGAAGGGGTCGGGCAAGATCAGGGAATATCCCGAAATCGACCGGGCGGCTTGGTTTTCCGTGGCGCAGGCTCAGTCGAAGCTGTTGAAGGGTCAGCGGCCGCTGCTGGAGCTTCTGCTGGCGGCAATCGAAGATGACGAACGTCTCGGGTCTCGACCGCGTTGATCGTCAACGCGCGGCCGTGGATCCGCCAGCCGGCTCGCGTGCGCAGGTATTCGTCGTCGTAGCGCAGATGCCACACCAGATCGGCGGCGTGCTCGCCGCGAAGCGTCCAGTGGTGGGCGATGCAGGTGATCCGGCCCAGGGCGTAGTCGGGTTCGTCGCCCTTGGCGTACACCTCTCCGACGATCGCATGCTCGGTCCGGGCCACGGCCGCCAGCGACGCCATGGCCGCTCGCACACCGTCGCGGCCGTGGTGGCGGCGCACCGGCTCCAGCGTCCGTGGTGGGTCCGGCAGGCGCAGTTCGGCGTTGTCGGTGAACAGCTCGGCGACGTCGTCGAACCGGCGGTCGTCGACCGCCGAGGCGTAGATGTGCACCAGATCGGCCAGCGCCAACCGGTCGGCGGTGCTCAACATCATGAGGCCAGCCCCAACCGCTGCGCGCACGCCGACAGCATGTCGCGCGCTTGGTCGATGTCGGCCGTCGGCGGCATCGCCAGGATCAGGCGGTCCGCGCCGCGCTCGGAGAGTTTGGCCGCCCGCTCATCGTCGATCTTGGTGACCAGGTGGCCGAGCGACAGTTCGAGCGCATCGGGGTCGCGCCCACATCGCCCGGCCTCCTCGCGCATCAGCGAGACGAGTTCGGCCAGTTCGGCACCGCCGACACCGAGCGGCTGGAACCCGTCGCCGAGCCGGCCGGCCCGCCGAGCCGCCGCCCTGCTGTGGCCGCCGATGTGAATCGGTATGTGCGTTACCGGTTTCGGATAGCACATCGCGTGGTCGAAGTCGAAGAACTCACCGTGGAAGTCGGCTCCTTCCGGGCGGTCCTGCCACAGCAGCCGCAGCACCGCCAGCTGTTCGTCGGCGCGTCGGCCCCGGCTGGCGAATTCGGTTCCGCAGGCCTCGATCTCCTCTTTGAGCCAGCCCATTCCCACACACAGCCGCAGCCGTCCATCGGAGAGCGAATCGACGGTGGCGACCCGTTTGGCCAGCACCACGGGGTGGTGGTTGGGCAGCACGAGCACTCCCGTGGCCAGGCCCAGCCGATGAGTCTGCCCGGCCAGGAAGGCAAGCAGCTCAAGCGGGTCCGGAACCTCACAGTCGGCCGGCAACTCGACGCGACCGGACGCGTCGTAGGGGTAGACGCTGTCGTACTGCGACATGAGCACGGTGTGCTCGACAACGACGATCGATTCGAACCCGCACTGCTCCATATGCTTGGCGAAGGCGGCCATGAACGCCGGGTCGGCGGTGACACCCGCGGCGACGGGCGCGATGACGGCGTATTTCATGGCAGCGGCGGCAGGCCGTTGCTTTCGCGGATGTCCCTTCGGCATTCGCGCCGGGTCTGCCCGGTCTGCTGCATGCACACCCGCACGGGCGATTCCTCGGCGGCCGGCAGGGGTTCGTCGGTCGGCTCGGTGGTCACCGTGGGGCTCGGGATGTCGCCTTCGGTCAGCGACCAGATCGAGGCGCCGGTGGTCTGCAGCGTCGAGCAGTACGCCGTCGAGCCGTCCGCCGTGGTACCGGTGCTGCCAACGGGGGAGCAGTCGGCACCGATCACGGCGACCGGTGCAGCGGCCGGCGTCGCCGTCGCGGTCGTCGTCGGGGGAGTCGTGGGGGTCGCAGGAGAGGGCGTCGCCGTGGTGGTCGGGGCGGGGCCGGCGCGTGCGGCTTCCTCTTCGTCGGCGCGGCCGTACTCGAACGCCGCAACCGCGATCGCCACGACCAGCAGCACGGCGAGGACTACCGGCACGATCACGCCCGCCCGCGGCAGCGGCCGGTTGGGCCGTTTGGACCGCTTGGGTGGGGTCGCCACTTCGGCGAACCGGGTGGCGTCGTCGTCCGGCGAGGCCGCGCCCAGGTGGTGGCCTAGCGCCCTCGCGAAATCCGCGCAGCGCGTGAACCGGTCTTTGGGGTCCTTGGCCAATGCCTTGGCCAGCACGGGATCCAGGCCCGCGAGGTCGGGACGGTCGGCGCCGATCGCCGGTGGGGCAGACGACAGGTGCTGGCTGATGACGACCGCAGGGTTGGAGTGGTGAAACGGCGGCGAACCGGTCAATAGATGAAATGCGGTGGCGGCCAACGCGTATTGGTCGGCCCGCCCGTCCAGTTTCTCACCCATCAGTTGTTCGGGGGCGGCGTAGGAGACGGTGCCCACGGTCATGTTCGTCGCGGTCAGCCCGCTGATATCGTTCTCCCAACGCGCGATCCCGAAGTCGGCCAACAGGATTCGTTCGCCACCGGAGTCGGGATTGGCAAGCAGGATGTTCGCCGGCTTGACGTCGCGGTGCAACAGCCCGCCCTGGTGGGCGTAGTCGAGGGCGTCGGCGATGGCACTGATGATCGAGACGACCTCCCGCGGCGGCATTCCGTCGGGGTACCGCTCCTGCAGCAGGCGCGCCGCATCGGTGCCGTCGACGTAGTCCATCGAGATCCAGATCTGGCCGTCGGATTCACCGCGGTCGTGCACGCCGACGATGTGCGGATGCCACAGCGTGGCAGCGATGTCGGCCTCGCGCTGGAATCGCCGGCGGTACTCGTCGTCGGCCGAGACCGAGGTGGGAAGCACCTTGAGCGCGTCGCGGCGAGGCAGGCGCGGATGCTCGGCCAGATAAACCTCGCCCATGCCACCGGCACCGAGTAGTCGCACGATGGTGTATCCGGCGAACGTCGCACCATCGGCCAACGGCATGGGCGAAATAGTACGAGACGCAGCTACAGATCGAGCGACAGATGGCCACCCTCGGCGGCGCGGGAGATGCAGATCAACATCAGCCCGCCGTCGCGTTCGGGATCGGTGAGCAGCACGTCGCGGTGGTCGACGGCGCCCGCGAGCACGCGGGTTCGACAGGTGCCACAGAATCCCTGCTGACACGAATACGGCGCAGCCACGCCCGACCGGCGCAGCGCGGTGAGCAGGGTCTCGTCGGCGTCGACGTCGACGGTCTCCCCGCTCGAGGCCACAGTCACCGAGAACGCCTGGCCGTCGACGACGGGCGGGGCGGCGAACCGCTCGAAGTGCAGTTCGACGTCGTCGCGGCCGACCAGCCGCTCGCGGATCGCGGTCAACATCGGCGCCGGCCCGCAGGCGTAGACCGCGGTGCCGCGTCGGCAGTGGCCGAGAAGTTCATCGGCGGTGGGCAGGCCGCTGACGTCGTCGGTGCGGATGCGGACGGGCGCGCCGAAGGCCGCGACCTCGTCGACGAACGGCAGGCTGTCGCGACTGCGGCCGGTGTACACCATCGACCAGTCGACGCCGAGGCGCTGCGCCAGGCCCAGCATCGGCAGGATCGGGGTGATCCCGATACCGCCCGCGACGAACAGCAGCCGCTGGGTAGGGGAGCCGTAGCCGGGCACGGTGAGCGGGAACGCGTTGCGCGGTCCGTGCGAGGTCACGGTCGTCCCGGGCCGCAGCGCGTCGTGCACCTCGATCGAACCACCGCCCCCGTCGGGGATGCGCCGCACGGCTATGCGGTAGGCGTCGCGGAGCGCGGGGTCGCCGCACAGCGAGTACTGGCGCACCAGACCGCTCGGCAGGGTGATGTCGATGTGCGAGCCGGGACGCCACCGGGGCAGCGGCCCGCCGTCGGCGGCGGTCAACGTCAGCGCCACCACGTTCTCGTCGCGCGCCACCACCTGCCGGTCGGAGACCCGCAGCACATGCGTCCGGTCCAGTTCGGGCGGCGGCATGACTCGCCGGGTGGCGGCTGCCACCGTGGCCATTCCGGAGATCACCACGTCGGCGAACCCCACCATCAGGCTGCGGCGGCCCTGCCGCAGCGGGTTGGCCGGCAGTTGCCGATAGCGTTCCCGCAGACCCATCAAAGGTGCGCGGCGCGCGCGGCGGGTGAGGTGGCCAGGTAGGCGACGGCCTGGGCGGTCGAGCCCATCTCCTCGGGTGAGTAGCCGGGTCGGAAGTACGCCAGCGTGTTGACGCCGAACAGGGTCCGGAACTTGGGCAGCAGGCCGAGTTCGGAGTCGCGCATCCGCATTCGCTGCATCGTCCACCATCCGATGTCGTTGTTCGGGTCGGACTTGAGCAGATACCAGGTGCCGCGCTGGAAGAACGCGAACATCGCCGTCGCCGCAAGCATCATGGCCCGGATCCGGTCGGGATAGCTGTTGTGGAAATAGACCGCGACGTCGTGGGCGACGCAGCGGTGCTCGACTTCCTCGCTGCCGTGCCAGCGGAACAGGTCGACCAACGTCGGGTGGGCGCCATGCTCGTCCCAGGACGAGTTGAGCGCGAAGTCGCCGAGCACCGCGGTGTAGTGCTCGATCGCCGCGATCAGCCACAGCCGCTCACACAGGTCGTTCAGCCGCCGGCCGGGATCATCGGATTGTTTTGGCGCCAAGACCTTTTCGAACATGTACTCGACGAGGTCGAGCACCGGTGCGGGGTCAACTCCGTTGCCGACGATGAACTCTCGGATCACGTCGTCGTGGGCGGCGGCATGCGTCGCTTCCTGGCCGATGAAACCGCGGATGTCGTCGGCGAGCTTGGGATCGCGCACGAGCGGCAACGCCTCGTTGTACGTGCGGACGAACCAGTGCTCGGCGGCCGGCAGCACCACGTTGAACAGGTTGATCATGGTGGAGGCCACCGGATGACCCGGGATCCACTCCAGCGGGATGTCCGACAGGTCGAAATGCACCTTGCGGGCTTGAATCTGGACTGGCCCTGGATCGATCTCCCGGGCGAAGCGGCGTGGTCGCAGCATGTCAGCCTCCTGTCGAAGCCCTTTGTACGCAGTCTAAAAGAGGTAACTGGGAACGCAGGTTTCAGGTTCGCGCGCGCTGTCAATATGTTCGTTCATGGCGGGGATCGAGAGTGTTCTCGAGTGGGCCAAGCAGCAGGTGGCGGCCCGGGTTCCGAAAGCCGATCTGGATCAACGCGACGCCGACTACATCCGGGAGCAGCTCCCGGGCCTGTGGCTGTTGGCGTCGCTGTACTTCCGCGCCGACGTCCGCGGCTTGGACCGCATTCCCGCCGACGGGCCGGTGCTGCTGGTGGGCAACCACAGCGGAGGCAACCTGCCCCCCGACACCTTCGTCTTCACGCTCGCGTTCTGCTCGTACTTCGGCGTCGAGCGACCGTTCTATCAGCTCGCCCACAACCTGGTTGTGTCGATGCCGGGGCTGGGCTCGCTGCGTAAGTTCGGCACCGTCGCCGCCAACCACGACAACGCCACGCTGGCGCTGAAGTCGGGCGGGGCCCTGCTGGTGTATCCCGGGGGCGATTACGAGGTGTTCCGGCCGTCGTGGAAGCGCCACGAGGTCGATTTCGGCGGCCGCAAGGGTTATGTCAAGCTCGCCCGCGAGGCCGGTGTGCCGATCGTGCCGGTCGCCAGCGTCGGCGGGCAGGAGGCGGCGCTGTTCCTCGACCGCGGGCAGTGGCTGGCCAAGCTGCTGATGGTGGACAAGACGGCGCGGCTGAAGAGTGTGCCGATCCTGGTGGCGCCGCCGTGGGGCCTGACCGTCAGCGACATGGTGCCGAGGCTGCCCTTGCCGACCAAGATCGCCATCGAGGTGCAGGATCCGATCGACGCCGACGACATCGCGGCCGGTGACGACGAGGTGATCGACAAGAGGGTGCTGACCAGCCTGCAGGCCGGGGTGGACCGGCTGGCGGCGCGACGACGCTTCCCGGTGCTCGGATGAGGGTGCAGCGGCGGTGCGTCATCGACGCCGACCGGGACCGGGTGTGGAAAGTGGTCAGCGACCCCGGCTGCTACCCGGAATTCATGTCGAGCCTGGAACGGTGGGAGACGCTGACCGACGACCCCGCCGGACGCGGCGCCCGCTACACCGTGCACTGGAAGGTGGGCTCGGTGCCCATCGGCGGCACCGTCGAGGTCGTCGAGTTCGACCCGCCGCGCGAACTGTCGTGGATCGGGATCACCGGGGTGTCGCAGCGCGGCCGGTTCCGATTGCGTGAGACCGAGGACGGGCGGACGAAGGTCATCTTCCGGCTGTCCTACGAGTCGGCGGGAAACCTGCTGGGACTGATCGCGGACCGGGTCGCCGCGCGCCAGGTCGGCCGCAACATGAGTAGGACGTTGGCCAGCCTGCGGCAGATGGTCGAGGCCTGACGCGTCAGGCCGGCGGCGGCGCACCCGCGCCAGGTGCACCCTGGATCGGCACCACGGGGGTGGGCGTCACCGTGGTGATGCCGTTGCTGCCGACTCGGGGCCCGCCGGACGGCCCCATCTCGGCGATCATGTCGGCCGCCTTCTGGCTGCAGTCGAGCATCAGCAGCATGCGGCCGCCCGAGGTCATCTTCTGCTGGTCGACCAGGCACTCCGCCTGCGGCAGCACGCTGCCGAACGATCCGCCGAAGTACCCTTTCACGCCCTGCGACTTCAGGAGCTGCAGCGCCTTCTGATACGGCTCGCCGACCACGTTGTAGTTGTTCGCCGCCGGCTGGGACAGCGCGATACCGGCGCCGACGAGGGCCGCGGAACCGACGGCGACGAGCCCACCGCTGAGCACAACAAGCTTGTTCACGGCATCTCCCTAGGTCGGTGCGGTGCGAACATATCGCAGACGGTTCGAATGTGAAACCGGAGGAAGACCCGCCCGCGTTACACCGTCGGGCTCACCGCGGCCCGCATGATCTCGCCCAGTCTCGCCGCGTCGGCATCCTCGAATACGTCCTCCAGCAGCAGTTTCCTGCCGTCGGGACCGCTCAGCGGCACCCGCCAGTTCGGATACTCGTCGGTGGTACCCGGCTGGTTCTGGGTGCGCAGATCACCGACCGCGTCGGTCAGCGACAGCGCCAGCAACCGCGACGGTGTGCGACCGAGATAGCGGTGCAGCGCCTCGACGATCTCGGTGACGCTGATGTCCTCGGGGTCGCCGCTCAGCAGGCCGACTCGACGTAGTTCGCTCAACCACCCGACCTGCTGTTCGCGGTCGGCGGCCAGTTCCTCCTTCGCGGGCCGGGTCAGCAGTCCGAGTTCGTCGCGGAGCCGGACGTGTTCGCCGGCCAGGTAACCGGCCGTCGGAGGCAGATCGTGGGTGGTGACCGCCGACAGGCAGTACTCGCGCCACCGCTCGGCGGGAAGCGGCCCACCGTCACCGTCGCGGTCGGCCTCGAACCACAGGATCGACGTCCCGAACAGGCCGCGCTCGCGCAGGTGGTCGCGCACCCACGGCTCGACGGTGCCGAGGTCCTCGCCGACGACGACGGCTCCCGCCCGGTGCGCCTCCAGCGCGACGATGCCGATCATCGCCTCATGGTCGTAGCGCACATAGGTGCCTTCGGTGGGCCGCGTGCCCTGCGGGATCCACCACAGCCGGAACAGCCCGATGATGTGGTCGATCCGAACCCCGCCCGCGTGCCGCAGCACGGCGTTGACCAGCGCGCGGAACGGCTCGTAGGCGAGCTTCTCGAGTTGGTCCGGCCGCCACGGTGGCTGCGACCAGTCCTGGCCGAGCTGGTTGAACTCGTCCGGTGGCGCACCCGCGGTGACCCCGAGAGCCAGCACGTCCTGCAGTGCCCACGCATCCGCCCCGTTTGGGTCCACCCCGACCGCGAGGTCGTGCATGACGCCCAGGCTCATGCCCGCCTGCAGCGCGGTGGCCTGTGTCGCGGTCAGCTGGTCGTCGAGCTGCCACTGCAGCCAGCGGTGGAAGTCCACGGCGGCGGCATTCTCGGCGGCGAAGTCCGCGACGGCCTCGCTCGCCGGGTGCTGCAGCTCGGGTGGCCACCGATGCCAGTCGGCGCCGTGCCGCTCCGCCAGGGCACACCAGATGGCGAAGTCGTCCAGGCTGCTGCCCTCACGCTCGCGGAAGGCGGCGTAGGCCAACTCGCGCCCCGCAGAACGCGGCACCGCGTACACCGCCTCCAACGCGGCGCGCTTGCCCCTCCACGCGGCGTCGCGGTCGATCTGGTCGATACGTCCGGCCCGTGCCTGCAGGTACTCACGCGCCTTGCGCATCCGGTTGCGACGACGGACGTAGGCGTACTCGGGGACCGCCTCGACGCGCAGGTAGATCGGGTTGACGAAGCGACGCGACGTGGGCAGGTAGGGCGACGGTTCCATCGGCGCGACCGGAGCGGCCGCGTGCAATGGGTTGACCAGGATGAAGCCCGCGCCGTGCCGGGCCGCCGACCATACGGCGAGATCGGTCAGGTCGGTCAGATCGCCGATCCCCCAAGACCTTTCAGACCGCACACTGTACAACTGGGTGGCCAGCCCCCACTGCCGGCCGGAAGTGGGTTGCAACGACGCCGGCGAGACGATGATCGGAGTGCTCGTCTCCGCCGAGTCCGCGTGCAGATGCAGGCGGTGGTATCCGATCGGTAGGTCGGCGGGCAACTCGAACGTCGCCTCGCCGATCAGCCTACCGTCCAGATCGTAAGGCGGCCGGTTGTTTTCGAGCTGACGCAGATCCGCGCGGACCGTCCCGTCCTCCAGGTGGAGCCGGAGTGTCACCGGGCCCCCGTGCGTGACGTGGACCCAGAACGGCGTCGTGACACCGGCGCGGCCGACGATCGTCGGTGGCAGGCGCCGCGCCCAGTATTCGCGGTCGTGCGCGGTGAGCGCCGCGGCGCGCTCGGCCTCGGTGGCAGCCGGGACACCGAGCGCCGCGAGCACCGAGATCAGCGTCGACTCGGCAACCGGCGTGCGCGTGCCCGTCCAGTCCTCGTATTCGGCGGCGACACCGTAGCGTCGCGCCAGCTCCACCAGCGACGCGGCGGGCAGTTCAACCGACACTGTCATGGCGCCAATCTTGCCTGGCGGGGTAGCGACTCGCGGATCGACACGATCGGGTGCGTACCCGCCGTGCGGCCAACGTGAACCACGGCCGCACATTCGGCGGTGATCTGTGCTGTCCGTCCTCGCGTAAGGTCGCCCGCATGGCGGCCGACCGGTTGGACACGGCGCGGGCGCAGCACCGGCGGGCCCGCATCGCGGTGGCCGCGCTGTTCTTGAGCAACGGCGCGATCTTCGCCAACCTGCTTCCGCGTTATCCCGAGATCAAGACCGACCTGCAGTTGTCGAACGCGGTGTACGGCGCGGCGATCGCGGCGTTCTCGGCCGGCGCGCTGGTGGCCGGACTGACCGCGGCGGCGCTGATCCGGCGCTACCGCTCCTCCCGGGTGGCGGTTGTCGGCACCGTCGGGATCGCCGCGTTCGTCGTGGCCGCCGGCCTGGCATCGAGCCCGCTGATGCTCGCTGCGGCGTTGTTCGTCGCGGGTGCATCGGATGCGGTCACCGACGTCGCACAGAATGCCCACGGGTTGCGGCTGCAGCGCAACTACGGCCGGTCCATCATCAACTCGTTTCACGCCGTATGGTCCGCGGGCGCGATCGTCGGCGGGTTGATGGGCGCCGGGGCGATCGCACTGGGTATCTCCCGCGCCGCGCATCTGACGATCGCCGCGGCAGTGTGCTGCGCGGTGGTCGCGTTCGCCTATCCGTATCTGCTGAAGGGACCCGATCACGACGACCATCCGGCAGCGCACGTAACCGGTACGGGAGGCGCCGGGACGGCGGTGTACCTCGCGCTGCTCGCCTTGGTGGTGATCGCCGTTGCGGGCGCCACTGTCGAGGACGCCGGAAGTTCCTGGGCCACACTGTATCTGCGCGACAGCCTGGACGCGCCGGGCGCCGTCGCCGCCTTCGGATACATCGCGCTGGCCGGGGCGATGTTCGTCGGGCGGCTGATCGGGGACCGCCTCGTCGACCGGTTCGGCGAACGCGCGGTCGTGCGCGCCGGCGGCCTCCTCACCGCTGCGGGCATGGGTGCGGCGCTGGTGTTTCCGTCGGTGCCCGCCACGATCGGCGGATTCGCCGCCGCGGGTTTCGGGGTGGCCACCCTGATCCCGGCCGCCATGCACCGCGCCGATCAGCTTCCCGGCCTGCGGCCGGGCAGCGGGCTGACGGTGCTGACCTGGCTGATGCGGATCGGGTTCTTCGGCGCGCCGCTGATCGTCGGGGTGGTCGCCGATGCGACGAGCCTGCGGGTCGGCCTGCTCAGCGTTCCGGTGGCCGGCGTGGTGGTGCTCGCGCTGGCCGGCGTGCTCAGTGCGCGGCACCCGCCAACTCGATCGTGAGCACACCTGCCACGATCAGCGCGATGCCGGCGGCCATCACCCAGGTGAGCGGCTCCGCGAACAACACCCGCGCGATCAGCGCGACGAGCGCGACGCCGCACGCGGTCCACACCCCGTAGGCGATGCCGACCGGCATCCCGAGTCCCAGCGTCAGCCATAGCAGGTAGAACGACGCCAGGTAGCCGAGCACCACAGGGGCGATCCAGGCCTTCTTGCGGAAGCCGTCGGAGGCGCGCAGCGACAGCGTCGCGACAACCTCGATCGCGATGGCGCCCGCGAGCGTCCACCACATCACGTCTCGGCCGCCCGATGCGAGCCGAGCTCGATGAGCAGGACGCCGGCGATGATGAGCCCGATGCCGGCGACGATCGGCCAGGTGAACGGGTCGCCGAACAACACGGCCGCCAGCACCGCGGTACCCGCGGTGCCCAACGCGCCCCAGATGCCGTAGGCCACCCCCACCGCAATCCCGGCGCGCAACACCATCGTCAACAACACGAACGCGCAGAGATAGCCGACGACCACCACGAGCAACCACCCCGAATGATCTTGAGAGGCACGCAAAGACAAGGTGGCCAAGACCTCAGCGGCGATGGCCCCGGCGAGCAACGCCCATTTGATCACGCCACCAAGCTATCGGAGGCGAGCAGGACCCCGCGTAGCCTGGTGAGGCAGTTTTCGCCGATGCCAAGGAGCCCTGATGACGGCCGATGCCAGTCGCACCGCCGGCGACGGTCCGGTCGTCGACACCGCGAGCGGTCCGGTCCGCGGCATCGACGACGGAACCGTGAAGGTGTGGAAGGGAATTCGGTACGCGGCGCCGCCTGCGGGTGAGCTTCGCTGGCGACCGCCGCAACCGCCCACGCGCTGGTCCGAGCCGGTGGACGCCACCAGGGTCGGCCCGGTGTGCCCGCAGCCGACCGATCCGCGGATCCCGCTCGATCTCGGGGCCCCGCAGGGCGACGACTGCCTGACCCTCAACGTGTGGGCCGCCTCCGACACCGAGCCGGGAGCGGGTAAGCCCGTGATGGTGTGGGTGCACGGCGGCGCCTACGTCCTCGGTTCGTCGGCGCAGCCCCTTTACCACGGCCGTGCACTCGCAGCCGGCGGCGAGGCGGTGATCGTCACCGTGAATTACCGGGTGGGGGCGCTGGGATTCCTGGACCTGTCGGAGTTCGGTGACGGGTTCGCCACCAACCTCGGCCTGCGCGACGTGCTGTTCGCGTTGCGGTGGGTCCGCGAGAACATCGCGGGGTTCGGGGGAGACCCGGATCGGGTGACCGTCTTCGGCGAGTCCGCCGGCGCCGGCATCATCACCACGCTGCTGGCCAGCCCGGCCGCCGCGGGGCTGTTCGGAGCGGCGATCGCACAGAGCTCACCCGCGACGTCCATCTACGATCGCGAGCGTTCGCGGCGCGTCGCGAAGCTGTTCCTCGACGAACTCGGCGTGCGACCCGACCAAGCCGACCGGTTGCCGTCGGTGCCCACCGCGGCGCTGCTGGCGGCATCCAAGCGAGTGTTCGACGACATTCCGGTGCGCACCCCGGGCACGCTGGCGTTCGCGCCGATCATCGACGGCGATGTGGTGCCGGCGCATCCGGTGCAGCTGGCCCGCGACGGCCGCACGCATCCGGTCCCGTTGATCATCGGAACCAACAAGCACGAAGCCGCGTTGTTCCGCTGGATGAGGTCGCCGCTGATGCCGATCACGCCCAAGGCGATTCGCGCGATGTTCGCCGAGATCGCCGCCGAGCAGCCGGATCTGCAACTGCCCGAGGAGCAACGTATCCGCGCCGCCTACCGCGGCCGCGGCAAGGCCATCGGCATGGGTGTGGCCCGCGACATCGGGTTCCGGATGCCGTCGGTGTGGTTCGCCGAGGGCCATCGCGAGGTGGCACCGGTGTACCTGTACCGGTTCGACTTCGCCACCCCGATGCTGCGGTTACTGCGCCTCGGCGCCGCGCACGCCACCGAACTGCCTTATGTGTGGGGCAATCTGGTCGCCGGCCCGAAGGATCCCACCTTCAAGCTCGGCGGGCTCAAGGCGGGTCGGGCGGTGTCGGCGCGGATGCGGCGGCGCTGGCTGAACTTCGCCGTCGACGGCACGCCGGCCGGCGGGTCGGGCGATCCGGTGTGGCCGCCCTACCGCGATCCCGGCCGCGCGACCCTGGTCATCGACGCCCAGGACCGCGTGGTCGACGATCTCGACCACGACGTGCGCACCGCGTGGGGCGATCAGGTGCTCAGCTTCCGCTGAGCCGTATGCTTTTTCCGGAGGTTTCGACGTGGACGCGAGTGCTGCCTTCTCGCACGTGCTGCCACCGCTGATGCACGACCCCGTGACGTTCGCGGTGCCGTTCTTCTTGCTGCTGCTGGTCATCGAGTGGACCGCCGCCCGGAGGCTTGCGTACGAGGAGTCCGAGCGCGCACCGGCCGGGGCCTATCAGCGCTCCGACGCGTGGGCCAGCATCTGGATGGGCGTGGTCTCGATCGGCACCAGCGGGGTGCTGAACTTCATCGCGCTGCTGGGCTACGCGGCGTTGTTCGTCTACGTCGCACCGTGGCAGTTGCCCGCCGACGCCTGGTACACGTGGGTGATCGCGATCGTCGGCGTGGATCTGCTCTACTACGTCTATCACCGGATGGCGCACCGGGTCCGGCTGATCTGGGCGACGCACCAGGCGCACCACTCCAGCCAGTACTTCAACTTCGCCACCGCGCTGCGGCAGAAGTGGAACATCAGCGGGGACGTGTTCCTGCGTGCGCTGCTGCCACTGTTGGGCGTGCCGCCGTGGATCGTCTTCGCCAGCTTCTCGATCAACCTGATCTACCAGTTCTGGATTCACACCGAGCGGATCGGCAAGCTCTGGGCGCCAATAGAATTCGTCTTCAATACGCCATCACACCACCGCGTGCACCATGGCATGGACCGCCAATACCTCGACAAGAACTACGGCGGCATCTTCATCGTGTGGGACCGGCTCTTCGGCAGTTTCGCCGCCGAAACCGTCCGCCCCCACTACGGACTGACCAAGCAGGTCGACACCTACAACATCTGGACGCTGCAAACCCACGAGTACGTGGCGATAGCCCGCGACGTGCGGCGTGCGCCCCACTGGCGCGACAAGCTGGGGTACATCTTCGGCCCGCCGGGGTGGACGCCCGCCAAGCGGCACGCCGTGACGGGGGAATCCGCCGCGGTTAACGCATAAGCCGGCATCCGGCCAGCAGTATGGAGCCATGGAGGTCAACGAGGTTCTGCTGCCGGGCGTCGGCCTACGCTACGAGTTCGACACCCGGGACGGTGAACGCGTCGGGGTGGTCGCGCGGCGCAGCGGCGACTTCGACGTCGTCGTGTACCACGTGGACGACCCCGATCAGGCGCAACACGTATTCCGGCTCAACCGGGAGGAAGCCGATGCGCTGGCGCAGATTCTTGGCGCACCGCGCATCGCCGAACGATTTGCCGACCTGACCCGCGAGATACCGGGGCTCAACGCCGGACAGGTGGTACTCGAACCCGGCAGCCCCTTCGTCGACCGCCCGCTCGGTGAGACCCGCGCCCGGACCCGCACGGGCGCGTCGATCGTCGCGATCGTGCGCGACGATTCGGTGCTCGCGTCCCCGGCGCCGACGGAACTCCTGCGCGTCGGGGACGTGCTGGTGGTCATCGGCACCGAAGACGGCGTGCGGGGTGTCGAGAACATCGTGACCAAAGGCTGACCCGGTGGTGGTGTCGGCGTCGCTGCTGTTCGAGCTCGGCGTCATCCTCATCGCGCTCACGGTGCTCGGCGGCGCGGCGCGCAGAATCGGGCTGTCGCCGATCCCGCTGTACCTTCTTGCCGGCCTGGCGGTCGGAGAAGGCGGGTTCACGCCTATCCCCGCCGCGGGCGAGTTCGTCCGCGTCGGCGCGTCAATCGGCCTCGTGTTGCTTCTGCTCACGTTGGGTCTGGAGTTCTCCATCACCGAGTTCGCCACCAGTCTGCGCAGACATCTACCGTCGGCCTGGGTGGACCTCGTCCTCAACGCCACCCCGGGCGCCATCGCTGGGTGGCTGCTGGGCCTCGATGTCGTCGGAATCCTGGCGCTGGCCGGCGTCACCTACATCTCCTCGTCTGGACTCATCGCGCGACTGCTGTCGGATCTACGTCGGCTCGGTAACCGGGAAACCCCCGCGGTGCTGTCGGTCCTCGTGCTCGAGGACTTCGCGATGGCGGCCTACCTGCCGCTGCTGACGGTGCTCGCCGCCGGCGGAACGTGGTGGCAGGCCGGCATCGGCATATCGGTCGCCGTCACGGCGTTGATGGTGGCGTTCATCGTGTCCTATCACTGGGGACATCACGTCGGCCGGTTGGTGACGCACCCCGACAACGAGCAACTGCTGCTGCGGATCATGGGGTTCACGCTGATCGTCGCCGCGCTGGCCGAGTTCGTACACGCCTCGGCCGCCGTCGGTGCTTTCGTCGTCGGCCTGGCGCTGACCGGAGAGTCCGCGGAGCGAGCCCGTGTGGTGTTGAGCCCGCTGCGTGACCTGTTCGCGGCGATATTCTTCCTTGCCATCGGGTACTCGGTCGACCCGGCCGACCTGATGCCGATGCTTCCAGCGGCCTTGGCGATCGCCGTGGTGACCGCGTTGACGAAGGTGCTGACCGGGCAGTTCGCCGCCCGCCGTGACGGAGTGGCCAGGCCGGGTCGGCTTCGCGCAGGCACGGCGCTCATCGCGCGCGGCGAGTTCTCGCTGGTCATCATCGGGCTGGTCGGTGCGTCGATCCCGCAAGTGAGCGCCGTCGCGACGCCCTACGTCTTCGTGCTTGCACTCGTCGGGCCCGTGCTGACCCGGTTCAGCGGGCGCGGCCGGCGCCGGAAAGGACAGGCGCCGCGTCGGACAGCGTCGTAGTGTCCGCGAGGTGGACACCGTCTTCGACGCCGCGGTCGATGCTGGTCGGGTAGAACGTTCGCTGGCGTCGAGTGCGTCATGTTCAGTCTGGCTGACCGCCGGCGGTCCGACGCGGCCGCAATACCCGGCGCTGACCCGGCCTGTCACCTGCGACTTGGTCGTCGTCGGCGGCGGATATACCGGGCTGTGGACAGCGCTGCACGCCGCGCGGCGCAACCCGAACCAGCGGATCGTGCTGATCGAGGCCAATCGGATCGGATGGGCGGCGTCCGGCCGCAACGGAGGCTTCGTGGAGGCCAGCCTCACCCACGGCATCGCGAATGGAAAAGCCCACTGGCCCAACGAGATTCACACGCTCGAAGCGATGGGGCGGGACAATCTCGACGGCATGCAGGCCGAGCTGCGGCAGCTGGGTCTCGACGCCGAATGGCAACGCACGGGCATGCTGACGGTAGCCACGGAACCTCACCAGGTCGATTGGCTACGACAGGCCGCGGCCGACGGGCAAGGGCAGTTCCTCGACAGGGCGCAAGTGCAAGACCAGGTGCACTCGCCGACCTACCTCGCGGGGCTGTTCAGCGCCGATACCTGTGCGTTGGTGCACCCCGCCAAGCTGGTGTTCGGACTCGCCGCGGCGTGCCAGGACGCCGGCGTGCGAATCTACGAGCACACCAACGCCTCGCGGCTGGATTCCGGTGGCGTCGGTCTTCGGGTGCACAGCGGGCCGGCGGTGATCACCGCCCGGCGGGCGGTGCTGGCCACGAACGTCTATCCGAGCCTGCTCAAGCGCAACCGGTTGCACACGATCCCGGTGTACGACTACGTGCTGGCCACCGATCCGCTCACCGACGCCCAGCTGGACCGCATCGGCTGGCGAAACCGACAGGGGATCAGCGACTGCGCCAACCAGTTCCACTACTACCGCCTCACGATGGACAACCGCATCGTGTGGGGCGGTTATGACGCCGTCTACCACTTCGGACGCAGGGTCGACCCCGGCTACGAGGACCGGCCGGCGACGTACCGGCGATTGGCCGCACACTTCTTCCTCACCTTTCCGCAGCTTGGCGACGTCCGTTTCAGCCACCGCTGGGCCGGTGCGATCGACACCAACAGCCGGTTCTGCGCGCACTGGGGACTGGCCCGGGACGGTCGCGTCGCCTACGTCAACGGGTTCACCGGGCTGGGGGTGGGCGCCTCGCGATTCGCCGCCGATGTGTGTCTCGATCTGCTCGACGGCCGGCCCACTGCGCGCACGGAACTGCAGATGGTGCGCGAGCGGCCGATGCCGTTTCCGCCGGAGCCGCTGGCGAGCATCGCCGTCCAGGCGACCCGCTGGTCGCTGGACCGTGCCGACCATTCAGCCGGGCACCGCAACGTTTTCCTGCGGACGCTTGACGCGCTCGGCGTAGGGTTTGATTCCTAGCCCGTGGCGAAAATGCGGCCGGGGCGTAACACGACGGTGATCTTCGCCGATGGGCAAGTGACGGGACCATCGTCGAGTGGTTGCTCCGTATCGGGTGCGGTTTTCCGCATGCTCGCCCGGGTATATGGAGCCCGCAACGCGCGGGTGCCCGAGGCTTTATCGGCCCGAGGAGCGGAGGCGACAGTGCGCCGACCATGGAAACGCGTACTGGCGGCCGCGGCCGCCCCGATCGCGGCGCTCGCCCTCGGTTCCGCGTCCGCGCAGGCGACCCCCGGTGTGTTGGTCTACCCGGGCATGGAAATCCGCCAGGACACCAACGTCTGCACGCTGGGCTATGTCGACCCGCAGGCGCGGATCGCGTTCACCGCGGGCCACTGCCGAGGCAGCGGGCCGGTCCGGGACCGGGACGGCAACCTCATCGGCATGCAGACCGTGTTCCGCGACAACACGCCCAACGGCGCCACCGTGGACACCAATCATCAGATCGCCGATTGGGAGGCGATCGCGCTGGCCCCCGACGTCGCGGTCAACAACGTGCTGCCCGGCGGCAGGGTGCTGGTGTCGGACCCCGCTGTGGTGCCTGCGCCGGGGCAACCGGTGTGCCATTTCGGCGTGGTCACCGGTGAGAGTTGCGGCAACGTCGAGGCGGTCAACAACGGCTGGTTCACGATGGCCAACGGCGTGGTCAGCCAGAAGGGCGACTCCGGCGGGCCGGTGTATGTCATCACCCCTGACAACCGGGCGGCGCTCATCGGCATGTTCAACAGCACGTGGGGCAAGTATCCCGCCGCGGTGTCGTGGCACACGGCCAGGCAGCAGGCCAGCCAAGACGTCATCTCCGCCGCATCGGCGAGCCTCGGCGACGCGGCGCCGTGAGGCCAAGCTATTAAAGCTTGACTTATATAAGCCACGTCTTTATTTTGAAGTGGTGCACGCGTTCGACGTCCTCGGGGACCCTGTGCGCCGCCGCATCCTCGAACTGCTCGCCGACGGCGAGATGTCGGCCGGCGCGATCGGCGCCACCATCTCCGAGGAGTTCGCGATCACGCAACCGGCCGTCTCGCAGCACTTGAAAGTGTTGCGCGACAACGGCTTCACGTCCGTACGACCGGACGGGCAACGCCGGCTCTACGCGGTCAACGGCACGGCGCTGCAGGACGTCGACCAGTGGCTCGATGCGTTCCGCCGCTTCTGGACGCCACCGCTGAATGCGCTCGGCACCGAGATCGCCCGCGGAAAACGACAACGACGAAGGAAGGCTCCATGAAGGACATCGACGTCGACCATCAAATCAACGCGGTCAGGCGCACCGTCGGGACCCGCACGATCGAGTCGGGGGAGGCGCGCGTCGTGACCATCAGCCAGGCCTACGACACCGACCAGGAGGACCTGTGGGACGCGGTCACCACCGCCGAACGTATCGAGCGGTGGTTCCTGCCGATCTCCGGTGAGCTCAAACTCGGCGGCTCTTACCAGTTGCAGGGCCACGCCAACGGCACGATCCTGACCTGCGATCCGCCGCAGAACTTCACCGCCACCTGGGAAAGCATGGGCAGCGTCAGCTGGATCGACGTCAGCGTCGTCGGCGAGGGCGTCGACCGGGCCCGCCTGGTGGTCGAGCACATCGCGCAGGTGGATGACGACACCTGGCGTCAGTTCGGGCCCGGGGCCGTCGGCATGGGCTGGGATTCCATGCTGCTGGGCCTGGCACTGCACCTGGACACCGGCGAATCCGTCGATCCTGCCGACGGGCAGGAGTGGACGACCACCGAAGACGGGCGCCGCTTTCTCAAACTGTCCGGCGAACAGTGGTTCGCCGCGAACGTCGCTGCCGGGGAAGACCCCGGCATCGCACGCGGCTCGGCCGATCGGTGCCTGAAGGCTTACTACGGCGAGGAGTAACTAGAACACGTTCTAGCCTTCGGGGCCGGGCGCGGATATCCTCGACCCGATGCTTGCCCAGACACCTGTCCAGATTGCGTGGGTGACGCGGGACCTCGATGCCACCGAACATGCGCTCACCACGTTGTTGGGTGCCAAGAAGTGGGTCCGCATACCCGACGTCCACTTCGCACCGGATGCCTGCACCTTTCGCGGTGAACCGGCGGACTTCGTCGCGAGCATCTCGCTGAGCTACGCCGGTGACACGCAACTCGAGCTCATCGCGCCGGTCTCCGGGCGCAGCGTCTACACCGAGTTCCTCGACACCGCTGGACCGGGGCTGCACCACATCTGCGTCGAGAAATCTTCCGTCGAGGAGTTCGACGGCGCGGTTGCCGGTGCCGAGGAGGTCGTCGCCCAGGGCGTGATGCCCGGCGGGATGCGGTTCGCGTATGTCGCGGCGCCGGCGGCCGGCGTGCCGTATGTCGAGATCGCTTACATCCCAGCCGAAATCAAGGCATTCTTCGAATACATCAAACAGGAGCAGAAGTGAACACCCAGATTCCCGACGCCCCCGACACCATCGCCGCGGCCGATGTGACGGCATGGTCCGACGAGGCCGACGTCGTGGTGATCGGCTTCGGCATCGCCGGCGGGTGCGCGGCCGTCAGTGCCGCGGCCGAGGGGGCGCGGGTGCTGGTCCTGGAGAAGGCAGCGGACGCGGGCGGCACGACGTCGATGGCCGGCGGACATTTCTATCTCGGCGGCGGAACCGCCGTGCAGCGGGCGACCGGGCACGACGACAGCCCGGAGGAGATGTACAAGTACCTCGTCGCGATGTCACGCGAGCCCGAGCACGACAAGATCCGCGCGTACTGCGACGGCAGCGTCGAGCACTTCGAGTGGTTGGAGGCCCTCGGCTTCGAGTTCGAGCGCAGCTACTACCCCGGCAAGGTGGTGGTTCCGCCGGGCACCGAGGGGCTGTCGTACACGGGCAACGAGAAGGTGTGGCCGTTCTGTGAGCAGGCCAACCCCGCGCCGCGCGGCCACTCGGTTCCCGTGCCGGGGGAACTGGGCGGCGCGGCGATGGTGATCGACCTGTTGGTCAAGCGCGCCGCCGATCTCGGCGTGCAGGTCCGCTACGAGACCGGCGCGACCAATCTGGTGGTCGAGGACGGCGGCGTCGTGGGCGTGCAGTGGAAGCACTTCAGCGAGACGGGCGTCGTGCGGGCCAAGGCCGTCGTCATTGCCGCGGGTGGGTTCGCGATGAACCCGGAGATGGTGGCACAGTACACGCCGGCACTGGGCCAGAAGCGAAAGACCAAGCACCACGGCGAGGTTGAGCCCTACATCCTCGGCAATCCGAACGACGACGGCCTGGGCATCCGGTTGGGGGTCTCGGCCGGCGGCGTCGCCAAGAACCTGGACCAGTTGTTCATCACCGCCGCCGCCTACCCGCCCGAAATTCTGCTGACGGGCATCATCGTCAACAAGAACGGTGAGCGGTTCGTCGCCGAAGACTCCTACCATTCGCGCACATCGGCGTTTGTCCTGGAGCAACCGGAGCAGACGGCGTACCTCATCGTCGACGAGGCGCACATGGAGATGCCGGAGATGCCGCTGATCAAGTTCCTCGACGGGTGGGAGACCATCGAGGAAGTCGAAGCCGCACTTGGCATCCCGAATGGCAAGTTGGTGGCGACGCTGAACCGCTACAACGAGCACGCCGCCCGCGGTGAGGACCCGGACTTTCACAAACAGCCGGAATACGTTGCCGCGCAAGACAACGGACCGTACGCGGTGTTCGACCTGTCGCTGGGCCGGGCGATGTACTCGGGGTTCACCATGGGCGGTCTGGCGGTGTCGATCGACGGCGAGGTGCTGCGCGAGGACGGCTCGGCCGTTCCCGGGCTCTACGCCGCGGGCGCGTGCGCGTCGAACATCGCCCAGGACGGCAAGGGCTACGCCAGCGGAACGCAACTCGGCGAGGGCTCGTTCTTCGGCAGGCGCGCGGGCGCACACGCCGCCAAGCGTTAGACCGGTACCGGTTCGTCGCCCTCGATGCGACTGAATCGCCACTCGCCGTCGCCGAGCAGTTCCAGCTCATGGCTGTGATGCTGTTCGACGGTCTTGCGGTGGCTGACGCTGACCAGGATCGTGTCGGGAAGTCGTGTCCGCACCAACTGGTAGAGCAGGAACTCCACCCCCTCATCGAGCGCGGACGTCGACTCGTCGAGGAACACCGCCTTGGGCTTGGTCAGCAGGATGCGCGCGAACGCGATGCGCTGCTGCTCGCCGGGGGAGAGCACCTTGGCCCAGTCCTGAACCTCGTCCAGCCGGCCGACGAGGTGCGGCAGTGCCACCGCTTCGAGCGTGCGCTCCAACTCTCGGTCCTCGATCGCGCCTCCCTCGTTCGGATAGCTCACCACGGCGCGTAGGTCCCCGAGTGGCACGTAGGGCAGTTGCGACAGGAACATCGTCTCGTTCGGCCCGCACGGCCGAGTCAGCGTGCCGGAGGTGAACGGCCACAACTCCGCGAGGCTGCGCAGCAGCGTGGTCTTGCCGACACCGGACGGACCGGTGACGACCAGCGTCTCGCCGACCTCCAGCCGCAGGTCGAGCGGGTTGATGAGCTGCCTGCCGTCCGGGGTGCGGACCTCGATGTCGTCGAGTCGCACGGTGTCGTCGGCACTCGGGGTGGTCGTGATCTCCGGGAGCTCCCGACCCTGCTCGTTGGCGGTCACCAGACCGTGAAGCCGGATGATCGCGGCGCGGTAGCCCGCGAACTGGTCATAGGCGTTGCGGAAGAAGGACAGACCCTGCTCGATATTGCCGAACGCCGACGCGGTCTGACTCATCGCGCCGAGCGTGATCTCACCGTTGAAGAACCGCGGGAACTGCAGCAGATACGGCGGCACCACGATGATCTGATCCATCGACAGGTTCCAGCCGTAGAAGCCCATCATCCGGTTGATGTAGCGCTTGTAGTTGGACACCACGGGGGCGAAGAGTCGGCGAAGACCGGTGCGCTCGGCGATTTCACCGCGATAGAACGCGACCGCTTCGGACGCGTCGCGCAGCCGCACCAGCGCGTAGCGGAACGCGGCGTTGAATTTCTCGTTGTTGAACGACAACCAGATGATCGGCCTACCGACCCAGAACGCGATGATCGACGCAAAGAGCACATATCCCAACAGGATCCAGAACATCGCCTTCGGCACTTCGGTCCCGATCAACGGAAGGGTGAGCGTTCCCGACAGGTTCCACAGGATCGCGGTGAACGAGATCATCGAGACGACGGCGTTGACCGCACCGAACAGCAGCGTGGAGGTCGAGGTGTTGTTCGGGGTGTTGGGGAGTCCGCCGACGCCGGCGGTGAGGATGTCGATGTCCTGCTGGATGCGCTGATCGGGGTTGTCGATCGTCTGGTCGATGAACCGCCCCCGGTAGTACGCCTTGCCGTCGAGCCAGTCACCGGTCATCTGGTCCGTCAACCAAACACGCCAGGCCAGCATGAACCGTTGCGTGATGAACAGGTCCAACATGATCCGTGCAACGTGCAGGACGGCCAGGATCGAGAAGACGAGCATCGACAGCCAGAACCCGTCCCTGCCGGAGTCCTTGATCGTGTCGTCGCCGTTGCCGATGCCCGCTGCCACCACCTGGAAGCTGGTCATCATGTCGCTGCCCTGATACGTGAACAGCACGGAGAGACGAACACCGACGATCACCGACAGCAGGATCACCGCCAGCCAGAGCCACACCTTGACGCTCTCCGGGCCCTTGAAGTAGTCGCCGGTGATGCGCCAGAACTGTCTGCCCCACTCCGTGAACCGGGCGATCAGCACAAGGATCGCAAGGGTGCACACCGCCGCGACCGCCCAGGCCTGGCCGATCCATGTCAGCGACGCCAGAAGCTCGTTGCCCCAGTCCAGCGTGGGGGCGAACATTCCCTCTTCCATTCGGGCAAGGTACCTCGACAACCTGTCGGCGGCGCTGCGCCGGCCTCACTGCCGGTCGCGCGTCGACCCGCGAGCGCTGCGGCTCTCTATGCTGCCAGCATGAGCACCGACGCTCCGGGTCCTGACGCGGTGAACGCGGGACACGTGATCGCCCGGCGGTTGCGGGCCAGCGGCATCGACACGGTCTTCACACTCTCGGGTGGCCACCTGTTCTCCATCTACGACGGCTGCCGGGCGCAGAACATCAGGTTGATCGACACCCGCCATGAGCAGACCGCCGCGTTCGCCGCCGAGGGCTGGTCGAAGGTGACGCGGGTGCCGGGCGTGGCGGCGTTGACCGCCGGTCCCGGAGTCACGAACGGCATGAGCGCGATGGCCGCCGCGCAGCAGAACCAGTCGCCGCTGGTCATCCTCGGCGGCCGCGCGCCGGCGTTGCGGTGGGGGCAGGGCAGCCTGCAGGAGATCGACCACGTCCCGTTCGTCGCGCCGTTGACCCGGTTCGCGGCCACCGCGGAGTCGCCGGACGCCGTCGGGCGATTGATCGACGATGCGCTTCGGGCAGCTGTCGGAGCCGGCGGGGCGCCATCGGGGGTGTCGTTCGTCGACTTCCCGATGGACCACGTGTTCAGTGAGACCGCCGACACTGGTGGGCCCGGAGCGCTGAGCCGGCCGTCAGCCGAGGCGCACGCCGACGGGGATGGGGTGGACGTCGCGGTAGGACTGCTGGCCGGGGCGCGGCGGCCGGTCATCATGGCCGGTACGAACGTCTGGTGGGGCCACGCCGAGACCGCGCTGTTGAAGCTTGCCGAGTCGCTGCGCATCCCGGTGCTGATGAACGGGATGGCTCGCGGCGTCGTGCCAGCCGACCACCAGCTCGCGTTCTCGCGGGCACGGTCGAAGGCGTTGAAGGAGGCCGACGTCGCGCTGGTGATCGGCGTACCGATGGACTTCCGCCTCGGCTTCGGAGGCGTGTTCGGAGCCGACACCGCGCTGATCTCCGTCGACCGGGTCGCCCCCGAGCGGGCACCGGCGCGACCGGTCGCCGCCGGCTTGTTCGGTGACCTCACCGCGACCTTGTCTGCGCTGTCGGCGGCCGCCACGCCCGACCACGAAGCCTGGATCGCGGAGCTTCGTGCGGTGGAGACCGCGGCGCGCACCGCCGAGGCTGACGAACTTCGTGACGACCGCACGCCGTTGCACCCCATGCGGGTGTACGCCGAGCTCAACACGATGCTCGACCGCGACGCGATTGTCGTGATCGACGCGGGCGACTTCGGTTCGTACGCGGGCCGCCTCATCGACAGCCACGTGCCGGGCGCTTGGCTCGACAGCGGCCCGTTCGGCTGTCTGGGCTCGGGACCCGGATACGCTCTGGCCGCCAAGCTGGCCCGGCCGGACCGGCAGGTCGTGCTGTTGCAGGGCGACGGCGCGTTCGGGTTCTCCGGCATGGAGTGGGACACGTTGGTACGACATGGGGTTCAGGTGGTGTCGGTGATCGGCAACAACGGAATCTGGGCGCTGGAGAAACACCCGATGGAGATGTTGTACGGCTACTCGGTGGTGGCCGATCTGCGGCCGGGTACCCGGTACGACGAGGTGGTCACGGCTCTCGGCGGGCACGGCGAGCTGGTGACGACGCCCGCCGAGCTGCGACCCGCTTTGGAGCGGGCGTTTTCGTCGAGCCTGCCCGCCGTGGTCAACGCGCTGACCGATCCGACGGTGGCGTACCCGCGCCGGTCGAACCTGGCGTAGCCATCTGCGCGAGCGTGCGACGAAAATCATTCGACGCGTTCGAGTTTCGCGCCCATGCTGGAGTGATGGAGGTGCGCTTTCACGGCTCCGCCGACGAATTCCTGGCGGTCGCCGAACCGGTCTATCGCCGTGACCCGATCGCCAACACGATCGAGTTGACCGTCCTACGGGCCGCGCTGCCGGACGACGCGCTGCTGCTGTCACTGTGGCGGGACTCGGACATCGTCGGCGTGGCGCTGCAGACACCGCCATACCCTTTGGCGTGCAACGGTATTCCCGTCGAGCACATCGATGGCGTCGCCCGCGAGGTCGCGGGTAGGCGTCCCGGCCTGACCGGTGTGCGCGGTGCTCGCCACGCCGCTACCGCGTTCGCCGACGCCTGGAGTGAAAGCACGGGTCGAGTAGCCGTCGTCACGCTCGAGGAGCGGCTGTACCGGCTCGGGACGTTGAAGCCGCCGGCAGGTGTCGCGGGTTCGGCTCGCATCGCGACGGACCGGGATCGCCCGGTGCTGGCCGATTGGGTGCAGATGTTCTTCGCCGAGACACCCGGGCATCCCGACACAGCGGGCGGCGAGTTCGTCGACGCCGCGACGGGCCGGGGTGACCGCTTCGTGCTGTGGGACGTCGACGGCACGCCGGTGAGCATGGCGCTGCTGCGCTCGGCCGCGGCCGGGGTCTCGCGCATCGGTCCCGTCTTCACACCCGCGACCCGCCGCGCACACGGCTACGGCTCGGCGGTCACCGCCGCGGCCGCGCGGGCCGCGCTGGATCGCGGCGACGCCGGCGTCGTGCTGTTCACGGACCTGGCCAATCCGACATCGAACGCGATCTACCAGAAGGTCGGGTTCGAGGCGGTGTCCGACTCCGTGCGCATCGATTTCCGCACACTCCATTGAGCGCGACAGCGCGCGCCTGCTGCCCGGGCGGCCGCGTACGGTAGCGGTGTGGCGAAGACGAAGACCCGCAATTCAGGTCGTGTCAGCAGCAGATTCTGGCGGCTGCTCGGCGCCAGCACCGACCGCGACCAGGCCCAGTCGATGGACCAGGTGCGCAGCTCGGCGGAGTTCGAGGAGAAGGCCGCGGCACTCGACGACGAGCAACTGCGCAAGGCCGCCAAGTTGCTGAACCTCGACGACCTCGCCGAGTCCACCGACATTCCGCAGTTCCTGGCGATCGCCAGGGAAGCCGCCGAAAGGGCGACCCTGCTGCGTCCTTTTGATGTGCAGCTCCTGGGCGCACTGCGGATGCTCGCCGGCGACGTGGTCGAGATGGCCACCGGTGAAGGTAAGACCCTGTCGGGTGCGATCGCGGCGGCCGGCTATGCGCTGGGCGGCCGGCGCGTGCACGTCATCACCATCAACGACTACCTGGCGCGGCGCGACGCCGAGTGGATGGGCCCTCTGCTGGAGGCGCTGGGACTGACCGTCGGTTGGATCACCGAGAGCTCGACGGCCGACGAGCGCCGCGCCGCCTACAAGTGCGACATCACCTACGCCTCGGTCAACGAGATCGGCTTCGACGTGCTGCGCGATCAGCTGGTCACCGACGTTGCCGCCCTCGTCTCACCGAACCCCGACGTCGCGCTGATCGACGAGGCCGACTCCGTGCTCGTCGACGAAGCGCTGGTGCCGCTGGTCCTCGCGGGCACCAGCCACCGCGAGACCCCGAAGGTCGAAATCATCCGGATGGTCGGCGAACTCACGCCCGGCGTCGACTACGACACCGACACCGACAGCCGCAACGTGCATCTCACCGAGATCGGCGCGCAGAAGATGGAAGCCAAGCTCGGCGGCATCGACCTGTACTCCGAGGAGCACGTCGCCACCACACTCACCGAGATCAACGTCGCACTGCACGCGCACGTGCTGCTGCAACGCGATGTGCACTACATCGTCCGCGACGACGCCGTGCACTTGATCAACGCCTCCCGCGGCCGGATCGCCCAGCTGCAGCGCTGGCCCGACGGTCTGCAGGCCGCGGTCGAGGCGAAGGAGGGCATCGAGACGACCGAGACCGGTGAGGTGCTCGACACCATCACGGTGCAGGCGCTGGTCAACCGGTACCAGACCGTGTGCGGCATGACCGGCACCGCGCTGGCCGCAGGCGAGCAGCTGCGCCAGTTCTACAAGCTCGGCGTCTCGCCGATCGACCCCAACAAGCCGAACATCCGCCAGGACGAAACCGACCGCGTGTACGTCACCGCGGCGGCCAAGAACGACGCGATCGTCGAGCACATCAAGGAGATCCACGAGACCCGGCAACCGGTGCTCGTCGGCACCCGCGACGTGGCCGAGTCTGAAGAGCTGCACGAGAAGCTGGTGAAGGCCGGTGTCCCGGCGGTGGTGCTCAACGCCAAGAACGACGCCGAGGAGGCCGCGGTGATCGCCGAAGCCGGCAAGCTCGGCAGCATCACGGTGTCCACCCAGATGGCCGGCCGCGGCACAGATATCCGCCTCGGCGGCTCCGACGAGGCCGACCACGATGAGGTCGCCGAGCTCGGCGGGCTGCACGTCATCGGCACCGGCCGGCACCACACCGAGCGGCTCGACAACCAGCTGCGCGGTCGCGCCGGGCGCCAGGGCGACCCCGGCTCGTCGGTGTTCTTCTCCAGTTGGGAAGACGACGTGGTGGTGGCGCATCTGGAACCGAACAAGCTTCCGATGGACAGCGACGAGGACGGCCGTGTCGTGAGCCCCAAGGCGGCCACCCTGCTGGATCACGCGCAGCGCGTCGCCGAAGGCCGGATGCTCGACATCCACGCCAACAACTGGCGCTACAACCAGCTGATCGCCCAGCAGCGCGCGATCATCGTCGAACGCCGAAACACGTTGCTGCGCACGGCGACCGCGCGTGAGGAACTCGCCGACCTGTCGCCGAAACGCTACGAGGAGGTTCTCGAGCGGCTCGGCGAGGAAAAGCTGGAGGAGATCTGCCGGCTGATCATGCTGTACCACCTCGACCGGGGGTGGACCGACCACCTGGCGTATCTGGCCGACATCCGGGAGAGCATCCACCTGAGAGCGCTGGGCAACCAGACGCCGATCGACGAGTTCCACCGGATGGCAGTCGACGCGTTCGCCTCGCTGGCCGCCGATGCGATCGAAGCGGCCCAGCAGACATTCGAGACCGCGCCGTCGATCGAGGACGAACCCGGCGTCGACCTTTCCAAACTGGCCCGCCCGACCTCGACGTGGACCTACATGGTGCACGACAATCCGCTCGCCGACGACTCGCTGTCGGCGCTGAGCCTGCCGGGTGTGTTCCGCTAGGTTGAGTCCATGACCGAGGCGCATCGCCAAGCGCCCTCGCCGGACGAGGCGGGTCAGGCCCGCGACCGGGTGCTCACGGTGCCCAACGTGCTCAGTGTGCTGCGCCTGGTGTTGGTGCCGGTCTTCCTCTGGCTGCTGCTGGTCGTGCACGCCAACGCCTGGGCGGTGGCGGTGCTGATGTTCAGTGGGTTCTCCGACTGGGCCGACGGCAAGATCGCGCGGCTGGTCGACAACCAGTCGTCGCGGCTGGGGGAGTTGCTCGACCCGGCCGTCGACCGCATCTACATGCTCGTGGTCCCGATCGCCATGGCGATTCAGGGCTCACTGCCGTGGTGGATCGTGCTCACCTTGATCGGCCGCGATGCCGTGCTGGCCACGACGCTGCCGTTGCTCCGCAGCCGCGGCCTGACCGCGCTGCCGGTCACCTACATCGGCAAGGCCGCCACGTTCGCGTTGATGTCCGGGCTGCCGCTGATCCTGTTGGGGCAGTGGGACGCGACCTGGAGCCGGGTGGTGCTGGCCATCGGCTGGGCCTTCCTGATCTGGGGCCTGGTGATGTACCTGTGGTCCGGTCTGCTGTACCTGATCCAGGTGGGCATGGTGGTGCGACAGCTGCCGAAGGTGACGTGATGAACGCGCGCGCGACGAGCCGGGACGCCCGATGACGCAAAGCTTCCGCAGAACGCTCGGCGGCTACGACCCGCAAGCGGGCCGCAACGCCCACGAGGCGGACCGGCCGACGCTGATCCCGGTCCCGTCGCTGCTGCGGTCGTTGCTGACCGATCACCTCGACCCCGGGTATGCGGCGGCGGCCGAGGCCAAAGCCGCCGGTCAGGTGCGGCCCCGGTGGCAGACGTGGATCTGGCAGGTGGCCGGTGCGCTGCTGCTGGTGGTGGTGTTCGCGGTTGCGATGGCCCAGGCTCGCGCGACCGCCCCGGGCGTCCGCGAGACGCAACAGGTGCTCGCGGGCAGCGTGCGGACGGCCGAAGCCGACACCGCGGCGGTGGCGGCCCGCAGGGACACGCTGGCCGCCGAGGTGGACGACGAACGTCGCAACCGCCTCGAAGGCGATGCACGCGGCCAGCAGCTGCTGGAACGACTCGACGGGGCGAACTTCGCTGCGGCGGCCACACCGGTCATCGGCCCCGGCCTGACGATCACCGTCACCGACCCGGGCGTATCCGCGGACCTCAGCGACGTGTCGAAGGAGCGGGTGCCGGGCAGCCGGCAGGTGATCCTGGACCGCGATCTTCAGCTCGTCGTCAACTCGCTGTGGGTCAGCGGCGCCGAAGCCCTGTCGGTGGGCGGTGTGCGGATCGGACCCAATGTGACGGTCCGACAGGCGGGCGGCGGCATCCTGGTCGACAATCAACCGATCAGCAGCCCATACGTCGTCCTCGCGATCGGACCGCCACACGCGATGCAGGACGTGTTCGACCGCAGCCCCGGCCTGCAACGACTTCGACTGTTGGAGGTCTCCTACGGCGTCGGAGTCAGCGTAAGCACCGGCGACGGGCTCGAACTGCCCGCCGCCTCCGTCCGAGAAATCAACTTCGCCAAGGAGATTGGGTCGTAGACACAGAGATGAAGTCAGACACATGATCGGAATCGCCGCACTGGTCGTCGGCATCGTGCTCGGGCTGGTCTTCCGCCCCGACGTTCCCGACTTCGTCCAGCCGTATCTGCCGATCGCGGTCGTCGCCGCGCTCGACGCCGTCTTCGGCGGGCTGCGCGCGTATCTGGAGCGCATCTTCGACTCGAAGGTGTTCGTGGTGTCGTTCGTGTTCAACGTGTTGGTCGCCGCGCTGATTGTCTATGTCGGTGACCAGCTGGGCGTCGGTACCCAGCTGTCGACGGCGATCATCGTCGTGCTCGGAATCCGGATCTTCGGAAACGCAGCCGCCTTGCGGCGCAGGCTGTTCGGCGCGTGACGCATGAGTGAGCACACCCCGCAGCACGAGCAGCCGGAGCAGCACGGCCGCCACGAGTTGCCGCCCGATGCGCCCGCACCCGACCTCGACGAATTGCGCGGAGGGCGGCGTCCCCGGTCTCAGCTGATCTTTCGGGCGTTGGCGGTGCTGCTCTGTGTCGTGCTCGGCGTGGCGATCGTCACCCAGGTGCGGCAGAACGAGTCCGGCGATGCTCTGGAGACCGCCCGGCCCGCCGACCTGTTGGTGCTGCTCGATTCGCTCCAGCAGCGGGAGGCGGCACTCAACACCGAGGTGAGCGACCTGCAGCGCACACTGACGCAGCTGCAGGCGTCCGGCAGCAGCGACCAGGCGGCGATCGAGAACGCGCAGGCCCGGCTGGCCGCACTTTCCATCCTGATCGGCACCGTGCCCGCGACCGGGCCCGGCGTCACGCTGACCATCACCGACACCGCGCCCGGCGTCCCTGCCGAAACAATGCTCGACGTGATCAACGAGCTCCGCAACGCCGGCGCCGAGGCGATGGAGATCCGCGGCGGGGGACCCGGCCAACAGACCTCGGTGCGCGTCGGCGTCGACACCTGGGTGGTCGGCGACCCCGGTGCCCTGGTGGTCGACAACACGCCGATGAAACCGCCGTATTCCGTTCTGGCCATTGGCGATCCACCCACCCTGGCCGCCGCGATGACCATCCCCGGCGGCGCCATGGACAGCGTCAAACGCGTCGGCGGCACCATGACGGTGCAACAGTCCGACCGGGTCGATGTGACCGCCTTGCGGCAACCGAAACAGCGCCAATACGCTCAGCCAGTCAAATGAGGGTCAGTGGCCAACCAAGCCGAACGCTTAAGAACGAGGAGCGCCGTGAGCGAAATCCCAGCCGACCTGCACTACACCGAGGAACACGAGTGGGTGCTGCGCACCGGCGACGACACCGTGCGGGTCGGCATCACGGACTATGCCCAGTCGGCGCTGGGGGACGTGGTGTTCGTCCAGCTGCCCGACGTCGGCACCGAGGTGACCGCCGGCGAGTCGTTCGGCGAGGTGGAGTCCACCAAGTCGGTGTCGGACCTCTACGCCCCGGTCACCGCCAAAGTGGTTGCGGTCAACGGTGATCTGGAGGGTAACCCGCAGCTGGTCAACTCCGACCCCTACGGCGAAGGTTGGCTGGTCGAGTTGCAGACCGACGCCGCCGCATTGGCGGACGCGCTTGGCGGGCTCCTTGATGCCGACGGCTACCGCAGCACGGTGACGGAATGACGGGTTGTTAGGGTTCTGCACACCGGACGCCAACTAGGGGCCGATCCGGCGGTGGTGGGCACAATCACGTCCACTGCGCGGTACGGTCAAATCAGACGCGGTATCGCCACAGCAGCCAGTTAGGAGCAGCGGGTGACGGAAAACGACCGGAATTCTGGGACCGACCAGACGTCTGACGAAGTCACCGTGGAAACGACTTCGGTCTTCCGCGCCGACTTCCTCAACGAACTGGACGCCCCGGCGACGGCGGGCACCGAGGGCGCCGTCTCAGGCGTCGAAGGTCTACCTGCCGGCTCGGCGCTGCTGGTCGTCAAGCGTGGGCCGAATGCGGGCTCCCGGTTCCTGCTCGACCAGCCCACCACGTCGGCCGGCCGGCATCCGGACAGCGACATCTTCCTCGACGACGTCACGGTGAGCCGCCGGCACGCCGAGTTCCGGCTCGAAGGCGGCGAGTTCCAGGTCGTCGACGTCGGCAGCCTCAACGGCACCTACGTCAATCGCGAACCCGTGGACTCCGCGGTGCTCGCCAACGGTGACGAGGTGCAGATCGGTAAATTCCGCCTGGTGTTTCTGACCGGGCCCAAGAGCGACGACAGCGGTCCGGGCAGCTAAGTGACCGCGCCCGACACTCCCGCGCTCACTGGGATGTCGATCGGAGCGGTCCTCGATCTGCTGCGACCGGACTTCCCGGACGTGACCATTTCCAAGATCCGGTTCCTGGAGTCCGAAGGCCTGGTCACCCCCGAGCGCACCGCGTCGGGTTATCGGCGGTTCACCGCCTACGACTGCGCGCGCCTGCGATTCATCCTGACCGCCCAGCGTGACCAGTACCTGCCGTTGAAGGTGATCAAGGCGCAGCTCGACGCGCAGCCCGACGGCGAGCTACCCCAGAGCGGAACCGCCTACGGAGTACCGCGTCTGGTGCCGGTAGCGGCCGACGGTGATGGCGGGGCGGTGTCGGCGGTGGCGCCGACGCAGGTGCGGCTCTCGCGGGAGGACCTGCTGGCCCGCTCGGGCGTCGACGACGAACTTCTGAGCGCGCTCGTGAAGGCCGGGGTCATCACCACCGGGCCCGGCGGCTTCTTCGACGAGCATTCCGTGGTGATCGCACAGTGTGCGCGCGCGCTGGCGGACTACGGTGTGGAGGCCCGGCATCTGCGGGCGTTCCGCTCTGCGGCCGACCGGCAGTCCGACCTGATCGCCCAGATCGCCGGACCGATCGTCAAGGCCAACAAGGCCGGCGCCCGCGACCGCGCCGACGACCTGGCGCGTGAGGTCGCGGCGCTGGCGATCACCTTGCATACGTCCCTGATCAAGTCGGCGGTGCGCGACGTACTGGATCGCTGAGGATTAGACTCGAAGCGATGGCTAACAGGCTGGCTTCTTCGGCGCGGAGGGCAGACACAGATGGGTGAGGTTCGTGTGGTCGGCATTCGCGTGGAGCAGCCTCAGAATCAGCCGGTCCTGCTGCTGAGGGAGTCCAACGGCGACCGGTATCTGCCGATCTGGATCGGCCAGTCAGAGGCGGCCGCGATCGCACTCGAACAGCAGGGAGTCGAGCCGGCCCGGCCGCTGACGCACGACCTGATCCGCGATGTCATTGCCGCGCTTGGTCATTCGCTCAAAGAGGTACGCATCGTCGACCTGCAGGAAGGCACCTTCTACGCCGACCTGATCTTCGACCGCGACATCAAGGTTTCGGCGCGGCCGTCGGACTCGGTGGCGATCGCGCTGCGGGTCGGGGTGCCGATCTACGTCGAGGAGGCGGTGCTCGCGGAGGCCGGCCTCATCATCCCCGACGAGAACGACGACGAGGCAGCGGGCGCGGTGCGCGAGGACGAGGTGGAGAAATTCAAGGAGTTCCTCGACAGCGTCTCGCCCGACGACTTCAAGGCGACCTAGCCGGCGGGGTTTCCTGGGCTTTTTGTCACGGAAACGTCTCGTCGCTTCGACACGCGGCGCGCGTTTTCCCGATCCACGTTCGGGGCAGCCATACTTTGGTGGCCGGACCACTGATGGGCAGTCGAAGGCACGGCGCAAAGCGTATGCTCGACACACTCGGGCTTGGCAGGATGTGCGCCCACGCAGGTCACAGACGCGGGTTCGATCGGCGAGAGGAATCGAGAAGTGGGAGACACGCCACGTCAGGAGCAGCTGGATCTCACTGCTGCTAGCGGCCCCGCGGATTCGGAATCGACGGCACCTTCGGAATCGACATCAGAACCCGTGCAGGCGGGGCTCTTCCCCGACGACTCCGTCCCCGACGAGCTTGTCGGCTATCGAGGACCCAGCGCCTGCCAGATCGCGGGCATCACCTACCGGCAGCTGGACTACTGGGCGCGGACGTCGCTGGTCGTGCCGTCGATCCGCGGCGCGGCCGGCTCGGGCAGCCAGCGGCTGTACTCGTTCAAGGACATCCTTGTTCTCAAGATCGTCAAGCGGCTGCTCGACACCGGCATCTCGCTGCACAACATCCGCGTCGCCGTCGACCACCTGCGCCAGCGCGGGGTCCGCGATCTGGCCAACATCACGCTGTTCTCCGACGGCACCACGGTGTATGAGTGCACATCGGCCGAAGAGGTGGTCGACCTGCTGCAGGGCGGCCAGGGCGTGTTCGGCATCGCGGTGTCGGGCGCCATGCGGGAGCTGACCGGCGCGATCGCCGATTTCCCGGGTGAGCGGGCCGACGGCGGCGAGTCGATCGCGGCGCCCGAGGATGAGTTAGCCTCCCGGCGCAAGCACCGCGACCGCAAGATCGGCTGATCCGTTCTCTCGCGTTTTCTCGCGAACAGACGCAAACTGCCCTGTTTCGCGGCCCAAAGGGGACAGTCTGCGTCTGTTCGGCGTAAACCTGAGCGTGTAGGCGGGCGCGGCTAGCGGTAGAATCGCCCGTGCATCGCCCTGGTGCGGGAGAGTTCCGTGACCGCCAGTCACGGACGCCGAAGGAGCAACACCTCTCCGTCAACCTCTCAGGCCCCCGGACCGCGCCAGGCCCCGATGCCTCTGGAAAGCGGTAAGCCCACAGATATGGGGCGCTTACCCGCCCATGGGGAAAGGCGTTTCTCGCCGCCAGCAATCGGCGGGCCGGGAAGCGCCGAATCTCTCAGGCGCCCGGTCCGGGTCGACGACAGAGGGAGAGGAACCCACACGGTTTCTCTATGCGACTGGAGCATCCCCCAGTGTTCGATCACCACCAGCCCAACTTCGCCGACCGCCACATCGGCCCGGATGCCGATGCGGTCGCGACGATGCTGAAGACCATCGGTGTGGGTTCGCTCGACGAACTCGCCGAAAAGGCGCTGCCGTCGGGCATCTTCGACACGCTGTCCACCGGCGGCCTTGCCCCCGGCCTGGACCACTTGCCCGCGCCCGCCACCGAGGAGGAGGCGCTGGCCGAACTGCGCTCGCTGGCCGCGCTGAACACGGTGGCCGTGTCGATGATCGGGCAGGGCTATTTCGACACGCTGATGCCACCGGTGTTGCGCCGCAACATTCTTGAGAATCCCGCCTGGTACACGGCGTACACGCCGTATCAGCCGGAGATCAGCCAGGGCCGCCTGGAGGCGCTGCTGAACTTCCAGACCATGGTGACCGACTTGACCGGTCTCGAGGTCGCCAACGCCTCGATGCTCGACGAGGGCACGGCGGCCGCCGAGGCGATGACCCTGATGCACCGGGCCGTGCGCGGCCCGTCGCACCGCCTGGCCGTGGACGCTGACGTGTACCGGCAGACCGCCGCCGTGCTGGCCACCCGCGCGGAGCCGCTGGGCATCGAGATCGTCAGCGCCGACCTCACGCGGGGCCTGCCCGACGGCGACTTCTTCGGCGTCATCGTGCAGTTGCCCGGCGCCAGCGGATGCGTCAACGACTGGACCGCACTGGTCGCACAGGCGCACGAGCGCGGCGCCCTGGTCGCCGTCGGCGCCGACCTGCTGGCGCTGACGTTGATCACCCCGCCCGGCGAAGTCGGCGCCGACGTCGCTTTCGGCAGCACCCAAAGGTTCGGCGTGCCAATGGGATTCGGCGGACCCCACGCCGGTTACCTGGCCGTGCACGCCAAGCACGCCCGGCAACTGCCCGGGCGCCTGGTCGGGGTTTCCGTAGATGCGGATGGGTCGCCGGCCTACCGCTTGGCGTTACAGACCCGCGAACAACACATCCGTCGCGACAAGGCGACCAGCAACATCTGCACCGCGCAGGTGTTGTTGGCGGTGATGGCGGCGATGTATGCCAGCTATCACGGCGCAGACGGACTGACCGGGATCGCCACCCGCGTGCACGAGCGGGCCCGAGCCTTGGCCGCCGGCCTGTCGGCGGCCGGTGTGGACGTCGTGCACCGCGCGTTCTTCGATACGGTGCTGGCTCGAGTGCCCGGGCGGGCGGGCGCGGTGCGTGACGCCGCGAAGGCGCGCGGGATCAACGTCTGGCTGGTCGACGACGATCACGTGTCCGTCTCGTGCGACGAAGCCACCACCGAGGCCCACATGGCGGCGGTGCTGGCCGCGTTCGGCGCGGCACCGGTGGACTCGGCGTTCGACGGACCGCGCATCACGACGCGGACCTCGGAGTTCCTCACCCACCCGGCGTTCACGCGGTACCGCACCGAAACCGAGATGATGCGATACCTGCGGTCGCTGGCCGACAAGGATATTGCCTTGGACCGCAGCATGATTCCGCTCGGTTCGTGCACGATGAAGCTCAACGCGGCCGCCGAGATGGAGCCGATCACCTGGCCGGAGTTCGGCCGCCAACACCCGTTCGCGCCGGCCTCGGACACCCCCGGGTTGCGCAAGCTGATCGCCGATCTGGAGAAGTGGCTGACCGACATCACCGGCTATGACGCGGTGTCGCTGCAGCCCAACGCCGGCTCGCAGGGCGAATACGCGGGTCTGCTGGCGATCCAGGCTTACCATGCCGAACGCGGTCAACCGGACCGCGACGTCTGCCTGATCCCGTCGAGTGCGCACGGCACCAATGCGGCATCGGCAGCCCTGGCCGGGATGCGGGTCGTGGTGGTGGCGTGCCGGCCGAACGGTGACGTCGATCTCGACGACCTGCGGGCGAAGGTCGCCGAGCACGCCGATCGGTTGTCGGCATTGATGATCACTTACCCGTCCACCCACGGCGTCTACGAACACGACATCGCCGACATCTGTGCGGCCGTACACGACGTCGGCGGGCAGGTGTACGTCGACGGCGCCAACCTCAACGCGCTCGTCGGCCTCGCCCGGCCCGGCCGCTTCGGCGGCGACGTCAGCCACCTCAACCTGCACAAGACGTTCTGCATCCCGCACGGTGGCGGCGGTCCCGGGGTGGGCCCGGTCGCGGTGCGCGAACACCTCGCGCGCTACCTGCCCGGTCATCCGCTGGCCGGCGAACTCGCGGGCAAGCACGCGGTGTCGGCGGCGCCGTACGGGTCGGCGTCGATCCTGCCGATCACGTGGGCCTACATCCGGATGATGGGGGCCGGTGGGCTGCGTGCGGCGTCGCTGACCGCGATCGCGTCGGCCAACTACATCGCCCGTCGCCTCGATGAGTACTACCCGGTGCTCTACACCGGCGAGAACGGGATGGTCGCCCACGAGTGCATCCTGGACCTGCGCGCGATCACCAAGCAGACCGGGGTGACCGTCGACGATGTCGCGAAACGGTTGGCGGACTACGGTTTCCACGCTCCAACCATGAGCTTCCCGGTCGCGGGCACGCTGATGGTCGAGCCTACCGAGAGCGAGAGCCTGGCCGAGGTCGACGCGTTCTGCGAGGCGATGATCGCCATCCGCGCCGAAATCGACCAGGTCGGCTCGGGCGAGTGGCCCGTCGACGACAATCCGCTGCGTAATGCGCCGCACACCGCGGAGTCCCTGCTGGTGGCCGAGTGGGATCATCCCTACACCCGCGAGCAGGCCGCCTATCCGCTCGGCAGGAACTTCCGGGCGAAGGTGTGGCCACCGGTGCGGCGCATCGATGGGGCGTACGGCGACCGCAACCTGGTGTGCTCGTGCCCGCCCGTGGAGGCCTTCGCCTAGATCCCCGGTCCGCCGAGCGTGGGCTCGATGCACGTTCGGCGCAAACCTAGCCCAAGAAGTTGGCGATCGCCTCGGTGAGTTCGGGACCCGCCGAACTCGTCAGATTCTGGTAGTTGCCGCCGCTGGCCTCGGCGACGGCCTGCCAGGTTTCGCGATCGGAGTCTGAGCCGAAGTCGATCACATTGACGGCTACCGGCCGCGCCGGGTCGAATGCGCCGCGGATGTAGGCCTGCAGACCATCGCCGTTCAGGCTCTGGTCGGTGTGCGGGCCCGTCGTGATCACCAGGATCGAGTTCTCTTGGCCCTGGCGGAAATTCGCCATCGCTTCGGTGTAGACCAGGCGCAGCGTGGTGAACGACACCGCGCCGCCGCCCGATGCGGACTGCTCGTCCAGCGCCGAGGTGAGGGCCGCCGACCGCGGGGCGCCGTTGACCTGATCGGACAACGGCCCGGTGCTCACTTCCGAGCGGCCCTCGGTTCCGTCGAAGGTCCACAGGCCCACTGCCGCCGATGCCGGCAGCGCCTGCAGCCGGGCGGTCAGCGCGCCGACCACGTTCTCGAGCCGGGACTGGCCGCCCTCGTCGGCGGGCATCGACTGGTCGAGCATGATCGTCACGGCCGGGTTCGCCGCCGGTGCCGTCAGCGCGTTGGCAAGCGTCGCCCGCATCTCGTTGTCGCCGACCGACAGCGGGGCCGGCAGCGGAGCGAACTCGACGACGTCGCTGTCCGGCGGGGTGGCACCCTCGGCGCGGAAACCGGCTTCGGAGAGTTCGGTGAGCTGCTCGGGTTTGCGCATGAACCGGGCGAATTCGCTGGCCGCGCTCTTCTGTTCCTGCGACAGCCAGTCGCCTTCCAGTAGCACGGTCGGGAAATCGGCGACGGCCGGTGGGCCGGGCGGCAGCCACGAGGCAACTGTCCTGCCCGCGTCCGGCAACCCGGCGCTGCGCTGGTACAGCTGCTGTTCGGTGGTGACGACGGCGTGCACCGGCGCGGTGGCCGGATCAGCCGCGTTGAGCAGCGCGTCCATCGCAGTCGAGGCCTTCTTGTCCGCCAGCTTCGGCTGATTGGCCACCAGCGTGTTCACCGCTCGCGTGCCGTCGCTCGGCGGCGCACCGGCCGGCGCCGAGGCCGCGGCGACCGCCTCGGCGGCCAGATACGACGCATCGCTGTCGCCGCTGAGCGGCAGCGACAGGCGAAGGGAACCCCAGCCTGGGAGGTTCAACTGCTCCAACGACGCCGGGCTGGCCTGCAGCCGCGGCAGCGTCGACCAGTTCTGCTGTGCGAGAGCGCCTTTGAGTTGCGGCCGCACGGCCAGCAGCACCGGCGAGGTGACCAGCGAGCGGCTGTCGATGATCGTCTGGGCGCCCGCGGAAGCCTCGAGTCGGGCGGCGGACACCGAGCTTCCGGGGATCCACAGGGCCGGCCGATCGCCGAGCTCGGCGGGCCAGGAACCGATGAACCCGTTGACCACCTGGTCGGATTCGGCCGGTTTGACGCCGATCTTGACGCACCGGTCGGCGACCGGGGCAGCGGTTTCGTTGTAGCGGTCGGCCAGTGTCTGGATGTGCGCGGCGATGGCCGGGTCGGCGACCACCGCGACGGCCAGTTCGCCGTCCACGCAGCGCGCAGCGGCCTGATCGCTGCGGTCGGACAACGCGTCCCCGAAGAAACGCCACAGGATGACCGCGCCGACGGCGACCACGACGGCGACGAGCGCGGCGATGACGCCGACGCTGACGCCGCGCCTGCCGGCGGTCACCGCGCGATGGCTGCCGGTCCATTCACCGCCCTCCCAGTCGCCGCTGTGCTGCGGACCCGACCTGGGCGGAATGCCCGGTGGGGGAGTCGATCCGCTGCCGCTCTGCGACTCGGGATACTCGGATCCGCCGTCGTCCTCGTAGTCCTCGTAGTGATCCGAGTAGTCGTCCGGGTGGTCATCCGAGTGCTCGGGACGATCGTCGGGATAACCGAATCCCCCGAAATAGCCCGCACCGCGTTCGGGTTCGATCCCGCCGAACCGGTCGAATCGCTCGGTCCGGGACTCGTCGTGTCGGTCCTCACCTGCCGAATCTTCGGGATCCGGTTTGCTGTGCCTGCCCACTTCCGCCCTTACCCGCGACGTCGACCAGTCACCGGATCACGCACCGTCGCTTGCGGCCTTATATTCGCGCCGCCGGCGATGCAGGATCGGTTCGGTGTAGCCATTCGGCTGCTCGGCGCCGGACAGGATCAGCTCCTGCGCGGCCTGGAACGCGATGCTGTGGTCCGGATCCGTTGCCATCGGCTTGAATTCGGGATCCTGCTCATTCTGCTTGTCGACGACGGCTGCCATCCGCTTGAGGCTGGCGACCACGTCGTCGGGCGTGATGACGCCGTGGCGCAGCCAGTTCGCCAGCAGCTGGCTCGAAATCCTAAGTGTGGCGCGGTCTTCCATCAGCGCAACGTTGTGGATGTCGGGCACCTTCGAGCAACCGACCCCGGCGTCGATCCAGCGCACCACGTAGCCGAGGATCGACTGGCAGTTGTTGTCGACCTCCTCGCGGATCTCCTCCGGCGCCCAGGCCAGCTCCTTGGCCAGCGGCACGGTCAGCAGCTGGTCGATGCTGGTGCGCTTCTTGCCCTCGAGCTCCTTGTGCACCGCGTAGACGTCGACTTCGTGGTAGTGCATGGCGTGCAGGGTGGCCGCGGTCGGCGAGGGGACCCACGCGGTGGTGGCCCCTGCCTTGGGCTGGCCGATCTTCTGCTCGACCATGTCGGCCATCAGGTCCGTCATCGCCCACATGCCCTTGCCGATCTGGGCCCTGCCGGAGAAGCCGGTCGCGAGGCCGAGGTCGACGTTCTGGTCCTCGTACGCCTGGATCCACTGGGTGCTCTTCATCGCGCCCTTGCGGATCATCGGACCCGCCTCCATCGAGGTGTGGATCTCGTCGCCGGTGCGGTCGAGGAAACCGGTGTTGATGAAGACCACCCGGTCTGCGGCCGCCTTGATGCACGCCTTCAGGTTGACTGTGGTGCGCCGCTCCTCGTCCATGATGCCGATCTTGAGCGTGTTGGCCGGCAATCCGAGCACGTCCTCGACGCGGCTGAACAGCTCGACGGTGTAGGCCACCTCGTCCGGGCCGTGCATCTTCGGCTTGACGATGTACACCGAGCCGGTCCGGCTGTTGACCAGCGGCCCGTTGTCGTCGTCGGCCTTCAATCCGTGCATCGCGATCAGGCTGGTGAACAGCGCGTCCTGGATACCTTCGAACACCTCCTGGTATTGCTCCCCGTCGGCGCCGTTCGCCTTCATGAGGATCGCGTCGTTGGTCATCAGGTGACCGACGTTGCGCACGAACAGCAGGCTTCGACCGGGCAGCGTCAACTCGCCGCCATCCGGGGTGGTGTAGGTGCGGTCCTCGTTGAGCTTGCGGGTGAACGTCTCACCGCCTTTGCTCACCTCTTCGGTGAGGTCGCCGCGGTTGAGCCCGAGCCAGTTGCGGTAGCCGAGCACCTTGTCATCGGCGTCGACGGCGGCCACCGAGTCCTCGAAGTCCATGATCGTGGTGACCGCCGACTCCAGCACCACGTCCTTGATGCCTGCGGCGTCGGTGGAGCCGACGGGCGACCGGGGGTCGACGAGAACCTCGATGTGCAGGCCGTTGTTGCGCAACAGGACCGACCACTGCGGGGAGCCCAGCTCGCCGGTGTAGCCGACGAACTGCTCGGGCGTTGCGAGTCCGACCGAGTTCCCGTCGCCCAGATCGACGAGCAGCTGACCGTCGTCGATCTTCAGCCCGGTGGCCTCACTCCAGGAGCCGGACGCCAGCGGCACGGCACCGTCGAGGAAGCGGCGGGCATAGGCGATGACCTTGTCGCCGCGAATTTTGTTGTAGCTGCCGCCCTTCTCGGCGCCGTCGTCCTCTGGGATCACGTCGGTGCCGTAGAGCGCGTCGTAGAGCGAGCCCCACCGGGCGTTCGCGGCGTTCAGCGCGAAGCGGGCGTTGAGGATCGGCACCACCAGCTGAGGACCGGCGGTCGTGGTGATCTCGTCGTCGACGCCCGCGGTGGTGATGGTGAAGTCGTCGGGCTCGGGCAGCAGGTACCCGATCTCGGTGAGGAACGCCTTGTACGCGTCGGGGTCGAGCGGCTCGATCACCCGCTGCCGGTGCCATTTGTCGATCCGGGCCTGCAGCTCGTCCCGCCGGGCGAGCAGCTCGTCGTTCTTCGGCGTCAGGTCGGCGACGACCTTGTCCACCCCGGACCAGAAGGTGTCGGGGTCGATATCGGTGCCCGGCAGCGCCTCGTTGTTGACGAAGTCGTACAACACCTGGGCCACGCGCAGGTTCCCAACCGTCACGCGATCGGTCATCATTCCTCCCTCAAGCTGTCGAACCAGCTTACCCACCGGTAACTGGCGCTATCCGCCAGCCGCGGTCGTCAGTAGCCGGTCACACCGATCGGCAAGGGCGGCCCGCAGCGGCGCGGCCCGCTCAGCAACCGTCTGCTGGAGCCGGACGTATTCGGCTCGACCCGCCGGCGTCTCGATCGCGATCGGCTCGAATCCGTAGTCGCGGAGATCATAGGGACTGGCCTGCATGTCGAGCGCGCGGGCGTCGGCCGCCAGGTCCAGGCAGTCCATCACGAACTCCGACGGGACCAGCGGTCCCAACTTGACCGCCCACTTGAAGAGATCCATCGCCGCGTGTAGGCAGCCCGGCTGTTCGCTGGCGGTCTGGCCCGCCCGGGTGAGCTGCTCGGCGTTTCGCCGGGTGGCCGGCCCGGTGAAGAACCGGAACGCGTCAAAGTGGGTGCACCGCAACGGCATCGACTCGACGACCGTGTCGGTGCCCGCGGCGCCGAGACGCAGCGGCACCCGGTCGTGGCGCACCGTCGGCGCGCGGTAGACCATCGCCCACTCGTGCAGCCCGAAGCAGTTCAGCCGTGCTGGGCGCGCCGCCGTCGCGCGCAGCAGACGGCCGATGAATCGGACGGTGTCCAGCCGCGCCAGCAGGTAGTCGCCGGTGACCGTCACCGCGTCGCCGTCCGGCCGGTAACCCGTGCGGCGCAGGTATCGCTGCGCGGCCGCACCCGCCAGCGCGATCCCGAACCCGGGATGCCAGGTCCGCAACCGTCCAGGCCGCAGGCTGTAGTAGGTGAACAGGAAGTCCCAGACCGGATGCGTCTCGCCGGATCGGTGGGTGCGCAGGAAGTCGTCGACGCGCCGACGGTGACGGCGCTCGCGATCCGTCCACTCGGCCTCGCACAACACCCGGGCGACGTCAGACACGGTGTGTCCCGTCTCGCACGGTGCCCACCAAATCCTCGACCAGGTCTTCGAGCGCGACCATCGCCTCCACGCTGCCGTCGGGCGCGGTGACCAGTGCCAGGTGGCTGTTGGTGCGCCGCAGGCGCGACAACGCGTCGGGCAGCGGCAGCGACGCCGGCACCAGCGGCAGCGGGCGCACCATCGAGAAGTCCAGCACCGCGTCGGGGTCGTTGACGAACGCCAGCACGTCCTTGATGTGCAGGTAACCGAGGTAGGTGCCGGACGCGTCGGTGATCGGAAAGCGCGAGTAGCCGGTTTCGGCCAGCGCCTGCTCCACCGCGCTGACCGTCGGCCCCGCGCCCTCGCGCGCCACCGAGACCGTCCTGATGTCGCGCAGCGGGAAGGCCACGTCCTTGACCGCACGATCACGGATCTGCAGCGCGCGGGTGAGCCTGCCGTGCTCCTCGGGGTCGAGCAGGCCCTCGGACAGCGACTCGGCGATCATCTCGGACAGCTCGACGGTCGAGACCGTGACGTCGAGTTCGTCCTTCGGCTCGACGCGGAATGCGCGCAAGGTGGCGTTGGCGCACCAGTTGTAGAACGCAATCAGCGGTCGAGCCAGGCGAATCCACACCAGATAGGTCGGGATCAGCAGCATCGCCGCCGACTCCGGTCCGGCGATCGCGATGTTCTTCGGCACCATCTCGCCGAGCAAGACATGCAGCACGACCACGATGGTCAGGGCGACGACGAAGGACACGGTGTGTAGCACCGCATCGGAGACACCGACGGCGTCGAACGGCTTTTCCAGCAGATGGGCGACGGCGGGCTCACCAACCCGGCCGAGCAGGATGGAGCAGATCGTGATGCCCAGCTGCGCGCCGGCGAGCATCAGCGACAGGTGCTCGCCCGCGCGGATCACGGTGACCGCGCTCTTCTTGCCTTGTTCGGCCAGGGCCTCGAGCCGATCGCGGCGCGCGGAGATCAACGCGAACTCCGAGGCGACGAAGAACGCATTGACGGCCAGCAGCAGCACCGTCAGCAGCACACCGAGGAAGTCACCCATCGGCGCGGCTCCCATCGCCCCGCCCGTTGCCGGATCCGTCGCTGCGCCGCCCCAGTTCGGTCAGCTCCAGCACGTCGATGCGGCGCCCGTCCATCCGCACCACGGTCGCGAGCCAGCGGTTCGGATTCTCGATCGGGCCGTCGGGATCGAACGCGTCGAGTTCCACCGACTCGCCTTCTTCGGGGATGTGCCCCAGCTTCTCGAGCACCAGGCCGCCGATCGTCTCGTAGTCCCCTTCGGGGGCGCGAAACGTCGTCGCGCCGGCGACCTCGTCGATGCGCAGCAGGCCCGATATCTGCCAGCCGCGGCCGGCGGGCACCACATCGGGCGCTTCGTCGTCGTGTTCGTCGCGGACGTCGCCGACGATCTCTTCGATGAGGTCCTCCACGGTCACCATGCCCGCGGTGCCGCCGTATTCGTCGACCACCAGCGCGGTCTGCAGCCCGTTGGCGCGGATCTGCGTCATCACCGCATCACCGTCCAGCGTCGACGGGACCCTCGCGACCGGAAGCGCCAGGGTGGCCAGCCGGGTGCTGTCGCGTTTGCCGGTCGGCACCTCGAAGACCTGCTTGACGTGTGCAATGCCGATCGTCTCGTCGAGGTCGCCCCGGATGATCGGGAAGCGGGAGTACCCCGTCCTGATCGCCGCGGTCACCAGATCGGCGACCGTGTCGTCGGCGTCGAGGGCCTCGATCTTCTGCCGCGGTGTCATGAGTTCCTCGGCGGAGCGGTCGCCGAACCGCAGCGAACGGTCCACCAGCACGGCGGTGACGGGGTCCAGCGCACCGCTGCGCGCCGAACTGCGCACCAGCGACACCAGTTCCTGCGGTGAGCGGGCCGACCGCAACTCCTCGGCCGGCTCGATGCCCAGCCGGCGCAGGATCATGTTGGCGGTGCCGTTGGTCAGCCGGATCAGCGGCGTGAACAGTGCCGAGAACAGCAGCTGTGGCGCCGCCGACCACCGGGCCACGGGCACCGGCCGCGCGACCGCGAGGTTTTTCGGCACCAGCTCACCGAAGACCATCGACAGTGACGTGGCGATCACGATGGCCAGCACGAGGGCCAACCCGCCGGCGAACCGTTCCGGCATCCCGACGGCGTCCAGTCCGGGGCGGATCAGCCTGGCCACCACGGGTTCGGCCAGGAATCCGGTCGCGAGCGTCGTGATCGAGATGCCGACCTGCGCTCCGGACAGCTGGAACGACAGCGTGCGGTGCGCCCGCCGGACCATCTGGTCGCGGCGGTGCCCACTGCGCGCGTTCGCTTCGACGGTGCTGCGCTCGAGCGCGGTCAGCGAGAACTCCGCGGCGACGAAGACCGCGGTGCCCGCGGTCAGCAGGGCGAACGCCAACAGCGACAGCAGCGACGTCGCGACCGTCATCGGATCCTCCCCGCGCGGGTGCCGGGCCTGCTGCCCGGCCGTCTAGGGGAGGGCTCGGCGTCGGCGGGCTCGCGGTCGGGCCGCTCGGCCCGGAAGGCCCCCTCTGAAACCCGGGCCTCTACGGGTGCCTGCGGCACGGGATCCCTTTCGCGTAGATGACGTAGATGACTGAGAAAACCCATGGTAACGGGTGAGGACGTGGGTGCGGGATCACCAACCCGTGGGCAGCGGATGCCCTTCAGCGAAGCCGGCCGCCGACTGCACCCCGAGCACCACCTTCTCGTGGAGGTCCGCGAGATTCGCGGCGCCGACGTAGGTGCAGGTGCTGCGCACTCCCGAGGTGATGTGGTCGAGCAGGTCCTCCACGCCTCCGCGGGACGGGTCAAGACCCATCCGCGACGTCGAGATGCCCTCCTCGAACAGCGCCTTGCGGGCCCGGTCGAACGCGCCGTCACCGGCGGTGCGGGCGGCCACCGCCCGTTTGGACGCCATGCCGTAGCTCTCCTTGTACGGCTGGTCCTCGCGATCGCGCAACAGGTCGCCGGGCGACTCGTAGGTGCCCGCGAACCAGGAGCCGATCATCACGTTGGACGCGCCGGCGGCCAGCGCGAGCGCCACGTCGCGTGGATGCCGGATACCGCCGTCGGCCCACACGTGAGCGCCCAGTTGCGTTGCCGCGGCAGCACATTCGGCAACCGCCGAGAACTGGGGGCGGCCGACACCGGTCATCATGCGTGTCGTGCACATCGCGCCCGGTCCGACGCCGACCTTGACGATGCCCGCTCCGGCGGTGATCAGGTCCCTGGCGCCCTCGGCGGACACCACGTTGCCCGCGGCCAGCGGCAACCCGAGATCCAATGCCGACACCGTCTCGATCGCTTCGAGCATCTTCAACTGGTGCCCGTGCGCGGTGTCGATCACCAGCAGGTCCACCCCGACCTCGGCCAGGCTGCGTGCTTTGGCGCCGACATCGCCGTTGATGCCGACCGCAGCCGCGATGCGTAACCGCCCGCTGTCGTCCACCGCGGGTGTGTAGATGCCCGCCCGGATCGCGCCGGTGCGGGTGAGCACACCGGCCAGCGTTCCGTCGGAGTCGGTCAGCACAGCGACGTCGACGGTCGCGTGTTCGAGCAGATCGAAGACCTTGCGCGGCTCGGTGCCGACCGGCGCGGTGACGAAGTCGGAGACGGCGACGTCGCGGACCCGGGTGAAGCGGTCGACGCCTTCGCAATTGGCCTCGGTGACCAGGCCGATCGGCCTGCCCTCGAACACCACGACCGCGGCGCCGTGCGCCCGCTTGTGGATCAGCGCGGTCGCGTCCGACACCGAGTCGTCGGGGCCGAGCACGACCGGGGTGTCGACCACGAGGTCGCGGCTCTTGACGAAGTCGACGGTCTCCTGGACCGCCGAGATCGGCAAGTCCTGTGGCAGCACGACCAAACCACCGCGGCGGGCGACCGTCTCGGCCATCCGGCGCCCGGCGACGGCGGTCATGTTCGCGACCACCACGGGGATCGTGGTGCCCGAGCCGTCGGAGGTCGACAGGTCGACGTCCATCCGCGACTGGACATCGGAGCGTCCGGGGACGATGAAGACGTCGTCGTAGGTCAGGTCGTAGGGCGGCCGGTGGCCCTCGAGAAAGCGCATCGCCTACGAGTCTAGTTGGCCGATTTCCTTGCGCGAGCAGACGCAAAATGCCCGGAAATATCGTGAAAATGCGGCAATTTACGACTGATCGGCGGGGAAAATCTAGGCGTCGACCTCGCTGCGGTCCCCACTCCAGAGGGTGTGGAAGCGCTTGGTGCGGTCGGCGTCGATGCGGCCGTAGGTGTGCGCGCCGAAGTAATCGCGCAAGCCCTGGGTGAGTGCGGCGGGCAGCCGCTCCTGACGCAGCCCGTCGTAGTAGGACAGCGCCGACGAGAAACCGGGAATCGGGATGCCGAGTTCGGTGGCGGTAACGACGACGCGGCGCCAGCCGTCGATTGCCGCCTCGATAGCGCTGCGGAAGTACGGCGCCACGATCAGCGTCGGCAGGTCGGGGTCCTCGTCGAACGCGTCCTTGATCCGGTTGAGGAACTTGGCGCGGATGATGCAGCCGCCGCGCCAAATGGTGGCCAGGTCGCCGGGGGTGATGTTCCAGTCGTACTCGGCGCTGCCCGCCTGAATCTGGTTGAAGCCCTGCGCGTAGGCGATGATCTTCGACGCGTACAGCGCCTGACGAACGTCCTCGGTGAACTTCGCTGCGTCAGTTGGCTTTTGGCCGAGCTCACCGGAGGCCAGCCCAGTGGTGGCCTCGCGCTGGGCCACCGACCCGGACAGCGCGCGCGCGAACACCGCCTCGGCGATACCGGTCACCGGCACGCCGAGATCGAGCGCCGACTTCACCGTCCAGCGGCCGGTGCCCTTCTGCTCGGCCTCGTCGAGGATGAGGTCGACGAGTGGCTTGCCGGTCTTGGCGTCGGTCTGGCGCAGCACCTTCGCGGTGATCTCCACCAGGAAGCTGTCCAGATCGCCGGTGTTCCACTCATCGAAGACGTCGGCGATCTCACCGGCCGTCTTGCCGAGGCCGTCGCGCAGCAATTGGTAGGCCTCGCCGATCAACTGCATGTCGGAGTACTCGATGCCGTTGTGCACCATCTTCACGAAGTGGCCGGCGCCGTCGGGCCCGATGTGCGTGCAGCACGGCACGCCGTCGACGTGCGCGGAGATCTCCTCGAGCAGCGGGCCCAGCGACGTGTAGGACTCGGCCGGGCCGCCGGGCATGATCGACGGACCGTTCAGCGCACCCTCCTCGCCGCCGGAGATGCCGGCCCCGACGAAGTGCAGACCACGCTCGCGCATCGCCTTCTCCCGGCGGATCGTGTCCGTGTAGAGCGCATTGCCACCGTCGATGATGATGTCGCCTTCGTCCATCGCATCGGCGAGCTCGTTGATGACCGCATCGGTCGGGTCGCCGGCTTTGACCATGATCAGCACCCGACGCGGCTTTTCCAGCGCGTCCAGAAATTCCGAGATCGTCTCGCTGCGCACAAACTTGCCCTCGGCGCCGTGTTGTTCGAGCAACGCGTCGGTCTTGGCGACCGAGCGGTTGTGCAGAGCGACGGTGTATCCGTGCCGGGCGAAGTTGCGCGCGATGTTCGATCCCATGACGGCAAGGCCGGTGACCCCGATCTGAGCGGTACCGGTGGTCGAAGCGGAAGCGTCAGAGCTCATTCGGGCAGCCTTTCGTTGTTTTGTTGTGGTGAACGCTTCGTGGGCCTAGGCGGCGAACAGCCGTTGCAGTTCGGTCAGCCACGGCAGGACCACCGCGATGGTCGGCACCACCAACACCGCGGCCGCGGCCGAGTACGCGCACGCGGCCAGCGCCAGACTGTTGGGTGCCCCGCCGAGACGATGCAACCGCAGCACCGTGGTCGGCCCGCCCGCGGCCAGCGCACCCGACGGCGTGCGGCCGGCCGCGCACGCGACCAGGGCGCGGGCCAGGGGAGTGGGACCGGCGATGCGCACTGCCGCGTCGTCGGCCAGCATCTCGATCAGCAGCCGCACCGCGTCCAGCGCACTCGCGCTGCGGACGAAACGCGGAAACGCTGCGCGCACCGCGGTGAACATCTCGAGCACCAGATCGTGCCGGGCCCGCAAATGCGCTCGTTCGTGCGACAGGATCGCAGCAATCTCCTTGTCCGCCAACGTGGTCAACGTACCTTCGCTGACGACGACGCGGCTGCGGACGCCCGGCAGGCAGTAGGCCAGCGGCTGGTTCACGTCGAGGATGCGCAGCCCATCCCCGGCTACCGCGTGGGCCCATTTCTGCGACTTGCCCACCAGGTCCACCACCATCCGGTGATGAGCGCGTCGGCGCCGTGTCGCGATCGCGACCTGCAGTACCGAGGCGATCAATCGAGCACCGATGACCAGTGTCAGCGCGAAAACCACCACGTAGGCGATCCAGACCGGCCAGCCCAGAACCGCTATCTCGCTGGTGAGCGTCGTGGTCGGTCTGCCGTCGCGACCCGGCGCGAACAGGCGGCTCGCGATCGCGATGCCGGCCGAGAAGGCCGACAGCACGGCCGCCAGAGCGATCGCCTGCCACAGCACGATGGCCGCCCGCGGCGCGCGGTGGGGCCAGGATGCGCGGGCCAGCACTGCTGGCACCGGTCCGGACAGGACCAGCGCCATGACGGTGAAGGCCAGCGCGGACACGCTGTCAGTCTCCCTCAGCCGGTGCCCGAATTGCCAGCGGGCGGCGCAACGCCGTGCTCGCTCTCCAAATCGGCTAGCGCGCGACGCAACGCCGCGGCTTCGTCCGCGCCGACCCGCTCGACGAAGTGCACTAGTGCCGCCTCCCGGCTGCCCGAATCGGCGGCCTGGTCGAGCGCGTCGACCATCAGGCCCGCGACGAGTTCGTCGCGGCCGTGGGTAGGCGCATAGCGATGAGCGCGGTCATCGCGGTGCTGCACGACGAGGTTCTTCTTCGCCAGCCGTTGCAACACGGTCATGATCGTGGTGTAGGCCAAGTCGCGATGGGCTGAGAGCGCCTCGTGAACTTGGCGCACGGTTTGGGGCTCGCGGGTGGACCACAGGTGGTCCATCACTGCGCGTTCCAGTTCCCCTAGACGCGTCAACTTCGCCATGGTCAGTTCTTCTCCTAGAGGCCGTGGATCCAGCTTACTACTGGTTACTACCGTGTGTCGTATTCCGCACGGTGGACGGACGGCAGGTCGCGCCAAACTCCACTCCGGCCGTGGTCACCGCCCGTTCTTCCGGCGGTGTGAAAGCAGTCACAGGGTCTGGCCGTCCTCGCGTGCCTAGCTATAGTAAGGCTTACCTAACTCGATATCGGGAGGCCCCATGACGGTTCTGGTCGACGATCCACTCATCGCGAGCATGGCGATCCGCCGGACGCTGCCGCTGCATGAGTCGAGTCGACGGCTGCGCGAGCTCTACCCCGAATGTCCGCGGGTGTACGGCGTCGCGGTGATGGGCGATTTGTCGCGGCGGCGATGGTGGCCGCTGGCCGAGGCGCTGACCACCAACCGCTTGCGCGTCATGTTCGATCTGGCGGCCCAGGAGACCGACAGCCGCGCGGCGGTGGCCCATCAGTTGGCCGCGACGCTCGCCCACGTCGTCGTCGGACGCGTCGTGCCGCTTCTGGTGCTCGAAGGGCGGGCATGGGATACCGGCCTGGAGAACCTGTGGGTGCACGTGGACTCCGAGGGGGCGATCGACTGGGTCGGGGTCGTCGACCCGACACTGCGGGCGCTACAAGACGATCCGTACTTCGGGCGCGGGTCGGCCCGCGGGTGCTCGACGCGCGACGGCATCGTGGCGTTGCCCAGCGAGGCCGCGTTGACGACGTGGGTGGCGCACCGCAGTCACCGCGCGCTCGCGCCGCTGTTCGCCAAGCTGAGCGAGATCAGCGCGGGCGCGATGTCGGTCGCGGCGATGTGGCATGTCGTGGGGGGAGCGGTCGTCGGCGCGGCGACCCAGGTGCCGCTGCTCGCCGGGTCCAGCGAGTGGACGAGCATGCGGCGCGGCCAGGCGGTGCTCGACGCGCTCGTGGGATTCGGCTTGCCCGTGCGGGGCACCTCCCGCGCCACCGCAGGGAAGGTCTTGCTTAATTAGGGCAGCCTTGCCTATGCTCATGGCAGAGATCGACCAAGGATCAACCGAGAACCACCGGACCGCGCCGGAGTCCTGAGGGCTGCAGAGACCCCCGGTCCACACGGAGGACGGGCCCCACACCATTGGTGTGGGGCCCGTCCGCATCTCTGCTGAAAACCGTGTGCATCAAGCCTTTTCGACGGCGCCTCCGCTGTCGGCCCAGTCGCCGAACGCACCGAGGTTGTACACCTGCTGGTAGCCGAGCTCCTTGAGCGCCTGACCGGAGAGCGCCGAGCGGCCGCCGGATGCGCAGTAGAGGATCACGGGCTTGTCCTTGGAGAAGTGCTGGTCGTGGTACGGCGACTCCGGGTCGGCGCGGAACTCCAGCATGCCGCGCGGCACGTGCACGGCACCTGTCACCTTGCCGCTCTTCTCCACTTCGGGGGCGTCGCGCACGTCGACGACCAACGCGCCCTTGCTGATCAGTTCACGAGCCTCGTCGTGGGAGATCTTGGGCACCACGGCGTTGGCTTCTGCAACGAGGTCTTTCGCGGTCTTGGCCATGATTGACCCTAACTCGCGCCACCCGGCGGGGTCATGATGTCGGCGAGCGTGTAGACACGTTCGCATGACCCCCGATGCGACCGCGGACCTGGCTTCCGAACTGGGCAAGGGCTTCGACAGCGAACTCGGCCTGACCTATCTCGAACTCGGTCCCGACGGCGCCCGGGCACAGCTGAAGATCGAGGACAAGCTGCTGCAGCCCTACGGCATCGTGCACGGCGGCGTGTACTGCTCGATCGTCGAAAGCCTGGCAAGCGTCTCAGGGGCCGTCTGGCTCGCCGACAACGGCGGTGGGCACGTGGTCGGCGTCAACAACAACACCGACTTCCTGCGGGCCATCTCGTCGGGAACGGTCACCGCGGTGTCCGCACCCATCCACCGCGGCAGGCGCCAGCAGCTGTGGCAGATCACCATCACCGACGACGACGACCGACTCGTCGCGCGTGGACAGGTGCGGCTGCAGAACATGCCCGCCGAGTGACCGCGAGCAGCGGGTGTGCTGCTGAAATCCGCTTGGCGTGGCAATATCCCGCATTATGCTGTTGACCCCGCACGAACAGGACCGGCTGCTGCTCTCGTATGCCGCCGAACTGGCGCGCCGCCGACAGGCCCGCGGCCTCAAGCTCAACCACCCCGAGGCGGTCGCGGTGATCAGCGACCACCTCCTCGAGGGTGCCCGCGACGGTCGCACCGTTTCGGAGTTGATGGTCAGCGGCCGCGAGGTTCTCGGCCGCGAGGATGTCATGGAAGGCGTTCCCGAAATGCTCGAGGCCGTCCAGGTGGAGGCGACGTTCCCGGACGGCACCAAGCTCGTCACCGTCCACCATCCCATCCGATGATCCCGGGTGAAATCGTCTACGGGCAGGGCGATATCGAGTTCAACCCGGGCGCGCGACGGATCGAGCTGGACGTCGTCAACACCGGCGACAGGCCTATCCAAGTCGGCAGCCATGTGCATCTGCCGCAGGCCAATGCTGCTCTGCAGTTCGACCGCCACGCTGCCCACGGCCACCGCCTCGACATTCCAGCCGGTACCGCTGTTCGCTTCGAACCCGGTGTCACCCAGCATGTTTCGCTCGTGCCGTTGACCGGGTCACGCGAGGTTCACGGGCTGAGCCTACAACCGCCGGGCCGGCTGGACGCCTCATGAGCGAGCTGTCTCGCGCCAGGTATGCCGCCCTGTTCGGACCGACGACCGGCGACCGGATCAGGTTGGCCGACACGGATCTGTTCGTGGAGATCACCGAGGATCGCAGCGGCGGCCCCGGGCGGGCAGGCGACGAAGCGGTGTTCGGCGGCGGCAAGGTATTGCGCGAGTCGATGGGACAGGGGCGCGCGACCCGCGCCGACGGGGCGCCCGACACCGTGATCACCGGTGTGGTGATCATCGACTACTGGGGAATCATCAAGGCCGACATCGGTATCCGCGATGGCCGCATCGTCGGCATCGGCAAGGCCGGCAACCCCGACATCATGTCCGGCGTGCATCCCGAGCTCGTCGTCGGGCCATCGACGGAGATCATCGGGGGCAACGGACGTATCGTCACCGCGGGGGCGATCGACTGCCACGTGCACCTGATCTGCCCGCAGCTCATGGCGGAGGCGCTCGGCGGCGGCATCACCACCATCGTCGCCGGCGGCACCGGCCCGGCCGAGGGCAGCAAGGCCACCACCGTCACCCCCGGGGCGTGGCACCTCGCGCGCATCCTCGAGTCGCTGGACTCGTGGCCGATGAACGTGGCCCTGCTCGGCAAGGGCAACACGGTCAACACCGACTCGTTGTGGGAGCAGCTGCGCGGCGGCGCTTCGGGTTTCAAACTTCACGAGGACTGGGGGTCGACTCCTGCGGCGATCGACGCCTGCCTCACCGTCGCCGACGCTTCCGGTGTCCAGGTCGCACTTCACTCCGACACGCTCAACGAAGCAGGCTTCGTCGAGGACACGATCGGCGCGATCAACGGCCGCTCGATCCACGCCTACCACACCGAGGGCGCGGGGGGCGGCCACGCACCCGACATCATCCGGGTCGCCGCCGAGGCCTACGTCCTCCCGAGTTCGACGAATCCGACCCGGCCGCACACCGTCAACACGCTCGACGAACACCTCGACATGTTGATGGTCTGCCACCACCTCAACCCCCAGGTGCCCGAGGATCTCGCGTTCGCCGAGAGTCGGATCCGCCCCTCGACGATGGCCGCCGAGGATCTGCTCCACGACATCGGCGCGATCTCGATGATCGGCAGCGACTCGCAGGCCATGGGCCGGATCGGGGAGGTGGTCATCCGCACCTGGCAGACCGCACACGTGATGAAGCGACGGCGCGGCGCGCTACCCGGCGACAACGGAGCAGACAACACCCGCGCCCGCCGCTACGTCGCCAAATACACCATCTGCCCGGCGATCGCGCACGGGCTGGACCACGAGATCGGATCGGTCGAGGTCGGCAAACTCGCCGACCTCGTGCTGTGGGAACCGGCGTTCTTCGGAGTCCGCCCGTACGCGGTGCTGAAGGGCGGAATGATCGCATGGGCCGCCATGGGTGACGCGAACGCGTCGATTCCGACGCCGCAGCCCGTGCTGCCCCGACCGATGTTCGGCGCGGCGCCCGCGGCCGCGGCGGCCACATCGGTGCACTTCGTTTCGCCGCAGGCTGTCGATGACGGGCTCGCCGACCGCCTGGCGGTCAATCGGCGTCTGGTAGCCGTCAAGAACGTCCGGCAAATCAGTAAAGCTCAGATGCCTCTCAACGACGCGCTTCCCGACATCGACGTCGACCCGGACACGTTCACCGTACGCATCGACGGCGACGTGTGGCAGGAGGCGCCCGCCGCGGAATTACCTATGGCGCAGCGCTATTTCCTCTTCTAGGAGTTCAACGTTGACCCCCTTGGCCACGCTACTCGCGCTGTCGGACTCCCGGCTGCCGACGGGCGGGCACGTGCATTCCGGCGGTGTCGAGCAGGCCGTGACAGAGGGCCTGGTCCGCGACCTCCCGACGCTTCGGGCATATCTGCGTCGCCGAATCCGTACCCACGGCCTGGTGACTGCATCGGTAGCGGCCGCGGTGCACGCCGGCGACCTGGGAATCGCCCAGGCGGACCGCGAAACCGATGCTCGCACACCGGCTCCCGCCGCCCGTCGGGCCTCCCGCGCGCAGGGCCGCGGCCTGATCCGGCTGGCGCGGCGGGTCTGGCCGGACGGTGGCTGGGACACGCTCGGAAGCACGCCACACCTAGCCGTCGCGGCGGGCGCGGTTGGTGCGGTCAGCTCGATGACCCCCGACCTCACCGCGCTGTCGCTCGTCTATACCACCATGACCGGTTCGGCGACGGCTGCCCAGCGTCTGCTCGCCCTCGATCCCGGTGACGTCGCAGCGCTCACGTTCGAGCTGTCCACGTTGTGCGAACAGACCGCCGCCGAGGCCGCCAAGGAACTTTCCGACCTGTCCGATCCGCTGTTGGACGCGCTGGCCCAGCGGCACGCCCAACGCGAACGACCCTTGTTCGTCTCCTGAAAGAGAAGTGATGCCACCACATTTCCTCGACGGTCAACCACACCAGCACACCGACCGGCCGAAGCGACTCCGAGAGCCGGGAGAGCCGCTGCGCATCGGCATCGGCGGCCCCGTCGGCTCCGGCAAGACGGCGCTCGTCGCGGCGCTGTGCAGGCAACTGCGCGACGAGTTGTCCCTGGCGGTGCTTACCAACGACATCTACACCACCGAGGACGCCGACTTCTTGCGCCGCCACGCCGTGTTGCCCGATCGGCGGATCGCCGCGGTCCAGACCGGCGGCTGCCCACACACCGCGATCCGCGACGACATCACCGCCAACCTGGATGCCATCGACGATCTCATCGCGATGAACGAGCGGCTCGACCTGATCCTGGTCGAGTCCGGCGGTGACAACCTTACGGCCACCTTCTCGTCCGGGCTGGTTGACGTGCAGATCTTCGTCATCGATGTGGCCGGCGGCGACAAGGTGCCGCGCAAGGGCGGCCCGGGCGTGACCTACTCAGATCTGTTGGTGGTCAACAAGACCGATTTGGCGTCGCGCGTCGGGGCTGATCTCGAGGTGATGCGTCGCGACGCGGCCACGGTGCGCGGTGACCGGCCGACAGTGCTGATCTCGCTGACCGAAGACCCTGCGGCCACCGCGGTGCTGGCCTGGGTGCGTGAGCAGCTGTGGGTGTCTGCGCGCGCGGGGGGAAGTAGCGAGGGTTCGGTCTAGTGCGTTCGGACGTCCTCATCGTCGCCCGTCGCGGCCGCCGGCCGCGCATCGAATGCACGGGCGGGCTCGCCGCACGCGAGACCGAACCCGAAACAGTGCATTTGGTGTCGGCCGCCGCCACCCCGCTCGGTGGCGACGCCGTAGGTGTGCGCATCGTGGTCGAGCCTGGCGCGTTACTGCGGGTACGCACCGCAGCGGCGACGGTGACGCTCCCGGGCCCGAGGACCGATGAGTCACACGCGGTTTGGACGCTGGAGGTGGCAGGAGATCTCGACGTCGATCCGCAGCCCACCGTCGTGGCGGCCACGTCACGGCACATCGCCGCTACCCGGATTGACCTCACCGGATCTGGTCGCCTTCGGCTGCGGGAGCGGGTTCAGATAGGGAGAACCGCTGAGCAGCAGGGTTTTTGGACCGGGACGCTGCACGCGGACGTCGACGGGTCCGCGCTGCTGCGCCATCGCGTCGAGATGGGCAGCGGCTCGTTGCCCGACGACGAACTCGGCGCGCCGATGGCGTGTGTCAGCGAGTTGCACTACCCGGGCAATCACATAGAGACGGACGGCGTCGCGCTGGCGCTGGCGGGCGGTGGCTGCCTTGCCACCTGGCAGGGCGCCCGGCTCTAGCCGCTAGATCGCCATGGCGGCGCGGACTTCGGCCTCCGAGGCCGAACCGCCTGCGCCGCTGGATGTGACGCGGCCGGACTCGAGGATGTAATAGCGCTGCGACGACTCCAGCGCAAATCCGATGTGCTGCTCGACGAGCAGCACACCCAGGTCGCCACGTTTGGTCAAGTCGGTGATCGCGGCCTCGATTTCGGCCACCACCGACGGCTGGATGCCCTCGGTCGGCTCGTCGAGAATCAGACACCTGGGCCTGGTGATCAGCGCGCGGGCGATCGCCAACTGTTGGCGTTGGCCACCCGAGAGCAGTCCGGCCCGCCGCGTCAGTAGCTCCTTGAGCGCGGGGAACAGGTCGAGCTGCTCGTCGATCAGCTGCTTGCCGTTCTTGCGTCCGTCGGCGACGACCTGAAGGTTCTCCGCCGTCGTCAGCTGGCCGAACGACTGCTGGCCCTGCGGCACATACGCCAGACCACGCGCCACCCGCGCGCTCGGCCGCAGATGGGTGATGTCGTCACCGTCGAAAAGCACCCTTCCGGCACTGCATTTCAACAGGCCCACGGCGGCGCGGAGGAGTGTGGTCTTACCGGCGCCGTTGTGGCCCATCACAGCCGCCACCCCGCACGAGGGCACCTCGACGCCGACCCCGTGCAGGACCTCGGAGCGGCCGTAGCCGGCGTGTACGTCGACTAGCCGGAGCATCAGGAGTTCTCCTCGATGAGGTCGGAGGGCCCGCCCGTTCGCAAGGCCGAAGCGCCGGCGGCTGCCGTGCCGAGGTAGACCTCCTGCACCTTCGGGTTGGCCTGCACCTCGGCGACCGATCCCTCGGCGACGACCTGCCCGCGGGCCAGGACGGTCACCGAAGTGGCGAACGCGCGCATGAAGTCCATATCGTGTTCGACGACGACGACGGTGCGCTCACCGCCGATGCGGCGCAGCAGGTTACCGGTCTCCTCGCGCTCCTCATGGCTCATCCCCGCGACCGGCTCGTCGAGCAGCAGGACGTCTGCGTTCTGTACCAGGAGCATGCCGATCTCCAGCCACTGCTTCTGGCCGTGGGCGAGCACACCGGCGGGTTCATCGGCGAGCTCGGTCAGCCCGATCGTGTCCAGGGCCGCCTCGACGGACGGCAGCATCCCGCGGCGTCGGCGCAGCAGCGTCCACGGCGAGCGTCCCGCGCCCGCAGCGATATCCAGGTTTTGCAGCACGGTGAGCTGTTCGAAGACACTGGCCGTCTGGAAGGTCCGGCCCACCCCCAGCCGCGCGATCTGGTGCACCTTTTTGCCGAGTAGCTCCAGGCCCGACTTGTTGACCGAGCCGGTGGCGGCCACGAGCCCGGTGATCGCGTCGATGACGGTGGTCTTGCCGGCGCCGTTCGGACCGATCAGAAATCGCAGGTCGCCTTGAAACAGTGTCAGGTCGACATCGCTGACCGCATTGAAGCCGTCGAAATCCACTGTCAGGCCGCGAACTTCCAGGTACTCGGTGCCCATGCCGACGTTGCCACCGGCCACCGGTCCCACTTTCGCACCGGTCATGTCGACGCCCCGACTTTCTCCGCGTCCGGATCGGCGTCGGCCGCGGCGGGCCGCTCCGCCTCGGGCAGCGGTTTGGGTCTGCGCTTGCGCCACCGCCTGTACAGCGCCCCCAACCCGGCGAAACCGGCGGGAAAGAAGCCGACGACGACGATGAACAGCAGGCCCTGCGCGTACGTCCATTCCGATGGAAAGCGTTCGGAGAACAGGGTTTGCGCCCACGCAACACCGATCGCGCCCAGCACCGGTCCCAGCAGCGTCGTACGTCCGCCGATCGCCACACCGATCAAGAATGCGATCGACGGAAGGATGCCGACCTGTGATGGCGCGATGAACCCGACGATCGGTGCGAACAGCGCGCCGGCGATGCTGGCGAAGAGCGCAGCGATGGCGTAGGCGACCACCTTGATGTTGGCCGGGTCGTAGCCGAGGAAACGCACCCGCTCCTCGCCGTCGCGCACGGCCACCAGCAGCTCCCCGTACCGGCTCTGCATGAGCTGCCGAACCACCGCGACGACGAGGAGCAGCACACCGGCGGCGATGAAGTAGAGCATCCGCTGGTTCGCGGGATCGTTCAGGGTGAACCCGAAGAACGTACGAAACCTGTTGAGCCCGTTGCTTCCCCCGAGGCCGGCCTGCCCAACCAACAGGATCGCCAGCGCCGCGGCGAGCGCCTGCGACAGGATCGCGAAATACGCGCCTTTGACGCGGCGCTTGAAGACGCCCAGGCCCAGCGCCGCGGCGATGACCGTCGGCAGCACCACGATCGCCAGCAACGTGAAGACGGGGGAGGCGAACGGTTCCCAGTAGGCCGGTAATTCGCGCACCCCGGCGATCTGCATGAAGTCGGGTACGTCGTTACCGCGGATCTGCGCGTCGGCGATCTTCAGGTGCATGCCCATCATGTAGCCGCCCATGCCGAAGAACACGCCCTGGCCGAGCACCAGCATGCCGCCGCGGCCCCAGGCCAAACCGATGCCGACGGCGACGATGGCGAAGCACAGGAACTTGCCCAGCAGGCTGAGGCGGAAGTCCGACAACACCACCGGTGCCACCCCGAACAGCAACACCGCCGCCAGCCCGAAGCCGGCCCACGTCTGCCACCGGCCCAATAGGACCCTCATGCGAGACTCCTTGTCCGAACGGTGAACAGGCCCTGCGGGCGCACCTGCAGGAAGATCACGATGACCACGAACACGATCACCTTCGCCAGTGATGCGGTGGTGTTGTACTCGATGAACGAATTCAAGAAGCCCAGGGCGAACGCCGCGATCACGGTGCCCTTGATCTGGCCGAGTCCGCCGACGACGACAACCAGGAACGCGTCGATCAGATAGCTCTGCCCGATGGTCGGACTCGTCGAGCCGATCAGCGTCAGCGCCACACCGGCCACCGCCGCCAGTCCCGATCCGATGAAAAACGTTGTGATGTCGGTCTTGCGCGACGAGATGCCACTGGTTTCGGCCAGGTCGCGGTTCTGCACGACCGCGCGGATGCGCCGTCCCATGGGGCTGACTTTGAGGGCGGTGGCCAGCGCCGCCACGCACGCGATCGCCAACACCAGGATGAAGATTCGCGTCCTGGGCACCACGGCCCCGAAGATTTCCATACCGCCGGACAGCCACGGCGGCGCGACAACGTTCACCGCCGGCGCGCCGAAGATGTCGCGGGCCACCTGCTGCAGGATTAAGCCCACGCCGAACGTCACCAGCAGCGTGTCGAGCGGGCGGTGATACATCCGTTGAATGAGCGTCACTTCCAGCAGCGCGCCCATCGCTCCGCCGATGACGAAACCGACCACGAGGGAAATCAACAGCGACGCACCGGCACTCGACACCATCTGCTGCACGACATAGGCGGTGTAGCAGCCCGCCATGATGAACTCACCGTGCGCCATGTTGATGACGCCCATCTGGCCGAAGGTCAGGGACAACCCCAGCGCGGCCAGCAACAGGATCGAGCCGAGGCTCAACCCCGTTGCCAGCTGTCCGATCAGGACATCCATCTCAGCTGGAGAGCCCGGCTGCCCACGGGTAGGACTTCAGGTACGGGTCCGGCTCGATCGGGCCGGGTGACTCCCAGACCGTGTAGATGAGCCCGTCGGGACGGATCTCGCCGATGCGGGCCGTCTTGGTGATGTGATGGTTCTCGCCGTCAATGGTGACCAGGCCCTCGGGAGCGTCGAACGTGACCCCGTCCGCATTGTCCTGAATTGCTTTGACGTCGAACGACTTCGCCTTCTCGACGGTGTTCTTCCACAGGTACACCGAGACGTAAGCGGCTTCCATCGGATCCGACGTGGGCTTGTCGGCGCCGAACTTGTCCTGGTAGGCCTTGACGAACGCCTTGTTGACCGGATTGTCGACGGTCTCGTAGTAATTCCACGCGGTCAGCTGGCCGGTGATGTTCTGCACGCCGATGCCGCCGACCTCTTCCTCGGCGATCGACACCGAAACCACCGGCATGGCCTGCGGCGTCAGGCCGACGTTGCGGTACTCCCGGAAGAACGCGACGTTGGAGTCGCCGTTGAGGGTGTTGAACACCGCGTCGGCGTCGGCGGTGCGGACCTTGTTGACGATCGTCGAGAAGTCCGTCGAACCCAGCGGGGTGTAGTCCTCACCCTTGATCTCGATACCGTTGGCGTCCGCATACGCCTTGATGATCCGGTTGGCGGTCTGGGGAAACACGTAGTCGCTGCCCACGAGGTACAGGGACTTGACTCCCTTTTCCTTGAGGTAGTCCAGCGCCGGGACGATCTGCTGGTTGGTGGTGGCGCCGGTGTAGAAGATGTTCTTCGACGACTCCAGGCCCTCGTACTGCACCGGGTAGTACAGCAGCGAGTTGGCGCTTTCGAAAACGGGCAGCATGGCCTTGCGCGAGGAGGAGGTCCAACCGCCGAACACGGCGGCGACACAGTCGCTGCTGATCAGCTTTTCGGCCTTCTCGGCGAAAATGGTCGGCTCGGACGCCCCGTCCTCACCCACGAGCTGGAGTTGCTTGCCCAGTACGCCGCCTGCGGCGTTGATCTGCTCGACAGCCAGGTCGATCGCGTGGCGCACGGTCACTTCGGAGATGGCCATGGTGCCCGACAGCGAGTTCAGTGCACCTACCTTGACGGTGGGACCGGAAGTGTCCACGCACGATGCGGCGCTTGCCGAATCCGATTCGGTGGCCTTGCTTCCGCAGCCGGACAGCAGCAACGCGGTCGCGGCGACGACGCCTCCCGCCCTGAAAGCCGAACGTTTCAACGAGGAGCGTCGGACAAGTCGCATGGACAGCCTTTCCCGAGAACAGCGACGCTCATCGCCGACGAGCGTCGATAGTCAAGCGGCACGTGAGACACCACGCGGTGTCGAACTGGGACGTTAGAGCGGCTGTGTTTCTACGAAATGTCTGTATGTGACGAACAAATTAACCTGTGGCTCGCCAGGCGTTGACCGGCTGTTCTGGCGCAGACACGTGGGTTCGGGTATGGCGCACCGCCGTTCGCGATGCGCCTGGATACGCCAATGGCGCTAGCCGGCGACCCTCTCGGTGTCGCGCACCCCCGCCGCGATCTCCTCGAGTTCTTCGATCCGGGTGCGGGCGTAGGCCTGCTGTTCGGTGATCGTGAGGTTGCCGCGCTGCGTCGACAGGAACGTCACCGTCCACGACAGCAGCGTGGTGATCTTGCGGCGGAACCCGACCAGGTACACCAGGTGCAGCACCAGCCAGGCCAACCATGCGATGAAACCGCCGAACTCGAGCGGACCGATCTTGGCGACCGCGGAGAATCGCGACACCGTGGCCATCGAGCCCTTGTCGAAGTACTGGAACGGCTCGCGCGCAGTGGGGTCGGCGCCCTTCAACTCGGCCCTGATCGCGTTGGCCGCGTACCTGCCGCCCTGGATCGCGCCTTGCGCCTGCCCGGGCACGCCCTCGACGTGGGCGAGGTCGCCGACCACGAACACGTTGGGGTGGCCCGGAATCGTCAGGTCGGGCTCTACCAGGACGCGCCCGGCCCGGTCGACCTCGGCGTCGGACTGCTCGGCGAGGTCGCGGCCCAGCGGGCTGGCCTGCACACCGGCCGACCACACCTTCGTCGCCGATTCGATGCGCCGGATCGTGCCGTCGGAGTCCTTGACCGTGATGCCGTTGCGGTCCACGTCGGTGACCATGGCGCCGAGTTGGATGTCGACACCCATCTTCTCCAGCCGCGCCTGGGCCTTCTTGCCGAGCTTCTCACCCATCGGGGGCAGCACCGCGGGCGCCGCGTCGAGCAGGATCACCCGCGCCGTGGTCGAATCGATATGGCGGAACGCGCCTTTGAGCGTGTGATCGGCCAATTCGGCGATCTGCCCGGCCATTTCGACGCCGGTCGGTCCGGCGCCGACCACGGTGAACGTCAGCAGCTTCTCGCGCCGGGCCGGGTCACTCGAGCGTTCGGCCTGCTCGAACGCGCTGAGGATGCGCGCGCGCAACTCCAGCGCGTCGTCGATGGACTTCATTCCGGGGGCCCACTCGGCGAAATGGTCGTTGCCGAAATAGGATTGGCCGGCGCCGGCGGCCAGGATCAGCGTGTCGTACGGGGTGACGTAGGTATGGCCCAGCAGCTCAGACTTGACCGTCTGGTCGGCGAGGTTGATGTGGGTGACGTCGCCGAGCAGCACCTGACAGTTCTTCTGCTTGCGCAGGATCATCCGCGTCGGCGGCGCGATCTCGCCGGACGGGATGATGCCAGTCGCCACCTGGTACAGCAGCGGCTGGAACAGGTGGTGGGTCGTCTTGGCGATCAGCTTGACGTCGACGTCGGCCCGTTTCAGCTTCTTGGCAGCGGTCAACCCGCCGAAGCCTGACCCGATGATGACGACTTTGTGCCGATCAGATGCAGTGGCTCCGGGATGGCTCATGTTGGGCTCCTCGACGGTGTCACGTGCAGTTCTACCCGTAACGGTAGTCGCCCGAACCTGCGATCGACGATTCCGTTTGCTGTGGCATTTCCCACGCCGTCGGCCCGATCAGCCGCCGAGGAGTGGCTTGAGAAGCTCGCCCAGCGCCGTGATCTGGCCCGGTTGATAGCCGATGGTCTGAGTCGGCACGTAGAGGATGACGCCGCCGATGCCCGCGTCGAGCACCTTGCTCTTGATCTGTTCGGCCGCCTCCTCCGCGCTGCCGCCGGCGACCACCCGCTGCTTGTAGTCGTCGGGAATCACGTCGGGGGTGATGCCGTCACCGAACAGGACGCCGACCAGCATGCTGGTTTCCAAGGTCGCCGGGTCGCGGCCGATCTCCTCGCAGCGCTCCTTCAGGACCTGTACCTTGCGCGGGAGTTCGTCGAAGCCTGCGATGACGTTGAGGTGATCGAAGTGCCGCGCTGCCAGCGGAATGGTCTTCTTCTCGCCGCTGCCCCCGATCATCAGCGGAATGCGGTCGCGGAAGCGGGGCTCGGCCATGGCCTCGTTGGTGCGGTAGTACTTGCCATCGACGGTCGGCCGCTCGCCCCTGAGCATCGGGAGGATGATCTGCAGCGCCTCGTCGAGCCTGTTGAACCGGTCCGTGAACGTGCCGAACTCGTAACCCATTGAGTCGTGCTCCAGTTCGAACCAGCCGGTGCCGATTCCGAGGATCGCGCGTCCCTGGCTGATCACGTCGAGCGTCGTGACGGCCTTGGCCAGCAACGTGGGATTGCGGTAGGTGTTGCCGGTCACAAGCGTGCCCAGCTGCAAGTTCGTGGTGGCGGCGGCGAGTGCACCCAGCGCGGTATACGCCTCCAGCATCGGTTGGTCCGGTGTGCCGATCCCGGGCAGCTGATAGAAGTGGTCCATCACGAAGACGGAATCGAAGCCCGACTTGTCGGCTTCGTCAGCCTGGGCGACAACGGTGGGGAAGAGCTCTTCGACGCCGGTGCCGTACGAGAAATTGTTGATCTGCAGTCCAAGTTTGATGGTCACGCCTTCACGTAACCACAGCTGATCGGGGTCGATTCCCCGGCAGCGGAGAACTTCAGCCGAAGTCCGCCAGCGCACCCTTGCTGACGTGCAACGTCTGGCCGGTGATATGGCGCGCCGCAGGTGTGGAGAGGAAAAGCGCGAGCCGGGCGATCTCCTCGGCCACCGGCGGCGGAGTACGCGAGAGGCCTTCGTAGCCCGGTTCGGTGCTGCGTCCCGACGCCACCGCGTTGACCGTGATGCCACGGGTGCCGAAGTGCGTGGCCTGCCCGGCTGTCCAGTTGGAGATGGCGGCCTTGATGGCCGCCTCGGAGCTGCCTTCGGCCGGGTGTTCGGGCACCACGGTGACGATCGAACCGCCCGAGCGCAGGTGATCGCCCAGGATCTGCACGGTCAGTACCGCTGACAGCACGGTCGAGTCGAGCGCCTCACGCCACGCTTTGGCCAGCTGCGACAGCGAGTAGGTGCGCGGGTCGCCGCCATCCCAGCGAGGCGCGGGCACATTGACGATCGTGTCGAGGTGGTGTGGGAACTGCGGTCGCGCCTCTTCCAGGCTGGCGGGATCGGTGTTGTCGAAGACGATCGCGTCGACGTCGAGTTCCTTGGCGGCGACTTCGAGGTCGTCGCGGCGGGCACCGGCGATCACGACCCGGTGACCGGCGTCGCGGAAGCCTCCGGCGATCGTGCGACCCAAATCCGTGTCACCGGCGGTGACGAGCACCTCCATCACGGGACCTCCTTGTCGTGCCAACGCTGAACTCAGCGATCCCGGGCAATGTTACTGGACAGTAGCTAGGGCGCGAAACCGGCGCGCGGGCGCATGTGCCATAGGGTTTTTCCAGTGAGGCGCAGGGCGGCGAGCGGTTGAGCATCTCGGCGGGCCTGCCGCGCTGGCTGTACCTGCCGGCCGCGGTCGGTGCGCTGTTCGTCGCCGTACCTCTTGTCGCGGTGGCGGCGAGGGTGGACTGGCCGAATTTCGTGCACCTGATCAGCAGCGATTCCTCCATCAGCGCGCTGCTGCTGAGCCTGCGCACGGCGACCGCCAGTACAGCGCTGTGCCTGATCTTCGGTGTGCCGATGGCCCTGGTGCTGGCCCGCAGCGACAGCCGGTTGATCCGCGCGGCGCGGCCGCTGATCCTGCTGCCGCTGGTGCTGCCTCCGGTGGTCGGCGGTATCGCGCTGCTCTACGCGTTCGGCCGGCTCGGCCTGATCGGGGAGTACCTGGAGGCCGCGGGTGTCCAGATCGCGTTCACGACGACGGCGGTGGTGCTGGCCCAGACGTTCGTGTCGCTGCCGTTTCTCGTCATTGCGCTGGAAGGGGCCGCCCGCACGGCGGGCGCCGATTACGAGATGGTGGCGGCCACGCTGGGCGCCCGGCCGTCCCGGGTGTGGTGGCGCGTGACGTTGCCGCTGCTGATTCCCGGCCTGGTGTCAGGGTCCGTGCTGGCATTCGCGCGCTCGCTGGGCGAATTCGGCGCCACGCTGACATTCGCGGGCTCACGTCAGGGCGTCACCAGAACGCTGCCGTTGGAGATCTATCTTCAGCGGGAGAGCGACGCCGACGCCGCGGTGGCGTTGTCCCTATTGCTCGTCGTGGTGGCCGCGGTGGTGGTGCTGGGCGTCGGCAGCCGGCGGTTGCGGGGCGACAGTGCCTGGTAGTGCGGCATGACGGGAATCAGCCTGCGGGCCGTTGTCGAGCATCGGGGCGTGGATGTCGAGTTCGACGTCGCCGCCGGTGAGGTCCTGGCCGTCCTGGGCCCCAATGGGGCGGGCAAGTCGACGGTGCTGCACGTCATTGCGGGCCTGGTCCGACCCGACGACGGTGTTGTGCGCGTGGGGGATCGGGTGCTCACCGACACCGCATCGCGGGTCGACGTGCCGACCCATGACCGCCGCGTCGGGCTGCTACTGCAGGATCCGCTGTTGTTCCCGCATCTGGATGTCACCGCCAACGTGGCCTTCCCGCCCGGCAGTCGGCGACCCGAGCACTGGCTTGCCGAGGTCGACGCGACGGATCTGGCCGGCCGCAGGCCCCGCCAGCTGTCGGGCGGCCAGGCCCAGCGGGTGGCGCTGGCCCGCGCGCTGGCCGCCGAACCCGACGTGTTGCTCCTCGACGAGCCGTTGAGCAAGCTCGACGTCGCGGCCGCCGCTGCGATGCGCAAAGTGCTGCGCCGGGTGCTGGTGCGCGACGGCCGGTCGGCGGTGATGGTGACCCATGACCTGCTCGACGTGGTGACGCTCGCCGATCGGGTCCTGGTGCTCGAATCCGGCCGCGTCGTGGAAAGTGGTTCTGCGGCAACGGTTTTGGCGAGTCCACGCAGCGGGTTCGGCGCGCGGCTGGCGGGAGTGAACCTGGTTCGCGGTACGGCCGGCGACGGCGGGGTGCTGACCACCCGGTGGGGCCGCACCTGGTACGGAACCGCGGGCGTGGACGTGACGGCGGGAGTTGCGGCGGTGGCGCTGTTTCACCCGGCGGCCGTCGCGCTGTACCGCGAGCGACCGCACGGCAGCCCCCGCAACACCGTTGAAGTGACCGTCGCCGAAGTCGACGCCCGCGGGCCCGCGATCCGGGTGCGGGCCGAGGAACAACCCGATGGCGGCCCCGGACTCGCCGCCGACATCACCGCGGACTCCGCTGCCGAACTGCGCCTGGCGCCCGGCGAGCGTGTGTACTTCGCCGTGAAAGCGCAGGAGGTCACCATCTACCCCGGCCCGTAACGGACATCTGGGCCGTTGCGAAAAACGAGTCAGACGACCGTCGTCCTCCGGCGGTGAACGCGGTTCGACCAGCCCGCGCCACGCGCGGGGACACTGTCGTGCCAGCAATTCCGGGTACTGTTGCCTTGCATGGCATTTCCAGTTCTCAGCAATTTCTCAATTGAGCACTTTTTGAGCAATACGCACTTGCGTCACGGCGGTAACACGGTAGTTTCTTCTCCATGGATCAGCCGGACGCGATTTCGTTCCCTCGCAGGGGCCTCTCCAAGACACTGGCAGTCGCGGCGCTGACCGGCGCCACCGCGGTTGCGCTGGCGCTGCCAACGGTGGCGCAGGCGCAGCCCGAGCCGACGCCGCCGCCACCCCCTGCGCCCGGCAACACGTTCTTGCAGGGCCCGCCGCCACCGCCGCCACCGCCCGGGGCGCCTGCGCCCGCACCGGCACCGGGTGCGCCCGCGCCCGCGCCACCACCTGCGCCCGGCGCGCCGGCCCCGCCGCCTGCGCCCGGCGCGCCCGTGCCGCCACCCGCGCCCGGCGCGCCGGCGCCAGCGCCTGGCGATCCGAATGCACCGGCCCCGCCGCCCGGCGACCCCGGCCGTGTCGAAGCGCCTGCGGGCGGACTCAGCTACGTCGTGCCCGCGGGTTGGAAGGTGTCGGACGCGTCACAGCTGTCCTATGGCCAGGCGCTGCTGACGAAGATCGCACCCGAAGGTGCCGAGCCGCCCAACGACACCAGCATTCTGCTCGGCCGACTCGACCTGAAGCTCTTCGCCGGGGCCGAGACCGACAACGCGAAGGCCGCCCAGCGGTTGGCGTCCGATATGGGCGAGTTCTTCATGCCGTTCCCCGGCACGCGGATCAATCAGGAGACCTTCGAACTCAACGCTGACGGTATGCCGGGCGTCGCTTCGTACTACGAGGTGAAGTTCACCGACACCAACAAGCCGAACGGTCAGATCTGGGCCGGTGTCGTCGGCAATCCGGTCGAGCCGGGGACGCCGCGCGGGCAGCGCACTCCGGAGCGTTGGTTCGTCGTCTGGCTCGGCACGGCGAACAACCCTGTGCCGAAGGAAGAAGCGGTGACGCTGGCCAACTCGATTCGGCCGTACACCGGGCCGCCGGCGCCGGCGGATCCGAACGCCCCGCCGCCCGCGGCTCCGAACGCCGCGCCTCCGGCCCCGGCGGATCCGAACGCCCCGCCGCCTCCACCGGATCCCAATGCGCCCCCGCCCGATCCGAACGCGCCTGCGCCGCGGCCCGGCGTCGGGGTGGCCGTTCCGGTCGCACCGGAGAACGCGCCGGGGATGGTGCCTCCGCCCTGACGAAAGCAAGGCTTCCGCCACGACATGAAGCCGTGGCGGAAGCCGAATTCTGCAGTGCGGGTGCGGCCGTCAGGGCCCAACCCGCGGCGGGTTGGCGTTGGCGACGTTCACGATGACGCAGTTCGTGCCGCCGAAGCCCATCGCCCCTGCGGTTTGACACCGTTCGAAGTTGCCGTCGGCGTTGACGGGGCCGTCGCAGATCGTCCCGCCACCCCACGGTGTCCAGCCGCCCTGGCATCCGGCGTTGGCCGGGGCGGCGAATGCGATGCCGCCGGCCGCCAGCGCGCCGACCGCCAATGCAACAAGTGTTCTCATCTCACCCTCTCCCTTCGCGGTCCACCGTTATCTCCAGGTTATGCCGTTGTTATGAGCGAGGAATCGGGGATTTCCCTACCGCTTCGATACAACGGCGTCCACCACATTTGTCCGGCGCACCACGGCGGTCGTTAGCGTCGTTCGCTCACAGTGAAGACCCTCGATCCCGGGGTGGTGCGTTCGTGATCGGCCGGGCGACGATGAGGTATGGCGACCTCGAGCATGACGGCGTGGCGGATCCGACGTCCTGGGCCGGTGAGCACTCGACCGCTCGAGCGGGCCCGGGTCGAGATTCCGCGACCGATGCCCGACGAGCTTCTGGTGGCAGTGCGGGCATGTGGCGTGTGCCGCACCGATCTTCACGTCGCCGAAGGCGACCTGCCCGTGCATCGTCCGGAAGTCATACCGGGCCATGAGGTCGTCGGTGAAGTGGTCGAGCTGGGGCAGGGCGCCGGAGCCGAGTTCGCCGTCGGCGACCGCGTCGGCATCGCATGGCTTCGGCACACCTGCGGACGATGCCGGTACTGCATCAGAGGGGCCGAGAATCTGTGCCCCGATTCCCGCTACACGGGCTGGGACGCCGACGGGGGATACGCCGAATTCGCCACGGTGCCATCCGCATACGCTCATCCGCTGCCGGCCGGCTACTCCGACGCCGAACTGGCGCCGCTGCTGTGCGCCGGCATCATCGGCTATCGCGCGCTCATGCGCGCCGAGCTGCCGCCCGGCGGACGGTTGGGGATCTACGGATTCGGCGGCAGCGCGCACCTGACCGCCCAAGTGGCGATCGCGCAGGGCGCCGAAGTCCACGTCATGACCCGCGGCGAGGCCGCCCGCGCGCTGGCGCTGTCGCTGGGGGCGGCCTCGGCGCAGGGGGCGGCCGACCCCCCGCCTGCCGCCCTCGACGCCGCGATCCTGTTCGCACCCGTCGGCGATCTCGTCCCATCCGCGCTCGAAGCGCTCGATCGTGGAGGCACGCTGGCCATCGCCGGCATCCACCTCTCCGACGTTCCCGCGCTGAACTATCAGCGCCACCTCTTCCAGGAGCGCCAACTGCGATCAGTCACCGCGAACACGCGAGCCGACGCCCGCGCCTTTCTGGCCTTCGCCGGTGAGCACCGCATCGAAGTGACAAGTCCGCGGTACCCGCTCGATCGGGCGGATGAGGCGCTCGGCGATCTCGCCGCCGGCCGTGTTTCCGGAGCGGCGGTGCTGACCGTCTAGAGTTCGGCCAGCGCGGCGCACTGACCTCAGCTCAGGTGCCACACCAGCGCGGCGGCCAGGGCGCCGAGCCCGTTGAGCGACCAGTGCAGCGCGATGGGGGCGATCAGACTGCCGCTGCGACGCCGCAACCAGGTGAACACGAACCCGGCGACCGCGGTGGCGGCCACCGCCAACGTCACGCCCGCGACGGTGCCCATCACCCCGCCACCGAAGATGCGCGTAAACCCGACGTTACTGCTGGTCAAACCCAGCGAGGTGGCGATGTGCCAGAGGCCGAACAGCAAGGAGCCCGCCGCCGCGACGCCGCGGAAACCCCAGGCACGGTTCAGCGCGCCGTGCAGCACGCCCCGAAACGCCAGCTCCTCGGGGATCACGGTCTGCAGGGGAATGATCACCATCGACGCGATCAACGCGCCGGAGATCGTGGCGTAGTTGTTGTTCATGAACATCGGCCGCGTCCACGGCAGCAGCGCGCCGATCGCGATCACCGACAGCACCACCCCGACGGCCGCCAGCGCGTAACCGGCCCCGGACCTCCAGTGGTCCCGGCTCAGCCCGAGTTCGGCCCAGCCCAGCCCGCGGGACCGGACGAGGAGCAGCAAACCGACCGCCGCCGCGGGAACCGTCGCCACGCTGGCCCACGGAGTGGTGAAATGCGCGATGAGGTTGGTCAACGCCAGCACCACCACGACCACCGCGATGTCGACGTAGGTGCGGAAGTGATGCAGCGCGGAGAGCTGTTCGACCAGCGGATGCGGACGCTCGGCTAGCACGGCTTGGTCGGACACAAAGATCCAGTCTAGCGGTCTTGTTCGCTGAGCGAATCCTGCGAAAGGGAGGTGGCCCGGTAGTCGGGATCCCAGGTCCACTCCGAGATCGCCGGATCGTCTTCTCCGTGCTCACGGGTGTAGCGCCGGGCCGCAAGGCGGGCGTCGGCCATTTCCTGGCGCAGCCCGGCCGCGCTGCTGCCCAATCCGTCGACGCGGTCGATGACGTCCATGACGAGGTGGAAGCGGTCGAGGTCGTTGAGCATCACCATGTCGAACGGGGTCGTGGTGGTACCGCGCTCCTTGAATCCGCGCACATGCAGCTGGGCGTGGTTGGCGTGGCGGTAGGTCAGCCGGTGAATCAGCCACGGGTAGCCGTGGTAGGCGAAGATCACCGGCTTGTCCGTGGTGAAGATCGAATCGAACTCCCGCGCGGACAGTCCGTGTGGATGTTCGGTGTCGGGTTGCAACCGCATGATGTCGACGACGTTGACCACCCGCGTCTTCACCTCGGGCAACCGCCGGCGCAGGATGTCGGCGGCGGCCAGGGTTTCCAGCGTCGGGATGTCACCGGCGCACGCGAGCACCACATCCGGATGCCCGGTGCCGCTGCTGGCCCAGTCCCAGATCCCGAGACCCCGGGTGCAGTGCGCGATCGCGGAGTCCATGTCCAGATAGGTCAGCGCCGGTTGTTTACCGGCGACGATCACGTTGACGTAGTGCCGACTGCGCAGGCAGTGGTCGGCCACTGACAACAGCGTGTTGGCATCCGGCGGCAGGTAGACCCGCACGACCTCCGGCCGCTTGTTGGCGACATGGTCGATGAACCCGGGGTCCTGATGCGACGCGCCGTTGTGGTCCTGACGCCAGACATGCGATGTCAGAAGGTAATTCAGTGACGCGATCGGGCGCCGCCACGGCAGCTCCCGGCTACTGGAGAGCCACTTGGCGTGCTGATTGAGCATCGAGTCGATGATGTGGACGAACGCCTCGTAGCAGTTGAACAGCCCGTGCCTGCCCGTCAACAGGTAACCCTCGAGCCAACCCTGGCAGAGGTGTTCGGACAACACCTCCATCACCCGGCCCTCCGGCCCCAGGTTCTCGTCGTCGGGCCCGATTTCGGCAAGCCATGCCTTGTCGGTCACCTCGAGGGTCGCCGAGAGCCGGTTCGACGCGGTCTCATCGGGGCCCATCAGCCGGAACCGGTCGGGGTTGCGCGCGATGACGTCACGCAGGAAGGTGCCGAGCACCCGCGTGGCCTCAGTCGACTCGGAGGCCGGCTTGTCGACCGCCACCGCGTAATCGGCGAACGCGGGCAGGTCGAGATCCCTGAGCAGCAGCCCGCCGTTGGCGTGCGGGTTGGCGCTCATCCGCCGCTGCCCTCTCGGCGCGATCGCGCGCAGTTCGGGCCGCAGCGCGCCGTCGTCGTCGAACAGGTCCTCGGGTCGGTAGCTGCGAAGCCAATCCTCGAGCTGCGCACGGTGTTCGGGGTTGGTGTGGGTACCCGACAGTGGCACCTGATGGGACCGCCAGGTGCCTTCGACCTTCTTGCCGTCGACCTCTTCGGGACCGGTCCAGCCCTTGGGAGTGCGTAAGACGATCATCGGCCACAGCGGGCGGCCGGTCTCATCATCCAGACGGGCGGCGCGCTGGATCGCAGCGATCTGGTCGAACGCCTCGTCGAGCGCGGTGGCCAACTGCTGGTGCACATTGGCCGGATCGTCACCGGCCACCGTGATGGGCCGGTAGCCGTAGCCGAACAGCAGCGACTCCAACTCCTCCTGCGGGATCCGCGCGAGCACCGTCGGGTTGGCGATCTTGTACCCGTTGAGGTGCAGGATGGGCAGCACCGCACCGTCGGTGACGGGGTTGAGGAACTTGTTCGAATGCCAGCTCGCGGCCAGCGGGCCGGTTTCAGCCTCACCGTCGCCGATCACACACGCCACCACCAGATCGGGGTTGTCGAACGCCGCGCCGTAGGCGTGCACCAACGCATAGCCGAGTTCGCCGCCCTCGTGGATCGACCCGGGCGTCTCCGATGCGACGTGACTCGGGATGCCGCCGGGAAAAGAGAACTGCCGGAACAACTTTCGCAGGCCTTCGGCGTCCTCGGAGATGCCCGAGTACACCTCGCTGTACGTGCCTTCCAGGTACGCGTTCGCGACCAGGCCGGGACCGCCGTGGCCCGGGCCGGTGATGTAGATGACGTTCACGTCGCGGTTGCGGATGATTCGGTTCAAGTGCGCGTAGACGAGGTTGAGCCCGGGCGTGGTACCCCAGTGTCCGAGCAGGCGGGGCTTGACGTGGTGCGGCGCGAGCGGCTCCCGCAGCAGCGGATTATCCAGCAGGTAGATCTGTCCGACGGACAGGTAGTTTGCCGCGCGCCAGTACGCGTCGATCAGCGTGAGTTCATCATCGGACAGGGTGGGGGACAGTGCCTGGGCGGTCATCTAACTCATCATCGTCGTGCCGGGTGAACGCCGTGGGTTGGCGAACAGCGCGTGTGGGTTCTGGTACCCAGCCCTGATACCCACTGCACCAGAACCTACGCACTAGCCTGTCCAGCGTGTTGGGATTCGCATTGCCGCAGTACGGCGGACACGTAGGCGCAGATCTCGTCCGTTTCGCGAAGGCGGTCGAAGACCTCGGCGCCGACAGCCTGTGGGTCGGGGACCGCCTCATCACGGCTGTGCAGCCCAGTGTCGGCTACGCGGGTGCCGACACCATTCCCGAACAGTTCCGCAGCGGATTGGATCCGTTCGTCGCACTGGCGGTGGCGGCCGCCGTCACCAGTCGGGTCCGGTTGGGCAGCAGCGTTTTCGTCGCGCCGTGGTATCCGCCGGTGCAGCTGGGCCGCCAGCTGACCGCCCTCGACGTGGTCAGTGGTGGGCGGCTGCTGCCCGGCTTCGGCATCGGCTGGTCACCCGAGGAGTTCCAGGCAGCGGGCGCGCCGTTTCGCCGCCGCGGGGCGCAGTTGGACGAGCTGCTCGACGTGCTGCAAGCCCTGTGGACGACGAATCCCGTTGCTCACGACGGCGAGCGCTGGTCGATCCCGCCGTCCTGGGTCGACCTCAAGCCGGTGCAACAGCCGCCGCCGATCTACCTCGCCTCGTTCACTGCGGCCGGGCTGACGCGGATCGGCGCGCGCGGCGACGGATGGCTGCCCGTCGTGAACGTGCCCGGCGGGGTGTCTGTGCAGAGGCTCGACCGGCATCGGCGCATCATCGACGACGCCGCCCGCGCGGCGGGCCGCGATCCGTCGGCCATTCACACCTACCTTCGTGTCAACGTCGCCGAAGGCACGCCGATCGAGCGGGCCGTCGAAGCGGTGCAGATGCTCGCCGCCGCCGGCTACCAAGACATGTTCGTCGACCTGCTGTACGTGGCGGCCGACGCCGACGAGCACCTGCGCTGGGCCGAACGACTGCTGGCCGCATGAGCGAGCCACTGCTGGCGTCCGTGCGGGTGCTCGATCTCGGCGGTGGGCAATCCGACGCGGTGTGCCGGCTGTTCGCCGACCTCGGCGCCGACGTGCTGAAGATCGAACCTCCGGAAGGGAGCGCTGCCCGCCACGCGCTGCCGACCGTCGCCGGGACGAGCGTGCGGTTCGCAGTGGAGAACGCGAACAAGCGCTGTGCGGTACTCGATCCCGCCGAGCCCGGCGACCACCGGCGTCTGCTCGATTTGGCGAGCACCGCCGACATCGTCGTCGACAGCGGAAACTCGGGCGGTGCCGCGCGATTCGGAACGTCGTGCGCCGAGCTGGCGCGCCGGTTCGACCATCTCGTGGCGCTGTCGATCACCGACTTCGGCACCTCCGGTCCGTACGCGACATGGCGGGCCACCGACCCGGTGCTCTATGCGCTGTCGACCGCGCTGTCACGCACCGGACCGACCTCGGGAACTCCGGTGCTGCCGCCCATCGGGCTGGCATCGGGCACGGCCGCAGTGCAGGCGGCGTGGGCGGCACTGGCCGCCTACTACCGCCGGTTACGCGACGGCACAGGCGATTACATCGACTTCTCGCGGTTCGAGGGCGTGCTTCAGGCACTCGACCCGCCGTTCGGGTCGGAGGGTCAAGCCGCAGTCGGCCTCAAGAAGACCACCGAGATCTGGCGCGGCAGGCCGCGTAACCAGAACATCTACCCGATCTTCGCCTGCAAGGACGGGCACGTGCGCGTCTGTCTGCTCTCCGCGCGCCAGTGGCGCGGAATGCGCGCCTGGGTGGGCGAACCCGAGCAGTTCGCCGATCCGAAATTCGACACGATCGCCGCGCGGTACGCGGCCTCGCGGGAACTCAACGCGCTGATCGCCGACTTCTTCGCCCCGCAGACGATGGATGCCCTGGTGGCGGAGGGACAGGTGCGGGGGGTGCCGATCGCCGCGGTACTTACACCCGCGGAGGCGTTGGCCTCCGAACATCTTCGCGTCGTGGGCGCGTTGACCGCGGCGGAATTCGCGCCGGGGGCGCAGATCGTCGCGCCCGCGGGGCCGTTCGTCGTGGACGGCCGTCATACCGAGGTGAGGTGGCTGGTCCGGTCTCGCGGGGCCGACGAACCCCGTTGGGTCGGTGAGCCATCGGCCGCTCGGCCGGAAGGGGCTGCCGTGGTGCAGCGCCCGTTCGACGGGCTGCGGATCCTCGACCTCGGCGTCATCGTCGCCGGCGGCGAACTGGGCCGGTTGTTCGCCGACCTCGGCGCCGAAGTGATCAAGATCGAGAGCGCCGCCTACCCAGACGGTTTGCGACAGACGCCGCCGGGCCAGGTGATGAGCAGGTCGTGGGTGCTGACCCACCGCAACGAGCAGAGCCTGGGCCTCGACCTGCGCACCCGCGCGGGCGCCGAACTATTCGCCCGCTTGGTTGCCGATGCCGACGCGGTGTTCGCCAACTTCAAGCCGGGAACCCTTGCCGCGCTCGGGTTTTCCTATGAGCGCCTGCGGGAGTTGAATCCCCGCATCGTGCTCGCGGAGAGCAGCGCCTTCGGCTCGACGGGCCCGTGGAGCGCGCGAATGGGTTACGGGCCGCTGGTGCGCGCAACGACGGGAATCACCTCGGTGTGGACGTCGGCCGACGGCGGGTTCTACGACGCGACGACGATCTTCCCGGACCATGTAGCGGCGCGAATCACCGCGATCGCGGCGCTGGCAGCGCTGATCCGGCGCGACCGCACCGGTGAACCCGCGCATGTACATATCTCGCAAGCCGAGGCCGCGGTGAACCAGTTGGCGACGCGTTATGTCACCGAGGCGGCACGCGCGGCACACCTGCCGTTGGTCGACGACGCTGCCGTACACGGCGTGTACCCATGCGCAGGCGACGACGAGTGGTGCGTGATCTCGCTTCGGACCGATGCCGACCGCGAAGCGTTGACCGCTCTCACCGGCGGCACCGACATCGCCGAGTGGACCCGCACTCGGGACAAGACGGCGGTGGCGCACGCGCTGCAGGAGGCGGGGATCCCCGCAGCGCCGATGAACCGCGCCGTCGATATACCTGCCGACCCGCAGGTAAGTTTCCGAAACGTGTTCGCCGCCATGGGGCACCCGCTGTTCGAGGAGTCCATGCTCAGTGAGACCGGGCCCGCGCCGTACACCAACATTCCTCACGCGGAGATGCGGCCGGCGCCGATGCCGGGGGAGCACACCCGCCAGATCTGCCGGCAGATCCTCGGCATGTCCGCCGAGGAGACCGATCGGCTCATCGCCGACGGCGTGCTCTTCGCCTACGGAGGAAGGCCGTGATGGACCCAAGGACACCGGTGTTGGCCGGTTACGGACAGCTCAACCAGCGCGACGAGAACCCCGACGTGGAGCCGATCGACCTGATGGTCGCGGCCGCGCGCGCCGCCGCCGATCCTCGGGTGCTCGAGGCCGTCGACTCGGTGCGCGTGGTCAGCCTGCTGTCCTGGCGGTATCGTGATCCGGGACTGCTTCTGGCGCAACGGATCAATGCCGACAGTGCGACCACACGCTACACCGGGGTCGGCGGTAACACACCGCAGTCACTGGTCAACGAGGCGTGCCGAGACATCCAGAGTGGCCGCGTCGACGTCGTCCTGATCGCCGGCGCGGAGACCTGGCGCACCCGAACCAGGTTGCGGGCCAAGGGCATCAAGCCCCAATGGACCCACCAGGACGAGTCGGTTCCACTGGCCGAAGGCGCCGACGAGGGGGTGCCGATGGCCGGACCCGCCGAGATCCGGATACACCTGGACCGGCCGGCCTATGTCTACCCGATGTTCGAGCAGGCTTTGCGAATCGCAGCGGGCGAGTCCAGCGAGGAGCACCGGCGCCGCATCGGCGAACTGTGGGCGCATTTCAGTGCGGTGGCCGCGAACAATCCGCACGCCTGGAGCCGAGACCCGGTGCCGGCGGAGCAGATTTGGCGCGCCGGTCCGGACAACCGGATGATCAGTTGGCCGTACCCGAAGCTGATGAACTCCAACAACATGGTCGACCAGGCGGCGGCGCTCGTCCTCACCTCGGCCGAGAAGGCGGCTCGTCTGCAGATCCCCAGGGACCGCTGGATCTTCCCGTATTCGGGCACCGACGCGCACGACACCTACGCGATCGGTGAGCGCGCAGAGTTCTACACCTCGCCGGCCATCCGCATCGCGGGTCGACGCGCCTTGCAACTGGCAGGGCTGGGCATCGACGACATCGAGCTCGTCGACCTCTACTCGTGCTTCCCGTCGGCAGTGCAGGTGGCCGCCAACGAACTCGGGCTGCCGATCGGGGATGCCGCCAGACCGCTCACGGTCACCGGTGGGCTCACCTTCGCCGGCGGGCCGTGGAACAACTACGTCACCCACTCGATCGCCACCATGGCCGAGCGGCTGACCGCCCAGCCCGGCCAACTCGGCCTGATCACCGCGAACGGCGGTTACCTGACCAAGCACAGCTTCGGGGTCTACAGCGCCGAACCGCCTGCACACGAGTTCCGTTGGGAGGACGTGCAAACGGAGGTCGATCGCGAGCCGACTCGCACCGCCCTGGTGGAATGGTCCGGGGTCGGCACGGTGGAAACCTGGACGACGCCGTTCAGCCGGGAGGGCTCGCCGGAGAAGGCGTTTCTCGCGGTGCGCACGCCCGAGGACTCGCGCACGCTGGCCGTCATCACCGATCCGGCGGAGGCGGCTGCCACGGTCGGCGATGACATCGCCGGCGCCAAGGTTCAGGTGAACGCGGACGGTACCGCCACGATGCTCTGAGTCGGCTATGGCGCGTTGGCGGGCACCTCGGTGTATTGCGGCTTGAATCCCTCGGGGGCGAAGGTGAAGCCCCGCCCGGTCGCCTCGCTCATGCATGAGACGCCGGCTTCCTGCACGTTGCAGCGAAACCCGGCGGCCGCCAGGATTCGGTTGAATCCGAGCACCTTTGCGTTCTCGAGAACGAATTCCGGCTGTTCCAGTGCGACGAACCGGGGTTGGCCGTCGCGCTCGATGACCACGGCGTTGGGCGCGGTCTGGTCGCCGTCGGCGTTGGGCACCGTGTCCGGTTCGCCGGTGATGTTCATGCTCGACTGCCAGGATGTCGCCGACTGGCAGCCGGCCTTGGCGCGCGGCACGATGGCACAGGCCCACCGTCCGCTCGGGGTGGTGAAGTGATAAACCGCCGTGCCTGCCGGGTGGGCGACGTAGTCGAAGGCGTCGACGAGGTGCCTGGTGTTCGGAATTGGGGCAGGTGCGCTGGTGGTCGACGTCGGCGGGGACGCCGCGGGCGGCTCGTCGGTGGTCACGATCCGCTCACCCGAGCAGCCCGCCGCGAGGATGGCGACGGCCGAGATCAGACATAGGACTCGCATTTCGGCTCCCAAGCGTGCCGGAACCGGATTGCGGGGCTCGACGCGGGGTGCCCTCGGCGCGTCAGCCGGTCACCATGGCGCTGAGTGTCCGCGCATTGCGCACCGCGTGACCGCCCAGATCGTTGTTGAAATACACCAGGACGCGTCTGCCTTCGCGGTCCCAGGCAATGATCCGGTCCGCCCAGCGGCGCAGCTCGTCGTCGGGATAGGAGCCCGCATACATCGAATCCTGGTCGGGGCCGTGCATCCTGATGTACACCAGCTGGCCGGTTGCCCGCGGAACGCAGCGCAGCCGCGCGCCGCTCATGATCACGTAGGCGGCTCCGTGGCGGGTCAACGTCTCGTACACCGCCGGGTCGTCCCACGACGGATGCCGCAGCTCCATCGCCACCGGGATCCGGTCGGGCATCAGTTTCAAGAAGTACTCCAGGCGGGCGTCGTCGCGCTCCAACTCCGGATGCAGTTGCACCAGCAGCGCCTCGCCGCGGTCGCCCAGCAGAGTCCAACACCGATCGAACCGCTCGACCCATGGCTCCGGCTCGCGCAGCCGCCGGTAGTGCGTCAGCCCGCGTTGGGCCTTGACCGACATCGTGAAGCCCTCGGGCAGTCGCCGGCGCCACCCGGCGAACGCGATGTCCTTCGGCCACCGGTAGAAGCTGGCGTTCAGCTCGACGGTGTCGAACTCCTCGACGTAGCGGGCCAGCCGCTTGGCCACCGGCATACCGGCGGGGTACAGCACGTCGGTCCAATGGTCATACGACCAGCCCGAGGTGCCGATCCGGATCATCTGCGCCTCATTCCCGCGCAGACACGGTGTCGCGTAGCTCGTCGTCGAGCGATACCCGGACCAGCGCCGCGGCGAGCTTTGCGTTCCTGCGCGGGGCCAGCGTCGCCAGTTCCTCGGTCCCGGTTGGCAATCCGAGCGTCTTGGCCGCCGACACGGCCCGCTTGTCGAAGTACGGCCGTACCCAGGTCCAGACGTCCTGCACCTCGCGCAGGAAGATGTCCGCGCCGGTGTCGCCGATTCCCTTGAACTGCTTGAGCGAACGCGTCAATGCCGGCAGTTTGTGGCCGCTGGCCTCGGCGAGCTTGCGCAGATCCCCGGCGTACTCGTCGATGACAACGGAGGCGATGTCGGTCAACCGGGTTGCCGAGCTTTCGTCGTACCGGACGTAGTGGGCGCGGCCGAACGCACGGATCATCGCGGCGCGATCTGCTTCGAGGGCGGCCTTGGGTGTGCGGATGCCCGCACTGAACAGTTCACGCGCGGCCGCCACGGCGATCGAGGCGTCGATCGGCTTGCTGGCCAGCATGCACAGGGTCAGCAGCTGAAAGAGGGGCATGGGTCTGTCCGCCAACCGGATACCAGCCTCGTGCGCATAAGTGGTGCCCGCATGCTTCAGCAGGTTCGCTACCACCTTCTTGCGTGCCGCGGCCTCCATCTCGGCTGACGTACCCGTGCTATTTCGGCGGCAAACTTCCGGCGCAGTCGACTCCACGGCCCACCCAGGACTGCAGCTGACGTTTGGTCCTGATCCCGTCGACCGACACGCGCAGCCAGCCACGGGTCTCTCTTCCCGCCATCACCATCGGCTCGACGTGGTCACGCGACAACAACTTCGAGGTGTCGTCGAGTGGCACACGCACCATCAGGCCCCCCTGCCCGCTGGCCGCCACCGCCATGTTGCCGTTGATCAGAAACGCCAACCCGCCGAACATCCGCTTCTCCTCGACACCACGGGTGCCGCCGAGAAGTTCTCGGATGCGGTTGGCCAGGTCCTCGTCGTAGGCCATGCGACGACGGTAGCGGCAGCCTCCGACATTTACTCGCCGCCCGCGCGGTTTTGCGCGCAGGGTCGTGATCCGTTGCGAACTACGACCCTGCGCGCGATTTCGCGTCAGGCCGCCGCCACCTGCGCCCGAGCTGGTTCCAGTGCCTGCGCGACGATGTCCGCGACATCGGTCATCGGCTTGACCTCGAGCACGTCGAGCACGTCGGCGGGAACGTCCTCCAGATCCGCCTCGTTGCGCTGCGGGATGAAAACCGTTGACAGCCCGGCCCGTTGCGCCGCCAGCAGCTTCTGCTTGACGCCGCCGATCGGCAGCACCCGGCCGTTGAGCGTGACCTCCCCGGTCATGCCGACGTCCGAGCGGACCTGTCGGCCGGTGAGCATCGACACCAGCGCGGTCACCATCGTCACGCCCGCCGACGGGCCGTCCTTCGGCACCGCTCCTGCGGGGACGTGGATGTGGATGCGCCGATCCAGCGCCCCAGGGTCGACGCCCAACTGCACGGCGTGCGAACGCACGTAGGACAGCGCGATCTGCGCCGACTCCTTCATCACGTCGCCCAGCTGGCCGGTCAGCGTCAGAGTCGCCTCACCGACCCCGTCTGATCCGTGGGCCCCGGCCTCGATGTAGAGCACATCGCCGCCGAGCCCGGTGACCGCCAGCCCGGTCGCCACCCCGGGCACCGCCGTGCGTTCGGCCGCTTCCGGCAGGAACCGCGGACGACCAAGGTAGTCAACAAGATCCGGCTCGTCGACAACGATCGGACCGGCTTCGGTGGCCAGCTTCGTCGTCACCTTGCGCAGCGCCTTGGCCAGCAACCGCTCGAACTGGCGGACCCCCGGTTCGCGGGTGTAGTCCGCGGCGATCTTGCGCAGCGCATCCTCGGACACGGTCACCTCGTCCTCGGTCAACGCGGCCCGCTCCCGCTGCCGCGGCAGCAGGAAGTCGCGGGCGATCGCCACCTTGTCGTCTTCGGTGTAGCCGTCGATCTGGACCAGTTCCATGCGGTCCAGCAGCGCCGACGGGATGTTCTCGATGACGTTGGCCGTCGCCAGGAACACCACATCGGACAGGTCGAGATCCAGGTCCAGGTAGTGGTCGCGGAACGTGTGGTTCTGCGCCGGATCCAGGACCTCGAGCAGCGCCGCCGCGGGGTCGCCGCGGAAGTCGGAGCCGACCTTGTCGATCTCGTCGAGCAGCACAACGGGATTCATCGAACCCGCGTCGCCGATCGCCCGCACGATGCGGCCGGGCAGCGCGCCGACGTAGGTGCGTCGGTGGCCACGGATCTCGGCCTCGTCCCGCACACCGCCGAGAGCGACGCGGACGAACTTGCGGCCCAGTGCGCGCGCCACGCTCTCGCCCAGCGACGTCTTGCCGACCCCGGGCGGCCCGGCCAGCACCATCACCGCACCCGATCCGCGGCCGCCCACGACCTGCAGGCCCCGCTTGGCGCGGCGTGCGCGCACGGCCAGATACTCAACGATGCGCTCCTTGACGTCGTCGAGGCCGTGGTGGTCGGCGTCCAGCACCGCCCGCGCCGCCACCAGATCCGTCGCGTCTTCGGTGCGCACGTTCCACGGCAGCTCCAGCACGGTGTCCAACCAGGTACGGATCCAGCCGCTCTCCGGGCTCTGATCGCTGGACCGCTCGAGCTTGCCGACTTCGCGCAGCGCGGCCTCGCGCACCTTCTCGGGGAGGTCGGCGGCCTCGATGCGGCTCCGGTAGTCATCGGAGGACCCGGTCCCGTCGTCATCGCCCAGTTCCTTGCGGATCGCCGCCAACTGCTGGCGCAGCAGGAATTCCTTCTGCGTCTTCTCCATGCCCTCGCGCACGTCCTCGGCGATCTTCTCGTTGACCTCGACCTCCGCGAGCTGATCACCGGTCCACTCGATCAGCGCACGCAACCGTGCGGCGACGTCCGGGGTCTCGAGCAGCTGACGCTTCTGGACCTGCGTCAGATAGGACGCATATCCGGCGGTGTCGGCCAGCGCCGAGGGATCGGAGAGCTGGTTGACAAAGTCGATGATCTGCCACGCCTCGCGCCGCTGCAGCATTGCCAGCAGAAGCTTCTTGTACTCCGCGGCGAGTTTCACGGTCTCCTCGGTCGGCTCCGGCTCGGTCACCTCAGTCACCTCGACCCACAGCGCGGCACCCGGCCCGGTGGCACCGGCGCCGATGTGCGCGCGGGCGCCGCCCCGCACGATCGCGGCGGGTCCGCCGACCGTGCGGCCCACCTGCACGATCGCGGCCAGCACACCGTAGGACGGATACCGGTCCTCGAGCCGCGGAGCGATCAGCAGCTCGCCGGCTCCATCGGATGCGGCGGCCCTGGCCGCCTCGATGGCGGCGCGCGCGGTGTCGTCGAGCTCGATCGGCACCACCATTCCGGGCAGCACGATCGACTCGCTCAGAAAGAGCACCGGCACTGTCTTGGCTTGAGCCATGAAATACCTCCAAAGTTCAGTCGAACGGACTCAACCCTGGCGGTGTCATGTTTGTTCCCGCGGGCGTTCACTCTGCGCGTACGGCGCGACACGGGACACCCGAAACGGCAGGAAGCCTGCCGTTCGGGGGAAACGGCAGGCTTCCTGTTGTGGGTGGATCTCGGCGGTGGCCCTTAGGCGCTGGCCTGCGCCCCCAGCACCCGCTGGATGTCAGGCTTCATCATCTCGAGCTGCTGACCCCAGTAACCCCAGCTGTGAGTGCCTTGTGGCGGGAAGTTGAACACGCCGTTGGTGCCGCCCGCGGCGACGTAGTTGTCCCGGAAGGTGATGTTGGTTCGCAACGTGAACCCTTCGAGGAACTGCGCAGCCATCAGGTTCTGGCCCGCGGTACCCGAGTCCAGATCCGACGGCGTACCGGTGCCGCAGTAGATCCAGATGCGGGTGTTGTTGGCCACCAACTGGCGGATGTTGACCATCGGGTCGTTGCGTTTCCACGCCGGATCCGATGACGGGCCCCACATGCTTTCGGCGTTGTACCCGCCCGCGTCTTGCATCGCCAGCCCGATCAGCATCGGCCACCATCCCTCGGAGGGATTGAGGAAGCCCGACAGCGATGCCGCGTAGATGAACTTCTGCGGGTAGTAGATCGAGTACGTCAGCGCGGTGCTGCCGGCCATCGAAATGCCCACCACGGCATTGCCGTTCTGCGACACGCCCTTGTTGGCTTCCAGCCACGCGGGCAGCTCCTGGGTCAGGAACGTCTCCCACTTGTAGGTGTAGTCCTGGCCGTTACCCCGCGACGGCTGGTACCAGTCGGTGTAGAAGCTGGACTGCCCGCCGACCGGCATGACGACCGACAACCCCGACTGGTGATACCACTCGAAGGCCGGGGTGTTGATGTCCCAGCCGTTGAAATCGTCCTGGGCGCGCAGGCCGTCGAGCAGATAAACGGCGTGCGGTCCACCGCCCTGGAACTGGATCCGGATGTTGCGGTTCATCGCCGGGGAGAACACATCCAGATACTCGACGGGCAGGCCCGGGCGGGAGAAGGCTCCCGCGGTCGCCGAACCCCCGGCGAAGCCGATCAGCCCGGGGAGCGCCGCCGCCGTGAAGGCGACCACCGCCATCCGGCGCAACAATTTTGTGCCGGTACCTCGGCACCTCTCGAAGAACTTCATAACGGCAACCAACCCACCTTTCATCGCTTCCACAAGCAATTGCCGTTGCTGTGCGTGCGTAATGAAACACGTCCTGGCAGTGGGACTGTCGGCTCGACATGCAGTTACGACGTCGCGGTTGGCTAACGATTACGACTCGGCGAGGACTCAGGAAGACACGAAGCGTGCTGTTACCTGTGTGAACAGAGGTACCTATGTGGTTCGCGGCGCTGCGTCCGACACGCCGGCCCTCAGCCGGTGCAACTGGGTGACATGCCGCGGGCCGAGCTCGCTCACAGACCTCACGCCGAGCAGCCGCATCGTGCGGTTGACCTGCTGCGACAAGATTTCGATCGCGCGGTCGACGCCGGCCTCGCCGCCGGCCATCAGGCCGTAGAGGTAGGCACGGCCCACCAGCGTGAAACGCGCCCCGAGAGCGATCGCCGCGACGATGTCGGCGCCGGACATCACTCCGGTGTCCAGCAAAATCTCCGTATCGTCGCCGAGTTCGTGCGCGACACGCGGCAGCAGGTGAAACGGCACCGGTGCGCGGTCGAGTTGGCGGCCGCCGTGGTTGGACAGCACGACGCCGTCCACGCCGAGGTCGACAACCGCCCTGGCATCGTCAAGGCTCTGAATTCCCTTGACCACCAACTTGTTCGGCCACTGCTGCTTGATCCACGTCAGGTCGTCGAAGGTCACCGTCGGGTCGAACATGGTGTCGAGATACTCGGCCACGGTGCCCGGCCATCGGTCCAACGACGCGAACGACAACGGTTCGGTGGTGAGCAGGTCGAACCACCAGCGGGGGTGGGGGACCGCGTCGAGCACGGTGCGCAGCGTGAGCGTCGGCGGAATCGACATACCGTTACGGGTGTCGCGCAGGCGCGCGCCCGCAACCGGTACGTCAACGGTCACCAGCAGCGTGTCGTAGCCCGCCGCCGCAGCCCGCTCGACCAGCGTCATCGACCGGTCCCGGTCCTTCCACATGTACAACTGAAACCAGTTGCGCCCGTGCGGGTTAGCGCTCTGACCTGTTCGATCGAGCTGGTGCCCAAGGTGGACAGCGCAAACGGGATGCCGGCACGCGCGGCGGCGCGCGCGCCCGCGATCTCGCCCTCGGTGTGCATCAGGCGGGTGAAGCCGGTCGGCGCGATGCCGAACGGCAGGCCGACGTGGCCACCGAGCACCGTCCCACTCGTGTCCACGCTGGCGACGTCACGCAGGATTGCGGGGTGAAACTCGATGTCGCGGAAGGCCTGCCGGGCACGCCCCAACGAAAGTTCGTCTTCGGCCGCGCCGTCGGCGTAGTCGAACGCCGCCCTGGGGGTCCGGCGCTTGGCGATCCGTCGCAGGTCGTCGATCGTCAGAGCGGCCGCCAGCCTGCGCTGCGTCGCGTTGCGCTGCGGCTTCTTGAACTGCAGCAGCGGCGCCAACTCACGCGGGCGCGGCACCCGACGCTTCACGATGATGCACCTTTGACGTGCTCCCCGCCATGAATGGCGGGGATTCCCGTGCGGCTAGGCCGCGGTTGGGGTGCTTCCTGCTTCATCGCCCCGTGCCTCCCGAGTGGTGGGAGGACTTACAGAGGCTCCACAGGCGTTTAGTCTCTCTGCCCGCCCGGCAGCGAGAATGTTCTTGGCGGCGTTGTGGTCGCGATCGTGGACCGCCCCGCAGTGCGGGCACGTCCACGACCGGATCTGCAGTGGCAGTTCGTCGATCACATACCCACATCGGGGTGTTGAACAGGTTTTGCTCGACGGCAACCACCGCGACACGGTGTGCACGGTGCGCCGGTAGCGGTCGGCTTTCTCGCCGATGATCCGCACGAACTGACCCCACCCGACATCGCTGATCGCTCGTGCCAGACGACGGTTTTGGACCATCCCGGAGATGTTGAGGTCTTCGACGTGGATCACTTGGTTGTCGCGAACTAACGCCAGAGCCTGCTTGTGGTGATAGTCCCGTCGAGCACGGGCAACCTCGTTGTGCGCGGCGGCCACGTTGCGCCGCGACTTGTCCCTGTTGGCTGATCCTTTCTGCCGGCGGGACTTCTCCCGCTCCAACCGCGCCAGTTTGCGCAGCTTGCGACCCAAATGCTTCGGATTGGTGATCTCTGACCGCCCACCGTCGCTGGTGGCGACTGTCGCCAGCCGAGCGATCCCCACATCCACGCCGGCCTCTCGGTCCACCACCGGCAGAGGTAGGGACGCAACGTCGACGACGAAGCTGGCCTAGAAATGCCCATCCGGTTCCCGGATGATCGTTACGCTCGACGGTGCAGACGGCAGCTCGCGTGACCAGCGCACCCGCACTTCGCCGACCTTGGCCAGGAATAACCGGCCGTTGGGTTTGAGACTGAAACCGTTGCGGGTGAGCCGAAACGACTGGCGGTGATCCTTGCGGGATTTGAACCGTGGACGACCAACCCGCCGGCCCGGACGTTTCCGAGTGTGTGAGTCGAAGAAGTTGCGCCAGGCACGCCGGGAATCGTTAACCGACTGCACCAGCGCCACGCTGGGTACCTCACACAGCCAGGCCCGCTCGCTGGTTCTCTTCGCCGCGGTGATCACCCGGCGCTGAATCTCGCTGTCGGAGAGCTTCACCCCGGCCCGGTACGCCTCGTCGCGGACCCGCAGCGCATCGTTGAACACCACCCGGGCGCATCCGAACACCCGCGCCAGCATCGCCTGCTGGGCCGGTGTCGGTTCAATGCGGTACCGGTAGCGCATCTGCATTCCCCGACTGTAAGGCGCATCTATGACAACCCACACCTATCGTCGTGGCCGCCACAGCGTGTCGCTGTTGCACGCCCATCTGGTGTTCGTGACCAAATACCGCCGGAAGGTGTTCACCAACGCCATGCTCACCTACTGCGAGCGCATCATGCGCGGGATCTGCGCGGACCTGGACGTCGAGTTGGTCGAGTTCAACGGAGAAGCTGACCATGTGCACCTGCTGGTCGCCTACCCACACACGTTGGCGATCTCCACGCTGGTCCAGCGACTCAAAGGCCGCACCGCCCACGCCGTGCGCCGCGAGTACACCGGCGCATGTGTTCGTGCCCGCATGCGCGGACACCTCTGGTCGCCGTCCTACTTCGCTGTCTCCTGCGGAGGCGCACCCTTAATCGATCACCAAGCAATACATCGACGGACAAGCCCGACCACTCTGACCGCCGGGCTACGCCCGACGACGATCGGGATGGGCTCACCCCGCCATAAATGGCCAGGCTTGCGCCCAAGACATCGGTCATTGAATCGCACAGAGTAGCTTGCCAGACTTGCCGATGAGATGGCTGACGACAAATCGGTACCTGCGGGCGATCCGTTCGACCTGCAGCGCTTCGTCGACGCTCAGCGGCCCGTGTACGAAACCGTGCTGGCCGAACTGCGCGCCGGCCGCAAACGCAGCCACTGGATCTGGTTCGTGTTTCCGCAACTGCGCGGCCTCGGCAGGAGCGCGATCGCGGAGCGGTACGGGATCTCCTCGCTCGCCGAGGCGCGGGCCTACCTTGCTCACGATGTGCTGGGGCCGCGGCTGCGCGAGTGCACGCAGCTGGTCGCCCGCAGCGGGCGGGCGTCTGCCGACGAGTTGTTCGGCTGGCCGGACAACCTCAAGGTGCGGTCGTCGATGACGCTGTTTCGCCAAGCCACCGACGACCCCGACGCCGCAGCCATGTTCGATCGGGTGTTGACGAAGTATTACAACGGCGAACCGGACCCGCTCACCATCCAACGGCTCAGCGCGGAGCGATGATCAGCCAGCCGTGCGGCCCGACGTCGGTCGTCACGACGACATCCGCCGGCGGCGCACCCGACCCCGCGAGGATCTCACCCCGGTCGAATCCGAGCTCGGGCAACGAGATCGGCAGCGCCTCGTCGTCGATGTTGAGCGCGACGATCAGCGCCTCGGAGCTGACGCGGGTCTGGTAGACGTACTGGCGGTTGGTCAACAGCAGCGCCGAGGTGCGGGCCGTGTGCAGCCACGGATGGCGTCGGCGCAGCCCGATCAGGTACCGGTGCAGCCGCAGTACATCCTCGCCGTGTTCGTCGGCACCGACCGCGGTGGCGCCGAACTCCGGTCGCACGGCGTCGTCACCCCCGTACCTCTCCTCTTTGACTCCGCGGTAGGCGAACTCGTCACCGGCGTAGACACTCGGCGTACCGCCGGTCGTCATCTGCAGCACCAACGCGTGCTCGAGGTGACGGATGTCGTCCAGCCGGCTGGCGATCCGGGTGACGTCGTGGTTGCCGACGAACGTCGTGGGCACGAATGTGTCGAGAAACTCGTTGTGGCGCAACAGCGCCCAGTCGAGCTCGTGAAAGTTGCCGTCGTTGAGGCTGCTCCAGACGGCCTTCCACAGCTCGTACTGCGTTACCGAGTCGAAACCCGACGCGCGCACCCGCTCCGCGTAGTCGCCGTGGATGATCTCGGCGAGGAAGTACGCGTCGGGGAACTGTTCGCGGACCCGCGGTAGCACCTGCGCCCAGAACCGGTCCGCGACGGCGTATGCGGCGTCGAGGCGCCAGCCGTCGGCACCGCGGCGCAACCAGTGGGTCATCACGTCGACGACGTAGTCCACCACCGCAGGGTTTTCGTGATCCAGCGCGATGAGATCGCCGTGACCCTCGAACGTGTCGAGAGCTCCATTGCGCCGTCGAAACCACGACGTGTTGGTGAAATCGGTTCCGACATGGTTGAACACACCGTCGAGCAGCACCCGCAGGCCGCGGCGGCGCGCCTCGCCGACGAGCGCGTCGAAATCCTCGTCGTCACCGAGTCGCGGGTCGATGCGGAAGTGGTCGGTGGTGTCGTAGCCGTGGCTGCTCGAGGAGAACACCGGTCCGAGTGCGAGTCCCGACGCGCCGAGCGCGATCGCGTGGTCCAGCCAATCGATGATGCGGCGCAGCCGGTGCTCCTCGGGCCCGGGCGGCGGGTCGACGGGATAAGCCCCGACGAAACCGAGCGGGTAGATGTGCCACCAGATGACGTGTTCGACCCAGCCCGGTTCGGCCACCGCACCGCGCGAAGACACGTTCATGGCCGGAACTTCGCCTCGTAGAGAGTCTTCATCGTGTCGCTGAACTGCGCGGCCGGCCCGTCGACCACGACTCCGGGGGCCACCGTCGTGATCGCCAGCGGCGCAACGGGTGACGCCGGCGCCCCCCATTCGGTCAGCCATCCGGTCAGCTGCGCCGACGACGTGGCGTACACGATGCGTCCGAGACCGACCCAGGCGTGGCCCGCCGCGCACATCGGGCAGTGCTCGCCGGAGGTGTACACGGTTGCGTCGGCCCGCTGCTCGGGGGTCAGGTTGGCCACCGCCCAGCGGACGATCGCGAACTCCGGGTGCCGGGTCTGGTCGCCGTCCTTGACGCGATTGCGATCCTCGAACAAGGTCCGGCCAGCCCTGTCGACCAGCAGTGAGCCGAACGGTTCATCGCCTTCTTCGAGCGCCTCTCGCGCCAGCTCCACGCAGCGGCCGAGGCGGGCGAGATCGTCGTCGCTGATGGCCATCCGCCGAAGTCTACGGACCGGCCGCAGCAGGAACTATCGGGCGGGCGTGCTTCGTTGTCGGCCCATGCCGACCGTCACGACGCCGTTGCCGACCCTCGCCGAACAAGCCGAGACACTGATCCGGCTCGGTGTGCACGACCTTGCCCGGCTGCCCGCCGGCCGCCTGCGCGAGATGTGCGCGCGGCCGGCGGATCGGCGGGCGCTGCTGGCTGTGCACCCGGACCTGGTGCCCGCATCCGCGTTGGCCCCGCTCGTGCGCTGCAACGGCAAGCCCGGCTTCGTGGTCTCGGACATGGTCGACGTCGACGACTTCACGCCGATCCCGTCGGTGCTGCTGCCGGACGCCCCGCTGTATGTGGTGCGCGAGCCGGATCGGGGCGACGCGATGGCGAACTGGAGTCCCGACGAAGCGCTTCCGGCCATCGTGGGCGCCGGGCGCTCACCGTTGACGCTGACCGAGGGCCTGCACTGGCTGCTGCACCGTCCGGACACGCTGCAACGCAACGGCTGCTTCATGACCATCGGATCGCGGCGACCCAAACCGTCGGGTGCGCTGGATGCCAGGACGCCCGCCGTGTGGATCAGCAACGGCACCGGTCGCGACGGCGCCGCCAACCGTGACGCACCGAAGGCCGGCTGGTGCTGGGCCGGCAACCGGCACACCTGGTTGGGGTTCGCCTCAACCGGCGGGCGTGAGGCGCTGGGCCAGGAACTCATTCGGCCGAGGCGGACTCGCGGATAGCGGCGATCCCGGACAGGCTACGGGTGATCGACGCGATCTCGGCGACCAGTACCCGGGCGGCGCCATCCTCGCCGGTGAGCCCGGCCGCCCGGTCGCGCACCTGCTGGTTGGCGGCCGTCAACGCCGCGAGGTCGACGGTCCAGGGTGTCCCGGGGTTCGGCGGTGCGCCACGCAGGGCGTCGACGAAATCGTCGACGGCGGCGATGAATTCGGGGGTCAGCGACGTGGGCGGACGACTCGGCAGGCTGTCCTCCAGCGCGGTGCACGAGATGGTTACGGCGTTCACCGCGGTGCGGTACGAGCGCAACCACCGGCGTAGCTCGCGGGACTCCATCCGGGTGGCGCCCGAGGCGGCTTCGAACCCGGCACGGGCGCGGAACGCGCGTTGCCACGCCGAGGACACGGCGTCGGCCGGATGGTCGAGTTGATGAACGTAAGCGCGAATGACCGTTGCGGCATAGTCGATCTCGGTCTTGAGCAGCTCGCCGGCCCGGTGATGCAGCCGGGTCAGCGCGTGATCGGGCAGCGCGACATGCGCCACCACCGCGAGGCCACCACCGATGACAACCGAGAACAGACGGTCCTCGAGCGTCGCACCCGAAGTGGCGGTGTCGATCTCGAGGAGGAACACGGCGGCCGCCGCGACGGTCGCACTGGTGGCGATGTACCCCGTCCTGGTCGCGGCGTATGTCGATGCCAGGCAGAGCGTGGCCAGCACGGCGGCGAGCAGTCCCGTCGGGTGCACCAGCAGTACGACCAGTGAGGCAATCAGGATTCCGCTCGTTATGCCCCCCAGTCGCCCGACGCACCGCGTGTAGGTGTGAGCGGTCTCGGGCCGCAACACCATCAACACGGTGAGCAGGATCCAGTAGCCGTACGCAACCGGTGCGAACCGGTCGGCGGCCGCCCCGATCGCGATGGCCGCGGACAACCGGATGGCGTGCCGCAGAATCGGCGACGTCAGCGTCATGTGTGCCCGCACGGCGGCAAGGGCTGCGCGCAGCGGGTTGACCAGATCGGGCCGGTACAGATCGGGGAAGCGCAGTTCCGCGGCTTCGTGCAACTGTTGGGAAAGTCGTTTGGCGGCAGCATCGTCGGGGGCGTCGAGCGCCGCTATCGCGGTGTCCAAGCGGACCAGGGCGTGCTCGGCGTCGCGCCTCGCGGTGCGGCTGTGGTCGGCGATCGCGTCCAGCACCTCGGCTGCGGCCGCGAGCAGCCGGGATACCTCTTCGCGCGTTTCGTCAGGTGCACCGCGCAGCGCGCGCAATGTCGCCATGATCCGTTCGGGCACCCGGTGCCCGCCGCGGTAGGCCTCGGGATGACGGCCGGCTTGAGTGTCGACGAACGCATCGCGCAACGACGGCATCAGTACCGCGGTGGCGGGCGTCTCAGCGTCCTGCGCGCCCTCACGCGCAGAGGTGCCCAGTGCTCGATAGGCCTCGGTCAACGCGTCACGTTGAGTGCGCCACCGCTGCGGCGGCCAGACGGCGATCAACGCCGCCTGCACCGCCGCAGCGGCCATCGTCAGGATGGTCGGGACCAGCACCGACCCCGCCGACGGCGCCAGTGGCGGCGCGATCGCGAGCAGCGCACCGGCCGCGGCGGCGACCAGACCCGCCTTGGCCCCTACCGCCCACTGCAGCCCGGCGGCGAAGCACCACAGTGCGAGCACGGCGACGAACACGACGTCGAACGAGGACGCCAGCGATCCGAGGAAAACCGCGGCCCCCATTTCCACGGCCACGACGAGCACCCGGGTGATCCGCCCGCCGGGGCTGTCCTGCAGTCCGATGGCCCCGGCGACCGCCGCCGCGCTCGCGGCCCACACCGCGGTCGCGCCCGAGTCCCACAGCAGCGCGATGGCGGCCACTGCCAGCACCGCGAGCAGGCTCCTCGCTGCCGCCCCGATGTCGGGCATGGTCGGCCGGAGGGCGTCGATGATCCGGCTGCCGGTGCTCACCCATTCATTCTGACGCCTCCGCGGGTTCTCTTGGCTGCAGCACACGCGCGCCGGATCGGTGGCGTAGCCGGGCCGATTCCGTGCGTCGCGCAATGCCCCGCACCTTCCAGCGCGTCAAATATCGTGTGGCACAGCGCAAAGCTTCCGGCGCCCCGTCGAATCCGGCCCCGGATCCGATTCCCCTGCGAGCATGCGGGTGCGCGGATAAAGTCAGCTGACGTCGCACCAGAAGCACCGAGCGCACCCGCGATTGCCGTCCGACGGCCGGCCGCGGCAACGAAGGGATTCGTCATGAGCACGGCGGCCGAGCGAGCAGCTCAACTCGATCTGGTGGCCCGGTTGAAATCGGCCTATCCCGAACTGCCGGACGCGCCCACCCCGGATCTCCTTGATCACCACCGGATCACCGCATACCTCAAACCCGTCCATGATGTCGGCGGCGAACCGGATGCGCCGATGAAGTACGAGAACAAGCAGTACGAACTCTGGGAGCACATGACGTATGTGATCTGCGAGGTCCTCGCCTGGCGCGGCATCTGGCTCTCGGAGGAACGCCGACGGATCGGCAACGTCGATGTGGGCCGGGCTGAATACCTGGGCCTGCCGTACTACGGCCGCTGGCTCTTGGCCGTCGCGCGGGTGCTGGTCGAAAAGCATCACATCGGGCTGACCGAGTTGAGCGAGCGGATGGCAGAGGTCAAGGCACGCTACGAGGGCGGCCTGGCCGGAAAGACGCTGGAAGCGAAGCCGAAGTTCGAGGGGGACGGGTCGCAGGTCAAGCGCAACGCCCATCACAAGCATGCGGTGGGCAAGGGCGATCCGCAGGTCTATGCCGGGCAGGCCGGCGAGCCGAAATTCAAGGTCGGCGACGCGGTCGTCGTGCGCGAGCTGCCGGTGATCTTCTACACCCGCACTCCGGAGTACGTGCGCGGCGCCAGAGGCGAGATCGCGACAGTTGCTTACGAGAGCCCGGCGGCCGAGGACGAGACCTGGGACCGCCCGGCCAAACCGGAATGGTTCTACGTCGTGCGGTTCACCATGTCGGAGCTGTGGCACGGCTACACCGGCACCGGCGACGACGTCATACAGACCGAGATCCCCGAGCATTGGCTGGAGGCCGCCGCATGACCGGTCACGACCACGACCACGACCGCACCGTCGCACCGATGGTCGACGAGATCACCGACTTCGAGGTCCTCGAGATCGCGTTACGCGAACTGTGCATCGAGAAGGGCATCTTCACCGCCGAGGAGCATCGGCGCTTCACCGAGTTCGCCGAACAGATCGGGCCGACTCCGGCGGCGACCCTGGTGGCCCGGGCGTGGCTAGATCCCGAATTCAAGAAACTCGCCCTTGCCGAACCCATGACCGCCAGCAAGGAGGTCGGCGTCGACTGGATGGAACCGACCGGATTCGGAACACCCAGCGACTTCACCGCGTTCGAGATCCTCGCCGACACCCCGACACTGCACAACGTGATCGTCTGCGCGCTGTGCTCCTGCTACCCGCGCCCCATCCTGGGCAACTCACCCGAGTGGTACCGCACGCCGAACTACCGCAGGCGCATGGTCCGCTGGCCGCGCCAGGTGCTGGCGGAGTTCGGCCTTTATCTGCCCGACGAGATCGCCATCCGGGTACAGGATTCCAATCAGAAGCACCGGTTCATGGTGATGCCCATGCGCCCCGAGGGCACCGAGGACTGGACCGAGGAACAACTCGCCGAAATCGTCACGCGCGACTGCTTGATCGGCGTCGCGCTGCCGAAAGCGGGGGTGACCACCAACGTCATCACCGACACCCGCCCGGCCGTTCATCCCGTACCGAAAGCATGAGCGGCACAACGGATTCGGCGGGCGTCGAGCGGTCGGCGATCGCACCTCTGGAAGAGATCGTCGAGCGCAACCAGGTGTGGTCCCGGATGGCCGCAAAGTACGGGGTGGAGAACCCGGTGCCGCCGTGGAAGACCAGCCTGGACGGTATGTGCGACGCGCTCGACCGCGCCGCCTGCGACGACGACATCCCGGATTTCAAGCAGCGCCGCGACGAGGAGGACGTGCTGTCGGCGACGCGCTACTCGAACCTGCCTTATCCGGAGAACCAGTTGGTGTCACTGGCCCACTCGCTGGTGGTGCGCGGCATCATCGGCGAAGCCGAACTGCGGCAACGCCTCGCCGCGATCCGCCGGCGGCTGGAAGCCTGAGCGCCGCTCGGCGTCGAGTTCGCCTCGTGGAAAAGGTCATCATCACGCTCAGAGCGACGGACGCCGACGAGGCGTGGTGCGAGCGGATTCTGGGATCCGTCGTGCCCGACCTGCTCGACCTCGATGTTCCGGGGTTGACCGTCAACGTGCGCGACGATCCGGTGCGGGACTCGTTGATGACGCTGACGACGCTGGACCCGCCGGTGGTCGGGTTCGTCAGCCTGTGGACGCAGCAGTATTACGGCGACCAGGTGACCGCTGCGGTCGCCCGGCTGAGGAAGGAGGCCGACGCGGTCGCGGCCTACCTCGTCACCGAATCGGTTCCGCTCGCCCCGCCGGAAACCCGTCCGGGGCAACGCACCGAAGGTCTGGCCAACGTCGCGTTGCTGCGCAGACCGGCCGAGCTCGACGAGGCGACCTGGCTGACGCGCTGGCACGTCGACCACACACCGGTGGCCATCGAGACGCAGTCGACGTTCGGCTACACGCAGAACGCTGTGGTCCGCCCGTTGACACCCGCGGCACCGGCCATCGCAGCGATCGTCGAGGAGCTGTTTCCCGCAGCGGCGACCTCCGATTTGCACGCGTTCTTCGGTGCGGACGACGACGACGAGTTGCGCAGCCGGATGGACCGCATGGTGGCCAGCACCGAGGCGTTCGGCGCGAACCGCGACGTCGACACGGTGCCGACCAGTCGTTATGTCTATCGAACTCCGTTCGCCACCAACACTTCCCGGCGATAGGCAGGCCAGCGGTGATTGGGCCGGATCCGAAATCGTGTGATCAAACCGCCCCGCACGGTCCGACTCGTCGCACCCGCCCGCGGCAGTCAGTTCGCGGAGCGCTTACGCTGCTGCCGTGGCTGACACGACCCTGCAGATCGCCGACGACAACCGGGTCCGCACCCTGACCCTGAACCGGCCCGAGGTGCTCAACGCGTTCAACGAGGAGATGTACGGCGCGACTGCCGTCGCCCTGAATGAGGCCGCCGCTGACCCGGAGGTCGCGGTGGTGCTGCTGACCGGTGAGGGGCGGGCATTCAGCGCGGGCAACGATCTCGTCGAGATGCAAAGGCGCATCACCGATCCCGCGTTCAACGAGCAGGGCAGCCATTTCACCACCATGATCGATGCCCTCACCGACTTCCCGAAACCGTTGATCTGCGCGGTCAACGGCGTCGGTGTCGGTATCGGGGCAACGATCCTGGGCTACGCGGATCTGGTCTTCATGTCGACGACCGCACGGCTCAAAACGCCGTTCACCAGCCTCGGTGTCGCACCCGAGGCGGCGTCGTCGTACCTGCTGCCGCGGCTGATGGGCCGCCAGAACGCCGCCTGGCTGCTGATGTCATCGGAGTGGGTGGATGCGGATGAGGCACAGCGAATGGGGCTGGCATGGAAGGTGTGTGCGCCCGAGGACCTGCTGCCCGAAGCCCGCCGTCACGCCGACATACTCGCGGCGCGGCCCGTCGCGAGCTTGATGGCGGTCAAGCAGACCATCACCGCGCCGACCCGGGACGGTATCGCCGCCGCCACCGCCAGGGAGATCGAACATTTCGCCGTGTTGATGGGCGCCGGGGCGAACGCGAGCGCACTGGCCGAGTTCACCGGCAAGCGCGGAACAGACTAGCGACTCGCCACCCTGGGCGCCGGGTCGTCGACCTCGAGCTCGACCTCGGCGTGCGCGGCGAGGATCGCCCGCAGGGTGCGCCGGCACCGCCCGCAGTCGCCGCCGGCGCCGCAGGCCTCGGCGATCTGTTTGGACGTCCGGGCTCCGTTGGCCACGCATTCGGTGACGTCGTGGCTGGTGACTCCGGTGCACAGGCAGACAAACATCGGTCAGCCCTGCCCGTCGACGCTCATCAGATGGGCGAACCGACCGACAAACTGCGTCGGATAGGCGCCAAGACCGACGTTGGACATCCACTCGGCAGCCGCGTCCGGGTGATCGATCCACTGCCTGGCGGCGACCTCGTCCTCGATCTCCTGCAGGATCATCACTTCGTGTCCGTCGTCCAGGGCACGGTAGACCCAGATCTTGCGCACCCCGCTGCGCTTGAAGCGCTCGATACCGTCGTGCACCTTGACCATCAGCGCCGACACGTCCTCGACCGACGACATGACGCCCACCACCACGCGGCCCACGTGATCGGCGGGCGAGGGGGCGTACAGGTCGATCTTCTCGACAACTTCGCCGCCGAAGACCGGCGGTATGTCGTCGACTCCGGCGACGTCGAACCACTCGAAAACCGCCGACGAGCGCAAAACCTCGCGAATTGACCGGGGATTGCGGATTCCAATTGTGACGAGCACCCGGTTCGGCTCCCAAATCGACGTGTACACGACGACATGATGGGCACCAATTGATTGCAAATTGTCGTGACGTTTCTTGAGCCATTTCCACATTCGCTCGACGTCATCAACTCGAAAGTCGCACGCAAGAATCAGCGAGTGCAGGTCGTACTCACTCATCGATTCTCACCGCCTGTCTCGACTCCGGCCCAATGGTTAGCGCAGTCTAACCTTACTTAGCCTAGGCAGTCCAGACTAGGGCCCGCATCAGCGCCTCGAGTCACCGCGATGGCTCGTCATTGTGCCGAAAACACGCCTCGCGCAAGCATTAAAGCGAGCTTGTCGGCCATAACTGGACTAGTTTGGAAGGTGCACAATCGAAGCGATGCCTGACCAGCCCTCAAGCGCCCAAGGAGTCACCATGCAAGGCGATCCGGACGTCCTGAAATTGCTCAACGAGCAATTGACGAGCGAACTCACAGCCATTAACCAGTATTTCCTGCATTCGAAGATGCAAGCGAATTGGGGCTTCACCGAACTCGCCGAATACACGCGTAAAGAGTCGTTCGAAGAAATGAATCACGCGGAGGACATCACCAACCGCATTCTTCTGCTCGACGGGCTCCCGAACTATCAGCGGTTGTTCTCCCTGCGAATCGGTCAGACCTTGCGTGAGCAGTTCGAGGCCGACCTGGCGATCGAGTACGAGGTGCTGGAGCGCCTGCGCCCGGGCATCATCATGTGCCGCGAGAAGGGCGACGCGATCTCGGCCACACTGCTGGAGAAGATCCTGTCCAACGAGGAAGACCACATCGACTACCTCGAGACCCAGCTGCAGCTGATGGACAAGCTGGGCGACGAGCTCTACGCGGCACAGTGCGTGTCGCGCCCGCCGACCTCCCTGTAAGCGCCTCCCGAGGACCCCGGCGACACCTCCCTTTCCGCCAGCGTTTTACGCACGCACGCGGGGCAACCCTCGTCGGGGTGTGTAACTTTCCTAGCCTGGCTAACGATATGGGTGTGGAGAGTTTCGCCTCGGAAGGGAGACATGACCAGCCAGGCCACGCCGAGCGCCACCGCCGACCGGGAGTCCGGTGGCGCGCTGATCAGCCGCCGGCGCCGCAACATCATCTTCGTTGCGGTGCTGCTCGGCATGCTGTTGGCAGCCCTCGACCAGACGATCGTGGCGACCGCGCTGCCGACGGTGGTGGCCGATCTCGGCGGCGCCGGTCACCAGTCCTGGGTGGTCACCAGTTACCTGCTCGCCTCGACGATCGTCACCGCGGTGGTCGGCAAGCTGGGCGACCTGTTCGGCCGCAAGACGGTGTTCCAGGTCTCGGTGCTGTTCTTCCTCGGCGGGTCGGTGCTGTGCGGCATGGCCGGATCGATGGCTGCGCTGGTCGCCTCGCGCGCCCTGCAGGGCATCGGCGGCGGCGCGATCATGGTGACGGCTATGGCCGTCATCGGTGAGGTCATCCCGCTCCGGGAGCGCGGACGGTACCAAGGCGCGCTCGGCGCGGTGTTCGGCGTCACCACGGTGATCGGCCCTCTGCTCGGCGGGTTCTTCACCGATCACCTCAGCTGGCGCTGGGCATTCTGGATCAACGTCCCGATCGCGCTCGTCGTTCTCGCGGTCGGCACCGTGGCCATCCCGTCGCTGGCGAAGGCCGGCCGGGCGGTCATCGACTACGCCGGCATTCTCTTCATCGGACTGGGGGCGTCCGGGCTGACGCTGGCGACCAGCTGGGGCGGCAGCACCTACCCATGGTCATCGGCGGTCATCACCGGGTTGTTCGCGACCTCGGCCGTCGCGCTCGCGATCTTCATCTGGGTGGAACTGCATGCGGCCGAACCGATTCTGCCGATCCGGCTGTTCGCCAGCCCGGTGTTCACAGTGTGCTGCATATTGGGCTTCATCGTCGGTTTCGCCATGCTCGGGGCGTTGACGTTCCTGCCGACGTTCATGCAGTTCGTCGACGGCGTGTCGGCGACGGAATCCGGCCTGCGAACTCTGCCGATGGTCGTGGGCATGCTCATCACCTCGATCGGCAGCGGGAACATCGTCGGACGCACCGGCCGGTACAAGGTGTTCCCGATCGCGGGCACCGCGGTCATGGCGGTGGCGTTCTTCTTGCTGTCCGGCATGGATGCGGCGACGCCGACCTGGGAGCAGTCGCTGTTTCTGTTCATCCTCGGCGCGGGAATCGGCCTCTGCATGCAGGTCCTCATCCTGGTCGTCCAGAACACCTCGAGCTTCGCCGACCTCGGAGTGGCGACGTCGGGTGTCACATTCTTTCGGGCCATCGGAAGTTCTTTCGGCGCAGCGATTTTCGGCAGCCTGTTCGCCAATTTCCTCGCGAGCCGGATCGGGCCGGCGCTGGCTGTCAGCGGCGCGCCGCCACTCGCCGCCGAGTCGCCACAGGCACTGCACACGTTGTCGCCGGAGATGGCCGCGCCGATCATCGATGCATACGCCGACTCGCTGGGCCGGGTGTTCCTCTACGTCGTCCCGGTCGCCGTCGTCGGCTTCGTCGTCTCGCTGTTCCTGAAGGAAGTGCAACTGCGTGAGATGGAAATGGTGTCGGCAACCGACCTCGGCGAGGGCTTCGGGATGCCGGGCACCGAATCGCCGGAGAAGATCCTGGAGGTTGCCGTCGGCCGGCTGTTCCGCGATTCGCCGGACATCCGGTTGCGTGCGCTGGCCGCGCAACCCGGCTGCGACCTCGACGTCTGCCAAATGTGGGCGCTGCTGCAGATCTACCGGCAGAACCAGGTGTTCGGCTCGGCCACGCTGACCGACATCGCCGAACGACTGAGGGTGCCATACGAGGTCATCGAACCGGCCTTCGACGATCTCGTGCGTCACGGTCTCGCGCTGCGCACTGGCGGCCGGCTGTGGCTCACCCAAAAGGGAATCAGACAAGTCGACGCGATCTCCACCGCGATCGTCGGGCGCATCGTCGAGAAGCTGGCCACCTCGCCGTCGTTCGAGGGGCGTCCGGACCGGTTGCAGGTGGAGGCGGCGCTCGAGCGAATCGCCCACCGCATGCTGGTGCAGCGCGACTGGACCGACGACCGTCCGCAGTTGGTCACCACGGGCTGAAACCAAACTAGAACGCGTTCCAATTCCGCGGCTCGCGGCGTACGATGCCGTCATGAGCCGCATTGGGGACTTCGCCGACGACGACGCCGCCGCCTGGGTGGTGAAGTCGCCGGACATCGGCGTCGCGATGGCAGGTTTCACCAACGCGGTCTACACCAAGAACCGGCTACCCATGCGGGTCCGTGAACTCGCACGGATGGTCATCGCGCTCGACAACGAATGTGTCGTCTGTCAAAACACCCGCGACTCAGAGGGTTTGGCCGCCGGTGTCGACGAGGATCTCTACGACCACGCCGCCGAATGGCGGACCTGGCCGGGCTACAGCGCACAGGAACGCGTCGCCGCGGAGTTCGCCGAGCGCTTCGCCAGCGACCACACCGGGCTGCGGGACGACGAGGACTTCTGGGACCGCTGCCGCGAGCACTTCAGCGACGAACTGCTGACCGACTTGGCGTTGTCGTGCGCGATGTGGCTCGGTATGGGCCGCATGCTTCGCACGCTCGACATCGGTCAAAGCTGCAAGATCACGCTGTAAGCCGCGGCGCGACCGCGCACAATGGCTGTCGTGAATCCAGTGGCAGCCAAGCCCCTCGCCGCCGCGGCGATCGCCCAACTGGAAGCCGATGGGGTCGCCACGCTGATCGGCACGGTCGTCAACCCGGCGGGGCTCACACACGCCAAGACGGTGCCGTTGCGCCGCATGGGGGCCTTCGCCGATCCCGGCCTGGGCGCCAGCCCGGTCTGGCACGCCTTCGCGATCGACCACGCCGGCATCGTTTACAGCAGGGCGATCACGCCGGTGGGGGATCAACGGATCCGCATCGACCTCGGCGCGCTTCGCATCCTCGGCGACGGGTTGGCCTGGGCGCCGGGGATGTTCTTCAACCAGGACGGCACTCCCGATCCGTACTGCAGCCGCGGGGCGTTGAGCCGGGTGCAGAGCCGGTTGACGGACGAGGGCCTTACCGCCGTGGTCGGACACGAGATGGAGTTCGTGCTCGTCGGTCCCGACGGCGGGCGCCTACCGTCGCACCTGTGGGCGCAGTACGGGTTGGCCGGCGTGCTGGAGTTCGAAGGGTTCGTGCGCGACGTCACCAACGCCGCAACCGCGTCGGGCGTCGCGATCGAACAGTTCCACCCCGAGTACGGGGCCAACCAGTTCGAGATCTCGCTGGCCCCACTGCCACCCGTCGCGGCGGCTGACGCGCTGGTGCTGACGCGCATCATCGTGGGACGGGTTGCGCGGCAGTACGGCATGCGGGTGAGCCTGTCGCCGGTGCCGTTCGCCGGCGGGGTCGGATCCGGTGCGCATCAACACTTCTCGATGAAGCGAGGGGAGACGGAGCTGTTCTTCGACGGCACCGGCGCCAACGGGATGACGCGGGAGGGCGAGTCGGCGATCGCGGGGCTGGTCGCCGGCCTGCCCGAGGCGCAGGGCGTGCTCGCCGGTTCGGTGTTGTCCGGTCAGCGTATGCAGCCGGGGAACTGGGCCGGTGCGTACGTCTGCTGGGGAACCGAGAACCGCGAAGCCTCAGTGCGGTACCTGATCGGCGGGCCGAGCAATCCCTACGGCGCGAACATCGAAGTCAAGGTGGTCGACCCGTCGGCCAATCCATACTTCGCGACCGCGGCGATCCTGGGGCTTGCGCTGGACGGGATCGAACGCGGACTGCAGCTACCGCCGGAGACGACCGTCGACCCCGCGACGCTGACCGATGCCCAGCGCCGGGAGACGGGCGTCGTACTGCTCCACGAAAAACAGACCGATGCGCTCGATGCGCTGAACCGATCGTCGTTGATGCGAAGGATTCTCGGCGACGAAGCCGTCGACGCCGTGGTCGCCGTGCGCCGCTACGAGCACGACAACTACGGCGCGCTGAGCCCCGAGGAGATCGCCGACAAGTTCCGCCTGGCGTGGAGCGTATGACGACCTAGACCAGGCCGGTCGCGTCGAACACCCACGACATGTCGGCGTTGGCGAAGTCTTCCATCCAGGTGGGCGGCGCGTTGTTGGCCAGCGCCCCCATGTCCCAGTAGTCCTTCCACAGCGTGATCTTGCCGTTCTCGACGCGGTGCACGCTGACGAACTTCAGGACCGCGGACTCGCCTGTGGCCCAGTGCCATTCCTCGTGATGTTCGTACATCACGTCCGCACCGTTGTCGAGCATCAGGCCATCGAAGTTCTCGTAGGACGCCAGCGGCTCGAGGCCGATCTTGAGGCGCTTGACGATGTCTTCCGGCCCACGCGCGGCAGCGGTCGGACCGACCGGCACGTCGAGGTAGGTGCAGTCGTCGGACAGGAAGGTCTTCACCGCCTCCCAGTCCCGCGCCGAAAGCGCCTTCCACATGCCGAGCACCGTATCGCTAACTGACACTGGCCAGTTCACCTTCCTGTCGCGAGAGCGCCGGCGCCTTGTGCGCCGCACGCAGAAACCGCCCGGTCCGCCGATTGCCGACGATGTCGGTGAGGTTTCCGTCGAGGAACACCGCACGCCCTCCGACCAACACGGCGGCCACGGTGTCGTCGTTGCGGTTGACCATTCGTGAGAGCCCGCCGTACTGGTCGACCTCCGCTTCGGCGTAGCGGTCCAGCGAGTCGTCGAGATGCGCGGGGTCGATGACAACGACGTCGGCGCGGTCCCCGATACGCAGATGGCCCGCGTCGATGCGGTACCAGTCGGCCAGTTCCCCGGTGAGCCGGTGCACCGCGTGTTCGACCGTCATGAAAGGCCGTCCGGCGTTCTCGGCGTCGCGCACGTGGCGCAGCAACCGCAGACCCATGTTGTAGAACGCCATGTTGCGCAGGTGTGCGCCGGCGTCGGAGAAGCCCATCTGGATACCGGTGTCGCGCGCGAGCTTTCTGAGCACTTCGGGCCGGTGATTGGAGATCGTGGTCCGCCAGCGCAACGCCCTGCCGTGGTCGAGCACCAGATCGAGGAACGCGTCGACGGGGTGCAGTCCGCCGCGGTCCCGGCCGACCTGGCCGAACGACTTGCCGACGACCGACGCATCCGGACAGGCGACGATCTCGGCGTCGAAGAAGTCGCGCTGCCACACGCGGATGCCCAGCTTGCTTTCGTACTCCTTGCGGAAGCGACGGCGGTAGGCCTCGTCGCGCATCAACTCGTTGCGCTCGACCTCGTCGCGCAGGTGCAGCGCCGCCGCGCCCGCCCCGAACTCCTCGAAGACCACCAGGTCGATGCCGTCGGCGTAGACCTCGAACGGCACCGGCAGGTGCTGCCACCGGAAGTTGCCGCCGAGCTTGTTGACAAGCCGGGCCGCCGGACCCAATGCGTGAATGCTGTACGGGTTGGATTTCACGTCCGCCGCCGACAGCAGGCTGGTCTTGAGCGGATTGCGGACGATGCCCAGCGACTGCACCAACTGCGAGCCGAGGTTGAGCGGATTCTGGATGTCCGGGCCCGACTGCAGCACCCGTCCGGCGCGACGCAGGAGTGACTTCAACCGGCGCAGCTCCCGCGGCTTGGCGTAGGTCGACGGCAGCGTCCGCGACCGGCACACATCGCCGTCGAGCTTGTCGAAAAGCAGTTGTTGAGAAGACATTCCGACGAACCCGGCCTTCAGCGCCTCGGCCAGCCAGCGCTCCATCTGCGCTTGTTCGCCCTTGCTGGGTCGCACATCCTTACGGGTGGCGCGGTCCAGGCCCATCACCGCGGCTCGCATGTCGGAGTGCCCGATGAAGGCCGCGACGTTGGGACCCAGCGGCCGCGATTCCAGCGCCTCGATGTACTCCTCGCAGTTCGTCCAGGTCTTGTGCTGCTCGATCGCGCCGATGACGTGTTCTCGGGGGATCGCCTCCACCCGGCCGAAGATGTCGCCCGCGTCGGTGGCGTCGACGTGCACCGTCGACAGCGAGCAGGAGCCGAGCATCACCGTGGTCACGCCGTGTCGCAGCGATTCGGCCAGGGCGGGGCCGGCCAGTACCTCGACGTCGTAGTGCGTGTGGATGTCGAGCATGCCCGGCAGCACCCACTTGCCGGTCGCGTCGATGACCTGGGGGCAGTCGGTCGCGTCGAGGTCGTCGGGGCTGACCGCGACGACGCGGCCGTCGCGGATACCGAGGTTTCGCACGGCCGACGGGGCACCGGTGCCGTCGAACCAACGACCGTTGCGGATGATCGTGTCGTAGCTCACCACGCCATAGAACAGTCCGAGTTGACGAGTGTCAATGAAAATCGTGAACAGATTTCGATTTGTGTCTACTGATGCGATTGACGTGCACTGTTGTGATGTCGAATGCGGGGGCATACTCGCCGAGGTGACCCCGCTGCAGCGCTATATCGCTGAAGAGATCGCCACCGACCACGTCGACGGGCTGCTGTCGCGGCGCGAGGCCCTGCGTCGGCTCGCCATGCTCGGTGTCGGCACCGCCGGGGCGACGGCGTTGTTCGCCGCGTGCAGCCGAACCCGCGAGCCCGCGGCGGAGGCGCCGGTGACCTCGAGTGACCCCGCAACCGCGGGCGCACCGCCACCGGGCGCCGAGAACGCGGTGCCCACCGCGCCGATCACCTGGGGCGGGCCTCGAGGTGACCTTCAGGGCGCCTGGGCCGAAGCGCCGAACGCCCGGGGCGCCGTCCTGGTCATCCACGAGAACAAGGGACTCAACGATCACACCCGCTCGGTGGCGGGTCGGTTCGCGGGAATCGGCTACTCCGCGTTGGCGATCGATCTGCTTTCGGCGCAGGGCGGAACGGCAACGTTCACCGACCCCGCAGAGGCGACCGCCGCCTTGGGCAAGATCCCGCCCGAGGAGGCGCTGGCCGACCTGAGGGCCGCGGTCGACGAACTCCAGCGACGCGTACCCGGCAAGAAGGTCGCCGCCGTCGGATTCTGCATGGGTGGCGGTTATGTCTGGCGACTGCTGGCCGCCGGGGAGCCGCGGCTGTCGGCGGCGGTACCGTTCTACGGCCCGACGCCCGAGGATCCGGACTTCTCGCGTTCGAAGGATGTTGCGGTGCTGGGGATTTACGCCGCCCAGGATCAACGGGTGAACGCCACCGAGCCCGTCGCCAGGGCGGCCCTCGAGAAGGCCGGCCTGGTTTACGAAGTGGTCACCGAACCCGACGCCGACCATGCGTTCTTCAACGACACCCGCGAGCGATACAACGCCACCGCGGCCGCCGACGCGTGGCGCCGTGTGCAGGACTGGTTCACCCGCTACGTCGGCTGACGCGCCGCCACCATCCCAAGCGAGCGACCGCATTTGTACGCCGAGACGCGGAGTGTCGCGGACAAACACGGACACTCGGCGGTGTTAACGGGCACTTCGGCCAAGGTTCATCGCCTCGTTGGTAACCGCACACGCATCGCGGTCACATTGAGCGCATGCGGGTTGTGCAGGTAGCGAACTTCTACGGCCCGCGCTCGGGCGGCCTACGCACGGCGGTCGACCGACTCGGTGCGGAATACTGCGCACGCGGCCACGAGGTTTACCTCGTCGTGCCGGGAGCACGCCCCGAGTCGCGGCAGCTGCCGTCAGGAGTCGTTCGAATCTCGTTGCCCGCGCGCAGTATTCCGTTCACCGGCGGCTATCGCGCGGCGCTGCCCGGTCCGGTGACCGCACTGCTGGAACAGCTCACGCCCGACGCCGTCGAGGTGTCGGATCGGCTCACGCTGCGTTCCCTGGGTGCTTGGGGCCGACACCACGGAGTCGCCACGGTGATGATTTCGCATGAGCGGCTCGATCGCCTTGTCGGGCAGGTGCTTCCGAAGCGGGCCGCGCGCATGGTCGCCGACATCGCGAACCGTCGCACCGCCCAAAGTTATGACGCGGTGGTGTGTACGACGGGGTTCGCGCGTGACGAGTTCGACCGCATCCACGCCTCGAACGTGTTCACCGTGCCGCTGGGTGTGGACCTCGACCAGTTCCATCCCCGCCACCGCTCCGCGTCGGTCCGGCGACGCTGGGCCCGCCCGGAGCAGACGCTGCTGGTGCACTGCGGTCGGCTGTCGGTGGAAAAGCATGCCCATCGCAGCATCGACACCGTTGCGGCACTGCGCGCGACGGGCGTCGACGCGAGGCTGGTCGTCGTGGGGGACGGGCCGCTGCGGCCGCGACTCGAACGGCAGGCCGCGCGTCTGCCCGTCGACTTCACCGGCTACATCGGCTGCCGCGACACCGTCGCGACGATCCTGGCGACCGCCGACGTCGCGTTGGCGCCCGGCCCGCACGAGACGTTCGGGCTGGCCGCGCTGGAAGCGCTCGCCTGTGGGACACCAGCGGTGGTGTCGCGTACGTCGGCGCTGACCGAGATCCTGGACGCCGAAAGCGGAGCGGCGGCCGACAACGACCCGGTCGCGATCGCGAACGCCGTCGCGTCGGTCATCAGCCGTCCGGAAACCGTGCGACGCAACGAGGCCCGCCGCCGCGCCGAACAATTCACCTGGCCGAGGGCCGCGACCGGCATGCTCCAGGCGCTGGGCGTGCGCTGACTCAAACGGCGGCGAGACGGCCATTTACGCACCCAGGGTGGCTTAGGATCTGGGAATGATCAGGCCGCTGATGGTTTCGGGCCTCACCGTCGCCCTGAGCTGTCTACCGATCACCGCCGCGGCGGGCGCCGACCCGCAGACGCCGCCGTGCACCTACACGCTGTCCCCGCCACACGTCGTCCAGGTATCGGGCACCGAAATGGTGGCCGTGACGATGTCTCCGGCGGGATGCGACGGCGCCATCCCGTATCAATCGATCGCCTGCGTCCAACTGCAGGGCGGCCAGGGCCCCGGGCGGTGCGAGCAGAACAACGGGCTGTTGCCGGCGCGGGTGTACTTCTCGCCGCACCAGCCCGGCGCGACCTACGTAGCCACCGGTCGAGGTTGCTCGACGACGGGTAACCCGCCGCAACCGGTCTGCGCGCCGGCCGGCCCGCTGACCGCGACGTTGTAGCGACCCCGGCCCGCCCGTTTAATCGGGCCTGCGCCCGGTTACCCGCAGAATTAGCGGGTTCGTCAATGAGCCGGCTCGACCGATCGAAGGAGCCGACATGGATAGCAACGTCATCGTGTGGATCGTCGTCGCCATCGCGGTGATCGCCGTCATCGCGCTGGTGGCGTTCCTGGCACGCAATGCGCGCACCAAGCGCCGCCGCATGGAGGCCGACCGGCTCCGGACGGAAATCGACCAGAAGACCCAGCACGTCGACAAGCGCGAGAATGTGGCCCAGGAGACCGAGGCACGGGCCCGCGCCGCGCAGGCCGAGGCGGAGGCGAAGGCCGCCGAAGCAGCCCGGCTGCAGGACGCCGCGCGCACGCATCGCGACGAGGTGACCACCAAGCGCGACGAACTCGACGAACAACGCGCCCGCGCCGACGCCCTCGACCCCAGGCGCGGCACCACGGATGCCGCCGCCACCACAGTCGATGGGACGCCGGCGGATCCACCCACCCGTTCCGACCACACCCGGGCACCGGAACAGCGGCGTCCGTGAGCTGCCGGGCAAAGACGACGTCGGCGGTGTTGTTCGACGTCGACGGCACGCTGGTCGACTCGAACTACCTCCATGTGTATGCGTGGTATCGGGCGTTCGAGGAGGCCGGCCACCCCGTCGAGGCCTGGCGTATCCACCGCTCGATCGGAATGGACGGCACGACACTGGTCAACACCCTGGCCGGGGAAGCCGGCGCGGCAGCGTGCGAGCAGGCCAAGGATCTGCACTCGCGCTATTACAAGGAATTGGCACCCCATCTCAGACGGTTGCCCGGCGCGCGGGAACTGCTCGAAGCCGTCCACAAGCTCGACATTCGGGTCGTGCTGGCCACCTCGGCGCCGGAGGAGGAGTTGTCGGTCCTGCGCGAGGTGCTCGACTGCGACCACCTGGTGTTCGCGGTGACGTCGTCGAAGGATGTGGACACCGCCAAACCCGAACCCGACATCATCGAGATCGCGCTCGAGCGCGCCGGGGTGACGGCCTCGCACGCCATTTTCCTGGGCGACACGGTGTGGGACATGGAGGCCTGTCGGCGCGCCGGAGTCGGCAGCATCGGGGTGCTGAGCGGGGGAGTGTCCCGTTCAGAGCTCGAAAAGTCTGGGGCGCAGCGGGTTTTCGAACATCCTCTGGAGCTGTGCCAGCACCTGGACGACACTTCGATCGCGGCGCTGGCCAACATCGTCGGCTCCCGCTGAGCGGCGGCTGCGGTCAGCGGGGCAGCGCGTACCGCAGGATCGCCGCGACGCCGTCGGCCGGGGCGATGCGCTCATCGGTGCGGATCAGAGCGGCACCGGTCGCGATCGCCGCCATCGGGAGCGCCTCGTCCGCCCGCAGGGTCTGGGTCGGAGCCGTCCCGAGTTCGGAGAGCACGATGGCATTCGGTGCAACCGTCGCGAGGTCGTCACCGGCGACGACGGTCGCATCACCGACGTCGCCGATGATCAGCGTCTCGACCGCGCCGGCCCGCAGGGCCGCGGTGACGCCGCCGAGGCCTTCGGTCGCCAGGCCTTCACCTCGGCCCAACTCTGCGCCGAACCGTTGTGCGGCATCGTCGATCGCGGCCAGGCGACGGTGCTGGAACTCCTGTTCGATTGCGTGCTGCAGGTCTGCGTCGTCAAAACCACTGTGCCGCGCGCCGACATTCACGTCGACGACCAGGGCGGTGACTCGTTCGGGCAGGTGCGCGACAAGATCGGTGCGGGACTGAACTTCGCCGACGACGAACACCACCTCCGGGCGGGCGTCGTCGACCAAGGTGGTGAGCTCGCCCGCGACCGCGCGGATGTTCTGTTGGCGCGCCCCCTCGGCGGCGCGTTGCGGATCGCCGTAGCCCGGTGTCTCCGCCGCTGACGCCTTGTGCACCGGGTACGCATCACCGTCAACCGTGTCCGACACCGCGGTGCCCTCGCGATACAGCGTGATGTCGCCACCCTCGTGGTCGACGATCACCACCGCGTATGTCGGCCGGTCGAGGGCGTGTTCGACGACCGGGACGATGTAGGGCAGCGTCGAGACCCGCACGACGGGGCTGATCGGCCGGATGAGGTGCTCGTTGACGAGGATGCCGTCGCGGCTCGCCACCACGGCGCGGCCGCTGCGGCCGACCGGCGGCGTGGTCTCCACGACGGCCTGTTCGATGCTCTGCGTCACCGCCGGATCGGCGCCCTGCTGCTCGAGTTGCTCACGCAGCGACCGCCACTTCAACTCCATCTGCGCGGCCGCATCCGCTGTGTTGTGCGAATCGTCGAAGTACACCGACGCGTACGGGCCGTTCGAGGTCAGCAAGGTGCGGAAGTGTTCGGGTTGCATGGCCGTTGGTTACCCGTCGAGCAGCCGACGACACAGGTTTTCCCGTGGACGGCCGCACGAGCGAGCTCGCTTGCGCTCAGCGTGGCGACGACGGGGGTGTCCAGGACACCGGTAAGCGCTTGATCCCGTGGATGAACGGCGACAGCAGCCGCGCCGGTTCCTCGGTCGCGGCGATGTCTGGTACCCGCCGGTGCAATTCCTCGAAGACGACGCTGATCTCGCGCCGGGCCAAGTTCGCACCGAGGCAGAAATGCGCGCCGCCGCCGCCGAACCCGGCATGGGGATTGGGGTTACGTCCCACGTCGAATGTCCACGGGTCGGCGAACCGGTCCTCGTCGCGGTTCGCCGAGCAGTACCACAGTGTGACCTTGTCGCCGGCGGCCATCTTGACGCCGCTCAGTTCACAGTCCTCGGTGAGTGTGCGACGCATGTAGATCACCGGCGAGGCCCACCGGACGATCTCCTCGACCGCGGTCGGCGCGAGGGTTTCGTAATCTGCCCACCACCGCGCCCGCTCCTCGGGGTAGCGGGTGAGCGCCAGCACGCCGTGGCTGATCGCGTTGCGGGTGGTCTCGTTGCCGGCGACGACGAGCAAGATGAAGAACGAGGCGATCTCGGCCGACGTCAGCCGCTCACCGTCGACCTCGGCCTGCACCAGGGCGGTCGTCAGGTCTTCCTGTGGACGCGCCCGACGGTCCTCGGCGTGGGCGGTTGCGTAGGCGCCGATGTCCATCGCGACCTTGACGAACTCCTCGTAGTCCTGCGCGATGTCCTTGTCGCCGAAGCCGAGAATCACGTTGGTCCAGTGAAAGATCTGCTGGTGGTCGTCCTCCGGGATGCCCATCATGTCGCAGATCACCTGCAGCGGCAGTGGCCCCGCCAACTTCCCGACGACTTCGCCTTGGCCGTCGGGATGTTCGGCGATCATCGCCTCGACGAGCCGGCGGGCCCTGTCGCGGACCGACGCCTCGGTGCGCGCCACCACCCGCGGGGTGAACGCCCGGCTGACGATGCTGCGCAGCCGCAGATGACGCGGGTCGTCCATCACGATCATCGAGCCGAAATACTCCGACAGTTCCGGGTTGGCGTCATTGATCGTGATGCTCGGGCTCGAGCTGAAGATGTGCGGATGACGGCTCGCGTACCAGACGTCGTCGAACCGGGTGATCGCCCAGTGCCCGGGCCCCTCCTGAACACCGGGTGTCTCGAGCGGCAGATGGAACGACACCGGCGCTTCGCGGCGCAGCGTGGCAAAGGCGCCGTCTCGGAAGTCGTCGGACTGCACCCAGAACTTCCAGGAGCCCAGGTCGATGTCGGACAACGGCACCTGCGGCGGCGCCGTGCCGTTCGCCCGGGTCAGCTGGACTCCAGACGTGTGCGATGTCGCGATACCCACCCTCCCGAGAGTAGGCCGTGTGCGGCCGCAGAAGCGGAGATTCGTTAGGACAGCTGCCAGTTCATGTTTTCTGCGAACGCCCGGGCGTCGTCGGAGATCGTGCCGAGCTCATGGCAGCGTTGGATGTAGCCCTGCACCATCACCAGGAAGTTCATCGGGTTGTAGGCGTCTTCCTCGTAACTCCACTTGCCGTCGCCGGCATATCTGAGCACGGTGATGACCGGTGTGCCGTGCACGCTGCCGTCGCCGGGATCCTTCATGGTGTTGACGTTCCGGTTGATGACCCAGCCCTTGTCGACGTCGATCGAGTACCACTCGACGGGATAGAACGGCATTTCGCTGCCCGGGAAGGTGTTCATCGTCGGGACGATCCAGTCGCGGATCGCCTCGCGGCCGGACATGTTTCCGAGCGCATGCTCGACATATGTGGCGTCTTCGGTGAACTGGTCGGCGTAGCTCGCCCAGTTCCACGTCTGGCCGATGTCGACCACCACATCCTGGTAGCCGCGGAACGCGTCCTCGAGTTCTTCTCGTGTCCACTGACCCATCGCACACTCCCTCGGTTTCGCGGCTGAACTGGCATCGTTCTACCAAACCCGTCCGCGCCGCGAGGCCGAATCAGGACACGATGACGGCGGCCGATAGTCGGCAGGTACACCTCGCCGAACCGACAGCGGTTATCCAATGCGTAAGCGACACAACGTAATACGACGGACAGTCCAGGCGAACGGGGCGATGCGCTGATCGTGTGCCACAAACTCGGTCAGCCGCGTTAGTGTCTCAGTCATGGCTCTCGGCATCGACGCCCAGGTGCTGGCGGAAATGGCGCCGCTTCTGGCCGCAGTCGGTGACATCGAACCTGCACCGGTGGGCGACGTCGAGTCGCGGCGCGTGAACGGACACCGAATGTTCGACTCGGTCGCCGCCGCCTGGACCCCCGCCGAAGGCGTCGAGGTCACGCGGTACTCGTTGAGGACCGACGACGGGGCGACGCTGCCGCTCGGCTGGTACCGGCGAGCGGGGCCACAGCCCGGCAGCGCGGCGCTGTATCTGCACGGCGGCGGAATGATCTTCGGGCTGGAGCACATCGGCCGCCTGTACGACGCGGCGGTGCGCGACTACGTAGCTGCCTCGGGCGTGCCGATGCTCGTCGTCGACTACCGGATCGCCCCGGAGCACCCGCACCCGCAACCGGTCGAGGACTGCTTTGCGGCGCTGCGCTGGCTGGCCGGAAACGCCACGACGCTCGGTGTCGAGCCGGGCCGGATCGCCGTGATGGGCGACAGCGCCGGTGGCGGCCTGGCCGCGGCCGTCTGCCTTCTCGCTCGGGATCGTGGCGGGCCGGCGATCGCTGCGCAGATTCTGATCTACCCGATGCTCGATGATCGCCCCAGCAGCCCGAACCCGGCCCTGACGCCGTTTTTGACATGGACCTACGACGACAACGCCACCGGCTGGGGCGCGTTGCTCGGTGCGAACGCCGGAACGGATTCGGTGTCGCCGTACGCCGCGCCGGCCCGCGCCGCGGACCTCAGCGAGCTCCCGGACACCTACCTCGACGTGGGTGACCTCGACATCTTCCGCAACGAGGACATCGCCTATGCGTGCCGCCTCGCCGACGCCGGGGTGCCCACCGAATTGCACGTGTACCCGGGTTGCCCGCACGCATTCGAGGCACTGGCCAGGAACGCCGGGATATCGCAGCGGGCGATCAGTGATCGTGTCCGTCGCCTGCGCAGCGTCTGACCGCCGGCCCGACGCCGCGCCTCACCCGCCGTCGGGCGATTCGACGACGGCTTTGATGCGCTCGAGCGTCTTGCGCATGTCGCGGATGTTGCGACGGCGTCGAAGCTGACCACCCAACACCGAGAACACCTTCATCGGTATCGATTCGGCCAGCCGGAACGACTCGGTGACCTCGGTGCCGCCGTCAACGGGAGTGAGCCGGTAGTGCCAGTTGTTCACCGGTTTGTCGCCGAGCAGCACCGCGAACCCGAACTCGCGGCCCGGTTCACAGGCGGTCACCTCACATGTCGTCCAGTACACCGGCCCGATCTCATTGCGCTTGACGTGTCCTCGGAATCGGGCGCCGAGTGCCGGGCCGGTCGCGCCGCCGAGCCATTCGGCCTCCATCACCTCGGGGGAGAACTTGCCGGTGTTCCGCACATCGGCGATCAGCTCCCAGATCCGCTCCGCCGGTGCCGCCATCGACACCGTCACCGCTCCGTCCACCGATGCCTCGCTCTCTCCCAAGCGTTTTCAGCACCCTAACGTCCAATCGATCGGATGCACCAGGACTTGTCGGATGCACCAGGACTTGATAGTCACCGAACGGCCGAAACCGAATCCGGCTACCGCGACGAGATATCCCCGTACAGATCGGGCCACGGCGGGCGACGCACCATCGCCACCCCGGCGAGCGTCGCCGAGACCAGCCCGACCAGGATGCCCGTCAACGCGATGCGCGTCGCATCGACCGCGGGGCGCCAAACGGCGTCACCGTCCTTGAGGACGAACACCCCGGCCGGTTTCGTCAGCACCCTGACGTTCGCGTCACCGCCGCGCCGGGCCCGTCCGCGTACCTCTGCGACGGGAATGACGGTTGTGCCGTCGGCCGCTTCATAGGGTTGGCCGAAGACACGGGACGCGCCGGGATCGAAGTCGAGTGTCTCCAACAGTTCTGCACGCAGGTCCATGGCCTCATGCTTACTACCGCCGACGGATGGTGGCAGCCGATCGGCCCGACGTGCGCCATGCCCGCGGGAACTGCGCGGGCGAGCCGGACGTCGTTACTCGAGATCGAAGTCGTCGTCGGGAATCGGCACCTCGATCGACTGATCGATGAGATCCGCCTCGTCGGCGTCCCACGTGCGTGCCGTCGAGACCGCGGAGGCGTCCAACGAGGTGTCCTGCTCGGCCGGGTCCACCGGAATGCTCTGTTCTGCGACATCTGCTTCGGGAATGGCTTCGCCGAACGCGAGGCCGTCAGGTCTGGTCATGATCGGTCTCCGTTCCACTTCTCGAGGGACTACTGACATGCACTTGCCAGGATAGTGCGGTTCCCGGCGGCATGACACACAGCGCCTGGCGCTCGAGCGTCGCGGCTCAGCCCTATGACCAGGGCAATGACGTCTGCGGGCAGGCGCTGTGCGTAAACTGCCACCCACGGGGGAGGCTCTCGAACCGTGCGGAGCTTCGAACCAGACCACTTCCGACGCCAGAGGCTTACCGTGCCAGAAAAATCGACCGACACCGCCCAGGATCTCACGCCGCATTTCGAGGACGTGCAGTCGCATTACGACCTGTCCGACGACTTCTACCGGCTGTTCCTCGACCCCACCCAGACCTACAGTTGCGCCTACTTCGAGCGCGACGACATGACGCTCGAGGAAGCGCAGCTCGCCAAGATCGACCTGTCGCTCGGCAAACTCGGACTTCAGCCCGGGATGACGCTGCTCGACGTCGGCTGCGGCTGGGGCGCGACGATCAAGCACGCAGTACAGCGCTACGACGTCAACGTCGTCGGCCTGACGCTGAGCAAGAACCAGCAGGCTCATGTCCAGAAGGTGCTCGACGCGCTCGACAGCCCCCGCAGCAAGCGGGTCTTGCTGCAGGGCTGGGAACAGTTCCACGAGCCGGTCGACCGGATCGTGTCCATCGGTGCGTTCGAGCACTTCGGCCGCGACCGTTACGACGAGTTCTTCAAGATGGCCTACGAGGCGCTACCCAGCGACGGCGTGATGATGCTGCATACCATCGTCAAGCCCGATGACGACGAATTTGCCGCCCGCGGCCTGCCCGTCACGATGACGAAGATCCGCTTCTTCAAGTTCATCATGGACGAGATCTTCCCCGGCGGCGACCTCCCGCAACCGGTGACGGTCAAGAACCACGCAACCAAGGCCGGCTTCAACGTCCGGCTCGTGCAGCCCCTGCGGCTGCACTACGCGCGCACCCTGGACCACTGGAGCGCGGCGCTCGAGGCGCACAAGGACGAGGCGATCGCGATTCAGTCCCAAGAGGTCTACGACCGGTACATGAAGTACCTGACCGGGTGCGCCGACCTGTTCCGCGAGGGTTACACCGACGTCTGTCAGTTCACCCTGACCAAGAGCTAACGGCGCCGCAGCGTCCGCCACAGCCGCAGCGGCAGCAAGCCGAGTAGCGGCGCGCGTTTGCCCAAGTCGTCGGTATCGCGCTTGTTGAACGCGGCGGCGTACCGCGCTGCGTCCTGCGCGGTCGGGTAATCCTTGGCGCCTTGCGCTTCGCCGCAGCGTTCGCATCGCCACCGCATGGTGTGACCGTCGACCCGAAACGTCGGGTCGTGCCCGAATACACGGCATGCCAACGTCATTGCGACGACGTCCCGGGTGGCATGCCGACCCGGCCGCGAGGATGGCGGGCGATCCGGTTCTCCGCCAACGCTTCCCGCATCGCCTTGCGGAACTCGCCTGGACCCCAGTATCGCGCGCCGACGGCCCTGTGCAGTTCACGCAACGACATCGGTTCGTTCTCGCTCACCGCCCGCGCGATGGTTTCGATTTCGTGGTCGAGCGCCGACTCCGGCGCACCGGGTGTTGGCGGTTCGCGCCACGCCCCGTACCACCCCGCAGACGGTCCGGGCCGGTAGCGCCGGGCGCGGTTCTGGGCCGCCCGCTGGCGCTGTGTGCGCTCGGCGATGCGGGCCTGCCGGGCCTCACGCTCATCGTCGCGGCCGGCGGGCACATCCGCAGAGCCGTCCTCGTCGGCCGTCGTCAGCGGCAGCGCCAGGTCCTCGAGTCGCTGACCTTCTGCCCTCACGCCCAGCACCAGTTCGACGACTCCGCCGACGGCCATCACCGCCGCGCCGATCAGGAACGACACCGCGACGAGTCCGCGGTCGCCGGACTCGATGAGTTGGCCGAACAACAGTGGTCCGGTGATGCCGCCGACGGCGGTTCCCACCGCGTAGAAGAACGCGATCGCCAGAGCGCGCGTCTCCATCGGAAAGATCTCGCTGACGGTGAGGTACGCCGCGCTGGCGCCCGACGATGCAAGGAAGAAGCACACGCCGAGCACGGCCATGAACATCCACACCCCGGCCGCCTCGGAGACGAACAGCACCGTCAGCACGACCGCGACCGCGGCCGAACCCAGATATGCCAACGCGATCATCGGTTTTCGGCCGACGGTGTCGAAGAACCGGCCGAGCAGAATCGGACCGGCGAAGTTGCTCAACGCCCAGAGCGCATAGAACATCGGCACGACACCGGATGCGACGTCGAAGAAGTTGCTCAACAGGGTGCCGAGGTTGAACGTGAACGCGTTGTACAGGAACGCCTGTCCGATGAACAGCGCGAGCCCGAGCACCGCCCTCCGCGGATACTTCGTGAACGCGACGCGGGCGATCTCCCGGAACGAGATCGTCTTGCGTTGTCGCACGGTCAGCGTTCCCTCGGGTTCTTCGAGTGACTGCCCGGTCTCGCGTTCCACTTCACGCTCGATCTCACCAACGACGCGTTCGGCGTCGTCTTCTCGGCCGTGGATGAACAGCCAGCGCGGGCTTTCCGGCACGTTGCGCCGAACCACGAGCACGACGAGACCGAACAATGCGCCGATGCCGAACGCGATGCGCCATCCGATGTTGGCCGGGAAGATCGAGGTGTTCAACAGCAGCAGCGCACCGGCGGCGCCACCGGCCGCGCCGAGCCAGTAGGAACCGTTGATGATCAGGTCGACGCGGCCACGGACGCGGGCGGGAATCAACTCGTCGATGGCGGAGTTGATCGCGGCGTATTCGCCGCCGATGCCGGCGCCGGTGAAGAACCGCGCTATGAAGAAGTACCACGGCGCGAACGCGAAAGCCGTTGCGACCGTGGCCGTCAGGTAGACCACAAGGGTGAGCAGAAACAAGTTCTTGCGGCCGAACCTGTCGGTGAGCTGCCCGAAGAACAAGGCGCCCAGGCACGCGCCGGCGATGTAGATCGCTGCGGCGATGCCGATTTCGCCTGCGGTCAACTCGATTCCGCTGCCGCTTTCGGTCAGTCGCGAAGCGACGTTGCCCACCATGGTGACTTCGAGGCCGTCGAGGATCCAGACTCCGCCGAGTCCGACAACCACCCGCCAGTGGAACCGCGACCACGGCAGCCGATCCAGCCGAGCCGGGACCTGCGTGGTGATCGTGCCGGTTTGCACCCCAGGACTCATCGGCAGCCTCCTCGACCGTGGCAGACGGTGAGGGGAGTACCCAGCTCGCGACGGTTCACCCAGGAAGAGCTCGACTCAGCGCAGCGACACCGGCTCCGAGATCGCGTCGATCACAGCCGCCGGTGCGTCAAGGGACACGAATGTCCTGGACTCGGGCACCTCGACCAGCGTCGAATTCGGGAACTGTGCGGCCAGGCGCCTACCGAGCGCCGGTGTGAAGGCGCGGTCGCGCTGACCCCACACCAGGGTGACCGGCTTGGTGAAGCGGGGCAATCTCGTGGCCACATCCGTCAGATCCATCCCGGCGACCGCACGCAGCAGACTCGCCAAGTCGCGGCGGATCCGCACGTCGGTGCGGGCAGGCTCCAGCCATGACGCGGTCAACTGGGGATCCGGGTGTGCCAGAAGGCCGAAGCCGAGCGGGGAATGACGCAGCGCGGTCACCCTCATCAGATTGAACAACACCTTGATCGAAATCGGCCCGCGCAGCATCGCGAACACGACGTTGAAGGGGAACGGCGGAAATTTCTCGAACGCATCGCAATTGGTGAGCACCAACCGTCCGATGCGCTCGGGATCGTCGGCGACGACCAACTGGCACAGCCCGCCCCCGGTGTCGTTGCCGACCAGCGTCACATCCGACAACCCGAGCGCGGCAATGAAATCGCGGACCATTCCGGCCACCGCATGCGGTGACAGCTCCACACCGGGATTCACCGGAATCGTGTGCGAACCCAGCGGCCAGGTGGGCAGATAACAGCGGTAGCCCTGCCGCGCAAGCCCATCGGCCACGCGATCCCAGAGCCGGCTGTCGACGAGGATGCCGTGCACGAAGACCACCGGCGGATGTGGCGAATCTTCCGGGCCCAACACGCGGTAATCGATCGTGGACTGTTCCAGCGCCAGTCGGGGCATGTTCGCTATCCTTCCCATGACAACTTACAAACACTTGGTATGAAAGTTACGTGCAGGTTGTATGAAAGTCAATGACCGGGCCGCCGGGGGCTCACGGGGCCGCCGCACTCAGGCCGAGCGCACCGCCGCAACGCGCGCTCACCTGATGGATGCCGCCCGGAAACTGTTCGCGGACAAGGGTTTCGCCGAGGTCTCCACCCAGGCCATCGTTGCCGCCGCGGGCGTCACCCGCGGCGCGCTCTATCACCAGTTCCGCGACAAGGCCGGCCTGTTCGAAGCGGTGTACGAAGAGATCGAATGCGGCATGGTTGCCGACATCGCGCGTGAGATAAGCGCACGGCAGCCATTGGATCCGTTGGAAGCCATGCGGGTCGGCGCTCGGCTTTTCCTCGACGGCTGCGCCGAGCCCGACGTGCAGCAGATCGTTTTGGTCGACGCCCCGGCGGTGCTCGGCTGGGGGCGCTGGCGCGAGGTGGGAATGAAGTACGGCCTCGGGGTCATCGAGGGGATGCTCGCACATGCCGTCGCCGAGGGCGCCATACCCGAACAGCCGCTGCGCGCCACGGCGCACGTCTTGCTGGGCGCGCTCGACGAGGCCGCACTTTATGTATCGCGGGCGGCCGATCGGGTGCAGGCGCGCCGCGACATGGATGCCGTCTGCGACCGCCTGCTCGACGGGATCGCCGGAAGCGATGGAGCGGTGTTGCGCCCCTGAGGTTCTCCGGTGAGTCGCAGGTGCATCGACACGACACGCATCGTGTCAGCAGGCGGCCGGATGTGACTCGCAGTACGGCGTCGTACCGGGGAAGCGATACCGATGGCCCGCGACGTACCGGTACACGGCGTCTTGTAGGGAGCGGATGCCGGGGATGCGGTAGATCAGAAGGGGCAGCTGAACTCCCAGCGCGGCCGACACCGCCGCGTTCATCGCCTCGGCGCCGGCGTAGACATCGCCGGAATCGTCAAGCCAGCGGGCGGCTTCGCCGATCCGCGACGACGGAACCCCGAGGCGCTCCGGCGCGTCGGAACTCTGCAATGTCTCCGTGCGCAAGTTCCCGGTTCGGTTCCACCTCACGATTGTGTAGACCGCGCGGGTACACATCCCGCAGTTACCGTCGAAGTACAGGGTTCCAGCCATGGCTCCAGTGTCCTCCCGAGCACCGCGCCGTCCCAACCGGGAGGCACACTGGGCAGAGTGGATCTGGTCACACTCGACGACATCGAACAGGCCGGCGCGCGCATCCGCGCCTTCGTGTTGCGCACGCCGCTGATTCCGGCGCCGTGGGCAGACGACGAAGAGCGGCCGCTCTGGGTCAAACCGGAGAGCCTGCAGTCGATCGGGGCGTTCAAGGTGCGGGGGGCGTTCAACGCGATCGGTCATCTTGACGAGTCCGTGCGGACCAGGGGAGTGGTCGCGTACTCGAGCGGAAACCACGCCCAGGCGGTGGCCTACGCGGCGGCGGTGTACGCGGTGCCCGCGCACATCGTGATGCCCGAGGAGACGCCGAACGTGAAGGTGGCGGCCACCCGCAGCCACGGGGCTCGGGTGGTGTTGTGCGCTGCGGGACAACGAGAGCGGGTCGCCGCCGAGGTGGTCCAGGAGACGGGCGGTGTACTCATACCGCCCTTCGACCATCCCGACATCATCGCCGGGCAGGGCACGATCGGGCTCGAGATCGCCGAGGATCTGCCCACGGTCGACACGGTGCTGGTCCCGGTCAGCGGCGGCGGCCTCGCCTCCGGTATCGGCACGGCGGTGAAGGCGTTGTGTCCCAACGCCCGGGTGATCGGCGTGGAACCCGAACTCGCGGCCGACACCGCAGAGGGCTTGCGCGCCGGTCATCGGGTCGACTGGTCGATCGAAGCGCGCAACCGCACCATCGCCGACGGCCTGCGCTCGCAACCTTCCGAGCTGACCTTCGCCCATCTACGTCATGTGCTCGATGACGTCGTCACGGTGACTGAAGACGAAATCCGTTCGGCTGTGGTGGAACTCGCTCAGCGCGCTCACCTGGTGAGCGAACCCAGCGGGGCAGTCACGCTGGCCGCGTACCGTAAGGGGGCCAGCCCCGCGGGCCGAACCGTGATCATCGTGTCCGGCGGTAACATCGAGCCTGCCCTGCTGCGAGACATTCTGGGCACATGACCGCCGGCGCGCCCGTCAGTGCACGCCTTCCATGTGACGACTGATCCACGGCGCCAGCGTGAACACCGTCACGCCCGCCGCCACCGCGACCGCCCCGATGACACCGAAGTAGGCGAACTCGCGCGCGGGGTCGTAGTAACCGGCCAACACCCCCGACATCGAGGTGCCGAGGCCGACCGAGAAGAAGTAGAGTGCCATCATCTGGGCGCGGAACGCCTCGGGCGCAAGCTTTGTGGTGGCCGAGAGCCCGATCGGGGACAGTAGCAACTCGCTGACCGCGAACACTGCCATGACGCCGACGACGAACAGCGCGGGCACCGCGCGTCCGGTGGTGCCGGACATCGGCAGAAACAGCAGGAACGCGAACCCCATTCCGATGACGCCGTACGCGAACTTTCGGGGCGTGGTCGGAGCGCGATCGCCGAGCCGGGTCCACAGGACCGCGAAAAGTGGTGAGAGCGCGATGATCCAGACCGGCTCGATCGACCCGATCCAACTCGATGGCGCTGTCCATCCGAAGATCGACCAGTTCATACGCTCGTCGGAGTAGACCGCGAGCACGGTGAAGATCTGTTGGAACAGTGACCAGAACACCGCATTGGCGACGAACAGCGGAATGAACGCGCGCACCCGGGTCCGTTCGACGGCCGAGACCTTCGCGCTGGTGAGCATCACCGCGAAGTAGGTCACCGATGCCGCGACGATGACACCGGTCGTGACCTGCGACAGATTCGACAGCTTCACCACACCGGTCGTGAAGACCACGACGATGACCACGATGCCTGTCATCGCCACACCGGCTGCTCGCCCGATTGCGCTGCGCGGCAGCGGGTTGGGCACGTGACGGCCGTGGTCGCCCAGGTTCCGCCGGAACACGACGTACTGCGTCAGGCCAAGAGCCATGCCGACGGCGGCCGCACCGAATCCGTAGTGGAAGCCGACGCGGGTTTGCAGAAGCCCGGTGATCAGCGGGCCGATGAAAGCGCCGAGGTTGATCCCGAGATAGAACAGCGTGAATCCGCCGTCGCAGCGGGGATCGCCCTTGTCGTAGAGCGTGCCGAGCAGAGAGGACGCATTGGCTTTCAACGCGCCCGAACCCAGCGCGACCAGTACAAGACCCGCGGCCACGCCGGCCAGCCCCGGCACGACAGCGAGGGCGATGTGGCCGAACATCACCACCACGCCGCCGTAGAACACGGTGCGCTCCATCCCGAGTATTCGGTCGGCGATCCAGCCGCCGAGCACCGTCGAGAGGTAGACCAGGCCGCCGTAGGCGCCGACGATGCCGGTGGCCGTGCTCTGGGGAAGATCCAGGCCGCCGTCGGTGGCCGAGTAGTAAAGGTAGTAGCCGAGAATCGTCAGCATCCCGTAGAAGGAGAACCGCTCCCACAACTCCACCCCGAACAGATTGGTCAGGCCGATCGGGTGCCCGAATACCGTACGGCTGCTGGGCGCGCCTTGCGTCTGCTCGACTGCTGCCATGGGATGTCACCCTGCCACGGGAGTATGCGTCCCGGGCCCGATCACACGGGATTGCGAACGAATCCCTGGGCAAAGGGGAACAGCCGATGCTTACAGGGGGTTGAAGCGGCACAGCACATTTCGATTCACACGATGGTCGGCGTGACCCGCCCCGCTCGCCGCTGCCCGGCGGAGCCGGCGGCGCGCCCTGCTGTTACGGTCACCCCCGGTGGATGGACGTCCGAAGGGGTGTGTGTGGACGCCGTACTGGGCCTGTCGGTGACACGTTCCGCTGTCGGCCTTGTCCTCGTCGAAGGACAGGATGCCGACGGCGCGACCGTCGACCGCGATGCCATCGAGATTCTTCCCGCGCGTCGCTCCTCGCCGCGCGAGACCTCCGATGAGGCGGCGGCGGCGGTGCTACGCGCCGAGGCGATTGCCGTCAACCGCGGCCACCGGTTGCATGCGATCGGCGTGACGTGGAGCGACGACGCCCACCTCGAGGCCTCGCTACTGCTCAGGTCCTTGAGCCACTGCGGGTTCGACAACGTCATGCCGGTTCAGTTGTCGGAGGCGTCGGAGGCGTTGGCCTGGGGTCTCGCCGAAATGATCGGTAACGATGTCACCGCGGTGTGCGTCGTCGAGCGCGACACCGCCATCGCGCTCGTGGTGAACACGCGCGAAGGCGCAGTGCAGACAGCGGTCAACCATTCGATCGACAGTGAGAGGTCGTTGACCGGGTGGCTGAGCGCCGTGTTCACCAAGGCCGACTGGCGGCCCGAGGCCCTGGTCCTGGTCGGGTCGGGTCGCGGTCTCGACGCGCTCATGCCCCGGCTGGAGAAGATGCTGGCGGTACCGGTCTTCGCGCCTGCCGAGGCCGAGCTGGCGTTGGCTCGTGGCGCCGCGCTCGCCTCCGCCCACAGCCGCGAGTTCGCCTTCGCCGGCGACCAAACGCTCGACCCCACGCAGAAGCACCGGCAACGCCACACGACGCAGGCCGGCCCACTGGCCATGCTGGCCGCCGGCACGGTCACGTTCGTGGTGTCGGTTTCGGCCGCGATCAGCATGCAAGTGGCGCCCGGGAAGGACACCACGCCGACCGAGCCCAGCCCGGCCGCCAAATCGTCGCCCGATATGGCTGCGGCCGCCGAGCCACGTCCGGCCGCCGATCCTCGTCCGGCCGCCGATCCTCGTCCGGCCGCTGCACCCGCGCCCGCGGCGGTGCCCGCACCCGCGCCTCCGGTGGTGACTCCGCTTCCACCCGCAGACTTGCCCCCCGCACCGCCCGTCGCGGCCGTCGACATCCCCGAGGCGCCGGAAAACCCGCCGCCGGCCGTTGCACCGCCCGAAGAACCCGTCGTCACCGTGCCGGGCGCACCGGTGCTTCCGCCCGAGTCGATGGCGCCGGGCCTGGTGCCGGCCCAGCCCACCCCGGTGCCCGAGCGCAAAGGTTTTCTGCAGCGGATCCGGGACCGGTTCTCCAATATCGGCGGCGACGATCCCGCACCTCAGCAGGCGCCCGCGGCCGCCGTGCCGCCCGCCGCGCCTCCCGCGCCAGAAGCGCCGCCCCCGCCACCGCAGCCCGTGGTGCCGCCGCCACCCCCACCCGCTCCACCTCCACTGCTGCCGCCTCAGTGACCGCAGGCGGTCGTGGCGGCCATCGGCGCGTTGCTGGCGGTCACCCGATTCGTCACAGGCGCTCGACTCGACATCCGGTGAAACGATCTGAGCAGCACATTCGATAAGGGCAGTGAAGACGACGCCCGCCTGCGCGCAGACATGCGCGGGCGGGCGCCAATTGCGGTTGCCGAGGTAACTGCACGAGACAAACTAGGATAGAAGTGTGCTGAAGCTTCGAAATGCGCTAGCGGTGGCGAGCCTCGCGGTGCTCACCTTGGCAGGGTCCACCGCGACCAGCGCTGCGGGCATCACGACGCCGACCGACGTCGCCAGCATCCAACCAGCTGGACAGACGGTCGGTGTCGCGCATCCGGTGACGGTGACGTTCGACCGGGCTATCCGTGACCGGGCGGCCGCCGAGCGGACCGTCGAGATCTCCTCACCTGCAATGCCCGAAGGATCTCCTCCAGGAAGCTTCACCTGGGTCAACGATTATGTGCTGCAATGGGATCCGGCAGAGTTCTGGCCGGCACACTCGACCATCACGGTGTCGGCGGGCAATGCCAAGGCGAGCTTTCAGACCGGTGCCGCGGTCGTGAGCGTCGCCGACATCGGCGCCCATACGTTCACCGTGAGCATCGACGGAGAGGTGGCGCGCGAAATGCCCGCGTCGATGGGCAAGTACGGGTTCGCAACGCCGACCGGATCGTTCACGGTTCTCGAGAAGCAGAGTGTGGTCATCATGGACTCGCGCACCATCGGTATCCCCTTGGACGATCCGGAGGGGTACAAGCTCACGGTCTACGACGCGGTCCGGATCACCTGGGGAGGGGTGTACGTGCACGGTGCACCCTGGTCGACGGGTTCGCAGGGGTACGAAAACGTCAGCCACGGATGCATCAACCTCAGCCCGGACAACGCCGACTGGTACTTCAACACCGTGAGCCTCGGCGACCCGGTCATCGTGCAGTACTGAGCAGCTGGTGCAATCACGCCGGCTGACGTTCGGCGTGCAGGTTTTTCGCGGTCGGTGAGTTCTGCACGGCGGCCGGATCGGGGCAGGTGCCGAGCACCCGGTCAGCGGTCCCGGAACTGGTCACTGTGAACCAGTAGTGCTCGTTCTTGAAGTGGTGGTGCCGATGGTTGCGCCAGACCGCCCGGTAGAGAGCGGTTTTCGGCTTGTAGTCGCTGTGGATCAGGTAATGCGTCCACTCGTAGGCCAACCCGAGGGTGCCGATGCACACCAGGTACGTCAGGCCCATACCCAGCTGGGGGAACGCCAGCAGTCCGATCGCGATCGTCAGCGGCAACACCCACGTGGCCAGCGACTTCCACGGGATGAAGATCAGCGGGATGTCACGCGGGCGACTGTGGTGCGCCCGATGCTCGCGGGCGAGCAGCGGGTCGATCGTCAACGGGCCCAGCCGCTTCGGCCGCCAATGCAGGATGCAGACGTGGATGATCCACTCGAAGAACGGAAACAGCGCCAGCATCACCACCGGGACGATCGCGTCGGTGACCTGCCAGTCACCGACGGCGATCCGGGCCACCACCGCGGCGACCAGAGTGGTGCCGATCATCCAGGGGGATGGGTGTTTCCAGAATTCGCGCTGTGCATGGATGAGCGTGAAATCGGTGCGCGGATTACGCGTGGTCGAGGTCGTCACTGATCCTCCAGATTGTCGAGGGCGTCGAGAAGCGCCGTCGTCGCCGGTTCGAGTAGGTTCTGGGCGGCCGTTCGGGCCCGCGGCGGATCACCAGCGGTGATTGCGTCGGCCAATTCCCGGTATGCCAGCGGCCTGCCGACCTCGTCGGCCATCACGGTGGCCAGCGCGGGCAGCGCCGGTTCGTAGGTGGCCCGCAACGTGTTGTACATGAGCCGGAACGCGATTGAGTCGGCGCCATCGACGATGTGATCCCAGAACGTCAGCGCGTGGCGTTGTCGTTCGACCGGATCATCTTCGGCCTCGAGGGCAGCCAACGCTTGGTCGAGTGGTTCGGCCAGGCGGCGACCGCACCGCTCGGCGGCCAGTTCGGCGACCTTGGGCCCGTTGTGCAGCCGCGTCTCCAAAATGCTGCGCACGACGGACAAGTCGAGTTCGCCGGCCCGAATGAGCAGGCGCGGCAACAAATCCAGACCCGCATGGCGCCGGAAGTCGCGCACCGTGGTCGCGTCGCCCTGACGCACCTCCACCAGCCCCGCGGCGGTGAGCCGCTTGAGCGCCTCCCGAACGGCGGGCCGGGAAACCCCCAGCACCTCGGCGAGCCTGCGCTCGCTGGGAAGCGACTCACCGGGCTGCATCTCGCCGCTGAGCACCTCGGCGACGATCTGCTCGAAAACGTCCTCGGGCACTGAGCGACGGTTCACCGGTTGAAGTGCCATGCGGCCAGCCTGCCATCCGGCAGGCCAGAGGTCAAGTGGTCTTACCAGTGCCGATCAGGTTCCGGTGAGTCGTGCTTTCATCATCTCGGCCAGCGTCAGCGTCGCAGACAGCGGACGCACCATGACGGTGAGCTCGCTGATGGCGCCGTGCTCGTCGACCTGGATGAAATCGCAGCCCTCGATCTCCTTGTCGCCGACCTTCGCCCGGAACACGAGCGCATGGTCGCGGGCGTCGGCGGCTCCGATCTCGCGGACATACCGGAAATCGTCGAAGACCTCCATCACGGCGGCGAGGATCTGCCGCAGCGCATCCCGTCCCTCGTAGGGCGTGAAGACCACGGGGCTGCGGAAGACGACGTCGTCGCGGCACAGGGCCATGACGGCGTCGAGATCGGCCGCTTCGACCGCGCGGCGGAACTCGTGAACCACGGCGCGCTCAGCAGTCGGCTTCGATGCGGAATGTGGCGGTGACCGCGTTGCTCGGGTTGTCGGTGAACGAGCCGTCCGCCGATCCGGTGATCGTGTACGTGCCACCCTCGCCCTTCACCTCGGCCTCGCCGACGTTGCCTTTCCAGAAGTTTCCGGTGAAGCCACCGAGGTCCTGGAAGGTGACCGATTCGGCGGTGACGACGTCTCCGGTGCCGATGGTGGCCGTGAAACCCTTGTCCTCGTCAGGAGTCTCGATGGTCCACATCCATCCGGTCTGCGTACACCTCACCGCGTGGGGACCGCCGGTGCTCTCGCCGTTGATGGTTACCTTCGCGGTCGTTCCGCCGAGCGCGGCGGGTGGCGACGAGCAGCCCGCGGCACCGGCGACGAGGATGACGGCGGCCGCGGCGACGAGTCGGTTGTCCATGTCGTCAGACTCTATTGGTGTCGGCGGCCACACATGCGCGGTTCGGTCGGACTACCGGGGCGACGGTCGGTTTCACCGCAACGCGGCAGCAGTCGCCTCGTCGGCGGGCAGGAACGCCTCGATGGACAGTTCGGCGGCGGTCAGGTCGAGCGCGGTGCCGAAGGTCGTCACGGTGGACAGGAACGTCATCAGCCTGCCGTCCGGCGTGTACAACTCGAGTGGCACCGCGACGCCGCCGACGTCCAGTGAGCCGTCGGAATCGCCTGGGTAGGAATCGATTTCACTAAGCAGCGCGGTCAGTTCATTCGACCCACTGACGGCGACCTCGCGGTGCAGCCGCTCGACGAGGTGGTGCCGCCACTGGCCGAGGTTGCGGATGCGAGGTGCCATCCCGTCGGGGTGCAGGGCGATGCGCATCGCGTTGGGCTCTTCGAGCAGTTCTGACGCGACACCGTCGAGCAGCAGGCCGGCGCCCGAATTCGCCCGCACGATGTGCCAGCGCCGGTCCACCACCACGCAGGGAAACGGGTTGTACGCGTCGAGGACTCGCTCGATCCCCGCGCGAACCGCGGCCATCTCAGGGTCGTCGAGCGACCGCTCGGGATACGCCGGGGCAAGGCCGGCCGCCAGCAGCAGCTGGTTCTGTTCACGGCGCGGCACGTCGAGGACGTCGGCCAGCCGCAGCACCATCGCCCGGCTCGGCGCCGACCGGCCCGTCTCGATGAAGCTGACGTGCCGGGGCGACACCTCGGCCGCGATGGCGAGGTCGAGTTGGCTGAGCCGGCGTCGGCGACGCCACTCCTTCATCAAGGCCCCGAACGTCTGGGTCTGCACGCGCACCGCGGTCATGGCTGCCAGTGTCGCCCAGCAGGACGGGCGCGACCACTACGTCCCAGGTAATTGCGCCGATTACCCCGCGGGAGCAATGTCGGAGGTGTCCGTCGAGCAGAGGAAGGAAACATGGAGACCGTCAAGCCCGCTTCGACACCGATTCCGCGGTGGCTGCGCTTCGTGCTGATCTCCGACCGCGCCGGGTCCGCCTGGTACATCGGCGCCGGCTTCTTCTTCGCGCCGGTGCTGGCGGTGCTGTCGCCGTGGCCGACGGTGACCACCGTGCTGTGGGCGGTCATCGGATTCTTCGGCCTGTGGCTGGGCGTGCTGGGTATCGCCATGGCGACCGGCCTGGCGATGGTGCTGCGCTCGAACGCCGAGATACCCGAGGAGTACTGGCGCTCGATCATCGACTACTGACTACGCCTTGCCCGCGCCGGTGTAGTCGACCTGCCAGTGCTTGATGCCGTTGAGCCAGCCCGACCGTAGCCGCTCCGGCTTGGCCAGTGGCCGCAGATTCGGCATCTCGTCGGCGATCGCGTTGAAGATCAGATCGATCGTCATCCTGGCGAGGTTCGCGCCGATGCAGTAGTGCGCACCGGTTCCGCCGAAACCCACGTGCGGGTTGGGATCTCGCAGGATGTTGAACGTGTACGGGTCGTCGAACACCTCTTCGTCGAAGTTGGCCGAACGGTAGAACATCACCACCCGTTGGCCCTTCTTGATCGTCACTCCGGCCAACTCGGTGTCCTCGAGTGCGGTGCGCTGGAACGAGGTGACGGGGGTGGCCCACCGAACGATCTCGTCGGCGGCCGTCGCGGGTCGTTGTTGTTTGAACAACTCCCACTGGTCGGGGAAGTCGGTGAACGCCATCATGCCCTGGGTGATGGAGTTACGCGTCGTCTCGTTGCCCGCCACCGCCAGCAGGATGACGAAGAAGCCGAACTCGTCGTCGGAGAGCTTGTGCCCCTCGACGTCGGCCTGCACCAGCTTGGTCACCAGATCGTCGCCCGGATTCTTGGTCCGCTCCGCGGCCATCTGCATGCCGTAGGTGATCAACTCGACCGATGCAGCCGTCGGGTCGTTCCGGCTGTATTCCGGGTCCTGGTCGCCGACCATCTGATTGGACCAGTGGAACAGCTTCATCCGGTCCTCCTGCGGGACGCCCATCAGCCCGGCGATCGCCTGCAGGGGTAACTCGGCCGACACCTGCTCGACGAAGTCGCCGGAACCCTCGGCGGCAGCGGTTTTGGCGATGTTGGCCGCGCGCTCGCGCAGCTCCTCGCGCAGGGATTCGATGGCCCTGGGGGTGAACGCGCGCGAAATGATCTTGCGCAGATGGGTGTGGTGCGGTGCGTCTTGGTTCAGCAGGACGACCTTGCCGGCCTCCAGTGACGCAGGGTCGGCCTCGTCGCGGTACCTCGGCAGCGCAGTCTTCGCGTTGCTTGAGAACACGTCGCTGCGCCGCGAGATCTCCTTGACGTCCTTGTGCTTGGTCACCACCCAAAAACCGGTGTCACCGAAGGCCAGGTTGCCCTTCGTCTGCTCGTTCCACCAGATGGGCGCCACCTTCCGCATCTCGGCGAGCTCATCGACGGGGAGTCGCTCTGCGTAGATGTCGGGATCGGTGAAATCGAATCCGGGCGGGAGGTTGGGAGTCGGCATCGATGCTTTCCTCACATGACGTGGTCTAGTTCCCTATCGCATTGCTACACCACAGTTGGAGAAGGGTGAGGCGGGTTCGAGAAAGTGCGACGGAAAGCGAAGTGAAACGTGTTCCGCACGGTGGGGTTATTGACCGCTTCGTCACAGCGAGCACTGTTGTAACAATTCTGCGACACTCTTCGAAGCAACAGTGACGCCGTCGACGCGCCAGTGCCGTCGCGGGACGGTAACCCGGAAAGGGGGCCCCGGTGAGGATCGTGCTCGACCCGAAGAATCTGTCGTTACTGGGCGCGGGGATCGCCGCGGCGCTGGTCACCGCGCCGCAGGCCCTCGCTGATCCCGCGGCGCCCGCGCCGCCGCCTCCGCGACCGGCGGCGGGCGCACCCGTGGTGGCGGCCGCCGCTCCGGCCCCGCCTGCCGGCGATGCGGCGCCGGCCGCCGGTGATGTCGCGCCGACCGCCGGCGATGTCGCGCCGGCCGCGCCCACCGAAGGTGTTTCCCATCTCCCGAGTCCGGAGTCGCTGCCGCCGGGAACCACCTTGGACCCCAGCGTGAAGCCCAACGAGCGCCCGAACGTCAGCTATCTCAAGGACCTGTGGCACGCCGTGCAGAACCAGGAGATCAGCGGCAAGGAAGCGTTGATCATGGGGCTCGCGCAACGCCCCATGAACACGCCCTATCCGGATGAGGCACCGGGGCCGAACGTGCCGATCTCACCGGCCGAACCCGCGGCCCCGCCGCCCGCTCCCGCGCTGCCGTGGCTGCCGGCGCCTTCGCCGCCCGCACCCGTTCCGCCCGCACCCGTTCCGCCCGCGCCACCGGCACCGGCGCCCGCGCCGTAACGCGCTGGCGTCTCGACCGGAACGGTCGAGCGTGGGGTCATGCGCGAGTTTTCTCGAAGTCTTCGCGCACAAGTTCACCTTCGACGGCCTCGATGCGGGCGGGCACGTGTTTGTGCCAGGGCGTGCCGGCATATGCGTCGCGCCAGTCGCTGGACCTCAGTGAGTTCGGCGCCACTCCCGGGGTGTGGGCCACGCCGTCGTCGTCGACGAAATCGAGCCCGAAGCCGTTGGGCAGCGACGCATGTCCGGGCAGCATCGCTTCGCTGATCTCGACGCTCGCCTCACCGGTACCCGCCGCCGTGGTGATCCGGGCCCTGCCGCCGTCGACGAGGCCGAGCGCTTCGGCGTCCTCGACGCTGACCCGCAAGGCGCCGTCGCGGTCACGTTTGCGCCATGTCGGGTCGCGGAAGATGTCGTTGGCGGTGTAGGCGCGCCGTTCGCCGGCCGACAGCACGATCGGGAACTCCGCGGTGACCAGGGGCGCGCGCTGCGCCTCCAACGCCAGGATCTCGTCGAGCATCTCGGGCAGGTGTAGCGCGATCTTGTGGTCCGGGTGGCTGATCAGCGCGAAATCGTCGCTGTACTCGTGGAGGGTGAACGTCACACCCGATCGGCCTTCGAGAATCGCGTCGAACAATGCGTTTCCGTCCGCGTGACCCGCCCGTCGCACTGCGTCCGGATAGCTCATAGCGGCCTTCTGGGCCAGCCCCCACAGTGCTGCCGCACCGGAAAGTCCTTCTGGCAGTGTTGGTCCCAGCGTTTCGTAGAGCACGAACGGCAGCACCTTCGCCAACGTGGGACTGGTGCCGACCGCCTGGAGGAATGCCTGCGTGTAGGCCTGCCGACCTTCGCGCGCCGCCACCCGCAGCGGTTGCAGATCGGCGTCGTCGACGAAGTCCAGCGCGCGCATCAGCCTGGCCCAGATCTCGGGTTCGGGCAGCGTGCCGTCGAGCGGTTCCAGTAGGGGTTGACGCAGATGAAAGGTGTTGTGCGGGAACTCGAGATTGAAGAACGTGCACTCGCACTTCTCGTATTGGCTCGCGGCGGGCAACACGTAGTGCGCCAGTCGCGCCGTCTCGGTCATCGCCACGTCGATGACGACCATCAGTTCCAGGGACGCGAACGCCTCGCGGCACGCGGCCGAGTCGGCAAGCGAATGCGCGGGATTGCTGCTCTCGACGATCATCGCCCGGAACCGGTCCGGGTGGTCAGTGAAAATCTCTTGAGGGACAACGTTGCTCGGGATCAAACCGCCGACGATCGGAGCACCCGTGACCGGGGTCCGGCCCACGTCGGGAGTATGGCGGAACAGCGGACCGAACGACGAATGCAGGTGCTGGCCGCCGCGCTTGGCGAAGTTACCGGTGAGGATCCACAGCAGCTTGTTCAGATAGGAGCACAGCGTGCTGTTGGGCGCCTGTTGGACGCCGAGATCCTCGAAGACCGAGACACTGCCCGCGGTCCCGATACGCCGCGCGGCGGCGCGGACGAGTTCCTCGTCGACCCCGCATCGCAACGCGTAGGCGCCGATCGGCACCTTCAACAGGGCGTCGCGTACCGGCTGGACGCCGTGCACATGCTCGGCGAGAAAGTCTTCGTCGCAAAGGTTTTCCTGTACCAGCACCGCCGCCAACGCAGCAAGGACCCACGCGTCGGTGCCCGGCCGCACGCGCAAGTGGTAGTCGGCCATCTTCGCGGTGTCGGTCACGACGGGGTCGATGACGATCATCGACCGGCCCGGGTCCTTGGCGATCGCGTTGAGCACGGTCCGAGCCCGCGGGAAACTCTGTGACATCCACGGGTTCTTGCCGATGAACACCGAAACCTCGGCGTGTTCGAACTCGCCGCGGGTATGGCCGCCGTAGAGATGCGCGTCTACCCACGCCTCACCGGTCTTCTCCTGGGCCAGCGCATTTGACCGGTAGTGCGAGCCGAGCGCCTTGAGGAACGCGCCGCTGTAGGCGCCGCCGAGGTGGTTTCCCTGTCCTCCGCCTCCGTAGTAGAAGATCTTGTCGCCCCCGTGGGCGTCGGCGATGCGCCGGAAGCCCGCGGCCACCTCGGCGATCGCGGTGTCCCAGTCGATCTCCTCGTAGCTGCCGTCGGGCCTCCGCCGCATCGGAGATGTCAGCCGAGCGCGGTTGTTCTGATAGTGATCGAGGCGCAAAGCCTTGTTGCACGTATAGCCCTGCGACGCCGGATGCGCCTTGTCGCCGCGGATCTTGGCCAGCTTGCGGTCGTCGAGTTGCACCACGATGCCGCAGTTGCACTCGCACAGGATGCACGCGGTGGGGTGCCAATCATCGCTCATCGCTCGGCCTCACTTTCCGTCGCGGTCTCGAGAAGCGCCCGAAGTTGGCGGTGCACGAGGTCGAGTGGCTTCACGTCGCGGGCGGCACGGGCGACCACGATCGCGCCCTCGACGGCGGTCAAGGCCAGCGTCGCCAGTTCCTCGGCGCGATCCGCGTCGACGCCGTCGGCTCTCAGCCGGTCGGTGATCAGCGTGTTCCACCGGGCGAACGCGACCGCGGCCCGGTCGACCACCGGCGCGAGTTGATCGCCCTTGGCGCCGGATTCGACGGCCACCGCGACGACCGGGCATCCGGCGCGAAACTCGCTGTTGATGAGCTGCTTTCGGAAACCGAGCACCAACCGGTCGAGCGCATCGACGCCGCTTTCCGCCTCCTCGATTTGTGATGCGACGTACGTGCCCGCAAGATCGACTGCCTCGCAGAGTAATTGAGTGCGCCCGCCCGGGAAGTAGTGATAGGCCGAACCGCGGGGCGCGCCACTGTGCGCGAGTACGTCGGCGATCGCCGTCGGGTGCGCACCGCGTTCCCGGATCAGCAGTGCCGCCGAAGCGACCATCCGCTCGCGATGACTGGCCATGCGCCGAAACCTCCCGCCGATCCAGCTATGTATGACACCTTACATAACTTGGAGCGATTTCGGTGCACTTAGTTGCGGACAGCGCAACCAGCTACACCCAAATCACCCGTTCAGGGCGGGGGCGTCGGCAGACCCAGCCGGTCCTTGATGTCGTCGATCTTGGCCTCGATACGCTCCAGGTCTTCGGCGTCGACCTTGAACAGCCAGTGCTTGGCCCCAAGCAACAGAATCGCCTGGAAGATCAGTTGCAGCCACTCGCTCTGCCAGTTCTCGAAAGTGCTTGCGAAGAACTGGTGCAGGTACTCGCCCCACTCGAAGGGCTGCCCGTGCTGTTGCTGGGTGCTGGTGAATTCGGCCAGCTGCGTGACGAACTGACCGGCCCACGACCCGGCGAACAGCAGTAGAAGTATGTAGACCGCGCCCCACCGCCTGATATGCGTCATGGGTACGGCGTACCACGCCACCGTGAACGCCGACCCGCGAAACGCCGACGGCCGAGCCGCGAATCAGACCGCCGCGGCCGAGCCGCGTATCAAACCGAAGCGGCCTCGTTGATCGCGTCGAGCCGTCCGGTGGCCTCGAGATACTCCTGCACCCAGCGCTCGATCACCGTCGAGGTCTTCTCGACCTTGGTGAACTGGCCGACGACCTGACCGATCGGGTTGAACGCCACGTCGACGGATTCGTTGGGGTACTTGTGGGTGGCGGCGACGGCCATGCCCGACACCATGTACTGCAGCGGCATCCCGAGGGGTTTGGGGTTGTTCGGATCCTCCCACGCCTCGGTCCAGTCGTTGCGCAGCATCCGCGCGGGCTTGCCGGTGAACGACCGGCTGCGCACGGTGTCGCGGCTGCTGGCCTTGACGTAGGCGGCGTGCTGCACCGGGGTGTTTTCCGACTCCTCGACCATCACCCACTGCGAACCGGTCCAGGCGCCCTGAGCGCCGAGCGCAAGGGCCGCGGCGATCTGCTCACCGCTGCCGATCCCGCCGGCCGCGAGCACGGGCACCGGCGCGACCTCCTTGACGACCTGCGGCCACAGCACGATCGAACCGACCTCACCGCAGTGGCCGCCGGCCTCGCCGCCCTGGGCGATGATGATGTCCACGCCGGCGTCGGCGTGCTTGCGGGCCTGCGACGGCGATCCGCACAGCGCGGCGACCTTGCGACCCTCGTCGTGGATGTGCTTGATCATGTCGGCGGGGGGAGTGCCCAGCGCGTTGGCGATCAGCGTGCACTTCGGGTGCTGCAGCGCGACCTCGACCTGCGGGGTCGCGGTCGCCTCGGTCCAGCCGAGCAGCTGCAGCGCGTCGTCGTCGCTGTGCTCGACCGGCACGCCGTGATCGGCGAGGACTTTCTTGGCGAAGTCGATGTGCTCCTGCGGCACCAGGTCGTTGAGCGTCTTCTTGAGCACCTCGGGCGACAGGTCGGCGGCGTCCATGCCCTCGTACTTGTTGGGGATCACGATGTCGACGCCGTACGGGTGGTCGCCGATGTTCTCGTCGATCCATTTCAGCTCGATCTCGAGTTGCTCCGGGGTATAGCCGACGGCCCCGAGAACGCCGAAACCGCCGGCCTTGCTCACGGCGACGACCACGTCGCGGCAGTGGGTGAACGCGAAGATCGGGTACTCGATGCCGAGGTCGTCACAGATGGGGGTGCGCATGCCTGCTCCTTGATGGGCCGCCACAAATTGAAACGTGTTCTAGTTTAGTACCCGGCGGCGCTGTCGGCGCAAGTACGGTGTACGACGGCTATTCGACGACCCTCATCGTGAGGTCCTCGACTTCAGTCGTTGGACTGGTCGAGCACATAGACAGCGTTGCCATGGGGATCCTCGAAGCCCGCCCACCAACCACCGGGAATCTCGACCGGTTCGAGCCACACCGTCAGTTCATCCCGTCGCTCGTCGATCCAGCTGCGCGCGTCGTCGACCATGAGCATCGGCCCCGGCCGACCCACCCGCTCCGGGTCGACGTCGATCATCAGCTGGGCGGCGACGCCGGGCATGTTCAGAGCCACGGTGTGGTCGCCTTCGCGCCATCCCTCCGGCCATCCCAGCGTGTCGCGGTAGAAGGAAAGCGCCGGCGCCAGATCCGGAACGGGAAGGTAGAAGAAGCCGAGAGTGCTCATGACAGTACCGTAATCGAATTATGGCACGCACACAATCGATTATGATGGGCGGGTGCCGGAGTGGATCCCGACCGAGAGCTCGCCGAAGGGCCGCCTTGTCCTGCGGGCCATGGACGCGTTCAGCGCCGAGGCATTCGACGATGTGAACGTCGTGGCACTCTGCAAGACGGCGGATGTCACGACGGGCACCCTCTACCACCACTTCCAGACGAAACTCGGGCTGTACGAGGTCGTTCGGCTCGAGGTTGAACGACGCACGCTGGACCGCATCGCAGGGGCGCTAGCCGCTCGGGCCGAGGATCCCCCCGAAGTTGCCGTGAGGGCGGCGCTGCTCGTCGGTTTCGACTACGTCGTCGACACCGGCCGCGTTCGTCTGGTCGGCGCCCCGGTGCCGCCCGCACGGGACGACCTGCTCGAAGCCGCCGTGCGCAAAGTCCTCGACCAGCGCGGCCCAGCGGCCCGGGTATGGCTGGCGGCCTGGCGGGCGGCGCTCATGTGCACCCTCGACGGTTTCAGCGTGCCGGCCGCACGTCGGGCGGTCGCGCGATTCGGCATCGACGCAAATCAGTCGTAGCCGATGAGTCTTCGAAGCGACACCCGCCTGCGGTCGCCCGAACCCTCGACCCGCAGCACCGGCCAACCGTTCCGGGCAGCCATCGCGGCGAGGCCGGGGCGTGGGTTCACCGGCCGCGGATTGCCGACCAGCGCCATCAACGCCGCGTCCTCGTCGCCGTCGGCGTAGAAGTAACTGCGTTGCAAGGCAACGCCATTGGTCTCACAGAAGACCTGCACCGCGGTGGATTTGTTGCGTCCCCAGATGACTGGTTTGGCGATCCGGCCGGTGAGCAGTCCGGCCGCATCGAGCTCGAAATGGTTGCACAGAACGTGATCGATTCCGGTGAACCGGGCGACCGGTTCGGCGTGGATGGTCAGCGCCGAACTGCTGAGCACGACCGTGTGACCGCGTTGCTGGTGCGCTTGGACGATCTCGTGCATGTAAGGGAACACGCGCGCAGCAATCCGCTCGACGAAGAGGCGCTCGCCCAGTTCGTCGAGTTCGGCCAGCGACTCGCCGCGCAGGTAGCCCGCCGCGCGGGTCAGAAGCCGCTCGAACTGCATGCGGCCCAGCCGGTACCGCAGCGACGCCTCGACGACGCCGAGCACTTCGCCGATGCGCGCCTGTCTGCGCCGAATGCGGTCGGCCGCGTGCGCGGTGGCGGTGAATCCGTCGACAAGCGTGCCGTCGAGATCGAAGAATGCGCCCACCTCCGGCCCGGCCGGGCTCGCGGCGATTTCGGCGATCGGGTCGGGTGCTGCGGGCTGCGCATGCATGGCGCGCTCTAGCCTACTGAGCCGCGTACAGGCCCTTCCCGGTGACGAGCGGCATGTCGAGGGTGGTCCGGATGCCCGGCGGGGCCGCGACGACGTCGGGGATGGCGTTCACGATCCGGCCCGCCGCGGCGAGGATGGCGGCGTAGTTGTGGTCGCCGTTGCGGCTCGTCGGGCAGATGTCCATGGTGTAGGACGGTTCGCCGACGATCTCGACGCGGTACGAGCCGCCGGGCTGCGCGGGCTGGGCCCAGTCCGGTCGCAGGTCTTCCCGAAGGCGGGTGACGTGCTCGACGACGATCACCGGCCTGCCCTTGACCATGCCTTCGATCTGGAAGCGCACCGCCGCCACGGTGCCCTTCTTGATGGTGCCGACGGCGACGTCGAAATCCTCGGGCGCGGGTTCCTGTTCGACGGAGTCGCGGATCTCGTCGACCTCGATGCCGAGGCCGGCCGCCAACTGCCGAACCGCCGTGCCCCAGGCGATGCTCAGCACGCCGGGCTGGTAGAGCATGGGCAGGTCGCCGATCTCGTTGCCGAAGCCCATGACGTCGAACATCACCGTCGCGCCGTCGTAGGTCGCATAGTCGGCGATCTCCATGGTGCGGATCTGCTCGATGCTCTGACACGTGCCGGCCAACGCGAACGGCAGCAGGTCGGTGACGAAACCCGGGTCGACGCCGGTCATGAAGACCGTCGAATCGCCTTCTCGCGCAGCGTCTTCCACCCGCTGGATGTACTTGTCCGGAATCACCTGCCACGGATACTGCAACACGCCGAGACCGGATCCGACGACGTCGATGCCCGCCGCGAGGATCTTGCGCACGTCGGCCATCGCATCGGGCAGCCGGGTGTCGCCCATCGCGCAGTACACGACGCAGTCCGGTCCGGCGGCGATGATGGCGTCGAGGTCGTTGATTGCGGTGACGCCGGTGGTCACGTCCAGGCCGGCCAACTCGCCGGCGTCCTTGCCGACCTTGGCATCCGACGAGACCCACACCCCGGTCAGGTCGAACCGCGCGTCGTTGACTAGTTGCTTCAGCGCGAGGCTGCCGCAGTTGCCGGTCCCGACGAGCGCCACCCGAATAGCCATGGCGAGCAGTATGCGTGTTGCACAGCGAAATTGGAACAGGTTCTAGTTCACCGGAGCCGTGCGGTAGCCTGACGCCCCATGGGACGCGTGGACGACAAGGTTGCACTGATCAGCGGCGGTGCCCAGGGGATGGGCGCCGCCGACGCCCGGGCGCTGGTGGCCGAGGGGGCCAAGGTCGTGATCGGTGACATCCTCGACGAGAAGGGCAAGGCTCTGGCCGACGAGATCGGCGAGTCCGCCCGCTACGTCCACCTCGACGTCACGCAGGCCGACCAGTGGGAAGCCGCCGTCGCGACCGCCGTCAACGAGTTCGGCAAGCTCAACGTCCTGGTCAACAACGCGGGCACGGTGGCGCTGGGCCAGATCGGTCAGTTCGACATGGCCAAGTGGCAGAAGGTCATCGACGTCAACCTCACCGGGACCTTCCTGGGCATGCAGCACTCGGTGGAGGCGATGAAGGCCGCCGGCGGCGGCTCGATCATCAACATCTCCTCGATCGAGGGCCTGCGCGGCGCCGTCATGGTGCACCCGTACGTGGCCTCGAAGTGGGCGGTACGCGGGCTGACCAAGTCGGCGGCGCTCGAACTGGGCGCGCACAACATCCGGGTGAACTCGGTGCACCCGGGCTTCATCCGCACGCCGATGACCAAACACTTCCCGGACAACATGCTGCGGATCCCGCTGGGCCGCCCGGGCCAGCCCGAAGAGGTCGCGACGTTCGTGGTCTTTCTGGCGAGCGACGAGTCCAGCTATTCGACCGGCGCCGAGTACATCATGGACGGCGGCCTGACCAACGACGTCCCGCACAAGTAGCGGCATCCCACCCCTTCTGCGCCGAACGTGGGTTACCCGGACGCTCCGCCGCGCCGAGCGTCGACCAACCCCGCACTCGCGAGCGAGCTCCGACCGCGGCGCCCCGTAGTGTCGTAGCTCGTGAGCGCACGCGCGGGCATCGTCGTCACCGGCACCGAAGTACTCACGGGCCGGGTGCAGGATCTCAACGGACCGTGGATCGCCGATCGGCTACTCGAGTTGGGTGTCGAGTTGGCGCACATCACCATCTGCGGCGACCGCCCGGGTGACATCGAGGCACAGCTGCGGTTCCTGGCCGACGACGGCGTGGATCTGATCGTCACCAGCGGCGGCCTCGGCCCGACCGCCGACGACATGACAGTCGAGACGGTGGCCCGGTTCGCCGGCCGAAAGTTGGTGTTGGACAAACGACTCGAGGCTACGATCGCCGGCATCGTGGCTCGCTTGATGGCGCGTTTCCCGAAAGTCGACGCCGAGGCGATCCAGGCGTCGAACCGCAAGCAGGCGCTGGTTCCCGACGGTGCCGACGTGATCGATCCGGTCGGCACCGCTCCGGGCGTGGTGGTGCCGGGCAAGCCGACGATCGTCGTGCTGCCCGGGCCGCCGCGCGAACTGCAGCCGATGTGGCCGCTGGCGGTGCAGACCCCCGCCGTGCAGGAGGCGATCGCCGGCCGCACCGCGTACCGCCAGGAGACCGTCCGGATGTTCGGGCTGCCGGAGTCCGGCCTCGCCGACACGCTGCGCGACGCCGAGCGCGGTATCGCCGGTTTCGACCGCCTCGAGATCACGACCTGCCTGCGGCGCGGCGAGCTCGAAGTGGTCACACGCTACGAGCCCGATGCCGCCGAGAGCTACGGGCAGCTGATGGCGCTGCTGCGCGAGCGGCACGGCGAGGCGATCTTTTCCGAGGACGGCTCCCGCGTCGACGACCAGGTCGCCCGGCTGCTCGGCGGTCGACGCATCGCGACCGCCGAGTCCTGCACCGGCGGGCTGCTTGCCGCTCGGCTGACCGACCTCGCGGGCTCATCGGCGTATGTCGCCGGTGCAGTGGTCGCCTACGCGAACGACATCAAGGCGGGGCTGCTCGGCGTCGGCCCCGCCGTGATCGAGACGCACGGCGCGGTGTCCGAGCCCGTCGCCGAGGCGATGGCCGACGGCGCGTTGAACCGATTCGGGGTAGACACCGCCGTCGCGATCACCGGCGTCGCGGGCCCGGGCGGCGGGACAGCCGAAAAACCGGTGGGCACCGTGTGTTTCACTGTCAAGCTGACCGACGGTCCCACGGTCACCAGAACGATGCGGTTGCCCGGCAACCGCGCCGACATCCGCGAGCGGTCCACCACCGTCGCGATGCACATGCTGCGCCGCGCGCTGAGCTGAGCGGTCCCCGCGTTCAATCCGCGTGCACGCGGGTATTCGGGCGGCGAGATGACACTCGCACAGCACCGGTTGCTCACCGATGGGGCCTATCTGATGGCCCCCGCGGAACTCAATGCAGGTCTCGGCACCGACCGGCACGCCTGGCAGCGGTTCGGCCGGCACTGGAACGCCCTGGCCGACGATCCGTACGCCGCAGAGCTGGGCACCCGGCGACTACGCCGCTACGGGCATTTCGTCTTCGTCCCCGCCGACGGTGCCATCGACCCCTTGCCGCACGACGCGTTCGTACAGCCGCAGGCATCCAACCCGCTCTATGTCGACCGCAGTCGCCGCTTCGAGCCGCTCACCGACGCATTCGTCGAAGAGCCCCTGCTGCAACGGTTTCTGCGGCTACTGGGCCAGGTGGCCACGATGCTGGACGACTTGCCCCGCTGGAGTGTGAAGGTGACCCCGTTCCGTGTACTGGCCTCGACGTCCGACGGTGGCGAACCCACGCCGGAGGGGCTGCACCGCGACGGCGTCACGCTGGTCACCTCATTGCTGATCGGTCGCGACAACGCGGTGGGCGGCGAGAGTTCGGTGTTCACGGCCGACGGCCGCCTTCTGCTTTCGACCACGCTGAGCGAACCGGGCACGCTGTTGCTCGGCGACGACCGTCGTACGTTGCATGGGGTGACGCCGATCCGACCCCTGGACCCAGCGAAACCGGCGCGCCGCGACGTCCTCGTCGTCACCTTCGCGCCGAAGGTGCCGTAGCGCCGCGCGTGCCGACACGGTCCGCCGTTCCGATACCGTGTCCGTGAAACACAGGAGGAGCACGATGACGGCAACCGCGCGCGACGAGATGTCCCAACGCGCCGTAGAGGCCGGATGGGACCGCCGAGACGCCGACCGCACCGACTACTACACCCGGCATCCGGTGCGGATACACGTGATCTGGCAGGGACCCGACGCGATCAGCGGCGGAGCGCTGTACCACGACGACATCCTGATGGCCTACAGCCGCGACCTACCCACGGTGACCGGCTGGCTGAACCGCTGAGCGTAGGCGGCCGATCGGTTCGGTGCTTCAGGACGGGACGTACTCGTCCCAGACCTTCATCATCGTCTGCAGGATCTCCTCGGCACGGCCCAGGCCGGCGAGGTGACTTTCACCGGGCATCGGGTAAAGCTCGGCGTCGGCGAGCCTGGACACCACATGCTGCCCATGCGCATACGGGACGATGTGGTCGGCGTCGCCGTGCCACCAGCGCACCGGCACCTTGATCTCGTCGAGCCGGAAGCCCCAGTCGCGGGCGAACACGACGATGTCGGAGAACGGCGCGGCCAGTTGTTTGCGGCTGCCGTTGAGCAGGTCGTCGAGGAACATCGCCTTGATCTCGGGGCGGGCCAGCAGCCGGCGGTCGGCCTCCGGGGACACCCGGCCGTACAGGTCGGTGGCCGGGGAGGCGACGGGCTTGATGAACCGGATGAGCGCCGACGCCACCAGGCCGATCGGTGTTCCCGCGTACTGCAGCAACGGCGCCACGCGCGTGCCGACATTGCCCATCAGGCCGCCGGTGATCGCGTCGGAACCCACCGTGGGCGCGACGCCGCCGATCACGCCGGCGGCCACCACCCGGTCGGGCATCGCCGCGGCGCAGCCCAGCGTGTACGGCCCGCCGCCGGACAGGCCGACGACGACCAGCTTGTCGATGCCGAGCGTGTCGGCGATGGTGCGCAGGTCGTCGGCGAACGCGACGACGGTGTCGTAGCGGTGCGGGGTCGACGATCCGATACCGGGGCGGTCGAGGCCGATCAACCGGATGTTGGCCTTTTCGGCGTAGACGCGCGCTTCCATCGGGATCTGGCGCCGGGCGCCCGGGGTGCCATGCAGCCAGAAGATGGCGCGGCCCTGTGGAGCGCCGAACTCGGCGAACCCGATCCGACGATCGTCGCCGACGGCGACGTTGCCTTCGAGCTTGGGGCGGGCGATTGCGACAACCATGTCCGAAGTGTCTCATGGCGCGCCGGCGCGCTTTTGAGCTATGCCACCCGGAACACGTAGGACGCGGTGGTGGTGACGCGATCGCCGACGCCTTCGTCGCGCATCAGTGCCCGTACCGCGACGGTGCCGTCGGACCCGCGAACCGGTTCGGTATCCACCCGAAACGGCCCGGCTTTGCCGCGAGCCATGAACATGACATGGCATGACACCCCATGCAGACGGTCGGTGCCGGCCACACTGGCCGCGGCGTCGATCGCCGCCGTCTCAAGGATGACGAACTGCGGCCCGACGTGCAGCGCCGCGTCGGGCGAGGCCACCTCCACCGACAACTCCGGCAGTCCCCACCGACCGTCGGGCCTGCGGTGGCCGCCGAACACCTGCCACAGCGGCGGCAGGTCGGGGGAGTCGACCACCTCGAGAGGGTTGGCCTCCATCCGGTCCAGCCCTTCCGGCGGCGTACCGATGCTGACGCCCTGGCCTTCGATCAGTGCAAGCACCCGGTCGGGTCGATCGGCGTCGACGATCTTCGCCCGGCTGTAGCCCATCTGGCGGCCGACCCGCAGCTCCTCGGACACCACCTCGATTCGACGGACGTCGAGGCCCGGGTCGAGCAGCTGGCAGGAGTGGATCACCGGGTTGGGCACCGCCTCCAGGTCCGACATGTGCCCGCTCTCGGGCGCGGAGATGCCCAGCACCGCGAACAGCAGTCCACCCGCGGCGTCGCGCATATCGCGGCGCACGGCGACGGTGTTGTCCTCCTCGACGAGGTCCATCTGCGCGTAGCTGCGGCCGATGTAGCGGTAGCTCAACAGCCCGCCCCACCGCCTGCGCAGTTCCTCGGCGTACTCCTCGGGCGAATCGGTCAACTCCCGGATATCGCGCAACACCGGCACTCCCATCTCGAAAGGGTTCGACGACGGCGGTCTACAGCAGTCGGCGGGGCGATCTTTCCATCTGATAGCCGGCGGGGAACGTCATCTCGATCACCCGCAGTTCGTCGTGGGCCTTGGACTCCAGTTCGAGGACGACGCAGCCTTCGCCGAGGTCCTTCGCCTCCAACACCGTGTAGTGCTGACCGCCACCGTTGACATCGACGATCGGGTCCCCTGAACGCAGTGCCTCGACCGCTACCAGGCCGGGGGCTTTTGCCGGGTGTGCTTCCACCCGGCTAACGGTAGGCCAAACCGTAGCCTCACTCAGTTGTTTCAGCCGACGGCAGATGCTGTCGGCGCCTTGCGTGGTTTCCCCGCCCCAGCGCGTGCACATCGGCGATCATGTCGCTAACACGCCGGCACCGGGGAGATGCCATGGACAGTACGATGCAGGACTTTCCGCTGACCGTGACCGGGATTCTGCGGCACGGCACGGGCTGGAATTCCGGCCGAAAAGTGATCACCGCGACGCCCGACGGACATCGCGAGATCAGTTACGGCGAATTCGGGACACGGGTCGCGCAGCTTGCGCACGGGCTACGTTCGCTCGGAGTGACCGACGGGCAGCGGGTCGCCACGTTCATGTGGAACAACCAGGAACACCTCGAGACGTACTTCGCCGCGCCGTGCATGGGGGCGGTGCTGCACACGCTCAACATCCGACTGGCCGGTGAGCAGATCGCGTTCATCGCCAACCAGGCCGAAGATTCGGTTGTGCTGGTGGACATCTCGCTTTCCGGGCTGCTGTCTCCGATCCTGCCGCAGATGACGACCGTGCACACGGTGGTGGTGGTCGGCGAGGGTGATGTTTCCGAGCTCACTGCGTCGGGTCACACCGTCATCGACTACGACGACCTTCTCGCCGGGCAGCCGCTCGACTACGACTGGCCCGAGCTCGACGAGAGAAGCGCCGCCGCAATGTGTTACACCAGCGGAACGACCGGTAACCCGAAGGGCGTGGTCTACAGCCACCGCTCGAGTTATCTGCATTCGATGGCGGTGTGCGCGGCCAACAACCTCGGCCTCGTCGACGGTGACCGGGTACTGCCGGTGGTGCCGATGTTCCATGCGAACGCGTGGGGGCAACCTTATGCGGCCATGATGGCCGGCGCGGACTTGGTGTTGCCCGACCGCTTCCTGCAGGCCGCTCCGCTGGTGGACATGATCGAACGGCACCGGCCCACCGTCGCTGCAGCGGTGCCGACCATCTGGAACGACGTCCTGAAGTTTTTGCACGCCAACCCCGAGCGCGACATCTCTTCCCTGAAGAGGGTCGCCTGCGGGGGATCGGCCGTGCCCCTCGGGATGATGAAGGAGTATCAGGACAGGTACGGCGTGGAGATCCGCCAGGCATGGGGTATGACGGAGACCTCGCCGCTGGCGGCCACCGCCGCACCGCCGCCGGAGGTCACCGGTGAGGAGCACTGGACGCTGCGCGCCTCGGCGGGCCGCGTCTTGTGCGGGGTCGAGATCCGCATCGTCGACGACGACGGCGCCGTGCTACCCAATGACGGAAAAGCGGTGGGCGAGATCGAGATTCGCGGTCCGTGGATCACCGGCTCCTACTATCAGAATGCCGACCCGTCGAAGTTCGACGCGGGCTGGTTGCGCACCGGCGACGTCGGCCGCATCGATCCACAGGGCTTCATCACGCTGACCGACCGCGCCAAGGACGTCATCAAGTCCGGTGGCGAGTGGATCTCGTCGGTGGAGTTGGAGCTGGCGATCACGGAGCATCCCGCGGTGTTCGAGGCCGCTGTCGTCGCCGTACCGGACGACCGGTGGCAGGAGCGGCCGTTGGCGGCGGTCGTCGTCGGCAGCGACGAGTCCGTAACCGCCACGGAGTTGCGGAAACATCTGAGCGACAAGGTCGCCCGTTTCTGGCTGCCCGAACGCTGGACGTTCATCGATGAAGTACCCAAGACCAGCGTCGGCAAGTTCGACAAGAAGCTGATCAGGTCCCGGTACGCGGACGGCGAATACGACGTCGTGGAGTGCCGAGACTAACCGCCGCGCTCGGCGGTCAGCGCCCACCGGATCCCGCCGACAAGGACACGACCCGACAATCGGATGACGGTCGCCTCGACCGGCGGAAAGTACGGCAGCATCAGCGGCATTCGAGCCCAGGCCGGCAGCATCGCCACCGACGTCGCCGCGAGTATCCCGTACGGAGCCCTGGCTGCGATCGGCAGCGGGGGAGTCAGCAGCAGGAACCGGGCGGCGTCGCGGGCGGCGGCGGTGCCGCGCAGTTCCGGCCGGAATCGCTCGATCCGCTCGGCCAGCTCTTTCTCGCTCCGCGGCGGGTCGACGACGCCCAACGCCGACGCCACCCGGGCGGTGTCGGCGACGTAGCCGTCTCGGCCGGCCTGGTCCAGCGGCGTCTCGCCATACAGCTGGTGCGCGAGCAGGAAGCTGTCAACCTCGGCTATGTGCACCCACTCCAGCAGATGCGGGTCGGCGGCGTGGTAGGGCGTGCCGTCCGCAGCGACGCCGCGCACCCGTTGATGGATGCCGCGTACGCGGTCGACCGCGCGTTGAGCCTCGTCGGCGGGTCCGAAGGTGGTCACCGCCAGGAAGGTGCTGGTCCGCTGCAACCGACCCCACGGGTCACCCCGGTAGTCGGAGTGCTCGGCGACGCCTGCCATCGCCAAGGGATGCAACGACTGCAGTAACAACGCGCGTAGACCGCCCACGAACATCGAGGCGTCAGCGTGCACCCGGCGGATCGGGCGGTCTTCGGCGAACCACCGGGGGCCGGGAGTGTGGTGGATTCGCGTGCGATTGGCGGGGCCGTCGGGTCCGGCAACCATGCCGAACAAGCCGCGGCCGAGGGTCTTGCGCACGGCACCCAGATCCGGCAACACCGTCATGCCTCCACGGTACGGCCGTGTTCCAGTCGCGCCAAACACCCGCCGAACTGGTCCGGGACCCGTGATACGTGGTTTACCGTAACGACGGAGGTCAATCCCGTGAGCAAAGCACACCGCCGCGAACGAGGAACGGGGAGGCAGACATGCGCCGATCGATCCGGTTGATGACCCTGGCCGCCGCGGTCGCCGTCACCGCGCCCCTCGGACTGGCAAGCAGCACCGGCAGCGCCGTCGCGGACGGGCCCGTCGGCGCGGGGCGCGGTGGCACGTTCGTTCCGCTGAATCAAGTCCTGCGGCGCTGCGACTACAGCGGAACCGAATTCAACGGGCCGACCGGCTACGCACGCGCCACCAGCGTCATCCGCAGCACGGGTTCGGGCGTTTCCGCGGATGTCGAGATGAACACCGCGATACCGAACATGCGCTACGACGTCCGGCTCATCCAGGCGCCACGGCCATCGGCGGCCACCTGCCACGGCGGCGACCCCGGTGTGGCGGCGGGCGTGTTGCAGATCGATGGGGCCGGCTACGGCTCCGTCACCCTTCACGACGCCGTCGAACCGGGCGCGACCGGCGCGTGGGTGTTCATCACCCGTCCCGACGCCTTCTCGCAGAACCCCGCGGAGTTCTACACGAGCGACTGGATCGAAGACATCTGACGCGCGGGGTCACGCGGCGACGACAACGGTCAGGTCGTCGCCGCGTCGCTCCACCCGCATCCCGGCGCGTCGCGCGATGGCGGCAACCCCGGCCGCATCGTCGGGTTCGGCTCGGCTTGCGGCCAGGACGCGGGCGAGTCGCCCCTTGTGTGCCTTGTTGAAGTGGGTCACGACGGTGCGCCTACCGTCGGAGTGCTCGGCAACCACGTCGACGCGGACGGCGGCGGACAGCCGGCCGAGCGACGCGTAGGAACCGGATCGGAGGTCGACGACGAGGTCCTCGGTCGCCAACCGGGTGAGCACGGGTTCCAGCACGGGACGCCACCGCGCGGCCAGCGTCGGCCGGCCGGGCAGCTTCGACGTCGCCGAGAGCCGGTACGGCGGTACCGGATCGTCGGCGCGTAACAGTCCGAACAGCGCCGAACCGACGGCCAGTCGGGCTCGGGAACGGCTCGCAGCGGCGCCCCGAAGCGACTCCACATCCAGGGCGTCGTAGAGGACACCGGTGTAGCGGTTGATCGCAGGCAGCGTCGGCGCGGTGCGCAGCTCCGCGTTGCGATCGATCTCTGCGTCCTGAGCGGCCGACAGCCCCAGTGCACGCCGGCAGGCCGACCGGTCCCGCGCCAGCTCCACCAGCTCGTCGAGCAACTCCGTGCGCAGCGGTTCCAACTCCGGCGAGCTGAGCGATTCGAGGCGCAGCGGTGGCCCGTCGCCTCCGGACCGTTTGGTCTCCGAGGGCGGAAGAAGCACGATCACGCCGCAGAGGTTATCCGGGCGCGTGCTGCGGTCAGGCCGGTGGCAGGGGTGCTGGTGGCGGTGGCGGCGCCAACGGGTTCGCCGGCGGAGGCGGCAATGGGTTCGCGGGCGGCGGAGGCGGTGCCGGTGGTGGCGGGGGCGCCATCGGTGGAGCAGGCGGTCGATATCTG
>NZ_LQIN01000051.1 GCF_001500065.1 Mycobacterium sp. IS-3022
ACCATGCCTCACTCAACCTCCTCAACAACGCCGCGTTGTGGATAACGCGGGCCTGTCAAAAAGTTTGAGTCAGTGGATCCGAGTAGTATCGAACGTATGTTCGAGACCGTGTCCGATGCGGAGTTGCTCACCTTCATGGGTGAGGAGACTCGGGAGGAGTCTGCGGCGATGGGGCGGCGGTTGGCGTCGGTTGGGGAGTTGTTCGAGCGGCGGAATCCGGGTTTCGAGTTGGCCGACTTGTGCGCCGTCGATTCCATGACCGCCGTGGCGGCCGAGATTTCGGCGGTGCAGAACATCAGCCATGCCCGTGCGGTTGGGCAGGTCGGGGTCGCGGTGACGTTGCGGAAGCGGCTGCCGCAGATTCTTCGACGGTTCTGCCGGGGAGTGATCGATTACCGGCTGGTGGCCACGGTCGTTGCGCGCACCGAGAATGTTGACGACGACATCATCGCCGGCTTGGATGAAGCTCTGGCCGGGCGGGTCGAGAAGTGGATGAAGCTGTCGAAGAACAAGTTGCGTGATCGTATCGATTCGTTTGTCGCCGAATATGATCCGGCCGCGGTCCGGGTGCCGCCGGAGGTCGACGAGCACCGCTACGTCGAGATAACCCCGACCGACACCGCCGGGGTGGCCGCGGTAACGGGTTCACTGCACGCCGAAGTCGGGGCCGCGTTGGATCAGCGGTTGGATGCGCTTGCGGCCACGGTCTGCGACAAGGATCCGCGCACCAAAGAGCAGCGCCGCTCCGATGCCTGCGGGCCGCTGTCGCGTCTGGAGTCCAGGCTGGCTTGTCAGTGTGGATTAGACGATTGCCCGGCGGCTGCACAACACGCAGCGGCTACTGCGGCGGTGGTGCACGTGCTCGCCGAACACCCCACGCTCGACGGGACCAGCGACAAACCGGGTTATCTGCCCGGGTTCGGCGTGCTGCCCGCCGAATCGGTACGAGACATCGCCAAGAACGCGCAGTTGAAGCCGGTGGTGGTGCCGCGCGCTGATGCCGTCGCCGACAACGGGTATCGGCCCAGCGCCGGGTTGAGCGATTTCCTGCGGTGGCGCGATCTCAGCTGCCGCTGGCCGGGTTGTGACAAGCCGGTGCAGCGCTGCGATGTTGACCATACGGTGCCCTGGCCGTACGGCCCAACGCATCCGTCGAACACCAAGCATTACTGCCGCACACATCATCTGGTCAAGACGTTCCTGTGTGGAGTAGGCGGGTGGTCTGACCGGCAATTGCCCGACGGCACGATCGAGTTGATCGCACCGACCGGGCACCTGTGGCGCACCGAACCCCATGGGGCGGCCATGTTTCCGGCGCTCGGGCAGTCGACGGGGCAACTCGAGATCCCACCACGTAGCGAGCCTGACGACAGCACCGACCGGTTGGCGATGATGCCGCGGCGCAGGCAAACTCGCGAGCAGGACCGCCGTGACCGCATCAATGCCGAACGCCGCAAACGCAGCGAACTGATCGCCGAAGAACAACGCCAACAGCAGCTACTCGCCGAAGCCCTCGCCCGCGACTGCGAACCACCACCCTTCTAGAAATCAGCAGCGATCGATGACTTTTACGCGTCGGTGACGTCGTTCATCCTCGCCGGCCCACGACGGACTCGACGTGCTGATCACATAGTCGCACTAGCGGACGCTACTTTTTCGAGGCGGTCTTCTTCGCAGCCTTCTTGGCAGGCGACTTCTTCGCGGCCTTCTTGGCCGGGGCCTTCTTCGCAGCCGCCTTCTTCGCGGGCGCTTTCTTGGCCGGCTTGTCCCCGTCGTCGGACTTGCCGCGGCCTTCGCGCCGCGCCTTCACGCTCGCTTCGAGCTTGGCCAGCAGATCGGAGACATCCTCGGTCTCGTCGAGCTCCTGCGGCTGCTCCTCGGTGGTAAAGGCTTCGCCGCCTTCGAGTTTCGCCTGGATGAGCTCGTGCAGCTGCTCCTGATAGTCGTCGTGGTAGCGGTCGGGATTGAAGTCGTCGGTCATCGAGTCCACGACCTGGGTGGCCATCTTCAACTCGGCCGATTTGATGTCGACTTCCTTGTCCAGCACCGGGAAATCGGGATCGCGGATCTCATCGGGCCACAACAGCGTCTGGATCACCATCACGTCGCGCTTGCTGAAGTCCTGCACCCGCAGCGCCGCCAGTCGGGTCTTGTTGCGCAACGCGAAATGGACGATCGCGACCCGGTCGGTCTCCTTGAGCGTCTTGGTCAACAGCACATACGACTTCGACGACTTGCCCTCGGGCTCAAGAAAATAACTGCGGTCATACATCATCGGATCGATGTCGCCGGCCGGAACGAACTCCAGCACCTCGATCTCCCGACTGCGTTCCTCGGGCAGAGTCGCGATGTCCTCGTCGGTGATGATCACCGTCTGCCCGTCGTCGGATTCATACGCCCGGGCGATGTCGCGGTACTCGACCTCCTCGCCGTCGAGTTCACAGACGCGCTTGTACCGGATGCGTCCGTTGTCCTTCGCGTGCACCTGATGGAACTTCACGTCGTGGTCCTGGGTCGCGCTGTAGACCTTGACCGGGACGTTCACCAGGCCGAACGCGATCGAGCCTTTCCATATGGAACGCATCAACCCAGTATGGCTGATTTCTGCGCCGCATCGCGGCTGCTGCGATCAGGAAGATCGGCGCCGGCGCGGGACACCGTCAACGCCGAGGACAAGGCGGCGGTGCGCACGACGCCCGTCAGCGCCTCGGTGCCGATTCGCGCCAGGTCAGCGCGCTGTTCGGCGCCCAGCAGGCCCAGCGCCCACAGGGCGTCGATCAGCCCGGTCATGAACGCATCGCCCGCGCCGACCGTATCGACGACGTCGACCTGGAACGCCGGCACACGCACCATGCCCTGCGCGCACAGCGCGAACGCGCCATCCCCACCCGTGGTCACCGCGACGACGGACGGCCCCATTGTCAGCCACGTGTGCGCGATCTGCTCGGGAGACCGATCGGGGTCGATCCAGCGCATGTCCTCGTCGCTCACCTTGACCACGTCACACCGCTCGATGATCCGATCGATGCGGCCGCGTGCGGCGTCGGCGTCCTCGATCAGCACCGGCCGCACGTTCGGGTCGAACGTCACGGTCGCCGACGGATGGTAGGTGTCGAGCAGCGCCGCGGTGGCGCGGCACCCGGGCTCCAGCACCGTCGCAATCGAGCCGGTGTGTACGACGAGCGGTGGCCCGACTTCCGGCGTGCCCGTCAGTTGCCATTCGATGTCGAATTCGTACTGTGCCGAGCCGTGCTCGTCGAGAGTGGCCAGCGCCGTCGGGGTGTGCGCCGCGTTCGTGCTTCCCGTAACCAGTTGCACCCCAGCCGCTTCGACATACTCGACGATGCGCCGGCCGCGCTCGTCGTCGCCGATGTGGGTGAGGAAGTCGACGTCGCGGTCGAGGCGGGCCAGCCCGACCGCCACATTGAGCGGGCTGCCGCCGACGTGTTCGGCGCTGACTTGGCCGGGACGCGAGACGATGTCGATCAACGCCTCGCCGATCACCAAGGCCCGCTGCCCACCGTCGCCCGAACTCATGCGGTCACCACGGTTTTCACGCTACCCGGCGTACTGCCGGTGCCGCCGATTTCTGCGCTATGGCTGTGAACGGCGCGACGAACCCAGGCAGATCTCGATGTTCAGGTCACCGGCTGGTTAGACGGGTCGAGGCCATTCGGCAGGTCCGGACCGAACCCCGACCCGTGGGTGAACTCCTGGTGCGCCATCGGCCGGCAGTTGTTGTCCATCGGCGTCTGGTCGCCCGAGCAGTAGGGGACGAGGTCCTGCGGATCGGCCGCCGCGTTCGGCGCCGCCAGTAGCGCCGCCGCCGTGACCAGCACCGCCGCCGCAAGTCGAGTCACTGATCCAACGTAGCAGCGGGTATACGTTCACACTGTGGATCGATTCGGCCGGGTGAAGCTGACCAACCCGGACAAGGTGCTGTACCCGGCGACGGGGACCACCAAGGCCGAGGTGTTCGACTACTACGTCGGCATCGCCGAGGCGATGATCCCGCATGTCGCCGGCCGTGCCGTCACCCGCAAGCGGTGGCCGAACGGCGTCGAGGAGCCGTCGTTCTTCGAGAAACAGCTCGCCTCGTCGGCGCCGGATTGGCTGGACCGCGCGTCGGTGACCCACCGGTCCGGGACGACGACGTATCCGCTCATCGACACCGCCGAGGGGTTGGCGTGGATCGCGCAGCAGGCCGCGCTCGAAGTACATGTGCCGCAATGGAGATTCGTCGCCAGGGACGACGGACCACCGACCCCCGGCCCGGCGACCCGCATCGTCTTCGACCTCGACCCTGGCGAGGGAGTGTCGTTTCGACAACTCTGCGAGGTCGCCCACGAGGTACGGGATCTGATCGACGACATCGGGCTCACCACCTACCCGTTGACCAGCGGCAGCAAGGGACTGCACCTGTACGTGCCACTGCAGGAGCCGATCAGTTCACAAGGCGCATCGGTGCTCGCCCGGCGGGTCGCGCAGCAGCTGGAGAAGACGATGCCCAAGCGGGTCACCGCGACGATGACGAAGAGCCTGCGCGCCGGAAAGGTGTTCGTCGACTGGAGCCAGAACAACGGCGCAAAGACCACCATCGCCCCGTATTCCCTTCGCGGGCGCGAACATCCGACCGTCGCAGCGCCCAGGACATGGGATGAGATCGGCGATCGGAAGCTACGGCACCTGCGGTTCGACGAGGTTCTCGGGCGCGTCGAGGAGATGGGTGATCTGTTGGCGCCGCTCGACGAGGCGGTGCCGGTGCCCGATCGGCTGACCACGTACCGCAGCATGCGCGACGCTTCGAAAACCCCGGAGCCGGTGCCGAACAAGCCGCCGAAAACGGGCAACAACGACAAGTTCGTCATCCAGGAGCACCACGCCCGCCGGCTGCACTACGACCTGCGACTGGAACGCGATGGCGTGCTGGTGAGCTGGGCGGTGCCCAAGAACCTGCCGGACACCCCGTCGGTGAACCACCTGGCGGTGCACACCGAGGACCATCCGCTGGAGTATCTGACCTTTCACGGCGAGATCCCCAAAGGGGAGTACGGCGGCGGCAAGATGATCGTCTGGGACACCGGCACGTATGAGGCCGAGAAGTTCAACGACGTGCCGCCCGACAGTCCCAAAGAGGGCGGCGAGGTCATCATCAACCTGCAGGGCAACAAGATCGACGGCCGCTACGCCCTGATCCAGACCGACGGCAAGAACTGGCTCGCTCACCGGATGAAGGACCAGAAGCGGCCGCAGGCCGGTGATCTCGCTCCGATGTTGTCGAAGGAAGGATCGGTCGCGCGACTCAAGGCCGGCCAGTGGGCGTTCGAGGGCAAGTGGGACGGCTACCGGGTGATCCTCGACGCGGACCGCGGCAGGCTGACCGTCCGCTCGCGACGCGGCCGCGACGTCACCGCGGAGTTCCCCCCATTCGAGGCGCTCGCAGCCGACCTCGCCGAGCACCACGTGATCCTCGACGGTGAGGCGGTGGCACTCGACGAGTCGGGGGTCCCGAGCTTCACTGAGATGCAGAACCGTGCCCGCTCGACCCGGGTGGAATTCTGGGCGTTCGACATCCTGCACCTCGACGGCCGATCGCTGTTGCGCGCCAAGTATTCCGACCGTCGGCGACTGCTCGAGGCGCTGGCCGAGGGCGGCGGGTTGATCGTCCCGGACCTGTTGCCCGGCGACGGCCCCGAGGCGCTCGAGTATGCCCGTAAGAAGGGCTGGGAAGGTGTCGTCGCCAAGAAACGTGACTCGACATATCAACCGGGGCGGCGGTCGTCGTCGTGGATCAAGGACAAGCTGTGGAACACCCAGGAAGTCGTGATCGGCGGCTGGCGACAGGGCGAGGGCGGCCGTTCGAGCGGCATCGGCGCGCTGCTCCTCGGTATCCCGACAGGCGGTGGACTGCAGTTCGTCGGCCGGGTCGGCACCGGCTTCACCGACAAGGCCCTGGCCGACCTCAAGAAGACGCTCAAGCCGTTGGAAACGGACGACAGCCCGTTCAACGACCGGCTGCCCCGCCCGGACGCCAAGGGCGTCACGTTCGTCCGCCCCGAACTCGTCGGCGAGGTGCGCTACAGCGAACGGACATCAGATAACCGGCTGCGGCAGCCGAGTTGGCGAGGGCTGCGCCCGGACAAGGACCCGGCCGAGGTTCGCTGGGAGAACTAGATGATCGTGTCGATCACGCGATCGCCTTACGCCGAATTTCAGCGGGTCGCCACGAGGCACCGGTCATCGCGCGGCTGCTGAGTTTCGACAGCGAGGTGTTCGGACGGCGTCCAGATGTCAGAAATTGTGCGTCTGTTTGCATGATGGAAATCCGTCCAAATGTCAGATAAAGACATACAGACCGCGGGTTTCCGCTGAAACGCGATCTCACCGCACGCTCGACGCGGCACCCTCGAGCGCTTCCTGTAGGCCCCGCGTGGCCAACCGGTCAGCCAACTCGTTGTCGGCGACACCCGAGTGGCCCTTGACCCAGAACCACTCGACCCGGTGCCGCGCACAGGCCAGTCGCAGCCGCATCCACAGGTCGACGTTTTTCACCGGCTGCTTCGCGGCGGTCATCCAGCCGTTTTGCTCCCAGCCGAGCACCCACCTGGTGATCCCGTTCCGGACATAGGTGCTGTCGGTGTGGAGGTGCACCACCACCGGTCTGGTGAGCGCCTCGAGCGCCATGATCGGCGCCGTCAACTCCATCCGGTTGTTGCTCGTCGAGCGACTCGCCACCGCACATCTCGCGGACGTGACGACGCTGCCGCAGCACCGCGCCCCAGCCACCGGGCCCGGGATTGGGTCTGCATCCGCCGTCGGTGTGGATAACCACCACGTCCTCTGTCATGCGGCAGAGGATAGGCACCGCGTCGAGCACTCGGCTCATCGACTCGCCGAGAGTATCGCCGTCCGACCGACCGGCGCTTCGAAACCCAGCTCAGTGGGTACGGTAGTGGGAGCCAAAGGGTTGAGACTCATGCCCCATCTCGTTTCAGTTTGAGTGGGTGATTCCCATAGCCGACATGGCCGTCAAAGTGCACAGCCCGCAGCGATCTCAGGTCGAGATCGCCGACTCCGCCCGCGCCGAGGAGTTCCTCGAGTCCGCCTACGGTGCGAAGTTGCGGCTGCGCTGTGAGAAGGCCGACCACGCGCCCGGCCTGCTCAGGCATGCGCGCACGGCCGTCGGACCATTCGCGATCGAGGACATCCACTTGGCAGCTGACGCGCACGCCTCGACCGATCCGTTGAACAAGGTGCTGGTCATCTGGCCGAGCAGCGGCCGGATGAACCGCGAATGCGGGCCCGAGTCCGCCGAGGTGGCCGCGGGCGAAGTCGCCGTGATGTCGCAACCGGACACCCCCCACCGGGCGTGCGTCCACGACGTGCGGATGACCTCGGTGTTGCTGGAGCCGTCGACGCTGGCCTCCGTGGCCACCGGGCTGACCGCCAACGAGGATGCTCTTCACTTCACCAGCCTGCAGCCCGTCGATGCCGCAGCGACCCGGCTGTGGAAGAGCACGGTCACCTATGTCAAGGACGTCATCCTCCGCGACGACGTCATGGCCACCCCGCTGGTTCTCGGCCATGCTGCGCGGCTCCTTGCGGCCGTCACGATGTCGACGTTCCCGAACACGTTCGCCGCGGCGCCCACGACCCACGACCGTACCGACCACCAACCCGTGCTACTTCGCCGCGCGATGGAGTTCATGGACTCCAACGTCAGCAACGACATCGCGCTCAACGACATCGCCCGGGCCGTGCACGTCACGCCGCGCGCGGTGCAGTACATGTTTCGCCGGCACCTGGAGATGACCCCGCTGCAGTACCTTCGCCGGCTTCGATTGCACTACGCCCACCAGGAGCTTCAGGCCGCCGATCGCTCCCGCACGACGGTGACCGAGATCGCCGCCCGCTGGGGATTCGCGCACACCGGGCGGTTCGCCGTGTCGTACCGCGAGGCATACGGTTGTAGTCCGCACACCACGCTTCGAGGGTGAGGGCCATGCCCGGTGACCTGCCTGGCGGCCGTGCCACGGACGAGCCCTCGACCGCGGACCGTGCCGAGCGAGCGCGCGCGCGGGCAGAGGAGCTGCGCGAGCGAATCGCTTGTCTACAGTCAGGCGGTCGAGCGACCGCGGAGACGGCGGAAACGGCGCAGGTGCGCGCGGACCAGGCGCTCGATCGTGCCCGCGATGCGCACCATTCGGCCGCGGCCAGGCACGTCGACGCCGCACTGGCGCACCGCCAAGCGGCCGCGGCCCATGAGCAAGCCGCGTTGTTCGCCGACGACCCGGCGGGCGGCGCCCATCAGGACGCCGCTGCCCGCCACCGCGACGCCGCGTTGCAACACGACGCGGCGGCCGCCGATGAGCAGGTCAAAGAAGCAGCGGACGACCGCCGGAAGAACTAAGAATCGACTTCCATCAACAGCAATGCGCCGTTGATGGCGGCCGGGGCGGATCGGAACGCGCTGCACACGACCCGCACGCGGGTCGGCCGGCCGCGACGGTTGACCGCGTCGACGACCGTCGTCTCGATGCTGTCGGCATCGACGAACGCCCGGCCGATCAGGGGTTTGACGGCATCAACGGGGAAGCCCATGTCCAACGCGGTCAACGCCGATCCGATCACCTCGTCTGCACGCAGACCCCAGAGCTCCTCACAACCCCGGTTCCACACCGCCACCCGCATCTCCCGGTCCACCACAACGAGTCCGAAATGGATCGAATCGACGAGCGCGTCCATGGAGTTCTTCGCCTGATCGAGCTCAATGGTGCGCTCGTTCAGCGTGTCGTTGATCGTGTGGAGCTCGTCGTTGGTGGACTGCAGCTCCTCGTTCATGGTCTCGAGCTCTTCGTTCGTGGACTGCAGTTCTTCGTTGGTGGTCTCCAGCTCCTCGATCGTGGACTGCAGTTCCTCGTTCGTCGTCTCCAGTTCCTCGTTGGTGGACTGCAGTTCCTCGTAGGCCGCCTCAAGCTGCCGGTTGGTGTGGCCGACCTTGTCCAGCAGAAGCCTCGTCGCCGTCACATCGAAGAACACGATCGAGGTGCCGAGCACGCCGTCGGAGGCGTCGACAAGCGGGTTGATGTGGATCTCGAACCAGACCGTATCCGCTCCGGGCCGTTGCCATTCCACGTTCTGAATCCGGGCCGATCGCCGTTCGACCCTGGCCTGGTCGAGATACGCGCGCAACTCCACCGGGCGGTAGGACAACTCGAGATCGCGCAGCAGGCGACCGACGTCACGTTCGGAAAGTCCGAACATGGCCTCGGCTTGCCAGTTGATCATGGCGACGGTGTCGTCACCGGTGACGACGAGCTGAGCCACGGGACTAGCCCGAAAAGCCAAGTCGCGCACGGGGTCGAGGCCCTGACGATGCCCGTGCGGTCCCACCGCGCGCACCTCACCGCCGGAGCGGTCGATGTTGCCGTGCGAACCCACGGCCTTCCGAAACACCCGCTGGTCCGGGTCGACCGGGGTGAAGCGATCGCCGTGTGTCAACAGCATCTCGGCGCGACCGAGGAAAAGAATGCCGTGCGGCGCCAGGGCAAAATGCAACCGGCCCAGAATGTTTCGTTGGGTGGCGGCGTTGAAGTACATCAGGGTGTTGCGGCACGCCAGTAGATCCACTTTGGAGATCGGGGCGTCTTTGACCAGGTCGTTACGACCGAAGATCACCGAGCGCCGCAGATCCTTTCGGAACACATATCGGCCGTTGGTGTTCTCGAAATACCGGTCGAGCAGTTCGGGCGGGACCGACTCGACGGCCTTGGCGTCGTATGACCCGGCGCGCCCTGCGGTCAGCGCATCATCGTCGGCGTCCGTCGCGTAGATCTTGACCCTCTGCCGGAACGCCTCCACGCCCAACTCCTCGGCGAGGATCATCGCCAGGGTGTATGCCTCCTGGCCGGAAGCGCATCCGGCGCTCCACACCCGGATGGGGCTGCCGGGTCCGCGGTCGGCGGTGATCGACGGGACGATCTCGCGCTGGAGGTATTCCCACGCGGGCGGGTCGCGGAAGAACGACGTGACGTTGATCAGGATCGTGTTGAACAGCGCGGAGAATTCGTCGGGACTGGCCTGCAACATGTCGAGGTACTGCTCGTAGGTGTCCGCCCCGGCACGTTCCATCCGGTGCTGCACCCGACGCATCAGCGACGCGCGCTTGTAGCCGGTGAAATCGAAGCCCCGCGTATCACGCATGTACTGCAAGAGAGTCTCGAACGACTCTTCCGTCTGCTCGTTCAACCCGTGTCCGATCGCCGTCCCGCGGATCTGACCATACCCGCAACTACAGCCGGTTTTCCGGACCGATCACCGCCCAGACCGTTTTGCCCGAAGGGGTCGGCGCGTTGCCCCACGCGCGACACAGTGCCGTCACGATGCGCAGCCCCGTCGGCGGGCCACCGCCGCACTCCCGAACGCCGGCGGGCACGTGACTGGTGTCCTCCACCGCAATGGTCACCGCCGAGCCGTCGCACTCGAGCCGCAAGTTCGGATCGCTGTTGGCATGTGCCACAGCGTTTTCCACGAATGCTGTGGCGACGACCTTGGCGACCGGGATCAGGTCGGGTTGCGACCATGCCATCAGCCACTCGTCCACGAGTTCACGCGTCCGCCGCAGACTTGCCATGCCGCCGGGCAGATGTGCACGGGCGCGGCGTCGAAACTCGAGCGGCGAGGGCTGACCGAGCGCCTCGACCGCGTCGTGGATTGTCGCGTAAACGGGGACGTAGCGGTGGATTCCGTTGCGGACGATGGCCGATCGGCCGCCGGGGTGCTCACAGACCAACAGGATCGGTATCTCCGGCCACCGGTCGACGTGCCAGCGCGCACTCGTGAACACCGCCAATGCCGACTCGGCAGGCACCTCGAGACTGGTCACGTCGACGATGACGGCCCGCGGCTCGTCGAGGGCGGCCTTGATGATCACGTCGCGAAGCGGACGGTATGTCCGGCTGTCGAGCACACCGCGGGGCGTGAGCACCGTCGTACCGCCGATTTCATCGGCAGCGGACGCCAGCGTGCCGATATCGTCAGGCACCGCGCTCACCTTCCTCTGCAGTCAGCTCCGACAGTCGCCTGCCCAGCACCGTCAACGCGTGTTCGGCCTCGTGCGCCATCCGGTTGTACCGGTCGAACAACGCGCCGCTGCCCACGTTCTCGGCCATCCGTCGCGCCAGCTTGCCTTTCTCCTGCAGGCTGCGCAGCGCAACCCAGAGCGCACCTTCGATCTCGTCGTCGCGCGCCCCCAGCAGAGCGTCGGCGGTCCAGGCGTGCCCGACCCGGCAGCGGTAGTTGTCCTTGGTGATCTCTGCCAGCGATCCGTTGCAGTCCGGGCAGGTGTAGCCGGAGGGCGGGCCCAACGCCTCACCGTCGAAAGAGATGCCGAACCGGGGACCCATCGCGATGCGGTTCTCGAGTTTCATCAGATCGTCGGGTTCCATTTCTCGATCCTCGATCTCTTGCTCCGCCAGGCTCTCGAGGAGGGCACCGACGTCTTTGGCCGCGACCTGGTGGTCGACGACACCGGCCCGGATGGCGTTCATCGGCATGGTCGGATACAGCGCGTCGTCGGGATGCTGCACGATCGTCGTTCCGCCCCTCGAGCGTACTGCTGCCGCGCCGAGCACTCCGTCGTCGAGGACGCCCGACATCAGGACGCAGATCGCGCGGGGACCGAAATCGACGGCCACCGAGCGAAACAAGGCGTTGATCGCCGGGCGGAAAGTGTTCTCCGTCGGGCCCTCGGACAACAACACCCGGCCGTCATTGACCAGAAGATGACGGTCCGGCACCGCGACATAGATGCGTCCCGGCTCCAGCGCTTCACCGTCGCCTGCCCTGGCGGCCGGCACCAGTCCACTGCGGTCGATGATCTTCGCCAGCACGCTCGGCGCTTTGGGCGGCATGTGCAACGCGATCAAGACCGCGAAAGGCAGGTCGGCCGGTAGTCCCGCCGCGAATTGGGTGAGGGCCTCCACGCCTCCCGCGGAGGCGCCCACCGCCACGACGCCTCGCAGCGCCCCCGTGTCCGCCATTGGGCTCAGGCTACCCGCACTGCTGCGCCGATAACCCTTGTCAGGCCTTGCTGATCACCGTTTCGGCAAACTTCTCGAGATGGCGGATCTTGGTCTCGAGCGGTTCGGTGTCCGACCCCGTGATGTACGGGATCCGGAACCCGACGATCACGTCGGTGACGCCCTTGTCCTCGAGGCGCTTGATGCCGTCGGGCGTGTAGGCGTCGGCGGAGATGACGTGGATCTCGAACGGCCCCGTGCGGCCCTCCTCTTCGCGAAACTGCTTGAGCCGCTTCAGGAGTCGATCCAGTTCCCCGGGATCGCCGCCGCCGTGCATCCAACCGTCGTTGCGGGCCGCCCGCTTGAGCGCGGCGTCGGCGTGGCCTCCGACGAGGATGGGGATCGGCTCGGTGGGGGCCGGTGTCATCTTCGTTTTCGGGATGTCGTAGAACTCGCCGTGGAACTCGAAGTACTCGCCGGTGGTCAGACCCTTGATGATCTCGATGCATTCGTCCATCCGCTTACCGCGTTTGGCGAACGGCACATCCATCAACTCGTAGTCTTCGGGCCACGGGCTGGTGCCGACGCCCAACCCGAGCCGGTTGCCGAAGAGCGCGGCCAGCGATCCGGCCTGTTTGGCCACCAGCGCGGGCGGCCGGATCGGCAGCTTGAGGACGAAGAAGTTGAACCGCAGCGTCGTGGTGACCGCGCTCAACGCACCCGCGAGGACGAACGCCTCGATGAACGCCTTGCCGTCGAGGAATTCGCGGCTGCCGTCGGGTGTGTAGGGATACTTGGAGTCCGACTCGAACGGGTAGGCGATGCTGTCGGCGATCGTCATCGCGTGGTAGCCCGCCGCCTCCGCGGCCTGCGCCAGGGGCACATAGAACGCCGGATCGGTCATCGCTTCGGCATAGGTGAACCGCACGCCGCAATACTAGAACGGGTTCTAGTTCGGGGTTTAGGGAATGGTTCGCCGGGAACTTGAACGCCGTGAGCGCGGCCAAAACCATGTCCAAGCCCTTGTCAATCGCCAGCAGCGTTGTCGGTGGCCTGATCGCGGGCAAGATCTTCACCGAGGTCTGGCAGCGGATCAACCCGGAGGACGAGGAGCCGGATCCCAAGGACCTCAGCCGCTCGGCGCGCGAGGTGTTCATCGCCGCGGCGATACAGGGCCTGATCGTCGGCCTGATCCGGGCCGCGCTCGCCCGGGCTCAGGCGAAGGGGTTCCACGCGCTGACAAACGAAGACCTGAGCTAGCGCGATTCCGCGCGGAACCGAGGTGAGCGGTGCCCGATCTCGTCGCCGACGCGTTGGTGACGCGGCTGCGCGACTGGGGAGCGACGCGAGTCTTCGGTTACGCGGGCGACGGCGTCAACACACTTCTCGGAGCACTCGCCCGGGCCGGTGAGCCGGAATTCATTGCCACCCGGCACGAGGAACTCGCGGCGTTCATGGCCTGCGGCCACGCCAAGTACACCGGTGAGGTGGGCGTCTGCCTGGCCACCCAAGGCCCCGGCGCGATCCACCTGCTCGCCGGCCTCTACGACGCGAAGCTGGACCGCCAGCCGGTGGTGGCCATCGTCGGGCAGGTGGTGTCGACCGCGCTGGGCAGCGGCTATCTACAGGAGGTCGACCTGCACACGCTGTTCAAGGATGTGTGCGCGCAGTACGTCCAGACCGTCTTCGCGCCCGAGCAGATGCCGATGGCGTTGGACAACGCGATGCGCACCGCACTGGCGTCGTCGACGCCGACGTGCCTGATCGTGCCGCACGACGTGCAGAAGGCACAGATGCCCGACGAGATCCAGCACAGTCACGGTGTCGTTCCGTCGGCCGCTCGATTCACCCGTCCGCACGTGGTCGCCCGGGACGCCGACGTGCACCGCGCTGCCGAGCTGCTGAACAGCGGCGAGAAGATCGCGGTGCTGGTCGGGCGCGGGGGCATGGGCGCCGAGGACGAGATCATCGAAATCGTCGACCTGCTCGGGGCCGGCGTGACGACCTCACTGCTCGGCAAGCCGGTTCTGGACGAGGCTGCGCCGTGGCACACCGGGGTGATGGGTCATCTGGGCACGACGGCCAGCGCGCAACTCATGGCCGGCTGCGACACCCTGCTGATCGTCGGCAGCAACGACCCGTGGACGGAGTTCTATCCCGCCCCCGGCCAGGCGCGCGCGGTGCAGATCGACGTCGAGCCCCGGGTCGTGGGCGCGAAGTATCCGGTCGACGTGGCGCTCACCGGCGACGCGGCGGATACGTTGACGCGGTTGTCTTCGCTGGTCCACCGCAAGACCGATCGCCGGTGGCAGCACCAGGTCACGCGTTGGGCGCAGCACTGGCTTCGCGAATCGGCCGAACGCAGTGACGCCCAACATGATTCGGCGAACCCGGAATTCGTGGTGCGGGCGTTGACCGATCACCTGCCGGGCAACGCCCGCGTCGCCGTCGACGTCGGGTCGGCGACATACTGGTATGCCCGTCACCTCCGGTTGCCGCGCGGGGTACCTGCGCATGTGTCGGGTTATCTCGCGTCGATGGGCTGCGCGCTGCCGTATGGGATCGCGGCCAAGCTCGACGCGCCCGACCGCCCGGTCGTCGCGCTGGTCGGCGACGGCGCCATGCAGATGAGCGGGTTGCTCGAACTCGTCACGATCGCGGACCGGTGGCGCGGTTGGCCGGATCCACGCTTCGTGACCCTGGTGCTGCACAACCAGGATCTGGCCGAAGTGTCATGGGAGCAGCGCGAAATGGAGGGCGACGCGCGCTTCCCGGCGTCCCAGGATGTTCCGCCGTTTCGCTACGCCGAATACGCCGAACTGCTCGGACTGCACGGATTGAGGGTGAGCGAATCGGCGCAGGCGCATGCGGCGTGGCAGCGGGCCTTTGAGGCCGACCGGCCGACCGTGCTCGAAGCCGTCGTCGACCCGAAGACACCGATGCTTCCGCCGATGATGCCGGAAGCCAAGGCGGACACCGTTTATGCCGCGCTCGAACAGGAGCCCGACGGCGGTGCGGTACGTGAACGCGTTGTCGCACAACGCAGGTCGGAGCCGACGCCTTAACCCTCGGTGTCCGGCGGATACGGCGGGGCGCCGACGCCGGCGACGCAGTGGGTGCCCCACGGCGTCACCTCGGTCAACTGCCCCTGTGCCGTGCGGTCGCCGATCGATATGTGCACGGTCTGCGGCATGCGGACATCCGGTGCCAGGTCGAAGACCATGCCCCGCCAGTGGTACCGACCGTCGATCGGGTCGAGGTGACCGGTCAGCCGCACCCGCACGCCGTGCTCCGCATCGTGCAACCGCAGTGCGGCCGGCCCGTCGTAGACGACGGTCATTGGGGCAGGAAACCGCTTCGCCGCCACATCCGGCGCGCAATCGGGCCCAGCAGCCCCACCTCGTCGAGGAATGCCGCCAGCGGTGCGAAGCCGGTCATCTGAGTTTCGCGGCGATGCGGACTGCTGCGCGCGATGCGCCGCGTCTGCTTGGGGTCGAGGCCGACGCGCGCGTACTGCACCTTGTTGGTGAACAGGAAGCGGAAGAAGTAGCCGCCAAGACCGTTGATGTTGGACAGCACGAATTTCGGCAGCGGACGCATGTGCGGGACCCGCTTGCGCAATCCGTCGCGGGCGAACTGGATGTGTCGGGCCTCCTCGGTGACGTGAATCCGCATCAGGCGCTGCACGATCGGCTGTAGCTCGTCGTCGTCCATCATCTGGCGCTGCAGCGAATCGAAGATCTCCTCGCCGATCAGCGCGGCGACCCACAGCGCCGAGCCTTGGAACACGAACGGCAGCGCGTTGATGATGACCCGCTGATACCACTTGGGCCACACCGGCTTTGCGTCGACCCGCTCGATGGCCTTGCCGAACATCACCATGTGACGGGTTTCGTCCCCGAGTTCGGTCAACTCGTAATGCGTGTTACTGGCGGTGGGGTCCTGATGCATCATCTTGCGCAGCAGCGACTGGTTCAGGATGTTCTCGAACCAGATACCCGCGGACAACGTGTTGACCAGTTCCTGGCGGGACAGTTCGATCTGCTGTTCGCGGGTCATCGTGTCCCACAGCGGTGTGCCGTAGAGCGAGACGATCTTCGGCGGCAGGAAGAACTTGTCCGGGTCCAACGGCGCGGTCCAGTCGATGTCGACCACGGGGGCGTAGGACTTCTTCACCGACCCCTTCAGCAGGCGCTCGGAGAACTCGTTGCGGCTGGACGCGACAGCGGGGGTTGTCATCGGCGACCTCCCTTTGGGTGACTTAACCCCCAAGGTAGGCAGCCTCCGCATCGGAGTCAATACCCGCGGTACCGCATACTTCGGGTACCGAGCGTTTGGCTGCGGCGGGCGGGGGTATCGGGTGGTATGCGAATTGACGAGTCCGACAACGCCACTCGGACGCCGGACCCCGATGACCCGCGCAAGCCTCAGTCGCCGACCGACCTCACCCGGCCGTCGCTGCTCTACGCGATGCGCAAGGCGGTCCGGGAGTTCCAGGACGACGAGTGCACCGACCTTGCCGCGGCGCTGACGTATTACGCGGTGCTGTCGGCCTTTCCGGCACTGGTGGTCATGGTGTCCCTGCTCGGTGTGTTCGGACAGGGCGAACGCACGGTCGACGGGCTGCTCGACATCGCCGATGACGTGGCGCCGGCATCCGCGCTCGACACACTGCGGCCGACGGTCGAGCAACTCGTCAACTCGCCGACGGCCGGCCTGGCGTTGGTGATCGGCATCGTGGGCGCGCTGTGGTCGGCGTCGGGCTACGTCGGCGCGTTCGGCCGCGCGATGAACCGCATCTACGAGGTCGACGAGGGTCGACCGGTGTGGAAACTGCGTCCGGTGCAGTTGCTGTTGACGCTGGCCGGCCTGGTGCTCGCGGCCGCGGTGGTGTTGATGCTGGCGGTCAGCGGGCCGGTCGCCGAGGCGGTCGGGAATGCGATCGGCCTCGGCGAGGTGGCGGTGACGGTCTGGGGTATCGCCAAGTGGCCGCTGATCCTGCTGTTCGTCGTGCTGGCCGTCGCGATCCTGTACTACGTCACACCCAACGTCGAGCAGCCGAGGTTTCGCTGGATCAGCGGCGGCGCGGCGCTCGCGATCCTGGTGTGGGTTCTCGCGTCCCTGCTGTTCGGTGTCTACGTGGCGAATTTCGGCAGCTACAACAGGACCTACGGCGCGTTGGCCGGTGTGATCGTCTTCCTGCTGTGGTTGTGGATCACCAACCTCGCGCTGCTGTTCGGCGCCGAGGTGGACGCCGAGCTGGAGCGCAGCCGTCAGCTGCAGGCCGGTCTGCCCGCCGAGCAGGAATTGCGACTACCACCCAAGGACACCCACAAGCTGCGCAAGGATGCGGCCGCCGAGAAGAAGGACGTCAAGCGGGCCAGGCGGCTACGCTTTTCGCGGGGCCGCAAACACTGAAGGCATACTGCGGGCGTGACCCGTCGAATCCACGTCATCGGCATCGGCGCGGGCGATCCGGACCAGGTGACCGCGCAGGCGGTGGCGGCGCTCAACGACACGCAGGTGTTCTTCGCGATGGACAAGGGCGACTCGAAGCACGACCTGGTGGCCCTGCGCAGACAGATCTGCGAACGGTTCATCCGCGAGCCCGGCTATCGGTTCGTCGAACTGCCCGACCCGCCGAGAGACAGGGCCGCCTCGGATGCTCCGGACTATCGCCGGGCGGTCGCCGACTGGCATGCCGCGCGGGCGCGGGTGTGGGCCGACGCGATCTCCTCCGAGCTTTCTGACGGCGGCACCGGAGCATTTCTCGCGTGGGGCGATCCGTCGCTGTACGACAGCACGCTGCGCATCCTCGACGCCGTCGCGTGCCACGTCGACATCGACTTCGACGTGATCCCGGGTGTCACCGCCATTCAGACGCTGACGGCGCGGCATCGCATTCCGCTCAACGACGTCGGCGAGCCCGTGCTCATCACGACCGGCAGGCAATTGCGCGACCATGGACTGGCCGGAAGCGCGGTGGTGATGCTCGATGCCGACTGCTCTTTTCTGTCCTGCCCGCCCGACACCCGCATCTGGTGGGGCGCCTACCTCGGCACGCCCGACGAGCTCCTGATGTCTGGCACCGTCGGCGAGGTCGGCTCGCGGATCGCGGCGGTGCGCGCCGACGCCAGGGCCCGGCACGGCTGGATCATGGACACCTACCTACTGCGTTCGGAGATTCGTTAACCGGTTGATCGCCTTCACCCGGTGCGTGCGATCAACCACTCAGGGGCCGCAACGCGACCGTGGCAAGATCGCCGGCATGGTGTCGTTTGTTGTCCGCGCCGCGCTGACCGGCGTTGCGCTGTGGGTGGTGACGCTGATCGTGCCCGGCATCCGCTTCGTCGGCGGGGATTCCGCACTGGCGGAGGTCGGCATCATCTTCGTCGTGGCGGTGATCTTCGGCGTGGTCAACGCGGTGATCAAGCCGATCGTGCAGATCATCTCGATCCCGCTCTACATCGTCACGCTCGGCCTGTTCCACATCGTCATCAACGCGCTGATGCTGTGGATAACGTCGTGGATCACCGAGCACACCACGCACTGGGGCCTGTACATCGACGACTTCTGGTGGACGGCGATCTGGGCGGCGATCGTGCTGTCGGTCGTGAGCTGGCTGCTGTCGCTGATCACCGGTGGCGCTAACCGCGCGCGCGATTGAGCGGCACACTGGAGCCATGCCGGAACTGCCCGAAGTCGAAGCGCTCGCCGATCACCTTCGCCGCCATGCCGTCGGACACCCGATCGGCCGCGTCGACGTGTCGGCGTTCTCGGTGCTCAAGACATTCGACCCACCGGTCACCGCGCTGCACGGGCGGACGGTCACCGACGCCAACCGCTGGGGCAAGTATCTCGGCCTGCAGGCCGGCGACCTGTACCTGATCGCCCACCTGTCGCGCGCGGGCTGGTTGCGGTGGTCGGACAAGCTGGCGGCCGCACCGTTGAAGCCCGGGAAGGGGCCGATCGCGCTCCGCGTTCATCTCGGAACACCCGGTGAGGCAGCGGGTTTCGACTTGACCGAGGCCGGCACGCAGAAACGGCTTGCGGTGTGGCTCGTCGACGATCCGGCCAAGGTGCCCGGCATCGCGGCGCTGGGCTCCGACGCATTGTCGTTGAGCCCCGACGATCTCGCCGGAGTACTGGCGGGCAACAGCGGGCGGATCAAGACCGTGATCACCGACCAGAAGGTGATCGCAGGCATCGGCAACGCCTACAGCGACGAGATTCTGCACGTCGCGCGGATCTCTCCGTTCGCGACGGCGGGCAAGCTCACCGATGCGCAGCTGGCCGCGCTGCACGACGCGATGATCGGTGTCCTCACCGACGCCGTGCAGCGGTCGGTCGGTCAGCAGGCGGCAACGCTCAAGGGGGAGAAGCGCTCCGGCTTGCGGGTACATGCCCGCACCGGTCTGCCCTGTCCGGTCTGCGGGGACACCGTGCGCGAAGTGTCGTTCGCGGACAAGTCTTTCCAGTACTGCCCGACCTGCCAGACGGGCGGCAAGGTACTGGCCGATCGTCGGATGTCGCGACTGCTCAAGTGATCCGGCAGTAAGCGCGGGTGGCCGCCGAGAGCGCCTGCCGGTAGAGGGGGTCGAGCTGACGGGCATTGGCCACGGCGTCCGTCGCATCCTTGCGCGTGCGCATGCAGTCCGGGCTGTGAAGCGTATTCCACTGCAGTGCAATCTCTTCGACCATGATCTTGTTGAGCCCGTCGATCTGCGATCGCAACTCGGACAGTTCGGGCGCCGCGGTGGGTGCGGACGTGGGGTCGAACTTCCACTGGCCGAAGCGGGTGTACTGGATGCCCTCGGTGGCGTCGATCTGGTCGGTGAAGATCGTTCGCACGTAGGCCGGGTCGACGGCGTGCGCGGCGGCGTCGGCGGCGACGGTGTCGAGGACCGCGTCGGCGCGCTGCCGGTCGGTGATCGGCCCACCGTTGATCCATTTGGCTGCCGCGACCGGGTCCGCGGTGGCCAGCCGCTGCGCCGCCGTGTCCACCAGCCGGTACAGCGGGCTGACTGGCTGGGCGTGCGCGACCGGCAGTGAGATCGCGACAAGCAACGTCACCAGCGCCGACGTCGTCATCCGAGGGGCAACCATGCGTCCATCATCGACCTCGATCGCGCTCGCTTAGTCTGTCGGGGTGACTCGGCAGAAGATCTTGGTCACCGGCGCGAGCTCCGGCCTGGGCGCCGGCATGGCCCGCGCGTTCGCCGCCAAGGGCCGCGATCTCGCGCTGTGTGCCCGCCGCGTCGACCGGCTCGACGAGCTCAAGGCCGAACTGCTCGAGCGTCATCCCGGAATCGAAGTCGCCGTCGCCGCGCTCGACGTCAACGATCATGACCAGGTGCCGAAGGTGTTCGGTGAGCTGGCCGACGAACTCGGCGGCATCGACCGCGTCATCGTCAACGCGGGCGTCGGCAAGGGCGCGCCGCTGGGGTCGGGCAAGCTGTGGGCGAACAAGGTCACCATTGAAACCAATCTCGTTGCCGCACTGGTGCAGATCGAGACAGCGCTCGAGATGTTCAAGCAAACGGGCGGCGGCCACCTGGTGCTCGTTTCCTCGGTGCTCGGCAACAAAGGCGTTCCGGGGGTGAAGGCGGCCTACGCCGCGAGCAAGGCGGGGGTGTCGTCGCTCGGTGAGTCGTTGCGCGCGGAGTACGCACGTGGGCCCATTAAGGTCACGGTCCTCGAGCCCGGTTACATCGAATCGGAGATGACGGCGAAGGCCGAGTCGACGGCGTTGATGGTGGACAACGAAACCGGTGTGCGCGCGATGGTGGCCGTCATCGAGCGGGAGAGTGGACGCGCGGCGGTGCCGTGGTGGCCATGGGCGCCGCTGGTTCAGCTGATGCGGGTGCTGCCGCCGCGGCTCATCAAGCCGTTCGCCTGAGGCGGCGAAACCGTGTAGAGACCAGCGCCACCGGGTAGCCCGCAGCGCTAGTTCCCCATGGAGGTTTCGATGAGAGTGTTGCTGACGGGTGGCACCGGGTTCGTTGGAGCATGGACGGCCAAGGCGGCGGCCGAGGCGGGTCATCACGTGCGGTTCCTGGTCCGTGATCCGGCGCGGTTGGCGACCAGCGCCGCGCAGATCGGCGTCGACACCGACGACTACGCCATCGGCGACATTGCCGACGCCGATGCGACGGCCGCGGCGATGGACGGCTGCGACGCCGTGATTCATTCCGCGGCAATGGTTTCCATGGATCCACGGCAGGCCGACAGGATGCTGCAGACCAATCTCGCCGGCGCCCGCAACGTGCTTGGCGCGGCGGTTTTGCGCGGCCTCGATCCGATCGTCCACGTATCCAGCTTCACCGCACTGTTCCGTCCCGGCCTCGACGTGCTCCACGCCGATCTTCCGGTGGTCGGTGGGACCGACGGCTACGGGAAGTCCAAGGCGGAGGTGGAGAAGTACGCACGAGGACTACAGGATGCGGGTGCCCCGGTGAACATCACGTACCCGGGCATGGTGCTCGGGCCGCCGGCGGGAAACCAGTTCGGCGAAGCGGCCGAAGGCGTTGAGGCGGCCGTGAAGATGCGTGGGGTGCCAGGCCGCGGTGCCGCCTGGATTGTGGTCGACGTCCGCGATCTGGCTGCGCTGCACGCCGCGCTACTCGAACCCGGCAAGGGGCCACGTCGATACATGGCAGGCGGCAAGCGCGTCGGGATCGCCGATCTGGCGTCGACGATCGGCCGCGCAGCGAACCGGTCGCTTCGGGTGTACCCAGTGCCGGATACGTTGCTGCGCAACCTCGGAAGGGTGGTCGACGTGGCCGGGGCCTATCTGCCGTTCGACGCGCCGGTGACCGGGGCGGCGATGCAGTACTACACCCAGATGCCGTCGTCTGACGATTCACCCAGCGAGATCGAACTCACCATCACTTACCGGGACCCGCAGGAGACGCTGGCGGACACCGTCGCCGGGCTGAGGCAGGTCGGCAGGTTGTAGGTCGTTCGCAGGTTTAAGCAATCGGGCGTCGTGGTAGCCAAATCCCATGATCGAAAAACTGACGAAGATGACGCCCCTGTTGTTCTCGGGCGCTGCGGCAGTCGCGATCGCCGTCGCGCCGATCGCCGGTGCGCAACCGGCACCCCCGCCGTGTCTCAACGCTGACGGCACTCCGTGTGCCGGCATCGGCAACGTCGAGGCCGGTCCCGGTGGTGGTGCGCAAGTGAATGTTCCGAACGGCCCGCAGGGCACCGCTGACGGAGGCGGCGCTGCAGGTGTGATCCCCGGTGGCCCCGAAGGCTCGGCGGGCCCCGGTGGCGCGAGCGGTTCGCTGGCCCCGAACGGACCCGGCGGCACGGCCGGACCCGGCGGTGCGAGCGGATGCCTGCCGAATGTCGGCTGCGTGAACATCCCGGCTCCGTAACCACCATCCTTCAGCCGCGCGGTGCACGCTTCTCGGTGAGCGTGCGCCGCGTTGTGCTGAACAACCTGTGTCGCATTGGGTTTCAGCCAACGGCCTCCGTGCGATCGGCGACCAGGCGGCGCGCCACGAACCCGAACACCAAAACAGATGCAGCAGGAGCGCCGAAAAGCACGATCGCCAGCAATATCCCGGACGCCGTGCCGCTCAACGCGGTGGCAAACGCGAACACCGCCACGACCCATGACACCGCGCACGTCAACACCGTGACCACGATCGCCACCGCCAGGGCACGCCGCACTCCATAAGCCGGAAATCCAGAGAGTGCCAAGATCAACAGGACTGGTACGCCCAGGATGGCCGCCGCCACCCACATCCCCGAAAGCGTTCCCAACTCCCTGGCCGCCGGCATTATCAAACAGGCTGCGGCCACCGCGGCGAGCACGATGCCGACCGCCGCGATGGCACGCGCATTGGTTTCTCGCATACGTTCGGTGTGCCCACTACGTCGTCCGGACAATCGCAGCGCCCGCTCCAGAGCCGCACGTTGGGCTCGCCTCAGCGGACCGCTGAGCGATAGGTCTGCTTGACAGATCGTTGGGTTTTCCTAACACTGTGTTGTGTGAGTCCGGTGAGACGGGGCGATTCGCTGCCCATCCACAACCGCATCGGCGTCCTACGCGCCGAGCGGCGGATGACGCGGGCTGAACTCGCGGCTCTGATCGACGTGAACCCGCAGACCGTCGGCGCGCTCGAACGCGGCGACCACTATCCGAGCCTGGACCTGGCATTTCGGATCTGCGACGTGTTCGGCCTGCCCGTCGAGGCGGTGTTCTCCCGCACGGAGTTCACGCCGCTGTCCATCGAGCTCTACCGGAGGAACCCGCGCGCGCAAGGAGGCGACTCAGATGTCCCCATCGACCCGGCAGGCTGACCGAACGCTCATCGACCGTTACCAGGACTACCGGACTAGGCGGTTCCTCAAGCATGAGCGGACCTATGCCCACTCGCTTCCGAGGTGGCGCACCCAGTCCCGACGCCGGATTCTCGTGGTCGGTCTCGGGCTCACCTTCGCGTTCATGTTCGCAGTCAGTGTCCTGTCCGCGTTCGGATTATGGTGGGCGCCGTTGTTGTGGTTGGTCGCATGTCTGTTCTTCTTCCCGCTGTGGATCATGCTGCAGATCGTGTCGGGCAGGCAGGGTGACGCCCCGGAGGCGGCCCTCGACGAGTACGAGGTACAGCAGCGCAACAGTGCCCGCTCGATCGGCCTGACCATCACCCAGAACCTGATGCTGATTCCGATCGGCTACCTGCTCGTCGCATCAATTTACTTGCGCGACACCGACACCGATGTGGCCTATGCGGGTGCGCTGATGTCGCTGGCCGTGCTGGTGTTCGGCGGTTGCGCGCCGGCGATGATCCTCGGCTGGAGTCGCCCGGACCCCGACGCCTAGATCGCTAGGCGCTGCGGCCGCGTTCGGCGCGGTAGTGCCGCACCAGCGCGTCGGTCGAGCTGTCCGATTGTTCGGCGGGGGAGTCGTCATTGGTGATGACCGGCAGCAGCGCCTTGGCTTGCGTCTTACCGAGTTCGACTCCCCACTGGTCGAACGAGTCGATGCCCCAAATGACGCCTTCGGTGAACACCTGGTGTTCGTAGAGCGCGATCAACTGGCCGAGCACCGATGGCGTCAACTTGGTGGCCAGGATCGACGTGGTCGGCCGGTTGCCCGGCATCACCTTGTGCGGCACCACATTCGGTGGCGTTCCCTCGGCGGCGATCTCCTCGGCCGTCTTGCCGAATGCGAGCACCTGCGTCTGGGCGAAGAAGTTGCTCATCAGCAGGTCGTGCATGCTGCCGCGGCCGTCGGCGGTCGGCAGGTCGTCGGTGGGTTGGGAGAATCCGATGAAGTCGGCCGGCACCAGCCGCGTGCCCTGGTGCAACAGTTGGTAGAACGCGTGCTGGCCATTGGTTCCCGGCTCGCCCCAGAAGATCTCGCCGGTGCTCGTGGTGACCGGTGACCCGTCGGCACGCACCGACTTGCCGTTGGACTCCATCGTCAGCTGCTGAAGATATGCCGCGAACCGCGCCAGGTCGTTCGAATACGGCAGCACGGCACGGGTTTCCGCGCCGAAGAACTCGTTGTACCAGAGCCCGATCAGCCCGAGCAGCACCGGCAGGTTCGACTCCAACGGCGCGGTGCGGAAGTGCTCGTCGACGATGTGGAAGCCGGACAGTAACTCGGCGAACCGTTCGCGGCCGATGACCGCCATCACACTCAAACCGATTGCGCTGTCGACGGAATAGCGCCCGCCCACCCAGTCCCAGAAGCCGAACATGTTCTCGGTGTTGATGCCGAAATCGTCGACCAGCTTCTTGTTCGTCGACACCGCGACGAAGTGCTTGGCCACCGCCGCGTCACCGAGCGCGTCGGTGAGCCACCGTCGCGCCGCCGTCGCGTTGGTCAGCGTCTCCAGGGTGGAGAACGTCTTCGACGCGACGATGAAAAGCGTTGTCGCCGGGTCGAGTCCGTCGAGCTTGGCCACCAGGTCCGCCGGGTCGACATTGGACACGAACCGCGCCGAGATGCCCGCGTCGGCGTAATGGCGCAGCGCGAGCGTGACCATCGCCGGCCCGAGGTCCGAGCCGCCGATGCCGATGTTGACGACGGTCTTGATCGGCTGGCCCGTCGCCCCGGTCCACTCGCCGCTGCGCAACCGGTCGGTGAAGTCGCCCATCTTGTCGAGCACCGCGTGCACGTCGGCGACGACGTCTCGACCGTCGACGGACAGTTCGGCCCCGCGGGGCAACCGCAGCGCGGTGTGCAGCACGGCTCGGTCCTCGGAGGTGTTGATGTGCACGCCGGAGAACATCGCGTCGCGCCGCTGTTCGAGGCCCGCGGCACGGGCCAGGTCGACCAGCAGCGCGAGCGTCTCACGGGTGACGCGGTGCTTGCTGTAGTCGATGTAGAGGTCGCCGACCGTCGTCGCCAACTCGGTGCCGCGAGCCGGATCCTCGGCGAAGAACTCGCGCAGATGCTTGCTGCCGATCTCGTCGTGATGCCGTTGCAGGGCCTGCCATGCCGGGGTCGAGGCGATATCGGGAATCTCGGCGCTCATGGGCACGACCTTAGTGCCGGCAGGCAACCGCGAACGTGCGCTCACTGCGAAGATCGCGCCGAATTTTCGCCGTGACCGCACGTTCGGCGGGGGTGAATGATCGGCTCCGAAGGTGTAATCAAGAACTATGGATACCGCGAAGCTGCTGTCGTCAGTTCCCACCGGACTGTGGATCGGCGGTGAAGAACGCCAGGGCTCCTCGACGTTCGATGTGCTCGACCCGTCCGACGACCAGGTGCTCACTTCGGTCGCCAACGCAGGAGCCGAGGACGCGGTCGCCGCGCTCGACGTCGCCTGCGGCGTGCAGGCCGAGTGGGCGGCCACCGCCCCGCGCGAGCGCGGCGAGATCCTGCGCGCGGTCTTCGACACGATCACCGAACGCGCCGAGGACATCGCCACGCTGATGACCCTCGAGATGGGCAAGGTGCTGCGCGAGAGCATGGGCGAGGTCACCTACGGCGGCGAGTTCTTCCGCTGGTTCGCCGAGGAGGCCGTGCGCATCGCGGGCCGCTACACCCCGAGCCCGGCGGGCAGCGGCCGCGTTCTGGTCACCAAGCAGCCGGTCGGCCCGTGCTACGCGATCACGCCGTGGAACTTTCCGCTGGCGATGGGGACCCGCAAGATCGGCCCGGCGCTCGCCGCCGGCTGCACGATGATCGTCAAACCTGCGCAGGAGACGCCGCTGACCATGCTGCTGCTGGCCAAGCTGATGGACGACGCGGGTCTGCCCAAGGGTGTGCTGTCGGTGCTGCCGACGAACAGCCCGAAAGACGTCACCGCCGCGCTGATCGACGACGGCCGGCTGCGCAAGCTGACCTTCACCGGCTCCACCGGCGTCGGCAGGGCGCTGGTCAAGCAGTCGGCCGACAAGCTGCTGCGGACCTCGATGGAACTCGGCGGCAATGCGCCGTTCGTGGTGTTCGACGACGCCGACATCGACGCCGCTGTCGACGGCGCGATCCTGGCCAAGATGCGCAACGGCGGCGAAGCGTGTACGGCGGCCAACCGCTTCCACGTCGCGAACCCGGTGCGCGAGGAGTTCACCGAGAAGCTGGTCAAGCGGATGAGCGAGTTCACGCTCGGCAAGGGTCTCGACGAGTCGGCGACGCTGGGACCGTTGATCAACGCCAAGCAGGTCGGCACCGTCACCGAACTGGTGGACGACGCGGTGTCGCGCGGTGCGACCGTCGCCGTCGGCGGCGAGGCCCCCGGCGGGCCCGGCAACTTCTACCCGGCGACGGTGCTCACCGATGTCCCCGCCGACGCCCGCATTCTCAAGGAGGAGGTGTTCGGCCCCGTCGCGCCGATCACCGGCTTCGACACCGAGGAGGAGGGCATCGCCGCGGCCAACGACACCGAGTACGGCCTGGCGGCCTACATCTACACCAGGTCGCTGGACCGCGCGCTGCGCGTCGCCGAGGGCATCGAGTCCGGCATGGTCGGCGTCAACCGCGGCGTGATCTCCGATCCGGCGGCGCCGTTCGGCGGTGTCAAGGAATCCGGCTTCGGTCGCGAGGGCGGCTTCGAAGGCATCGACGAGTACCTCGAGATCAAGTACATCGCGCTGACGAAGTAGGCCGACACGCCGCCGCGCCTGCACCCCCGCGTCCGTCGGCGCAGGCAAGATTTCGCAAGTGAATGCGCGTCGCACTGTCGCGCCCGCTGATCGCCGCTCGCTGTCCGACACTCGCTCCTCGCGTGCGCATCGGCGTGGCGAGATTCCCGCCCTCGACGGCATCCGCGCCGTCGCTGTCGCACTGGTGCTCGCCGACCACGGCGGCATCCCGGGCGTCTCCGGCGGCTTCCTCGGCGTCGACGTCTTCTTCGTGCTGAGCGGCTTCCTGATCACTTCGCTGCTGCTCGACGAGCATGCCCGGACCGGCCGAATCCGGCTGCGCGACTTCTGGATTCGCCGGGCCCGCCGATTGCTGCCCGCGCTCCTGGTCATGGTGCTCGCAGTGGTGGCGGCGCGGGACCTCTTCTCGACGGAGGCGATCACGGCGCTGCGCGACGACGCCGTCGCGTCGTTCTTCTGGGTGGCCAACTGGGCGTTCGTCGCCCAGCGCACCGACTACTTCGCCGTGGGCGCACCGCCGTCGCCGCTGCAGCACACCTGGTCGTTGGCGGTTGAAGAGCAGTACTACCTGCTGTGGCCGTTGCTGCTGATCGCGGTCGGGTTCGTGTTCTGCCGGCGCGACCGGCTGCACCTACGGTGGGTGGTGTTCGCCCTGGCCACCGTCGGCGCGATCGCGTCGGCGGCGGCGGCGATCGTGTTCGTCGACGGCGGATCGCTCAACCGCATCTACTTCGGCACCGACACCCGCGCACAGGCGTTGCTCGTCGGCGCCGCAGCGGCCGCCCTGCTGGTGCGGGACTGGACGACGGTGACCATGGCCGGGCCGGTGATCCGGACGCGGTGGCTGCGGTGGGCCGCCCGCATCCTGTCCGTCGTCGGCATCGCGGTACTCGCCTTCGCCGTGCACACCGCGACCGGCAGCGTCGGCGACTTCCGCGCCGGCCTGCTGATCGTCGTGGCGCTCGCGGCGGGGCTGGTGATCGGGGCGGTCGCAATGGACCAGGACGGACCCGCCGCGCGGATGCTGGCGTGGCGGCCGCTGGTCTGGCTGGGGGCGATCTCCTACGGCGTCTACCTGTGGCACTGGCCCATCTTTTTGGTGGTCAACGGCGAACGCACCGGATGGTCCGGTTGGTCGTTGTTCGCCCTGCGGTGCGCGGCGACACTCGGGGTGGCGGCGCTGTCGTGGTGGCTGCTGGAACAGCCCATCCGACGCTGGCGGCCGGTGATCGTGCCGATGCTGCCGCTGGCCGGGGCGACGGCTGCCACCGCCGCGGTAATCACGATGACCGTGCTGCCGGTCGGCGTGCCGTCCGCGCCGGTGCAGGATTCGCGCATCGACTCCGCCGCGCTGGTCGCACCGGAGATTCCGGTCGCGGTGCAGCGCCCCGTCGCCCACGAGCCGGGCACCAGGACCGTCGCGGTGTTCGGCGACTCGGTGGCGTGGACGGTGATGCGCTACCTGCCCGAAACGCCGGGCCTGGTGTTCACCGACTACACGACGATCGGATGCGGCATCGCGCGCGGCGGGCCGTACCGGTACGTCGGGCAGACGCTGAACCAGAAACCCGAATGCGACTCGTGGCCGAGCAGGTGGGCACAGCGCATCAAACACGACCGCCCCGACGTGGTGCTGCTGATCGTCGGCCGCTGGGAGGTCGTGGACCGGATGAACGAAGGCCGTTGGACGCACATCGGCGAGCCGGCCTACGACGCCTATCTGCGGGCCGAACTCAATCGCGCGCTCGACATCCTGTCCTCGACCGGCGCACGCGTCGTCGTCACCACCGAGCCCTACAATCGGCGCGCCGAGAAGCCGGACGGCAGCCTCTACCCGGAGGACGACCCGGATCGCACCGACGATTGGAACGCCTTGCTGCGCAGCGCCGTCAAGTACCGGCAGAACGTCTCGGTGCTCGACCTGAACCGCAAGCTGGGCCCGAACGGGGGCTACACCAATCGAATCGACGGCATCCGGATCCGCAGCGACGGCGTCCATCCGACGCCCGAAGCGGTGGAGTGGCTGACGCCGTGGCTGACCGATGCGCTGCGCTAGTGATTTCGGTGTCGCCAGTTGCGGTCAGCGCAACCAACTACACCGAAATCACCCGAGAGGTCAGTGGCCGAGGCGACCGCGGCCCAGGCGCAGCAACAGCATCGCGAGGTCCTTGCCGTCGGGGCCGAGTTCGCTGTAGCGCTCGATCACCTTCATCTCGCGGCTGTGCACCAGGCGCGTTCCGCCGGACGCCATCCGGGCCTGGCCGATCAATTTGGACACCTCGGTGCGGCGCTTCACGGCCGCGAGGATCTCGGCGTCGAGCCGGTCGATCTCCTGGCGCAGGTCATCGATATCGGGCACGGTCTCGGTTTCGGTCGTCATGGGATTTCTCACCGCTCTCGTTGTGTGGGTCTGGTCTCGTCCGGTCCTGGGCCTCACACAAGAGGCGTGCCGCGGATCGCCGAAGCGGACCGCGGCGGCTCTCGGGAAGCAGCTAGACCCCCGCGGATCGGTACCCGCGGGAAAATCGCTGTTTGCTGAGCACGAGACAAAGTGTGCCACCAACAGCCCTGCCAGCGCAAAGCTCGTTACGCGGTTCGACCGCGGGGATGTCCCTGCGCAGCGGTAAGTTCGGTGGTGACATGACCCAGATGAACCTGGCCACCGAAACCGACCAACTGCTCGACGGGCTCAACCCGCAGCAGCGCGAGGCCGTCCTGCACCAGGGCTCGCCGCTGCTCATCGTTGCCGGTGCCGGCTCCGGCAAGACCGCGGTGCTCACCCGCCGGATCGCCTACCTGCTGGCGGCCCGCGACGTCGGCGTCGGACAGGTGCTGGCCATCACGTTCACCAACAAGGCCGCCGCCGAGATGCGCGAGCGGGTGGTGGCCATGGTGGGTCCCAAGGCCAGGAACATGTGGATTTCCACCTTCCACTCCTCATGCGTACGGATCCTGCGCAACCAGGCCTCGTTGATCAAAGGCCTGAACTCGAACTTCTCGATCTACGACGCCGACGACTCGCGGCGCCTGCTGCTGATGATCGGCAAGGACATGGGGCTGGACACCAAGCGGTACTCGCCGCGGCTGCTGTCCAACGGCATCTCAAACCACAAGAACGAGCTGATCGGCCCGGAACAGGCGGCGGCCGAGGCGTCGGAGGCCGGCGAGGAGCTGCCCGGCATCATCGCCGAGGTCTACGCCGAGTACCAGCGACGCCTGCGCGCGGCCAACGCGCTCGACTTCGACGACCTGATCGGCGAGACAGTCGCTGTGCTGCAAGCGTTTCCGCAGATCGCGCAGTACTACCGGCGACGGTTCCGGCACATCCTGGTCGACGAGTACCAGGACACCAACCACGCCCAGTACGTGCTGGTGCGCGAGCTGGTAGGGACGGCTGCCTCGCAAGGCGATCCAGCCGGGGTGGCGCCGGCCGAACTGTGCGTGGTGGGCGATGCCGACCAGTCGATCTACGCGTTCCGCGGTGCGACGATCCGCAACATCGAGGACTTCGAACGCGATTTCCCCAATGCCACAACGATTCTGCTCGAACAGAATTACCGCTCGACGCAGAACATCTTGAACGCGGCGAACTCGGTGATCTCGCGCAACACCGGCCGCCGGGAGAAGCGGCTGTGGACCGACGAGGGCGACGGCGAGCTGATCGTCGGCTACGTCGCCGACAACGAGCACGACGAGGCGCGCTTCGTCGCTCAGGAGATCGACGCGCTCGCCGAGGACGGATACTCGTACAACGACTTCGCGGTGTTCTACCGCACCAACAACTCGTCGCGCGCGCTCGAAGAGGTCTTCATCCGCGCCGGCATCCCGTACAAGGTCGTCGGCGGCGTTCGCTTCTACGAGCGCCGGGAGATCCGCGACATCGTCGCCTACCTGCGGGTGCTGGACAATCCCGGCGACTCGGTGAGCATGCGTCGCATCCTCAACACGCCCCGGCGCGGCATCGGTGACCGCGCCGAAGCGTGTGTGGCGGTGTACTCCGAGAACACCGGCCTCAGCTTCAACGACGCGCTGCAGGCGGCCGCCGAGGGCAAGGTACCGATGCTCAACACCCGTGCGGAGAAGTGTATTTCGGCGTTTGTGGACATGCTCGACGACCTGCGTGGCCGTCTCGACGGTGAGCTCGGTGAGCTCGTGGAGGCGGTGCTCGACCGCACCGGCTACCGCGCCGAACTCGAGTCGTCCAGCGATCCGCAGGATCTCGCGCGGCTCGACAACCTCAACGAGTTGGTCAGCGTCGCACACGAATTCAGCACCGATCTGGCCAACGCGCAGGCACTCGACGAGGATGAGCCCGTCGATGAGGACATCCCCGACACGGGGGTGCTGGCGCAGTTCCTGGAGCGGGTGTCGCTGGTGGCCGACGCCGACGAACTGCCCGAGCACGGCGCCGGAGTCGTCACGATGATGACGTTGCACACCGCCAAGGGCCTCGAGTTCCCGGTGGTGTTCGTGACCGGTTGGGAGGACGGCATGTTCCCACACATGCGGGCGCTCGGCGATCCCACCGAGTTGTCCGAGGAGCGCCGCTTGGCCTACGTCGGCATCACCCGGGCGCGACAGCGGCTCTACCTCAGCCGGGCCAAGGTCCGCTCGTCGTGGGGTCAGCCGATGCTCAACCCGGAATCCCGCTTCCTCAAGGAGATTCCGCAACACCTCATCGACTGGCGGCGCACCGACCCGACACCGTCGTTCAGCGCGCCGGTGAGCGGCGCGGGCCGGTTCGGCTCTCCGCGACCGTCGCCGACGCGGTCGGGAGCGGGTAAGCGGCCGTTGCTGGTGCTCGAGCCCGGCGACCGGGTCACCCACGACAAGTACGGGTTGGGCCGGGTCGAGGAGGTCACCGGCGTGGGCGAGTCGGCGATGTCGCTCATCGACTTCGGCAGCTCCGGTCGCGTCAAGCTGATGCACAACCACGCGCCGATCAGCAAGCTTTAGCCGGAGCGCTCCCAGCGGCCCGTCGCGGGCAGCGCCGCGAGCACGATGCTGGCCAGCGGCAGCACCGGGATGGCGTACACCGCGGCGGGCAGCTTGGCCCCGGCGACGAACAGGCTGGAGAAGATCAGCAGCGCCACCACCGCCCCCACGACGATCAGCCACCGGCTGACCCAGCGGCGCAACAGCAGCCCGATCAGCCCGGCGATGAGGGCGGCCGCAGAGATCGCGGTCAGGAAGCCGACCGCGACGCAGAACAGGCGATCGGTGCGCCACCAGCCGGTGATCAGATCGGTGGCGATGACGGCGGTGGCCCAGCCGGTCAGGATGCTCACGGCCGCCGCGGCGATCGCGGGCTTCGGACTGGCCGGCGGGGGCTCGGCGGGGGACACGGTGACCGGCCGGGCCCGGGGCACGAAGCTTGTCTGCGGCTCGGCCTCGGCGACCGGAATCGCCCCGGTGGGGTGGCGGCGGATGATGGTGGTCTGCGGGTCCTGACCGGTGGGAATCTCGCCCGTCGGATGGCGGCGGATGATGCCCGTCTCAGCGTTCGACGGGGTGCGCCGCGGAGGTTCTGCCTGTCCCTCGTCGGGATCGTCGTCGCCGGCCACCTGGCCAGACTAGTTGGACGGGTTCAGCCCGCGCTTGGCCAGCCAACCCACCGGGTCGACGCGGTCGGTTCCGTTCAGGTGCACCTCGAAGTGCAGGTGCGGTCCGGTCGAGTTGCCGGTGTTGCCCATCTTGGCGATCTGGTCACCGGCCCACACCCGCTGTCCGACCTCGACCTCCCACGCGCTGAGGTGGCCGTACAGCGTCACGGTGCCGTCGGCGTGGCGCAGCTTGACCATGTTGCCGTAACCGGCATACGGGCCCGCGGAAACGACCACGCCGTCGGACGCGGCGAGGACGGGTGTGCCGATCGAGTTGGCGATGTCGATCCCGGCGTGCAGTGCGCCCCAGCGATAGCCGAAGCCCGACGTCCACACGCCCCTGGTGGGCATCACGAACATCGGCCGCTGCAGGCGTGCTTCGCGTTCGGCGCGCTCCTGAGCGAACGCCGCGGCCTTCTGGATCTCCTCGGTGTGCAGTGCCGAGCTGGCGGCGGGCGTGACGGCGACGATCTGCATGCCGTCCGTCGTGCCGCTGACCGTATTCGCCAGGGCGTCCTGGTCGACGGCGAGCACGGTCTGTGACGATGACTCCTGCGCGGCGTCGGCCATCGAGTACGCCCCCGCGGCGGTCGCGCCGACCGCCATCGCGGCGACCATCAGCCGGCCCTTCACCGGGATCTCTTGCTTGCGGTGCTGGCCTGCGCGGCCGCCGATCTTGATCACGTCGGTGGCGGCCATGCCGTCGCTGGTGTCGGTGTTGCTGTCGCGGTAGGCGTGCGAGCGGCGAGCGTGGCGCGGCCCGGCCTGGAACTCCGAGGGCACCGCCAGCCGCAGCGGTACGAGATCGTCGGTGTCGTTCAGATCGTCGAGCTCGGGGGCGTGGATGACTTGTGCTTCGCGGTCGAACGCGCTGTTCTCACGGAAGTCGGCGTCGGCTCCCAACTCGGGCAAGCCGCCGAACTCGTTGAACGGAATGATGTCGGTGACTTCGGCGGGGGATTCGCTTACGCGGCCGTCTATTTGCCGATTCGTCGATGATCTGCGGTGAGATCCAGACGAACGGTGCGCAGCCAACGTGAAGGGTCCTTGTTTGTCGTGAAGCTTGCCGTGATCGAAACGTTATCGAAGCCAGAGGCACGTTAACCAAATCCCAATGAAGGCTGCAACCTGTGCGGCTATTCCGCGAGCGAATGTGACTTGTATCACTGGGATCAGGCGGTGAGATCTGCCACATGGGAGGTGGGCGGTGCCAACGCGTTCCGCGGGTGTGGATAAAGTTCCCCCGAGCCTTCGGCCCAACAACTCCGCAATCGACGCGCTAGAGACAGGGACGTTCCAAAGCCAATGGACCTCTTCGAATACCAGGCGAAAGAGCTCTTCGCCAAGCACAACGTACCGACCACACCGGGTCGGGTGACCGACACCGCCGAGGACGCCAAGGCGATCGCCGAGGAGATCGGCAAACCCGTCATGGTCAAGGCACAGGTCAAGACCGGCGGCCGCGGCAAGGCCGGCGGCGTGAAGTACGCGGCTACCGCCGACGACGCGTTCACCCACGCGCAGAACATCCTCGGTCTCGACATCAAAGGCCACATCGTCAAGAAGTTGCTGGTCTCCGAGGCCAGCGACATCGCCGAGGAGTACTACATCTCGTTCCTGCTCGACCGCGCCAACCGCACCTACCTCGCGATGTGCTCGGTCGAGGGCGGCATGGAGATCGAAGAGGTCGCCGCCACCAAGCCGGACCGGTTGGCCAGGGTGCCCGTAGACGCCACCAAGGGCGTCGACGAGGCGTTCGCGCGTGAGATCGCCGAGAAGGGTCACCTGCCCGCCGAGGTGCTCGACGCCGCCGCGGTGACGATCGCCAAGCTGTGGGAGGTGTTCGTCAAAGAAGACGCCACGCTGGTCGAGGTGAACCCGCTGGTGCGCACTCCTGACGATCAGATCCTGGCGCTGGACGGCAAGGTCACGCTCGACGGCAACGCCGACTTCCGCCATCCCGAGCATGCCGAGTTCGAGGACCGTGACGCCACCGACCCGCTGGAGCTCAAGGCCAAGGAGCACGACCTCAACTACGTCAAGCTCGACGGTCAGGTCGGAATCATCGGCAACGGTGCGGGCCTGGTGATGTCGACGCTGGACGTGGTCGCCTATGCGGGCGAGAAGCACGGCGGCGTGAAACCGGCCAACTTCCTCGACATCGGCGGCGGCGCCTCGGCCGAGGTGATGGCCGCGGGTCTGGACGTGATCCTGCACGATGCGCAGGTCAAGAGCGTGTTCGTCAATGTGTTCGGCGGCATCACCTCCTGTGACGCGGTCGCCAACGGCATCGTCAACGCGTTGAAGATCCTCGGCGACGAGGCCAACAAGCCGCTCGTGGTCCGACTCGACGGCAACAACGTCGAAGAAGGCCGTCGCATCCTGGCTGAGGCCAACCACCCGTTGGTGACCGAACTGGGCACGATGGACGAAGCCGCCGACAAAGCCGCCGAGCTGGCGAACAAGTCTTAAGGAGAGATGACCCATGTCGATTTTTCTGAACAAGGACTCCAAGGTCATCGTCCAGGGCATCACCGGTGGCGAGGGCACCAAGCACACCGCGCTGATGCTCAAGGCGGGCACCCAGTTGGTCGGCGGGGTCAACGCCCGCAAGGCCGGCACGACGGTGTCGCACGTCGACAAGGACGGTAAGGATGTCGAGCTGCCGGTGTTCGGCTCGGTCGCGGAGGCGATGAAGGAGACCGGCGCCGACGTGTCGGTGGTGTTCGTGCCGCCGAAGTTCGCCAAGGACGCGATCATCGAGGCAATCGATGCGGAGATCCCGCTGCTGGTCGTCATCACCGAGGGAATTCCGGTGCAGGACACGGCATATGCGTGGGCCTATAACGTCGAAAAGGGTCAGAAGACTCGCATCATCGGCCCCAACTGCCCGGGCATCATCACCCCCGGCGAGGCGCTGGCCGGCATCACGCCCGCCAACATCACCGGCCCGGGACCGGTCGGGCTGGTGTCCAAGTCGGGCACGCTGACTTACCAGATGATGTTCGAACTGGGCGATCTGGGCTTTTCGACCTCGATCGGTATCGGCGGTGACCCGGTCATCGGCACCACGCACATCGACGCGATCGAAGCGTTCGAGAAGGATCCTGACACCAAGATCATCGTGATGATCGGTGAGATCGGCGGCGACGCCGAGGAGAGGGCCGCCGACTACATCAAGGCCAACGTGAGCAAGCCGGTCGTCGGCTACGTCGCGGGCTTCACCGCGCCCGAGGGCAAGACCATGGGTCACGCCGGCGCGATCGTGTCCGGGTCGTCCGGTACCGCGCAGGCCAAGAAGGAAGCGCTGGAGGCCGCGGGGGTGAAGGTCGGCAAGACGCCGTCGGAGACCGCGCGCCTGGCCCGGGAGATCCTGCAGGGCATGTAGCCCGGTAGCCCTACTACTTCTGCCGCGAGTGACCGTGTTTGTACAGCGACATGCCGATGTGAAGCGTGCAAACGCGGTCGCTCGGCGGCAGCGAGGTCTGTAATGGTCGATCCCCGGACCCCGGTCATCGTCGGCGTGGGGCAGTTCACCGAGCGGATCGACGATCCCGACTACCGGGGCATGTCGGCGGTCGACCTCGCCACCGAGGCGGTGCGCGCCGCGCTGACCGACACCGGGGTAGAGGTCACCACGGCCGCGAAGGCGATCGACACGGTGTACGGCTTGCGCCAGTTCGAGATCTCCGGGCCGATGCCCGCGACGCTGGGAAAGTCGAACAACTATCCGCGTTCGGTGATGCGGCGGGTCGGCGGCGATCCCGCGCGAGTGGTGCTCGAACCGGTCGGCGGGCAGGGTCCGCAGAAGCTCGTCACCGAGGCCGGAAACGCCATTGCGGCGGGTGAATTCGACGTGGCGATGGTGATCGGCTCGGAGCCGGGGTCGACGGCGCGCTACTTCGCGAACCGGGACGAGAAGCCGGACTTCACCGAACACGTCGACGGCCAACTCGAGGACCGGGGACATCAGATCCACCAGTACTTCACCGAGTACACAGCCTCGCACGGATTGACCGGCGCGGCAGTGCAATACGGCCTGCTGGACAACGCGCGGCGCCGCCGGCTCGGACTGGGTGTCGCCGAGTACCGGCGGGAGATGGCCGAGTTGTTCGCGCCGCTGTCGAAAGTGGCCGCCAAGAACCCGTTTTCGTCATCGCCGGTCGAGCGCTCGGTCGACGAGATCGTCACCGTCACCGACGACAACCGGATGATCTGCGACCCATATCCCCGCCTGCTGGTGGCACGCGATCAGGTCAACCAGGGCGCGGCCGCGATCATGATGTCGGTGGCGGCCGCCCGGGGTCTCGGGGTGCCCGAGGAGAAGTGGATGTATCTGCACGGCCACTCGGACATGACCGAGCAAGGGCTGCTGGACCGCGTCGACCTCGGCGCGAGCCCCGCGGCCGTGCACGCCGCGCGAGAAGCCCTGCGGGTGGCGGGAATCGGAGTCGACGACCTCGCGACCCTCGACCTGTACAGCTGTTTCCCGTTCCCGGTCTTCGTGATCTGTGAAGCGCTGGGCATCGACGCCGGCGACCCGCGTGGCCTGACGGTGACCGGCGGCCTGCCCTACTTCGGCGGGCCGGGCAACAGCTATTCGCTGCACGCCATCGCCGAAACGGTCACCCAATTACGCGACATCCCCGGTCGATTCGGCTTTGTGGGCGCCAACGGCGGCACGATGAGCAAGTACTCGGTCGGCATCTACTCGACGCTTCCCGCCGATTGGCGGATCGACCGCAGCGCAGAGCTGAACGCGGAAGTCGCTGCGCTGCCGACGGTTCCGGTCACCGAGCGCCCCGAGGGTCGCGCCACCATCGAGACCTACTCGGTGCGGTACGACTGGCCGGTGCGCACCGGGATCATCGTCGGCAGGCTCGATTCGGACGACTCGCGGTTCCTGGCCATCTCCGAGGACGACGACCTCGTCGCGCTGATGTCCGACGGCGACCCACTCGGGGCGACGATCACGGTGCGCCCGACCGACAAGGTCAACCGCGCGAGTCTGGCCTGACCGCAGAAGGGCAGCCGTGAAACCACTCGCGCTTCTGGCCGCGCTGCTCACGCTGGCCACCGCGTGTGCGGACCAGACATCACAGGACACGCTGACGGTGTTCGCCGCAGCGTCGCTGAAGAGCGTGTTCACCGAGATCGGCGAGCAATTCGAGGCGGACAACCCCGGCGCCCGAGTGGAGTTCGCGTTCGCCGGATCGTCCGACCTCGTCACGCAGCTCACCCAGGGTGCGCGCGCCGACGTGTTCGCCTCCGCGGACACCAGGAACATGGACAAGGCCGCGACGGCGGGACTGCTGGCCGGTGACCCGGTGAACTTCGCGTCGAACACGCTGACCATCGCGGTACGCCCGGGAAACCCCAAACACATCAACGCATTACGTGACCTGACGCGGCCCGGGGTCAGCACCGTCGTGTGTGCACCGCAGGTCCCGTGCGGCTCGGCGACGCAGAAGGTCCAGCAGGCCGCGGGCGTCGAACTGTCGCCGGTCAGCGAGGAGTCGTCGGTCACCGACGTCCTCAACAAGGTCACCAGCGGCCAGGCCGACGCCGGGATCGTCTACGTCACCGACGTCCGGGACGCAGGCGCCGACGTCACCGCGGTTGGGTTGCCCGAAGCCGCCGACGCGGTCAACGTCTATCCCATTGCGACGCTGAAGGATTCGTCCCGGCCCGACCTGGCACGGAAATTCGTCGACGCGGTGACCGGCGAGGCGGGGCAGAAGGTGCTCGGCGCAGCGGGCTTCGGCAAGCCCTGATCACACCAGCGCGGCCAGCTTGCCCGCCAGGCGCTCGACGTAGGCGGCGACGTCGTCGGCGGACTTGTCGGGAAGCCCGAACAGCACCTCGGTGACACCGAGATCGGCCCAGCGCGCCAGCTTTTCGGGATCCGGCTTGAAATCCAACGCGACGATCTGCGGCGCCCCCTCGCGACCCGCGGCCGCCCAGGTGTCCTGCAGCAGCTTCACCGGCTCGTCGATGTCGAAGTCGCGCGGCGTGGTGATCCAGCCGTCCGCGGACCGGGCGATCCACTTGAAGTTCTTCTCCGTGCCCGCGGCGCCGACGAGGACCGGGATGTGCGACTGCACGGGCTTGGGCCACGCCCAGCTGGGTCCGAAGTTGACGAACTCGCCGTCGTAGGACGCTTCCTCCTCGGTCCACAGCGCCCGCATCGCTTCCAGATATTCGCGCAGCATGGTGCGCCGCCGACCGGGCGGCACGTTGTGGTCGGCCAGTTCGTCGGTGTTCCAGCCGAACCCCACACCGAGGCTGACGCGGCCGCCCGACAGGTGGTCGAGCGTGGCGATCGACTTCGCCAGCGTGATCGGGTCGTGTTCGACCGGCAGCGCCACCGCCGTCGACAGTCGAACGCGCGAGGTCACCGCCGCCGCGGTGCCGAGGCTGACCCAGGGGTCCAGGGTGCGCATGTAGCGGTCGTCGGGCAGCGACTCGTCGCCCGTCGTGGGGTGCGCCGCCTGCCGCTTGATCGGGATGTGGGTGTGCTCAGGCACGTAGAACGTGGTGAAGCCGTGATCGTCGGCCAGCTTGGCGGCCGAGGCGGGAGTGATCCCGCGGTCACTGGTGAACAGCACGAGCCCGTAGTCCATGCCCGAATTAGAACGTGTTCTAGTCAGAAGGGCAAGCGCAAAGTCGGAGACGAATGGTCCCGGCGATCGGGCGAACCGGTGCCGGTCTCGGGCTGACCCGCTGTGCGCTAGCGTGGTTCCGAAGCCCGCCCGAGCACAGGAAGCACAGGAGAGGCCATGTCTTACCCGTCAGGTCCGCCCGGTAGCCCCGGATACCCGCCCGCACAGCAGCCGACCACTCAGTTCTCCGCGCCGACGCAACAGTTCGGCAAGGCGCCGGACGTGGGGTCGCCGGCCACCGGCGGTCCGAACAAGCTGCCGATGTACCTCGCCATCGCGGTGGCGGTGTTGGGCCTCGCGGTGTACCTGTCGAGTTTCGGGCCGCTGTTCACCATCTCCGCGTCCGAGTTCGGGGGCTTGGGCAGCATCAGCGGAACCTCGTTCGGTCTGGTGCTCGCAGTCGCGGCGGCGCTTCTGGCGGGTCTGCTGGCCGGGACGAGCCTGCTGCCCAAACAGTCCGTCTCCACGTCGGTGTACGCCGTGCTGGCGGTCGTCGCCTTCCTCTTGGTCATCGCCGAGGTGATCAACCGGCCGAGCGGCGCCGCGATCGACTGGGGCCTCTACCTGATCATCGCCTTCACGCTCTTCCAGGCGATCGTCGCGGTGGCGGCGCTGCTGTTCGAATCCGGCATCATCACCCCGCCGGCACCGCGGCAGAAGTACGACCAGCCCTACGGGCAGCAGTACGGCGGCCCAGGCCCGTACTACGGCCAGCAGCCGGGCCAGCATCACGGTGGACCGCAGCAGCGGCCGGGGTATCCGTCGACCTATCCGGGTGGCTACCCGGGCGGACCGTCGACGGGCGGCTACCTGTCGGCGCCGCAGCAGAGCCACCAACAAGGCCACCAGCAGGGCCAGCAGGGTCAGCAGCACGGTCAGCAAGGGCCGCCGACGCCGCCGACCGGATTCCCCACTTACGGCCAGCCGCCGTCCCAGTCGACTCCGACGTCCCAGGGACAGCCGTCGTCTTCGTCGCAGTCTGGCCCGGCGCCGTCGTAGTCTGAGCCGCGCCTGCGTGACCTTCGCGCGGCAGTCTGACTGAGGAGCGGCCCAACCAGTGGATCAACGGCCAGTCGGCGCACGCCAGGCGCGTGAGCTGCTTCGGGTCGCGTTCGGGCCGTCGTTGGTGGCGCTTGTCATCATCGCGGCGGTCGTCCTGCTGCAGCTGCTGATCGCCAACAGCGACATGACCGGCGCGCTCGGCGCGATCGCCAGCATGTGGCTGGGCGTGCACCTGGTGCCGGTGTCGATCGGCGGCGCCGAGTTGGGAGTGATGCCGCTGCTGCCAATGCTCGCGATGGTGTGGGCGACGGCCCGCACGACGGCCGCGGCCACTTCCCCGCACGGCTCGTGGTTCGTGACGCGTTGGATCGTGGCGTCGGCGCTGGGCGGGCCGCTGCTGATCGCCGCGATCGCGCTGGCCGTCATCCACGACGCCGCCTCGGTCCTCACCGACCTGCAGACCCCGCACGCGTTGCGCGCATTTGGCGGCGTGCTGGCCGTACACGCGATAGGTGCAGTCCTCGGCGTCGGATCGCGGGTCGGTCGGCGGCTGCTGGCAGCGTCCCCGTTGCCCGCTTGGCTGCCCGACGCGCTTCGCGCCGCCGTCGCGGGTGTGCTCGCGCTGGCCGGGCTCTCGGGCGTGGTGATGGCCGGTTCGATGGTCGTGCACTGGTCGACGATGCACGACCTCTACTCGATCACGGATTCGACGTTCGGCCAGCTCAGCCTGACCGTGTTGTCGGTGCTCTACATCCCTAATGTGATCGTCGGTACGGCCGCGGTCGCGGTCGGGTCCAGCGCCCACGTCGGCCTCGCGACCTTCAGCTCGTTCACCGTGTTCGGCGGCGACATCCCGGCGCTTCCGGTGCTGGCGGCGGTGCCGACGCCGCCGCTGGGCCCGGTGTGGGTGGCATTGCTGATCGTCGCGGCGGCGTCCGCGGTGGCGGTCGGGCAGCAGTGTGCGCGGCGTCCTCTTCCCCTGGGTTCTGCGATGGGCAAGCTGGCCGTCGCCTCGGGGCTGGCGGCACTGACCATGGCGCTGCTCGGCCACGCCGGCGGCGGGCGGCTGGGCAACTTCGGCGACGTCGGCGTGGATCAAGCCACGTTCGGCCCCGGGGTCTTCCTGTGGTTCGTCGGGATCGGCGCGCTCACGGTGGCGATGACCGGCGGTATCACCCGCAGACCGCGGGCGCCCGAGCCGGTGCCGGCAGAACCGGCCGACGAGGCCGGACCCGGACCTGAGCCCGACGACGCCGGAACCGACGAGCCAGACGACATCGAGCCTGTCGACAGCGAGGCCGACGTGCCGGCCGAAGCCGACGCCGAGGCCGAACCGGATCCCGAACCGGAGCCGGAGCCGGAGCCGGAGCCGGAGCCGCCGGCCGCCGGTCCGCGGGACCCGCTCGACGACCCGGAGGAGCACTTCGTCGCGGACGACGACAGAGGCGCCCCCGGAACCCGTTAGGCTGCCAGGCGTGCAGCAACCCCTCCGTGTGCCCCCGAAGGTGCCTGCACGGGTGGTGGTGTTGGCGTCCGGCACCGGTTCACTGCTGCGATCGCTGCTCGACGCCACCGGTGGTGACTATCCCGCGTCGATCGTCGCGGTCGGGGCCGACCGGGACTGCCCGGCCGTCGACATCGCCGCGGCCGCGTCGGTGCCGTCGTACACCGTGCGGCTGCGCGACCACCCGGACCGGGCCGCGTGGGACGCGGCCGTCACCGAAGCCACCGCCGCACACTCGCCGGACCTGATCGTGTCCGCGGGTTTCATGAAGATCCTTGGCCCCCTTTTTCTTTCGCGGTTCCTGGGTCGGATCATCAACACCCATCCGGCGCTGCTGCCCGCGTTTCCGGGTGCCCACGCGGTGCACGACGCGCTGGCGTACGGCGTGAAGGTGACGGGGTGCAGCGTGCATCTCGTCGACGCCGGAACCGACACCGGTCCGCTGCTGGCCCAGGAGGCGGTGCCGGTGTTCGACGACGACGACGAAGCCACCCTGCACGAGCGGATCAAGGTCGTCGAACGACGGCTGCTGGTGGAAGTATTGGCCGCCGTGGCCGTCCGCGGCGTGACCTGGACAGGACGAAAGGCGATCATCGGATGACCGAAGGTAAGCGGCCGATTCGGCGGGCGTTGGTCAGCGTCTACGACAAGACGGGCCTGGCCGAACTGGCCCGCGGCCTGCACGAGGCGGGCGTCGCGATCGTCTCGACCGGCTCGACGGCCAAAACCATTGCCGCAGCAGGTGTTCCGGTGACGCCGGTGGAAGACGTCACCGGCTTCCCGGAGGTGCTCGACGGGCGGGTCAAGACCCTGCATCCGCGAGTGCACGCGGGCCTGCTGGCCGATCAGCGTAAGCCCGAACATGTTTCGGCGCTCGCCGACCTCGGCGTCGAGGCGTTCGAACTCGTCGTGGTCAACCTGTACCCGTTCACCGAGACCGTCGAGTCCGGTGCCAGCGAGGACGAGTGCGTCGAACAGATCGACATCGGCGGACCGTCGATGGTGCGCGCCGCCGCCAAGAACCATCCCAGCGTCGCGGTGGTGGTCGACCCGCGCGGCTACGACGGCGTGCTGGCTGCGGTGCGAGCCGGTGGCTTCACGTTGACTGAGCGGAAGAGGTTGGCGTCGTTGGCCTTCCGGCACACCGCCGAGTACGACGTCGCAGTCGCGTCGTGGATGGGTTCGGTGCTGGCGCCGGAGCCGGATGCCGCCGCGCCGCTGCCCGAGTGGCTCGGCGCCACCTGGCGGCGGGATTCGGTGCTGCGCTACGGCGAGAACCCGCACCAGCGAGCCGCGCTGTACCGCAACGATGCCGCGTGGCCCGGGCTCGCGCAGGCCGAACAGCTGCACGGCAAGGAGATGTCGTACAACAACTACACCGACGCCGACGCGGCGTGGCGGGCGGCGTTCGACCACAGCGAAATCTGCGTGGCGATCATCAAACACGCCAATCCCTGCGGCATCGCGGTCTCGTCGACGTCGGTGGCCGACGCGCACCGCAAGGCCCACGAGTGCGACCCGCTGTCCGCGTTCGGCGGCGTGATCGCGGCCAACACCGAGGTCACCGTCGAGATGGCCGAAACCGTCGCCGACATCTTCACCGAGGTGATCATCGCGCCGGCCTACGAGGCGGGCGCGGTGGAAGTGCTTGCGCGCAAGAAGAACATCCGCGTGCTGGTGGCCTCCGAGCCGCAGCCCGGTGGCAGCGAATTCCGCCAGATCAGTGGCGGGCTGTTGCTGCAGCAGCGCGACGAGTTCACGGCTGCCGGCGATGATCCGGTCAACTGGACGCTGGCGACCGGCTCACCCGCCGACCCCGCGACGCTCGCGGATCTGAAGTTCGCCTGGAAGACCTGCCGGGCGGTGAAGTCCAACGCGATCGTCGTGGCCGCCGGCGGCGCTACGGTCGGGGTCGGCATGGGTCAGGTCAACCGCGTCGACGCGGCGCGCCTGGCGGTGCAACGCGCGGGCGATCGGGTGCGCGGCGCGGTCGCGGCGTCGGACGCGTTCTTCCCGTTTCCCGACGGGCTCGAGGTGCTGACCGACGCGGGCGTCAAGGCGATCGTGCATCCGGGCGGTTCGGTGCGCGACGACGAGGTGACTGCAGCCGCCGAAGCAGCTTCCATCACGCTGTACCTGACCGGGGCGCGACACTTCGCGCACTGACGTCCGCCACGCCCTGCGCGAATGCCCGGCGACTGGTTAGGTTGCAAGCATGGTCGCGGCGTCGAGGACTGCCACCGTCCTACTGCTGGCGGCGACAGTGGTCCTGGCTTCCTGCACCCGCTACGTCGACGACCCACGGGCGGTGCCCGGCGCCGACCTGTCGGCCGCAGCGACGGCGGAGGGGGCCGACGCGTCACAGTGCGAGACGACCGACGCTCCGCTGACGACGATTCCGGCCCGGGGCGACAACGAGCCGGTGATGAAGATCCCTCAGCCGCCGAATTGGATTCGCTCGACGATGCTGGATTCGGAGCTGATCAGATTCGCTTTGCGCAACGACCGTCTCACCACGGACGGTTTCGCGGCGAATGTCGTGGTCACGTTCGAGAGCGCCGCGGGCACTCAAGACGCGGGCTTGGTGTTCGACAACATGCTCGACGCGTTGGAGTCCGGGTTGGGCGCAACCGACGTCCGCATCACCGAGGGCACGCTGTGCGCGCTGCCTGCCCGGACGTTCCGCTATCAGATGCCGGTGTTGGGCAACGTCGCGCGGCATCCGGCCATCGCGCTCGGCGTCGTGATGCACACCAACAATGCGACATACGCCGTCAGCGTGACCGCCCAGACCATGGACCCCGACGACCCGACGTATCAGCGTGACACCGAGATGATGTTGACGGGTTTCCAACTGCTGCCGCCGTCGCCGAACTGAGCAGGCGCATCGGGTGCTGGACCCCCGCGAAGCGTGGGGAACCCGCACTGTCGCCGAGCACGTCGTAGCGTGGAGATCGTGACTGCACCCCAAGACCTGCCTCGCACCGTCGGCGAGCTGAGGACCTCCGGCCACCGCGAGCGCGGCGTCAAAGCCGAAATCCGGGAGAACCTGCTGGCCGCGCTGGCGGAGGGCCGCAATCCGTGGCCGGGCATCTTCGGTTTCGAAGACACCGTCATTCCGCAACTGGAGCGAGCGCTGATCGCCGGCCACGACGTCGTGCTGCTCGGAGAACGCGGTCAGGGCAAGACGCGGCTGCTGCGCGCCCTGGCCGGTCTGCTCGACGAGTGGACCCCGGTGATCGCCGGCTCGGAGCTGGGTGAGCATCCGTACCGCCCGATCACCCCCGAGTCGATCCGGCGGGCCGCCGACAGCGGTGACGACCTGCCCATCGCCTGGCGGCACCGCAGCGAGCGCTACACCGAGAAGCTGGCCACCCCGGACACCAGCGTGGCCGACCTGGTCGGCGACATCGACCCGATCAAGGTGGCCGAGGGCCGCAGCCTCGGCGACCCGGAAACCATCGCCTACGGCCTCATTCCGCGCGCGCACCGGGGCATCGTCGCGATCAACGAGCTGCCCGACCTCGCCGAGCGCATCCAGGTGTCGATGCTCAACGTGATGGAGGAGCGCGACATCCAGGTCCGCGGCTACACGCTGCGGCTGCCGCTTGACGTGCTCGTTGTCGCCAGCGCCAACCCGGAGGACTACACGAACCGCGGCCGGATCATCACGCCGCTCAAGGACCGGTTCGGCGCGGAGATCCGGACCCACTACCCGCGTGAACTCGACGCGGAAGTCGGCGTCATCACCCAGGAGGCGCACCTGGCCGCCGAGGTGCCCGAGTACCTGGTGCATGTGCTCGCCAGGTTCGCCCGCTATCTACGCGAGTCGCGGTCGATCGACCAGCGCTCGGGCGTGTCGGCGCGCTTCGCGATCGCCGCCGCCGAGACCGCTGCCGCGGCCGCGCGCCACCGGTCGGCCGTACTCGGCGAGCAGGAGCCGGTCGCCCGGGTGGTCGACTTGTCCTCGGTGGTCGACGTGCTGCGCGGCAAGCTCGAGTTCGAGTCCGGCGAGGAGGGTCGCGAGCAGGCGGTGCTCGAACACCTGCTGCGCCGCGCCACCGCCGACACCGCGCAGCGGCTGCTCGGCGGCATCGACGTCGGACCGCTGGTGGTGGCGATCGAGAACGGGTCGGCGGTCACCACCGGCGAGCGGGTGTCGGCTCGCGACGTGCTGGCCGCGGTGCCCGAGGTGCCGGCGATCGCCGAGATACAGAAGCGGCTCGGAGCGGTGACGGACGGTCAGCGGGCCGCGGCCGTCGAACTGGCGCTCGAGGCGCTGTATCTGGCCAAGCGGATCGACAAGGTGTCCGGAGAAGGCGAAACGGTCTATGGCTAAGAGCACGCCGCGTGGCGGCCAGTGTGAATCTGACGACGGAAATCGCCGAAAAACGTCGTCAGATTCACAATCGAGGCGCGTTGAGGCGCGTGACGATGAGTAAGCGGACTTCGCGGTATTCGCGATACACCGGCGGACCCGACCCGTTGGCGCCGCCGATCGACCTGCGCGAGGCGCTCGAGCAGATCGGCCAGGACGTGATGGAGGGCAGCTCGCCGCGGCGCGCGCTGTCGGAACTGATGCGCCGCGGCACCAAGAACATGCGGGGCGCCGACAAACTCGCCGCCGAGGCCAACCGTCGTCGTCGAGAGCTGTTGTCCCGCAACAATCTCGACGGCACGCTGGCCGAGATCAAGAAACTTCTCGACGAGGCGGTGCTGGCCGAACGCAAGGAGCTGGCCCGGGCGCTCGACGACGATGCCAGGTTCAACGAGATGCGCATCGAGTCGTTGCCGCCCTCACCGGCGAAGGCCGTGCAGGAGCTGTCCGACTACGACTGGCGCTCGCAGGAGGCCCGCGAGAAGTACGAGCAGATCAAGGATCTGCTCGGCCGCGAGATGCTCGACCAGCGGTTCGCGGGCATGAAGCAGGCGCTGGAAAACGCCACCGACGAGGACCGCCAGCGCGTCAACGAGATGCTCGACGACCTCAACGACCTGTTGGACAAGCACGCAAAAGGTGAAGACACCCAACAGGATTTCCAAGACTTCATGAACAAGCACGGCGAGTTCTTCCCGGAGAACCCGCGCAACGTCGACGAATTGCTCGACTCGCTGGCCCAGCGCGCAGCGGCCGCGCAGCGGTTCCGCAACAGCTTGAGCGCCGAGCAACGGGCCGAATTGGATGCGCTGGCCCAACAGGCGTTCGGCTCGCCGTCGTTGATGAACGCGCTGAACCGGTTGGACGCCCATCTGCAGGCGGCGCGGCCGGGGGAGGACTGGACCGGCTCGTCGGAGTTCTCCGGCGACAATCCGCTGGGCATGGGAGAGGGTGCCCAGGCGATGCAGGACATCGCCGAACTCGAGCAGCTCGCCGAGGCGTTGTCGCAGAGCTATGCCGGCGCGACGATGGAGGACGTCGACCTCGACATGCTGGCCCGCCAGCTGGGTGAGGACGCCGCCGTCGACGCACGCACGCTGACCGAACTCGAACGGGCGCTGATGGATCAGGGGTTCTTGAATCGGGGTTCCGACGGCCAGTGGCGGCTCTCTCCCAAGGCGATGCGTCAGCTTGGTCAGACGGCGCTACGCGATGTGGCACAACGGCTTTCAGGTCGACACGGCGAGCGGGACACCCGTCGTGCCGGCGCGGCGGGCGAACTGACCGGGGCGACCCGGCCGTGGGCGTTCGGCGACACCGAACCGTGGAACGTCACCCGGACCCTCACCAACGCGGTGCTGCGCCAGGCGGGGACCGGGGTGGCCGAACGCCCGATTCGCATCACGGTCGAAGACGTCGAGATCTCCGAGACCGAGACGCGCACACAGGCCGCGGTGGCGTTGTTGGTCGACACCTCGTTCTCGATGGTGATGGAGAACCGGTGGCTGCCGATGAAACGGACCGCGCTGGCGCTCCACCACCTCGTCAGCACCCGGTTCCGGTCGGACGCCCTGCAGATCATAGCCTTCGGCCGCTACGCGCGCACCGTGACCGCGGCCGAACTCACCGGGCTGGAAGGGGTGTACGAGCAGGGCACCAACCTGCACCACGCGCTGGCGCTCGCCGGGCGGCACCTGCGCCGCCATCCCAACGCACAGCCGGTGGTGCTGGTCGTCACCGATGGTGAGCCGACCGCACACCTGGAGGGATTCGGGCGCGGGGCCGGATCGGATTCGGCGGCTCAGCCGCCGGCAGTGTTCTTCGATTACCCGCCGCATCCGCGGACGATCGCGCACACCGTCAAGGGCTTCGACGAGGTCGCCGCGCTCGGGGCGCAGGTGACGATCTTCCGCCTGGGCGACGATCCCGGCTTGGCGCGGTTCATCGACCAGGTCGCGCGTCGCGTCGAGGGCCGGGTCGTCGTGCCCGATCTCGACGGTCTCGGTGCGGCCGTAGTCGGCGACTACCTGCGGTCGCGGCGGAGGCGCTAGCGACGGTCAAGCGGGCCCAGTGCGGGTTGACTCTTGCGTCCCATACGCGAGATTGCAGTCAGGGTCGTGCGCCGCCCTACGACCCTGACTGCAATCTCGACCGTAGGAGCTTCCTGCTTACTACGGGTCACTCGCGCTAAGCGGCCTTGCGCTTCTTGCGCTTGATGGCAACGCGGCCCCACAGCGAGAAGCCGCGGATACACACGCACGGCGCCCCCGGTGAGCCGTCGCCCTCCACGGACTGGTCGAAGGTGCCCATCACCCCGACACCACGCAGGTCGACGTTGACCTCGGGCGGCACCAGGATCGTCTGGCCTCCGAAGATCGAGTACGAGTGGATCTCGACCTCCGGCGAGGTGAAGTCGGCGTACCGCAAATCGATGACCCCGCCGCCGAACAGAGCGAACGTGGTCATCCGCCTCGGCACGTTCCAGCGGCCGCGGCGTTCGAATCCGCTCATGATCGCCAGCAGCATCGTCGACGGCGCGGGCCGACACGGGCCACCGCTGCGTCCCCGGGTGACCGCGCCGGGCAGATCCGCCGACAGACGGTCGAGCTCGTCATAGGTTTGCGCGGCATACGCCCTGGTCAGACGGTCCTCATACTCGTTGAGTTGAAGGCGGCCCTGCGCGGCGGCGTCAGTGAGCAGCTGCGCCACCTGAATGCGGTCGGTGTCAGCAGCTCGCATCGAACCGTTCCGCGACGCTGGAGTGCTCATCGGATACGAGCCTACGACGAACCGTGGCACACGCAAGACCATTGTCCAAACTGTGCCCTGACGGGCCACGGCGAAGAAGGTAGATGACCAAACTTATCGCCCGGACGTCAGGAACTCAGCAAAGCCGACGGTGCCGACAGGGTTCTGCGGCACCAGGTTGGCACCCGACCGCAGCGCCGCCCCGATGTGTCCCGGCAAGGGCGCCGCAACGGCTCGCCGACGGCTTCGATGCGCCGTCAGATACATGCGCGCCAACTCGGTGTGGGTGTGCACCGTCGGCCCGCCGATGTCCTGCGCCCGCCCGGCCGGATCGGCGTCGACGAGCTCCACCAGCCGTGCCGCGACGTCAATAGTGGAGATCGGTTGGAATCGCACGCCGCGCAGCGCCCACAGCACGGGGGAGTACCGCTGCAGCGCGAACATGGTGCCAATCAGATCGTGGAACTGCGTGGCGCGCAGCACCGTATGGCCGACGCCCGATGCCTCGAGGACTTGTTCGGCGCGCAGCTTCGCGCGGTAGTACGGCAGCGGGATCAGGTCGATGCCGACGATCGACACGTGCACGATGTGCGCGACGCCCGCTCGCTGCCCCGCCTCGACGAGGTTGCGCATGGCGGCGACGTCCTTGTCGCCGGTTGGCTGCGTCGCGCAGTTGACCACGACGTCCACCCCGTCGACCGCCGCGTCGAGGCCGGCGCCGCTCACCAGGTCGGCTTGAGCCCAGTTCACGCCGGTATATCCGACGTGGCTCTTGCGGCTCAACGCTCGGACGGGATGCCCGGCCCCGACCGCTTCTGGAACGACGCGATGCCCCAACGTGCCCGTTGCACCGGTGACGAGGACCGTGCGCGACATCAGCTCCTCCTCGGCGGTTGAAGGCCTCAGAATAGACCGCCTGGTCGACGAGCGGCGGTGCGACGCCATGGCGACGACCCTCACGTGAATTAGGGTGTTTGCGACGCGAGGCAAGGGTGGGTGACGTTGATTCAGCAGCGCTTCGAGGACTCGCCGGTGGGCAAGGCGGTGGTGAGCGTCTTCATTGCGTTGTTCCTCCTCGTGGGCATCGTGTGCAACCTGCCCGATTCGCCGATCAAGCGCAGCCTGCTACCGGTCGTCGAACCGGTCGCGGTGCCCACGGGTCTCGATCAGAGTTGGGCGATGTACGCCAACCCGACCAGGCGCCAAGACACGGTCGAGGTTCAGGTCCGGTTCGCCAGCGGCGAGGTCCGGGTGTGGACGTTTGAGCCCGGCGCGAGCGGCGTCGGCTGGTGGGATCGCTGGTTACTGCTCAGATATGCCGCCGTGCTCGACTCCGCGTTCCGGCCGCAGCTCGCGCACTGGGTGGTCCGGCAGGTCAGCAAGCCCAACGAACATGCCGTCGGCGTCACCATGGTCCTTCGGACCGAAACGTTGCGGGGACCGGACGAACCGCCTTCGGGAAATCGGCGCCCGACCGCGACGAAGCTTCTGTACCAAGAGAACTTGGCGGGGTCCCGATGACCGTCTCCGATCGGCTCCGGGCGGGGGTCAGCACGTGCGTCGACCGCTGGTGCGCCTTTTTCTTCACGTCTGCGCCGGCGTACACGCTGGGCTTGGTCCGAATGGGGTTCGGCGTCGTGATTATGGCGTGGACCGTGGCGCTGCTGCCGGATCTGCTCGGGGTTTTCGGGAACCAGGGGGTGTTGCCCGAGCATCCGAGGGTCGACTTCCAGTGGAGTGTGTTCGAGCTCTGGCCCGGCGACACCGCGCTCGTGATCGGGTGGGTGCTGCTGCTGTTGTCGGCCATCGCGATGACGGTGGGCTGGCACAGCCGCGTGGCGGCGATCCTGGTGTTCGTCCTGCTTCAGTCGTTCCTGCGGCGCGGCGCCCCGTATTTCAATGCCGGTGACGCCATTCTCACCGTCGTCGCCCTGATCCTGGCGCTCTCGTCGTGCGGGGTGGCGTTGTCGATGGACCAGCGGCGCCGTACCGGAGCCTTCTGGTCTGCAGAAGCCAGGCAGGTGTGGCCCGTTCGGCTGCTGCAGGTTCAGTTGTCGGTCATCTATTTGGCGACCGTCCAGGCGAAGCTGGCCGGCAAACCCTGGGTGGAGGGTTCGGCGGTCTACTACGCGTGGCACACCGACGGCAGGTGGGCGCTGCTGTCCGCGCCAGAATGGTTGTCCGCCAACGCGATTCTGGTCAACGTTCTGACGTGGAGCACCCTGCTGATCGAATTGGCGCTCGCGGTACTGGTCTGGAGTCGGCGATGGCGGTGCTGGGTGCTTCTGGCCGGCGTGCTGATGCACTTGACGATCATGTTCAACCTGAATGTCGGGTTCTTCAGCCTCGCCATGTTTGTGCTGTATCTGGCGTTCGTGCCGGGGGAGGTCGTCGAGCGACTGCCGACACGGCTCAAGACCAGATGGCGCAACCGCGGGCGGTCGAATCCCTCACCGCCGCAGCAGTCCTCCGAGCAGCCGGCCGTGTCCTAGGGGCGAGGGGTCGGAATCCACTTCGGCTGGCGTTTCTCCAAGAACGCCATCATGCCTTCGCGCGCCTCCTCGGAGACGAACAGTTCGGCCGACTGCGTGGTGAGCGCTTCGGCTCGGCGGTCGAAAGCCGCCAGAATCGATGCTGTGGTCAAGGCTTTCGACGCGGCCAGGCCCTGCGGCGACGCCTTGCCGATCGCCGTGGTCAGTTCGGCGACGCTGGTCTCGACGTCGTCGGCGGCGATCGTGATCAGGCCCATCTCGGCGGCCTCCGCGGCGCCGAACTTCTCGCCGGTGACGAAGTAGCGGCCCGCCGCGCGACTGGTCATCCTCGGCAGCAGGGTGAGCGAGATGATCGACGGCGCAACGCCGATGCGGGCCTCGGTCAACGCGAACGTGCTCTGCCGGCCGGCCACCACGATGTCGCAGGCGCCGACCAGGCCGAGGCCGCCTGCGCGGACGTGCCCGTCGATGGCGCCGACCACCGGGATCGGCAACTCGAGGATGCGGCGGAGCAGCCGGGTCATCTCATGGGCGCGGTCGACCGCGAGCGCGCTGGGATCCCGTCCGGCAGCCTCGGCGAGATCGGCGCCCGCACAGAACGTTCCGCCGGTGTGGCCGAGCACCACCGCTCGCACGCCGGGGTCGGCGACGGCGTCGGTGAAGCCCTGGTGCAATTGGTCGACCAGCGCGGTCGACAACGCATTGCGGTTGTCCGGGGAGTCCAGGGTGAGCCGGGCGACGGGTCCGTCGACCGCGAAACCGACGAGTGCGCTCATCAGTACGACCGGGGCAGTCCGAGCGAGGTCTGCGCGACGAAGTTGAGGATCATCTCCCGGCTGACCGGCGCAATGCGGGCGAGCTTCGACACGGTGACCGCGGCGGCGATTCCGTACTCCTTGGTCAGCCCGTTGCCACCCATCGACTGAACGGCCTGGTCGACCGCGCGCACCGACGCTTCACCGGCGGCGTACTTGGCCATGTTCGCCGCCTCGGCGGCGCCCACGTCGTCTCCGGCGTCGTAGAGCGACGCCGCCTTTTGCATCATCAGCTTGGCCAGCTCGATCTCGATGTGGTTCTGCGCCAACGGATGCGACAGCCCCTGGTGCGCGCCGATCGGTGTCTTCCACACCTGCCGGGTCTTGACGTAGTCGACTGCCTTGTTGATCGCGAACCGGCCCATGCCGACCGCGCTGGCGGCACCCATGATCCGCTCCGGGTTCAGCCCGGCGAACAACTGGGCGATCGCGGCGTCCTCCGAACCCACCAGCGCGTCCGACGGCAGCCGCACCTCGTCGAGGAACACTTGGAACTGACTCTCCGGGCTGACCAGTTCCATGTCGATCTTGGTCCAGCTCAACCCTTTTGTGTCGGTCGGCACGATGAACAGCGCCGGCTTGAGGTTGCCGGTTTTGTGGTCCTCCGTGCGGCCGACGACCAGCACCGCCTGCGCCTGGTCGACGCCGGAGATGAACACCTTCTGGCCGTTGATGATCCAGTCGCTGCCGTCGCGGCGCGCCGTGGTGGTGATGCGGTGGCTGTTCGAGCCCGCGTCGGGTTCGGTGATCGCGAACGCCATCGTGATCGAGCCGTCGGCGATGCCGGGCAGCCAGCGCTTCTTCTGCTCCTCGGTGCCGAACTTCGAGATGATCGTGCCGTTGATCGCCGGTGACACCACCATCATCAGCAGCGCCGAGCCGGCCGCGGCCATTTCCTCCATCACCAGCGACAGCTCGTACATCCCGGCGCCGCCGCCGCCGTACTCCTCGGGCAGGTTCACTCCGATGAAGCCGAGTTTGCCTGCCTCAGACCACAACTCGTCGGTATGCTGGCCGGCGCGGGCTTTCTCCAGGTAGTAGTCCTGGCCGTAGTTGGCGGCCATCGCGGCGACCGCCTTGCGCAGCGCCTGCTGCTCTTCGGTCTCGATGAAACTGCTCATTGCTGGTCTCCTTGTGGGTTCTCGACTCGGGCCAGGACAGCTCCGACATCGACTTGTTGGCCCGGTTCGACGTTCAGTTCGGTGAGCACACCGTCGGTTGGGGCGGTCACGGTGTGCTCCATCTTCATCGCCTCCAGCCACACCAGCGGTTGGCCGGCGGCGACCGCGTCGCCGACCGCCGCGCCGATCCGCAGCACCGATCCGGGCATCGGCGCCAGCAGCGAGCCGAGGGCGACCGCGGCGTCGGGATCGCCGATGCGTGGCAGCGCGGTGAGTTGCACTGGACCCGAGGGGGAGTCGACGAACACCGCGTCGGCGTAGCGGGCGACGTCGAACGGCCGGTCCACGCCGTCGACCCGCAGCACGACCTGCGTCGGACTGGCAGACACCAGCGAGACGTCGTCGTGGCCGGGCAGGTCGAGACCGCCGCGGGCGAACCGGTAACGCACCTCGTGCTCGGTGCCCGTCCCGTCCGCGTACCGCTTCGTCTGGTGGGCCGCCGCCAGATTGCGCCAGCCGCTGGGTGCGGCCGCGAAAACTCCTGCGGTACCGCGGTTGTGGGCGGCGTCGGCGAGTGCGGCGGCGATCGCGGACAACGCCACCGCGTGGTCGTCGGTCAGCGGCGCCGCGAGCTCGGCGAGGCCGTGCCTGTCGAAAAACGCGGTGTCGGTGGCACCGTCGAGGAACGCCGGATGCCGCAGCACGTTGACGAGCAGGTCGCGGTTGGTGCGTACGCCGTGGATACGGGCGCGGGTCAGCGCGTCCGCGAGCACGGCGGCGGCTTGGCGCCTGCTCGGCGCATACGAGATGACCTTGGCCAGCATCGGATCGTAGAAGATCGACACCTCCGAGCCCGCGACGACGCCGGAGTCGACCCGCACGTTGGCCGGCACCTCGAACCGGTGCACGGTGCCGGCTTGCGGCTGCCACCCCTTGGCCGGATCCTCGGCGTAGAGCCGGGCCTCGATCGAGTACCCGCGCGACGGCGGCGGTTCGGAGTCGAGGCGATCACCGTCGGCGACGAGTAGTTGCAGTTCGACGAGATCCAGCCCGGTCGTCTCCTCGGTCACCGGGTGCTCGACCTGAAGCCGGGTGTTCATCTCCAGGAAGAAGAACTCGCCGTTCTCGTCGGCCATGAACTCGACGGTGCCCGCGCCGGTGTAGTCGATCGCGGTGGCGGCCAACCGCGCAGCGTCGAACAGCTTGGCGCGCATGCCGGAGGTGCGCTCGACGAGCGGTGAGGGCGCCTCCTCGATGATCTTCTGATGGCGGCGTTGAATCGAGCATTCGCGTTCGCCGACCGCCCAGACGGTGCCGTGTTCGTCTGCGAGCACCTGCACCTCGACGTGATGGCCGGTGGCCAGGTAGCGCTCGCAGAACACCGTCGGGTCACCGAAAGCCGACTGCGCCTCGCGGCGAGCCGCCTCGACTTGGCCCGCAAGTTCGGCCAGTTCGCGGACCACCCGCATGCCGCGGCCGCCACCGCCGGCCGACGCCTTGATCAGCACGGGTAGCTGATCGGCGGTGACGGTGTCGGGATCGAGCTCGTCGAGCACGGGAACACCGGCGGCTGCCATCAGCTTCTTGGCCTCGATCTTCGACCCCATCGCGGCGACCGCGGCCACCGGCGGCCCGATCCACGTCAGCCCGGCGTCCTGGACCGCGGCGGCGAATTCCGCGTTCTCCGAGAGGAAGCCGTACCCGGGATGGATCGCATCGGCACCCGCCGCCTTCGCCGCCGCGATCAACTGCCCGGCATCGAGGTATCCGGTGCGGCCCTCGAGGCGGACCCGCGCGTCGGCCTCACCGACGTGTGGCGAGTTCGCGTCGGGATCGGTGTAGACCGCGACGGTGCCGATACCGAGCCGCCGGCACGTCTCGAACACCCGCCGGGCGATCTCGCCGCGGTTGGCCACCAGAACTCGTGTGATCATCGGGCCCCTTCCTTCGCGATTTCGGCGCAGTTGGTTGCGCTCACCGCGACCAAGTACACCGAAATCACTGACATCTCGGCGCTCACATCCGGAAGACGCCGAAGTTCGACGTCCCCTTGATCGGGCCATTGGCGATGGCGGACAGACACATCCCGAGGACCGTGCGGGTGTCGCGCGGGTCGATGACCCCGTCGTCGTACAGTCGGCCGGACAGGAACATCGGCAGTGACTCGGCCTCGATCTGCGCCTCCACCGCGGCCCGCAGCGCCGCGTCGCCTTCCTCGTCGAAGACCTGGCGGCGGGCTTCGGCGGCGGCGCGGCTGACGATCGACAACACGCCCGCCAACTGCGCACCGCCCATCACCGCGGATTTGGCGCTGGGCCACGCGAACAGGAACCGCGGGTCGTAGGCACGTCCGCACATACCGTAGTGGCCGGCGCCGTAGGACGCGCCGATCAGCAACGAGATGTGCGGAACCGTCGAGTTCGACACGGCGTTGATCATCATCGAGCCGTGCTTGATCATGCCGCCTTCCTCGTACTTGCGGCCGACCATGTAGCCGGTGGTGTTGTGCAGGAACAACAGTGGCGTGTCGGAGCGGTTGGCCAGCTGGATGAACTGGGTGGCCTTCTGCGACTCCTCGCTGAACAGCACCCCGCGCGCGTTGGCCAGGATGCCGATCGGGTAGCCGTACAGCCGGGCCCAGCCGGTCACCAGCGACGAGCCGTACATCGGCTTGAACTCGTCGAATTCGGAGCCGTCGACCACGCGGGCGATGACGTCGCGCGGGTCGAACGGGATGCGAAGATCGGCGGGCACGATGCCCAGCAGTTCTTCGGCGTCGAAGAGCGGCTCGGCGACCGGGGCCGGCGCGGGTCCCTGCTTCTGCCAGTTCAGCCGCGCCACGATGCGGCGTCCGATCCGGACCGCGTCGGGCTCGTCGATTGCGAAGTAGTCGGCCAGACCGGAAGTGCGGGCGTGCATTTCGGCCCCGCCGAGGGACTCGTCGTCAGCGTCCTCGCCGGTGGCCATCTTCACCAGCGGCGGGCCGGCCAGGAACACCTTCGAGCGCTCCTTGATCATCACGACGTGGTCGGACATGCCGGGAATGTAGGCGCCGCCGGCCGTCGAGTTGCCGAACACCAGCGCGATGGTCGGAATGCCCGCCGCCGACAGCCTGGTGAGGTCGCGGAACATCTGTCCGCCCGGGATGAAGATCTCCTTCTGAGTCGGCAGGTCGGCGCCGCCGGACTCCACCAACGAGATCACCGGCAGCCGGTTCTGCAGCGCGATCTGGTTGGCGCGCAGGATCTTCTTCAGCGTCCACGGGTTGCTGGTGCCGCCCTTGACCGTGGGGTCGTTGGCCACGATCAGGCACTCCACCCCCTCGACCGCCCCGATGCCGACCACCACGCTGGCGCCGACGGTGAAGTCGCTGCCCCATGCGGCGAGCGGGCTCAACTCCAGGAACGGCGAGTCCGGATCGAGGAGCAGCTCGATGCGCTCGCGCGCGGTGAGTTTGCCGCGGTCGTGGTGACGCTGAACGTATTTCGAGCCACCGCCGGCCAACGCCTTGGCGTGCTCGGCCTCGAGCTCGGCAAGCTTGACGGTCATCGCGGACGCCGCCTCGTCGTAGGCGGGTGACGCGGCGTCGAGCGTGGAGTGCAGTGCCGTCACGATTGATATCCCAACGTCTTCGCGGCCAGCGAGGTGAGGATCTCGGTTGTGCCGCCACCGATTCCGAGGATGCGCATGTCGCGGTACTGGCGTTCGACCTCGGACTCTGACATGTATCCCATGCCGCCGAACAACTGCACCGCCTGGTTGGCCACCCATTCGCCGGCCTCGACCGCGGTGTTCTTGGCGAAACAGACTTCGGCGATCAGGTTCGTCTCGCCGCGTAGCTGCCGCTCCACGATGCTGCGGGTGTAGACCCGCGCGACGTCGACGCGGCGCGCCATTTCGGCCAGCGTGTTCTGCACCTGCTGGCGCGAGATCAACGGGCGGCCGAAGGTCTCGCGGTTGCGGCACCACTCGACGGTGAGGTCGAGGCAGCGCTGCGCACTCGAATATGCCTGCGCGGCAAGACCGACGCGCTCGGAGACGAAGGCTCCGGCGATCTGGACGAAGCCGGTGTTCTCCGCGCCGATGAGGTTGGCGGCGGGGACGCGGACGTCGGTGTAGGACAGTTCGGCGGTGTCCGACGACCGCCAGCCCATCTTGTCGAGCTTGCGGGTGACCTCAAATCCGGGGGTGCCCTTGTCCACCACGATCAGCGAAACGCCCGCGGCTCCGGGCCCGCCGGTACGCGCCGCAGTCACCACGTAGTCGGCGCGCACGCCGGAGGTGATGTAGGTCTTGGCGCCGTTGATGATGTAGTGATCACCGTCGCGCTCCGCTCGTGTGGTCAGGTGTCCGACGTCGGAACCGCCGCCCGGTTCGGTGATCGCGAGGCTGCCGATCTTCTCGCCGCGCAGAGTCGGCCGGACATAGGTGTCGATCAGCCGCTCGTCACCGGATGCGATCATGTGCGGCACCGCGATACCGCAAGTGAACAGCGACGCGAAGACCCCGCCGGGCGATCCGGTGTAGTGCATCTCCTCGCAGATGACCACCGCGTCGGCGCCGTCGCCGCCGCCACCTCCGACCGCCTCCGGGAAGCCGGCGCCGAGCAGTCCGGCCTCGCCGGCCTTGCGGTGCAGTTCGCGGGGCAACTCGCCGGTCCGCTCCCACTCGTCCACATGCGGAAGGATCTCGCGTTCGGCGAACGCGCGCACCGTCTTTCGCAATTGCTCACGTTCGGGGGTGTGCCAGATGCTCACGGGAGTAGCTCCTCAGGGATGTCCGAACAGAATTCGACAGGGATGTCGACGGTCCTGCTGCGCAGCCATTCTCCGAGCCCTTTGGCCTGAGGGTCGAAGCGGGCCTGATAAGCGACGCCTTCGCCGAGGATGCCCTCGATGACGAAGTTCACTGCCCGCAGATTGGGCAACAGATGGCGGGTGACGGTCAGATCGGCGGTCTCCGGCAGCAGCTCGCGCAGCTTGTCGATGGTCAATACATGCGACAGCCACCGCCACTGCTCTTCGGTGCTTACCCAGACACCGATGTTGGCGCTGCCGCCCTTGTCTCCGCTGCGGGCGCCCGCGACGGTGCCCAGCGGCAGCCGCCGCGTCTCCCCGACCGGAGGCGGCTCCGGTGACCCGGACGGCGACACCGGCGCCAGCTCCATTGTCTCGGTGGCGGGCGGGATCTCGACACGGCGGCCGTCGGCATGCACAGCCACGTGCGGCACCTCGGTGGCCGCGACGAACGCGGGCCTGAACACGCCGTACACCTGTCCGTGTCCCGGCGGGCTGGTGGCGTGGAAACCGGGGTAACTCGCCAACGCCAATTCCACTGCCGCCGAGGAGAACTGGCGACCGACATTGGCCGGGTCGGGGTCGCGGACCACGCACCGCAACAGTGCGCTCGCCGCCTCTTCGGTGTCGGCGTCGGCGTGGTCGGTGCGCGCCAGCGTCCACTCCATCTCGGCGGGCTTGACCGTCAGGCTGCTCTCCAGCTGACGCCGCACCAGGTCGGCCTTCGCCTCGATGTCCAGGCCGGTGAGCACCAGCGTCATCTCGTTGCGGAAACCGCCGATGCTGTTGAGCGAGACCTTGAGCGTCGGCGGCGGCGGCTCGCCGCGCACCCCGGAGATCCGCACCCGGTCCCGGCCGTCATCGGACAACTCGATGCTGTCCACCCGCAGTGTCGCGTCCGGGTTGGCATACCGCGCGCCGCCGATCTCGTACAGCAGTTGCGCGGTGACCGTGTCGACGGTGACCGCGCCGCCGGTGCCCGGGTGCTTGGTGATGACCGAGGTGCCGTCCGAGTGGATCTCGGCGAGCGGAAAGCCCGGATGGGTAAGGGTCGTCAGGTCGGGAAAATCGCGGGCGAAGAAGGCGTAGTTGCCGCCGGTCGCCTGGGCGCCGCACTCGATGACATGGCCGGCCGCCACAGCGCCGGCGAGCCGGTCGTAGTCCGTGCGACGCCAGCCGTGATGCGCGGCGGCCGGCCCGACGATCACCGACGCGTCGGTCACCCGGCCGGTCACCACCACGTCGGCCCCCGCCTGGAGACACTCGACGATGCCCCACGCGCCGAGATAGGCGTTGGCCGCCAGCGCCGAGCCGAACCCGAACTCGTCGGCGCGCCCGAGCAGGTCGTCGCCCTCCACGTGCGCGACGCTGACCGAAAGTCCCAGCCGGTCGGCCAGTGCGCGCACCGCCTCGGCCAGCCCGGCGGGGTTGAGCCCACCGGCGTTGGCCACGATCCGCACACCGCGGTCGAGCGCCAGCCCGAGGCACTCCTCGAGCTGGGTCAGGAACGTCTTGGCGTACCCGCGGGCCGGGTCCTTGGCGCGGTCGCGGGCCAGAATCAGCATGGTCAGCTCGGCCAGGTAGTCGCCGGTGAGGAAGTCCAGGTCGCCGCCGGTCAGCATCTCCCGCATCGCCGCCAGCCGGTCGCCGTAGAAGCCCGAGCAGTTGCCGATGCGCACGGGCCCGGCCTGCAGAGCCGGATCAGGAACAGGGGAGGAGGTCACGCAGGCTCCCTTCGTTGCGGGCCTCAACCAACCGGTAGGTTAGCGGGTACCGGCGGTATCGCGTCAAGGCATCTGCCACACGGGTTGGCCGAACGAGTCGCTGTTTTGGAGGCTACGCAGGTCGTTGGCTATCCTGAAGGGCGCCGCGCACGCGAGGAGCGGAAGAACTCCAGCCGACGCTGCACCGACGCGTGGCGCATGCACTCAAGCCCTCAAGAGGAGACCCGATCATGGCTGTGCCCAAGCGCAGGATGTCGCGCGCGAACACCCGTAGCCGGCGTGCGCAGTGGAAGGCCAAGCGCACCGAACTCGTCGGCGTGAACGTTGCCGGTCGGCAGCACAAGGTGCCGCGTCGGCTGCTCAAGGCCGCCCGCCTCGGCCTGATCGACCTGGACCGCCGCTAACGCTCTGGCACCATTGCCGGCCCCGCCGGCGGCGCGCCTCTCAGGTCACTCTCAGATAGGGGGTCGACACTGTGGCTGTGCGCATTCTTGTCGTTGATGATGACCGCGCCGTGCGCGAGTCGCTGCGCCGTTCCCTCTCCTTCAACGGTTACTCCGTCGAACTGGCTCAGGACGGCGTCGAGGCACTGGACCTGATCGCCAGCGATCGGCCCGACGCCCTGGTGCTCGATGTGATGATGCCGCGGTTGGACGGCCTCGAAGTGTGTCGCCAGCTGCGCAGCACCGGCGACGACCTGCCGATCCTGGTGTTGACGGCGCGCGACTCGGTCTCCGAGCGCGTCGCGGGCCTCGACGCCGGCGCCGACGACTACCTGCCGAAGCCGTTCGCCCTCGAGGAACTCCTGGCTCGCATGCGGGCGCTGCTGCGTCGCACCGGCCCCGAGGACGACGGCGCCGAGTCGGCCGCGATGACGTTCTCCGATCTTTCGCTCGACCCCGTCACCCGCGAGGTCACCCGGGGCCAACGCCCGATCAGCCTGACCCGCACCGAGTTCGCGTTGCTCGAGATGCTCATCGCCAACCCCCGCCGGGTGCTGACCCGCAGTCGCATCCTCGAAGAGGTGTGGGGATTCGACTTCCCGACCTCCGGCAACGCCCTCGAGGTGTACGTCGGTTACCTGCGCCGCAAGACCGAAGCCGAAGGAGAGCCGCGACTGATCCACACCGTGCGCGGGGTGGGTTATGTGCTTCGCGAAACGCCTCCCTGATGTCCGCACCGAGTAACGGGTTTGCCCCACAACCTGATTCGCGCTATCCGCAGTCGAGAACGAGTTCGGTGTCGCTGCGGTGGCGCGTGATGCTGCTGGCGATGTCGATGGTGGCGATGGTCGTGGTGCTGATGGCGGTGGCCGTCTGGGCGGTGGTGTCGCGGGCCCTCTACGACGACGTCGACAACCAACTACGCACCCGGGCCCGGCTGTTGATCGAGAGCGGATCGCTGCAAGCCGACCCGAGCAAGGCCATCGAGGGCACCGCCTACTCGGACGTCAACGCGATGCTGGTGATTCCCGGCCGGGCCATCTTCACAGCCAACCAACAGGGGCAGACGCTGCCGCTGGGCGAACCCGAGAAGGCGGTGCTGCGCGGAGAACTGATCATGTCGCTGCGCACGGCCAATCATCAGCGGGTGCTGGCGATGCACTTGCCCAACGACAGCTCGCTGCTCATCTCCAAGAGCATGGTGCCCACCGCACAACTGCTCCGACGCCTCAGCACGGTGCTGATCATCGTCGGCGGAGTCGGGGTTGCGGTGGCGGCCATCGCCGGTGGCGCCGTCGCGCGGGCGGGACTGCGCCCCGTGGCACGGTTGACCGAAGCCGCCGAGCGGGTGGCGCGCACCGACGACCTGCGGCCCATTCCGGTCTTCGGCAGCGACGAACTCGCCCGCCTCACCGAGGCGTTCAACATGATGCTGCGTGCGCTGGCTGAATCCCGCGAACGCCAAGCCCGCCTGGTCACCGATGCCGGCCACGAACTACGCACCCCGCTGACGTCGTTGCGCACCAACGTCGAACTGCTGATGGCGTCGATGGCCCCCGGTGCGCCGCGGCTGCCGGAGGAAGAGATGGCGGATCTCCGCGCCGACGTGATCGCCCAGATCGAGGAACTGTCGACGCTGGTCGGCGATCTCGTCGACCTGACGCGCGACGACGCGAGCGTCACCGTGCACGAATCGGTCGACGTCGCGGAGATCGTGGACCGGTCGCTGGAACGAGTTCGCCGCCGCCGCAACGACATCGAGTTCGAGACGACGACCACTTCATGGCTGGTCTACGGCGACGAGGCGGGGTTGGGCCGCGCCGTGCTCAACCTGCTCGACAACGCCGCGAAGTGGAGCCCGCCGGGCGGCCGCGTGGTGGTGCGCCTGGACCAGATCGATCCCATGTATGCCGAGTTGGTGGTCTCCGACTTCGGCCCCGGCATCCCGCCGCAGGAGCGGTCGCTGGTGTTCGAGCGCTTCTACCGGTCGACGACGGCGCGGTCGATGTCGGGCTCGGGCCTCGGGTTGGCGATCGTCAAACAGGTGGTGCTGAAGCACGGTGGTTCGCTGCGCATCGAGGACACCGTGCCCGGCGGAAATCCACCGGGCACGTCGGTGCACGTCGTACTGCCGGGGCGACCCACGCTGGATGTTCCCCCCGAGCGCAGCGTTCCCCGACACGCGCCCGCCGAGTAGCACCGTGGCGGCTCCCGGTCGACGATGATTGACGTCGGCGGGAACGGGGGAACGAATTGGGTGTGTCCCGAACGTTCTCTAAGTGGATTCTCAGCCCGACTGGGCACTGTTGACCATGCGTCCAGCGTTGTGCAGATATCGGACCCTAGAAGAGAAGGAAGAGCCCGAGCGACATGACGAACCACCCGAGGTACTCGCCGCCGCCCCCGCCGCCCGGTCGTCGGCCGATCGGTCCTGAGCATGCGGCGCCCGGCTACCCGGGTGCCGCCCAGCGCCCCGGCATGTACCCGCAGCAGCCGTATGACTGGCGTTACGCGACGCAACAGCATGCGACCCAGCAGCAGTTCCGCGCGCCTTACGACCCCTACCGCGGTGCGCCACAGCCGCTACCCGGCCAGCCCCGGCAAAAGCGTTCTCGCGCAGGCGCTTTGACAGCCGGTGCAGTGGCAGTAGCTGTCGTCTCGGCCGGCATCGGCGGCGGGGTGGCGCTTCTGGTGCAGCCCGACGGACAGTCGGCGACATCGGCGATCGGCGGTGCCGCGCCGAGCGTGCCCGCCGCCAGCCTCCCGGCGGGCAGCGTCGAACAGGTCGCCGCGAAGGTGGTGCCCAGTGTGGTGAAGCTCGAGACCGACATGGGCCGGGCGTCCGAAGAGGGCTCCGGGGTCATCCTGTCCTCCGACGGGTTGATCCTGACCAACAACCACGTGGTCTCGGCGGCTCAGGCCGCCCCGGGCGGCGGTCCTGGCGGCGGGCCGACCAAGGTCACCTTCTCCAACGGTCGCACCACCTCGTTCAGCGTCGTCGGCACCGACCCGAGCAGCGATATCGCTGTGGTGAAAGCGCAGGGGGTATCTAATCTGACCCCGATCGCCATCGGGTCGTCTGCGGACCTGCGGGTCGGTCAGGACGTGATCGCCGTCGGCTCGCCACTCGGCCTGGAGGGCACCGTGACCACGGGCATCATCAGCGCGCTGAACCGGCCGGTCGCGGCGAGCGGTGATGCTCGCAATCAGAACACCGTGCTCGACGCGATCCAGACCGACGCCGCGATCAACCCCGGCAACTCCGGGGGCGCGCTGGTCAACATGAAGGGCGAGCTGATCGGCATCAACTCGGCGATCGCCACGTTGGGTGCCGACGCCGGACCGCAGGCGCAGAGCGGTTCGATCGGACTCGGTTTCGCGATCCCCGTCGATCAGGCCAAACGGATCGCCGACGAGCTGATCAAGAACGGCACCGCCGCACACGCCTCACTCGGCGTGCAGGTGGGCAACGACGCATCGATCGACGGTGCGCGGATCGTCGAGGTCACCGACGGTGGCGCCGCCGCCGCGGCGGGCCTGCCGAGCGGCGTGGTGATCACGAAGGTCGACGACCGGGTGATCAGCAGCGCCGACGCGCTGGTCGCGGCCATCCGGTCCCGGGCGCCGGGTGACAAGGTCACGCTGTCGTACCTGGACCCGTCGGGTAGGACGCAGTCGGTCCAGGTCACGCTCGGAAAGGCGCAGCAGTGACGCCGACCGACTCGATTCCGCTGAGAGTGGCCGCGCCGCTGTCGCAGCCCGCATATACGGTTGCACTCATGGAACAGCCAGGGGAGTTGGTGGGCCGCGCGCTGGTGGTCGTGGTCGACGACCGCACCGCACACGGTGACGAGGAGGACCACAGCGGTCCGCTGGTCACCGAGTTGCTCAACGAGGCGGGATTCGTCGTCGACGGCGTCGTCGTGGTCTCCTCCGACGAGGTCGAGATCCGCAATGCGCTCAACACCGCGGTGATCGGCGGGGTGGACCTGGTGGTGTCAGTCGGCGGCACCGGTGTCACGCCCCGCGACGTCACCCCCGAGGCCACCCGCGACATCCTGGACCGGGAATTGCTCGGCATCTCCGAGGCGCTACGGGCCTCCGGGTTGTCCGCGGGCATGATCGACGCCGGAGTGTCCCGTGGGCTGGCCGGCATCTCCGGCAGCACGCTCGTGGTCAACCTCGCCGGTTCCCGCGCAGCGGTACGCGACGGCATGGCGACGCTCAATCCGTTGGCGGTCCAGATCATCGGCGAACTGTCCAGCCTGGAAATCTGACCGTCGCGCGCGCCTCCTGCGATAAATGTGATCTTCATCACAATCGGGCCGAAATATGACCGAACCGTCTAAGCGAGCCAGGGACGCGCTCGACGACGTTTTCGGAGAGGCTCTGCCGCAGTTCTCGGCCGACGAGCGCGATACTCCGTCGCCCGACGACGAAGCCGAACGCGATCGTTGGCTACGGGAAAACCTTCCGCCGCACCATCTTTGACACACCTTGCGGGCACAACGCCATTCCCCAGCCGGTCGACGGCCGAGTAGCGGCCGTGACGCTCGAAGGCGCAGAGCCGGGCGCCGATGTTACGCCCAGGTAACCGCATGTCACAGCGCCGCTAGGTGACGCCAGAGTAAATATCGGCGGGCCGGTAACGTCCCGTACACCTGCTGCGATCTCACGTTGCCGGGCTGGTACGCGACCGTTAAGTTTCCTCGTGCCGAGATGAGCAGCATGTGTGGGCAGCAGTAGGGCCACGCACGAACAACAGAGCACGGTGAGCCCACGGCTGACCGCCGACGAAGCTAGGGAGAACATGAAGGTATTCAGTCGGGTGGTGATTGCGATGGTGGCGGCTGTCGCGTCGTTGTTCGTGAGCACGGGCACCTCGCATGCGGGGCTGGATAACGAGCTGAGTTTGGTCGACGGCCAGGACCGGACGTTGACGATCCAACAGTGGGACACGTTCCTCAACGGCGTGTTTCCCCTGGATCGCAACCGGCTGACGCGCGAGTGGTTCCACAGTGGCCGCGCGAAGTACATCGTGTCCGGCCCCGGGGCCGATGAGTTCGAGGGCACGCTGGAGTTGGGCTATCAGATCGGCTTCCCGTGGTCGCTGGGTGTGGGCATCAACTTCAGCTACACCACCCCGAACGTCCTGTTCGACCAGGCGCCGCCCAACCTCGACCCCAGCGCGGGCTTCCTCACCACGCCGAACTTCTTCCCGGGCGCATCGATCAGCGCCGACCTGGGCAACGGGCCCGGTATCCAGGAGGTCGCGACGTTCTCGGTGGATGTCGCGGGCGCCAATGGCGGTGTGGCGGTGTCCAATGCGCACGGCACGGTGACCGGTGCCGCCGGTGGGGTGTTGTTGCGTCCGTTCGCGCGGCTGATCTCCTCGGCCGGCGACAGCGTCACCACATACGGCGAGCCGTGGAACATGAACTGACTTCCTGAGCAACACGACAGCCCCCGGATCCCTCCGGGGGCTGTCTTTTTGTCGTCTGCGAGTTGGCCGTGAAGTTGCCGGTTGGTAAACAACAAAACTACTTTGCTGGTGATCTTGGTCACGGCCGGTCACCGGGCCGCAACGTCGCGCGCACACTCGATGTTCGCCGGTAGCGCTGCAGGACTCGACCGCCCGCCGCCGGCGGAGGTGAAAACGCCAGCCTGACACGTTGTGACATGCACGGCGCCGTTCCGAAACGCTTTGTCGCAAGCGTTAATCGCGTGACGATCCAAATTGAGCAATCGATCCTCCGCGGTGTTGCGCGCTGGAATTCGATCGCTCACTCGCGTTGCCGGTTCCCTTCGGCGCCGTTATGTTCCTCGTGTCAACCGGTGAGCGAGACGTACGAGCACGGTGTGGGTTCTCTGATTTGCTCCGCATGCGCTCATACGTCGCGTGGTGGTGGTAGCGCCGGCACGGACCGACAACAGTTGCGGGCCCACAGGGGGCGCGCATCGATAGCGCTAGGGAGAACATGAAGGTATTCAGTCGGGTGCTGATTGCGATGGTGGTCGCCGTCGCGTCGTTGTTCATGAGCACGGGCACCTCGCATGCGGGGCTGGATAACGAGTTGAGTTTGGTCGACGGCCAGGACCGGACGTTGACGATCCAACAGTGGGACACGTTCCTCAACGGCGTGTTTCCCCTGGATCGCAACCGGCTGACGCGCGAGTGGTTCCACAGTGGCCGCGCGAAGTACATCGTGGCCGGCGAGGGTGCCGACGACTTCGAGGGCACGCTGGAGTTGGGCTATCAGATCGGCTTCCCGTGGTCGCTGGGTGTCGGCATCAACTTCAGCTACACCACCCCCAACGTTTTGTTCGACCAGGCGCCGCCGAACCTCGACCCGGCAACCGGCTTCCTCACCACACCGAACTTCTTCCCGGGCGCATCGATCAGCGCCGACCTCGGAAACGGTCCGGGCATTCAGGAGGTCGCGACGTTCTCGGTGGATGTCGCGGGCGCCAATGGCGGTGTGGCGGTGTCCAATGCGCACGGCACGGTGACCGGTGCCGCCGGTGGGGTGTTGTTGCGTCCGTTCGCGCGGCTGATCTCCTCGGCCGGCGACAGCGTCACCACCTACGGCGAGCCGTGGAACATGAACTGACTCCCTGAGCAACAAAGACAGCCCCCGGATCCCTCCGGGGGCTGTCTTCTTGTCGTCAGGACTTGTCGGCGCTGGTCGTCTTCGCGGTGTCGGGGTCCGGGCCGGTACCGGGGCCCGCACTGTGCGCCCCCGACGACGAGCCGTTGGTCTCGGCGAGGATGTTGCGGATCTCGGTCAGCAGGGACAGTTCGGTGTCCTGCGCCTGCTCGACCTCGCCCCTCTTGCGCAGCCGGTTGTAAGGCATGACGACGAGGAAGTACACCACGGCGGCGACGAGGATGAAGTTGATTGCCGCCGACAGCAGCACGTTGAGGTCGATGGTCTGGCCGCCACCGATGCCGATGCGCAGTATGCCGTAGTCGGATTCGCCTCCGGCGCCGATGCGGTTGATCAGGGGTTGAATGATGCTGTCGGTGAACTTGGTGACGAGTCCGGTGAACGCGGTGCCGATGACCACCGCGACCGACAGGTCGACGATGTTGCCTCGGGCGAGGAATTCTTTGAAGCCCTTCAACATTGTCTCGGATCCTCCTTGCAGTGGTATTCGGTCGACAGTTAGGCACGTTAGTTGCGTGGGCACCGACCAGGGGCGAAATGCCCGTACAGGCGTCCCTCAGTGCAGCGTGAGCGTGACAGACTGCACCAACGTCGCGGCGGCCACGTCGTTGGCCGCGTGCGCGGGCAGCGCCACCAGGATGACCCGGTCGGTGCCGCCGCCCACTCCCGTGGGCTTTTCGGACACCAGCACGACGACCGCGTCGGTCGCGACAACCCTTGGCCGAGGGTCGGATTCGGGGCCGGCGGCCAGCACGTCGACAACGTCGCCGGGGCGGATCAGGTCGAGCACCGCGGTCTCGTCGAGCGACAGCGGCACGATGCGTGCCGTCGGACCCACCGTCGCTTCGGCGAGCCGGGGGCTCAGCATGCGGACGTCGGTGAGCGCCTCGCCGCGGCGGGCCGGACCGGCCAGCGTTGCACCGACTACGGCGGCGACATCTGTCTGCACACCATCGGGAACGGTTGCCGCACTCAGCTTTTCGAGCCGGACATCGTCGGCGGTCAGTTCGCTGCCCGGGCTCAGGTCGCGTGCGGCCACGACGGCGTCGACGCGCTCGTCGTCAGGATCGGGGCGCAGCGCTGCGACGGCGGCGAGCACCACCAGCCCGCCCGCGGCAACCCGACGGGCCAGGACCGTGCGAGTCCAGTCGGGCCGTAGCAACTCGGTGAGCCGATGAATCGGCAACGGATTGAGTGTGTCCCCCATGCCGCCAAATTAGGCAGCGCGATACGCCGGTGGGGGAGCTGAACGCCAGCCTGTGGATAACCCTGCGTCAGCTCGACGCGGCGGCCGCTGCGGGGGAGCTGGAAGAACTCGAGCTCGAGCTCTTGCCGGAGTCGCTCGAACTCGACGAACCGGCGCTCGACTGGTCCGACGACGAGCTCGACTCCGAGGCGCCGCTGCTACCGGACCCGTTCGACGAACTCTTGCCGGATTCGCGGCTGTCCGTGCGGTAGAAGCCGCTGCCCTTGAACACAACTCCCACGTTGCCGAAGAGCTTGCGCAGGCGGCCGTTGCACTTGCGGCAGGTGGTCAGCGAGGCATCGCTGAACGCCTGGATCGCATCGAACCTGTCGTCACACTCGGTGCACGCATAGGAATAGGTAGGCACGAAACCCTCCGTGGTGGTCAAAACTGCTTAGCACTCTACCGGGTCAAGTGCTAGAACCGCTATGTGGCGATGCTCATTCCCGGCCCGGCCGGCCTGCCGAGGGCCACCAGCCCGAGCCGGGGGGTGAGCGCGTGGGTCATCGACACGTCGTGGGGTTCGGCGGGTAGCCGGTCGACGAGTTCGTCGTCGCGCACGACCGCAACAAGCCGCGCCGACGGCGACGCCAACGGCAGGGACCGGTCGTAGAAACCCGCGCCGCGGCCCAGCCGTACCCCCTGCCGGTCGACCGCGAGCGCCGGTACCAGCAGCGTCGTCGCATCCGCGACCGCTTCGGCCGTCAGCCACGGTTCGGCCGGCTCACGAAGACCGAACCGCGCCACCCGCAACCCGCCGGGAACGTATTCACCCCATTGCAGGCGCAGTGGACTGCCCGTGCTGTCGAGTCGCGCCACCGGCAACAGCACCCGAACACCGCGCCGTTGCAAGGAATCGATCAGCTCGAGTGATCCCGGCTCAGCCCCGACGGGAACGTAGGCGCAGACGGTCTGACCGGCCGCGGCGAGCGTCGTCGCATGCTCGGCCAGCGCAGCCGCTTCGGCGTTGTGCTCATGCGCGGAAACTGCCCGGCGGGCCGACAGGATCGCGGCCCGCAGATCCGCTTTCGTCGCGCCCACAGCATCCTTTCCGAAACGTTTGCCAACTGCTCTTAACCACCCGGCCTCGACAGGTTCAACCTGCCCAAGGAGGTTAATGTGTGAACGATGACAAGGCCTGAGGTACCGATCCCGTACACGGCGGTGGTTCCGGCGGCGGGACTGGGCACGCGGTTCCTGCCCGCCACCAAGACGGTTCCCAAAGAACTGCTGCCCGTCGTCGACACCCCCGGCATCGAGCTCGTCGCCGCGGAAGCCGCCGAGGCGGGCGCGGAGCGTCTGGTCATCGTCACCTCCGAGGGCAAGGACGGGGTCGTCGCACACTTCGTCCAGGACCTGGTGCTCGAGGGCACGCTGGAAGCGCGCGGCAAGAAGTCGATGCTGGAGAAGGTCCGCCGGGCACCCGCGCTGATCAAGGTCGAATCGGTGGTGCAGGCCGAACCGCTGGGCCTGGGCCACGCGGTCAGCTGCGTGGAATCCTCGCTGTCGCCCGACGAGGACGCGATCGCCGTGCTGCTGCCCGACGACCTCGTGTTGCCGACCGGCGTCCTCGAGACGATGTCGAAAGTCCGTGCCAAACGCGGCGGTTCGGTGTTGTGTGCGATCGAGGTGCCCGTTGACGAGATCAGCGCCTACGGCGTGTTCGACGTCGAGCCCGTCGCCGACACAAACAATCCGAACGTCCTGCGGGTCAAGGGCATGTACGAGAAACCGAAGCCGGAGGATGCGCCGTCGCCCTATGCGGCGGCCGGCCGCTACGTGCTGGACCGGGCCATCTTCGATGCGCTGCGGCGGGTTCCGCGCGGTGCGGGCGGTGAGATCCAGTTGACCGACGCCGTCGCGCTGCTCATCAACGAGGGGCACCCGGTCCACGTGGTCGTGCACCGCGGTGATCGACACGACCTCGGAAATCCCGGCGGCTACCTCAAGGCTGCGGTTGACTTTGCATTGAAGCGTGACGACTACGGGCCGGAACTCCGGCGGTGGTTGGTGGAGCGATTGGGGCTGGTCGACTGCTGAGAGCCCTGACGCATAGATAGGGGTGCAGTGCGTTCGGTCGAGGAACAGCAGGCACGGGTGGCGGCTGCGGCGGTGGCGCCGCGCCCGGTCAGGGTGGCGATCGCCGAAGCGCAGGGCTTGATGTGCGCCGAGGAGGTCGTCACCGAGCGGCCGTTGCCCGGTTTCGACCAGGCCGCGATCGACGGTTACGCGGTCCGCAGCGTCGACGTGCTCGGCGTGGGCGACACCGGGGACGGCGAAGAGCCCGCCGACGGCGAGGTCAGCCTGCCGGTGATGGGCGTCATCGAGGCAGGCGCCCGAACGCCGAGTCGGTTGCAGCCGCGCCAGGCGGCGCGTGTGCAGACCGGCGCCCCGATGCCGACGCTCGCGGATGCGGTGCTGCCGTTGCGCTGGACCGACGGCGGCGATGCGCGGGTACGGGTGCTGCGCGGGGTGCGGTCGGGCGCCTACGTGCGTCGCACCGGAGACGACGTGCAACCCGGCGACGTCGCGGTGCGGGCGGGCACGATCATCGGTCCGGCGCAGGTCGGTCTGCTGGCCGCCGTCGGCCGGGAACGTGTGTTGGTGCATCCGCGACCGCGGCTGTCGGTGATGTGCGTGGGCGGTGAGCTCGTCGACATTTCCCGGACTCCCGGCAACGGTCAGGTCTACGACGTCAACTCCTACGCGCTCGCGGCCGCGGGCCGTGATGCCGGCGCGGAGGTGAACCGCGTCGGCATCGTCGACACCGATCCCAAGCGGCTGCGTGAAGTCGTCGAGGGCCAGATCAACCGCGCCGAGGTCGTGGTGATCGCCGGCGCGGTCGGCGGGGCGGCCGCCGAGGCGGTCCGCTCGGTGCTCGCCGAGTTGGGCGAGATGGAGGTGACGCGCATCGCGATGCACCCCGGTTCGGTGCAGGGGTTCGGTCAGCTCGGCCGCGACGGCGTGCCGGTGTTCCTGCTTCCCGCCAACCCGGTCAGCGCGCTGGTGGTGTTCGAGGTGATGGTGCGTCCGCTGATCCGGCTGTCGCTGGGCAAGCGGCAGGCGCACCGGCGGATCGTGCAGGCCCGTGCGCTGTCGCCGATCGAGTCGGTGGCCGGGCGCAAGGGGTATCTGCGCGGACAGCTGATGCGGGATCAGGACACCGGCGAGTACCTGGTGCAGGCGCTCGGCGGGGCGCCGGGCGCGTCGCACCTGCTGGCGACGCTGGCCGAGGCGAACTGTCTGGTCGTCGTGCCCACCGAGGCCGAACAGGTCCGCACCGGCGAGATCGTCGACGTCGCATTCCTGGCTCAACGCGGCTGACCCGCCCGGCGTGTCGACGTGAACCTGTGGCGGTCGAGTTCCCTGCATCCTGGATGGCCGCAGCCTGCCGGTCCGCTGCGGGTGGCCGCTGGCGTGGTGCGGTTGCGCCCGGTCCGGCTGCGTGACGGCGCACAGTGGAGCCGCCTGCGGCTGGCCGAGCGCGCCCACCTCGAGCGGTGGGAACCGGCCACCGGCGTGGACTGGGCGACGCGGCACGCGATCACGTCGTGGCCGTCGGTGTGTTCGGGGCTGCGGTCGGAGGCTCGCAAAGGCCGGATGCTGCCCTACACGATCGAGTTGGACGGCCAGTTCTGCGGGCAGCTGACGATCGGCAATGTCACACACGGCGCGCTGCGGTCCGCGTGGATCGGGTACTGGGTGGCCAAGGCGGTCAACGGCGGAGGGGTCGCGACCGCTGCGCTCGCGCTGGGCGTGGACCACTGCTTCGGTCCGGTGCGACTGCACCGCGTGGAAGCGACCGTGCGGCCGGAGAACGCGGCGAGCCGCGCGGTGCTGGCGAAGGTCGGCTTTCGCGAGGAAGGGCTGTTGCGCCGGTATCTGGAGGTCGACGGCGCCTGGCGCGACCACCTGCTGGTCGCGATCACGATCGAGGAGCTGAACGGGTCGGCGGCCGCGGCGCTGGTGCGCCAAGGCCGCGCGAGCTGGGCATAGCATCGGCGGGTTTCGCCGCATCCGCTGTTACCAATGTGACATTTGTTACTGGTGGTGCTTGTCATGCGCGAATTACAGGTGTGTAATTGTCTCGGCGCGCCGCCCACGGATGCGCAGGTCACAGACCTAGCCTTTACGGGGAAAGGAGCAGGCGACATGCCAAGCATCCCCCAATCCCTTCTGTGGATATCCCTCGTCGTCCTCTGGCTCTTCGTGCTCGTGCCGATGCTGATCAGCAAGCGCGACACCGTGCGCCGAACCAGTGACGTCGCGCTGGCGACGCGCGTGCTCAACAGTGGGCGCAATGCGCGCCTGCTGAAGCGCCACGGCCCCGCGGCGGGGCACGCCAGCGATCCGGACTGGCGGCCCTCCGACGACGACCTCGATGACGAGATCGAAGAGGAACCCGTGGGCCGTTCGGTGGTGCGCGCCGCGGTCGTCGAGAGCGAGCACAGCGCCGAACCCGACTACCTCGACGTCGATGTCGTCGGGGAGGACTCGGGCGCGCTGCCGGTCGGCGAGTCGGACCGGCAAGTGGACGAAAACAATGAGCTGACACTGCAATTCGATGAGTCGGCCGAGGACGTGGACGCCGTCGGCGAGGAAGCCGTCGACGAAGCCGATGAAGAGGCCGTCGCGCCCGAACCTGAAGCCGACGAAGCGCAGGACGAGTACGAAACCGACGACGACTCGTCGGGTCTGGAGGCGCCGTCGGAGGCCGACCTGCGGATGGCCGACTCGCTGTCGGCGGCGCGGCAGCGCCGGTACGAGTCGAAGACGGCCGCCGCGGTGAGCGAGCGCAAGTACAAGTTCCGCAAGCGGATGCTGACCGCGATGGGGGTGCTGTTGGTGGGCTCGGCCGTCGCGGCGTACACGGTGAGCTCCGGGCTGTGGTGGCTGTGTGGCGCGGTCGGCGCGATCACGGTGCTGTACTTGGGCTATCTGCGCCGCCAGACGCGGATCGAAGAGCGATTGCGCCGCAGGCGGGCCCAGCGCATCGCGCGCTCGCGGCTGGGTGTGGAGAACACCGACGACCGCGAGTTCGACGTCGTGCCGTCGCGGCTGAGACGACCCGGGTCGGTGGTGCTGGAGATCGACGACGAGGATCCGATCTTCGAGCATCTGGACTATGCGCCGTTCGCGCGCCACTTCGACCTGCCGCGGGCGGCGGGCCAGTAGACCGGTCGAAGCCGTCGATTTTCGGCGACCATCCGACGGCTGGTAGCCTGCTACCGGTACCAGGGGCTATGGCGCAGTTGGTAGCGCGACTCGTTCGCATCGAGTAGGTCAGGGGTTCGATTCCCCTTAGCTCCACCATTTTCGGCGGTGGCCGGGCCGCCTGCGTCCTTGCCGGCTTTCCAGAACGGCGTTGCGTAATTCGCGCTCAGGACCTTGCCGGGGCCGGATTGTAGCCACGGCTTCGGCGGGCAGACCCGACGCTACGAGGAGGTAGCCGACGGCTGACGCCAGGCGCGGGAACTCAGCAGTCGTAATCCATTGAGCGCAACGATGATTGTCGAGCCCTCGTGACCGGCGACGCCGAGCGGCAGCGGCAGGTGTCCGAGCACATCCCACGCGACGAGTACACAGATGAATGTCGCTGCGATTGCGAGGTTCGCGATGACGACGCGGCGCGCACGCTGAGCCAGAGCCACGACGGCGGGGATCGTGGCCAGGTCATCCCGCACCGTGACGGCATCGGCGGTGTCCAACGTCAGGTCGGCTCCGTTGCGTCCCATGGCAACCGAGGCATGCGAGGCTGCCATGGCCGGCGCGTCATTGACCCCGTCGCCGACGTACAGCACGCGATGTCCGCTGGCTTGCAGGTCACGTACTGCCGCGACCTTGCCGTCGGGCAGCAGTTCGGCGCGAGTGTCGTCGATTCCGATCTGCGCGCCGAGTCGTGCGGCCGCGCGGTGGTTGTCTCCCGTCAGCATGACCGGGGGAGCCGCGGTGATCCGGGCGATGGCTTGCACGACCGCCGCGGAGCCGTGTCGAGTCGTGTCATCGAGCGCGAGCACACCGACGCTGCGCCCGTCGAGGACTACAACCACCGCGGTGGCTCCGTTGCTCTCCAACGTGACCACAATGTCGGCGTGCGCTGTGGAATCGAGCGCGCGCGGGCTGCGGACCTCGACGACTTGGCCGTCAACGGTCGCGCGGACGCCGCGGCCTGGTGACGAACGGAAGTCGGCGGCGGCCGGTATGACGAGGTCGCGTTCGATGGCGGCGGACAGAATGGCTCGACCAAGCGGGTGTTCGCTGAATTGCTCTGCGGCGGCGGCCATTCTGACGATGTCGTCTTCGTCAAGCCGGTCGTCGAGCGATACGGCTTTGGAAAGCCGCGGGATACCTGTGGTCAGCGTTCCGGTCTTGTCGACGGCGACGACACTCGTGTCCGCGAGGTGTTCCATGGCCACGGCCGATTTCACGAGTACACCGTGCCGCCCGGCGTTGGCGATGGCCGACAGCAGCGGCGGCATCGTGGCCAGCACAACCGCGCACGGTGATGCAACGATCATGAAGGTCATCGCTCGCAGCAGCGCGGACTGCAAGTCAGCGCCGAACGTCAAAGGGATGGCGAACAGCGCGAGTGTCGCCGCGACGACACCAACCGAATAGCGTTGCTCGACCTTCTCGATGAACAACTGAGTCTTGGCTTTGGTGGCCGACGCCTCGGCGACCAACGCGACGATGCGGGCGACCACGGTATCGGAGGGGTCGCGGGTGACGCGGATACGTAGTACCCCTGTGCCGTTGAGAGTGCCTGCGAAAACCTCGTCGTCCATCGATTTGCCGACGGGCAGCGGTTCTCCGGTGACCGAGGCCTGGTCGACATCCGACGCGCCCCCGACTACGACACCATCGGCTGACACGCGCTCACCGGGGCGAACCAGCACCATGTCTCCAACGTGCAGGCCCTGAGCGTCCACCAAGCGTCCGGCGCCGTCGCCGTCGAGGCGGGTTGCCCGATCGGGCGCGAGATCCAGCAGGCCTTTGACCGAATCCGCGGTGCGCTTCGTCGCCACGTCCTCCAGCGCGCCCGAGGTCGCGAAAATGACGATCAGCAAGGCGCCGTCGAAGACCTGCCCGATACCGGCTGCGCCAATCGCGGCCACCACCATGAGGAGATCCACGTCGAGCGTCCGGGACCGGAGCGCTCGTAACCCCTCCCACGCATGCGTCCATCCGCCTGCCGCATAACACGCCAGGTAGAGCGTCCACCACACCGGCGAAGGTGCATCGAGCAACTGCGCGGCCAGCCCCGCCACGAACAAGCCCAGCGCGAGTGCTGCCCACCGCATTGACGCGACGGACCACAGCATCGGAAAAATCGGTCGCCGGCGTGCGCCGGGCGGCGGCTGGCCCTGGACGGTGGCTCTCGGCACAGCGAGCCGAATCGACATCACATCGATATGTATACATGTAGAGGTCTACATATGTCATATGGCCGGCGCGGCCGTGCTTCAATTGAGCGATGGGACACGGCGTCCAAGGCAGAGCTGCGCCTCCGGCGACTCTTGATTCGGCCTCGGCTGTCAAAGTCGCCGAGACGCTGCAGGCGCTCGCCTCGCCCAACCGGCTCATGATTCTCACGCGCCTACGGCAGTCACCCTGTTCGGTCGGCGAATTGTCCACCGCTGTGGGTATGGAACAACCCGCAGTCTCCAACCAGTTGCGACTGCTCCGGGCGCTCGGCCTGGTAGCGGGCGACCGAAGCGGCCGCAACATCGTTTACCGCCTCTACGACAATCACGTCGCCCAGTTGCTCGACGAGGCGATCTACCACATCGAGCATCTCCGGATGGGTGCCAGCGACTCGACCGCTTAGAGGTGGTGGTCCGGTGCTCGCGGGCTGAGCTACGCGGTCGTCGCGATCCCGCCGTCGACCGGGATGATCGCGCCCGTCACGTACGCGCCCGCGCGGCTCGCCAAGAACACTGCGATCCCGGCCATGTCGTCGTCGCGTCCTATCCGGCGCAGCGGTGCCGACGCCGCGATCTGGTCACCGTATGCGTCGAGCGTCGCCGCCATCATCTTCGACGGAAACGGCCCTGGCGCAACGGCATTCACGGTGATGTGCTGCGGGCCGAGCTCGCGGGCGAGCACCCGGGTGAGCTGATGAACGGCCGCCTTGCTACTGCTGTAGGAGTAGGTCGGCAACTGCGGGACTCGGATGCCGTCGATGCTGCCGACGTTGACGATCCGGGCGGGATCGTCCGCGGTGCCCGCGAGGCGAAGGGCCGGCAGCAGCGCCTGGACGAGCCAGAACGGCGACTTGACGTTCAGGTCGAGCACCTTGTCCCACGCCGAATCCGGGAAGCTTTCGAGTGGCTCACCCCAGGTCGCACCGGCGTTGTTGACCAGGATGTGCAACGGTTCGCCGTCGCCGGTGACCTCTTCGGCCAACCGCAGGCACTCGTCGTGCCGCGAGAGGTCGGCGGGCACGGCACGCACCTCGCCGTATCTCGACAGCGCAGCTTCGGCCTGTTGGCAACCCTCGGCCTTGCGGGAGCTGATCACAACGCGGGCGCCCGCCTGCAGCAGGCCCCGCGTCATCATCGCGCCGACGCCTCTGGTGCCGCCCGTGACCAGGGCTCGCTTGCCGGTGAGGTCGAAAAGCTGTGTGTGCGTGCTGAACTGATCGTCACTCATCGGCGCGCGCCTCCGTCGGGTCCGGATCGGCCGCCCCGGCCGTCCGGTTAGAGACTAGAAGATCAGCCCCGTTGCTCGACTGGTGGCCGCGGCGAAGCGGTTCTGCACGTCCTCCCAGTTCACGACGTTCCAGAACGCCTTGACGTAGTCGGCCTTCACGTTCTTGTACTGCAGGTAGTACGCGTGCTCCCACATGTCGACCTGGAGCAGCGGAATGATGCCCAGCGGCACGTTGGCCTGCTGGTCGTAGAGCTGAAAGGTGAGCAACCGCTGACCCAGGGTGTCGTAACCGAGCACCGCCCACCCCGAGCCCTGCAACCCGTTGGCCGCCGCCGCGAACTGCGCCTGGAACTTGTCGAACGACCCGAACTGGTCGTCGATCGCGGCACCGAGTTCGCCGGTCGGCTTGTCGCCGCCGTTCGGCGAGAGGTTCTTCCACCAGATCGTGTGGTTGACGTGCCCACCGAGGTGAAAAGCGAGGTTCTTCTCGTTGAGGAAGATCGCCGCATGGTCGCCGTTGGCGCGCGCTTCCTCGAGCTTGGCGATCGCGTCGTTGACACCCTTGACATAGGTGGCGTGGTGCTTGCTGTGGTGAATCTCGTTGATCTGCCCCGAGATATGCGGCTCCAGGGCGCCGTAGTCGTAGTCAAGGTCAGGCAGGGTGTACTCGGCCATTGGGCTTCCTTTCTGATCTGCAGTCGTAGCCTATGGCGGCAATCTATACCTGTCTACCTGTTCAGATGTTGTGATATCCTGTGACGCGCGGGCGGCCGTGGACGACATCGATGCAGCACATCATGTAGCGACTTGTCTTCCGGCGGGTGGCGAAGTACCACGGCCGGCCCGCTCCACATCCGCCGAGCGGCGCCCTTCCTTGCCCGACGCGACGATCAGCCCGTAGCCTCAGATCGTGGCCGGTCCGACCGGCGTCCGCGCCGATGAACTCACCGCGTTGGAAGTTTTCGGTGGCTATCGGGCCGAGGCCCTGGTTCCGCTGGCGGCCCAACTGAGTCCGCTCAACGCCGCCGCGGGGCAGGTGCTCATGCATCAAGGCGAACTCGCGGTGTCCTTCCTGCTGATCGGCTCCGGCGAGGCCGAGGTCACGCACGTCGGAGACGACGGGCACGACACCGTCGCCAAGCTGACGGCGGGGATGATCGTCGGCGAGATCGCGCTGCTGCGTGACACGGCGCGCACCGCGACCGTCATCGCCACCCAGCCCGTGCGCGGATGGGTGGGGGGACGTGAAGCGTTCGCCACGCTGCTCGAGATCCCGGGCATGCTCGACCGGCTGCTGAGCACCGCCCGACAGCGTCTCGCCGCCTATGTCAACCCCATCCCGATCCGGCTACGGGACGAAACCAAGCTGTGGTTGCGGCCGGTATTGCCCGGTGACAACGAACGCACTTCGAAAGGCCCCGTCGAATTCTCCAGCGAGACGCTGTACCGACGGTTTCAATCGGTTCGTGTTCCGAGCAAGTCGCTGATGCGCTATCTGTTCGAGGTCGACTACGACCACCACTTCGTCTGGGTGATGACCGACGGTCCCGACGGCCCGGTCGTCGCGGACGGGCGCTTCGTGCGTGACGAGAAGGATCTCGCCGTTGCCGAGGTGGCATTCATCGTCGCCGACGCCTATCAGAACAAAGGCGTCGGAACGCTCCTCATGGGGGCGCTCGCGATCGCCGCGAATTTCCATGGCGTGCAACGATTCACCGCGCGTGTGCTCTCCGACAACTATCCCATGCGCAGCATCCTGACCCGCTTCGGCGCGCACTGGCAGCGCGACGACCTCGGGGTGGTCACCACCACCATCGAGGTACCGCGCCCGCCCAACCCGCCGTTCTCGGCCGAGCTGACCAAACAGATCCGCGGCGCGGCGTCTCAGGTCGTGCGGGCGGTCGGCTGATGCGCGTGCCGTTGTCAAAGGACACCCGACTGTGCATCTCGCTATCGGGCCGACCGACCAACATCGGGACCCGGTTCCACAACTACCTGTACGACCTTCTCGGGCTCGACTTCATCTACAAGGCGTGCACCACAACGGATATCGCAGCAGCGATCGGGGGTGTGCGGGCGCTCGGTATCCGCGGCTGTTCGGTTTCGATGCCGTTCAAACAAGACGTGCTGGCGCTCGTCGACGAGGTCGAACAGTCGGCCCAGTCGATCCGCGCCGTCAACACGATCGTCAACGACCTGTCCGTGCCCGGCGGCAGGCTCACCGCATCGAACACCGACTACCTTGCGGTGCAACGCCTCATCGCCGAGAACGGGCTGCAGCCGGCACAGTCGATGCTCATTTACGGCAGCGGCGGGATGGCCAGTGCCGTCGGCGCCGCATTCCGCGACCTGGGATTCGTCCACGGCACGATCGCGGCGAGAAATGCCGAGACCGGTCGTTCGCTGGCCGACCGTCTGGGCTACGACTACGTCGCCGACATCGGCTCGCGCGACGCCGACGTACTCGTCAACGTCACGCCGATCGGAATGGCCGGTGCGCCCGAGGCGAGCGAGAAGCCCTTCGACGACGCCGCGATCGCCAAGGCGCACCACGTCTTCGATGTGGTCGCGATGCCCTCCGAGACACCGCTCATCAAGGCGGCGCGCAAGGCGGGTGTCGCGGTGATCACCGGCGCGGAGGTGATCGCACTGCAGGCCGCCGAGCAGTTCGAGCGCTACACCGGCATACGGCCGACCGACGAACAGATCATGGCCGCCTCCGCGGTGTCACGCGCCTGAGTCAGGGCGTGATGGTGGTCTGCTCGTCGATGACCGACGTGGCATCCATCAGCGCGCCCATCTGGTCCTCGCGGCCGTCGGCGTTGAGTTGTAGGACGAACAGCCCGCCCTGACCGGGTATCACGACCGTCTTCTGAGCGATCGCCCGCAAGACACCGTCCTTGGTGTACGTGCCGCCGATCTGCACCGCCTCGAAGCCGGAGAGGGTGGATGGCGAACCTTCCTCGGCCCCTTCATATTCGGGCAGGTTCTTGATCTCGTTCGGGGCGAATTCGAGGATCTTGGCCGGGTCGACGTTGCCGGTCAATTTCGACACCAACGCGATGACGGTCGGGGGATCCTGTGCCATTGCGGGGTCATCGGAAATGATTGCGCCGTATGCCCATTCGGGTGCACGGGGGCCGGCATCACTCCAGCCGGGGGGAAACGGCAGATCGATGGTCGGCGCACCGGGATCGCCGCGTCTGACGGGGGTTTCGATGATCCCGTTGTCCCGGATGTACTCGACGATCGTGTAGTTCGCGCCCGTGGCCTTCGCCGACCCGGGCGGCGGGGCGGCCGAAGCCTCCGTCGTGCCGGCAGCCGATGTGCCGGTTTCCTCCGAGGTCGTCGCCGACTCGCTCTTGGTGTCCGATCCACATCCGGCCAGCCCGAGGCCGAGTGCGACGGCCGCAACCGCGATGATTCCGGCCCGCATCGAACTGCTCATTCGCTCCTCCAACGGTTTGATCTGCGCCGTAGCCTACGGGCGCCATCCATCGCATGCAGGCAAACTCCATTCGGCAGCCGCTTCCCGGCGGCAAACCTCCGGAAAAACTTTGCTGAGACAGTCCGAGATGGTTAGCTGTCTGCAGACTGTGTGGGGGCAACGGCCGTGGTGTCGGAAGGGGAACGCGCGATGTCGTCCGATGGTGCGCGAATGAAGACAGCGCTGCGTTCGCTTGGTGCGATGTGCCTGGCTGTGCTCGCGGCCATCGTCCTGGTCGTCGCGTGGACGGCCGCGACCGCGGTGCAGTTGGCAGCGAGCGCGCTGATCATGGGCGGAACAGAACACCCGTTGAGCTCCCCGCCCGATGACCCGGCCTTCATCAGCGAGTACTTGGACGACGCCGTCACCTTCTTCATCAATCCGGCGGCTGGCTCGCCCACCGGTCCCGGGCACCCGCCGATCGACGACGTCGACCGCAACGTCTATGCCGTCGTCTATCCCGCTCAGTTCTTTCCTGTGTTCGGCACCAAGACCTTCGACGCCTCCGTCCGCGAGGGTGTGCTGAGCCTGGACGGTTGCGTTCGCGGAGGGGCGTCCTGTGTCTACAACGAGGACGCCAGTTACAGCGTCGACCCGAATCTGCCGACGCCCCCGCCGACGCTTCCGGCGCCTCCTGCGGATGAGGACTACGTCATCTTCGGCTACTCGCAAAGCGCCGTGGTCGCGTCCCTGGTGAAGCGGGGCTTGATCACCACTCCGAGGGCTGGGGAGGACCCGGGGGAGACGTCGTTCTTTCTGCTGGCCAACCCGATGCGGCCCAACGGCGGCATCCTGGCGCGAGGACCCGAAGGACTGACGATTCCGATCCTCGGCGTGACCTTCCACGGCGCGACCCCGACGAACACCTGCGAGCAGGCGGGCGGGCCGTGTATGCCGACGGTCGACCTCGCGGCGCAGTACGACGGTCTCGGCGGTGATGCGCCTGCCAGCCTCACCAACGTGCTGGCCATCCTCAACGCCGTCGCGGGCTATTACTACCTCCACGGCGATCTGCAGAACGCGGACTTCGACGATGCGCTCTACCAGGGCAGCCACGGCGACACCGACTACTACCTCTACCCGACGAAGCGGCTGCCTATCTTGATGCCGTTCGAGGGTGTGGTCCCGTCGCCGGTCTTGACGCTTCTGGACGCGCCGCTTCGCGTGCTGATCGAGGGTGCGTACGCGCGTGACGTCAACCCCGGCGTCGGGACGAAAGTGGGCCTGCTTCCGTTCCGGAATCCGATCCAGACGGCGCTCAATCTCGTGGCGGCGATTCCGACCGGTATCGACGACGCGCTCGCCGAGATTGCCGGAGATCCGACGTTCCGCCCGCTGGGCACGCAGCCGACCACCAGCCCCTTCGGTGTCGGCGGGCCGGACCTGCCACCGCCGCTCGACGAGAGCGACATGCGGATGTCGATGTCGTGGTCAGCTGAGGGCGACGACGAAATGGGCGGAACGGTTGTCGACGATGGCCAACCGGCCGTCGACGAGCCCGAACCCGCGGGAGAGGCGCTCGGTCACGATACCGCCGGCGACAAGCCGCTCGACATCGTCGAGAAGCCGGCCGACACGGTCGAGGAGAAGCCCCTCGGCACGGTCGAGGAGAAGCCCCTCGACACGGTCGAGGAAAAGACGACACTCGACGAGGATGAGACTCCAGTCGATACTCCAGTCGATGAGGAAGAGGTCGTTGATCAATCGGGCGACGAGGAAGCTGAAGACGACCCCCTCGAGACGGAAACACCTCAGGTGCGCACCAAACCCGACAATCCCAAGGTGCGCGGCCCCATCCAGTTTGATTCACAGAACAAGGCGGGGGCCGAGCCCAGTGACGACCCCGACGCCGACGGCACGCCTACCACCGAGACGGAAAAGGATCCCGGCGACGACGCGGCCGACGGGTCCGAAGGGGAGGCCGCCGCGTAACCGGGCGATCACCGGTCGCGGCGTCGCCGTGGCGGCGGTCCTGGCGATCTGCGCGGCCGCCTGTGGCGCACCGTCGGATCCGCCGGATCACGTGCCGTCTGCCGACGTGCCGCCGCAGATCAACCCGGCCCGAATAGAGCGGGCCCGAAGTGAGCTTCCCGCCGGTTACGAGGTCTCCGACCTCGAGGGTCCGATCGGACCGATCACCGCATGGGGATACGGCGCGCAGTGGAGCACCGAACCGCCGACCTGCGCTGCGCTGGTCGACCCCGCCGCCGGCGCCCCGAACACCAGCGGCTGGTCGGCATCGGGGCCGGGCGGAATCGTCTACGCCGCTGTCGCCGACGCAGCAGGACATGTCGACCCCGTGACAATCGACGAATGCGGGCGCTTCACCGTTGCGGGCGGGCGCACGACGGGGACTGTCACGCTCGGGCCCGCACCGGTCATCGACGACGCGCCGACGGTCGCGTTGGCCACGGCGAGCGCCACCGTCGTCGAAGGCGGTTCCGAAACTCGTTCGCACGCCGACACTGTCACCGCGTACCTCGGTGACCACGTCGCATTCGTCGCGGTCGTCACCGACCCCGGTTCGCCGAACCCGCAACTCGGCTCGGCCTTCGCCGCCACCTTGATGAGGGAAACGGTGTCCGCGTTACGGGGTTGAGGCCGCATCCCCGGGTAGCCTGTGCGGCGATGTCGAAGAGCCCGATGCTGGTGTTCGCATGCGCCGGCCTGCTCACCGCGTGTGCGACCGGCCAATCGGCCGACGATCTGTCGCGCGCCGACATCGTCCGCGTCAAGGACGTTCGGGCAAGCTTCGGACCCGGTTTCACGGTCACCGACGTCGGGCCGACCGGCATCGACCCGCGGCTGCTCGGCCGACAAGCGCTGCCGCCGGGTATGAAGTTCGAACCGCCCGACTGCTCCTCGTTCGCGAATCAGCAGATGGTGCCCGAAGGCGCCAGGGGCAACATGGCGGCGACCACGGCCGAGGGTGAGGGCAACCGGTTCATCGCGATCGCGGTCGAGACCTCGGAGGCCGCTTCGGTCAATCCGCCGGCCGACAACTGCCGCAAGGTCGGCTTCGCCGGCGGCGCGGTGCGCGGTCTGGTCGAGGTCGTCGAGGCGCCGCAGATCGAGGGTGTCCAGACGTTGGGCACCCACCGCGTCGTGCAGACAATCGCGGACGGCAAGCCCCGCACCGGTGAGCTCTACAACTACCTCGCCAGTTTCGGTTCCTTCCTGGTGATCGTCACCGCTAACCCGTTGGTGCTGCCCGACAAGCCCGTCGCGAAGGTCGACACTCAACGCGCCCGCGACCTGCTGGTCGCCGCGGTGAAGGCGGTCCGGTCCTAGCGCACGTCATGCGGACGGAACTGGATGCTGATGCGCGGGCCGACGGGTCGTGCCGTCTTCGGAATGGCGTGCTCCCAGGTGCGTTGACACGACCCGCCCATGACGAGCAGGTCACCGTGCCGGTGCTGCAGACGCAGCGATTTGCCGCCGCCACGAGGGCGCAACGCGAAAGTCCTTGTGGCGCCGAGCCCCACTATCGCGACCATGGTGTCCTCGGTGCTGCTGCGCCCGATGGTGTCGCCGTGCCAGGCGACGCTGTCGTTGCCGTCGCGGTACAGACACAGCCCTGCGGTGGTGAACGGTTCGCCGAGTTCACCGGCGTAGGCGTCGTTGAGCCGACGGCGGAGCTGCTTGAGACGCGGATGCGGCGGCGGCTCGTCGACGAGGTTCACGAAGCAGACCAGCCGCGGCACGTCGACGACCCGGTCGTACATCGGCCTGCGCTCGGCGCGCCAGGGGACGACGTCGGACAGTTCCTCGAACAGCGCGTCGGCTTCGTCCAGCCACCCGGAGCGGAAGTCGATCCAGGCGCCATTGCCCAGATGGCGGCGTTCGGCGTGCTCGAACAGCGAGCTCTGCAGAGCCAGCTCCATGTCCGCAATTCTATCGCACAGACGTTCGACTTCGAGTCACAGCCGCACCGCGCCCGGCCCCTGGTTGGCGAGCATGTCTCCGGGGTTGGTGAGCGCGCAGGTCTTCAGGCTCAGGCAGCCACAGCCGATGCAGCCGGCGAGGTTGTCCCGCAGGCGCTGCAGATGCAGGATGCGCTCGTCGAGATCCTGCCGCCAGCCCGCCGACAGTTTCGCCCAGTCCTTGCTTGTCGGCACCCGGTCGGTGGGCAGGGTGGCCAGCGCTTCGCGGATGCGGGACAGCGGAATGCCGAGCCGTTGCGACATCCGGATGAACGCGACCCGCCGCAACGTCTCCCGGGCGTAGCGGCGCTGGTTGCCGGTCGTGCGCCGGCTGTGGATGAGGCCTTCGCGCTCGTAGAAGTGCAGTGCCGAGACCGCAACACCGCTGCGAGCCGACATCTCGCCGGGAGTCAGCTCGTGAATCAACTCCATAACATCAACCATAGTTGAGGTGACCTCGCGGGTTACGGTGCTAGATGTGACGCTGGGCTGCGACTCCGAGGTCGGGCGACTGCGCGCGGTCATCCTGCACCGGCCCGGGGCCGAACTGCAGCGGTTGACGCCCCGCAACAACGACGCCTTGCTGTTCGACGGACTGCCCTGGGTGGCGCGGGCGCAGCAGGAGCACGACGCGTTCGCCGCGCTGCTGGCCGACCGCGGGGTCGAGGTGCTGCTGCTGGCGGACCTGCTGACCGAAGCGCTGTCACACAGTGGCGCGGCTCGGATGCACGGCATCGCCGCGGCGGTCGATCCGCGACGGCTGGGTCTACCTCTGGCACAGGAACTTTCGACGTACCTGCGGTCGCTGGAGCCGGCGCCGCTGGCCCGCGTGCTGATGGCAGGCATGACGTTCAACGAGTTGCCCCTATCGGGAGCCGAGTTGTCGCTGGTGCGCCGGATGCACCACGGTGCCGACTTCGTCATCGACCCGTTGCCGAACCTGTTGTTCACCCGCGACTCGTCGTTCTGGATCGGTCCGCGGGTGGCGATCACATCGCTGGCGCTGCCGGCGCGAGTGCGGGAGACGTCGCTGACCGACGTGATCTACGCGCACCATCCGCGGTTCCTCGGTGTGCGGCGGGCCTACGAGTCGCGGTCGGCGCCCGTCGAAGGCGGTGACGTGTTGCTGCTCGCACCGGGTGTCGTTGCGGTCGGGGTGGGCGAGCGGACCACGCCCGCCGGGGCGGAGGCATTGGCGCGCAGCCTGTTCGACGACGATCTCGCCCATACGGTGCTGGCGGTGCCGATCGCGCAGGGGCGCGCGCAGATGCACCTCGACACGGTCTGCACGATGGTCGACGTCGATGCGGTGGTGATGTACCCACCGGTGGTGGATTCGCTGTCGGCGTTCACGATTCACCGCGACGGCAGCGGTGGCGTGCGCATCGACGACGAGGTGCCGTTTGTGCAGGCCGCTGCGACGGCGATGGGTATCGACAGGCTGCGAGTCATCGCGACGGGACTCGATCCGGTGACGGCCGAGCGCGAGCAGTGGGACGACGGAAACAACACGCTCGCGTTGGCCCCCGGAGTGGTGGTCGCATACGAGCGCAACGTCGAAACCAATGCGCGCCTTGCCGATGCGGGCATCGAGGTGCTGCCGATCGAGGCATTCGAACTGGGCACCGGCCGCGGCGGCCCGCGATGCATGTCGTGCCCGGCGGGCCGCGACCCGCTCTAGACCCGCGACAGCCGCTGCAACCTCCACAACGGATACCCGCGTTCGGTGACGGTCATCCGCACCTTGCACATGATGGCCGGTGGCGTTGCATCGGCCGCAGAAATCAATCTCCATCCGGCCTTCTCCTGCATCCCCGAGCTGTCTTCACCAAAGACCACACCGACCATCGGCGCGTCGTAGCCCATCGCTACACGTGTGGAACCGCCACCATCGGTCACCGTGAAATCCGTTTTGGGCGCTGGGAACCCGGCATCGGACAGGGCGAGGCGAGTCAACGTCTCTCTCGGTGAACTGGATCCGCCGTCCATCAGCGACACCGCTTCGATCGCATGCCAGATCGCGCGGCTGCCGCGGTAGCGGTTCAGCAACGGTTCTACTTCAGACGCCGTTAACCCGGTCGCGCGGGCAAGTGCGTCGAGGTGGACGACAGCGGAATCGCGCGGGGCATGACGCGCGAGGTCCAATGCGGTGCGTTCGAGCCTGGTGACGGGCAGCCCGTCGATCTCGGTAATTTCATCGGCTTCGATCCGCTCGTTGCGGACCCGTATCCCGTGCGGCGGTCGGCTGCAGCGCCAGATCAATTCGACGTCCACCCCTTGGTTCACGGGTCGCGCGCCATGCAGCACGGCGGCGGCGGCGCCGGCGATCACGCCTTGCCGTTTCGACCAGAGCCAGGCGCCGAGGATGCGCTGCGGCAGCTGCGGCTCTGCGGCATTGGTGCTGTAGACGTCTGGGAACATGCGCCGGTAACTCCAGCGCAATTGCCCGCGAGTCAGTGCGCCACTGGCCACCGCCTCAGTTCCGACGAACACGTCCTCCACGCCGCAATGCTGACTAGGCCGACTGACATTTGCCGCTCCTACGGTCGAGATTGCACACAGGGTTGTGGCTCGCGATCGCAGCCATGGATGCAATCTCGCGCGTAGGACCCGGGACCCACCTATGCCTCGATGCCAGATCCTCAGCCGTATCCTCTATCGCTATCGCCAGGAGGGCAGCCAGATCTGCATGTTCCACGTCGACTGCGAGATCGGGATGCCCGTAAGAATCGGGTACATCCACGCGAAGTTCGTCAGCACCAGTGCGACATAACAGCTCACCGCGATCAACCCGAGCGTTCGACGCTCGGCGTTCTGGTTCGGCTTGTGCAGGATGTCGCCTAGGATCAGCGCGATCATCAGCACCATGAACGGCGCCATCGTCGCCGCGTAGAAGAAGTACATCTGGCGATCGATGTCGGCGAACCACGGCAGGAAACCCGCGCCGTAGCCGACGAGCGCAACCGCATACCGCCAGTCCCGCCTGATGAAGGCCCGCCACACCGCCCAGGCCAGCACCGGCACCGCGAGGAACCACATCGCCGGTGTGCCGACGAGCATCACCGCCTTGACGCACGACTGCGCGCCACACCCCGCAACGTCCTGGTTGTCGATCGCATACAGCACCGGGCGCAGCGACATCGGCCACGTCCACGGCTTGGACTCCCACGGGTGGTGGTTCCCGTCCGCGTTGGTCAGCCCGGCATGGAACTTGTACGCGGCGTAGGTGTAATGCCACAGCGAACGCAGCGCATCGGGGATCGGCAACACGCTGTCCTCGCCGATCGACTGCCCGACCTCGTGGCGGTTCACGGCGGTCTCCGAGGCGAACCAGGGAGTGTAGGACGCCAGGTACACGACGAACGGGATGAACACCAGCGCGTACAGCGACGGCCCCAGGTCGCGACGGAATGCGCCCAGCCACGGTCGCGGCACGCGGTACTGGCGCCGCGCGACGATGTCGAACACCATCGTCATGACACCGAAGAATGCGACGAAGTAGAGCCCGGACCACTTTGTGGCACAAGCCAACCCGAGCAGCACGCCGGCGCCGAACCGCCACCACCGCACGCCGAGCCGCGGTCCCCACAGCGTCTCGCCGATGCGACCCTCCAGCAGCGCGATGTGCATCCGCTCACGCACCTGGTCCCGGTCGACGATCAGGCAGCCGAACGCGGCCACCACGAACATCACCAGAAACCCGTCGAGCAGCGCGGTGCGCGAGGCGACGAAGCTCACTCCGTCGGCGACCACCAGCAGCCCCGCGATGCCGCCGACCAACGTCGACCGGCTGATGCGCCGCGCGATGCGCGCCACCAGCACGACCATGATCACGCCGCAGACGGCACCCGAGAACCGCCAGCCCAACCCGTTGTACCCGAACAGCGCCTCACCGATCGCAATCAACTGCTTGCCGACCGGCGGATGCACGACCAGGCCGTAGCCGGGGTTGTCCTCGACGCCGTGGTTGTGCAGCATCTGCCACGCCTGCGGGGCGTAGTGCTTCTCGTCGAAGATCGGCGTACCGGCATCGGTCGGCGACCCGAGGTTGAGGAACCGGGTCACCGCCGCCAGCGCGGCGATGACGGCCGTCATCACCCAGCCCTGCATGCGGTCGACGGGACCGAAGTCGGCGACGGGCACCTGCGGCGCGGGGCTGATGACGGGGACCGCGCGTGGCGCTTTGGTGGCGGGAGCGGTCACGAGTGCGATCGTAGGCTGTCCGGCATGACCCTCGGCCGACTGCTCATCGGCGCGACGCCGCTTGGCCAGCCCTCGGATGCATCATCACGGCTGGTCGACGCGTTGAGGGACGCCGACGTCATCGCCGCGGAAGACACCCGCCGCATCCGCACGCTGGCCCAGGCTCTGGAAGTGAGGCTCACCGCCAAGGTGGTCAGCCTCTATGACCAGAACGAGGCCTCGCGGGTCTCGGGTCTGCTCGACGAGGTCCGGGCCGGCGCGACGGTGCTGCTGGTCAGCGATGCCGGTATGCCGTTGATCAGCGATCCCGGCTACCGGCTGGTGACGGCGTCTATAGATGCCGGCCTGCCGGTCAGTTGCCTGCCCGGCCCGTCGGCCGTGACGACGGCGCTGGCGGTTTCGGGGCTACCGGCCGAGAGGTTCTGCTTCGAGGGGTTCGCGCCGCGCAGACAGGCCGCCCGCAGAACATGGCTGAACACGCTGGCGACCGAGCAGCGGACCTGTGTGTTCTTCGAGTCGCCGCGCCGGCTTGCGGCGACGCTCACCGATGCCGTCGCGGTGCTCGGCTCGCAGCGACGGGCCGTGGTCTGCCGCGAGCTGACCAAGACGCACGAGCAAGTGGTCCGCGGCTCGCTCGCCGAACTGACCGACTGGGCCGCCGACGGCGTCCTCGGCGAGATCACCGTCGTGCTGGCCGGCGCCGTCCCGAAGGCCGACCTCGAAACGTTGGTGGCCGAGGTCAACAAACTCGTCGACGACGGCATCCGGGTCAAGGACGCCTGTGCCGAGGTGGTCGCGGCGAATCCGGGCTCACCGTCACGGCGTGAGCTCTACGACGCGGTCCTGCGTTCGCGCGCGTGACCCGGTGATCGGTGCCGCCTTGTGCAGGCACTCCTCCCACTCGCGATCGGGATCCGAGTCGGCCGTGATGCCCCCGCCGACGCCCAGAACCGCGTTGCCGAACGCGTCGAACTCGACGGTGCGGATCGCGACGTTCAACTCGCAGCCGCCGACGGGTGACGCCAAACCGACTGTGCCGCAATAAACTCCGCGTCGAACGGGTTCCCATCCCGCGAGCAGCTGACGTGCCCGCACCTTCGGCGTGCCGGTCACCGAGGCGGGCGGAAAGGTGGCGTCGAGCACCGCCGACATCGGCACCTCGACGTCCACCCGCGCCGACACCGTCGACACCAGATGCCACACTCCCGGCGCCGGCCGCACGGCCAACAACTCCGGCACCGTCACCGTGCCGACGTCGGCGACGCGGCCGAGGTCATTGCGCACGAGATCGACGATCATGATGTTCTCCGCGACGTCCTTGACCGACGCGCGCAGTGCCGCCGGATCGGCGGACAACGGCAGCGTGCCCTTGATCGGGCTCGACGCGACGTGGTCACCGCGCCGGCGCAGGAACAGTTCCGGCGAAAACGACGCCACCGCGCCCCAGTCGCCGCCCAGGTATGCCGCCCGCGCAGGAGACGTCCGTTCAACGGCGTCGACGAAGAAGTCGATCGCAGCGCCGTCGAGTCGGCCGCGGAACTGTGTGCACACACACGCCTGGTAGACCTCGCCGGCGGCGATCGCGTCCAGGCAGGCCAACACCCCGCGCCGATGCGCGTCGCGGTCGGCCTCGCCCCACGCGAGGCGAGCCGGCCGGGGTTCGACAGGCGCTCGCAGCGCGTCGACCACCCAGTCCGGAATCGCTGCGCCGGCGAGGCTTTCGAACCACCACCGTCCATCGCGGTCCTGACGCAGTACACAATCGGACCAGCCGCCCGCCGCCTCGGGAACACGCGGGCCATTCCCATCGGCCGCAGCGTCGGGATACGACAGATAACCGAACCAACCGCCGCCGACCGCATCTCCTGATCCGCCCGGCATGACGTCGAACACTCGCGACGCCTCGACGGGCGCCGCGTCGACCGTCGGCGCGATGACGGCACCCGAGCCGAACCAGTCGCCAATCAGTGCGGCGGGTGCGGACAGCCCACGCTCGGCCGCGGCGTACGCGACGGCGCGCAGTACCGCCGGGGCGCCGCCCAGGTCGCCGAGCAGGTCAATCCGCACGGCCCCAGCTTGCTGTGTCCCGCGAGCAGACGCAAAGTGGCCCGAAATTGTCGCGAAACAGGGCACTACGTGACTGCTCGCGCAGGAAAAGTCAGCGGCTGATCTTCCGGGGGATCGTGACGCCGCCGAGCTTGTCCGGGTTGCGCACCGCGTACAGGTTCGTGATCTTGTCGTCGGTCACCTCGAACACGAACAGGCCCTCCAGGTGTTCGCCGGTGTAGATCACGACGGCCGGCGCGCTGTTGTACACCGCTGTGTGGAACCGCATGTCCGGCATATCCCGGGCCACCCGGAAGAGTTGGGCCATCAGCGCGGCCACCCGCCGCGCGCCGACGACGGGCCTGCGAATCGCGGTGGCCTTGCCGCCGTGGTCCGCGGTCCAGGTCACGCCGGGCGCCAGCAGCGCCATCAGACCCTCCACGTCACCGGTGGCCGCCGCGGTCAGGAACTGCTCGGTGATCTGGGCCGTACGGCGTTCGTCGACGGGGCCGAACCGCTTCCGCCTCGACTGCACGTGGGCCCGGGCACGGTGCGCCATCTGGCGCACCGTGCCCGCGGACTTTCCGACCGCTTCGGCGATCTGGTCGTAGTCGAAGCCGAACACCTCGCGCAACACGAACACCGCGCGCTCGTCGGGCGTCAGCGTCTCCAGCACCACCAGCATCGCCATCGAAACCGATTCGGCCAGCACCACATCCGCCGACGGGTCGGTGTCCTCGAGCAGCAGCGGCTCGGGCAGCCACGGGCCGACGTACTCCTCGCGACGACGTGCCCGGCTGCGAACCGCGTTGAGCGCCTCGCGGGTCACCAACTGCGCCAGATACGACTTCGTGTCCCGCACGGTCGCGAGGTCGACGTCGGCCCAGCGCAGGTAGCTGTCCTGTAGCACGTCGTCGGATTCCGTTGTGCTGCCGAGAATCTCGTAGGCGATCGTGAACAGCAGCGGCCGCAGATGGGTGAACCGCTCGGCGTGTTCGCCTCCTGAGGTGGTCACGTTTCCGTTACCACCTTCGGAGCGAAGGCCGGCTGCTCGGGACGCGGGCCGCCCTTGAACCAGAACGAGGCGCCGGGTTTGCGCGCCTCTTGGCGCTGTCCCCATATCGTGCCCTTGCAGATGGCCTCCTTCACCTTGGCGCCGACACGGCCGGCGATGAAGAAGTTCACCGGAGTGTCGTCCTGGTGCCCCAGCTGGAGGATCCCGGCGCGCCGGCCCAGGCTGGTGCACGTCCCCGGCAGCCCGTACTGGAAACTCGCCGGGGCGGTGCCCGCGATCCGGCTCAGCACCGTGTTGGCTGCCTGGGGTCCGAGCTGTCCGGCAGACGCGCAGCACATCCGCAGCGCTACACCCGACGGGGAGGCGCAGTCGCCGGCGGCGACGATGCGATCGTCGTCGATGCTGGTCAGCGTCTCGTCGGTGAGCAGCCGGCCCAGTTCGTCGGTGTGCAAGCCGCTGGCCGCGGCCAGTGCGGGAACGCCGAAGCCTGCCGCCCAGATGGTCACCGCCGTCGGGCGCACCGCGCCGTCGGCGAAGACCACCGCGTCGGCGCGCACCTCGGTCACGACGTCGGCTTCGAGGATGGTGACGCCCAACTTGCGCAACGTCTTGGCGACCGAACGCCGCCCCGGTTCCGAAAGCGGCGGTGCCAACTGGCCACCGCAGACCAGCGTCACGTTGTGGCCTTGCTCTGCGAGCTCGGCCGCCGACTCGATGCCGGTCAGTCCGCCGCCGACGACGGTGACCGGAGCGCCTGGACTCACATCCTCGAGGACGGCCCGCAGCCGCTGCGCCTGCTCCAATTCCGCGATGGGATGGGCGAACTCGGCTGCACCCGGCACCGATGTCGGTATCGCGCCGGTGCTGCCTACCGCGTAGATGACGTAGTCGTAGGTCAAGGCGCGGCCCGACGCGAGTTCGATCCTTCGCGTGGCGGTGTCGATGCGTGTCGCGGTGTCTACGACCAGCTTGATGCCCTCGCCGAGCAGCGTGCCGTAGTCGACGGTGGCCTCGTAGTTACCGGCGGCGTGCTGGTGCAGGCGGATCCGCTCGACGAACTTCGGCCTGGGGTTGACCAGAGTGATGTCGAGACCAGGACGCATCCGCAGATGGTTGGCCGCCAGGGTTCCGGAGTAGCCGCCGCCGATGACGACGACTTTCGTGTTATGTGCGTTGTGTTCAGTCATGCCCTCAAGACACCGTTCGCCGCCGAAACGTGACAGAACGTGACGTGGGTCACTCTGAGGCGGTCAGACGAGTCCGAGCGCCAGCATCGCGTCGGCCACCCGGATGAACCCGGCGATGTTCGCCCCCGCCACATAGTTGCCGGGTTGGTCGTAATCGTCGGCGGTGGCCAAGCAGCGGTTGTGGATGCGGCGCATGATCTGCTCCAACCGTTTCTCGGTGTCGGCGAACGTCCACGAGTCCCGCGACGCGTTCTGTTGCATCTCCAACGCACTGGTTGCGACGCCGCCCGCGTTGGCGGCCTTACCCGGTGCGAACGTCACCCCGGCCCCGGCGAAGTGCTTGACCGCGGTGGGGGAGCACGGCATGTTCGCGCCTTCGGCGACGATCCGGCAGCCGTTGGCGATCAGTGCGAGCGCCTCGTCGCCGTTGATCTCGTTCTGCGTCGCGCATGGCAGCGCGATCTCGCACGGCACATTCCACACGTTGCGGTCCTCGACGAACGTGGCGGCGCCCCCACGTATCTCGGCGTAGTCGGCCACCCGGCCGCGCCGCACTTCCTTGATCTCCTTGAGGATCTCGAGGTCGATACCCTTCTCGTCGACGACATAGCCGCTCGAGTCCGAACAGGCCACGACGATGCCGCCGAGTTCCTGGATCTTCTCGATCGCATAGATCGCGACGTTGCCCGAGCCGGACACGACGGCGTGCTTGCCCTCGAAGCTGTCGTTGTTGGCCTTGAGGATCTCGTTGACGAAGAACACGGTTCCGTATCCGGTGGCCTCGGTGCGGACCTGCGAACCGCCCCAGGTCAACCCCTTGCCGGTGAGCGTGCCGGACTCGTAGCGGTTGGTGATCCGCTTGTACTGCCCGAACAGGTAACCGATTTCACGCATACCCACGCCGGCGTCGCCGGCGGGCACGTCGGTGTACTCGCCCAGGTGGCGGTACAGCTCGGTCATGAACGACTGGCAGAACCGCATCACCTCGTCGTCGGTGCGGCCCTTGGGGTCGAAATCCGCGCCACCCTTGCCGCCGCCGATCGGCATGCCGGTCAGCGAGTTCTTGAAGATCTGTTCGAAGCCGAGGAATTTGACGATTCCGAGGTAGACCGACGGGTGGAAGCGCAGGCCGCCCTTGAATGGGCCCAGCGCGGAGTTGAACTCGACGCGGAAGCCGCGGTTGATCTGGACCGTGCCGCGGTCGTCGACCCAGGGCACCCGGAAGATGATCTGGCGTTCCGGTTCGCACAGCCGCCGGATCACCTCGGAGTCGACATATTCCGGATGCTTCTCCACCACGGGTCCGAGGCTGGTGAGCACCTCGAACACGGACTGGTGGAATTCGGTCTCGCCGGCGTTGCGCCGCGCGACCTCTTCGTAGATGTCGTGCAGTTTCTCGTGCAGTCCGTTCACTTTTCGAATCACTCAGCCTGGTAGCGGGGGAACACGCCGGTCGGGGCCGGCAGGGCGGTGCCTGGCTTCAATCGGACACCGACGGCGGCGAAGGAGCGTTCGTCGGGGTCCTGACCGAGCAGGTCGAGCAGTTTGGCCGCCGAGTCGGGCATCACCGGCTGGGCCAGCAGCGCCGCGATCCGTACGACCTCCAGCGTCGTGTACAGCACAGTGCCGAACCGCCTCTGGTCTTCGGGCGACTCGGACTTGCGCAGCACCCATGGCTCTTGGGCCGAGAAGTACTTGTTCGCCGACCCCAGGACGGACCAGATGGCCTCCAGCGCCAGGTGCATCGCCACGGCGTCGTAGTGGCCGCGCACCCGGTCAAGCAACGAGTCGGCCGACTCCAGCAGCGCGATATCCTCGGCGGTGAAATCGCCTGGCTCCGGGACGATTCCGTCGAGGTTCTTGGCGACCATCGACAACGAACGCTGGGCCAGGTTGCCCAACTCGTTGGCCAGGTCGGCGTTGATGCGCCCGATGATGGCCTCTTCGCTGTAGCTGCCGTCCTGGCCGAACGGCACTTCGCGCAGAAAGAAGTACCGCACCTGGTCGAGGCCGAACGTGTCGACGAGGTTGACCGGATCGATGATGTTGCCCACCGACTTGCTCATCTTCTCGCCGCGGTTGAGCACGAAGCCGTGCGCGAACACCCTGCGCGGCAACGCGATTCCGGCAGACATCAGAAACGCCGGCCAGTAGACGGCGTGAAACCGGATGATGTCCTTGCCGATCATGTGCAGATCGGCGGGCCAGTACCGGCCGAACGCCTCTGACGAGGTGTCCGGAAAGCCCACGCCCGTCAGGTAATTCGTCAGGGCGTCCACCCATACGTACATGACGTGATCGGGATGGTCTGGTACCGGCACGCCCCAGTCGAACGTCGTCCGGGATATCGACAGATCGCGCAGGCCACCGGAGACGAAGCTGACGATCTCGTTGCGCCGCACGTCGGGCTCGATGAACTCCGGATGCGCCCGGTAGTGCGCGAGCAGCTTGTCGGTGTAGGCCGACAGCCGGAAGAAGTACGTCTGCTCCTCGGTCCAGGTCACCGGGGCGCCGGTTTCCGTTGCCACCCGTACACCGTCGGCGCCGACGCTGGTCTCGGCCTCGGTGAAGAACCGTTCGTCACGCACGGAGTACCAACCCCGGTACGAGTCGAGGTAGATGTCGCCGGCGTCGTTCATCCGCCGCCAGATCTCGTTGGACGCCTCGTGGTGGTCGGCATCGGACGTGCGGATGAACCGGTCGAACGAGATGTTGAGCTTGCGTTGCAGGCGTTCGAACACATCGGAGTTCTGCCGCGCCAGCTCGGCCGTCGGGACACCCAGCGCCTGCGCGGCCTCGGCCATCTTCAGCCCGTGCACGTCGGTGCCGGTCAGATACCGCACGTCGAAGCCGTCCAGCCGCTTGAACCGGGCGATCGCATCGGTGGCGATGTACTCGTAGGCGTGTCCGACGTGCGGATCGCCGTTCGGGTAGGCGATCGCCGTGGTGATGTAGAAAGGCTCGCTCATTTGGCCTCAGCTTATGGTGTGGCGGTGAGCGAGAAGCGTCGAGGCACAAGGGAGCAGCCGCCCGCCCCGGCGCCGCTGAGCCCGCTGATCGACGCGCACACCCACCTCGATGCGTGCGGCGCCACGGACGCGGCGAGCGTCACCGAGATCGTCGACCGCGCCGCCGCGGTCGGCGTGCAGGCCGTCGTCACGATCGCCGACGACCTCGAGTCCGCGCGATGGGTCACCGATGCGGCCGACGCCGACGCGCGCGTCTACGCCGCGGTCGCCCTGCACCCGACACGCGCCGGCGCGCTGACCGAGGAGGCCAAGACCGTCATCGAGCGACTCGCCGGCCACCCCCGCGTCGTCGCGGTCGGGGAGACCGGCCTGGACCTGTACTGGCCGGGCAAGCTCGACGGGTGCGCCGACCCGGCGACCCAGCGCGACGCGTTCGCCTGGCACATCGACCTCGCCAAGCGCACCGGCAAACCGCTGATGATCCACAACCGCGAGGCCGACGCCGACATCCTCGACGTGCTGACCGCCGAGGGGGCCCCGGACACGGTGATCTTCCACTGCTTCTCCTCGGGCCCGGAGATGGCGCGCGCGTGTGTGGACCGGGGCTGGGTGCTGAGCCTGTCGGGCACCGTCAGCTTCAAGAACGCCAAGGCCCTGCAGGAAGCCGCGGCCCTGATTCCGCCGGGGCAGCTGATCGTCGAGACCGACGCGCCGTTCCTCACCCCGCACCCGTACCGCGGCGCACCCAACGAGCCGTATTGCCTGCCCTACACTGTGCGGGCGCTCGCGCAGATCATCGGCAAGCCGGCAGAGGTAGTTGCGCGGGAAACCACCGCGACCGCGGCGCGCACCTACGGCCTTGCGAGTTGCTGACGCCGGGCGTCTCCGTTACCGTGCTGTGATCGAAACCGGAGCGCTACCCCCGCAGCCGCATTCGGCCCGATAGTCGGAGATATACGACGTTTTGAACACTTTCACAAAACTCCATGAAGCGCGCTCGCCATTGCTACGTCTTCTGGTCGGTGCGACGCTGCTCGCACTGACTTTCGCCGGTGGCTATGCCGTAGCCGCGCACAAGACCGTCACGCTGACCGTGGACGGCTCCTCGACGACGGTGGCGACGATGAAGTCGCGCGTCATCGACGTCGTTGAAGAGAACGGCTTCGACGTCGGCGAACGCGATGATCTCTACCCGGCCGCCGATCAGCCGGTGCACCAGGCCGACACGATCGTGCTGCGCCGCAGCCGCCCGCTGCAGGTGTCCCTCGACGGGCAGGACAGCCGGCAGGTGTGGACCACCGCATCGACCGTCGACGAGGCGCTCTCGCAGCTGAAGATGACCGACACTGCGCCCGCCGCGGCCTCGCGCGGCAGCCGGGTTCCGCTCGCGGGGATGTCGCTGCCCGTTGTCAGCGCCAAGACCGTGCACATCGACGACGGCGGGGCGATGCGCACCGTCACGCTGGCCGCACCGAACGTCGCTGGTCTGCTCGCGGCCGCCGGCGCGCCGCTCGAGCAGCGCGACACCGTCGTGCCGGCCGCGTCGGCGCCCGTGGTCGACGGCATGCGGATCGACGTCACGCGCAACCGGATCGAAAAGGTCGCCCAGCGGGTGCCGCTGGCCCCGCCCCTCAAGCGCATCGAGGACCCGACGCTCAACCAGAGCCGCGAGATCGTCGAGGACCCGGGCGCGCCCGGCACCCAGGACGTGATCTTTGCGGTGGCAAAGGTCAACGGCGTCGAGACCGGCAGGTTGCCAGTAGCCAATGTCGTCGTGACGCCGGCCCGCGAAGGCGTGGTGCGGGTCGGCACGAAACCCGGCACCGACGTGCCGCCGGTGTCCAACGGCGCGACGTGGGACGCCCTTGCTCGCTGCGAAGCGGGAGGTAATTGGGCTATCAACACCGGCAACGGCTACTACGGTGGCGTCCAATTCGACCAGAACACGTGGGAGCGCAACGGCGGTCTGAGGTATGCTGCGAGAGCTGATTTGGCCACACGAGAAGAGCAAATCGCGATTGCTGAAGTCACTCGGGCGCGGCAAGGTTGGGGAGCGTGGCCGACGTGTAGCGGGAGGATTGGGGCGCGCTGACCATTCGATTACTCGGACGGACTGAGATACGGCAGCTGGCCAAACAGATCGATTTCCGGCCGCGTAAAGCTTTCGGTCAGAACTTCGTCCACGACGCGAACACGGTTCGGCGGATCGTCTCGGCCTCCGGGATCAACAGGAACGACCACGTCCTCGAAGTCGGCCCCGGCCTGGGCTCGCTGACGCTGGCCCTGCTCGACCGCGGTGCGCGGGTGACCGCCGTCGAGATCGACCCGGTGTTGGCTCGGCAGCTGCCGACCACGATCGCCGACCATTCGCACAGCGAGATCAACCGGCTCACCGTGCTCAACCGCGACGTCCTGACGCTGCGACGCGCCGAGTTGGACGAAGAGCCGACCGCCCTGGTCGCGAACCTGCCGTACAACGTCGCGGTGCCCGCGCTGCTGCACCTGCTGGCCGAGCTGCCGTCGATCCGCACCGTGATGGTGATGGTGCAGGCCGAGGTGGCCGAGCGACTCGCCGCCGAACCGGGTGGCAAGGAGTACGGCGTGCCCAGCGCCAAGGTGCGGTTCTTCGGCAACGTCCGGCGTTACGGCATGGTGTCGCCGACGGTGTTCTGGCCGATCCCGCGGGTGTACTCGGGCCTGGTGGGCATCGAACGTCACGAGACCCCGCCGTGGCCCACCGACGACGGCTTTCGCCGCAAGGTGTTCGAGCTGATCGACATCGCGTTCGCACAGCGCCGCAAGACGGCCCGCAACGCGTTCGCCGAATGGGCCGGTTCGGGCAACGAGTCGGCGCGCAGGCTGCTGGCGGCCAGCATCGACCCGTCGCGTCGCGGCGAGACGCTCTCGATCGCGGACTTCGTCCGGCTGCTGCAGCGGTCTGGTGAGACCGACTCGCCGGTGGTCGGCGAGCCCCACGAGCAGGAGCAACAGGGTTCGATCGGCGTGCCCTGAGACGCGCTCGAAAGCCTGGGTTCAGCGGCAACTACTGCAACGCGCGGGCGATCAACGCGATGAGCTCACGGCAGGACCCGTACCGGTCCGCGGGCGCCTTCGACAGCGCCTTGGCCATTATCGAGTCGAAAGCCCGTGGCAGCCAGTCGATCTCACGGGAGAACCGCGGCGGCGGGCGATGCAGGTGCGCGTCGACCAGACCGACTCGGGAGTCCTCTCGGAACGGCGGCGACCCGGTGATCAACTCGACCGCGGCACAGGCCAGCCCGTATTCATCGGTCGCCTCACTCGGTGCCCGGCCCGCGATGAGTTCGGGCGCCGAGTACGCCAACGACGCCTCCACCTGCGTCGGGCGCCGGCAGATGTCGTCGGTGATCGTGACCGCGACCCCGAAGTCGATGAGAACGGCGCGGGCGCCGTCGACGAGGATGTTGGCGGGTTTGACGTCGCAGTGCACGATCGCGCGGTTGTGAATGTAGTCCAGCGCGTCGGCGATCTGGCTCAGCGCGGCGATGCGATCGGAGAGCTTCCGCAGGCCTCGCACTCCGCCGCCCGCGACCAGCTCCATCGTCAGCCAACCGGGGCCGCGCTCGTACACCGTGACGATGTGGGGATGGTCCAGTCGGTTGGCGAACTCGAATTCTCTTCGCAGCCGTGCCACCTCCGCGAGGTGGCGATGGTCTGCGTCGAGGACCTTCAGCGCGACCACTCTCGCCGTGTCCTCGGCGCCGTGCACCCGGTAAACGGTGGCGGATCCGCCGCGGCCGAGGACCTCGTCGACCACATAGCCTTCGAACCGGTCGCCGGCGGACAGCACGTTCCCAGATTAGTGCCGGTGACGGCCCTGACTCGGTGAGACGACTGCTGGTCACCAGATAGTGTCGTGCCGTGCCAGGCTGGAACGGAAACACCGCCTCGGAGTGGGTTCCCACCGGGTCGGTCACCGTTCGGGTGCCCGGCAAGGTGAACCTCTACCTGGAGGTGGGGGACCGCCGCGACGACGGTTATCACGAGCTCACCACCGTGTTCCATGCCGTTTCGCTGCTCGACGAGGTCACCGTCCGCAACGCCGACATGCTGACCGTGGAGATGTCCGGTGAAGGGGCCGAGTCGCTGCCCACCGACGAGCGCAACCTCGCGTGGCGGGCGGCGGAGTTGATGGCCGAGCACGTGGGCCGGGCGCCGGATGTGGCGATTGTGATCGAGAAGTCCATTCCGGTGGCCGGCGGGATGGCGGGCGGCAGCGCCGACGCCGCGGCGGTGCTGGTGGCGATGAACACGCTGTGGGAGCTGGGTGTGCCGCGGCGTGATCTGCATGCGCTCGCCGCTCAACTCGGCAGCGACGTCCCGTTCGCCTTGCACGGTGGGACGGCGTTGGGCACCGGCCGCGGCGAGGAACTGGCGACGGTGCTGGCGCGCACCACGTTCCACTGGGTGTTGGCGTTCGCCGACGGCGGGTTGTCGACGCCCGCGGTGTTCGCCGAGATCGACCGGCTGCGGGAGACCGCGGGGTCCGACCGCAAGGCGCCGCCCCGGCTGGACGACCCCGAGCCGGTGCTGGCCGCGTTGGCGTCCGGCGATGCCGCTGAGCTGGCGCCGCTGCTCGGAAACGACCTGCAGCCCGCGGCGCTGCGCCTCGACCCGGGGCTGCGCCGCACGTTGCGCGCCGGCACCGAGGCGGGGGCGTTGGCGGGCATCGTCTCGGGCTCCGGGCCGACGTGCGCGTTCCTGTGCGCGTCGGCGAGCGCGGCGGTGGACGTCGGCGCGCAACTCGCCGGCGCGGGCGTGTGCCGCACGGTGCGGGTGGCCAGCGGTCCCGTGCAGGGCGCGCGGGTGGTACCTGCGCCGTCGACATCGGTTTGATAACGAGCCGGTGTGAGCCAGACCTCAATTCTCGCGAGAGTTTGGCGGCTACTTAAGAGTTGCCTAAGATGAGCTGCGGTGAAAACTAGCGGTCATGCAGCGGACGCGACTTTCTTCCCCACCGGAAACCTCGGTGGGAGTCTCGTCAGATGCGGCGTAGGTTCCGGTGCATCACCGATTCGAGACTCAACCGCTCCCGATTTGTGTGCGCGCCTCAGCGCTCGCGTGCCTGATCAGGCGGAGCATTACGCCAGGGAATTAGCTCTGGAGCCGAGGAGGTCGTCGTGAGCCGATTCACCGAGAAGATGTACCGCAACGCCCGCACCGTCACGACGGGCATGGTCACCGGTGAACCCCACGAGCCCGTCCGCCACACCTGGGGCGAGGTGCACGAGCGAGCGCGCTGCATCGCCGGCGGCCTTGCCTCCGCGGGCATCGGCCACGGCGACGCCGTCGGCGTGCTGGCCGGCTTCCCCGTCGAGATCGCGCCGACCGCGCAGGGCCTGTGGATGCGCGGAGCCAGCCTGACGATGCTGCACCAGCCGACGCCGCGCACCGACCTGGCCGTGTGGGCCGAGGACACCATGACCGTCATCGGCATGATCGAGGCCAAGGCCGTGATCGTGTCGGAGCCGTTCCTCGTGGCGATCCCGGTGCTCGAGGAGAAGGGCATCAAGGTCCTCACGGTCGGCGATCTGCTGGCATCCGAGCCGATCGACCCCGTCGAGGTCGGCGAGGACGACCTGGCGCTGATGCAGCTGACGTCGGGATCGACCGGTTCCCCGAAGGCCGTGCAGATCACGCACCGCAACATCTACTCCAACGCCGAGGCGATGTTCATCGGCGCCGAGTACGACGTCGAGAAGGACGTCATGGTCAGCTGGCTGCCCTGCTTCCACGACATGGGCATGGTCGGCTTCCTCACCATCCCGATGTACTTCGGCGCGGAACTGGTCAAGGTCACGCCGATGGACTTCCTGCGCGACACGCTGCTGTGGGCCAAGCTCATCGACAAGTACAAGGGCACCATGACGGCCGCCCCCAACTTCGCGTACGCGCTGTTCGCCAAGCGGCTGCGGCGTCAGGCCAAGCCGGGCGAGTTCGATCTGTCGACGCTGCGCTTCGCGCTGTCGGGAGCCGAGCCCGTCGAACCCGCCGACGTCGAGGATCTACTGGATGCCGGCAAGCCGTTCGGCCTGCGGCCCGACGCGATCCTGCCCGCCTACGGCATGGCCGAGACCACCCTGGCGGTGTCGTTCTCGCCGTGCGGTGCCGGTCTGGTGGTCGACGAGGTCGACGCCGACCTGCTGGCCGCGCTGCGTCGCGCCGTGCCGGCCACCAAGGGCAACACCCGGCGGCTGGCCTCGCTGGGGCCGCTGCTGCGCGACCTGGAGGCCCGGGTCATCGACGAGCACGGCAACGTGATGCCGCCGCGCGGCGTCGGCGTCATCGAGCTTCGCGGCGAGTCGCTGACGCCCGGATACATCACGATGGGTGGCTTCATTCCCGCGCAGGACGAGCACGGCTGGTACGACACCGGCGACCTCGGCTACATCACCGAAGAGGGCAACATCGTCGTCTGCGGCCGAGTCAAGGACGTCATCATCATGGCCGGGCGCAACATCTATCCGACCGACATCGAACGCGCCGCCTGCCGCGTCGACGGTGTCCGTCCGGGTTGCGCGGTCGCCGTGCGACTCGACGCCGGTCACTCGCGCGAGACGTTTGCCGTCGCGGTCGAGTCCAACTCGTGGCAGGACCCCGCCGAGGTTCGTCGCATCGAGCACGATGTCGCCCATGAGGTGGTGGCCGAGGTCGACGTCCGCCCGCGCAACGTCGTCGTGCTCGGACCGGGAACCATCCCGAAGACCCCGTCGGGCAAGCTGCGCCGCAGCAACTCGGTCTCGCTCGTCACGTAATCGCCCCGTGCCGCGAGCGACCGCGTCTGTACGCGACACGCCGCGGAAAGTTGGCATTTTGCGGTCGCTCGCGCGGTAACAACTTGTCGGCGAGTGCCGATACGGTTCCTGTCATGCCCACCCCACCCGCCATCGAAGCCATCGACCTGGTGAAGCGCTTCGGTGAGAACACCGCGGTCGACGGCGTCAGCTTCACCGTCCCGCCCGCCACGGTGCTGGGTCTGCTGGGCCCCAACGGCGCAGGGAAGACCACCACGGTGCGGATGATGACCACGCTCACCGAGCCGACCAGCGGCACCGCTCGCGTCGCGGGGTACGACGTCGTGGGCGAACCCGATCAGGTGCGCCGCAACATGGGTTTGGCCGGGCAGGTCGCCACGGTGGACGAACTGCTGACGGGCCTTGAGAACATCAAGATGATCGGCGGGCTGTACGGCATCCGCAAGAAGGACCTCAAGCGGCTGGGAGATCAACTGCTGGAACAGTTTTCGCTCACCGCCGCGGCCGATCGGGTGGTGAGGTCGTATTCGGGCGGGATGCGTCGCCGACTCGACCTCGCGGTGAGCCTGCTCGCGTCGCCGCCGGTGCTGTTCCTCGACGAACCCACCACCGGCCTCGATCCGCGCAGCCGCAGCGAGTTGTGGGACGCACTGCGAAACCTGGTCAAGCAGGGCACGACGTTGTTGCTGACCACGCAGTACCTCGAGGAGGCCGATCAGCTGGCCGACAACATCGTGGTGATCGACAAAGGCCGCATCATCGCGCAGGGGTCCCCGCTGCAACTCAAGGAGCAGGCGGGCACCGCCAGCCTGGTCGTGACCGTGGCGAAGGCAGAGGATCTACCCGCCGCGCAGGCGCTGCTCGCCAAGACGGGCGCCGAGGTGTACGTCGACGTCGGCGCGCGCGAACTCACCGCCGCCGCCGACGGTCTCGACGACATGATCCGCGTCGCCGGCTGGCTGCGCGAGAGCAACATCGACGTCGACGACATCGGCCTGTCCCGCCCCAGCCTCGACGACGTGTTCCTCACGCTGACCGGACACCGCACCGAAGTGGGAGTACCTCCCGCCCGCAGGGCAGGGGGAGAGGTCGAGGCATGACCACCGTGACCGCATCGGCGCCCGAGCGAGTCGAGCCGGCGCACACCAGGCGCACCAACATCGCTCAGCAATCGTGGATCATGGTCAAACGCAACATGATCCACACCAAGCGCATGCCCGAGATGTTGAGCGACGTGACCGCGCAGCCGATCATGTTCGTGCTGCTGTTCGCGTTCGTGTTCGGCGCTTCGATCGTCAACCCCGGCGGCACGAACTATCGCGAGTTCCTGCTTCCCGGCATCCAGGCACAGACGATCGTGTTCTCGGCATTCGTCGTGGCATCCGGCATCACGGCCGATGTCGAGAAAGGCATCATCGACCGGTTCCGGTCGTTGCCGATCTCGCGGTCGTCGGTTCTGATCGGGCGCAGCATCGCGAGCCTGATCCACTCGTCGCTAGGGGTGGTGGTGATGGCGCTCACCGGGTTGGCCATCGGGTGGCGCATCCGCGGCAGCGTCGCCGAAGCGGTGCTGGCGTTCGCGCTCGTGCTGGTGTTCGGTTTCGGAATGATCTGGTTCGGCATCCTGATCGGCTCGTTGCTGCGCACTGTCGAGGCGGTCAACGGGGTGATGTTCACCGTGTTGTTTCCGATCACGTTCCTGGCCAACACGTTTGTGCCGACCGAGCCGATGCCGCACTGGCTGCGGGTCATCGCCGAGTGGAACCCGGTGTCGTCGCTGGCGCAGGCGATGCGCGAACTGTGGGGCAACGGCGGGCCCGCGCCGGAAAGCGCACAGCTCCCGCTGCATCACCCGGTGCTGGCCACCATCGTGTGGTCGTTGGTGCTGACCGCGATATTCGCGCCGTTCGCCCTTCGCGCCTACGCCCGCCGCACGGGGGATTAGGCGCAATCGGCGAGCTAATCCCAGGCGTGGACGATGTTCTGCGCCGGCTCCAGGCCTTGCGCCACAAGGAGTTCGGTAGCGTCGGCGGCCTGCTCGCAGATCGTCGGGACGTCCTTCCACTCGGCCGAGCTGAAGGTCGAGAGCACGTACTTCGCACCGTCCATCCGCCCGGGCGGCCGTCCGATGCCGATGCGGACCCGCTGAAAGTCGTTGCTGCCCAACGCTGAACTCACCGATCGCAGACCGTTGTGCCCGGCCACACCGCCACCGAGCTTCAGCCGGATCCGACCGAAGTCGATGTCGAGTTCGTCGTGGATCACCACGATTTCGGCAGGCGACACCGAATAGAACTTGGCCAGGGGCCCCACCTGCCGACCGGACTCGTTCATGTAGGTACGCGGCTTGGCCAGTACGACCGGCCGTCCGCCGATGCGGCCCGTGGCCACCTCGGCGCCGGACTTCTTGTGCACCTTGAATCCCGAGCCGATGCGGTCGGCGAGGATGTCGGCGACGAGGAACCCGAGGTTGTGCCGGGTGGTGGCGTACTGCGGCCCCGGGTTGCCCAGGCCGACCACGATCTGGGGCCCCCGCCCTTGGCCAGGGGAGGGTTCGGCCACGCCGGACTACTCGGAGTCTTCCGAGGGCGCGGCTTCTTCGCCTTCGCCCTCCGCGCCCTCCGCGGCCTCCGCCTCGGCGACCTCGGCGCCCTGCTCCTCCAGCGTCGCACCGCCGCCCTCGGCCTCCAGCTCCTCTTCCGTCGGCGCAGCGACGACGTTGACCACCAGCATTTCGGGGTCCGACACCAGCGTGACGCCCGACGGGAGCTCGATTGCGCCCGCGGTGAACTGCGTACCGACGTCGGCACCCTCGATGGACACGGTCAGGTTTTCCGGAATCGACTGGACGTCGGCCTCCACCTCGATCGTGTTGGCCTCCTGCGTGACCAGCGTGCCGGGCGCGGCGTCGCCCTCGACGACGACGTTGACCTCGACGGTCACCTTCTCGCCACGGCGCACGACGAGCAGATCGGCGTGCGTGATGGTGCGGCGGATCGGGTGGATGTCGAGCGCCTTGGTCAGCGCGAGCTGCTCCTTGCCGTTGATGTCGAGCGTCAGAACCGCGTTGGTGCCCGCGTGACGAAGTACGGCGGCGAAGTCGTGGCCGTCGAGCTCCAAGTGCTGCGGGTCGCTGCCGTGACCGTAGAGGACCGCGGGCACCTTGCCGTTGCGGCGGGCGCGGCGCGAGGCGCCTTTACCGGTCTCGGTACGGACCGAAGCGGTCAGGTTGTTGGGGGCGTTCTTGGCCATGCGGTGGGTGCTCCTGTCGTGTACTCGGCACGGCCAGGGCTCAACCACTCGAAAAGAGGTTCGCGTCGATAACGGTGGCAGGCCACCCTCGCCGTGATCACCGGCAAGGGTAGCCGCAACTGCTGCTCGGGCCCAAATCAGAGCGCGAACTTGGTGCCGGTGAGCTGCTCGGAGAGCTCCCACAGCACCGTCGCGGTCCGCCCGTCGCGCGCCAGCGGGCTGCGCAACGCGGTCGGGCCGGTCGGCCCCCGGCTGCCGAACCGCGGGCCGACGAAAGTGTCGCCCGGCAGGTCCTCGGCCACCGCGTAAAGGGTCTGGCGGGCGCCGAACTCGGCGCTGGTGGCGAACAGTCGGTTGCCGGCAAGCCAGAACCGGGTGCCGAACTTGTTGCCGGTCTGGCCCTGCAGGTTGGTTGCAGAGTAGCCGGGGTGCGCGGCGATCGCCTTGACCGGCGAACCCGCCGCGGTCAGGCGACGGTGCAGGTCCATGGTGAACAACAGGTTCGCCAGCTTCGACTGACCGTAGGCCGGCCACGCCAGATAGGGCCGTGCCTTCCAGTTGAGATCCTTGAGGTTGATGCGGCCGATCAGGTGCATCATCGACGACACCGTCACCACCCGATCGGTGATCTTGGGCAGCAGCAGGTTGGTCAGCGCGAAGTGGCCGAGGTGGTTGGTGCCGATCTGGCTCTCGAACCCGTCGACCGTCAGCGCGTACGGGACGGCCATGATGCCGGCGTTGTTGACCAGCACGTCGACGGCGTCGATACCGTCGGCGAACGCCCGCACCGACGCGAGATCCTGCAGGTCGAGCTGGCGGACCTCGACGTCACCGGTGATCGCCGCGGCGGCCTCGTCGCCCTTGGCGGTGTTGCGCACGGCGAGGATGACCTTCGCACCGGCGCCGGCGAGTTCGCGAGCCGTGACCAGCCCGAGACCGCTGTTGGCGCCGGTGACGATGACGGTGCGTCCGGCGAAAGAGGGCAGGTCGGCGGCGGTCCATTCGCTCATGGCGACAGCCTAGTGAGCCGCGGCAAGAACTACCGCGGCGGCGGGGGCGCCTTCGGCACCGCGACGTTGAAGCCGCCGATGATCTGCTCGATGTCCGCCGACTCCTCGACGGCCTTCTCGGCATAACCCGTCACCGTGAACTGGATCAGGTAGCGCTGCTTGGCCGGTGGTGCGCCGGTCGCGATCACGATGCGGTTGTAGCTGTGCATCCGTCGGTCGTTGAGGTCGTAGCTGCCCTCGATCATCGCCGACGGGAAACCCTTGAAGTCATCCATCGAGGCGTTGAGGCGCCTGAAGTTCTGCGACATCTCGGCGGCGACATACCCGTGTTTGATGGCCTCTCGCGGATCGAAGTCGCCGGTCAGCTTCATCACCACCAGCATCGCGATCGGGTAGGTCTCACCCTTGGCGATCACCCGTGTGCCGGGCGCGAAGTTGGCGTTGAAGTACGGCTCCCACCCTTTCGGTGTCGGGTACGTGACTGTCAGATCGGTGAGCTTCTCGGGGAAGACCGGGTCGCCGACCACACCGGCCTTCTCCAGGTACGCCGCGAGCGGCACCGGCTTGTCGCCCTCTGCCGGGGTGGTGGTCGTCGGCGCCGACGTCGACCACACCGACTGGTAGTTCGGGGGCTCGGTGCCGCAGCCCGACGCGAGCGCGACCGCGACCGCAGCCGCGAGAAGCGCAAAGCCCCGACGGCTCACAGAATCTCGCGCACCGCGTCGATCGGGCGGGCCAGCCGGACACCGTTGGAAGTGACGACGAACGGCCGCTCGATCAGGATCGGGTTGGCGGCCATCGCGTCGAGGAGTTCGTCGTCGCTGGCGTCGGCGAGTCCCAGCTCCGCGTAGAGCGGTTCCCGCTTGCGAACGGCGGTCCGCACGTCGATACCCGCCTCGGAGATCATCTTCGCCAGCTCGGCGCGGGTCGGCGGCGTCTTCAGATACTGCACGATCGTCGGCTCGATCCCGTTCTCCCGCAACAGATCCAGCGTCTTGCGCGAGGTCGAGCACTTGGGGTTGTGGAAGATTGTTGCGTCTGAAGCTTTCGATGCCACGGCTACGCCGACCCGTCGAACAGGCTGGTGACCGAACCGTTGTCGAAGACGGCGCGGATCGTGTTGGCCAGTAGGGGCGCGATCGACAGCACGGTCAACTGCGGGAAGCGCTTGTCCTCGCCGATCGGCAGCGTGTTGGTGACGATCACCTCACACGCCCCCGACTCGGTCAACCGCTCGCGCGCGGGATCGGACAGGACACCGTGAGTGGCCGCGATGATCACGTCACCGGCACCGTCCTGCTTGAGCAGTTTGACCGCGCCCGCGATGGTGCCGCCCGTGTCGATCATGTCGTCGGTGAGCACGCAGGTCTTGCCCCGCACGTCGCCGACGACCCGGTTGGACACCACCTCGTTGGGCTTCAGCGGGTCGCGGGTCTTGTGGATGAACGCGAGGGGTACGCCGCCCAAGGAGTCCGCCCACTTCTCGGCGACGCGAACCCGCCCGGAGTCCGGCGAGACGACCACCATGTCGTGGTCGGAGTAGTTGTCGGCGATGTATCCGGTGAGCAGCTTCTGCGCTCGCATGTGGTCCACCGGGCCGTCGAAGAACCCCTGGATCTGGTCGGTGTGCAGGTCGACGGTGACGATCCGGTCGGCCCCCGCGGTTTTGAGCAGGTCGGCCACCAACCGCGCCGAGATCGGTTCGCGGCCGCGGTGCTTCTTGTCCTGCCGCGCATACGGATAGAACGGCAGGATCGCGGTGATGCGCTTGGCGCTGCCGCGCTTGAGCGCGTCGATCATGATCAGCTGTTCCATCAGGTGCTGGTTCAGCGGCGCCGGATGGCTCTGCAGCACGAACGCGTCGCAGCCGCGCACGGACTCGTCGAACCGGACGAAGATCTCACCGTTGGCGAAGTCCCGCGCGGTCTGCGCCGTCACGGGGACATCGAGTTCCTTGGCGACCTGCTCAGCGAGTTCGGGGTGTGCCCGACCCGAGAACAACATCAAATTTTTGCGGTTGTCGGTCCACTCGGTGCCCACAGTGCGCCCTCAAGGTCGGGGATCGATACCGCCTAATCGTACGTAGCTTCACGCACCGGCCGTGCCCGGGTGGCCAGATCGTGAACAACTGGAGACAGGTTCAGGCCGTTTCGTCGTCGTCGGAGCCCGCCGCCTCGTCGGAACCCGGCGCCTGCCCCGACGCCTGAGCCGCTGCGGCGGCCGACGCCGAACCGGGGCGTTTGCGCGGCACCCAGCCCTCGATGTTGCGCTGCGGCCCCGCCGAGACCGCCAACGCCCCCGGCGGCACGTCGTCGCGCACGACGGTGCCCGCGCCGGTGTAGGCACCGTCGCCGACGGTGACCGGGGCGATGAACATGGTGTCCGATCCGGTGCGGACGTGTGAGCCGATGGTGGTGCGGCTCTTGGTCTCCCCGTCGTAGTTGACGAACACGCTCGACGCGCCGATGTTGCTGTGCTCGCCGATGTCGGCGTCGCCGACGTAGGTCAGGTGCGGCACCTTGGTACCGGCGCCGATGCTGGAGTTCTTGGTCTCGACGAATGCGCCGAGCTTGCCCTCGACGCCCAGCACGGTGCCCGGCCGCAGGTAGGTGAACGGCCCGACCGTCGCGCCGTCACCGATCACCGACGAGCTGCCATGCGTGCGGCACACAGTCGCGCCGTCGCCGACCGTGACGTCGGCCAGGGTGGTGTCCGGCCCGATCTGGCAGCGACCGCCGATCCGGGTGCCGCCGAGCAGTTGGGTGCCGGGCTGCACGACGGTGTCGCGACCGATCGTCACGTCGACGTCGACCCACGTGGTGGCCGGATCGACGACCGTCACACCGGCCCGCTGGTGCGCGGCGACGATGCGCCGGTTCAGCTCGGCCCCCAGCTCGGCCAGCTGTACGCGGTCGTTGACCCCGGCGACCAGCATCGCGTCGTCGACATGCTTGGCCCGCACGACGTGGCCGTCGGACCGGACGATCGCGACGACGTCGGTCAGGTACTGCTCCTGCTGGGCGTTGTCCGAGTGCAGCCGGCTCAACGCGGAACGCAGCGCGGCGATGTCGAAGGCGTACACGCCGGCGTTGACCTCGGCGATCGCCCGCTGCGACGGGCTGGCGTCGGCCTGCTCGACGATTCCCATGACCTCGCCGTCCTGGGTCCGCAGGATGCGGCCGTAGCCCGTCGGGTCGGGCAGCGTGGTGGTGAGCACGGTCGCCGCGGCGCCTGCCCCCGCGTTGTGGGTGGCGATCAGGTCGGCCAGCGTGTCGGCGTCCAGCAGAGGCACGTCGCCCGAGGTGACCACCACCGTGCCGGTGAACTCGGGCGGCAGCGCCGAGAGCCCGCACTCCACGGCGTGCCCGGTGCCCAGTTGCTGCTCCTGCACCGCGGTGTCGATGGTCCGGCCGAGCTCGACGGCCAGCCGGTCGACCGCGCCCGCCACGCGCTCGCGGTCCATGCCCACCACCACGACGAGTCGTTCGGGCGCCACCTTGGCGACCGCGTGCAGGGCGTGCGCGAGCATGCTGCGCCCGGCCAGCGTGTGCAGCACCTTCGGGGTGTCGGACCGCATCCGCGTGCCCGCGCCCGCGGCAAGGACCACGACGGCGGAATCGCGATGGTGGTTGGTCATGAGGTTCCCCCTCCGCGCGAGTGACCGTGTTTGTACGCCGACACGCCGCTCTACGGTGTCATTTAGCGGTCGCTCGCCGCAAAAAGTGCTCCGTCGCCAGGACTCGAACCTGAACTATCTGAACCAAAATCAGAGGTGCTGCCGATTACACCACGACGGATCGATCAACTCGTGATGCTAGTCCAATGGTCGAGCTTCTCATCGCGGCTCGTACCTCGCCGCTTGATCGTCGCCCGACGTCCAACGCACTACCCTCGAAAGCGTGGCTGCACTCGACAAAGAGATGCGGGCGCCGCGCGCGCGGATGACCGGCGCCGAACGGCGCCACCAGCTCATCGACGTCGCCCGGTCGCTGTTCGCCGAGCGTGGCTACGAGGGCACCTCGATCGAGGAGATCGCCCAGCGCGCGAACGTCTCCAAACCCGTCGTCTACGAGCACTTCGGCGGTAAGGAAGGGCTGTACGCGGTGGTGGTCGACCGCGAGATGTCCGCGCTGCTCGACGGGATCACGTCGTCGCTGACCAGGATGACCAACAACCGCTCCCGGCTGCGGATCGAACGGGTCGCACTGGCGCTGCTGACCTACGTCGACGAGCGCACCGACGGGTTCCGCATCCTGATCCGCGACTCCCCGGCCGCGATCACGTCGGGCAGCACCTACTCGACGCTACTCAACGAGGCCGTCAACCAGGTGTCCTCGATCCTGGCGGGCGATTTCTCGCGCCGCGGGCTGGACCCGGAGATGGCGCCGCTGTACGCCCAGGCTCTGGTCGGGTCGGTGTCGATGACCGCGCAGTGGTGGCTCGATGTCCGTGAGCCGAAGAAGGAAGTGGTGGCCGCACATCTGGTCAACCTGTGCTGGAACGGCTTGATGCATCTGGAGAACGACCCGCCGCTGCTCGAGGATTGAGCCCGGTCGGGGTCAGCGCGCGCACTCAGATCAAACCAGTTGCGTCCGCAGCAAAATAGGCGGGTATGAACACCAACAGCGACAGCGGTCCGGCGAGCCAACCGATTAACATTCCGCGACCGATGGCGCCCCACTTGCCAGGACGACTGGCAAGAACTCCGGCCACGGCGAGATCGACGAGCAGGATCGGAAGAGCCAACAGAGTCAGGAGAAAATAGGGGAGAAAGATCCAAGTCGCGAATTGCACTACGAGGATGTTTGCGACTGCGGCCACGAAACCAGCAGGACCATAACGGTTTGTCGGCGAGCCGGCGGTCATGTCGCTTGCCATTGGATTATGCAGAACCCGTAGACAATTCCGCCGATGAAGACGATTACGAATGAGCCCAGAATGCTAATACCAACGCCCCGCGCGCGCGATGAGCTTGAACTGACGAGCAAGACCGTTGCGACGAGGCAGAGAAGGAAGTTGGTAGCGGCACCAGCAAGAAACGACGCGAATCCATGTAGCGCAGCGGGAGCCTTCCCGAATAACCACGAGATGGCGATTACTCCTGCCAGTACGAGTTGGGTCGTGAGCGGCGACGCCCAGGTTGCTGTCGACCACGCGCGGGAATCCAAGTCGGACAATCGGACGATCAACAGGGCGACCCCTTCGCGCCAACGCGGCAAGCGCCTCGCAACCTTGCAGCCGAACTTTACCGGCAGCCAGGTTCAGCTACATTCGCCAGTTTCCCGCGTGAGCCGAAAAGGAAGTCGTGCCTGAGGTTGTCCGCCAGGTGCATTCAGTCCAGTGGTACGCCTCGAAGTGTGACATTCATGACGGATGTGGCGGAGCCGTCGTCTTCATCACGATCCCGTGCCCGGCAAGCACTTCGGGTGCTTGCCTAAGATGGACTCATCATGACCGCATCGGGGACCGTATCTGTCCCGACCCCGATCGCCGGGCTTGTCGAACTGGCGTTACGCGATCCCTCACTGGTCGAGCTCTCGCGTCGTGCCGTCGACAGACCCGCCGATCTCGCCATCGTCGGCCCGGCCAGCGCCCGGCTGTTCGTCGCGTGCGCGCTCGAGCAGACCGGACCACTCGTCGTGGTCACCGCGACCGGTCGCGAGGCCGACGACCTGACCGCTGAACTGCGCGGTGTGCTCGGCGACGCCGTCGCGATGTTCCCGTCCTGGGAAACGCTGCCGCACGAACGGCTCTCGCCGGGGGTCGACACGATCGGTGCGCGGCTGATGGTGTTGCGCAGGCTTGCCCGTCCCGATGACGAGCGTCTCGGCCCGCCGCTGCGCGTGGTCGTCACGACCGCCAGGTCGCTGCTGCAGCCGATGGCGCCCGACGTGGCCGACGTCGAGCCGGTGACGTTGACCGTAGGGGTCGAATCGGACTTCGACCAGGTGATCGCGCGCCTCGTCGAACTGGCCTACACCCGCGTCGACATGGTCGGCAAGCGCGGCGAGTTCGCGGTTCGCGGCGGCATCCTCGACCTGTTCCCACCGACGTTCGAGCATCCGGTGCGCATCGAGTTCTGGGGCGACGAGGTATCCGAGATGCGCATGTTCTCGGTCGCCGACCAGCGGTCGATCCCCGAAATCGCGGTCGACACCGTGATCGCCGTACCGTGCCGCGAAGTGCTGCTGACCGACGACGTCCGCGAGCGTGCCGTCGAATTGGCCCGCCATCATCCCGTGCAGGAGAACACGCTGCCGGGCACAGTGCCGGACATGTTGGCCAAGCTCGCCGAGGGCATCCCCGTCGACGGCATGGAGGCCCTGCTGCCGCTGCTCAAGCGAACCGAGGACCGTGGCCAGTTGTCGACCTTGTCGGACCATCTGCCCGCCGGCACGCCCCTGTTGATCTGCGATCCGGAGAAGGTCCGCACCCGGGCCGCCGACCTGATCAAGGCCGGCCGCGAGTTCCTCGAAGCGTCGTGGTCGGCTGCAGCTGTCGGGGGTGACGCTCCTATCGACCTCGAGGCGCTGGGCGCGTCGGGATTCATCGAAGTCGACGACGCCCGCTCCGCCGCACGCGCGACCGGCCACCCCTGGTGGACGTTGAGTCAGTTGTCCGATGAGTCCGCCCTCGAACTGGACATCCGGCCGGCCCCGTCAGCACGCGGTCAGCAATCCAGCGTCAACGAGATCTTCGCGATGCTGCGCGGCCACGTCAGTACCGGCGGCCACGCGGCCATCGTCACCCCCGGTGCGGGCACCGCGCAGCGTGTCGTCGAGCAACTCGCCGAATCCGACGTTCCCGCAGGGCTTTTGGAGCCAGGTGGCACGCCCAAGGAAGGCGTCGTCGGCGTGCTCAAGGGCCCTCTGCACGACGGCGTGATCATCTCGGGGGCCAACCTCGTGGTGATCACCGAGACCGACCTCACCGGCAACCGGGCCGCCGCCACGGAGGGCAAACGGCTGGCCGCCAAGCGGCGCAACGTGGTCGACCCGTTGGCGCTCACCGCCGGTGACCTGGTGGTGCACGACCAGCACGGCATCGGCCGCTTTGTCGAGATGACCGAGCGCGTGGTGGGCGGCGCCCGCCGCGAATACCTGGTGCTCGAGTACGCCTCGAGCAAGCGCGGGCAGAAGGCCGACCGGCTGTACGTGCCGATGGATTCGCTCGACCAGCTGTCCCGCTACGTCGGCGGCGAGTCACCGACGCTGAGCAGGCTGGGCGGCAGCGACTGGACGAACACGAAAAGCCGCGCGCGCAGTGCCGTCAGGGAGATCGCCGCGGAGTTGGTGTCGCTGTACGCCAAACGACAGGCCTCACCCGGGCACGCATTCGCTCCAGACAGCCCGTGGCAGGCCGAGATGGAGGACGCGTTCGGCTTCACCGAGACCGTCGACCAGCTGACCGCGATCACCGAGGTCAAGGCCGACATGGAGAAGCCGGTCCCGATGGACCGGGTGATCTGCGGCGACGTCGGCTACGGCAAGACCGAGATCGCGGTGCGGGCGGCGTTCAAGGCGGTGCAGGACGGCAAACAGGTCGCGGTTCTGGTGCCGACGACGTTGCTGGCCGATCAGCACCTGCAGACGTTCACCGAGCGCATGACCGGTTTCCCGGTCACCGTCAAAGGCCTCAGCAGGTTCACCACGCCCGCCGAGTCCAAGGCGGTGCTCGAGGGCATGAAGGACGGCAGCGTCGACATCGTGATCGGCACGCACCGGCTGCTGCAGACCGGCGTGACGTGGAAGGATCTCGGCCTGGTGGTGGTCGACGAGGAGCAGCGCTTCGGCGTCGAACACAAGGAGCACATCAAGTCGATGCGCACCCACGTCGACGTGCTGACCATGAGCGCCACCCCGATTCCGCGCACGCTGGAGATGAGCTTGGCCGGCATCCGCGAGATGTCGACGATCCTCACCCCGCCCGAGGAGCGCTACCCGGTGCTCACCTACGTGGGGCCGCATTCGGACAAGCAACTCGCAGCCGCGTTGAGACGCGAGTTACTCAGGGACGGGCAGGCGTTCTACATCCACAACCGGGTGAGGTCGATCGACCAGGCCGCGGCGAAGGTCAGTGAGCTGGTGCCCGAGGCCCGCGTCGTCGTCGCGCACGGCCAGATGCCCGAGGAACAACTCGAGCGCACCGTCGAGGGATTCTGGAACCGCGAATACGACATCCTGGTCTGCACGACGATCGTCGAGACCGGCCTGGACATCTCCAACGCCAATACGTTGATCGTCGAACGCGCCGACACGTTCGGCCTGTCTCAGCTACATCAGCTCCGGGGCCGCGTCGGGCGGAGCCGCGAACGCGGGTACGCGTACTTCCTGTATCCGCCGGAGGTTCCGTTGACCGAGACCGCCTACGACCGGCTGGCCACGATCGCGCAGAACAATGAGTTGGGCGCCGGCATGGCCGTGGCGATGAAGGACCTCGAGATACGCGGCGCGGGCAACGTGCTCGGCGCCGAGCAGTCCGGCCACGTCGCCGGCGTCGGCTTCGACCTCTACGTGCGGCTGGTCGGTGAGGCGGTCGAGGCTTACCGAGCGGCCGCGGACGGGAAAACCGTTGCCGCGCCGGAAGAACCGAAAGATGTGCGGATCGATCTTCCCGTCGACGCGCATCTGCCGCCGGACTACATCGGCAGCGACCGGTTACGACTGGAGGGGTATCGCAGGCTGGCGGCGGCCGCCGACGAGAACGCGGTCGATTCCGTCGTCGAGGAGCTCGTCGACCGGTACGGCCCGCTGCCCGAACCCGCGCAGCGGTTGGTGGCCGTCGCACGGCTGCGGTTGCTGCTCAAGCAGTACGGCATCACCGAGGTCAGTTCGGTCTCGGAGTCGACGCTGCGGTTGGCGCCGTTGCAGCTGATGGACTCCGGCCAACTTCGGCTCAAGCGGATGTACCCGAGCGCGCACTACCGGGCGACCACGTCGACGGTGCAGGTCCCGATCCCGCGCGCCGGCGACGGCCTCGGTGCGCCGCGCATCCGCGACCTCGAACTGGTGCAGATGGTCGCCGACCTGGTGCTCGCCCTGGACGGAAAGCCTCAAGGCAGCGTCGACGTGATTTCCGGCCCGAATTCACCGGCCTGATTGGCTGGTCAGGGCGTTTTCTGTCTACTTTCCGCGCCCGGATCGGGCAGCGCTGATAACGCTGCGGGGGCGCGGATGCGACATACGCAGTGGGGGGTCAAGGTGTTGCATTTGCCGTCCAGACCTGGGGCGGCGAGATCGTCTGACAGACGGCGGTCGAGCAATTTCCTAAACCGAACATCACGCGATTGCCATCGAGCCTGTTGGTGCGCCGTCGCGATGACGCAAGGCGAAGGAGTAAACGATGAACTTCAAGAAGTTGGCTGTGACCACGACGATGACCGGTGCACTCGGACTCGGCTCGCTCGGCCTGGGTGCGGGTTTCGCACAGGCCGACCCGCCGCCGCCGCCCGTACCTGTGCCGGCCATCCCGAACGTGGACGTGCCGAACGTGAACATCCCTGATGTCAATGTGCCGGATGTGAATGTCCCGGACGTGAACGTGCCGGATGTGAACGTGCCGGATGTGAACGTCCCGGATGTGAACGTCCCGGACGTGAACGTGCCCGACGTCGACGTGCCGGACGTGAATGTTCCCGACGTCGACGTGCCGGATGTGAACGTTCCCGACGTGGAGTTTCCTGAGGTAGACAACTACTTCAAGCTTCCGAACGGGCACATCCCGCCGGGGCAGCTGAAGAACGCAGCGTTCATCAACGGGATCCCGAACCCGTTCTTCGGAATCCCTCCGGGCCAGCTCAAGAAGCTGCCCGAGGTGAACGGCATCGTCAACCCGTTCTTCGATGAGGCGCCGGGGCACTGGGAGATCCCGGATGACCCGTTCCCGCCGGAGTCCTAAAGCCACGGGAATGTGACACGATGGCCGCCTTGCCTCCCCGGCAGGGCGGCCATCCTCTGTCGGAGCCACCGGTGACGGCGAAGCGCGCGTTGCCGGTTCTCGGCAGGCGTCGAGGCCCGACAATGGGTTGGTATAACCGAGAGATCAGCGGTCTCGTCGACAAGCGTGAGGGGGTGCAGCCCGATGACCGTCGTATTGGTCGACCCCCGCCGCCCGTCACTGATCCCCATCGACGCGATCGATCTGCTTGCCGGTGACGTGCAGTACACCGAGGAGATGCCGATCAAGGTGCCGTGGTCGTTGCCCTCCGCGCGGCCCGCCTACGACGGCGACCAGGCACCGGTGCTGCTGTCCTCCGACCCCGAGCACCCCGCGGTCAAGGCCCGGCTGGCCACCGGCGAAAAGGTGATCTCCGCGCCCGAGGCCGCGCCGGGGGAGCGCCTGGTCGACGCGGTCGCGATGATGGACAAGCTTCGTACCTCCGGACCGTGGGAGAGCGAGCAGACGCACGACTCGCTGCGGCGCTATCTGCTCGAGGAAACCTACGAGGTGTTCGACGCGGTGCGCAGCGGCAACGCCGACGCGTTGCGTGAGGAACTCGGAGATGTGTTGTTGCAGGTGCTTTTTCACGCCCGCATCGCCGAAGACGCGCCGCAGAATCCGTTCAGCATCGACGACGTCGCCGATTCGCTGGTGCGCAAGCTGGGCAACCGGGTGCCGGCGGTGCTCGCCGGTGAACCGATCTCGCTGGACGAACAGCTCGCACAGTGGGAGGAGCGCAAAGCGCTGGAGAAGTCCCGCGGCTCCATCATGGACGATGTGCCGACCGGCCAGCCCGCGCTGGCATTGGCGCAGAAGGTGATCGAACGGGTCAGCGCGGCCGGGCTGCCCGTGGACCTGATCCCGACGGCGATGACGTCGGTGACCGTGTCGGCAGGCAGCGATGCCGAGAACACGTTGCGGTCGGCCGTGCTGGAGTTCATGGAAGCCGTCCGGCGGGCCGAGCACGCGGTCGCGGACAGCCGCCGCGGCGACGACGTTCCGGAGGAACTCGACGCCACGTCGTTGGGCCAGGTGACCGAGCAGGAGTGGCGTGCGCACTGGCCGTCCGGCGAGAAGGTCGGAAACGACCACGATGCCGAGGCCGATGAAGTTATCGAGACCGATGAATCAGATGAGGGGGATGCGGCGGAGGAGGCGGAAGAGGCCGATGCGGTGGAAGCGGCCGACGAGGCTCAGACCGAAGTCGAACAAATAGCGGATTCCGCGCGCTGAAAACCACTGAACGATCATTTTGCGCGCCCGAATCGCTCACTCCGCTGAGCCGCCGTGTCCCGGACGCGTGGGAACATTGGCAGCAACCGAAGTTGGTTGAGGGGATTTAGTGTCGCCGGTGCGTTGGCTGCGTGCTGTCGCCGTGTTGGGTGCGACGGCGCTGCTCTTGGCTTCGAGCTGCTCGTGGCAGCTGGGTACCCCCATCCCCGAGGGTGTGCCCCCGCCGCCGGGCGATCCGGTACCCAAGATCGACACCTACGCCAAGGGCCGCCCGGCCGATCAACTCCGCGACTGGGCCGCCGAACGCTCGCCCAAGCTGGGCATCCCCGTCGCCGCCCTCGAGGCCTACGCCTACGCGGCCCGGGTAGCGGAGGTGGAGAACCCCGACTGCAAGCTGGCCTGGACGACGCTGGCGGGTATCGGCCAGGTGGAAAGCCACCACGGCACCTACCGCGGCGCGGCCATCGAGGCGAACGGCGACGTCACGCCCCCCATCCGGGGCGTCTGGCTCGACGGCACCAACGGGAACCTGGAAATCCTCGACGACGCCGCGATCAGCCACGACGGCGACTCGCAGTTCGCCCGGGCGATGGGTCCCATGCAGTTCATCCCCGAGACCTGGGAGCACTACGGCGTCGATGCCAACAACGACGGCCACATCAGCGCCGACAACATCGACGACGCCGCGCTGTCGGCGGCCGGCTATCTGTGCTGGACCGGCAAGGACCTTGCGACGCCGCGCGGGTGGATGAACGCGTTGCGCGCCTACAACCTCTCCGACCAGTACGCGCGCACGGTGCGCGACTGGGCCACCGCCTACGCCAACGGACACCCCCTCTAAACACGCCGGGCGAACAGTGAGGCTTTAGGCTCGTCGGTTGACGCGCAGATCACCACCGAGGACACCCGAGGAGACGCCAGTGCCCACAATCGATCAGGTCGGAGCCCGAGAAATCCTCGACTCCCGGGGAAACCCGACGGTCGAGGTCGAGGTTCTGCTGGGAGACGGCTCGTTCGCCCGCGCCGCGGTGCCGTCGGGCGCGTCGACGGGCGAGCACGAGGCGGTCGAGCTCCGCGACGGCGGCTCCCGCTACGGCGGCAAGGGCGTCGAAAAGGCCGTAGAAGCCGTGCTCGAGGAGATCGGCCCGGCGATCATCGGACTGCAGGCCGACGATCAGCGGCTCGTGGACCAGGCGCTGCTCGACCTCGACGGCACGCCCGACAAGTCGCGGCTGGGCGCCAACGCGATCCTGGGTGCCTCACTGGCCGTAGCCAAGGCCGCGGCCCACGCGGCCGATCTCGACCTGTTCCGCTACATCGGCGGCCCCAACGCCCACATCCTGCCGGTGCCGATGATGAACATCCTCAACGGCGGCGCACACGCCGACACCGGCGTCGACGTGCAGGAGTTCATGGTCGCGCCGATCGGGGCGGCGTCGTTCAAGGAGGCGCTGCGCTGGGGCGCCGAGGTGTACCACTCGCTGAAGTCGGTGCTCAAGAAGCAGGGGCTGGCAACCGGTCTCGGTGACGAGGGCGGGTTCGCCCCCGACGTGGCGGGCACCAAGGCCGCACTCGACCTCATCCTGTCCGCGATCGAGGCGAGCGGCTTCAAACCCGGCACGGATGTGGCGCTGGCCCTCGACGTCGCCGCGACCGAGTTCTACTCCGACGGGCAGGGCTACACGTTCGAGAACGAGGTACGCAGCGCCGAGGCGATGGGCCAGTTCTACGCCGGCCTGCTCGACACCTATCCGTTGGTCTCGATCGAGGATCCGCTGTCGGAGGACGACTGGGACGGGTGGGTCGCGCTGACGTCGGCGATCGGGGACCGGGTGCAGCTCGTCGGCGACGACCTGTTCGTCACCAACCCGGAGCGCCTCGAGGACGGCATCCAAAAGGGCGCCGCGAACGCGCTTCTGGTGAAGGTCAACCAGATCGGCACGCTGACCGAGACGCTCGACGCGGTGGCGTTGGCCCACAACAGCGGCTACCGGACGATGATGAGCCACCGCAGCGGCGAAACCGAGGACACGACGATCGCCGACCTGTCGGTCGCGGTGGGCAGCGGGCAGATCAAGACCGGCGCACCGGCCCGCAGCGAACGCGTCGCCAAGTACAACCAGCTGCTGCGCATCGAGGAGAACCTCGGCGACGCCGCCCGCTACGCGGGTGACCTGGCGTTCCCACGGTTTGCGCTGGATTCGAAATAGGCCGTGAAATAGCCCGTGCCCGAAGCGAAACGGCCCGACCCAAAGCGTCGGTCACCGACCTCCCGACCAGGTAAGTCGGGTAAGGCCGGCGCCGTCGGGAAGGGCCGCCCGCGCACGGCGGCGCGCCGTGAGCCGCGTGGTACCGAATCGCGACCCGAGGCGTCGACGGAGCCTCAGCCGAAGGACGCCGGCGTCGTCATCCGGCGCGCGATCGCGGACTCGGCGGAACAACAGTCCGAGCAGCGGTTCGGCTCTGCGGCTCGGCGCGCGGCCATCCTTGCGGCAGTGGTGTGCGTGCTGACGTTGACCATCGCCGGCCCGGTGCGCACCTATTTCGCGCAGCGCACCGAGATGAAGCAACTCAAGGCGACCGAAGAGCAGTTGCGCGCCCAGATCGCCGACCTCGAGCAGCAGAAGGTGAAACTGGCCGACCCGGTGTTCATCGCGGCGCAGGCCCGCGAGCGTCTGGGCTTCGTCATGCCCGGGGAGATCCCGTACCAGGTGCAGCTGCCGGCGAACGCCGCGGTGCCGGGCACACCCGACGAAGAACCGACGGCCGCGCACCGCGACCAGCCGTGGTACACGGCGCTGTGGCACACGATCGCCGATGCGCCGCACGGGATTTCGCCCGCACCGCTGCCGGGGGCGCCACCACCGGTGCCCGGCGCGCCCGAACCGCCGCCTCCCGCCCCGCCCGCCCCCGGTGGTTGAGCGCTCGGACCTCGACGCCGTCGCGCGGCAACTGGGTCGGGAACCCCGCGGCGTGCTCGAGGTCGCCTACCGGTGTCCCAACGGCGAGCCCGGCGTCGTCAAGACCGCGCCGAGACTCCCGGACGGAACACCGTTTCCGACGTTGTACTACCTGACCCATCCGGCGCTCACCGCGGCCGCCAGCAGGCTCGAGTCCGCCGGGCTGATGCGGGAGATGACGCAACGCCTCAAGACCGATCCGCAACTGGCGCAGGCATATCGGAAGGCGCACGAATCGTATCTCGCCGAGCGAGACGCGATCGAACCGTTGGGCACGACGTTCTCGGGCGGCGGCATGCCGGACCGGGTGAAGTGCCTGCACGTGCTGATGGCCCACTCCCTGGCGAAGGGTCCCGGCACCAACCCGCTCGGCGACGAGGCGCTGGCAGCACTGGCCGACGACCCGGCGATGGACGGCATCCTCGAGCCCGGAAGGTGGTCTGATGAGTAGGGTCGGCGCCGTCGACTGCGGTACCAACTCGATTCGGCTGCTGATCGCCGATCACGTGCAGGGCAAGCTGACCGACGTGCACCGCGAGATGCGGATCGTACGGCTGGGCCAAGGAGTCGACGCCGCAGGGCAATTCGCCGCCGACGCACTCGACAGGACGAAGGCGGCGCTGGTCGACTATGCCGACCTGATGCGCCGACACGGTGTGTCGAAGGTGCGGATGGTCGCGACCTCAGCGACCAGGGACGCCGCCAACCGCGACGTGTTCTTCGCGATGACGGCCGAGGTGCTGGGCGCGGTGGCGCCCGGTGCGGTCGCCGAGGTGATCACCGGGACCGAGGAGGCCGCGTTGTCGTTCCGCGGCGCCGTCGACGAACTGGATGCCGCCGCAGCGCCTTTCGTGGTCGTCGACCTCGGCGGCGGTTCGACCGAGGTGGTGCTGGGTGCGGGTTCCGGCGCCGACGTGACGGCCAGCTATTCGGCCGACATCGGCTGCGTCCGGCTGACCGAACGGTGTCTGCACTCCGATCCGCCGACCCCCACCGAGGTCGCCTCCGCGCGAGAGGTGGTCCGCGCCGGGCTCGCCGAGGCGTTTAGCGCGGTGCCGGTCGAACGGGCGCGCACCTGGGTCGGGGTGGCGGGCACCATGACCACGCTGTCGGCGCTGGCGCACCGGATGCCGGTGTACGACCCGGATGCCATTCACCTGTCCCGGGTTCCGTTCGGTGAACTGCTGAGAGTATGCGACGAGCTGATCGCGATGCCGCGTAGCCGGCGCGCAGCGCTGGGACCGATGCATGAGGGTCGTGTCGACGTCATCGGCGGCGGCGCGATCATCGTCGAGGAGTTGGCGCAGGCATTGCAGCAACGGGCCGGCATTGACGAGCTGACCGTCAGCGAGCACGACATCCTCGACGGTATCGCGCTCTCGATCGCCGACTGACCGCCGACACTTTCCCTTCACATCGAGGACCTTCGTCCCTAGTCCGGTCCTGTCGGCGCGAGCCACTGTGGGAGTACGAGAACGAACCACACAGGAAGAGCACGAACCGCCATGAACGCTCACTTTCCGGATCGCGACACCATCCGCACGGCGTTGTCGCTCGCCACCAGGGCGCCCTCCATCCACAATTCGCAACCGTGGCGGTGGCGGGTCGGAGACGAAAGTCTGCACCTGTACGCCGATCTGGACCGGCAGCTGCCCAACGCCGACCCCGACAGCCGCGATCTGCTGTTGAGTTGTGGAATCGCGTTACACCATGCGGTGGTCGCGTTGGCGGCGCTCGGCTGGCACGCCAAGGTCCACCGGTTCCCGAATCCCGCTCAACCGCAACACCTGGCCGCCATCGAGGTGCGTCCCCGCACCGCCGGTGAGGTGGACGTGGTCCTGGCGGCGGCGATCCCGAGGCGACGCACCGACCGCAGGCTTTACAACTCCTGGTGCGTCCCGGAGGCCGACATCGCGTTGATGGGTGCACGGGCCGCCCGGTGCGGCGTGATGTTGCGTGAGGTCGCGTTGCTTCCGAAGCTGCAACACATCGTCGCCCAGGCTGTGCAACAACACGTCTCGAACGAGGACTACCTGCGTGAGCTGACCGCGTGGAGTGGACGCCACGCATCGCTGGCGGGGGTGCCCGCCCGCAACATTCCGCAGTCGAATCCGGACGCCGCACTCCCGGGGCGCCTCTTCGCCGGTCCCGCGCTGGCTCAGCCGCCCGAGGTGTCGCCTGAGGACGACTCGGCGACGGTGCTGGCCCTCGGGACCAAGGACGACAGCCCGCTGGCCAGGCTGCGCGCCGGTGAAGCCACCAGCCTGACGCTGCTCACGGCGACCGCGCTGGGGTTGGCGAGCTGCCCGGTCACCGAGCCCCTCGAGATCGCAGAGACGCGGGAGGCCTTGAGGGAGGATGTGTTCGGCGACAGCGGTTACCCGCAGATGCTGTTGCGCATCGGGTGGGCGCCGGTGAATGCCGATCCGCTGCCGTCCACACCGCGGCGTGCGTTGGCCGACGTCGTCGAGTGGCCGGACTAGTTTCTCGACAGAGGCGCCCACCACCGCAGCAGCGTGCCGCCGTGCGGACGGTGTTCGAGCGTGAATTGCCCGCCGACCTCATCGGCGCGCTTGCGCAAGTTCGTCAGCCCGCTACCGGTGATGTCGTCGGGGATGCCACGGCCATCGTCGGCGACCTCGATCGTGAGGTTGTCGTCGACCCGGACGCCGACCGTCATCGTCGTCGCCTGCGCGTGCCGAACCGTGTTGCTGACCGCTTCTCGGACAACGGCTTCGGCGTGATCGGCCAGCGTCGCGTCGACGGCCGACAGCGGACCGGCGAACTGCACAGTGGTTCGCAGTCCCGGATCGGAGAACTCGTCGACCGCCGCGTCCAGCCGTTGACGCAGCCGCGTCGCGACCGCCGGGGCGCTCTGCAGGTTGAAGATCGTGGTCCTGATCTCCTGGATGACCTCCTGCAGATTGTCCACGCAGTCGGTCAGCCGCTGCTGGATCTCCGCCGACTGCGCACGCGGAATCGTGCCCTGCAAGGACAATCCGACCGCGAACAGCCGCTGAATGACATGGTCGTGCAGATCTCGTGCGATGCGGTCCCGATCGGTCAGCACGTCGAGCTCGCGCATCCGGCGCTGCGATGTGGCGAGTTGCCAGGCGAGCGCGGCCTGATCCGCGAACGCGGCCATCATCTCGAGCTGTTCAGAGGTGAACGGGTACGCGTCCTCGCCTCGGACGGCGGCCACCACGCCGGCGATGGTGTCGGTGGCGCGAAGCGGCAGCACGAGCGCGGGTCCGGCGCCCGCACCGACGCCGATGTCGACGGATCCGAACTTGCGCGGGATCCCGTCGACGAATGCCCGACCGATCGGTGAGTCGGGTACGGGAATGATTGTGCCGCAATGCTCGCCGCCCAGCGTGCCGGCGACGGCCGCCACCGACAACTCGACGGCATCCGCCGGTGCAAGGTCGGCGTCGACCGGCATCGCGACGACCGTGGCCTCCGCGCCGGTCAGGTTCAGAGCCTGCGCCGCGATGAGCCGGAACACGGCCGTGGGCTCGGCACCGGACAGCATCTCGTTGGCGATGTCGCGGGTCGACTCGATCCACGACTGCCGGGCCTGGGACTGTTCGTACAGGCGCGCATTCTCGATCGCGATGCCGGCCGCGGCGGCGAACGCTTCGACCAGTATCTCGTCGTCTTCGCTGAACGGTCGACCATCGGCCTTCTCCGCGAGGTACAGATTGCCGAAGACCTCGTCGCGGATGCGTAGTGGAACCCCGAGGAAGGTGCGCATCGGCGGATGATTCGGGGGGAAGCCGACGGATGCCGGGTGTTGTCGAATATCCTCCAGCCGAATGGGTTTCGGATCGTCGATCAGGACCCCGAGTACACCCCGCCCTTCGGGCAGGTGTCCGATCAGGTTGCGCGTGGCCTCGTCGATTCCCTGGTAGACGAACTCGACCAACTCGTGGCCGTCGCCGCGAACGCCGAGCGCACCGTACCGGGCGTCGACGAGTTCGCTTGCCGTGCGCACGATCGTGCGCAGCGTCGCATCCAACTCGAGGCCCGCGGTGACCACGAGCATGGCGTCCACCAGGCCGTCGAGGCGGTCACGGCCCTCGACGATCTGACCGACTCGGTCTTGCACCTCTGCCAGCAGTTCGCGAAGCCGGAGCTGCGACAACGTATTACGCAGCGACCGTCCTTCGCTCGACCGGTCCGGCGCAGTTGGGTCGGTCATGGTTTCCGGTCCAGTTTGGATGCGAAGACCGCGGCCTGGGTACGGCGCTCCATGCCGAGTTTCGCCAGCAACCGAGACACGTAGTTCTTCACCGTCTTCTCCGCCAGGAACATCCGTGCCGCGATCTGCCTGTTGGTCAGCCCTTCGCCCAGCAACCCGAGCAGTGTCCGCTCCTGTTCGGTCAATCCGGAAAGGGGATCCTTGCGGTCGGCAGAGCCGCGCAGCTTCGCCATCAACGCCGCCGCGGCGCGGTTGTCGAGAAGCGATCTGCCCGCGCCGACGTCCTTGATGGCCTGCGCGAGCTCCATTCCCTTGATGTCCTTGATGACGAATCCGCTGGCGCCGGCGAGGATCGCATCCAGCATCGCCTCGTCGGAGGTGTACGACGTCAACATCAGGCAGCGCAGATCGGGCAGGTCGGACAACAGGTCGCGGCACAGTTCGATGCCGTTGCCGTCGGGCAGACGCACATCGAGGACGGCGACATCCGGGCGTACGGCAGGGATTCTGGCCATGGCCTCGGCGACGGACCCGGCTTCGCCGACGACTTTCAGTTCCGGATCCGATGCCAGCAGGTCCACAAGGCCGCGCCTGACGACCTCATGGTCGTCGACCAAGAAGACCGTGACCACGCGAAGCCCTCCCAACTCAGCACCGTTGGCGGCGGGTCTCCATGACTTCCCGTACCGACCGCCGCGGTGTCGGTGCCGGCGTTTCTTCGATGGTGGGCGCTTTCCCGACGCGAATCAACACCTGCGGCACCGCGTTGCGGCCCGTCAGCCGGCGCACGGCGTCGCGACCGGCGTCGACCTCGGTGAGGTGCGTCATCGGGCAGGTCGCCAGCCGGGCGATCGTGAGGTCCAACAGCAATGTCGACAACGCCTGACCGCAGTTGAGGGCGTCCTCGCGGGTGTCCGCGGGCGTGGACAGAACGAGGATCTCGGCTTGGTCATGTGCGGTGGCACACCGGCGGTCGAGATGACCATTGGGCCGGAAGTTGCGGTTGACACCTACCCGTCGCCGCTCCGACTCCGAAACCAGGGCGCTCGGCGGAACGCCTTCGGACAGCCGGAACGGCGCGGTCCACCACTGAAGCTCACGATGGTAGAGATCGTCGGCAGAGCGCAACGACTCGGTGAGCCGCGCAGCCTCGGCCAGTTCGGAATGCGTGTGCGCGGGCAGGACGTCGACGAAGAACCGTTCGTCGGAAGCGTTCGGGAGCAACAGGTCCAGCCGATCGCCGGGCGTTCGAAACGGGAGCCGATCCGTGCGCCGGCGCAGGATCGCATCGGCGCGCTGACGCACCGCGGGTGTGACGGCCCGCGGAGAACTGATCCGCACCGACGCGAGGTGGTCGATGCTGTCGGGGTCGGGAAACGCCTCGACGGTGGTGTTCCAGCCGGCTGCCGCCATCGCGACACGGAAGTGGTCGAGGGCCGCGCCGCAGCCGATGAGGGCCTCGCGCCCCGAACTGTCCGCCGAGCGGATCACCCTACTGCGGTCGGCGTGCAGTTCGATGGTCGTCCTGCCGACGACCCACCGCCACGGTTGGCTGTTGTGCAACGACGGTGCGCGACAGGCCAACTCGACCGCATTGGCGATCAGTTCGACGTCGACCGTCGTGGTGTCAGGACGAGAAGACATCTTCGTCCCTTCCGCGATACTGCGGCGCGCCGCGTTCCCGGAAGCGACGTCCGGTCATCTTCTCGGTACGGATCCGCACGAAGTGATCCCGACGTCCGTCGACCCACGGCTGAAGAAACGTTCCGGACAGTTCGACGAGCTGCTCGACATCGGTGATGGGCTCGGCGTGCCCGACGACGGTGACACTCCAGCCGGTGCGCAGGTCCGCGTCGAGCTCGTCAGCCTGGAACGCCACCACCTGATTGTTGGTGGCGGCGGCCAGCTTCGGGCCGCCCGCCACCCGAATCACGACGTCGTCACGCCACAGTCGGAAGTTCACCGGCTGCACCGCAGGCAACGCGTCCTCGGTGAAGACGAGCCGGCCCACCCGGACTCCTTGCAGCAGATCCAGACACTGCCTGCGGTTGAGGGCCTCCAACTCGTGTCCCGTGATCACCGCAATCAACCTCCTTGCACCAAGGCCAAGGTGCCGACCGGGGTGGAGCGCCAATGCCCGCTCAGGCAGGCCAGTCGGCTCACCGCCCGCTCGATACCGTCGGCGAGCTCGTTGACGTCGGGGGCGGCGTCGTAGTCGCCGATGATGCCGAACGCGAGGTGGTCAGCGTAGCTCAGCATCGCGATGCCGGTCCGCAATTGGAGCGCCAGCGGCGGGATGGGCAGCAACCGAATGACCTCTCGGCCCATGAGCCGCAACCGTTTGCGGGGGCCCGGGACATTCGTCGCCAGCGTGACGACCCCGCGCTGGGGGAGCCGGGTCAACGTCCGAACCGCCCACGCCGTGAGCGCATACGGGATTGCGTTCGCGGCGGCGACGAAGATGCTGCCCGCCTCCCGTTGTCCGCTGGCCTTGGTCCTGGTCAGTCGAGCGCGCACGGTCTGCAGCTGCTGGATCGGGTCGGCCTTGTCCACCGGAAGGTAGGGCAGCATCACCGAGACACGGTTGTCGGGCTTGTCGGCCGCGTCGGTGGACCGCACCGACACCGGCACCAGGGTCCGCAGTGAAGTGCTCCGGGGCTGCTCGCCGCGACGCATCAGCATGGTGCGGAAGCTGTCGGTGATCGCCGCCAGGGCAACGTCGTTGACCGTGACATCGAAGCGTTCGCAGATCCGCGACACGTCGCCCAGCGACACCTCGACCGAGGCGTAGCGGCGCATGTTCGTCACCGGCCCGGTCAGCGACGACGAAGCGGCCGGCCGCAGCAGACCACCGGCGATCTCGACCGCCCCCTGCAACGCCTGGCCGGCGGCGGACGTCACCCCTCGAGACGTCCGCCACGCCGAGGCCACCCAATCGATCGGGTTCAACGACAGCGCCGGTAGCCGCAGCCCGCCCGGCGCCGGGGCATGCGCAGCGCGGATCGCCGTCGCGAACGTCTCGCCACCGTGGTCGTCACAGAGCCCGGTGAGCAGATGCGTCGCCGCCACCCCGTCGGCGATGCAGTGGTGGATCTTCATCAGCATCGCCCACCGGTTGTAGGCCAGGCCGTCGACGATCCAGCACTCCCACAGCGGACGGTCGCGGTCCAGTCGTCGCTCCATCACCTCGGCGGCCCAACGGAACAACGCCGCATCGTCGCCCGGCCGCGGCAACGCCGCCCGACGGATGTGATGGGAGATGTCGACCTCGGCACCCTCGAACCACTCCGGGGCGCCGAGATCGAGCGGACGCGTGCGCAAGGTCTGCCTGAAACGCGGGACCGCCATCAGCCGCTCGGCCAGACCGATTGCGAGCGAGTCGAAGTCGGGCATCGGGCCGGCGAGGACGGCGATGGCGCCGATCGCGAGGCTCACGTGTGGGTCGGAGTCCTCGGCTTGCAGGAATCCCGCGTCTAAGGTGGTGAGCTGCTCCATACGTCCACTGTCTGCCGCCGGCGGACGCGGCAGTAGAGACTTAGGTCCCTACTTTGACCATCACCGCTTGGTGCGGCGGTGCAGCGGCGTGTCGTACACCGATGCCAGCCACCCGAGGGCCAACGCGCCCACCAGCAGGCCGAAGTCGCGCAGCGCGACGTCATAGAACCCGGAATAGCTCACCAGGTTGACGATGATCCCCGCGAGCCAGAGCGCGACGACGTACGCGGCATACCGCGGCTTCACCGCCACCGCAACGCCGGCCACGATCTCGATCACCCCGACGATCAGCATCGTCTGGTGCGCGGTAAGGGGAATGAGGTCGACGATCCACGGCGCGAGGTAGCCCTCCCAATCGGTCAGCAGATTGGTGAATTTGTCCAGGCCCATCAGGATCGGCAGCGCGGTGAATCCGATCCGCAACAGCAGGTAGGCCGCGTAGGCGGGGTCGGTACGGGCGCGTTGCAGCGGGCCCGGGGACGCCGTCGCGGACGCAACATTCGAGGTGGTCATGGCATTTCCTCTCTAAAACATGAACTTGTGTCTTTTAGACCACACCCGCGGTACACATTTGTCAAGAGTTGTTGGTGTTAGAATTTGCAGATGGCTCGCCGGTTCGCGGACTCCGCCTCCTTGACGGCGCTGAACAGCCTGGATGATCCTCTGCGCCGCCGGTTGCACGACTATGTCGTGGAGCGTGGCGCGCCGGTTTCGCGCGACGCGGCGGCCGCCGCGGTGGGAATCGGCCGCACGTTGGCCGCCTACCACTTGGACAAGCTCGCCGACGCCGGCCTGCTGGCCGTCAGCTACGAGCGGCCGGCCGGCCGCGGGGGTCCCGGCGCGGGGCGTCCTGCCAAGCTCTACACCCGCACAGCGGACGAGATCGTCGTCAGCGTGCCGCCGCGCGACTACCTGTTGCTCGCGCGGTTGCTCGTCTCGTCGATCGAGCAGGACGCCGGCGGGGCGGTCCGGTCGGCCTTGACGACGGCCGCTCGCGACACCGGGCGACGGGCCGCCCTCGACGCCGACGGCGACGTGATGGAAGCGCTGCGTGACTGTGGCTATCTACCCCAGGCGGATGGCGACGGCTGTATCACGTTGCGCAACTGCCCGTTTCACTCCGTTGCGAAGGACCACCTGGAGGTCGTGTGCGGACTGAACCTTCACCTGATCGAGGGCGTCATCGAGGCCAGTTCGAATCGCGGCGCGCGCGCGGAGCTGAGCCCTCGCCAGGGCCGCTGCTGCGTGCTGGTGCGCGGCGCGGCCGATCAGCGCGCCGATGACGCCTGAGTCACCAGCCCCGCCGGTGCGGGCGCGAACCGGCGAGCTCACCGCTGTCGACGACATCGCGGCTGCGGTACACGATGTAGGGCCGGAACAGATAACCGATCGGCGCGCTGAACACATGCACCAGCCGGGTGAACGGCCACAGGCAGAACAGCACCAACGCGATCATCACGTGGATGTGGAACCACAGCGGCGCCTGCGCCATCAGATCGCCGCGTGGCTGCAGGATCCAGATGGACCGGAACCACGGCGACACGGTCTGGCGGTAGTCATGTTCGGCGCCGACGGGTGTCGCACCGATCAGGGTGCACGCCAGGCCGGCGATGATCGCCAGCACCAGCACCAGATACATGACCTTGTCGTTGCCTGTGGTGGCCAAGAAAACGGGGCCCGTTGTGCGGCGGCGAAAAACCAGCAACGCGATCCCCGCCAGCGTGGTGACACCGGCGATGGCGCCGAGGATCATCGCCTGCAGGTGGTAGGCGTGATCGCTGAGCCCGATTGCGTCTGTCCATGATTCAGGGATCACCAACCCGATGATGTGCCCGACGATCACCACCAGGATGCCGAAGTGGAACATCGGGCTGCCGATGCGCAGCAACCGCGATTCGTACAGCTGCGACGAGCGGGTGGTCCAGCCGAACTTGTCGTAGCGGTATCGCCACCAGATGCCCACCGCGACTACCGCCAACGTCACATACGGCACGACGTCCCAGAAGATCTCCCAACCCGACATGTCACACTCCTTGGGCGCGTCGTGGCGGCACCGTCAACGTGAACGGTTGCAGCCCAACGGATTCTTTCGGCGCACCGGCGGCGGCCAGCCGCTGTGCCCGCTGGGTTTCTGAGTCGGTGCGCAGGGGAAGCGTCTCGCAGACGGCGCTCACCGCGTGCAGGTACGGCGAGCACGACTGTTCCAACGCGTCGCGAAGCAGGTCGATCGGCACCCGGTGCTCGATGAGGAGTCGCCGGCCCGCCGTCGGGTCGACGGTCGCGGCGAACTCGAGCACCACCGGGAGGTAGTCGGGGGCCTCGCGCTGCGGCGGGTCGACCCCGGCTTCGCGATACGCGCGGCTGAACGCCAGCATGTGGTTGCCGCGGTTGCGGGTGTCGCCTGCGGTCCAGTAGGTCAGGTACATCGTGGCGCGGCGCCGCATGTCGAAGGTGTCGACATAGTCGATCTGCGCCCGCATCGGCTCGATCGCCCGCACCGCGGCGACGGTCTCAGCGAGGAGCTGGGCGGGCCTGCCCGACAGGTGGGCCAGCAGTTCCTCGACGGTGGTCAACCGCTCGGCATGCTGATCGTCCGGGTAGGCCAACAGCAGGGCGGCGGCCTGCCACACCAGTCGATGCTCTAGCGTCGAGTCTCGTTGGCTTCTACGGAGTTTCATTGCTTTGGCCTGCGGTCGGGGAAGATTCCGCTGGGCTCGCCACGGCCGTCCCAGTTGAGCAGGTTCACCCGCGACGGGCGCGACTCGGTGACGGCTATTCCCTCACTGGTCTGCCGGTGGTGCAACGCGTGGAAGCTCTCCACCGCCACCGGCACCGGGCCGCCGCTGGCCTCACCGAACGGCCCCGAATCGTACATGCCCGGCCCGCCCTCGAACGACAGCGAGCAGCCGGGCTCCTCGAGTGCCTGTGCCTCCAAGGCGTGCGCGTCGGCGACATATGCGGTCGGAATGACATAGCGCTCTTCGTATTTCGCCAACGCGAGCAGACGGTACATCTCGTAGATCTGCTCTTCGGTCATTCCGACCGCTTGCGGGATGTGCGGCTGCGTCTCCCGACCCAGGCTGATGTCACGCATGTAGGACCGCATCGCGGCCAGCCGCCGCAGCACGCCCTGCACCACAGCGGTGTCGCCGGCGGTGAACAGCCCCGCGAGGTATTCGATCGGAATGCGCAGCGCCTCCAGCGCGCCGAACAGATTGCCCAACTCCTCGCCGTCGTGGCCGTCGCGGGCGACGGCGTCGACCACCGGCGACAGCGGCGGGATGTACCAGACCATCGGCATGGTCCGGTACTCCGGATGCAGCGGCAGCGCCACCTGATAGCGGTGGATCAGCGCGTACACCGGCGAGCGCTGCGCGGCCTCGATCCACTCCTCGGAGATGCCCTCGGCGTGGGCCCCGGCGATCACCTCGGGGTCGTGCGGGTTCAGGATGATCGACTTCTGCGCCTCGTACAGGTCGGTGTCGTTCTCCACCGACGCCGCCTCGAGCACACGGTCGACGTCGTAGAACACCAGACCCAGGTACCGCAACCGGCCTACACAGGTCTCCGAACACACCGTCGGCAGTCCGACCTCGATGCGCGGATAGCAGAACGTGCACTTCTCGGCCTTACCGGTCTTGTGGTTGAAATACACCTTCTTGTAAGGGCATCCCGACACACACATCCGCCAGCCGCGGCAGCGGTCCTGATCGACCAGCACGATGCCGTCCTCGGAGCGCTTGTAGAGCGCACCCGACGGACACGACGCGACGCACGACGGGTTCAGGCAGTGCTCGCAGATTCGCGGCAGGTAGAACATGAACGTCTGCTCGAGTTCGAGGCGGACCTGCTCGCTCACCTGCTTCAGCACCGGGTCTCCGGACACGATCTCCGTCGAGCCGCCGAGGTCGTCGTCCCAGTTCGCCGACCACTCGACCTTCATCGGTTCGCCGCTGATCAGGCTGCGCGGCGGCGCGACCGGCATGTGCTCGCCCAGCGGCGCCTTGGTCAGGTTCTCGTAGTCGTAGGTCCAGGGTTCGTAGTAGTCGCTGATGCTGGGCATCTTCGGGTTGGCGAAGATCCGCAGCAGCTTGCTGAGCCGGCCGCCGTCGCGCAGCCGAAGGCGGCCCTTGCGGTCGCGTATCCAACCGCCACGCCAACGCTCCTGGTCTTCGTAGGTGCGCGGATACCCTTGGCCGGGGCGGGTTTCGACGTTGTTGAACCAGACGTACTCGGTGCCTGGCCGGTTGGTCCACGCCTGTTTGCACGTCACCGAGCAGGTGTGGCAGCCGATGCATTTGTCGAGGTTCATCACCATCGCCATCTGCGCCATGACTCTCACTGGTAGGTCACCTCCTGGCTGCGCCGCCGCACCACCGTCACCTCGTCGCGCTGATTGCCGGTCGGGCCGAGATAGTTGAACGCGAACGCCATCTGGGCATACCCGCCGGCGAGGTGGCTGGGCTTGATCAGCAGGCGGGTCAGCGAATTGTGGATGCCGCCGCGCTTGCCGGTGGTCTCGCTCAGCGGCACGTCGATGGTGCGTTCCTGCACGTGATAGACGAACACCACCCCCTCGGGCATCCGGTGCGACACGATCGCCCGGCACACCAGCACGCCGTTGCGGTTGACCGCCTCGACCCAGTCGTTGTCGCGCACCGAGATTTTCGCGGCGTCGGCGGGGCTCATCCACATCGTCGGGCCGCCGCGCGACAACGACAGCATGAACAGGTTGTCCTGGTACTCGGAGTGAATCGACCACTTCGAGTGCGGTGTCAGGTACCGGACCGTCAACGCCACCCCGTCATGCTCACCCACCGTCGACTCGCCGAACAGCCGCGACATGTCCAGCGGCGGACGGTAGGTCGGCAACTGCTCGCCGAGTTCCTCCAACCAGTCGTGGTCGAGGTAGAAGTGCATCCGGCCGGTCAGCGTGTGGAACGGCTTGAGGTCCTCGATGTTGACGGTGAACGGCGCGTACCGGCGGCCGCCCGTCTCGCTGCCCGACCACTCCGGGCTGGTGATCACCGGGACGGGCCGGGCCTGGGTGTCGGCGAACGTGATTCGGCGTTCCTCGCTGCCCTCGGCCAGATGCACCAGGCGCCGCCCGGTCCGGCGCTCCAGCTCGCGGAAGCCCTGCACGGCCAGGCGTCCGTTGGTTGTCCCGGACAGCGCCAGGATCGCCTCGGCCATCCGTTCGGCGGTGTTGATCGCCGGTCGGCCCTCCGCCCGACCGGAGTTCATCACCCCGAACTTGGCCGCGAGCTGCTCGACTTCTTCGTCGGGGTGAACGGTGACGCCCTTGGTCGTCAGGCCCAGGCGCTCGACGAGCGGTCCCAGCGTCGCCCACTTCTCGGCGATCGCAGGGTAGTCGCGTTCGACCACCGCCAGCGGGCCCATGGTCTTACCGGGCACCGGCGTGTCCGCGGTGGTGCGCCAATCGCTTTCGGTCCCACTGCGATAGGCCATCGCGCCGGCGGTGTCGTGTTGAAGCGCGCCGACCACCACGTCACTGCGCACACCGAGATGCTTGGCCGCCAGCCCGCTGAACACCCGCGCGATGGCGCCGAACGCCTCGAAGTCGGAATGCGTCTCCCACGGCGGGTCGACGGCCGGGGTGAACGCGTGCACGTAGGGGTGCATGTCGGTGCTCGACAGGTCGTGCTTCTCATACCAGGTGGCCGCGGGCAGCACCACATCCGAGAGCAATGTGGTCGAGGTCATCCGGAAGTCGATCGACATCAACATGTCGAGCTTGCCCTCCGGGATGTCCGGAGTCCACGCGATGTCATTGGGCCGCACCGATTCCGGGGTCGGCTCCGCCTGCAGGTTGGAGTCGGTGCCGAGCAGGTGACGCAGGAAGTACTCGTTGCCCTTGCTCGACGAGCCGAGCAGGTTCGCCCGCCAGACGGACAGCACCCGTGGCCAGTTCGCCGGGTTGTCGGGGTCGGTGACGGCCAGCTTGAGCCGACCCTCGGCGAGTTGCTCGGTGACGTAGGTGGCGACGTCCTGCCCGGCGGCGTGGGCGTCGTCGGCCACGTCGAGGCTGGAGCGGTCGAACTGTGGATAGAACGGGCTCCAGCCCATCGCCGTCGACGAGGCGAGGACATCCATGGTGTGCCGATCCCGGAATCGGCCGCGCCCCAGCGGACTGGACAGCGCGTCGGCGCGATAACCGTCGTAGCGCCACTGGTCGGTGTGGACGTACCAGTAAGACGTGCCGGGCATCTGCCGCGGCGGTCGCGACCAGTCGGTGCCCATCGCCAACGCCGACCAGCCCGTCACCGGCCGGCACTTCTCCTGCCCGACGTAGTGCGCCCAGCCGCCGCCGTTGCGTCCCATCGCGCCGGTGAGCAACACGAGCGCCAGCACCGCGCGGTAGGTGGCGTCCCCGTGGAACCACTGGCAGATGCCTGCGCCCATGATGATCATCGACCGGCCGTTGGACTCCTCGGCGTTGCGGGCGAACTCCTTGGCGATTCGGATCGCTTGTGCCGCAGCCACTCCGGTGATCTGCTCCTGCCAGGCTGGGGTGTAGGGCCGGCTGGGGTCGTCGTAGCCGGCGGGCCAGTCGCCGGGCAGCCGGGGCCGGGCCACGCCGTACTGCGCCAGCATCAGGTCGAACACCGTGCACACCAGGTGTTCACCGACCCGTCGCACCGGGACGCCGCGGGTCAGGGTCTCGCCGCGCCCGTCGAAGGTGTCAAAGCGTGGCAACGAGACCTCCGCCGCCTCACCGCCTTCGGCCCGCAGCACCGTCAACGCCGGCACGAGGTCACCGAGTTCCAGGTTCCACTTCGTGATTCCGTCGTCCCCGAAGCGGAAGCCCAACGAGCCCGGTGGCACCGCGACGCTGTCGGTGGCGCCGTCGAGCAGCACCGGTTTGAACGCCGCGTTCTCCTGCGCGGCCGGCTCGCCGCCAAGGTCGGCGGCCGTGAGGTTCTTGCCTGGGACCAGCCTGCCGTCGCGCTCCTCGAGCTTGACCAGGAACGGCAGGTCGGTGAATTTGCGCACGTAGTCGACGAAGAACGGAACCCGTTGCTTGACAAAGAACTCCGAAAGCACGACGTGGCCCATTGCCATCGCCAACGCGCCGTCGGTGCCCGCCACGCACGGCATCCACTCGTCGGCGAACTTGGTGTTGTCGGCGTAGTCGGGGCTGACGCTGACGACCTTCGTGCCGCGGTAGCGCACCTCGGTCATCCAGTGCGCGTCCGGCGTTCGGGTCACCGGCACGTTGGAGCCCCACATCATCAGGTACGACGCGTCCCACCAGTCACCGGATTCCGGTACGTCGGTCTGGTCGCCGAAAACCTGCGGGGAGGCCACCGGAAGGTCGGCGTACCAGTCGTAGAAGGACGTCATCACGCCGCCGAGCAGTTCTATGAACCGCGAGCCCGCGGCGAAGGACACCATCGACATCGCCGGAATCGGCGAGAATCCCGCCACCCGGTCGGGCCCATACTGCTTGATGGTGTGGACGTGTGCCGCGGCGATCATCTCGGTGGCCTCGGCCCAACTCACCCGCACCAGGCCGCCCTTGCCTCGAGCACGTTGGTAGCGCCGGCGACGTTCCGGGTCGGCCTGAATGTCGGCCCAGGCGAATACCGGATCGGACAGCCGCGCCTTGGCCTCGCGGTACATCTGCACCAGTTCCCCGCGCGCATACGGGTAGCGCACCCGCGTCGGCGAATAGGTGTACCAGGAGAACGCGGCCCCGCGTGGACAGCCCCGCGGCTCGTACTCCGGGCGGTCCGGCCCGACCGACGGATAGTCGGTCTCCTGCGTCTCCCAGGTGATGATGCCGTCCTTGACGTAAATCTTCCACGAGCACGACCCGGTGCAGTTGACCCCGTGGGTGGAGCGGACGACCTTGTCGTGGCTCCACCGGTCGCGGTAGAAGATGTCGCCTTCGCGGCCGCCACGGCGGTGCACGGTACGCCCGTCGGCGGAGGCCTCGCCGGGGGTGAAGAACCGGCCGCTGCGCTCGAGCAGTTCCTCGATCCGGCCGCCGACGTGCGGCGTGATGGTCACTTTGGCGCCTCCTCGGGTTGCGGCTCATGGGCGTGTAGCCGCAGTGCGGTGTAACCGAACGCGATCAGCGCGGTCGCCACCAACAGGATGAGCCCGACCGAATAGTCGTTCTCGGCGGCGTCGTAGGTCGAGCCCATCACCAGCGGCGGGAAGTAACCGCCCAAACCGCCTGCGGCCGAGACGATTCCGGTGACCGAACCGACAGAATTCCGCGGCGAACGCCGCGCGACCCACGCGAACACGCCGCCGGTGCCGATACCGAGGAACACCGCCAGCGTGATGAAGGTGGCCGCCGACAACACGTCCGGCGGTGGCTGCAGGATGGCGATGAGAGCCATCAGCGCGGTGCCCCCGAACGACGCCAGCACCACATACTTCGGCGCGAAGCGGTCGGCCAGCGCCCCGCCCACGGGCCTGGCGAGCACGGCGGCCAGCGCGAAGCCCGCGGTGCGCGCCCCCGCGTCGACCGCCGAGAAGCCGTAGATCGTCTTGATGTAGGTCGGCAGGTAGTTGCTGAACGCCACGAACCCGCCGAACACGATCGCGTAGAGGAACGACATCTCCCAGGTGACCGACAGTTTCGCGGCAGCCTTCAGCTTGGGCAGCACCCGGTCGGTGTTCGGCGCGAAAGTCGGCGAGTTGCTCATGAGCACCAGGCACAGGACGGCGGTGAGCGCCAACGCGACCGCGATGATGACGTGGGTGGTGAACAGCCCGAACCAGCCGACGAACCGGGGGGTGAAGAACGCCGACAGCGCGGTGCCCACCATGCCCATCCCGAAGACGCCGGTGGCGAACCCGCGCCGCGACGCGTCGTACCAGTTGTTGGCGAACGGGATGCCGACGGCGAAGACGGTGCCGGCAATGCCCAGGAAGAACCCACACACCAGCAGCATCGGGTAGGACCCGGCCGTTCCTGCGGCACCGACCGCCAGCACCGGCACGATCGAGATCACCGAGATCGCGATGAACATCGCGCGGCCGCCGAACCGGTCGGTGAGCGACCCGACGACGATCCGGCCGAGCGCGCCGACCAGGATCGGCGTCGCGACCAGCATCGAGGCCTCGGAGCTGCTCAGCGTCAGGTCGGCAGCGTAGGTGGTCGACAGCGGGCCGATCATGTTCCAGGCCCAGAAGTTGATCGCGGAGACCCACGTGGCCAGGGCCAAGTTCAGAGTGCGTCGAACGCCGGTGTCCGGCGTGGTCGCCGTGCTCACCCGCCCAGACAACCATGTGTATGCAACGCTCACGTTACTTTTCAGGAAATGCGCTGCGGCACAGTCGAGACCGCCGGCTCCGGTCGGTCGGCCGGCCACGGCGTGTTCGCGGCACGGGATCGGCGCGGGGTCAAACCCGGCCGTTCTCTTGTGTTTTCGTTTGTCGTCAGTTCAGGCGCGAATCCTGCTGTGGCGCCTCGTCGGGTCGCGTTGGCCCGCCAGTGTCAATCCGAGGATGACCATGATGACGCCCAGACTGAACCACAACCAGTCGAACGCGTGCGCCACGCTCAACGCGTAAGCCCACAGCGCGACGTACACCAGGCCGCCGCCGAGGAAATATGCCCGGGCTGCGGCGTAGGTACGCGCCATCACCAACCCCAGCGCGCCGATCACCAGGTTGACCGCGTTGTGCAGACCGGACACCACGAACATGCCGAACAGGCGAGCCCCAGAGTCCTGGCCGAGCCAGTCCAGGCGGTCGTAGTCACGAGTGATGCCCGGAATGAATCCGAGGACACCGAGGATGATCAACGCGGCGCCCACGAACAACGCTGCCGCCTGCACAGCCATGTACTTGGGGGCCGTCGCCATCCCTCGCCTCCGTCCGGACCGTTATTGACGGACCTGCAGGTGATACCCCGTCCGCCCGGACGCTAACCGGGGCCGGTGACGGCGGTCGTCGTCGCTAGCGGGGGTTCCGTCTCATCGGTGTGTTCGCGTCGATGTCGTGGCGTGACAGCAACACACCGAGGGCGATCATGCCGACCGCGAGCGCCAGGTGCAGCCAGTTGTCGGCGGTGTTCAACGGCACGAAGTTCGCTGCGCTGTCGTGGTCGATGAACAGGCCGTACACGAAGAGCAGCAGGTAGATGACGCCGCCGCCGATCAGGAAGGCGCGCGCGCCCGAGAACGTGCGCGCCATCAACACTCCGGCCACACCGAACAGCAGGTGCACGATGTTGTGCAGGATCGAGACGTTGAAGATGCCGAGCAGGTGGGCCTCGGAATGATGGCCCGCGAACGTCATGGTGTCGTAGTTCGTGGTGATCCCGGGGATGAAGCCCAAGATGCCGACGAGCAGGAATACTGCACCGACGGCGAGGGCGGCCTTTTGCGCAGGTGAGCTGTACCGGGATGCCGCCGTCGGCCCCGGCGGGTGACTGCTGACCATCGTCGTTCCTTTCATCGGGTGAGGCGAGAAGTACCCGGGGAAAGGCGTGGCAAACGCGGATTCGAAGGCTAGTCAGGCACCGCAAGAACCCGGTCGCGGTCGCCGACCGGTTCGGCCTTCGACCGGGCTACTTCCTGACGTAGCAGTTGGGCGCGTTTCCGCAGTGATGACCTTGATCGCACTTGTGGCAGTTGCAGGTACAGCCGGTCTTGGCCCTGCCCGCAGGTTTAGGAGATGTGGGCATCGCGGATCAACTCCTCGTGTTATGACGCCCGTTCGCGACGGCGAAATCACGGACGTAACAACGAATATATGCCGATATGACGATGTCTGCGCGGGCTAAGCGGCACCGCCGCGCAAGATCGGCTTCAGCTTCTCGAGCACCGTCGGGTCTTCGATGGTCGAGGGGACCGGCTCGTCTCGACCCTCGGCGATGCCTCGCATGGTTTTGCGCAGGATCTTGCCGGACCGGGTCTTGGGCAGCGCCGCGACGACGTCGACCTCCTTCAGGGAGGCGACCGCGCCGATGTTCTGCCGTACCGCCTCGACCAGCTCCTCGGCCAGCCGGTCGGCCTTGGCGCCCGCCTTGAGCACGACGAAGCCGCGTGGCACCTGGCCCTTGATCTCGTCGCTCACCCCGATCACTGCACACTCGGCGACCGCGGGATGGGCGGCCAGGACGGCCTCGACCGATCCCGTCGACATCCGGTGCCCGGCGACGTTGATCACGTCGTCGGTGCGTCCCATCACGAACAGGAAGCCGTCCTCGTCGACGTATCCGCCGTCGCCGGTGAGGTAGTAGCCGGGAAACGCCGACAGGTACGACGCGATGTATCGGTCGTCGGCGGCCCACAGCGTCGGCAGGGTGCCCGGGGGCAGCGGCAGCTTGACGCAGATCGCCCCCTCCTCGTTCGGCTCGCACTGCGAGCCGTCGGGGCGCAGGATCCGGACGTCGTATCCGGGCATCGCCAGCGCGGCCGAGCCCGGCTTGATGGGTTGCGGCTCAACACCCATGGGGTTGGCGGCGATCGACCATCCGGTCTCGGTCTGCCACCAGTGGTCGACCACCGGAACCCCGAGTTTCTCCGAAGCCCAGTAATAGGTGCCGGGGTCGAGGCGTTCACCGGCCTGGAACAAATACCGCAGCGCCGAGAGGTCGTGCTTGCCGACATGCAGGCCGTCGGGGTCCTCCTTCTTGATGGCGCGGATCGCGGTCGGCGCGGTGAACATGGTCTTCACGCGGTGCTCGGCGGCGACGCGCCAGAATGCGCCGGCGTCCGGCGTGCCAACGGGTTTGCCTTCGTAGAGCACGGTTGTCGCGCCCAGCAGCAGCGGTCCGTAGACGATGTAGGAGTGGCCGACCACCCAGCCGACGTCGGAAGCGGCCCAGAAGACGTCGCCGGGATGGGTGTCGTAGATGTTGCGCATGCTCCACAGCAGGGCGACGGCGTGCCCGCCGTTGTCGCGGACGATGCCCTTCGGCTTGCCGGTGGTTCCGGAGGTGTAGAGCACATACAGCGGATCGGTGGCGGCGACGGGCACGGGTTCGGCTTTGTCGTCGGAGGCCATCAGCTCATGCCAGTCGTGATCGCGGTTCGCCACCAACTCGCAACGACATTGGTCGCGTTGCAGGATCACGCAACTCACGGTGCTGTGCTCGGCGATCTGCAGGGCAGCGTCGAGCATCGGCTTGTATTCGACGGTCCGCGTCGGCTCCACACCGCACGATGCCGAGACGACCACGGACGGGCGGACGTCGTCGATGCGGGCCGCGAGTTCGTGTGCGGCGAATCCGCCGAACACCACCGAGTGGATCGCGCCGAGCCGGGCGCACGCCAGCATCGCGATCACCGCCTCGGGCACCATCGGCATGTAGATGACGACGCGGTCGCCCTTGCCGACCCCGAGGCGACGCAGGACCGCGGCGAAACATGCTGTCGCATCGAGCAATTCGCGGTAGGTGTAGGTTCGCTGCGAACCGGTGACCGGCGAGTCGTAGATCAGCGCGGGCTGGTCGGCGCGGCCGTGTTCGACGTGGCGGTCGAGAGCATTGGCGCAGGTGTTCAGCTCGCCGTCGGCGAACCAGCGGTAGAACGGGGGATTGGAGTCGTCGAGGACCTGCTTCGGCTCGCGGGTCCAGGTGACCGCACGGGCGGCGTCGGCCCAAAACGCTGCTGGATCGGCGATGCTGGCGTCGAACAGAGTTCGGTATCCGGCCATATCGGCACGGTAGCGCGGCGGCGGCTTATAGTCGGCGGTTATGACCGCGCAACCGCCTCCGATCGAAGGAGCGCGACGATCGTTCGTCGACGCCCGCGATGTGCGCTTCCACGTCACCGAAGCCGGTCCCGCCGACGGGCGTCCCGTCGTGGCGTTGCACGGCTGGCCGCAACATCATTGGGTGTATCGGGATCTGCTGGCCGACCCACCCGCCGGGCTTCGGATCATCGCGCCGGACCTGCCGGGCTACGGCTGGTCGGGGCCCGCGCCGCACCGGTGGGCCAAGGACGACGTCGCCGCCGATGTGCTGGCGCTGCTCGATACGCTCGGCCTCGACCGCGTGCTGCTGGTCGGCCATGACTGGGGCGCGTTCGTCGGGTACCGCATGGTGCTCGGCGCGCCGGAGCGCTTCGACGGCTATCTGCCGATGAACATGGCGCATCCGTGGGTGAGTCCGAAAGTGCTCGCGCCGCATCTGTGGCGGCTCTGGTACCAGGTGCCGCTGGCCACGATCGGTTCACCGCTGCAGCGGCGCACCCACTTCGTGGCTCGCGTGTTCCGGATCGCGTCCGAACTCGACCGCGAAACCGCGCGCGTCTACGTCGACCGCTTCCGCGATCCCGTCGTCGCCCGCACCGGCCGGGACACCTACCGAACGTTCCTGCTTCGCGAACTGCCCGCCGCGGCCAGGGCGCCCGCCCCGCCGCGGGCCACGGTGCCGATCCGCTGCGTGTTCGGGTCGGGCGATGACGCCGTGCATCCGTCGCTCGTCGCGGAGGAGACGGCCAACGCGGACGACTACACCGTCTCGATGGTCGACGCCAGCCACTTCGTCGTCGACGAGCGGCCGGACGTGGTGCGGGCCGCACTGGTCGCGCTGGCCGAGGAGACTGTCCAGCAGTAGCCTGTAATCCCTTGCGGCACAGTGGTTTCATCAGTCACAAGCCGGGTGGATCTGTCGGTGGTTCGAACTAGTGTTCGGGTATGTCGGTGGAGCGGATCGGTGAGCGGATCGCGGTGATGAGCCGCGAGCTGGCCGGGTTGTTGGCCGAGTCGTTCGAGTCTTTGAGCACCGCCGAGCAGTTTGCGGTGGCCGCGCAGTGGGAGACGTTGGTGCGTGCGCAGGCGGCGGTGGGGCATCGGTTGGTTGCCGAACTCGACCGGGCACCGGTCGCAGAACTGGGGGCCGGCAGTGTGGCGAAGGCGTTGGAGGTGCTGTTGCGGATCTCCAAGACCGATGCCCACCGTCGGGTGCGTGAGGCGGGCGAGTTGGCGCCGCGGCGCGCGATGACCGGTGAGGTGTTGGAGCCGGTCCTGGCGCACACCGCGGCGGCGGTGGAACGTGGGGTGATCGGACCCGAGCACGTGCGAATCATCCGCACGTTCTTCGACAAGAAGATTCCTCGTTCGGTGGGCTTTGATGTGCGCGAGGCCGCTGAGGCGCAGTTGGCCGAGCTGGCGGCCAAGCACACCCCCGAGGAGTTGCGCAGGGTCGCCGACCGGTTGGCTTATCTGCTCGATCAGGACGGAGAGTTCTCCGATGAGCTGCGAACCCGCAAGCGGTGGCTGAAACTTGGTGCGCAGCATAGCGACGGGATGCGCGAGCTGCACGGGCTGCTCGATCCGGCGACGAGTGCGGCGCTGGAGGCCGTTTTCGCCAAGGCCGCCGCCCCGGGGATGAACAACCCCGCAGACGGGAACCCGTGTGTGAACGGCGAACCGGCCGAGGAGGCCGTGTCCTCGGACGCCCGCACGGCCGCACAGCGCAACCACGACGCGCTCGGCGCGATGTGCCGCGATCTTTTGGCCTCGGGCCGAATGGGCAGCCATAACGGGTTGCCTGCCACCATGATCATCACCGCCACGCTGCAGGATCTGCAGTCAGCGGCCGGGCACGCTGTCACCGGCGGCGGAACGTTGGTGCCGATGGCTGATGTGATCCGACTGGCCGCGCACGCCTATCCGTATCTGGCGGTGTTCGACAAGCACACCGAAGAACCGCTGTATCTGGGGCGGGGCCGGCGGTTGGCGTCCAAGGCGCAGCGGTTGATGCTTTTTGCTCGCGAGCGTGGGTGCACCCGCCCCGGGTGCACGGCGCCGGCGTATCACTCCCAGGTGCACCATGCCGGCGCGGACTGGGCTGCGGGCGGCCGGACCGACATCACGGAGTTGACGTTGGCGTGCCCGACCGACAACCGGGCGGTCAAGCCCGGTGGGTGGCGCACCCGAAAACGCAAAGACGGCCGCACCGAATGGCTACCACCACCACAGTTGGACACCGGCCAAGCCCGCGTCAACAACTACCACCACCCCCAGCGCTACCTCATCCCCGACGACGGACACGATGACGAAGGCGGCGAGAGTCCCGACGGAGAAGACAACGGAGACGACGACGCCGGCTGACGCCGCGGTATCTTCGCGCGCGTTTGACGGAGACCCCGTCGGGTAGCCCGCCACCATGGCAGAGGGACGACCACTCGCGCTGGTAACCGGCGCCTCCAGCGGTATCGGCTTTGAGCTGGCGAAGCTGTTCGCCGACGATGGATACGACGTCGTCGTGGCCGCCGATGACGATGCGATTCATGCCAGCGCGGACAAACTCGCCACCGGTGGAGCCGAGGTCCGCGCAGTACAGGTCGATCTCCGCAAACCCGACGAAGTCGAGCGCCTCTACCGCACTGCCACCGAGAACGGTCGCCCCCTCGAAGCGGTCGCGCTGAACGCCGGCATAGGCGGGGCCGGCCCGTTCGTCGACCGGGATCTCGACGACGACCTCCACATCGTCGACCTCAACGTGCGCTCGACGACGCACCTGGCCAAACTCGTGCTGCGCGACATGGCGAAACGCGGTTCGGGCAAGGTGTTGTTCACCTCTTCGATCGCCTCGACGATGCCCGGCTCGCTGCAGACCGTCTACAACGCGTCGAAGTCGTTCGTCCAGTCGTTCGCCGAGGCGCTGCACGACGAACTGCGCGACACCGGCGTCACCATCACCTCGCTCATGCCGGGTCCCACCGACACCAACTTCTTCCGCCGCGCGGACATGCTGGACACCCTCGTCGGTCGGATACCCAAAGACGACCCCGCTAAGGTCGCCGAGCAGGGCTACGACGCACTGATGACCGGCGAGCGCAAAGTCGTTGCCGCCTCGCCCCTTTCGAAGGCGATGGGCCTGGTGAATCGGGTCCTTCCGGATTCGGTCAAGGCGGCCGCCAACCGGTTGATCTCGAAGTGAGCGTCCCCGCCACCGCCGACGCCGTGGTGATCGGAGCGGGCCACAACGGTCTCGTCGCCGCGGCAATGCTCGCCGACGCGGGTTGGGATGTGCTCGTTCTGGAAGCACAGCAGCAACCCGGCGGCGCGGTGAAAAGTGCCGAACTGTTCCCCGGATTCGTCAGCGACCTCTACAGCGCCTTCTATCCGTTGTCCGTCGTGTCGCCGGCATTGAAATCGCTACACCTCGAGGACCACGGGCTGCGGTGGGCGCATTCACCCGCGGTGGTCGGCCACGCGCGTTCGGCCGATGACTACGACGCGCCGGTGATCTGGCGCGACATCGACCGCACCGCCGAAGATCTGGATCGACGCCAGCGCGGTGACGGAGCGCGTTGGCGGGAACTGTTCGACCAGTGGTGCCAGATCAAGGAACCGCTCCTGGAGACATTGTTCGCGCCGTTTCCGCCCGTGCGTGGGGCGGTCGGTCTGCTGCGCAAACTCGGCACCGCCGAGGCGTTGCGACTGGCGCATCTGCTGTTATTACCCGCCGGCGTGATGGGCGAGCACCTGTTCGACGGCGAGGCGGCCCGACTCCTGTTGCTGGGCAATGCGATGCATGCCGATGTGCCGATCGACGCGCCGGGCAGCGGCGTCATGGGCTACATGCTGATCATGATGGCGCAGGACGGCGGCTTTCCGGTTCCGGTCGGCGGCGCGGGACAGCTGGCCGAGGCGCTGGTGCGCCGGGCGCAATCGGCCGGCGCCCACATCGAGTGTGGGCGCGAGGTCGACGCGATCGATGTCCGCGGCCGCCGCGCCGTGTCCGTGCGCACCACAGGCGGTGACACCGTGCGGGTACGGCGCGCAGTCATCGCCGACACCTCGGCACCGATGCTGTACCGCCGGCTTCTGCCCGCCGACGCCCTTCCCGACTCGGTGCTGCAGAGCATCGACCGGTTCGTCTGGGACACACCGGTGTTGAAGATCAACTACGCGCTCGACGCACCCATCCCGTGGCGGTCGAAAAGCCTGAGCGACGCCGGAACCGTCCACATCGGCGCCGACCACGACGGCTTGATCCGGTGGATGGCCGATCTCAACACGGGGACGGTGCCGTTGCATCCGTTCATGTTGTTCGGGCAGATGACGACGGCCGATCCCAGCCGATCGCCGGAGGGCACCGAAAGCGCCTGGGCGTATACGCATTTGCCGCGCGGCGTTGCCGACAATGCGTCGGCCGACCAGCTGTCGGCGGCCGTGGACATGGTGCTGGAGAAGTACGCTCCGGGCTTCGGTGACCACATCGTCGGCAAGTCGATCCAGCGTCCGTCCGACCTCGAGGCCAGCGACGCCAACCTGCACGCGGGAGCCGTCAACGGCGGCACCTCACAGTTGTTTCAGCAGTTGGTCTTCCGGCCGGTGCCTGGCTTCGGCGGGGCCGAAACACCCGTAGAGAACGTGTATCTCGGCAGCGCAGGCGCATCGCCGGGCGGGGGAGTGCACGGTGCCTGCGGACGCAACGCCGCCCGCGCTGCGCTGGCCGAGGACGGCCGACTGGGTTGGCCGCGCCGGCAACTCAACCGCGCGATCCTGTCGTTGATGACGCGGTGAGCAATCACTCGGGCACCTTCTCTGGCCGAGCAGACGCAAAGTGACCCTGAAATAGCCGCCATTTGTGCGGCATCTTGCGACTGGTCGCGGAGGAGGAGGTCCCACGGGAAGAGGTTACTGCTGGAAGCGGTAGCCCATTCCCGCTTCGGTCAGCAGATGGACGGGATGCGAGGGGTCGTCCTCGAGTTTGCGCCGCAACTGCGCGAGATAGACGCGGAGATAGTGGGTTTCCTTCGCGTATGCCGGTCCCCACACCTCTTTGAGGAGCTCTTCGCGGCCGACGAGCTTGCCGCGGTTGCGCACCAGCATCTCGAGCATGCCCCATTCGGTCGGCGTCAGGTGGACCTCTGCGCCGTTCTTTGTGACCTTCTTGGCCGCCAGGTCGACGGTGAACGACGCCGTTTCGACGACGGGCTCCTCGGTATCCGACGCCACCGACGCGCGGCGCAGCGCTGCCCGCAACCTGGCCAGGAACTCGTCCATGCCAAACGGTTTCGTCACATAGTCGTCGGCGCCGGCGTCCAGTGCCTCGACCTTGTCGGAGGAATCGGTCCGTGCCGACAGCACGATCACCGGTGCCGACAGCCATCCACGCAGACCGGCGAGCACGTCGATACCGGACATGTCCGGCAGGCCGAGGTCGAGCACGACGATGTCGGGGCGGTGGTCGGCCGCGGTCTCGAGCGCGTCGGCGCCGTTGGCGGCGGTGAACACTTCGTAGCCGCGCACCGACAGGTTGATGCGCAGCGCCCGCAGGATCTGCGGTTCGTCGTCGATGACGAGCACCCTGGTCTTCACCGCCGTCATGACGGTGCCGCCAGGTCGATCTCGATGGTCAGTCCGCCACCAGGGGTGTCGCTCGCAGAGATGCTGCCGCCCATCGCCTCCATGAAACCGCGCGCCACCGAAAGCCCCAGCCCGACACCGATACTGGTGTCGCGGTCACCCGACCGCTGGAACGGTGCGAACAGGCGTTCCTCGGCGCCGCGGGGAATGCCGGGTCCCTCGTCGACAACCGCGATCAGCACCCGGCCGCCGACCTGGCCGGCCGTCACCCGTACCACGCTGTCCTGGGCATACCGCAGTGCATTGTCGACGAGGTTGGCCAGCACCCGTTCGAGCAGGCCGGCATCGGCCAGCGCCACGGCGTCACCCACGTCCACCTTCACCCGCTCGACGCCGCGCTTCCGGAAGCCCGTCGCACCCTTGCTGATTCCCAGCAGTGCCCGCTGCACCGTCTCCTCGAGATACACCGCTCGCAGTTCCGGTTTGACGACACCCGCGGCCAGCCGTGACGAGTCGAGCAGGTTGCCGACGAGCGCCGTCAGTTGGTCGATCGACTCTTCGATGGTGGCGTGCAGTTCGGCGGTGTCGTCGGCGGAGAACTCGACGTCGTCGCTGCGCAGGCTCGACACGGCAGCCTTGGCCGCGGCAAGTGGTGTGCGCAGGTCATGGCTGACCGCCGACAGCAGTGAGCGCCGCAGTTCGTCGGCTTGGGAGATCGCTTCGGCCTTGCCGGCTTCCTCGGCGAGCTCGCGTTGTTTGACCAGACCCGCGGCCTGTTTCGCGACCGCTGTCAGCACCCTGCGGTCACGAGCACGCAGCTTGCGGCCGGCCATCAACATCCAGAACTCGTCATCGCCGACTTCGATTGCGGTGTCGGCGGAGTCGACGGTCACACACGGATCGGTCCCGACACACGCGACGAGGCCACCGTCGGAGCGCTCGTCGGTGGCACGCAACATGCTCACGGCGCGTTGGGAATACGTCTCGCGGACGCGCTCTAGCAGCGTCTCGAGATCGGCGCCGCGCAGCACGGATCCCGCGAACAACGCGAGCAGCTCGGCCTCTTGGGATGCCCGCCTGGCCTCCCGGGTGCGCTTGGCGGCGTTGTCGACCAGCACTGCCACGGCGACCGCGACCGCCAACAGCACGACGCTGGTGATCGCGTTGTCGGGCCGGGCGATATCGAGCGTGTAGCGCGGTTCGATCAGAAAGTAATTCAGTAGCAGGCCCGACAACACCGCCGACAGCGCGGCGGGTGCCACCCCGCCGAGGAGGGCCACCACCAGCACCCCGACGAAGAACAGCGCGCTCTCACCGCCCACGTCGAGCACGGGGTCCAAGACCAGAGCCAGCACCGCGCACAGCGCCGATGGAACCAGCACCGCGGCCAGCCAGGAGGACAGATATCTGTGTCGGGGACCGGTCCGGGTCCACACCGACTCCCTATGCGCCTCCGGGTGAGTGACCATGTGCACGTCGATGGACCCGGACTGCTGAACCACCGACGCGCCGATGCCTTCGTTGAAGATCCGTTCCCATCGCGACCGCCGCGAGGTTCCGACGACCAACTGCGTCGCGTTCTCGTCGCGGGCGAAATCCAGTAGGGCGGTCGGCACGTCGTCGCCGACGACGGTGTGCACCGTGGCGCCCAAGCTGGCGCTGAGTTCGCGGACCTTGCCCATCTGCGGCGCGGAGACACCCGAGAGGCCGTCGCCGCGAACAACATGCACCACCAAGAGTTCCGCGCTGGACTTCGAGGCGATTCGAAAGGCCCTACGCACCAGGGTTTCTGACTCCGGACCGCCGGTCACCGCGACGACCACCCGCTCGCGGGCCTCCCACGTGGCGGTGATCTGGTTCTCTTCGCGATACTTCTCCAGCGCGGCGTCGACCTGATCGGCGAGCCACAGCAGCGCCAGTTCACGCAGTGCGGTGAGGTTGCCTTTGCGGAAGTAGTTGGACAGAGCCGCGTCGACGCGATCGGGTGCATACACATTTCCGTGAGCAAGCCTGCGCCGCAATGCTTCCGGGGTGATGTCGACGAGCTCGATCTGATCGGCGGCGCGGACCACCGCGTCGGGGACCTTTTCCTGCTGCTCGATGCCGGTGATCTGGGTGACGACGTCGTTGAGGCTCTCGAGGTGCTGAACGTTGACCGTCGTGATGACGGTGATGCCGGCGTCGAGCAGTTCATCGACGTCCTGCCATCGCTTGGGATTCTCGGAGCCGGGCGTGTTGGTGTGCGCCAGCTCGTCGACCAGAACCACCTGTGGTTGACGGCGCAGCACCCCTGCCACGTCGAGTTCTTCGAAGCACTTGCCGCGGTATTCGATAATCTTCGGCGAAATCGTCTCGATGCCGTCGAGCAGATCGGCGGTCTTCTTGCGGCCGTGCGTCTCCACGACGGCGGCGACCACGTCGGTGCCCCGTTCCAGCCGTCGGTGCGCCTCGCCGAGCATCGCGAAGGTCTTGCCGACCCCGGGTGCCGCGCCAAGGTAGATGCGCAGTTCACCGCGCTTCTTGCGGTGGTCGGACGGATCGCTCACATGCCCATCATCCACCTGATGCCAGCTTGTCGAGCGCGATGTTGAGCGCCAGCACGTCGACCGTCGGCTCGCCGAGGAACGCGAGCGCCCGGCCGTCGGTGTGTTCGGCGACGAGCCGGCGGATCTCGTCGGCCGGGACACCGCGTGCCGTCGCAACCCGATTGACCTGGATGTCTGCGTAGGCGATCGAGATATGCGGGTCGAGTCCGCTGCCGCTGGCCGTGACGGCGTCGGCGGGCACTGCAGGATCGGCGGGCGCACCGCCGCGGATCGGCACGATCAGGCCGATGGCGTAGTCCTCGCCCGCCGCGGCACATTCGACGCGCACGCCCGCGTAGGAGTCGAGGAACGGCGCCCGGGTCGTGTCGCAAGGCTCGTTGACGCTGACGACACGCGTCGGCTTCACCACGTTGCCCCGCGCATCGCGGGGACCGATGACCGAAAGCGCCGCGCCGACACCGCCGCCCGTGCAGAACGGGCGCGCGCCATCGACGCCGTCGAATTCGCCGACGGCCTTGCTGCGTTCGCATACGAGGGTCAGCAGGCTCGGCGTCTCCGCAGTGTCGATGATGCTTTCCGGCCCTAGGTTGCTCGCCCCGCTGGCCATCGGGTCGTAGCCGTCACCAGCGGGTGACGGCCGGCTCTGGAAGTATTGCGGCAGCGGGTTGCCGTCGGCGTCGGTGAACGACTGTCCGATCAGGCTGCTGCCCACCACCTTTCCGTTCGCCTGAACCAGTGAGCCTTCGGCTTTGGTGCGCAGCCCGGGGATCTGCGCGATGAACCAGATGAGGACCGGGTACGCGAGGCCGAGGATGACGGTGAGCACCAGCAGCGCCCGCAGGGCGGCGAAGTGTTGCCGAACGACTTGCGCGAAGTTCATGTCACATTCCCGGGAGGAGTTGGACGACGAGGTCGACGAGCTTGATCCCGACGAACGGGACGATGATTCCGCCGAGGCCGTAGATGGAGAGGTTGCGGCTCAACAACTTCGACGCGTTGCTCGGTGTGTAGCGCACACCGCGAAGCGACAGCGGGATCAGCGCGATGATGACCAACGCGTTGAAGATCACCGCTGACAGGATCGAGGACTGCGGGCTGTGCAGTCGCATGACGTTGAGCACGTCCAGGCCGGGGAACAGCGCGACGAACAGCGCCGGGATGATCGCGAAGTACTTCGCGATGTCGTTGGCGATCGAGAAAGTGGTCAGGGCGCCGCGGGTGATGAGCAGTTGCTTGCCGATCTCGACGATCTCGATGAGCTTGGTCGGGTCGGAATCCAGGTCGACCATGTTGCCGGCCTCCTTGGCCGCCGATGTGCCGGTGTTCATCGCGACACCGACGTCGGCCTGCGCGAGCGCGGGGGCGTCGTTGGTGCCGTCGCCGGTCATCGCGACGAGCCTGCCGCCGGCCTGCTCCTTCTTGATCAGCGCCATCTTGTCTTCGGGGGTGGCCTCGGCGAGGAAGTCGTCGACACCGGCCTCGTCGGCAATCGCTTTGGCGGTCAACGGGTTGTCGCCGGTGATCATCACGGTGCGGATGCCCATGCGGCGCATCTCGTCGAACCGCTGACGCATACCCTGTTTCACGACGTCCTTGAGGTGTATCACGCCGAGCACCGACGCAGTGCCGTCGCGGACCTGACCAACCACCAGGGGAGTGCCGCCCGCGGCGGAGATGCCTTCCACGATGTCGCCCAATTGCGTTGACACGCAGCCGCCCTCGGAACGGATCCAGTCAGCGACCGAGCCGGCGGCGCCCTTGCGCAGCTTGTGTCCACCGAGGTCGACGCCCGACATCCGGGTCGTGGCGCTGAATTTCACCCAGTCGGCGTGTTCGAGTTCGCCGGGTGTGCGGGCTCGCAGGCCATACTGCTGCTTGGCGAACACGACGATCGAACGGCCTTCCGGTGTCTCGTCGGCGAGGCTGGACAGTTGAGCCGCGTCGGCCAGTGTCTCTTTTGCGACGCCGGTCATCGGGACGAAGGCGGCGGCTTGGCGGTTGCCGAGGGTGATGGTGCCGGTCTTGTCGAGTAGCAGGGTGTTCACGTCACCGGCGGACTCCACGGCGCGGCCCGACATCGCGAGCACGTTGCGCTGCACCAGCCGGTCCATGCCGGCGATGCCGATGGCCGACAACAGGGCACCGATGGTGGTCGGGATGAGGCACACGACCAACGCGACCACGACGATGCCGCTGATGCCGTCGCCGGTCAGCGCCAGGCTGTCCCGGACGCCGGGGTTGTTGGCCTTGGAATAGATGGCCAGCGGTTGCAGCGTCGCGACCGCGAACACGAAGATGATCGTCAGTGAGGCCAGCAGGATGTTCAGCGCGATCTCGTTCGGCGTCTTCTGCCGGTTGGCGCCCTCGACGAGCGCGATCATCCGGTCGATGAAGCTCTCACCCGGCTTCTGGGTTATCCGCACGACGATGCGGTCCGACAGCACGGTGGTCCCGCCGGTGACCGCGGACCGGTCTCCGCCGGATTCGCGGATGACGGGTGCAGACTCGCCGGTGATCGCCGACTCGTCCACCGACGCAATGCCTTCCACCACATCGCCGTCGCCGGGGATCGTCTGGCCGGCTTCGACGACGACGACGTCTCCCCGCTGCAGCAGCGGCGCGCCGACCTGTTCCTCGCGGCCCGGTGAGCCCGGGGTCCAGCCGATCAGGCGCCGGGCCATGGTGGCCGACTTGGTCTTTCGGAGTGTCTCGGCCTGCGCCTTGCCGCGGCCCTCGGCCACCGCCTCGGCGAGGTTGGCGAAGACCACCGTCAGCCACAGCCACACGACGATCAGCCACGCGAACCACGAGGGCTCGGCAAGGGCCAGCAGAGTGCTCCACACCGCGCCGAGTTCGACGATGAACATGACCGGATTGCGCCACAGCGTGCGCGGGTCCAGTTTGCGCAGCGCGTCGGGCATCGACTTCCCCAACAACTTCGGATCGAGGAGTCGGCCCTGGATACGCTTGGGGGCAGGGTATTTCTGTTCCGGCGGAGCGGGGGCGACGGTGGGTGCGGACATCAATGGATTCCTTCGGCGAGTGGGCCCAGCGCGAGCATGGGCAGGAAGGTGAGGGCGACGAGGATCAGCGTGACGCCGGCGACCATGCCGACGAACTGGGGCCGGTGGGTGGGCAGCGTGCCGATCGACTCCGGTGTCTTGCCCTGGCGGGCCAGCGATCCGGCCAACGCGAGGACGAAGATGATGGGTAGGAACCGGCCGAAGAGCATCGCCAGACCCAGCGCGGTGTTGTACCACTCGGTGTTGACCGAAAGACCCGCGAACGCCGAACCGTTGTTGTTGCCGGCGGAAGTGAAAGCGTAGAGCACCTCGGAGAGGCCGTGCGGACCGGTGTTGAGCATGCCGGCTCGTTGACCGGGCATCGCCATCGCCACAGCGGTGCCGGTCAGCACGATCAGCGGTGTGACGAGGAAATAGGTGGCGGCGAGCTTGATTTCGCGCGGAGTGATCTTCTTGCCGAGATACTCCGGCGTGCGGCCGACCATCAGCCCGGCGATGAACACGGTGATGATCGCGAGGATCAGCATGCCGTAGAGGCCCGAACCGACGCCGCCGGGGGCGATCTCGCCGAGCTGCATGTTGAACAGCGTCATCATGCCGCCGAGGCTGGTGTAGGAATCGTGGAACGAGTTGACGGCGCCGGTGGACGTCAGCGTCGTCAGGTCGGCGAACACGGCGGAGTTCGCGACGCCGAAGCGCTGCTCGACGCTTTCGGTGGATGCGCCGACCGCGGTGGGAACCGTTCCGTGGTGCTGCAATTGGAAGGTCAGCATCAGCGTGACGCTGAGCAGCGCGATGGTCGACATGGCTGCGACGATCGCGTAACCCTGCTTGCGGTTGTCGACCATGCGGCCGAACGTGCGGGGTAGCGAGAACGCGATGCACGACAGCAGGAAGATCTCCACCCAGTTGGTCCATGCGGTGGGGTTCTCGAACGGGTGCGCGGAGTTGGCGTTGAAGAATCCGCCGCCGTTGGTGCCGAGCAGCTTGATGACTTCCTGGCTGGCGACCGGGCCACCGGGAATGGTCTGCTGTCCGCCGGCGAGGGTGGTGACCGACTGGCTGTGCAGGTCGAAGTTCTGGATCACGCCGCCGGCGACGAGGATAGTCGCGCCGATGATGGAGATGGGCAACAGGATTCGGATGGAGCCGCGGATCAGGTCGACCCAGAAGTTGCCGAGTTCGGTAGTGTTGCGTCGGGCGAGGCCGCGGACGAACGCCATCGCGACCGCCATGCCGACCGCGGCGGAGACGAAGTTCTGCACCGCCAGACCGGCCATCTGCACTAGGTGGCCTTGGGTTGACTCGCCGGAGTAGGCCTGCCAGTTCGTGTTCGTGACGAAGCTGACCGCGGTGTTCCAGGCCAGCGCGGGGGTCATCGGCGTGCCCGGGTCGTCGAGGTGCAGCGGCAGCTTGCCCTGGACCAGTTGCAGGACGAACAGGAACAGTAGGCTGACCGCGGAGAAGGCGAGCGCGCTGCGGGCGTAGGCGCCCCAGGTCTGTTCGGATTTCGGGTCGGCGCCGACGAGTCGGTAGATGACGCGTTCACTGCGCAGGTGCTTCTCGGAGGAGTAGACCCGGTACATGTAGTCGCCGAGCGGCACGTGGACGAGGGCCAACCCGATGATCAGCGAGACGGGGAAGAGCATGCCGGCGGTGGTTGCGCTCATCAGAACCGCTCGGGAAACAGCAGGGCGGCGAAGAGGAACATCGCGACGAGGATGGCCAGCACGAGGCTGACGGCGTTGGCGTAGCTCACAGCCGCTCGACCAACTTCTGGACCGAGCCGAGGACGGCGAAGACCGCCACCGTCAGCACGAGGTAGACCACGACGGACATGGCACTCCGAGACGTTGACAAAGGCCGCCGGATTTCGGCGGGCTTCTCAAGCAAACGTGGAGCTCAGCGGCGCAAGCCCGGCTCTTGACGGTTTCTTGACGCCCCGACTGCCGACCTTTACGACTTCAATGCGCCGAGTGTCGGGTTGACGCACGCTTTCGTCGCTGCGGCGGTCGTGAACCCGACACTCGATGCGTTGGGTAGCGTTCTCATCGGCTGACGCCCCCATAGCCCAATTGGCGGAGGCCGCGGACTTCTTCTAGAGAATTCACAGTCACCAAAAGTGCCTCTTACTTGGGTGGGTGCCCAATAGAGGTGCGACAGTGGCAAATTGATCACGCGACCTGTGAACCCTTTTGACAGTGGGGACGGTGGGACTCGAACCCACAAATGTCGGGCGTTTTAAGCGCCCCGCCGATGCCAATTAGGCTACGTCCCCTCTAGGCAGCCGAGTCTAGCGTGGACGCGGACCTCTTGTTCTTGCCTCTGAAGGTTGGCGTAAGCGAGTAACAGTTGGGGCACAACAGGCTGAGGTTGTCCAGTGCGTTGTTCTGATGGTTGCCGTCTTTGTGGTCCAGCTCCAGAGGTATCGGCTGGTCCATCCAGGTGTCGAGCTTGCAGCCGGAGCACCGTTGCTCAAAGAAGCCTTCGCTGATCAGTCGCTGGCGCAATCGATGAGACTGAACTGGATACCTATTCGATAGGTAGTCTTCTATCCGTCGCATGCGGTTAGAGACCGTCGCGCCTCTTGACCAGGACTGCCCCGTGAAGTGGGACGTATCGAGAGCGAGTCGCTTGATCGCTCGTTGAAGGACGCGATAATCACCGCCCTCTGGCACGACACCTAACAGCCTGAGTGCGCCGGGCAAATGAACGAGACCTTCGAATCGCCTCGTAGTACTGATCATCGCTGATCTTGCAGCGGCTCACCCGGTTTGGTTCAGGCGTTTCCGCTATGAATGCCTCGGCCTCAGAAACCGTTCTGAACCGTCGCCTGAGACGTTTCCTTTTGCCGTCGAGGTAGACAGTTGCTCGAACTTCATACCGAATCTCCCCGTCTGAGAGGACGACACGAACGGGTGTCCGTGCAAACTTCTCACCCATTCGTTCTCCTGAACGGGTGACAGCCTCGTGCGACGGCAGCTAGTTCGAGGGTCTCGTCCGACGGTGCTCGGGCGCGGCCGAATCTCAAGCAGACCCGAGGAGGCACACAAAGTTGCTCGACCCAGCTCTTGACACCGAGCAACCCTGCAAGTTGTCCCGTGCCCGGGCGGTGCTCGGCGCTGCGGTGGCGATGAGTTGCCAATGACCGCAAGGCGTTCGCCGCATCTGTTTCGGCATCGTCGATGACCTTTGGCACAGGACGAGTTTTCCACGGCCTACTGACAACTCCCGCCGTATTGAATGCGCCCGCTAGCTTGCTAGACCTTCGTTACGCGACGTCTACGCCGATTGGCCACTCGTCACCGAGCTAGCAAGTGGGCGACCAGGAGGAGCACTTCGCTGCGAAGAACCAAGGGCGTTGTTCAGAGCTGCTGTCAATCGCAGCCGGCCACGCGCGGTGAACTTGGTCCGGGGGATATGTGCGAAACGGGTCACGAAGTTGGACCGCGCCGCGGAGGCCTGTCGCCCGTTCTAAAATCCGCCCAGTGTCGGTTCGAGTCCGACTGGGGGGCACGGGACCTGTTGCAGGTGGAGGCGGTCTTTGGGGGAGTTGGCATTGGGTGCTCACCGCGTTCGCCGCTCGCTATATCCACACCGCGTCAGCGAGGAACTTCAACCAATACCTAGACTCCGTAAATGCGCGTTCCTCGCCGAATCGCAGAGTTCAACAGGCGAGTCACCAATCCGGCGGCTCGCACGATTACACCGTGGCTTCCGAGCCTCGGGACGCTCGAGCACGTCGGGCGGAGGTCGGGTAAGCGATATCGAACGCCCCTTCTGGTATTCAAGACCCATGATGGCTACGCCATCCTCGTCGGCTACGGCGTAGAGACGGACTGGTTGAAGAACGTGCTGGCTGGCGGACCGACGGTGCTGCGCAAGCGTGGACGGACTGTTGCGCTCGCCAACCCACGGGTTGTGAGCAAGGCCGAGGCTGCGGCCCTCGTCATACCGCGCTCTCGGCTTCTCTACCGAGCGTTTCCCTACAACGAGGCCGCCGTGCTGCTGACGAATGTGGGCTCTGCAGGTTGACCTCTGCACCGCACCGGACTTAGAGCCCAGCAAGCGGCTCAAATCCGCACAGTGTCGGTTCGAGTTCGACTGGGGGCACCAAGCAAATCTGCAGGCGAGGCCCTACTAAGCGGCCATGAGGGCCATGGAAGCAGGTGCCCAGCCGGGACGCCGAGTCCACATGCCGTCCACGCGCAGGGTCATGCGCCGCGTGGTCCAGCAACCCGACCCCGCTATCGCGCTGACTCGAGGGGCGGTACATGAAAGCGGAGAATCTGGGAGCATGTGTGGACATTGGAAAGCAGAACGTATGGTCCCTCGCGGCAGCCCCTCCGCTGAACAGCAGATCTAGCCAAATTGTGTTGACGCCATTGGGCCCGTGGTCATACACTTCTGAGAAATATGTCCGTACCCGATCCCTGTCTGGGCTCTATCGGAAGTTGAGACATCGATGAACGCGCGCAGCACAGCCCCCAGCGTCTTCGACGCCGGTTTACCCACGTTCGATTACAGCCTGACCGCCAGTCCGCACGACATCATCGAGGATCTCCGAAAGGCGCAATCGCGCGCGCCCATCGCCATCGGGCCCTTCGGTCCGGAGGTCCTGTCCTACGAATTGGCTCGCGACATATTGCGCGACAACAGATTCCGCCTTCCGCCCGGTATCACTCTGGCGGCACAGGGCATAACGTCAGGCCCGCTGTACGACAAGATGGCGAACAGCCTTCTGGGCCTGGACGGCGCGCCACATATTCGCTTGCGCAAACTGGTTTCCAAGGCGTTCACCCCCCGCGCGACATCACGCCTTCAAGACACGATCCAGGAAGTGGTGAACGGGCTGATCGATCGCGTGGTGGACGCCGGACGGTGCGATGTCGTGACCGACATCGCACGGCCCTACCCAACCCCGATCATGTGCGCGCTGCTGGGTGCGCCTCGCGAAGATTGGCAACTGTTCGCGGACTGGACTGAGGAGGTCTTCAAAGCCCTCAACTTTCAGCCAGATGCCAACTTCGATGAAGCTGCGATCATGCGCGCCTGGAGTGAACTCGACGCGTACGTCGACGATATGGTCGCCGCCCGCCGAACCAATCTGACCGATGATCTGCTCTCCGAACTCATACGCGCCGAAAGCGACGGCGACCGTCTCAATCTCGACGAACTTCGCATGCTGGTGGCCGGCTTCCTGATGGCCGGAACGGATACGACGCGGAACCAACTAGCCGCGTCGGTTCAGGTGCTCTGCGAGCATCCAGACCAATGGGTGAAGCTGCGCGACCACCCAGAACTTGCCATGCAGGCGGTTGAGGAGAGCATGCGCCACTCACCCGCGGCCTCAATCGTGCCGCGAGCCGCTGTCGAGGATGTCGAGTTCGGTGGCTACGTGTTCCCGGCAGGAACCTTCGTATTCGCGAACACCTTTGCAGCCAATCGAGATCCAGCGATCTATCGCGATGCCGACCGCTTCGACATCGCGCGCAAGGACGTCCCCGCAATTCTGACCTTCGGCGGTGGCGCGCACTACTGCCTCGGGGCGAACCTTGCACGCCGCGAACTGGCGGAAGCGCTCACAGTCCTCACCCGCCGCCTGAACGCGCCCCATCGCGTTGGTCCGGCACCGTGGAAATCCCTACTGGGAATGACTGGTCCGACAACTCTTCCGATCGAACTCACCAGCGAAAGCCTTGTGGCGGCGGATGCGTAGTCGTGGCTGGGCGGGATCTATGCCCGCCTCGGACGAGGAAGCCATCGCCCGCATTCTCGACGCGGTAGATGAAGAGGTCGCCGAGCGTGGATCGGGGATACGCCTTGCCGACGTCGCCCGCCGGCTCGGTGTCACTCGTCAGACGGTGTACCGCTACTTCCCTAATGCTGACGCGCTGCTCATCGCCAGCTCGATGCGTGCGGTCAACGGGTTCATCGACCAGGTCGTCGATCACGCCAGCGGTGTCAAGGACCCGGTCATTGCAGTCGTCGAAAGCGTGTCGTTCGGAGTCCAGAACCTCTCCGGTGATCCGCAACTGGAGAGCCTGCTGACCCGGCGGCATGAAGGCGAAGCCGTCACCTCGCTGACCTCCGACACGGCAATTGCTTTTTGCTTATCGGTCTTTCACCGCCTCGACGTCGATTGGGAGCTTCACGGCTTCGACACCACCGCGCTCGCTGAACTCGCCGAAATGACTTTGCGCACAGTGCAGTCCCTCCTGACCGATCCTGGGCAGCGGCAACGCGATGAAGTCGCACTACGCCGCTTTGTTGCGCGCTGGCTTGGTACAGCGATCCTCTATCCACGGATGACGTCGCTGGTTAGCACTGCTCCATGGCTATCCATGTAGGGCATGAGCGGCGCGTCCGGTCTCAAGATGCGCGCAGTGTCGGTTCGAGTCCGACTGGGGGCACCAGGGTCAGCTCTACGGCGTCGTCTGCCGTCGCCGGCGCGACAGGACGACGAACACAACCGCGCCGATCGCCAGGACTCCGGCGATGGCGGCGACGATCACCAACGGTTTGACCCACGTGTTCTCGGCCGGCGCCGCCGCGTTGCTGGTCAGTTGCACCTGATAGCCCGGCAGCGGACTTTGCGACGGCTGGCTCAGTCCGGGCAGTTGCTGGGTGCTGGTGACCTCGAACAAGCGCTCGCCGCCTGCGGTCTTGGTCCACGTACCCCATGCGGGAGTCTCGCCGTCGAGCAGGACGCGGTGACCACCGACCGACGGATCGTCGCCGAGATCGGCCAGCGTTTTTACGCGGAACGGCTTCGACACTCCGTCGTTGTACTTGAGTTGCACGAGCACATTCTCAAAGGCCGTGGGCTGCTTGGGCTTTACGGGTGGCGGCTGACCCGGGGCCGGCTGGTACCCGCCACCGGTGAAGCTCCCGGCCGAAACCGTCACCGGCTTACCCGAGGGGTCCTTGTTCACCGCGGTGAAGCTGTAGACACCGGCGTTCGGGGCGGTCAGCACCCCCCGCTGCATCGGCGGGACCTCGAAGACGCGGGTGGCGTTGTCGTACGAGTAAACGAGCTGCAGCGGCGAGCTGTACGGATTGGTGAACACCGGCCGGTACCAGTTGTCGTAAGTGGTCCACGACGAATTCCATTGCGTCACCTGGCTGCTCCACGTCGAGGACGTGGTGCTGGTCGTCGTGCTGCTGACCACCGACTCGAGAGACTCGGTGAGCTCGGTGACCTCGGACTCCGACGCTTCCGCCGAGTCGACATCCACCGCGTCGGCGCCCTGCGCCTCGTCGAAATCGTCTTGCGACACCTCGGCGATGTCGGGTTCGGCAGTATCGGCGTCGACGGCCGGGTCTGAAACGCTCGAATCCGGGTCGCCCGGGTCGCCCTGATCGCCCGGTTCCTCCGGCGCACCGGCGGAGCCCGGTTCATCCCCGTCACCACCGCCCGGGGCGTCGTCGCCGGCCGGGTCGCCCGGGTCCGGCGCGCCCGGCTCATCGGCCGGCTGGTCGGAGGACCCGGAATCGTCGCTGACCTCCGAGGAGTCGCCGCCGTCGTCGTACGGATCGGCCCACGCGTGCGGAACGGCACCCAAGCACAGGGCCGTCGTGACTGCGACCGACGACAAGGCGAGGGCGCTACGCCGGTAGACGGCGCTCCAAGTTTCGTTCATGTGATCCTTTGGTCGAGTGCCGTCCGCTATGCCACGTTGATAAGAACGCCCGCACCGGTAAAGCTGGCCGATTCCGGTTCCGACGCCGACGTATTCGACTCCTTGAGCTCCGCAATGATTGTCTCGTAGTTGTCGACCTGCCAGGCCTTCATGAAGGCGTCCAGCGGAACCTTCAAGTTTCTCCCCTGCTCGGCGAATCCGCTGTCGTTGAGGTAGACGACTCTTTCGGTGAAGTCGACCCCGGTGACGACCACCTGATGGTCCGGGAGGTGGATATCCTCGGGCACATGCTCGGGATCGACGGAATTCCAGACGATTCCGCCGTGTAGTCCGACCGACACGGCCTTCTTCTCCTCCAGCGCGAATGCCACGGCTCTCAGCGCCTGGTTGCCCTCTGATTTGTCATATTCCGTGAGGGTGGCCGAAATGCCGTGGTTATCCAGGAGTTTGAGCGCATCTTTGACATCGACGCCGTCTTGGCTCTGTAGGCCCTGGTACATCTTCTTGCCCGGGTTGGCAACGCTGTCGGTTTCCTGCGCCTCCTTGACGATGTCCTCTTCGTCGGGCTCGTTCGGGGCTTGTTTGAGTTGGTTGATGATCATGGCCGTCGACATCAAAACGCAGTTCTTGGACGACTGCGCTTGCCAGTACTGCGCATTCGTTGTCGGGTCGCCGTACAGGCCGGTGAAGACCTCCGGGGCGGTGAACAAGTCCGATATTTCGTGGATGAACTCTGTGACGGCAAATGAGATGTAGTTGACGAATTCCGTCACCACCAACGCCGCGGTGTTGGCAAGTTCGGAGACCACAAACGCCGCGCTGCCGAGGAGCGCCTCCAGCGGAGACTGCGTGGCCACCTGCTGGTTGAACGCTTCTGTCCGAGCAGCCTGCGCTTCAGTGAATGCCTCTATCCGGTTGGCTTGCTCCTTTTGGAACGCCGCGGTCCGTTCGGCCGATGTGGGCTCCACCGTCAGCTCAAGGGGTACCGCAGATGAGGGCGGTTCGGAATCAGATTCCGACGCTGCGGTCAAGACGATGGGCACCAACTCGTCCGCCTGAGTATCGGTGAGCAGCGCGGTTGTCGTGATCTGTTGCGCGTCACCGGCCAATTGGTATTTGGACGCCCGCTCCAGATCGCGGCGCACCAAATCCAGTGAGCCCACCAGTATTGCGGTCGGAGGCGGTGCGACGGGGCCATCAGTCGCGGCCAACGGCAAGCCGAGGCCGACCACCGACAGCAGGCTGGACACCACGTCTATCGATGGGGCCGGATCACCCGATCGTGCGACGACAGCGCTCTTGTTGTCCGCATCGGAGCTCGCCGAGAGCGGAACCGACGTTTCCGTGCCCAGCGTGCCGACGTTCAGTTTGGTGACGGTTTCTACCCCAGCGTCATCGCGTGCCACCACGATATCCGTTGCGCCGGAGCGGTTTACTTGCGCGAGGGATCGGACACCGATGTCGCTGTCCGGTTGGTGGGTGCCCGCGGCGCCGGTTGCGCCCGCGGTCGGCTTCTGTGGCGCGGTGACCGAGGAGCTGGTTTCCAGTCGATCCGATCGACGCTTCCTCGGTTCCCGCTCTGTGGAGGGCTCGGACACGGGCGGGGCAGCTGGGATGACCGAATTATCCACTGGCACAGGCAGATTGGGCGACGGGCTGCCGACCTCATCGCCGTCTGGTGTCGTCGCCGGCACGGACGCGACAGGTGCTTCGTCCGCCTCGTTGGCCGAATCGGCTGCGGATTGCTGGCCCGGGGCGGCGGACCGCTCGGCGTCGGAATCTCGGGCGGGCTTGGTGGTCGAACTCCGCGAGGGCCGTGTCACCGACGAACCCGGCCCGGGCTTCGTCGCCGACGTACCCGCACCCGAAGATGTCGCCGGCTTCGTACCCGAGGTGGTCGAGCCGGAAGGACTGCCAGACGAGGCCGAATCCTTGCCTGTGGTCGACGAAGAGTTCGTCGATCCAGACGAAGAGTTCGTCGTCCCAGACGAAGAGTTCGTCGTCCCAGACGATGAACTCGAGGACGACTGGCCTGAATCATTCGGCTCTGCAGCGGCCGGCCCCATCCCTCCGGTGCCGACCAACCCCGCTACACCGAGCGAAAAGGCAACAGCCCCAACACGCAACGCCACCTTTGCCGAGTTCATATGCCCCCCTAGAGCCCCGCCGGAACCATGCTCTGAATCGAGATGCGAATGTTGTTCTTCGGGGTTGAGGACATCAACTGCTCAACCACACGTACCAGAGGCCATCGCCGTCCTGACGGCAATCCCAATGCGCGTAGTTGGCGTCGTTCTGCGTGATCTCGACGTTCGGTCCGTCTACCTGACAGGCCTCGAGCGTCGCGTAGCCACCCTCCACTTGAACCTCGTCCGCGTGCGCCACCCCCACAGCGAAAGTCAGCAACCCGCCCACTGCCAGCGCCCCTGCGGCGATTGTCCTCATCATGCTCATGCCCCTTTCGAAAATGATCCGGTCACCGCGGTTCTTTCCGGTGTAGGGCCGGTGGCCACGGCTTCGGAAGTATTAACGCAACCGTCATGCAGCTAACTGTCAGAAATTCGGTTAGTTCATCTGTTCAGATGACATGCGCCTTCGTTCGGTGGACATCCGCACAGCAGCTGCCATCGCCAGATCGGCCGGCTGTGAACCTAATGCGATTCTTGCCCAAAGGAATCGGGGGTTTCCCTATGGTTAGCTTGCCGGGGAGACACGACGATGAACCGCTGGCCTGTCGCAACCTCGAACATCACAGGTCGTCGACGCTGAGGATCTCGTCCTGGATCGCTCTGGCGACCAGAGCCGCCTTGGTCGGTGCCGGTCTGCCGACCGCCGCATACTTCGCCCGCACCCGTTGTAGGTGAGTTGCCACCGTGGAGGCCTCGATGTACAGCTTCTCGGCGACCGCATGTTTGTTGTCGGTCTGGAACCAGGCGACGAGGACTTGTTGTTCTCGTTGGCTCAGTTGCGGCCGCGGTCTGCGGCCGTTGTTGGGCAGCGCTTGCGCCATTCTCGGAACGACGTGTGGGCGGTCGCTGTGCGCGGCGTAGATCGCCGCTGCGAGCACGTGTTCGGGTTCGGACTTGGCGATGCAGCTGACGGCGCCCGCATCCAGGGCGGCTGACAAGACGTCGTCGGTTACCGAACAGGTATAGACAATAACTCGGTGACCCGCAGCGCAGATCCGACGAAGCGCATCCAGGTCCAGTTCGCCACCAGCACAAGGCAGGTCAAACAACACCACCTGGTTGGGAGCTGCAGCCCGGTGCGCCGCCGCGAACTCGGCTGGGCTGGCGAAATGGCCGGCGATCCTTATCGGTGGATGGGTGTCGTTCAACCATGCCTCGACGCCGGCGTACACGACTCGATGGCTGCCAACGATGACGACCGACCTCGAAGATCGACCGTCGTTTGGCGGTGGCATGCCGCAGATCCCCCTACATCGTGCGCTGCACTACTTGCATGAAACCACCGCTGCGCCGCCTGCGAGCCCGGCTTGGGCCAAATCCAACCGATTTATTCTTGCGAGCTAATCGTGCGCTGTAGTTGAACCATCAGAGCGGACGCTGTCACCGTGTCGACAGGTACTTCTCCAGCTTGTCCAGCTGCGCCTTGTAGCCCCACTTCATGCCGAACGCGGCCATCTTGGCCTTCGGGCCGATGTTGGTGATCGTGACGTGCAGATGTACGACGGTCATGCCGTCGCGTTCGGTGAGCGTGACGTCGTTGGTGTGGTGGATCGTCGAGCCACCTTCCTCGCCTTCGGTCCACGAACGGGCGTCGTAGCTGAGCCGGGACGGTTCCTCGATGCGGGTGAAGATGCCCGCCATCGGCCAGCGCGTGCCCTGGTACTTGCCCATGGCCTCACCGGCCTCCATGACGACGTAGACCTTGCCGCCCACCACCAGGTCGATCTCGCATTCCGGCACGAAGGTCTTCTCGGGGCCCCACCACTGACGCAGCATGTCCGGCTCCGTCCATGCCCGCCATACCGTTTCGATCGGGGCGCGGTATGAGCGCTCGAGGTCCAGGTTCTTGGTCTTCTTGAACATTTGCATCAGCATGGTGAGTCCTTCGGGTTCTCGGTGGAAGCGGTCTCGTCGGTGGTGCGATCAGTGGTCGGTCAGGTCATCTGTCCTCTCGGTGATGGACTCGAGGTAGCTGCCCAACGAGTCGAGCCGCGACTCCCACAGCTGGACGAAAGACTCCGCCCAGCGACCGATCTCCTCGAACGGTGCGGCCTCGAGGTGATAGATCCGCTGCCGCGCCAGAGCTTGGCCGGCGACTATCCCCGAATCACCCAGCACTCGGAGGTGTTTGCTCACCTGCGGTTGACGAATCTCGAGTGTCTCGGCGATCTCGCCCACCGAAAGCGGTCCTGCGCGCAACAATTCGACGATTCTCAGGCGGCTCGGCTCGGCAAGAGCTCCGAAGATCGTCGACTGCACGCTGCCGAAGGTACGTCCCAAACATATTCCTGTCAAGGAATATGTCTTGCGGCTACCGTGGAGTGATGGCGCGCATTCTGATCATCGGTGGCCACGGCAAGGTGGCCCTGCGGCTATCAGGAATCCTCAGTGACCGAGGCGACGAGGTGACTTCGGTGTTTCGCAACCCGGATCACTCCGACGACGTTCGGGCGACGGGCGCCGATCCGCTGGTCGCCGACATCGAGCACCTGGACACCGACGCGCTGGCAGAGATCGTTGCGGGGCATGACGCGGTCGTGTTCTCCGCGGGCGCCGGCGGCGGCAACCCGGCGCGCACTTATGCGGTGGACCGCGACGCCGCCATCCGCGTCATCGATGCCGCCGGGCAGGCCGGAGTGCTCAGGTTCGTCATGGTGTCCTACTTCGGTGCCGGGCCGAACCACGGTGTGCCGAAAGATAATCCGTTCTTTCCCTACGCCGAGGCGAAGGCCGCTGCCGATGAGCATCTGAGGGCCAGTCGGCTACGCTGGACGATTCTCGGGCCGGGCCGCCTGACGTTGGAACCGGCCACCGGGCGCATCGGCGTCGGCCCCGAGGCCGCCGACGGCGAGGTTTCCCGCGAAGACGTGGCTCTGGTCGCCGCCGCCTGCCTCGCCGACGACACGACGGTCGGGCGCACCATCGAGTTCAACAACGGCGACGTAACGATCACGGAGGCGTTGGCTCAGATGCCGTGAGGTGCGTGGACTGGGCGTGAATGCCGCGGCCTCAACTGGCGTCCTGCGACCGGGACCGACCCAGTCGCCACTTGGTTTTCTTCGGTGTCTGGTACGAGTCGTGGGTCCAAGCGTCCCACATCTCCTCTGGTTCGCCCTGGACGGGGCTGTTGCTGACCTCCCAGCCGAGGTTCACCACTTCCGTTGTGCACCACCGGATAAGAGATCCGTCAGCGCCGATCTCCTGGGCGAGACGCACTCTTTCGTCGGCGCTCAGCTTGTCGCTGAACGCCTGCATCGTGGTCTTCAAACGCCAGTAGGGGACGGCTTCTTCTCGGCATTGCCGACAGAGACTCAAGACTTCAACTCGCGCATGGTCGAGCAAGGACACCGGCTCTGCTTCATCGTGTCCAACAACTGGATCCCCGTGCGGCTCTGCCTCGGCCCGCCGAGCCGTCTCGCTGTCTGAGCCTCCGCTGCGCTCCATCAACTCGCGGTACTTGACGCGTAGCTCCTCGAGCTCGGCTGCCACTGCCCGCGCTTTATCTCGCCACCACGTCAGGTGATACTCGGCCAGCTTCGCCTCACAGTCGGGGCAGTTCGCGACCGCTCCCACCGTCTGGCCCAGCGGCGTCGGACTCTCCAGCGCCATGCCGCAGAGCGTGTGGTCATCGCGGTGGTTCAGGTAGTCACTGTGGTGCACCACCGAGGCGGATGACTCCCGTACGTAGCTGTGGGGTGGTTCCACAACAGCCAAAGTAGTTGAGCGCGACCGCCGTTTGGCGTCAGTTCGGCAAAACGACCGACAGCCCCGGGGCGGTCGTGCTCCGGGGCTGTCGAGGCGGCGCAGTTACTCGTCGCCGCTTTCGGAGTCCCCCTTCTCCGAACCTTCGGCCTTGTCGGCCGGCGCGTTGTCGGCCGGCGCGTTGTCGCCGGTGGCGACGGTCGCCGGCGCGGTCACCACCTGCTCGGTGGTCGTCACGACCTCGTCGGCCGCGCCACCGGTCGGGTCTTTGTCACCCGACTGACCGGCATTCGGTGAGAAGTTCGGCGATTCCCTCACCACGTTGTGGGCTGGCGGCTGTTCTTCCTGTTCCTTCGACACCGGGTCGTCGGTCGCGCCCGTCGTGTCGGGCTGCTGAACATCTTGCTGAAGCTCCTCATCCTGACCAGCGTCTTCTTCGTGTTCAGGTTCCTGCTGCCGTCGCTGCTCCGACAGGCCCACAAAGCGCGCTTGTCGATCCGGCAACGAGTCGATCGACGGGCCGTCGAACTCCTCGGTTCCGATGAGCGCGTCCTCGTCCGCTGCAGGGGTCTGCGGTTCGAAGGCGCCGCGGAGTGCGGCGTTGATCTGTTCGGTGACGCCCCACAGTCCGTTGCGGAAGTTCTCGACGAACGCGTTCGGCCCGCCGAGTGGCGCGGGCAGGGCATCGCGCAATCCATAGAGCGCCGGGTCGGCCACCCACAACGGCCCGTCGACGATGTTCTCCACCAGATCGAGCGCTTCTGCGGTGTCGCCCTGAGCGAGCGCGGCCGCCGCCTGAACGACGCCGACCGGCGCGAGGACGGTGGCGGCCGCGAGCCGCAGTGCGGTCGCAACGACACCCTCGGCGATCCGGGATAGCCCGTCGATGGGTCCGCTGACCGGCGTGTACGCGACGGGTCCGGGCCGCTGGAACGCGTTCATCGTCCGCTCGATGAAGCCCTGCAACGCCGCGCCCGGATCCTGCAGTCCCGCGTTGATCTCCTCGGTGACCTTCCACAATTCGTCACGGAAGTTCTCGATGATGCCGTCCGGTCCGCCGAGTGGCGCAGGCAGCGCGTCCCGCAGTCCGTACAGCGCGGGGTCGACGACCCACAGCGGCGCGTCGACGATGTTCTCCACCAAGCTGGCAAAGCCTTCGGCGCCGTTCCCCTCGACGATGGCGGCGGCCAGTTCGACCAGGCGAAGTGGGCTGAGGAGGGTGGCGGCCCCGAGCCGCAACCCGGACGCGGCGATGCCCTGGCCGATGCGGCCGACTCCGTCGAGGGGGCCGGAAACCGCGGTGTAGGGCACCGGCCCCGGTCGGCTGAACGCTTCCAGCGTGCCCCCGATGAAGGAGTTCAGCACCCCGCCCGGCTCGAAACTTTCCAGCAAAGCAAGAGCAGCGTCGATCTCGCGCTGGGTGTTCGTGGGCTCGGCGGCCGCCATCAGCCTCACCTCATGCGACCGGCTCTCCTCGGCGACGTTCGCTGGCGCCGGCGCGATCGGGCTCGCGGCGATGACCCCCGCACCGACAAGTGCGACTCCCGTCGTCATGTACGTTTTGGCGCTGGCTTTCATGAGCCCCTCCCCGGATAGCTGTGGCGAATCAGCCAGCAACTTACGCTTACGTCAGGACCAGTGTCCAGCTACCCGAAAAATTCTCGATCGAAATTAGCTCGCCGAGGGGAGTTCAAGCCCACCCACGGCGCGGCACCTCCCACATATTGCGAGATCCCACCAATTTTCGATCTGCACAGGCGCATCCCCGGACGTCGAGTTAACGCGTGCCAGTTCGCCGCATCACCGGTACCTGCGTGCCAAACGCAGTGACCACCGGTGATAGCCGCAAACCGCGGAACTTACCGCATTCCGGCACCGGTCCACATGCGATCCCCGCATCGTTGTAAATCCTCGGCATCGCGCGTCCAGAGCGGCGTGGCGAAGCCCATTCCGCTATCCACTTTGCGAAGCGGACGCCCGACCAAGGGTAGAGGTATGTAATTCGGGGGCTCGTGTCCGTGACTGCTCGGGCGACCGCATCCCCGAGCAGCAAACGCGAGCGATGAGTAAGCTGGCGGCGTCAGTAGCCCGGTGTGACGACGTCTTCCAGTTCCTGTAATTCGGGCGACGGCGGAGGCGGCGAGTGCGATGGCACCAGATTGCCCGTCGAGCCGCCGCATTCGGTACCGCTCACTCCCGGCGGACACGCGGAATTGGCCGGAGCAGTCGCGCCCGCAGGCGAGTTCGGCACCAGATACGGAACACACTGTCCGGCGTAGAGGTCCTCATCCTCGCCGGTCGGGCAGTTGGCGACGTGGGCAGGCGGGACTGCCGGCACGGACACGACCACCCCGAGCATCGGCGCCATCGCCGCGACCGTGAACCCGCCGGCAAGGATCAATCGTCGCGCGGACAAGGAGATCGACCTCATCGGCCACCCTTCGCTCGTGAGATTCGCTGTCTTTCCACCGTATCGCGGAGAGCAGCGCACGAGGGTCACTGCACGAGCGACGGGGTGCTGAACGGTTGGCCGTCTCTGGCGGCCAAGTACTCGGGTCGCGGTGTTTCGGCCTGGAAGGGCGCCTCGAGTCGGTTCTCGATCGAGTTGAACACCAGGAAGACGTTCGATCGGGGGAACGGCGTGATGTTGGAACCCGACCCGTGCATCAGGTTCGAGTCGAACCACAGGGCCGTGCCGGCGGGTCCGGTGACCTGGTCGATGCCGAAGCGTGCGGCGGCCTCGGTGAGCGTGGCCTGGCTCGGCACCCCGATCTCCTGTTTGACCAGCGATGAGGTGTGGTTGTCGGGCGGTGTGGTGCCCACGCACGGGTAGAAGACCTGATGCGATCCCGGCATCACCATCAGCGAACCGTTGTAGGGGAAGTTCTCGGTCAACGAGATCGAGCAGGAGACGGCCCGCATCATCGGCATCCCGTCCTCGGCATGCCAGGTCTCGAAGTCGGAATGCCAGTAGAAGCCGGTCCCGGTGAATCCCGGCATCAAGTTGACTCGCGCCTGGTGCAGGTAGACGTCACTGCCGAGTATCTGGCGGGCTACGGGCAGCACGGAGTCGAGCGTTATGACCTCGGCGATCACGTCGCTGAACAAGTGCGGCTGGAACACCGACCGGATGCTGCCGCCGGGCTCGCGGATGATCCGCGGGTCCGCAGGATCGGCTTGAGAACCAATGTGATTCAACTCGTCGCGGAGCGACGACAACCAGTTGTCGCCGACCGCCGACCGGCGTACCAGGTAGCCGTTCGCAGCGAGCGTTCTCAGGTCGGCCTCGCCCAGCGGACCGTCCAGCTCGCCACCCCAGACCGTGGGCTCGGCGCGCGGGATGGGCGCCGACGGTTTCTCGAGCCGGGTGGGGTACCTGTCCACGCGGTCGGGAAATCGGTTGTGGCTCAACTGGCTTGCACCGCCGGAGGGTAGGTACCGGTCTCGTCGTGTACTTCCTGGCCGGTCACCGGAGGATTGAACACACACAGCATCCGCAGTTGGGTGTCGCACGCGACTCGATGACGCTCGTGGCCGTCGAGCAGGTACATGGTGCCCGGCCGCAGCGGATGCTGCTCACCGGTTTCCAGATTGGTGAGCGTGCCGGAGCCCTCCACGACCCAGACCGCCTCGACGTGGTGGCGGTAGTGGAACTCGCTGACGGAGTTCGCGTTGATGGTGGTCTCGTGAAACGAGAAACCGACACCGTCGCCGGCCAGGACGATGCGTTTGGATCTCCAATCCTTCGCCGACACATCGCGTTCGGTGCCGGTGATCTCGTCAGTGGTGCGCACGATCACGGTCGTGCTCCTTTCGGGTTGCGATGACGGCGGTCAGGACAGCGTCGCGGCGATCGATTCGGCCAGTATGTCAATGCCGGCGTCGAGATCCGCCTCGGAAGTGGTCAGCGGCGGAAGCAGCTTGACTACCTCGTCCGACGGGCCGCTGGTTTCCATGAGTACCCCACGATCGAACGCGGCACGGCATACGGCCGTCGCCATCGGTTCATCGTCGAACTTGAGGCCTTGGGCCATGCCGCGTCCTCGCGCGGTGATGCCCGGATACCGCGCGGCGATTTCCTCCAGCCGTGCCCGCACCTGCTGCCCCTTGGCGATGGTGTCATCGGCGAACGTCTCGGTCTGCCAGAAGATTTCGAGAGCTTTGGCGGCCGTGACGAACGCCGGATTGTGGCCGCGGAAGGTGCCGTTGTGCTCACCGGGCGCCCACACGTCGAGCTCTCTGCGGAAGAGCGTCAGCGCCATCGGCAGCCCGTATCCGCTGATCGACTTGGACAGCGTGACGATATCGGGAACGATGCCCGCCTCCTCGAAACTGAAGAATCGGCCGGTTCGCCCACAGCCCATCTGCACGTCGTCGACGATGAGCAGAATCTCACGCCGACTGCACAATTCGGCGAGCGCTTGCAACCACTCCATCCGGGCGACGTTGAGACCACCCTCTCCCTGCACGGTCTCGACGATCACCGCGGCGGGGCGGTTGAGTCCGCCACCCGAGTCGTCGAGCACCCGCTCGAACCACTGGAAGTCCTCGGTGGCGCCGCCGAAGTAGTTGTCGTACGGCATCGGGGTCGCGTGCACCAGTGGGATGCCCGCCCCGGCCCGCTTCATCGAATTGCCCGTCACCGAGAGCGCGCCCAGGGTCATGCCATGAAATGCGTTCGTGAAGTTGATGATCGATTCGCGACCGGTCACCTTGCGGGCGAGTTTGAGCGCCGACTCGACGGAGTTCGCGCCGGTCGGGCCGGGGAACTGCACCTTGTAGTCGAGACCGCGTGGCTTGAGGATCAGTTGTTCGAAGTTCTGCAGGAACTCGGTCTTGGCCGATGTCGCCATGTCGAGCGAGTGCACGATCATGTCGTTGGCCAGATAGTCGATCAGCGGGCGCTTGAGCTCGGGGTTGTTGTGGCCGTAATTCAGCGCGCCGGCACCCGCGAAGAAGTCGAGGTACCGATTGCCCGAGGCGTCGGTCAGCCAGGAGCCCTGGGCGACAGCCATGGTGGTCGGCCAGCCGCGGCAGTAGCTACGCACCTCGGATTCGACCGAGCTGTAGATCTCGGGTAGGTCGGATTCATCGGGACGAGGGAGTGTTGCAGGCGTTGACATGTGTCCTTTCCGGGGTCAGTCGGCCAGTGGCATGGCGATCGGTCCGATCCGCAGGGTCGGTTCGTCCTCGTGGGCCCGATCGGCGTCCAGTTGTTCTGCGGTGAAGCGGGGCTGCTCGATCAGGGGCACCCCGTGCCGCCGGGCGAAGGAGCCGAAGAACGCACGTGAGGCCGAATTGCTCGGTGCCACCGTGGCTTCCACCGTGACCGGATGGCCCCGCCGGTCGCTGCGGACGCGGTGGACGAGGTGGTCGAGCATGGCACCGGCCAGGCCAGTCCCGCGGGCAGTAGAGGCCACGGCCACCTGCCAGACGAACAGCACCTCCGGCCGGGCCGGCGGGTGGTATCCGGTGATCAATCCGCAGATCTCACCGTCTCTGTCCGCCACAACCGAGGTACGGGCAAAGTCTGTGGCCATCAGAAGATAGGTATAGGTGGAATTCAGATCGAGTACTTCGGTCGCTGCGACCAGACGGTGCATGGCGATGGCGTCACCCTCGGTCGGAGGCCGAAGAAAGCGCGTCCAGGAAATAGCTTGCGGTGCTGTCGCTTTCGAAGTTGCAGTCCATTGGTCTAGGACTGGGCTCCGTTCACGACGTGCACGAATCGTCACTTGCGTTGTCACCACCGAACAAATTCATCGAGTCTCATCAGTTACGTCATCGGCGACGTGACCGTATGCCAGCAAAAATTCGCAGGCAAGTTCCGACGGCCGGATTCCGGGCATGTGGTGGTGCTTGGATGCCGGAATAACCTGCGCGGATGCGCGAAGGGCGGCAGCCGCCGCCAAGATCGATCTGTTATCGAATCGTTATCTTTCGCTCGCGAAGATGATTCGATGTGCTAACAACGGGTACTGTGTTACGCGAGCGTCAATGCAGACGAAGGTGGCGTACGGAGCGTTCGGGGGTCCGCTCTTCGCGCCTTCTCCGTGCCCGGCCCTGACAGTCAGCGCCGCGGGACGAACGACTTTTCGACCTATTGGAGGAGATTTCGTGCGACGCATCGTCGGATCACTGGTCGCCGCCGCCGTGACCGCGGTCGTCTTCGCCGCGCCTGCAGCGGCCGACCAGTCGGAGTTCGTCCGTAAGCTGCAGGAGCAGTACGTTTTCCTGACCGCGGAACAGCTGATCGCCGCGGGCGACAAGGTCTGCGCCGCAACCGCCAGCGGAGTGCCCGCTTCGGACGCCGTGATGATGGTGCGCAACGATCTGGGGGTCTCGGTTCCGGCCGCCGGAGACATCGTCAGCCTGGCCGTCGTCGAACTCGGCTGCTGACCCGAACGCGCCGCTCAATTTGGTAACAAGCTGGTCAAGCGGCGCGTGGCGCACCGAAAACCGCAGACGCGCATTGTTAGCTTGCCGGCGTGAGGACGTCTCTCTACGCATTGCTGTGCGCGGTGCTGATGCTCGCAGGTGTTGCGGTTCAAACACCTACGGCCACAGCCTATTCGCGTGACGGTCTACCGGTGGAGACCCTCGACGTGCCGTCCCCGTCGATGGGTCGGAACATCCGGGTGCAGTTTCAGGGCGGCGGGCCCCATTCGGTGTACCTGCTCGACGGGCTGCGGGCCCGGGAAGACGCCAGCGGCTGGGACATCAACACCGCCGCCTTCGAGTGGTTTCACCAGTCCGGTATCTCGGTCGTCATGCCCGTCGGTGGGCAGGCCAGCTTCTACACCGACTGGTATCAGCCGGCGACGGGAAGCGCGGGCACCGTCACCTACAAGTGGGAGACTTTCCTGACGCAGGAGCTGCCGGCGTGGTTGGCGGCCAACCGCGGACAATCGCCGACCGGCAACGCCGTCGTGGGGCTGTCCATGTCGGGCAGCGCGGCGTTGACGTTGGCGATCTGGCATCCGACGCAGTTCATCTTCGCCAGCTCACTGTCGGGCTACCTCAACCCGTCAAGCGGCTTGTGGCCCACGCTGATCGGCCTCTCGATGAAGGATGCGGGCGGCTACAGCGCGACGAACATGTGGGGTCCGACGTCGGATCCGGCGTGGCGGCGCAACGATCCGATGGTCAACATCAACGCGCTGGTGGCCAACAACACTGCGCTGTGGATTTACTGCGGCAACGGGGCGACCTCCGAACTCGACGCCGGTGCAGACTTCGGGGCGCAGTACAGCGCGCAGTTCCTGGAGAACATCACGTTGTCGACGAACAAGGAGTTCCAGCAGAAGTACCTCGCGGCAGGCGGGCGCAATGCGGTCTTCAACTTCCCGACCGACGGAACGCACAGCTGGGGGTACTGGGGTTCGCAACTGCAGGCGATGAAGCCGGACCTGCTGCGCATCCTCGGCGCCACCCGACCCTGACGGTGATGCTTCGAATATTTGCTGGCTGACCGGCGCTGATCGGGTCCCGCCGATGCGAGCGCTCGGCTCACTCGCTACCCTGTTGCGCGGGTTAAGACCGCAGCCTCGTGATCGGCCATGACCGCTACGGTGGTTGCCAAACAAGAGGTGAGTCTTGGACGGACAACTTTGTACCGAGAACTGGGTGGGACGCGTCGCTGTCGTCGCGGCCTCCGGGGATCTCGACATGCTCACGGCGCCTCAGCTGAGGGATGCCGTGCAGTCGGCGTTGGCGCAGGATCCGACGGGTTTGATCGTCGACCTGACCAACGTGGACTTCCTGGGGTCCGCGGGGATGCAGGTGCTGATGGAGACCCACAACCAGACCGACGCCGCGCAGACCCGGTTCGCCGTCGTGGCGGAGGGCCCTGCCACCAGCCGGCCGCTGAAGATCACGGGGATCGCCGATCTGATCGATCTGTTCTCCTCGCTGGATGACGCGCTCGGCAACCTCACTGCGTGAGCACGGGCTGGGCGGGGTAATCAGTTCGGACCATGAACACTCCGACGGAACTTGGATTTTCGAGCAACGGCCCCGCGGACGCTCAGACCGTTGCCGAGTTCCGCAACGCCTTTGCGCGATGGCTGCGGGCCAATTTCGCGCTCGATGCGGACCGGCTCAGTGATGTGCTGCTGGCGGTGAACGAGGCGTTGACCAACGCGGCCGAGTTCGCCTACGTCCAGGCGCAGCAGCCAGGCACCATGTCGGTGACCGCGCGCTACGATGCCGCGGACCGCCGCCTGGTCGCGATGGTTTCCGACCAGGGGTTATGGCTGGAAAAGACGCCGGACGGCAAGCCGAGCACCCGCGGTCGCGGGATTCAGCTGATGCGCGCGCTCTCGGACCGCGCGATGATCGACCGCGCTGCATCGGGCACGCGCGTGCAGCTCGAATTCGACGATTGCAGGCTCATCTCGCATGAGTGTTACGCGGACTCCGCATAGCTTGCGGTTGTGACGGTCGGGGCGCCTGATGCCGGTTTGCTGGCGTGTCCGCGTGTGATCTACCGCTCACTTTGCGCGTGAAAGCTAAGAAATCGTTATCGCATGACGCTGGACACAATGTTTGGAAGCTGTTGCGACGGCATCGTTTCCACAGGTCAGCCGTGCAGCATCCGTTGCTGTTCGAAGGTGGCGACAAGGTAACGAACGCTTTTCTAAGCGGTGTATGAGAGCTTTTGGCGGTTCCTCTCAGACCGTGCTCCTCGTCGCCCAAGCGTGTCGGTTTCCGTCGCTAGACTCGTTGCGAGACCGCGCCGGCAGGCGCGCTGCGACTTGGAGTCTAGGGCCGGTGAACGTCATTGCCGGCGGAGGTACCGGAGAACAATGGTTAGCTTTTTGATGCCCGAACATGCCCACCCCGCGGAGGCGACAACCGGAACGCGGCTGGACCCGAGCGTCACCGCATTGGGTGCCGTCGAGCTGAACCGCGGACCGGTCGGCGACATCGCGGCGACCGGAACCGGTGCGGCGCTGGTGACGCATCCCGGCGACGACAGCGTCGCGGTGCTCAACGCCCGCACGCTCGCCGTCGAGGCGATCATCGCCGTCCACGGCGAGCCGTTCGCCGTCGCAGTCCACGACGACCGTGCCTACGTGAGCACCTCATCGTGGAGCCACAAGGACGAGGTCGCGGTCATCGACACCGCCACCAAGACGGTGATCGGCGCGTATCCGCTGGAGCACAATGTCACGGCGCTCGTCGTCAGTCCCGATGGCAAGCGGGTCTACGCCGGCAGAACCGGTGACGGACACATCGACGTCGCGGTGATCGACATCCCCGCCGACCGTGTCGACACGATCGACGTCGCGACCGGCGCGGGCATCGGCGTCGACGCCCTCGCGATCGATCCGAGCGGCACGCACCTTCACATCGCGACCACCGACGCCCGCGGCAGCGCCGTGGTGACCGTCGATCTCGAAACCGGGCGCCTCGGTCGCGCAGTGCGGATCGGCGCGCCCATTCGCGACATCGCCGTGGCCGACGACACCGCCTACGTCCTCAGTTCGGACCGGACCCGCGGCGGCGTGGTGCACGTCGTCGAGCTCCCGACCGGACGCGTCTCAGACATCGTCGAACTGGGCGGCGCCCCAACACAACTCGCGATCGGTGAGGACAAGGCCAGGGCCTACATCGTCGACTACGACCGCGTCGTGGTGTTGTGCACCCTCACCCTTCAGGTCGTCGACACCATCGCCGTCGACGCCCGGCCGTCCTGCGTGACGGTCGACTCGCACGCCGGTCGGGTGTATGTCGCCGACTACGCGGGCGCGGTGACGGTGTTCGCCGCCGATTCGACGATGCCGCTGCTGTATTCGCAGTTCGCCGCGACCGATCCGATCGTCGCCGCCGAGATCCGCGAGCTGGAACCGGTCACCGCCTAGGGGATCACGACGATCCGAGTTCCTGCGCAGCGATGGCGAATATGTCGTCGCCCGCACCGATCGCCACGAAATGGCCGGCGCCGTCGACGGGATGCCAAACCGAGCCTGGCATCGCGTCGGACACCGCCTTGTTGATTGGATCCGGCACGAGTCGGTCATCGAGCCCCTGCCACAGATGTACCGGCCTGGTGATCCGGGAAACGTCGAAATCCCACCGCCGGTAGAGCAGTTCGGCGTCGCGCACCAGCCCGTCGGATCCGTGAGCGAAGCATTCGGCTACCGCGTTCGAGAATGTTTCTTCGACGCCCGGCCGGCGCAGCATCTCCCGGTCGTACTCGTTGACCGACTTACGCAGGCTCTTGATGAACCCCTTGGGCAGGTTTCTGGCCGTGTAACCGAGCGCGGCGTACATGAGTTGGAAGCCTGGCTTGAACCGTGTTGCGAGCAAGCCACCCATCGCGTCGATTTTCGAAAGATATTGTGCCGCAGAGTTGTTGCCGAAGGCGCCGTAACTGCCTGGCGCAATGCTGCTGACGTGGCCCAGCCGCGTGGGATCGATGTGGGCGGCGGCCGCCAGTGCCCACGGACCGCCCTCAGACCAGCCCGTGACGCCGAACTTCCGGTATCCCATTGCATCTGCGATGGCCGTCAGATCGTCGGCCCAGCCGGCGTAGGACCGTACCTTCTGGGCGCTTGACTGCCCCATACCCGGGCGGTCGACCCCGATGAGCCGGATGCCGTTCTTGGCGGCCGCATCCGCCAACAGGCGTACCTCCAGTCGGCTGCTGGGCCCGCCGTGGTTGTGAATGACGAGCGGGCCGTTCGAGTCGCCGACGTCGACGTAGGCGAGCCGACGTCCGTCGCGCGTGGTCACCTCAGCAGTCACGCCGTCACCTCCGGGTGCTCGCGGCGGTCAGCGTGCGCTAGCGGCCGCTGCAGTCCAGCGACACCGAGACGGGCTGGCTGATCACCACCGGGAACAGCACGCCGTCCTGATTGCCGCCGAGCAACGGCCGCAACTGAGTGAACTGCTGCGGGTTGCGGACGCTGGTGACGACGCACTCGTCGAGCGGTGCGGTGCCGATCTTGTCGATGCGGACCGTGTAGCCCTCACTTTGCAGCTTCTCGATCACCTCGGCCGCCGACTCCTGCTGAGCCCAGGCCGACGCGGCGGGCGCGACCAGTAACCCGCAGATGCCCGCGGTCGCAGCCGCTACCCGAATCCTCCGCATGACCGGCCTCTCTCTCGTCTTCGGTCAATCATGCGCCATCAGCGCTCGGCGCGCTGGTATGCGGTCACCACCGCGGCACCGCCCAGGCCGATGTTGTGCTGCAGCGCGGCTGTGACGTTGTCGACCTGTCGCTTGTCGGCCGTGCCGCGCAGCTGCCAGGTCAGCTCCGCGCACTGCGCAAGGCCCGTCGCGCCGAGCGGATGGCCCTTGGAGATCAGCCCGCCGGAGGGGTTGACGACCCAACGCCCGCCGTACGTGGTGTCGTTGTTGTCGATCAGCTTCGGGGCCTCGCCCTCGCCGCACAGGCCGAGCGCCTCGTAGAGCAGCAGTTCGTTGGCCGAGAAGCAGTCGTGCAGCTCGATCACCTGGAAGTCGGCCGGCCCGAGCCCGCACTGGTCGTAGACCTGCTGTGCGGCCTGCACATTCATGTCGTAGCCGATGAGGTTCTTGGCGCTGCCGTCGAAGCTGGACTCGAAATCGGTGGTCATCGCCTGGCCGACGATCTCCACCGCCTGGCCGGCCAGCCCGTGCCTGTCGACGAACGCCTCGCTGGCCACGATCGCCGCGCCCGAGCCGTCGGAGGTCGGCGAGCACTGCAGCTTGGTCAGCGGATCGGAGATCATCTTGGCGGCCAGGATGTCGTCGAGGGTGTACTCGTCCTGGAACTGCGCATACGGGTTGTTCACCGAATGCTTGTGGTTCTTGTATCCGATCTTCGCGAAATGCTCTGCGGTGCTTCCATGTTGCCGCATGTGCTCGCGCCCAGCGGCGCCGAACATCCACGGCGCCACGGGAAACCCGAACTCGTCGATCTCGGCCATCGCCTTGACGTGCTTGCCCATGGGGGACTCGCGATCGTCGTGACCGCCCTGCAGCGACCCGGGTTGCATCTTCTCGAAGCCGAGCGCGATCGCGCAGTCGGCGAGCCCGCCGCGGATCGTCTGGGCGGCCAGGAACAACGCCGTGGAACCCGTCGAGCAGTTGTTGTTGACGTTGACGATCGGGATGCCGGTCATACCGAGTTCGTAGAGCGCCCGGTTGCCCGACGTCGAGTCGCCCGCGACGTAGCCGACGAACCCCTGCTGCACCTCGGAGTAGTCGACGCCGGCGTCCTCGAGTGCCTTGGTGCCGGACTCCTTGGCCATCTGCGGGTAGTCCCAGCCCTCGCGGCGGCCGGGCTTCTCGAACTTCGTCATTCCGACGCCGACGACGAAAACTCTGTTGTTGTTGACGGTGGTCATCTGGTGCATCCTTTCGCTGCGCTGCGATGACAGAAACACACAGCGCGGCACCTGTCCAGCGCCGTCAGCCGTACTTCAGCCACCACTTGTGCAGATCGACGAGGTTCTCGCTCAGCGTGTCACCCAGGATCAACTCGGCGTTCCTGGTCCACGTCACACCGGACTGCTCTTTATAGGTCCCGCAGGCGATGCGGCCGGCCACGGTGTCCGGCGTCTCGGTGAAGTGCCAGGTGGTCGGCGAGTCGGTGCTGCTTTCGGGGCATCGCAGCATCGGGGTGTACAGGGCGATGATCTCGTCGAAGGCCTTGTCGAGGCTCGGCTGATCGGCGTACAGCGAGTAGCGCGCGTTTCGCGGGCCGCCCTGCGGTGAAGCCTGGCCGCAGTCCACGGTCGCCAATGCGCCGGTGGCGGGCGGGTGCACCGGCTGGCACACGCCGTCGTCATAGCCGGCCGGCAGCAGGCCCAGCAGCTTCGCGTCGAGCGAGCCTGCGTTCGGCGTGGGCGTGGGGCTGCGCGGCGTCCGCCGGGGGCGCTCGCTGGTCTGCGTCGGCTCGCTGGTCGTGGTGCCTGACGCGGATGACGCGTCCTCGTCGGGCGCCAGAAGGAACCAGATCCCGACGCCGCCGACCACTAACACGAACACCGCGGCAGCCGCTGCCAACGGGATCCAGGCGGTGCTCTTGCGGCGTGGTGGCCGCGGTGGACCCGGCGCGGGCGTGGCGCTCCACATCGGCCCGCTCGGCGGACCGGCCGGGGTGTGGAAAGCGGCCTGCGTGGGCGGCGGCGTCTGGTAGATCGGCGGGCCCTGCGGGACCGGCGGCGGTGGCGGAAGATACGGCGTCGCGGCCTGACTGCGCTGCAGGATGGTGGCGGCCTGATCCTGATCCCGTTGTGTCAGCGCATCATTCGCTGCCGCCGCCAGGTCCCCGGCACTGGCGTAGCGGTCCTCCGGCTTCTTCGCCATGCCGCGCGCGATCACCGCATCAAAAGCCGCCGGGATGCCGGGCCGCTGCCGGCTGGGCTGCGGGATGGGCTGCATCAGATGCGCGGTGATGACGACGCTGACGCTGTCGCTGGGATACGGCTGTGAGCCGGTGAGGCATTCGTACAGAACGCAGCTCAGTGCGTACACATCCGCGCGGTAGGTCACCTCGTCGTTGGTGAACCGTTCCGGCGCCATGTACGCGTAGGTGCCCACCGCGGTGCCCAGCTCGGTGAGCTTCTCGTCGGTGGCGGCGTTGGCGATACCGAAGTCGACGAGATAGGCGAAGTCGTCGCGGGTCAGAATGATATTCTCGGGCTTGATGTCTCGATGCATGATGCCGCTTTCGTGTGCGGCATCGAGCGCCGAGGCGATCTGCTTGACGATGGCCACCGCCCGCGCGGGCGTCATCGGACCGTAGTTCTTGAGCACCTTGCGCAAGTCGGTGCCGTCGATCATGCGCATGTCGACGTAGAGCAGGCCGTCGATTTCGCCGTAGTCGTGGATCGGCACGACATGCGGCTCCTGCAGCCGGCCCGCCGAGTGTGCCTCGCGTTGTAGCCGCTTGCGGAACACCGGGTCGTTGGACGCCGACTCCGGCAACAACTTCAGCGCGACGATGCGGTCCTTGGCGGTGTCCTCGGCTTCGTACACCTCGCCCATGCCGCCCTTGCCCAACAGTCGGCGCAGCCGATACGGGCCGATCTGGGAACCGACACGTGATTCCCCCTGCTCGGGGTCGGTCATCGGGTGCTCCTCGGGCGGTGCGGTAGCCGACGAAAACACCCTAATGTCCAGTTGGGCCGGATGCGGCTGGATCCGCGGTCTGCGATTGCGACCCACAGCCCCGGGTTGTGGTGTAGACCTGCAAGAGTAGAACGTGTTCTAGTTTCGCGGTGAAGGAGTCGGTATGGGCCTGCGGGTCGTGCAATGGGCAACCGGAGGGGTCGGCGTCGCAGCGATCAAGGGCGTGCTCGAACATCCCGAACTCGAACTCGTCGGCTGCTGGGTGCACTCATCGCACAAGGCGGGCAAGGACGTCGGTGACATCATCGGCACGGAACCACTGGGTGTCACCGCCACCGACAGCCTCGACGAGATCCTCACCCTCGACGCCGATGCGGTGATCTATTCACCGCTGCTGCCCGATCCGGATGTGGTGGCGGCCCTGCTGCGGTCCGGTAAGAACGTCGTCACACCCGTCGGCTGGGTGTACCCGAGCGACCGGCAGGGCACGCCGTTGCGGGAGGCCGCGATCGCGGGCAACGCGACGTTGCACGGCACCGGCATCGCTCCGGGCGGGATCAGCGAGAAGTTCCCGCTGTTGTTCTCCGCCTTCTCGACGGGCGTGACTTTTGTTCGTGCCGAGGAGTTTTCGGACTTGCGGACCTACGAGGCGCCAGATGTCGTTCGGCACGTGATGGGTTTCGGCGAAGTTCCGGACAAGGCGCTCAGCGGACCGATGCAGAAGCTGCTCGACGGCGGCTTCATCCAGGCCGTGAACATGATCGTCGACAAGATCGGCTTCCGCGCCGACCCGAAAGTTCGCTCCACACAGGAGATCGCCGTGGCGACTGCGCCGATCGAATCGCCGATCGGCGTCATCGAGCCGGGACAGGTCGCGGGACGCAAGTTCCACTGGGAAGCGCTCGTGGCCGACGAACCGGTGGTGCGGGTGACCGTGAACTGGTTGATGGGCGAGGAGAACCTCGATCCGGCTTGGACATTCGGCCCGGAAGGGCAGCGGTACGAGATGGAGGTCCGGGGCAACCCGGACGTCAACATCGTCGTCAAGGGCTTCCAGTCGGCGGTCGGCGGCGAGGGACCGGAGTACGGCATCGTCGGCACCGCCGCGCACTGCGTGAACTCGGTGCCGGCGGTGTGCGCCGCCGCACCCGGCATCGCGACGTATCTGGACCTGCCGTTGATCAGCGGCAGGGCGGCGCCGGGGCTGTGAGGAGACGAGCACTGGTTCTCGCCGGCGGCGGGGTGGCGGGGATCGCATGGGAGACCGGCATCCTGACCGGTATCGCCGACGAGTCGCCCGCGGTGGCGGAGGCGCTGCTGGATTCCCACGTCCTGGTCGGCACCTCGGCGGGTTCGGCGGTCGCGGCGCAACTGGGCAGCGGCCTCGGGTTGTCGGCTCTGTTCGACAGGCAGACCGCGGAGGCGTCCTCGGAACTCGACCCGGGTGCGGGCATCGAGGAGATCACCGAGATGTTCCTCGCGGCAATGACCGAGCCCGGTTCGAAAACCGAGAAACTGCAGCGGATCGGCGCGATCGCGCTGTCCGCCGAGACCGTCGCCGAACCGGTTCGGCGCGCGGTGATCGAGAAGCGGCTGCCGTCGCATGACTGGCCGGACCGCGATCTGCGCATCGCGGCGATCGACGCCGCCACCGGCGAATTGGTCGCGTTCGACCGCGCGTCGGGAGTCTCGCTGGTCGACGCGGTCGCAGCAAGCTGCGCGGTGCCGGGCGTGTGGCCGCCGGTCACCATGGGCGGACGACGGTTCATGGACGGCGGCGTCGGCAGCACGGTCAACCTCGCGCTCGCTGACGATTGCGAGGTGGCCGTCGCGCTGATCCCGCAGGGCCTCTCGTCACCGTCGCCCTTCGGGACCCGAACCAAAGATGAGGTCGCCGCGCGCAACGCCTTCGGCGTGTTCGCCGACGACGAGGCGCTGGCCGCCTTCGGGGCCAACCCGCTGGACCCCGCGTGCCGGATCCCGTCGGCGCACGCCGGTCGGCGGCAGGGCAGGCGAGTGGCCGCTCAGGTGGCCGAGTACCTCGAGCTCTAGTCCTCGGTGGCAGAGGCGGTTTCGGGACGCTCCGGCTTCTCGAGCGCGTCAAGTGCGGCGGCCGCCAACTCGACACCGACATCGATCACCTCTGCCGCGCGGTGGAACTCCAGGCTCCGGCATGCCGAACGCGGCACCTCGATGAGTAGATCGGGCGGGTAGCCGGCCAGCTGGTGCCGCGCCAGCGCCGCCTGCGCGATGTCGATGGTGCGGTTCATCACCTCGAAGCTGCCGAGTTTGGGCACCACGGCCGCTTCCTTCGTCGCGTCGACGAGTTCCTCGTCGCTGTCGGTCGGCGCAGGGTCTTCGTCGGCGCCGGCGCCGAAGCGGCCCAGCACCGCATTGGACTCGAACAGCGAGGTGGTGCTGCGCCACACCCGAGCCAACCATTCGCTGGTCATGCGCGAGCCGGGTTCGGTCGGCTCCTCGGCGCCACCGGATTCACTGCCCGCCAAGGACACCGCGATGGTCAGGTCGGCGTTGACGGCCGCGATCGGCGCCATCGGCAGCGGTTCGAGGATGCCGCCGTCGGCGAGCAGGCGGCCGTCGAGCACGTGCGGTGCGATCACCCCCGGGATCGCGATCGAGGCCCGGATCGCGGCGTCCACCGGTCCCCGCTGCAGCCACACGGACTTGCCGGCGATCAGGTCGGTCGACACCGCGGTGTAGGGGATCGGTAAGTCCTCGATCCTTACCTCGCCGAGGATGTCACGGACCGCGTCGAGGATCTTGGTGGCGCGCAGCACGCCCGCGGCGGTGATCGACGGATCGAGGAGTCGCAGCACCGCGCCCTGGGTCAGCGATTGCGCCCACTCCGCGAATTGGTCGAGCTTTCCCGCCGCCTGCAACCCGCCGACCAGGGCGCCCATGGAGGAGCCGGCGATGCCGACGATCTCGTAGCCACGGTCCTGCAGTTCCTCGATCACCCCGATGTGGGCGTATCCGCGGGCGCCGCCGCTGCCCAGCGCCAGCGCAACCCGCTTGCCAGCCATACCGCCATTGTCGCGCGTGGGCGGCGGGCTAGCCGCAGAGGCCGTCGGCGGCCGCCCGCACGGCGACGATGACCGCGGCCTGCCGCGGCGGCGGCAACGCAGACCACGCGGTGTCGTAGGTGCCCGGCCCCGCCGAATCCGTGGTCTGCAGCATGCCGAGGTACGGCTCGATCTGCGCCTTCGGGTCGCCGCCCTGGTCGGCCATCCACTGTCTGGCCGTGGTGCACGCCTTCGAGTACTCCTCCTCGGTCGACTCGGCGGGCGCACCTACCGCCGTGGTGACGCCGCCAGGGGAGACCGCGACGGAACCCGGTGCCGCAGTGGGCGTTTCCGAGCTGGTTTCGGTTGCGGTGGGGGATGAGGGCTCGTCGGGCGTGGTTTCAGTGCCCGACGAGCATGCCGCGATGACGCCTGCCATCGCGACGGCCGCCACGACGAGGTGACCAGAGTGCCTGCGCATGCCCGCCAATTTAGAGTGTGTCGAGCAGATCCCCTAGCCAGGCCTGAACCGCCGACTTCGGCTCAGCGTGAATCTGAGCCGCAGGCTCCCAGTGGCCAGCGGTTTCCCGGTTCGCTCGCCGGCTGCGGGGCTGGATGCCACGGCTCGGCGGTGAGACTGGGTCCATGACGACCGGACGCCAGGAGTGTTGCGGGGCTTAGCGCCCCGCCCTGCCCGTCTCGCCCGTTCTTCTGGAGTTGTCATGGTCGCCCCTGCAGTCCTGCCCGCTGCCGTCCCGGCAGTCTCCGCGCCGACACGGCTGCGGTTACCCGATCTGTTGCTCGCCGCCGACCGCGGTGCCGATGACGTGCTCACCGGTCGCTACGACCACCTGATGCCCCTCGGCGGTCCGCCCACCGACGAACGGTGGTTCACCCGCCTGCACGGTGACGACGAACTCGACATCTGGTTGATCAGCTGGGCGCCGGACCGGTCGACCGAATTGCACGACCACGGCGGGTCTCTCGGCGCGCTGACTGTGGTGTCCGGCGCGCTGCGCGAGACCCGCTGGGACGGTGGAGCTTTGCGGCATCGCCGACTGGCCGCGGGCGATCAGGCCGCGTTTCCGCTGGGGTGGGTGCACGACGTGGTTCGGGCGCCCGAGCGGGAGACCCCGACTCCGGTCGCGTCGACGCTGAGCGTGCACGCGTATTCGCCGCCGCTCACCGCGATGTCCTACTACGAGGTGACGAAACGGAAAACGTTGCGCCGGAACCGCACCGAGCTCACGGATGCGCCGGAGGGCTGACATGAGCAGTCGAATCGAACGGATCCTCGACGACGCTCGCGCGCGGCTGCGCCGATTGCCGGCCTCGGAGGTGCCCGGCGCGTTGGACCGGGGCGCCATCCTGGTCGACATCCGGCCGCAGGCGCAGCGTGCACAGGAGGGCCAGGTCGCCGGGGCGCTGGTGATCGAGCGCAATGTGCTCGAGTGGCGCTGCGATCCGACCAGCGATGCGCGGCTGCCGCAGGCTGTCGACGACGACGTCGAGTGGGTGGTGCTGTGCTCGGCGGGCTACACCTCGAGTCTGGCCGCCGCATCGCTGCTCGACCTCGGCCTGAGCCGGGCGACCGACGTGATCGGCGGGTACCACGCGCTGAAAGCCGAAGGTGTTCTCGTCTAGGCGTTTTCGTCGTTGCTCAACAGCGGCCTCAGACCTTCGGACTTCTCCGATGTCCAGCCGGGGGGCTGCAGGACCGCCGCCCATGCGTCGGCCACATCCTTGACGTAGACGTGGCCGTGCCCGTCGGGCACGTCGACGGCGACCGCCATGTCCGCCGACACCTGCAGGAACGTCACCACCGGGATCCACTGCATCCGCCCGGACACGTCGTATCCGCGGGGCTCCTTGAGCCAATCAGGTTCGGCGAACAGCAGATCCGGATCGAACCAGGCGATCGGATCCGAAGCGTGCTGCAGATACACGACCCGGGGACTGCCCCACGGGTCGTCGGGCCGCTCCAGGTCTTCGGCGCGGGCGGCGAAGCGAACGTTCTCGCCCTTGTCGAAGATCGGCAGCCACATCGGCGAACCCGGGTCGCGGTCACGGGTGAGCTGCGTCCATATCGTGTTGTTGAACGTCGGACCGCTGAACAGCGCGCCGTCCGTGCGCGCGATGAGGTTGTTGAGCGCGAGGAACGGCGCCTCGCCGCCGAACGAGCCGAGGCTCTCGCCGAACACGACCAGGCGTGGCCGCTGCTCCTCGGGCATCTCGCGGATCAGCGCGTCGACGGCCTCGAACAGCGCCTGTCCGGCCTGCCGCGCGTTCTCCCTGTCCACCAGGAACGACAACCAACTCGGCAGGAACGAGTACTGCATCGACACGATCGCGGTGTTGCCGTTGTACATGTACTCCAGCGCCGAGGCCTCCGCCTCGTTTATCCACCCCGTACCCGTGGTGGTGGCCACCGCGACCACTTGGCGGTCCAGACCGCCGGTGCGCTGCAACTCCCGGGCGGCCAACGCGGCCGTGGCCTTGATCCCGTCGGCGGAATGCAGGCCGGCGTAGGCGCGGATCGGCTCGACGGCCGGCTGCCCGTTGAACGCCGTCAGTTCCTCGACCGTCGGGCCCGCGGCCACGAACACCCGGCCCTGATGGCCGAGCGACTCCCAGCTCGCCAGCGACTGTGGTCCGCCCGACCGCAATGGCGATGTCGGCGCGGCGAAGTCCGGGTCGGTCTCGTCGTTGACTGCGGAGAACGTGCGGTTGATGGTGCTCATCGCAAAGCGCACCACAATGCCGTTGAGCAGTGCGACCGTCAGCGCGATCAATAACGCCACCACCACCACGGCCGAGACCCGCGGCGGCGCAAAGCGTTCGAGCTGGCGCACCAGGAAGCGCACCAGCCTGCCGATCAACTGGCCGATCTCGACGAGCAGGAACAGCATCACGATCGACAGCACAGCGGTCAATGGGTGATCCCAGAAGCCCAGGCGCGGTACGCCGTTGAGGTCGCGCACCTCGTCCTGCCAGATGTGGAAGTAGACGATCATCAGGACCTGGCCGACGACGCCGACGATCACCAGCGCGATCCAGGCCTGTCGGGGCGCGGGCGGACTGCTGTCCTTCGACCGCATGTAGCGCACCAGCCAGACCGCGAACACGCCGAGGCCGTAGCCGAAAGCGCCGGCGGCACCGCTGACCAGACCCTGAAACAGCGGGCCACGCGGTAGCAGTGAAGGGGTCAGCGAGAGCCAGATGAACACCAGACCGGCGGCGGTCCCGGTGAACGTGTAATGGCGTAGCCACCAGGGCTTGTCGGCCGGCTTCTGGGAGGGTGTGTCCTGCGGCGGCGCTTCGACTGTCGGCTCTGTGTCGCCGCGGGTTTCGGTCACCCCCGCAGATTAACGGTGGCGGAAGTTGGCTGGGCGCTTCTCGGTGAACGCGTTCATGCCCTCGGTCTGGTCTTCGGTGGCGAACGCCGAGTGGAACAGCCTGCGCTCGTATAGAAGTCCCTCGGCCAGCGTCGTCTCGAACGCGCGGTCGACGGCTTCCTTGGCCATCCGCGAGGCCGACAGCGACATTCCCGCGATGGTCTTGGCGACCGCGTTGGCTTCGTCGAGCAGGCTGTCGGCGGGCACCACCCGCGACACCAGGCCGGCGCGTTCGGCCTCCTCGGCGTCCATGTTGCGACCGGTGAGGATCAGGTCCATCGCCTTTGCCTTGCCGATCGCGCGGGTGAGCCGTTGCGAGCCACCCATGCCGGGCAGCACACCGAGTTTGATCTCGGGCTGGCCGAATTTCGCGGTGTCGGCGGCGATCAGCAGATCGCACATCATCGCCAACTCGCAGCCGCCGCCGAGCGCGTATCCGGCGACGGCGGCGATCGTGGGCGTACGGGTGGCGGCGAACCGGTTCCAGGCGGCGAAGAAGTCGCTTCCGAACACGTCGGCGAACGACAGGCCGGCCATCTCCTTGATGTCCGCACCCGCGGCGAACGCCTTCTCGTTCCCGGTGATGATGATGGCGCCGATCGCTTGGTCGTTGTCCAATTCGGCTGCCGCGGAGGTGACTTCGTGCATCACCTGGCTGTTGAGGGCGTTGAGCGCCTTCGGCCGGTTCAAGGTGATGGTCGCAACCCGGTCGTCACGGGTGACCACAATGGTTTCGTAGTCGGTCATCAGAACTCCAATTCGCGATCGGCCGGCGCGAAGTAGGCCTCGACGTCGGCGGTGGTGACTGCCGCCAACGAGGCAGGCGACCATTTCGGGTTGCGGTCCTTGTCGACGACCTGGGCGCGAATGCCCTCGACGAAGTCGTGGGAGCGCAGCGAACCGCACGAGGTTCGGTACTCCTGCCGCAGCACGTCTTCGAGTGTGTCGAGTTTCGCGGCCCGGCGCAGGGCTTCCAGCGCGACGGACACCGAGATCGGCGAGCGGGTCTCGATCAGGTCGGCGGCGTCGACGGCGGGGCCCGCGTCGTGCCCGCGCAGCGCGGCGACGATGTCGGCGACCGTGTCGTTCGCGTAGCACCGGTCGATCCAGTCGCGCTGTGCGACAAGGTTGCTCGGTGGCGGTTCGGTGGCGTACGCGGTGAGCGCGGCGTCGATCCCGTCGGCGATGAGCTTGGCCTTGAAGTCGGCGAGCCGGTCGTGGGGCACGAAGTGGTCGGCGAAGCCCATCGCGATCGCGTCGGCGCCGTCGAAGTTCGCGCCCGTGAGCGCGGCGTGGTGGCCGAGCAGGCCGGGCGCGTGCGACAGGATCAGTGTGCCGCCGACGTCGGGGACGAAGCCGATGCCGACCTCGGGCATCGCCATCTTGGTGGTGTCGGTGACGACGCGCACGCCGCCGTGGGCGCTGACGCCGACGCCGCCGCCCATGACGATGCCGTCCATCAAGGCGACGTACGGCTTGCCGAACCGGCCGATCTGGGCGTTGAGCAGGTATTCGTCGTACCAGAACTGGCGCGCCTCTGATCCGTCGGCTTTGGCGCTGTGATAGAGCGCGACGATGTCGCCGCCGGCACACAGGCCGCGTTCGCCGGCCCCGTCGACCACGACGGCGGTGACGGCGTCGTCGCTCTCCCACTCGGCGAGCGCGCGCGACATCGCGGTGACCATCGGATGGTTCAGCGAATTGATGGCCTTGGGCCGGTTGAGGGTGATGAGGCCGACGCCGCGGTCAACAGTTACTAGGACATCCTCGTTTTCGCCCACGGGTATGCAATGTAGAACGTCGCCCGGCCTGCGGTGGCTCCGGGTAGGGTTTGCGCTTGAAGACGCTGGGAAAGTTCGGCGGCGCAGCCGGGAACCGACCAGGGGATCGAAACGTTGACGGTGTGTTCGCGAACGTCGAACCACATCACAGGAGAGGAACCGACGGTGCGGGAATCCAGCAACCCCGTATTCCGAACCCTGCCGAAGACGCAGGGCGGATATGCGCAATTCGGTACCGGAGCCGCGGGCTACGGTACGCAGGCGGTACACGCCGACCCCTATGTGACCCAGTACCCCGATCAGCGGCAGACCGGTGTCGCGCGGCCGTTGACCATCGACGACGTCGTCACCCGCACCGGCATCACGCTTGCGGTGCTGTCGGCCGTCGCCGTCGTCTCGTACTTCCTGGTCGCTCAGAACATCGGGCTAGCCATGCCGTTCACCCTGGTGGGTGCCCTCGGCGGGCTGGTGTTGGTGCTGATCGCCACGTTCGGCCGTAAGCAGGACAACCCCGGCATCGTGTTGAGCTACGCCGCGCTCGAGGGTCTGTTCCTCGGCGCGTTCTCGTTCGTCGTGGCCAACCTGATGGTGTCGGGGGTCAGCGCTGGTGCGCTGATCAGCCAGGCCGTGTTGGGCACGATCGGCGTGTTCGCCGGCATGCTCGTGGTCTACAAGACCGGCGCCATCCGCGTGACTCCGAAGTTCACCCGCTTCATCGTGGCCAGCCTGTTCGGCGTCGTCGTCCTGATGCTCGGCAACCTGGTGCTCGCCTTGTTCGGTGTCGGCGGCGGCGAGGGCCTCGGCCTGCGCAGCGGCGGCCCGATCGCGATCATCTTCTCGCTTGTCTGCATCGGCCTGGCGGCGTTCAGCTTCCTGATCGACTTCGACGCGGCCGATCAGATGATCCGCGCCGGTGCGCCGGAGAAGGCGGCGTGGGGCATCGCGCTCGGCCTGACCGTCACGCTGGTCTGGCTGTACATCGAGATCCTGCGGCTGCTGTCGTACTTCAACAGCGACTAGCAGCCTGACGAGAAGGCCCGGCACGAAATGTGCCGGGCCTTTCTCGTTGTGTATTGACTCTGCGCCGAAACTGCACACAGATCGCGATTCATCCACAGATTGCGATCTGTGCGCAGTTTCGGCGCATGATTTCGGCGAGAGTCGAGCCATGGCGATTCTCAACGAGCCCTTTGTCGGCAGTGAAGCCGTGATCAACGGTGCGATCCGCAAGCACGAGTTGCGGTCGCGCTACCGCACGGTCTTCCCAGATGTGTACATGTCGAAAGACGTTGTGCCGTCACTGTACGACCGCGCGAAGGCGGCATGGTTGTGGTCGCATCGTGAAGGCGTGATGGTGGGGTTGACGGCGTCGGCGTTGCACGGCGCGAAGTGGGTCGATGACGATGCTCCGATCGAAATGGTGTGGCGCAACACACGCGCCCCCCAAGGCATGCGGACCTACGACATGAGAGTGCCCTCCACGGAATACCAGGCTGGGCCGGGCTTCCCCGTGACCACGCTCGCGCGCACGGGCTTCGACATCGGGCGTCGGAAACCGCTGGATGAAGCGGTCGCTCGTCTCGATGCACTCGGCAACGCCACCGGGTTGAGTGCCGACGATGTGCTCGCGGTCGCTCGGTCGCATCGCGGGGCACGCGGTCTTCGACGTTTGGAAGAAGCGCTCAAGCTCTACGATGCCGGCGCCGCGTCGCCGAAGGAAACGTGGTTGCGGCTCTTGGTGATTCGCGCGGGCTACCCGCGGCCGCAGACGCAGATCCCGGTGCGCAGCCCCGACGGCTTACGTCAGTACTACCTCGACATGGGCTGGCCCGACCTGACGTTGGCGGTCGAGTACGACGGCGAACAACATCGACTCGACCCGCGCGAGTACGCCTACGACATCCGGCGGTCAGAGGACGTCGCGGCGCTCGGCTGGACCCGGATCCGAGCGGTCAAGGCGCACTCCCGAGCCGACATCCTCCGCCGACTCGACCGAGCCTGGCGATCGAAACTGCACACAGATCGCGAAATTTCGTGAATTCGCGATCTGTGTGCAGTTTCGGCGAGAAAAGGGGGTCAGGACAGGCGCTCGATCACCATCGCCATGCCCTGACCGCCGCCGACGCACATCGTCTCGAGCCCGAACGTCTTGTCATGCGTCGTCAGGTTGTTCAGCAGCGTGGTGGTGATCCGGGCGCCGGTCATGCCGAACGGATGGCCCAGCGCGATCGCGCCGCCCGAGACGTTCAACTTGTCGAGGTCCATGCCCAGCGCCCGCGCCGAACCCAGCACCTGCACGGCGAACGCCTCGTTGATCTCGTACAGGTCGATGTCGCCGATCGTCATCCCGGCATTCGCGAGCGCCTTCTTCGTCGCCTCGATCGGTCCGAGACCCATGATCTCCGGCGACAAGCCGCTCACGCCCGTCGAGACGACGCGCGCCAACGGCGTCAGCCCGAGTTCGCGAGCCTTGGTGTCCGACAGGATCACCAGCGCGGCGGCGCCGTCGTTCAGCGGGCAGGCGTTGCCGGCGGTCACGGTGCCGTTCGGCCGGAAGACCGGCTTGAGTTGGCTGATCTTCTCGTACGTGGTGCCCGCGCGCGGGCCATCGTCCTTGGACACCGTGGACCCGTCGGGCAGCGTCACCGGCGTGATCTCGCGCTCGAAGAAGCCGCTGTTGATCGCCTCCTCAGCGCGGTTCTGCGACCGCACGCCCCAGTGGTCCTGGTCCTCACGGCTGATCCCGGTGTGCAACGCGACGTTCTCCGCGGTCTGGCCCATCGCGATGTAGACGTCCGGCAGCGCGCCGTCCTCGCGCGGGTCACGCCATTCCTCGGCGCCGGCGGCGGCCTGATCCGAGCGGCTCATCGCATCGGCGAACACCGGGTTCTTGCTGTCCGGCCAGCCGTCCGCCGTGCCCTTCGGGAAGCGCGAAACCGTCTCCACCCCAGCGGAAATGAACGCGTGCCCCTCGCCGGCCTTGATCGCGTGAAACGCCATCCGGGTGGTCTGCAGCGACGACGAACAGTAGCGGTTGACCGTGGTGCCCGGCAGGAAGTCGTAGCCGAGTTCGACGGCGACCGCCCTGCCGACATTGAAGCCTGCCTCGCCCGCGGGCTGGCCGCAGCCCATGATCAGGTCGTCGAGCTCACGCGGGTCGAGCGCGGGCACCTTGTCCAACGCGGCGCGCACCATCTGCGCGGCCAGGTCGTCGGGCCGCATGTCGACCAGCGACCCCTTGGCGGCGCGCCCGATCGGCGACCGCGCGGTCGCGACAATGACGGCTTCAGGCATGGTGTCTCCTCGCATCGGTGGATATGAGGAAAACCTAGCTGGCGGGCACGACGATGGGTGCGGGGACCCTCCCCGGGCCGATGCCGGGGACCCCACCCAGCACAGGTGCGGGGACCCCGGTCGACCGCCGCCACAGCCTGCTCAACCCGCCGACCCGGGCCAGCAGCGCGGAGCCTTCGCCCGACCGCGACTGCCACGGCAATTCCGGTGCCGTGCCACCGATCCACTTGCTCAACGCATTACACAGCGCGGGTAGCAGTTGGTTGGCGGCCAGCGCGTAGCCCGCACCGGATGGGTGAAACATGTCCGGGGAGAACAACGCGTCGGGCGTGGTGCGGAAGTGGGGCGCCAGCAAGTCGGCCAGCGGCACGGGGATCCCGCCCGCAGACCGCACCGCTGCCGCCTGGGCGCGTGCCAGTCGCAAGCCGCGGCTGCGGGCGACCGAGCGCAACGGCTGCGGGATCGCGGTGATGACACCGAAGTCGGGGCAGGTGCCGACGACGACGACCGCTCCCGCCGCCCGCAACCGGCGTACCCCCTCGCCGAGTCGGTGCGCCGACGGCCTGATCCCGTTGGGGCGGGTGATGTCGTTGGCCCCGATCATGATCACTGCGGCGTCCGGCGGTGGTCCTGCGACGAACATCGCGTCGATCTGGCCCGACAGCCCTTTCGACGTCGCCCCGACGATCGCCTTGGTGCTCAGCCGGATCCGTCGTCCCGAGATCTCGGCCAGCCCGCGCGCCAGCAACACCCCGGGCACTTCGTCGGCGGTGGTGGCTCCGTAGCCGGTCGCGGTGGAGTCGCCGAAGACCATCAGGTGCAGGTCGAAGGGCACGTCTCGGCGCCAGCGCTCGACGGGGCCGCCGCCCGGGGCGTACACGCCGTCCGCGCGCGGCGGGATGTCCCACGCCTGCGGAATGACACTGCGGGCCTGATCGGCCTGCCCTATCAGCAGGTTCCGCACGCCGATGTATGCAGAACCGACCGAACCGAGCGTGGCCGCGGCCGCAAGGGCCATGGTGGTCATCCGTCGCGGTGTGCCCACGGGTAAAAGTTTATGGCCGTTTTCCGGGCCACCCGCGTGGCGAGGGGCGAGGCGGGGTCACATTGCGGTATCAACTCCGGTATCGAATATGACTCGTTGATTGTTTGAATTGAACAGATGGTGTCAAGCTAAGATATCGGGTCACGCTCAGAAAATTAGGCGTACTCGGCACTACAACGGCTTGTACGTTGGAGGGAGTGGTTGTAATGACCGCACCGAGCAAGGTGAGCCATGCTCACCATCCCCGGGTATTGCCTGGTCAGTCGCGTAAACCGCGCAAGTTTCCGGTCAGTGACGGCGCACCCGTCGAGGTGGTCGAAGACGGTCCCAGCCTGGCGGGACGGCTCACGGCGCTGGCCGCACTGCTAACTATCCGGCCCACCCTAGCTATCGGAAGCTATGCGCCCAGACTGCCCTGGCCATGGGGTTTGGTGGATTTCGCGGCGCGTATCGCGCGACCGGCTCCCGGCACCGTGCGCGCGACGATCTCGTTGTCGAACTGCACCGCTCAGCTCGTCCGGGCGCCCGGTGTGCTGCCCGCTGACGGCAAGCGCGGCGTCATTCTCTACATGCACGGCGGGGCGTTTCTGACCTGCGGGGTGAACTCGCATGGCCGGCTGGTGCAGGCGCTGTCGGGCTACGCCGACTGTCCGGTGCTGGTGGTCAACTACCGAATGATTCCCAAGCACTCGGTCGGCATGGCGATCGATGACTGCCATGACGCCTACCAGTGGCTTCGCCTGAGGGGCTACGAGGCCGACCAGATCGTGCTGGCCGGTGACTCGGCAGGTGGTTACCTCGCACTGGCCCTGGCCGAACGCCTGCAGCGGGAAGGCCTCGAGGGCGAGGTGCCCGCGGCGATGGTGGCGCTGTCGCCGCTCTTCGAGATCGACAACGAGACCAGGGCCAACCACCCGAACATCCGCAGCGACGCTATGTTCCCGCCGCGGGCGTTCTGTGCGCTCGTCGATCTGGTCAAGGAGGCCGCGGGCAGGCATGTGACCGACGGCAAGGCCGAGGAGGTCTACGAGCCGCTCGACCACATCGAACCCGGGCTGCCCCGGACGCTGATCCACGTGTCGGGGTCCGAGGTGCTGATCAGTGACGCTCGCAAGGCCGCGCGACGGCTGGCGGCCGCCGGCGTGCCCGTTGAGGTCCGGGTGTGGCCGGGACAGATGCACGTGTTCCAACTCGCGACGCCCATGGTGCCGGAGGCAACCCGCTCATTGCGTCAGATCGGCGACTACATCCGAGAGGCCACCTGGTAACCCAGGTGGTAACGGGAAACGCCGCCTGACACGATGGAGTCATGCGGATCGCCCGGCACGTCAGTGAGCTCATTGGCAACACCCCTCTGGTTCAGCTGAACTCTGTTGTCCCCCAGGGAGCCGGCACGGTCGCGGCCAAGATCGAGTACCTCAACCCCGGCGGCAGCGCCAAGGACCGGATCGCGGTCAAGATGATCGACGCCGCCGAGGCAAGCGGTGAACTGAAGCCCGGCGGCACGATCGTCGAACCGACCTCGGGCAACACGGGGGTGGGGCTGGCGCTGGTCGCCCAGCAGCGCGGCTACAAGTGCATCTTCGTCTGCCCGGACAAGGTCAGCGAGGACAAGCGGAATGTGTTGCGCGCCTACGGCGCCGACGTGGTGGTATGCCCGACGGCGGTGCCACCGGACCATCCCGACAGTTACTACAGCGTCTCCGACCGGCTCGTCGAGGAGGTCGACGGCGCGTGGAAACCCGATCAGTACTCCAACCCGATGGGCCCCGAGTCGCACTACGAGACCACCGGGCCGGAAATCTGGGCCGACACCGAGGGCAAGGTCACCCATTTCGTGGCCGGCGTCGGTACCGGCGGCACCATCACGGGCGCGGGACGGTACCTGAAGGAAGTGTCCGACGGAAGGGTCCGGATCGTCGGCGCCGACCCGGAGGGTTCGGTGTACTCCGGCGGCACCGGCAGGCCGTACCTCGTTGAGGGCGTGGGCGAGGACTTCTGGCCCGCCGCGTACGACCCCTCGGTTCCCGACGAGATCATTGCGGTCTCGGATGCCGACTCGTTCGAGATGACGCGCCGACTCGCCCGCGAAGAGGCGCTGCTGGTCGGCGGGTCCTGCGGCATGGCCGTCGTCGCCGCGATCAAGGTGGCCGAGCAGGCCGGCCCCGACTCGCTCGTGGTCGTCTTGTTGCCAGACGGCGGAAGAGGTTATCTGTCAAAGGTTTTCAACGACGATTGGATGTCCTCGTACGGGTTTCTGCGCAGCCGACTGGACGGTTCGGTGGAGGAGTCGACCGTGGGCGAGGTGCTCCGAGGCAAGTCGGGGGCGCTTCCGGACCTGGTGCACACGCACCCGTCGGAGACCGTGCGCGACGCCATCGGGATCCTGCGCGAGTACGGCGTCTCGCAGATGCCCGTCGTCGGCGCAGAACCGCCGGTGATGGCCGGGGAGGTCGCCGGCAGCGTGTCGGAACGCGAACTGCTGTCCGCGGTTTTCGAGGGACGGGCCAAGCTCGCCGACGCGGTGGCCGAGCACATGAGTCCACCGCTGCCCCTGATCGGCGCCGGCGAGCTGGTCAGCGCTGCGGCGAAGGAACTCCGCGAATGCGACGCAGTGATGGTGGTGGAAGAGGGCAAGCCGGTCGGCGTGCTGACCCGCCACGATCTACTCGGATTCCTCTCCGACGGCAGTAGACGCCGCGTCCGCTAGCTGTTCACAGGCCTTCGGTCACGGGTCACGTTCCGGTCAGAAAACCCTGCACAAGATCACTTCTCAGGTAGGGTAAGCACGCTCGTTTCAGCTAGGACACAGACTGGAAGCGTTCGTGACCGATGCACCGACACCGCCGGCGGGTGGCTCTCCGCCACCGCCACAGGGAGGCGCGTCCTTCGTCGACGATGGCCCGGTGACGGTGTTGCCGACGGAGGCCTACACCGAGTGGTTCACCCGAGTGGTGGCGTGGCTGATCGACTACATTCCGATCCTCTGCCTACTCGGCATCGGGTGGGGTGTGCTGGTCGGAACTCAGGAAACCGATTGCCTCACCGAGGTTTCCGGGTACGACCTGAGTGAATCCTGCGCGACGGGTGCGTCCACCGTCGGCCTGCTCACGATCGGCATCACCTCGATCTTTGCGCTGGTCTACGTGCTCTGGAACTACGGCCACCGCCAGGGCACCACGGGCTCGAGCATCGGCAAGTCGATCCTGAAATTCAAGGTCGTCAGCGAAAAGACCGGCGAACCAATCGGTTTCGCGATGTCGATCGTCCGGCAACTGGCCCACGCCATCGACGCCGTGATCTGTTATATCGGTTTCTTGTTCCCGTTGTGGGACGCCAAGCGGCAGACGATCGCCGATAAGATCATCGGCACCGTCTGCTTACCGTTGTAGTAGTCAACCGGGAAGGCCACATGTCCGATCAACCGCCCCCTCCGCCGGGAAACAACCCCCCGCCGCCGCCGGGAGGATACGCTC